>JBBDYN010000001.1:0-9999 GCA_040901465.1 Xanthobacteraceae bacterium
CCGCGCTTTTCGGGAGCCTTGCGGCTCCGTCTCAGCGAGCTCCTCGCAGGCGGTCTCTTGGCGCTGCCTGCTTTCCCGAAATTCCTTCGAAATTTCGGGGCAGGAGCGACTGCCGCCGGGCGGGGCCCCGGGGCTCCCGAGCGCGTGCTTGCGAGGCACGTTCGCGGGCGCCACTCCCGATCCGCACATGGTTTCGCGTGGCCACGCGCCCCCCGCCAAAGTCGGGCTTGCCCGACGGCATCATTTTAACGCCGCCGCGAAAGGCGGGGATAAGATTCTTGAAAAATCGCGGAAGACGATGATCGAGAAGAAATTTTCAACGGGGATAAAATTCGTCATTCGGGCCCGCGCCTTCGGCGCATTCCGGAATGACCAGCCTAGATATCCAACTCCTTCGCGAACTGCGCGTTCTCGGAGATGAACTGAAACCGCGCCTCGGGCTTGTTGCCCATGAGGCGCTCGACGGCCTTCGTGGTCGCGGCCTTGAGCGCGTCCTTCACCACGACGCGCAGGAGCGTGCGCGTCTTCGGGTGCATCGTGTCCTTGAGCTGGCTCGGCATCATTTCGCCCAGGCCCTTGAAGCGGCCGATGTCGATGTTCTTCTTGCCCTTGAACACGGTCTTCAGCAGCTCGTCCTTGTGCTTGTCGTCGCGCGCGTAGACCGTGGTGCCGCCGTGCGTGAGCCGGTAGAGCGGCGGCACGGCGAGATAGAGATGCTTGTTATCGATCAGCTTCGGCGTCTCGCGATAGAAGAACGTGATCAATAACGAGGCGATGTGCGCGCCGTCCACGTCGGCGTCGGTCATCACGATCACCTTGTCGTAGCGCAGCGCCTCGTCGCGATAATGCGCGCCGGTGCCGCAGCCGAGCGCGAGCATGAGATCGGCGAGCTGCTGGTTTTGCGTGACCTTGTCGCGGCCGGCGCTCGCGACGTTCAGGATTTTCCCGCGCAGCGGCAGCACCGCCTGGCTCTGCCGGTCGCGCGCCTGCTTCGCGGAGCCGCCGGCGCTGTCGCCCTCGACGATGAAGATTTCCGAGCCGGCGGCCGAGCCGTTCGAGCAATCGGCGAGCTTGCCGGGCAGCCGCAGCTTGCGCACCGCTGACTTGCGGGCGATGTCCTTTTCCTGGCGGCGCCGCACGCGCTCCTCGGCGCGCTCCACGACCCAATCGACGAGCTTGTTCGCCTGCAGCGTATTGCCCGCGAGCCAGTGATCGAACGCGTCGCCGATCGTGCTTTCCACGAGCCGCGCGGCTTCGGCATTGGCGAGCCGGTCCTTGGTCTGGCCCTGGAATTCCGGATCGCGGATGAAGATGGAGAGCATCGCGGCTGCGCCATTCACCGCGTCCTCGGCGGTGACGATCGACGCGCGCTTGTTTCCCATGCGCTCCGCATGCGCCTTGAGCCCGCGCACGAGCGCGGTGCGCAGGCCGGATTCGTGCGTGCCGCCTTCCTGCGTCGGGATCGTATTGCAGTAGGAGTTCAGGAATCCGTCGTCGTCCGCGGTCCAGGCGATCGCCCATTCCGCTTTGCCGAGACCCTTCTTCTCCGAGGAGCCGGCGAAGAATTCGGCATTGATCAGCGTCTTGCCTTCGATCTCCTGCGTCAGGTAATCGCGCAGGCCGTTCTCGAAATGGAACGTCTCCTTCTCGGGGACCTCGTCGAGACCCTTCAAGAGCGCCTTGTCGCACGACCAGCGGATTTCGACGCCGCCGAACAGATAGGCTTTCGCCTTGGTCATGCGGAACACGCGCGCGGCCTTGAACGCGGCGCCTGCGCCGAAGATTTGCGGATCGGGGCGGAGCCGCACGCGCGTGCCGCGGCGCTTCGCGCCCTTCTGCACGAGCTTGACCGGGGCCTGCGGCACGCCGCGCTTGTAGGTCTGGCGATAGAGATTGCCGCCGCGACCGACCTCGACTTCGAGCACTTCCGAGAGCGCGTTCGCGACCGAGACGCCGACGCCATGCAATCCGCCCGAGGTCTCGTAGACTTCGTGGTGGAATTTCCCGCCCGCGTGCAGCGTCGTCATGATCACTTCGAGCGCGGACTTCTTCTTGAACTTGGGATGTTCCTCGACCGGGATGCCGCGGCCATTGTCAGCGACGTTGATGAAGCCGTCGGCCTCCATCTCCACCTCGATGAAGGTGGCGTGGCCCGAAATTGCTTCGTCCATGGCATTGTCGATGACTTCCGCGAACAGGTGGTGCACCGCGCGCTCGTCGGTGCCGCCCACGTACATGCCGGGGCGGCGGCGCACGGGCTCGAGGCCTTCCAGCACCTCGATGTGCTCGGCACTGTATTCGCCGCGCTTGCGGGATTTCGCCGCCTTTGCGCCCCGGCCCTTGCCGGCGCGGGCGGATTCCGCTTCGAACAAATCCGGCTGCTTCTTCTCGGCGGCTTTCGTCGCAGCCTTGCCCTTGGCACCGGCGCGCGCCGGGGCCTTGGATTTCTTGGCGGTTTTTTTCGAAGCTTTGGCGGCGTAGCGGCGAGGGGACATGGAGCCTTTTGCAGCGGCTTTGGTTGCGAATCAGTAAGCGGCGATCATGCCACGGAGGGACGACGACTTGAATCGAGGCAAACGCCTTCGTGGAGAGGCTTCTGATCCACGATCCCGGAGATCGTGGTCAGATAGTGATGACCCTCAACAAAGTCGAGAAGGCCGCCGCGGCCGATCAGGCGGCAACCGAGCCACGCGTTCCGGAAAAAAGAATCCAGGCGAACAGCAGGGTGCCCGCGAAGAAGATGAGGGAGCCGATGACCACGACCGGCTCATAGCTCTGGTCCCCGGTGCCGTACAGAAACACGAGGCCGGTGGACATCACTACCGCGCCCACGATCGCGCCCCACGCCTGAATGCGCGCGAGTTTGTGCGCCCCCATGGCCGGAAACGCGTGGTAGGTCAGGCCATAGAGCGACAGGATGACGAAGCCAGCGAGGTTGGTGTGCGCGTGCGCCGGCATAAGCGAGTGATCGTCCGTCATGCCCATCCTGAGTCCGATGGCGAGACCCGCAATGAGAATCAGGATCGCGGCGCGCAGGCAAATGACTGACGCATTCATTTCATTGTTCCCTCTGGCTCGCTGGCTGGACCGACCGAGGTGCCAAAAGTCAAATTCGCACCCGCCCGTCAAGTGGGACGACGGCGAGTCGGGCGATCCGGATTTTTAGCCCGTCACGCCGTCCGCGTCCCCGTGAACGGGAAGCTGCCGAACATCGCGGTCGCGGCCTGGCCGGAAATCTTGTCGCCGTCGACCTCGGCCGAGAATTTCAGGTCCATCGGCATCGGCTTCACGATCGAGACCTTCCACGTGAGCTGGTTGCCGTCGATGGTACCCTCGGCAATCTCGGTCTGGTCCTTGCCCTCCAATTGCGTGCCCTTGAGCGCGCCGCCTTCGGACTTGAGTGTGAGCGTCGAGTTGCGCGTGCCCATGGGCGTTTCGATCGCGATGTTCCAGGTGCCGTCGGCGGCCATTGGTGCGGCTCCTTGTTGTTGGCGAGCGTGACCCTATAGCGCCGTGCGCCGCGCGGCAATCTAACGTCATGGGCTTGTCACCCAAGTCGGATTTATCCGACTTGGGCACTTTTTCATTACGCAACTCGGGCAGGCCCGAGTTGCGTATGCCGTCCGCGTCCTCTTTACTCGGCCAGCACGGAAGCAAAACCATGACCGACGAGCCGCGCCCCACCGACAACGCCTTCGCCGGCGGCAGCATCCACGGCGGCGCGCAGGAACCGACCTATTCCGGCGCGCTTTCCTTCATGCGCCGCCGCTATTCGCGCGACCTCAAGGGCGTCGATCTCGCGGTCTGGGGCGTGCCGTTCGATTCCGCGACCTCGAACCGGCCGGGCGCGCGCTTTGGGCCGCAGGCGATCCGCCGCGCGTCGGCGATCCTCGACGGCGACCCGCAATATCCGTTCGGCTTCGATCCGTTCGAGAAGCTCGCCGTGGTCGACTGGGGCGACTGCGGCATCGATCACGGCCGCGTCGATCTCGTGCCGCAGACGGTGGAGAGGCTGGCGGCGCAAATCATCGGCACCGGGCCCCAGCTGCTTACCCTCGGCGGCGATCATTCGGTCACTTATTCCTTGCTCAAGGCGCACGCGGCGAAATACGGGCCGCTCGCGCTTGTCCAGTTCGACGCGCATCAGGACACCTGGAATCCCGATCCCGCCCGCATCGACCACGGCTCCTTCGTCGCCCGCGCCGTGAACGAGAAGCTGATCGACCCCAAGCACTCGATCCAGATCAGTGTGCGTACGCACGCGCCCGCCGATCACGGCATCGCGATTGTCTGGGGTCACGAAATCCAGACGCTCGGCGTCAAGGGCGTGATCGAAATGATCGTGGCGCGCGCGGGCCGCGGCCGCGCCTATCTCACCTTCGACATCGACGCGCTCGATCCGGCGTACGCGCCAGGTACGGGCACGCCGGTCGCGGGTGGGATGAGCACGCGCGAGGCGATGATGATCCTGCACGCGCTCGGGCCGCTCGATATCGTCGGCATGGACGTGATGGAAGTCGCGCCGCCTTACGACCACGCCGACGTCACGGCGCTTGCCGGCGCCACCATGGCGATGATGATGGTCGGGCTGATTGCCGAGAAGCGGCGCCGGTGAATCGTCATCCCGGGCGAGGGCGAAGCCCGAGACCCGGAATCGTCTGCTGAGATTCGCGGCGAACGGTCCCGGATACCTCGCTTGGCGAGGTTCCGGGACGACGGAATCGAGTGCCTTCCTTGCAGCCGCCGATTGCTGTATGCCTCCGCCCCCGGCAGGAGGCCCCCATGCCAGAGACCAAGAAATCGCGCAGTTCCGCGAGCAAGACGGCGGAGATCGCCGTCATCGGCGCGTCCGGTTACACCGGCGCCGAGCTCGTGCGCCTGCTGCTCCGGCACCCGAAGGTCGCGATCAAGGGGCTGACCGCCGACCGCCGCGCGGGCCAGCCTTTGGCCGCCGTCTTCCCGCAGTTCCATGGCTTCGACTTGCCGAAGCTCGTCACCGTCGACGAGCTCGACGCCAGCGCATTCGATCTCGTGTTCTGCGCGCTGCCGCATGGCACCACGCAAGCGGTGGTCAAGAACATCCTCGAGAAGGTGCCAGAACAGAAGATCGTCGACCTCTCGGCCGATTTTCGCTTGAACGATCCCGCCGCCTACGAGAAATGGTACGGCCACGCGCATCAGGCGATGGAGCTGCAGAAACAGGCAGTCTACGGCCTCACCGAAATCTATCGCGACGAGATCAAGCTCGCGCGGCTGGTCGCCAATCCCGGCTGCTTCACCACGACTTCGATCCTGGCGATCGTGCCGCTGATCGAGGCGGGCGCGATCAATCCCGACGAGATCGTAATCGACTCCAAGACCGGCATGACCGGCGCCGGCCGTTCCGTGAAGGAGACCATGCAGTTCTCCGAGGTGTCGGAAGGCATCCACGCCTATGGCGTGGCGCACCACCGGCACATGGCCGAGCTCGACCAGGAATTCTCGCTCGCCGCCAATCGCGCGGTGACGCCGACCTTCACGCCGCATCTCGCGCCCATGAACCGCGGCATCTATGCGACGCACTATGTGCGCGCCGAGGGCAAGACGACGGTGGAGCAGATGCACCACGTGCTCGCGGATTTCTACAAGGTCGAGCCTTTTATCCAGGTCCTGCCGCTCGGCGAGGTGCCGCAGTCGCGACACGTGCGCGGATCGAACTTTCTCCAGATCGGCGTGATCGCCGACCGCACGGCCGGGCGGGCGATCGTGATCTCGACGCTCGATAATCTCGTGAAGGGCGCCTCCGGCCAGGCCGTGCAGAACATGAATCTGATGCTCGGCTTCGGCGAGACCATGGGGTTGGAGCAGATAGCGCTGTTTCCCTGATTTGCCGCTCGGGTCGTTAAAATTTTAGCGAGTTTCGCCGCCGGGACTTAGCGATTTTGTCGTAAAGCGGCAGGGACGAGAAACCCGTTCCGAGCCGCAATGAATCCCAAGATGGACCCGCGCGATGCGTCGCCCACGGACTGGCCGTTGCCGGCCCCCGACGGATTCGACCTGGAGCAGGCGCTGCGCTCCGATCAGATCGAGTTCTGGTATCAGCCCAAGATTGATCTTCAGAAAATGCGGCTTGTCGGCCTGGAGGCGTTCGCTCGGCTGTGCGATGGCGACGGGCACGTGGTTCAGGGCGCTGAGCTCGTGGCGAGCGCGACGCCGCGCGGGCTCGTCGCGTTGACCGAGCGCGCCTTGATCAGCGCGCTGAAGACGAGCGCCAACCTGCTTGAAATCGGCGTGGAAGTACGGCTCGCGGTCAATGTGAGCGTGGCCAGCCTCACGCGACTTCCGCTCCCGGAGATCGTCCAGAAATACCGGCCGCGGCCGGGCAAAGGCGCGGACGTGATCTTCGACGTTGCGGAAACGGAAGTGCTGGGCAACGTCGACAAGATGCAGAAAGTCTCCAGGAGCCTCGGCGAGGCCGGGCTGAGCATCGCGGTCGACGATTTTGGCGCGTCGCTCATTTTGATCGCGCAGCAGAAAGATGCTTACGAAAAGATTGAGCAGACGTTCCGTGCCATCAAACAGCTCGGCAATGTTCGCTTCTCGGAAATGAAGATCGACCGCACGCTCGTCCGCAATTGCAGCGATAGCGCGGACCGCCAGAAGGTTTGCGGGCATATCATTTCCATGGCGCACGAATTCGGCAGTAGTGTCGTGGCTGTCGGCATCGAGAACTCGAAGGATCTAAATACGTTGAAGGGGCTCGGCTGCGATATCGGCCAGGGTTTCCTGTTCGGCCGGCCCATGACCGAGGACGAGCTATTGATGATGCTCTGGGATCGCAGCGTGCGCGCGAAGGAGAAGCAGCGCGCGGCGTAATTACGATCTCACCCGCACGTATCGCCCCGGCGCATCCTCGATCGGCTTGAGCTTGCCGCCGCCGGGCTCGCGTGCCGGCGCACGGCGCGGATTGTGCTTCTCGATCCACGCGAACCAGTCGGGCCACCAGGAGCCCGCGTGCTCATTGGCTTTGCCGATCCACTTATCGAGGTCGCCCTTGGCCGCGCCGCCGGTCCAGTACTGATATTTCTTCTTCTCCGGCGGGTTGACGACGCCGGCGATGTGGCCCGAGCCGGTCAGCACGAAGCGCACCGGCCCGCCGAAGAATTGCGAGCCGAGAAAAACCGACTTCGCCGGCGCGATGTGATCCTCGCGCGTGGCGAGATTATAGACCGGCAGCTTCACCCGCTTGAGGTCGATCGTGACGCCCGCGAGCTGCATCTCGCCCTTCGACAACCTGTTCTCGAGATAGCAATTGCGGAGATAAAATGAGTGGTTCGCGGCAGGCAGCCGCGTCGAATCCGAATTCCAGTAGAGCAGGTCGAACGGGAAGGGCGCCTTGCCGCGCAAGTAGTTGTTGATGACGTACGGCCAGATCAGGTCGTTTGCGCGCAGGAGATTGAAGGCGCCCGCCATCTTGCTCGCGTCCAGATAGCCGGTGTCCTGCATCCGGCGTTCGAGGCCCTTGAGCTGATCCTCGTCCACGAACACCTTGAGGTCGCCCGCGTAGGTGAAATCCACCTGCGTCGCGAGGAAGCTCGCCGACAGCACGCGGTCGTCGCCCTTGGCCGCGAGCCAGGCGAGCGTCGTGGCCAATAGCGTGCCGCCCACGCAATAGCCGACCGCGTGCGTCTTCGCTTCGCCGGTGGCCAGACGCACCGCATCGAGCGCCGCGATCACGCCCTCCTGCATGTAATGCTCGAAGCCCTTGGCCGCGAGGCGTGCGTCCGGATTGACCCAGGACATCACGAACACCGTGAGGCCCTGATCCCCCGCCCATTTCAGGAAGGATTTTTCCGGCGTGAGATCGAGCACATAGAATTTGTTGATCCAGGGCGGCACCACGAGGAGCGGCGCCGCGAGCACGTCCTTGGTCGTCGGCGCGTATTGGATGAGCTGGAACAACTCGTTTTCGAAAATTACCTTCCCCGGCGTGGTTGCGAGATTGCGCCCAACCTCGAACTTGCTCGGATCGGTCTGGCGGATGCGCAGTTCGCCGCCGCCCGCCTCGATGTCCTCCGCGAGCATGTGGAAGCCGCGCACGAGATTTTCCGCGTTCGACGAAAATGTCTCGCGCAGGAGCGCCGGATTGGTGAGCACGAAGTTCGACGGCGAGATAGCGCCCGCGATTTGCCGCACGTAGAACTCCGCCTTGTGGCGCGTGTGCTCGTCGATGCCTTCGGCGTCGCGCACCATGCGTTGCGCCCAGTCGGCGGTGACGAGATAGGATTGCTTGAGCGCGTCGAAGAACGGGTTGTCCGACCAGTCCGGATCGGAGAAACGGCTGTCTTTCGGATCGGGTTTGGCCACCGGCTCGGCACTTTCGCCCGACAAGCGCCGCGCCGAGGCGGCCCACACGGCGAGATAGGCCTTCATCAGGCTCGATTGCGCTTCCAACGAGCGCTGCGGATCGGCGAGCCAATATTCGGCGACGTGGCCGATCGTCTTCACGGCGTCGGTAATCTGCTCGGCGAGCTCGTCGCTGAGTTCGCCTTCCTCGCGCGGCTTGAGATAGGCCGAGAGGGCCCGCCCGCCTTCTTCGATCAGACGGGCGAGGTTCTTGGCGAAGACCTCCGGATCGGCCGGACCGGCCTTCGCGGGGCCATCTTCACTCTTGCCGTGCATCGGATCTCCGGACTTGCCCCGTCCGGGGGCGCTGCTCGTCTCGTGCCTCGAGACCGCGCTTCCGCCATAATAGGCGGCGAGACAGCCGACTTCCATAGAACCAGAACATGGCAACCATCCGGTCAGGGGCAATGCAGGTGCGTGCGCTGCGAAATAGAGCGCGCCGGACAGGTTTTCTGTCCGTGGCCTGCTTGTTGCTGCTCTCGGCCTGCGCCGCCGAAGGCATCTTCCCCAACGACCCGCTGCCGCCCGCGTCGCCCGGTCCGCCGGCACCCTATCCGAGCTTCAACTCGCCCGCATTGAGCGAGGGGGACGAGTCGCGGGTGCTTACCGAAGCCGAGCGCGCGGACATGGAAGCCAACCTCACGAAGCTCGCCAAGGACCGTGAAGTCCGAGTCCGCCGCCGCATCGAACAGACGAAATAGAGCGGAAAACCGCCCCTCTACCGCCGCGGCGTTCGGTGCTAAGAGAACGCGGAGAACGCCCGGGGGCTTCGGTCGATTCCCGGACAAGGACTTGAGACAATGCACGAATTTCACCGCATCCGCCGCCTGCCGCCGTATATCTTCGAGAGTGTGAACCACGTGAAAGCGGCCGCGCGCAACCAGGGCGCCGACATCATTGATCTCGGCATGGGCAATCCCGATCTGCCGACGCCGGCGCACATCGTCGAGAAGCTGAAGGAGACGGTCGGCAAGCCGCGCACCGACCGTTACTCGGCCTCCAAGGGCATTCCGGGATTGCGCAAGGCGCAGGCCGCCTATTACGGCCGCCGCTTTGGCGTGAAGCTCAATCCGGATACGCAGGTTGTCGCCACGCTCGGCTCCAAGGAAGGCTTCGCCAACATGGCGCACGCCATCACGACGCCCGGCGATCTCGTGCTGGTTCCCAATCCGTCGTACCCGATCCACGCGTTCGGCTTCCTCATGGCGGAAGGAACGATCCGCTCGCTGCCATGCGAGCCGGGGCCGGAATTCTTCTATGCGCTCGAGCGCGCGGTGATCCATTCCACCCCGAAGCCGATCGCGCTCGTGCTCTGCTATCCGTCGAATCCGACCGCGTGCACGGCGGAGCTCGATTTCTACAAGGACGTGGTCGCGTTCGCGAAGAAGCACGACCTCATCGTGCTCTCCGATCTCGCCTACGCGGAAATCTATTTTGAGAACAACCCGCCGCCGTCGATCCTGCAGGTGCCGGGCGCGTTCGACATAGCCGCCGAGTTCACCTCGATGTCGAAGACGTTTTCCATGCCGGGCTGGCGCATGGGCTTCGCCGTCGGCAACGAGCGGCTGATCGCGGCGCTCACGCGCGTGAAATCCTATCTCGATTACGGCGCCT
>JBBDYN010000002.1:0-178365 GCA_040901465.1 Xanthobacteraceae bacterium
GCATAGCTGCCGGCAAAAATTCCGCCGTCGACCGCGCAATCGCCGACCGCAACCATCCATTTCGGATCGGGTGTCGCGTTGTAGGTGCGTTCCAACGCTTCGCGCATGTTCTTCAGGCGCTCGTTTGGAAAGCGTGTGTACGGGAAACCGTACCGTGGGTTCGAATCCCACCCCCTCTGCCAGCGTGGCTGTAATCTGCCCGTCGTCGAGTGGGATTCCATCGCTACGGGTTCGAACAATTCGACCCGGAATTTTCCTTGTCGCTGGTTAGCGTCACGCTGCGGGCGTTTCCGTGAGTACTTTCCACGGCCCGTGGTAGTCGTTGCTGCTCCGGAATCTCCGAGTGTTGATCCGCGGTGCCACGTCATCGCGATCACGCAGGGTGAAGGGCAGGCTGACGCCGTACGTTCAAGACGGTTCGGTAGTCCTGGGCCGCCTGGCTGATCGGCGACGGCGCGACCGTCGCGCGGATCCTCACCTGAACGTGCGGCTCGATCCACGGCGCGCTTTTCTTCCCGCCGCCCTCCTCGCCCCACACGAGCACCACTTCGGTGCCCGGCTCGGCATGCTCCTCCTTGACGCTCCCGAGCGACATCATTGCCCGCTCATTGATGGTGTAGCCCGGATAATGCGCCAAGCCGATGAACTTGCCGTTCTTGTCTAGTACCTTGTCGTAGTGAAGTCGGGCTGCGGCGGACACGGGAAGGTCGACGTGCATCGCCGTCGAGCCGTCCTCCAGCAACCGTTGGAAGACCTTCAACACGTCCTCCGGGTTCCACACCAGTGTCACCTTCCGCCGGTGCGGCATGTCGGCCATGCGCTCCAGCGTGGGGCGCCCGATGAAATCGTGATCGAATTTGATGAGATGCCCGAGCCCGATATCCCAAGGGGTGGCATAATAGTCCTCGACGTTTGGCGAATAGAAACTGCCGCCGAGCGACATCCTCGCCGCGGCGCTGCTGGTAGACAGCCACTCCCGATACTCCCGCAGCTCCGGACTGGTGTAGATCGCCGAGAACGGCACCGCCCACCAGCCTGTCTCGATGACCGTGCTGAAGTAGGCGAGCGAGCCGATCTGGCGCAGACCGAAATTCTGGCCGGTCTCGATGAGCGCACCCCTGACCCTGTCGCGCTCCTCCCACGGTCCAGACAGCTCGAGCCCCGGCACGCCTCCCATGCTGTGGCGCATCGCCCGCACCTTGCATCCCGCAATGTTGAGGGTGCCGGAACGGAAGAACTTGATCTCGGGCAGGGCGCCGCCGTGAAGTCGCTCGAGCAACCTCAGCGCATGCGGCCCCTCCACCTGATAGCGATAGAAGTTGCGTTTGCGCGCACGATTGAGCGCCCATAGCGGATCCAGTTCGACCTTGACGTCATAGCCGCCGCGCTCGGCGTTGTACTGTGCCCAGTCGGTCGTCGCCGGATTGCCGACCAGCAGCATATTGTCGACATCCAGAAAGTAGAGAATGCCGTCGCCGATGACGTACCCCTCGGGCGAGCAGGCGAGGAACTGCTTGGCCGCTCCCGGCGTGAACGTCTTGAAACTGTTGACGGCCAACCGCTCAAACACCCGCAGGGCATCCCGCCCCCGGACGTTCAGGCTGTGCATGTGCCAGGTCTGATCGTGGAGCGCGACCGTTTCGCGCCAGGAGCGCTGTTCGTCCCGCCAGGTCGTGAACTCGGGCTTCACGACCTCGGCGGGCATCAGCACGGTGAAGACGTTCAGTGCCGCCTTCGGCGGATTCCTGAACAGGTGGTCGACGATGTTCGGCACTGTGTCCAGGAGCGCCTGGAGGGACTTTGGTTTTTGTTCTGCACTCATCCGTTTCACCCTAGTCTCATCCTTGTCGCCTACTTCCACCGGCAATCCGACGCTCCCGGTCGCAGCAAACAGTCGCTATGATCGGGCAGGAAAGGGACGACGATCCTAATCGGAATTTCGCTGGGCTTCCCACGCCTTCGCCGGAATTCTATAGAGCTATAGATCACGGTAGCGTGCCGCCAGCGGGAAAGCAATCGTGTCAGCCAAGGCTGCGATGAAAAAAAGGAAGCGCCGGTCCAGCCGTAAGCTGGCCGCGACGGGCAAGAACCGCCGCCGAACCGCGGAAATCATCGATGCCGCCGCCCAGGTTTTCGCGCGGCGTGGATTTCACGGAGCCTCCACGCAAGACATCGCCGACGTACTGGGCGTGCGCCAGGCGAGCCTCTACTATTATTTTCCGTCGAAGGAAGTCGCGCTTGAAATGGTCTGCGCGCGCGGCGCCGAAGGCTTCGTCGAGGCGGCAATCCGCATCACCGAGGAGCCGGGCACGGCGAGCGATAAACTCGGTGCCCTCGTCGCCTCGCATCTCAACCCGCTGCGGGACCGGCGCGACTACGTGCACGTCTTTCTGAATGAGCGCCGACATTTGCCGACCGAAAGTCGGCACCGGGTCGGCCGCCATTCCCGCGCGATCGAACGAATATTTGAAGACGTGCTGCGCGCGGGGGTCAAAGAAGGGGAATTTCGGAGCGACCTCGACCCGCGCCTCGGTGCGCTGGCGATTCTCGGCATGTTGAACGCCGTTGTAACATGGCACGAAAAGGAACCGAGGACGCCGCTCGAGCGCGTCGAAAATACGTTCGCTGCGTTCGTGCTCGATGGCGTCCGCCGTCGGGGGTCGCGGCGTTAGCTCCATCGTCCCTTTGATCGGGCCATAGAACAAGTTGGCGAATTCGCCGTAAGTGGATAGGCGTCATTCGGTGGCGATTAACTTGCTTTCTGGTCGGTTTGCGCCAAGTCCTTGCCAAGAACCGTTGCCAAGACGTGCGTTACCTCAAGATCATCGTTGCCTCTCCAAGCGACGATCTGATCCGGACGGATCAGGGCGAGGGGAGCCTCATAAAGATCGCGCACGGAATCGGATGGGATGTGGATCACATCCAGCTGCATTCCGGCGGCTGCCGCAGCTCTTTTAAAGCGATCCCCAGTCGGAGCGGCTTTACCGAGGCAGAGGAGCGTCCATTCGAAGCCGAGCCGGTCGTATAATGACCGTGATTTCTCAAGCCAGGCGTGCGGGGCTCGCCCTCCCGGGCAAGCCGAGGGGGTATAGGTATTGGCAGCTTCCGGTGGGGGCTCTGTCCCATCCCGGACGATAACAGGGGAGGCATCGTAACGTGTGCCGAAAGTAATTCCCGGAATGTTGAACTCGGCCCTGCCGTGCGCAGCCAGATAATCGCCAGCGATTCGGCGTGCTTCCGCCCCTTCGGGCGAATCGTCGTCGATCTCGGAAACGGGAACAAAGAGTCCCAGCGAGTCCGCGAAGCGTCTTGCGTAGCCGGTGTTGCGCACGGCGCTCGGCCGGCGCTCCGCCTCGTAGCTCGCGAGCAGATTGGGACCGGCTTCCCCTCGGAGCACTGCTGCCAGCTTCCAACCTAGATTGACTGCATCCTCGATGGCGGTGTTGTAGCCAAGCCCGCCCGTCGGAGTGAATAAATGCGCCGCATCCCCAGCGATAAAAACGCGCCCGCGCTGAAACCGTTCCGCGACGAGCGTATAGCCCGCTATCCAAGTCCCGCACGACAGAATCTCGGCATCGATCGGAGTCCCGACGGCGGCTTGAAACATCGCAAGCGCGCGATCCGTGGTGATCTCGCTTTCGACTTCGTGATCGCGCAACTGCGTGTGGAAAGCGAACTCACCCTTACCATCGACGGCCGCCATGAAGGCACGACGGTCGCGATTGAATGTCACGTTCATCCACGCTGGCGGATGCGGCACCACGCGATAGAAGTTCGGTGCCCGTAGATAAATCGCGAACATGCGTCCGCCGAAGAAGTCGCGCACAGCGCCTCCTTCACCGATGTAGCCGATTCCAATTGCCTGTCGGACGGTACTCCGCGGGCCGTCGGCCCCAACCAAATAGGCGGCGCGGAGGGTATGCGTGCGCCCGTCGGCCACATGCTCGAGTTCTGCTTCGATGCCGGTCGCTTTTTCGGTGAAGCGAACGAGACGCCACCCGTAGTGGACAGCGATTCCGGGAAGCGCGTCTGCATGCCGCCGCAGGACTTGCTCGACGAATTTCTGCGAGACGCGGTGGGGGAGTTCGGCAGCGCTCCACGAGCCCGAAAGCCGTTCGACCCGTTCGCTTGCCTCGCGCGACGAGGGCAGCTTGAATCGGGCAAGCTCGTGGCGTGCATAGCGGGTGAAATAGGCGATGTCGGTTGGAAAATCCGGTGGCAGCCCAAGCATCCTGATCTCATGAGCGAAGCCGAGCCGTCGGAAGTGCTCCATCGTCCTGGCTTGGGTCGCATTCGCCTGCGGATTGAACGCGGTAGTGGCCTTTTGATCCACCAGAACTGCGGTGATGCGGCGCCGTCCCAGTTCATTGGCCAGCATCAGTCCGCACGGGCCTCCTCCGACGATCAGCACGGAACAATCGTTCGGAGGAAGCGACGTCACGACTTGGTCCTGGGAAATGCGCCTCGAAGATCGGGCTCACGACTTGCCAACCAGCTTGCGGGATCGAGTCGCTTCGCGACATCCGGCGCGATCCCACCCACGTCCTTCCGGATGAATTCAATCTTCTTGCCGGTGACGACGTCGCCGTGCTGCTTCACATAGAGCTTGATCCCTTTGTCCAACTGAGTGGCCGTGTCCGCGAACTTGCCCGAGTACGGCAAGATGACCCCGATCTTGATCGCCTGTTGTGCCCCGGCCGGTGCGACCCCGATCAGGGCGACAATTGCCACTGCTAAGGTGAGCGACTTGCCGCACATGGCGTTCCTCCCCGTTCATCCCGATTTGCCAGATCTTCTCGCGGGAGTGTCCGTTCGCAGAGGGCCTTTCCTACGACGAAAATACAAGCAGAACTGCTTATTTTTGTATACTATGAAGTCGGCCTGATGCCCAAGGAAGGCGAGGCGAACGTCGGACTTTCGGTGGGAAGGGCGAATGACGCGCGGTACGACGCACGTGGGCAGTCTCCCACGTCCGGTTGACCGAGCCAATTGCGGCTGCCGACCCCTCATCCGCATGCAGGCTACGAGCGCATGACATCAAATGCAGTGCGCGAAAAGCGTTTCTTCATAGTCAGATTATCGTGCAAGGGAGCGTGCCGCGGCGCGACTACGCGAATCAAACAGCGAATTCACGGAAGTAGCAGCCATGGGTGAATTCGGTATCGGTCAATCCGTCCGACGGGTCGAGGACAAGCGATTTGTCACGGGCAGCGGCCGCTATGTCGACGACATTCAACTCCCGATGCAGTGTCACGCGCATTTGGTGCTTTCAGCGCATGCTCACGCACGCATCAAACGGATCGACATCGCCGCCGCGAGTGCGTCCGAGGGCGTGATCTGCGTACTGACCGGCAAGGACGTCAAGGCAGACCGACTGGGTCCAATGCTGCCGAACTTCATGCCGGAAGATATTGGCGGCCCGAAAGGTTGGAGAACGCACCGGCCGATTCTCGTCTATGACAGGGTACGGTTCGTCGGCGACCGCGTGGCCTTGGTCGTCGCTGAGTCGGCGACGCAGGCACGCAACGCCGCCGAGTTGATCGAGATCGAGTACGAGCCGCTTGCGTCCGTTTCGACTATCGACCGGGCGACGGCGGAGGGCGCGCCCAATATCTGGGACGAATGCCCGGGCAATGTTTCCTTCATCTTGAGCATGGGAGACGAGGCCAAGGCCGCCGCGGTGTTCAAGCAGGCCGCGCACCGGGTGACGTTGCAGGTCAAGAACAACCGTGTGGCAGCGAATCCGATCGAGCCGCGCGCGGCGATTGGCGAATACAATGCCGCCGACGATTGCTATACGCTGTATTCAAGCACGCAATCTCCGCACGCCGTGCGGCAGCAGCTCGCACTCAACGTTTTTGGCTTGCCGGAAAGCAAATTCCGAATTGTCTCGCCGGACGTGGGCGGCGGTTTCGGCACAAAGAGCGACGCGTATCCCGAGGACGCGCTGGTTCTTTGGGCCTCCCGCCGATGCGGACGGCCAGTCCGGTGGGTAGCGACCCGCTCCGATACGCTGATTGGCGACAATCACGCGCGCGACGAGGTCGTACGCGCCGAACTCGCGCTCGACGCGAACGGAAAGATTTTGGCGGTCCGGGCGCATTCCCTGCACGCGCTTGGCGCTTATGTTGCGCCGGCCGGCGTACCGCCGATCCTGTACACGCTCCGCTATACGACGGGCGTATACGACATCCAGACGATCTGGCTGACCGCCAAGGCCGTGTTCACGAATACCGCGCCGGTGCACGTCTATCGCGGGCCGGGTCGCGCCGAGGGCAACTACATCATCGAGCGACTGTTGGATCGGGCCGCGGCCGAATTAAACATCGCGCCCGATGAGATCAGACGGCGGAACGTGATTCCAGCTTCGGCGATGCCCTATGCGACGCCGACCGGATCCGTCTACGACACCGGCGAATTCGTCCGCATCATGGACGAATGCATGGAGCTTGCCGATTGGAACGGTTTCGAAAACCGGCTTAGGGCTTCGCTGGAGCACGGGAGATTGCGCGGCCGGTCGGTGATCTTCTATATCGAGCACGCCGGCATCTTCAACGATCGGATGGAAATCCGCTTCGACCCAGGGGGCACGGTCACCGTTGTTTCCGGCATGCACTCGCACGGGCAGGGACATGCGACCACGTTCGCGCAGCTCGTCAGCGATTGGCTCGGCGTACCGTTCAACGATATCCGTTTCCTGCAGGGTGACACGGACAAGGTTCCCTTCGGCCGGGGCACCTACGCGGCAAGGAGCTTGCTGATCGGAGGCTCGGCGTTACGGATAGCGTCCGACGCGATCATCCGGAAGGCGCGCATGCGCGCAGCCGACCTGATGCAGGTGCCGGAGGAAGAAGTCAGCTTCGAGGCGGGACAGTTCAGCAGCCGCACCACCAACCGCACGCTGACGATCTCCGATGTCGCGAAGTCGCTGTTCCAGCCGGTTCATCTCGATCAGAAGTATGGCCTTGGTCTGGAGGCTGTCGGTGTCTATTCGGGTGATGTCCCGAACTATCCCAATGGTTGCCACGTCTGTGAGGTCGAGATCGATCCCGCGACAGGCAAGGTGACGGTCGAGCGATATACGGTCGTGGACGATGTCGGCGTAGCGATCAATCCGATGATCTGCGAAGGACAGATCCATGGCGGTGTTGCTCAGGGGATCGGCCAGGCAATGCTGGAGGAGGTCGTCTATGATGACCAGGGGCAACTGCTGACCGGCAGCCTGATGGACTACGGCCTGCCGCGAGCCGACGATCTTTGCGATCTCGCCACGAAGCTCGTCTGCATTCCCAGCACGACGAATCCACTCGGCGTCAAGGGGGTCGGCGAGTCGGGCACGATCGGCGCGCCACCGGCGATCGTCAACGCAGTGATCGACGCGCTGCGTCCGCTTGGCGTCGATCACATCGACATGCCGGTGACGCCGCGACGCGTATGGCACGCAATTCAGGAAGCGAATATGAAAGAATCTGCAACATGAACGAGAAATCAATCATGCCAATTAGGCTCGTCGATCTTTCGGTCTCGCTCAAGAACGGTATCGCCTCGGATCCGCCGAGCATGCGCCCGAACATCGAGTACAGCGATCACGATGCGGGTGCTTGTGAACTCGAGACGTTGTTTCCTGGCCTGCGTCGCGAGCAGCTGCCAGACGGAAAGGGGCCTGCGGTGGAGCGCGTCCAGATCACGACGCACAACGGAACGCACCTTGACGCCCCATACCACTTCCATCCGACGATGGACGGCGGCAAGCCTGCTCTGACGATCGATCAGATTCCGCTCGAATGGTGCTTGGCGCCCGGCGTGAAGCTTGATTTTCGCCACAAGGCGGACGGCTACGTCTGCAAGACAGACGACGTCAAGCGCGAGCTCGACCGCATCAGATATACGATCAAGCCGTTCGACATCGTGCTGGTGAACACCGCAGCGGGCGCGAGATACGGCTCGGACCATTACGTCGACAGCGGCTGTGGCATGGGGCGAGAGGCGACGTTATTCCTGCTGGAGCAGGGCGTGCGGGTCACGGGAACGGACGGCTGGAGTTGGGACGCGCCGTTCAGCTATACGCGCAAACGTTTCGAGGAAACCGGCGACGCGAGCCTGATTTGGGAAGGACACAAGGCAAGCCGCGAGATCGGCTACTGCCACATGGAAAAGCTAGCCAATCTCGACCAGCTTCCGGATTTCGGATTCAAGGTCTGCTGCTTCCCGACAAAAATCGCCAATGCATCGGCAGGCTGGGTGCGCGCCGTTGCGATAATTGAAAGCTGAATCGCTCTGAGGACGTGCCAGAGGCAAGGCTTGATGAAGCAACGACGAGGCGCCGCTGCCGGAATCTGTACGGAGCGTAGCTTGCTTCGATAACGCGGCGCGGCAGTTACGACTCGCCGAATTCGTCCATTGACGCGGCATAGCGAGACTAGACAGCTCGCTCCTTTCTCGCCACCTCACGTAGACACTCAGCGAACCGTTCGGCAATCGGCGAGAGGCCGCGATGCCGGATCCAGCTCAAGCCGAGGCTGCGTCGGCTGCCACGATCCTTCAGCCGGACGGCAGCCAGTCGCCTGGCCCTGCGTTCGAGGCGGATCAGTCGCCTCGGCATGATCGTCACGCAATCGGACTGTATGACGATCGCCTTGAGCGCGGTCATGGAATTCGTGCCGATGTAGAAGGTAGGCCACTGCACTCCGGCACTGATGAAGAGCGCTTCGAGATGACGTTGGAAAGCGCCGCCCTCGTTCGGCAGAACCCAGTCGGCACTGCGCAGATTGCGCAAGGAGAGCGATGCGCTGTTTGCCAACGGGTGTTGTGGACGCATGATGAGATCGAGCCGATCAGTCGTGAGCGGCTGCTCAACGATCTCGGCCGAGCCCGGAAATATGCCGACCGGCCCAACGAACAGATCGATCTCGCCTGCGCGCAGCATGGACATGCCCTCGTCGAACACGCCTTCGATGACGGAGGCCGAAAGTCTCGGAATTGCGCGCTTCAATCGTCCTAACGCCTCGGGCACGAGGCTGGCGGCAGTGATCGGGGTCACAACGATCACCAATGGACCATAGCCGCCCAATTTTCTGAGGCGGATTTCCTCTGCTGCGATGGACAGCTGGGAATTGACGGCATGCGAATGCCGCGCCAGCGCATGACCCAGCTCGGTGAGCTTTGCCCCGTGCCGGCCCCGCTCGAGCACGCGGCCGCCGACCGTGCGCTCCAGTTGCGCGATGCTGGCGGAGAGCGCGGGCTGCGAGATGTCCAGGCGGTCCGCGGCACGGCTGAAGGAGCCGCATGCGGCGATCACCGCAAGATGGGTCAGTTGCTTCGGTTCGAGTTTCATCAATCAGATCTATGGAAGAGCCAATTTCCATTATTTGACTTGAAGGAAGAGCGATTGTCAAAATTTCGGACAACGAGCAAGAGCGCGGCAATTCCGCGTCCGTCTTGGGAGGAGTATGTGCCTGGCCATCGGCGAGACGTTCTCATCGTGGGTAGCGTTCCGCTCAAGAACGCGGAGGCAGTGCTCACCGCGATCGCACAGGCGCTGGGGGATCGGGTGCGCCGCATTCCCGACGGTGAGACCGGACCGCGCTTGAACTGGATCGAGTGCCAGACACGCGTCTTCGACGAACATCCCGCCTTTCAGCCTGCGCCGAACGAGCCGGGAAAGGACGCGGACTGGGACTGGCGCAACAAGTCGGCCGACGCCAAATGGAAGCTCAAGCCTTGGTACATGCTGCGACCGGGCAGGAGCGCACGCGACGTCGAGTTCGGTCCCCTCGGCTATGCCGAGGCCGCTCGCGCCTCCTACGAGGTTTTCTCCCGACTGAAGCAGGAGGGCATCATTCCCCTCCCGTGCCGGTTTCAGGTGTCATTGCCGACGCCATACAACGTTATCGACCAGCGAATCCTGCCCGCGCAACGCCTCGAGGTCGAAGCGCCATATGAACGGCGAATGCTCGCCGAGGTCGACGAGATCGCGAACGCGATTCCCTGCTCCGAATTGGCGATCCAATGGGATACGGCGCACGAGGTGCAGAACCTTGATGGTGGTCGTCCGCACTGGTTCGACAATGCGGAGCAAGGAATTCTTGATCGCTTGGTCCGACTTGGCGATCGTGTACCGCAAGAGGTCGAGCTCGGATATCACCTTTGCTACGGCGATTTCATGCACAAGCACTTCATCGAACCCAAGGACATGGGCTTGATGGTGCGGCTCGCCAACAAGCTCTCCGGTCGCGTCCGGCGGCAGATCGACTGGATACACATGCCGGTGCCGCGTAGTCGCACCGACGAAGCGTACTTCGCCCCGCTACACGACTTGAAACGTAAGCCCGGAACGCAACTATATCTTGGTCTCATTCATTATGCGGACGGGGTCGAGGGTACGCTGCGGCGCCTTGAAGTCGCGGGTCGGTTCGCCGACGGATTTGGTGTCGCGACGGAATGCGGGTTCGGCCGCCGGTCGCCGGCAGCGATCCCTTCGTTGCTGGAAATCCATCGTGCCGTTGCTGACCTTGCGCCGGCCGAAGCCGGCTCCGCGAACTGAGGTCAATCTATGGAAGAGCGCGTTCTATCTGCGATTTCGACCGCCGAGCTCGAACGGCAGTGGAGTGCCGTGCGGAAGGAAATGTCCGCTCGCGGAATCGATGCGCTGCTCATGCAGAACAACGATGCTTGGTGGGGAGCAGCTAAATGACATGGCGATATAGACCTCCCTTTCGTGCCGACCATGTGGGCAGCTTGCTCCGGCCCAAGGAACTGCGGGATGCTCGAGAGGCGCATGCGGCGGGCAAGCTCGACGCCGACGCGCTGCGTGAGTTGGAGGATCGTTGTATCCGCGACGTGATCGCGATGCAGGAGCGCGTCGGCCTGCAAGCGATCACCGACGGCGAGTTCCGGCGCTTCTCCTTCCGCGACGTTTTGTTCGAGTGCTCGACCGGTTTCGGCGCGCGCGTAGAGACCGACTTCGAGTTCACTCACGCGGACGGCAGCAAGCGGCGAGCCACCCCGGTGCCCAAGGTGGTCGGCAAGGTGACTCGGAAGAAGGCGATCTCCGCCGACGACTTCAAGTTTCTCAAGCCGCTGACCAAGGGAACGGCCAAGGTGATGCTGCCGGCACCGGACCTTGCCCATTGGTTCGCCGGCGACCGGATCTTCTCCGGTGTCTATGCCGACCGGAGCGAATACCTCGCCGATCTTGCCGCCGTTCTGCGCGAGGAGATTGCCGAGCTTGGGCGCCTGGGTTGCAACTACGTGCAGATCGACGAAGTGCCCATTCCAGTGATGGCGGATCCAAACGTGCAGGCGGTCATCCGCAAGCGCGGCGAGGATCATATCGAGCTCGTGGACGCCTATGTCGACGCGATCAACGACGCGTCGCGCGATCGGCCGGCCGGAATGACGATCTGCCTCCACATGTGCCGCGGCAACGAAGGATCCGGCCTTGGCTCCGGTGGCTACGACGAGATTGCCGAACGTGCGTTCGGCCGGCTTCAGGTTGATGGATACCTTCTCGAATATGAGTCCCCCCGCTCGGGCGATTTCGAGCCGCTGCGATACGTGCCTAAGGACAAGCAAGTCCTGCTCGGGCTCATCAGCACAAAGATGCGCGAACTCGAGCCGAAGGACGAGCTGAAGCGCCGGGTGGAGACGGCCAGCCGGTTCTTCGACATCGACCGGCTCGGCTTGTGCCCGCAATGCGGATTTGCGACGATTTATCGATATGACCGTCTCACGATCGACGACGAAGAGCGAAAGCTAACGCATCTCGTCGCCGTCGCCCGCGAGATTTGGGGTTGACGATGCGGGGGGTGGCGTGACGGCCGGTTGCAATGACCGATCCAACCCAGATTGTCGTCGACAGCGTCAGCCACCTGTATCGTCCGCCGAGCGGGCGCGAGGTGCTCGCGCTCGAGGACATCTCGCTCGATGTTCGCAACCGCGAGTTCATCGCGATTCTCGGTCCGTCCGGCTGCGGCAAGTCCACGCTGCTCTATCTGATCGGCGGCTTCCTGCCGATCGAGCGCGGACGGATTCTGCTCGAAGGAAAGCCAATCTCCGGGCCCGGCCCCGACCGGGGCATCGTGTTTCAGCATTTCGCACTATTCCCCTGGAAGACGGTCCGCGCCAACGTTCTCTACGGCCTGGAGCGCATGAAGATGCCGCGGGAAGAGCGCGAACGGCGCGCACAGGCCCACATCGACATGGTCGGATTGACCGGATTCGAGGACGCCTATCCTTCGCAATTGTCGGGCGGCATGAAGCAACGGACCGCCCTCGCCCGCACGCTTGCGATCGACCCGAAGATTCTTCTGATGGACGAGCCTTTCGGCGCCCTCGACGCGCAGACGCGCAGCCTGATGCAGGCCGAACTTCTCGGCATTTGGCAACGCACGAACAAGACCGTCGTCTTCGTGACGCACGACGTCCAGGAGGCCGTCTTCCTCGCCGGGCGCGTAGCGGTCATGTCCGGGCGCCCCGGCCGCATCAAGACGATCGTGGATACGAGTTTCGACAAGAACGATCCGGCGGTGTTCAAGTCCAAGACGTTCGTCGACAAGGTCGACGAGGTCTGGAGTCTGGTGCGCGACGAAGCGATCAAGGCGCAGGGGGCGCGCTCATCGTGAGCACGTTTCTTCGCTACTCCCCGCTGCTCTTGCTGGCCGCTGCCTGGGAGCTAATCGCACAATTCGAGTTGGTCTCGACGTCCGCGCTGCCGCCACTCACCAGCGTGTTGGGCGCGTGGGTCGAGATGCTGACGTCGGGCGAGTTGCTCTCAAATGCCGGCGCCTCGCTTTACCGCGGCGGCGTAGGCCTCTCGCTCGCGATCGTGGTCGGTGCGGCGGTCGGCATCGCCATGGCGTGGTGGCGGCCGGTGAACGCACTGCTCGCGCCCTTGGTCGAGATGTTCTATCCGATGCCGAAGACCGCGCTGATCCCGGTAACCGTGATCTGGCTTGGCTTCGGCGACGGCTCCAAGATTCTCCTGATCTTCCTCGGCTGCATGCTGCCGGTGACGATCGGGGCGTTCAACGGTGCGCGCGGGAGCGATCAGGCGCTCGTGTGGTCGGCCCGCAGCATGGGGGCGAGCCGGCTGCGCATGTTGTGGGACGTCGTCGTTCCCAGTTCGCTGCCCGAGTTGCTCAACGGAATCCGCACAGCGCTCGCCCTCGCTTTCATTCTCATGGTCACGTCCGAGCTCATCGTCGCGCGCTCCGGTCTCGGCAACCTCATCGGATTTCTGGGCGCGAACGGCTCCTACGAGGCGATGTACGGCGTCGTGCTGACCGTGGCGTTCCTCGGCTTTGCGGCCGATCGCGTCTACCGGGTGCTCATGCGGAGGATGCTGCTGTGGCGCGAGTGAACGGGCGGAGGGAAACCACGGCCGCGCCGCCGTTGCCCCAACCGACGGCTGCGAACCGCGCCTACAAGGCGATGGTTCTGGCCGCCGCGCGTGCCGCCCCCATTGTCGGACTGCTCGTGGCGTGGGAGCTGTTTGCGCGCAGTGGCGCGGTCACGGCCTTTGTGCTGCCGCCGTTCAGCGTCGTCGCCGAGCGGATCTGGGCTGACGCCGTCTCCGGCGAGCTGTGGCGAAACATCAGCGTGACGATCTATCGGGCGTCGGCGGGCTTCCTGATCGGCGGCACGATCGGCGTCGCGCTCGGGATGGCGATCGTGGGCAACCGGGTCGCCCGCTGGTTCTTCGATCCGATCGTGTCGGTCGGATTCCCAATGCCGAAGATCACGTTCCTGCCGGTGGTCATCCTCTGGCTCGGCGTGTTCGAGGCCTCCAAGATCACGATGATTTCGATCGAGTCCGTCTTCCCGGTCGTCACCGCCACGGTGATTGGAATTCAGGGCGTGGAGCGGGAGCTGCTTTGGTCGGCGCGCACCCTGGGCGCGAAGGAACGCGAGCTGCTCTGGCAGGTCATGCTTCCGGCGGCGCTGCCACAGATCATCACAGGGCTTCAGGTGGCGATGCCGATCGCGCTGATCGTCGCCATCTTCACGGAGATGGCGATGGGCGGCTACGGCCTGGGCGGCTCGATGATGACCGCGTCGCGCTATGCCGACTCGCCCGGCGTGTTCGCCGGCATCGTCGAGATCGCCGTCGTCGGCTACCTCGCCGTTCGAGCGATGGCGATGCTGCGGCGTCGGCTCTTGCTCTGGCATCAAGAGGCGATTGCGCCGAGCACCGCCTGAGAAACATCCGATTAACTCAACAATATGGGATACACAGCGGGGACTGGAAGATGATGAAGATTTGGCTGTTTGAGTTTTTCCCCGAGCCGAACGGCGCCGAGCCTGAAAAGGCAGAGCGTGACTTTTCGAGGTACTTTTCTTCGTATCTCGACCTTTGGGAGCGGGATGAAGCGCTGGGTTTCGATGGAATCTTTTTCAGCGAGCACCACTTCGGCGGGGCATTCGGCGCCTCGCCTAATCTCCTGATCGCCGCTATCGCGCCGCGCACGCGCAAACTGCGCCTCGGCGTCATGGGTGTTGTCGTGTCGCTGTATGCGCCCTGGCGCATCGTCGAGGAGATCGGGATGCTGGATCAGTTGACCGGCGGACGCCTCGAGATCGGTACGGCCGTCGGCATTCCGCAGGAGCTGGCCCGCATAAACGTGTCCATGGCGGAGGCGCGCGAGCGCAACGACGAGGCCGTGGCGTTCCTCGATGCGGCACTGCGCGGAGGGCCGATAACCTTTCAGGGCAAATACTTCAGTTGCCAGAATCTGCGGCTGCTGCCACCGCCGCTTCAGGCACCGTCGCCTCCGAAGTGGACGACCGTGGTCAGCGTCGAGTCGGCGCGCAAGGCGGCGAGACGTCATTCGAAGATTTGCACCGGCTTCAATCAGACCGAGCGCATCAAAGAAATATTCGACGCCTACCGCGACGAAGCCGACCGCTGCGGGTTCCGCGCCGGCCCGGATCACCTCGCGTTGCGGCGCCGCGTGGTGGTGGCGGAGACGCAGGGCGATGCCGATGAGAAGACCGCGGGCGTGAAGCAGCGCATCCGCGATATGGTATCAAAGGACCCACGCGCCACGTTCACCGCGGCGCCCGGCAAGGCCGGCGGCAATAGCCCGGTCCCTGATGCGGGAGGCGGAGGCTTTACGGTCTCGGACGATGAATTCATTTCGGGAACGCCGACCGCGGTGGCGGAAGAGATCGTCGAGCAGTGCCGGCACGTGGGCACAGGCAACTTTCTGAGTGTTCTGCACTGGGGAGCGCCGTTTGCGGAGATATCGCGCGGGCATGAGCTGTTCGGAAGGGACGTCATCCCGCGCCTGAGATGAAGCCGACTGCGAGGTCGGTTCGTTCGAAGCGCGTTTGCGGCGCGGAGTTGCCGCTTCAGCGTCGGGCCGCGCGGCGCACAGACGGTCTGAAAGAGAAGGCCGGACCCCGGAGGGCCCGGCCTTCGTTCGTCCAGCTGCGCCGTTACTTCAGGCGCGCCGCCGCCTCCTTCACGATGCTGAGGTCGGCATGTGCGCCGACATTCAGGCCAGGCTTGAAGAAGCCGAGGTCGGCCGCGGTGTCCACGTTGCGCTGCAGCGCCTCTAGATCCGGCAGACCGTTCGGATCGCGATAGTAGTCCTGTTTGGTGAACAGCCAGCCGAACCGCTCCGGCG
The DNA here is from genome assembly GCA_040901465.1 of Xanthobacteraceae bacterium. Classification (GTDB taxonomy): domain Bacteria; phylum Pseudomonadota; class Alphaproteobacteria; order Rhizobiales; family Xanthobacteraceae; genus JAUSIF01. The sequence goes on from JBBDYN010000002.1 coordinate 15,630, forward strand.
GTACCTTGAGAAAGCCGGATGCGATCTTGGCAACCTCGTCGTGATTCTTTGGATCAAGGTACCAGCGTTCGATCCTCAGCATGTCTTCCATGAAATCTACGATCGCGGCCCGGTTCTTGTCGATGAAGGACTTGCGCATCACCCAGAAGACGAACTGCGACCGGCCAAGCCCCGCGGTTTGGTCGAACAGGACTTTTCCATGCTCCTTGAGGTCCGGGCTGAGGGCGAACGGCATCACCGCGGAAACCAAGTCCGCCTTCTTGTCCTTCAGCATCGCACCCATGGTCGGGAACGGCGCTTCGATCACGGTGAAGTCGCGCTTGTCGACCAAACCGTTCTTCTTCAGGGCTGCTTTCATGGCGATGTCGATACCGCTGCCAACCGAATTGGTGGCGAGCACCTTGCCCTTGAGGTCCTTGATCGAATCGATCCCACTGTCCTTGCGGACCCAGTACTGGTTGCTGAAGTAGCCGGGTGCGCCGTCCTGGAATTCGTCCGCAATGATGCGGAGGTCATCGAGACCGGCGTTCTGCACGGCCAAACCCAAGGTCGAATAGGCGAGATTGGCGATCTCCAGCTCGTTATTGGCCAACGCTGTAATCATGGGCGGCGTGCCCTGAAAGCGGACCGCCTCCATCGTGTAGGATTTGCCCCAGTGCTTGGCGAGATCCTTCTTGACCTCGAGAATCGGCGCCCAGTTGGCCACCGGGACGACGAACGCGTTGCGGATCTTGATCGGTTCGCTCTGTGCGGAGCCAGCCGCCATGACGGCCAGCGCCGCAAAGCCGGACAACACAAACTTCGTTATGCGCATTGGTTCCTCCCTTGTTTGGATTTCTTGACGGAAACTGGCTTCCTTTCTTCCCAGCTCTCGCTCAGCCAGGGACCCCGTGGAAGGCTGCGTGCACGCGTCTAGGAACGACCAGTCACTTTTCTGCTGGCCGAATGTTTGTCGAACACTACTGAACATGTTCATATTTGCCAATCCCTGCCGTAAGGGATCCGTGGAGTGCGCGCAGCCTCTTGCCCAGACTGATCGATGCTACGTCTTCTCGATCCGGCGCCAAGGCTGGATCAATCCGCAGCCGGGACCACACATGCGGCCGGGAAAAACCCCGCGAGCAGCAGTCCCGGCAAGACCCCGGCGATCAGCAGCGATGCGATCGATCCGCCAGCACCAACCTACTTGCCCGCCGACCCCGGGTCCTTCACATTCTCTAGCTTGTCGATCACGACGTTGCGCAGATCGGTGCCGACCTTCTTCACCTGCCGGATGTAGATGGTCTGGACGATGTCGCGCGTTTGGGGATCGATTTGGATTTGGCCGCGCGGGCTGTCGATCTTTAGGCCCTTGGTGGCATTGACGAGACTGTCAGCATCCGTCTTGCCGCCGGTCTTTTTCAGAGCCTCGTAGATGACGTGCATGCCGTCATAGCCGCCGACCGCGCCGAAGTCGGGATTACGTTTGAACTCGGCGTTGTACGCCTTCACGAACTCCTTATTCGCCGGCCTGTCGTCGTTGTAGTCGTAGTGCCAAGCGGAGATGATGCCGAGTGCGGCTTGGCCCATACTCTTCACCGAACTCTCGTCGACGACTTCGCCACTTCCAATGATCTTGACCTTGGTGGGGTCGATGCCGCGCTCGGCGAAGGCCTTGCCGAGAGCCGCCGGTTGGGCTCCGGCCGGGATGAAGATGAAGATCGATTCAGGGTTGATGTCCTTAGCCCGCTGCACGAAGGGGGAGAAATCCGGATTGGCGACCGGCATGCGCACTGAGCCCACGATCTCGCCGCCTGCCTTTCTGAACGCCTCGTGGAAGGCGGCCTCGGCATCCTTGCCCGGGGCGAAGTCGGATACCATCGTATAAGCTTTGCGAATCCCGCTCTTGTACGCCCAGACGCCAGCAGTCGCGCCGACTGAGGGGAGCGTCATCGAGGTGCGCACCGAGTAGGGCGACATCGTGATGATCACCGTTGTTGCGGCATTCATGATCACCATGAACTTTTTGCCTTCGGTGGCGATCTTGGATACCGCCATCGCATTCGGGGACGTTACGAAGCCGGCGAGGATGTCGACGCCGTCGCGAGTGATGAGCTCCTGCGCAAGTCGGCTGGCGACATCCGGTGCAATGCCACCCGTATCCTTGCGGATGATTTCAATCTTCTTGCCGGCAACGGTATCGCCCTTCTGCTTCATGTAAAGCTTGATGCCGTTGTCCATCTGGGTCGCAAGATCGGCGAACTGGCCGGAATAGGTCATGATCACTCCGATCTTGACGGTTCCCTGCGCCGACGCGGCGCCCGGCGAGATCAGCAAAGCCAGCGCGGCAGCGGCAAGCAAAGCCTTCCAACGATTGCGCATGTTTTCCTCCCTGTGTCCGCTCAATGAGCGGAATTTGTTTATTGGAACGACGCGCAGTTGCGTCGCCTCAGGCAGCAGCTTTCCGCCATAGCTGCCGTGTCGCGATGTCGGCGCCCTGCCGCATCGCCTTGAACTTCTCCCACACCACCGTCGAATGAACCTCGGTCTTGTAGAGCGCCTGCGAGGAGAAGCCGCAATCCGCGCCAGCCATGACGTTCTCGCGCCCGACCAGTTTGGCAAAGCGGATCAGGCGCTCGGCGATCAGCTCGGGATGCTCGACGATGTTGCTGGCGTGCGTGATGACGCCGGGGCACAGCACCTTGCCTTCCGGTACCTTCACCTGTTCGAACAAGTGGTATTCATGCTCGTGGCGCGGATTCGCCGCCTCGAAGCTGAATGAGCCGGCGTTGATTTTGAATACGTACTCGATGATCTGCGCCAGGCTTGCTTCGTAGAGACGCGGTCCTTCGTTAATGCCGTAGCAGGTATGGAAGCGAACGCGTTCGGCCGGAATGCCACTGAGCGCAGCATTGGTCGCCTCGACATAGATCTCCGCCCGCCGCTTCATCTGCTTCGCGTCGAGCCCAGGCTCGTAGAAGATGTCGGGCAGGAATGGATCGTCGACCTGCAGCAGGATGCCGGCCGCGGCGATAGCGCGGTATTCCTTGTTAAGCTCGGCGGCTAAGGCGTGAAAGTACTCTTCCTCGCTCTTGTAGTACTCGTTGACGCCCACTCCGGACGGCGCAGTCGCTGGCAGAAAAACTTGGTGGTCAGGCAGGCCGGCAGCCTTGGCCGCTGCCTTCACATTGGCGATGTCGATTTGTACTTTGACCTCGCCCTTGTACTTCACCGGTCCGGTGCAGACGACCGGCACGATCGGCAGGATGGCCCCGCCCATCATCGCTTCCTTGAAGTACTGTGCGTAATACTCGGGAAAGGCCGAGGTCTCCTGTTGAAAGATGGTCAGCTTCTGATTGGGGCGTGATTCGAATCCTTCGAAACGCTCGCGGATATAGGTGAAGAAGCCGGGCTTGGAGAATTCGCCGTCGGTCACGATCTCGATGCCGCATTCGACCTGCTTGCGCACGCATTCGGCGACGGCTTGCGTGAGCACTGAATTCAGCTTGCCCTCGTCGTAGGGTTGGCCCGAATACTTCGCTTTCAACAGGTCGAGCAGATTGTGCGGCCGCGGCAGGCTGCCGATATGCGTCGTCTGAATATGGTCGGTGTTCTGCTGCGGCACCACCGGACATCCCGCCTGGTCGCGGTCGAATCGAAACGACCACGAGTACCTCTATTGTTACTGGAGGGATTTAAGCGCAATTCGCCGATGCAATCAACTTACAAGGAGTTCTACATGTTTTTACCGGCAGAACTACTTGTAACTTCAGTAGCTTGGGATTTCGGGGGGTTTGAGCCGTGTTTGGACATTCACAGGACGTCCAACTCGCTTGGCGGGACCCTTCAACTCGAGAACCGTGGGCGCAAGTCGATGCCAGACTTCAACGACTTCGCTCCGATCGACGCGGTAGGGCAGCCAGTTGGTGACAAGGAAGAGGCCGCGCAGGAGATAATGCGTAAGCTCGATGAACTGCTGGGCGTTTTCGCGCGGATATCCCGCCGTATCGAGTGTGTCGATCCAGATGCCGTTCAGGACGTTACGCCACTCTTGGACGATCGGGTTGACAAGGCGCGCGAGGGCCCGGTCCGAGCGCGCGGCGATCGCGACCTCGATCATCGCCCGGTACACCGGTCGGAAGAAAAAATGCTCTGAGTCCCTCAGAAAATTCTCGATCGGATCCTTCGACCTCGTCACGCTGCGCGCGAGTGATCGCGCATGCTCAATGGACTCGCGCATGGCATGGTGTGTTGCAGCGACGATAAGATCGATCTTCTTCGGAAAATAATGTTCCTGTGCGCCGCGCGACACGCCAGCGGCGGCGGCAACGCGGCTGGCGCTGAAGCCGGCATATCCACGCTCGGCCAGAAGACGGATCGAGGCCGACAGGATCGCGGCCTGCGTCTTGTTCCGGCGTTCGAGCTGGCTTCTCCGTCGCTTTCGTCTCATGCTTGGATCTCTGAAGGGCGGGGCAAACTTGGCGTGCGCGCACACGTGCCGAGGAAGCCTACATCGAATTTGGGCCGCGATGTGAGAGTAACGGGTCGAGACATGCCGTCAATTTGGCTGGCCGACCCAGCTGCATGGCGAGCGCTGTTGCAGATCGTGCCCATGTTGTCTGCAACGAGCAGCGTCCGCGATAGAGCCGCCGCCATCGCGGCCGAGGACGGCAGCCCGCCATTTGCGAGAGCGCAAGACCACACCTCTCAGCGTCGAGGTTCTTTGGAGAGGCCAGTGATGACGATGTCCAATCCCTCTCTGAGGCTTTGAAGGCCGTCTTCGACGGTCGCGCCTGGTACCGTCAGCCATTTCCTGATCTCGATTTGAAAGATAGCATACAAGACCTCTCCAGCCCTGCGATATCGATCGCTCGTCTTGATCTCGTTTCTTGACTGGGCAATCCGAACGAGGTCCTTGCACAAATCGATCATCCGCTGCCGGGTATTGAGAAATCGTTTGGCTTGCGGTCCTGACTCATAAAACATCATTTCACGCAAGGTCAGCCTTGAGAGCCTGGGTTCCTTTCCAAAAAACTCGTAGAGCGGGCGGAATACAGCAATCAGATTTTCAATGAGAGCTGCATCCGGGCGCGCCGCTGCGACGGCTCTATCTGCGACCTTCTCCAGATCGTCGTTGACAACAAGAAATAGAAGATCGCGCTTGTTCGACGCGTAAAGAAACAGCGTACCGAGCGCCACGCCTGCGTTGACTGCGATCTGCCGGGTGCTTGCTTCGTCATAGCCGTTGGCGACAAAAAGCTTCCGAGCCGCATCTCTAATGCGCCGAAGCTTATCCTCCTTGTTGAGTTCACGTCTTCCGGTCCGCGCCGCAGCCCTTTTCAACATTGGACTCCGTTCCCTCGTAGCGCAACTGCGGAGATGAACAGCTTGACATTGGATTAGCAAATATGAACATGTTCATTAAGTAGGCAGCATCCAACATCTGGCTAACAGAAAAAGTGACGAGTCATGAGAAGAAGCACTGATCGGATTCTTACGACGCACGCAGGCAGCCTTCCTCGACCCGACGCTTTGCGAGATGCTTGGTCGAAGCCTTCGGCTGGGCCCCAGGACGAGCGAGTGCTGGACGAGGTCCTCCGATCTTCCGTGACGGATGTGGTGAAAGCCCAGTCAGACGTGGGGGTGGACGTTCCGAACGATGGCGAGTTCGGAAAGCCTGTGCGCGCAACGTCGGATCTTGCTGCTTGGGGTACGTACATATTTGGCCGCATCTCGGGTTTTGGGCCGACACCCGCGGGTGCTGCCGCGCCGGATCAGACACCGCCGGGTCAGCCCATGCGCATCGTCGGAAGACGCTGGGAGATGCGGGAGTTCTCTGAGTTCTATGCAAGCGGCTCGCTGGTGCCGAGCGTCGCATCGCGTCCTAGCTGCGTCGGACCGATCAGCTACACCGGCGAGGCCGCACTCCGCCGCGACTTGGCCAATCTCAGGGCAGCCACCGACGCGGCGGGCGTCTCGGAAGCCTTCGTCACGTCGATCGCCGTCGGCAGCCTCGAGATGTTCTGCCGTGGCCAGAACGTGCACTACGCGTCAGCCGAGGCCTTTCTCGATGCCATAGCTGAAGCACTCTCGGTCGAGTATCGGGCCATCGTCGAAGCGGGATTCGTGCTGCAGCTCGACGACCCGGGCCTGCCGGATACCTGGGATATGCTCGACCCGCATCCGACGCTCAGCGAGTACAAGCGCTATGCGATGCTGCGGGTTGAGGCGCTCAACCAGGCGCTGCGCGACGTGCCCCAAGATCGCGTCCGCTACCACATTTGTTGGGGCAGTTGGCACGGGCCCCATACGACCGACATTCCTCTGCGGGACATTGCGGATGTCATGCTGCAGGTCAAGGCTCAGGCCTATTCAGTTGAAGCAGGAAATGTTCGCCACCAGCATGAATATAAGGTTTGGAAGGACGTGAAGTTGCCGGATGGCAAGCTGCTCATTCCGGGTGTCGTCAGCCACGCATCGAACGTTGTCGAACACCCAGAAGTCGTCGCTGATCGTCTCCTCGCCTATGCCAACGCAGTGGGCCGCGAGAGTGTCATTGCTGGGACCGATTGCGGGCTGGGCGGAAGGGTGCATCCGCAGATCGCCTGGGCCAAACTTCGCTCGCTCGCGGAAGGCGCGCGGATGGCGACACGTCAGCTTTGGCGCTCGTCAGCGGCTTGAATGCGCCGCTAGTCCGATCGCTCTTTATTGGAGTATAGATAATTTTATAAGTCTATAGAATTTTGAACCCGTCGGCGTATATTTGGCGAGGGAAGAAACGGGAGCAGGGCCGATCATGTCGCGAAGGGCGCCGGGGCTCACACGGGAAGAATTGCGCGGCCGCACGGCGCCCGGCTTGCTGGTCGAGCGCGCGCGCGCAACGCCCGACGCGATCGCCTTCCGCTCCAAGCACCTCGGTATCTATCGCGAGCGTACGTGGCGCGAGTATGCGGAGCTCGTTGCGCGTGCCGCCGCGGCCCTGCGCGACCTCGGCGTCAAAGCGGGCGAGCGGATGGCCATCATGGGCGACCCTTGCGAGGAGTGGATGATCTGCGACCTCGCGGCGCAATCGCTCGGCGCCATCACCTACGGCATCTATCCGACCGCGTCGGTCGCCGAGCTTGAATACCAGATGCGCGACGGGGGCGCCGCGGTCTTCATTGCCGAGGATCAGGAATACGTCGACAAGATTTCGGCGATCGCGGACAAGCTGTCGGCCTTGCGTGCGATCGTAGTCATCGACGATTCCGCGCTCTTCGACTATGTGCACGACAAGCTGTTCAGCTACGATAAGCTGCTAAAGGCGGCCGGTGGCGCCGAGCTTGACCAATTCGCGGCCGACGTCAGCAAGCTGAGCCCGGATGCTCCGGCGTTCATCGTCTATACGTCAGGCACGACCGGAAACCCGAAGGGCGCGCTGGTGACGCACGGAAAGCACCTTGCAGCGTCCCACAATGTCGTCACCCAATATCCGACTCTCGCTGACAAGGATCACCGCACGGTCGTCTATTTGCCGCTGTGCCACGTGCTCGGCCGCGACGTAGCCGTCACGCTCCCCCTGATCTCCTGCCTCGTTCCGCATTTCGGCGAGGACATCGAGGACCTGCCGACCACCTTGTTTGAGACGGCGCCGACCGTTCTGTTCACGGTTCCGCGCTACTTGCAGAAGTTCGCCTCGCAGATATTGGTGGGCATCCAGCATTCTTCTTCGGTCAAGCGCGGCAGTTATCGGATCGCCATACGCTTTGCGACCGAGCACGCGCGCCGGCGCTGGGCCGGAGCCATGACAGCGCCGCAGGAAGCGCTCGATCGCGCGCTGCACGCGGCGGTGTTCCATCCGATCCTGAACAAACTCGGGTTCGACAAGCTCGAGCTCGTGGTTTCCACCGGTGCGCCGCTGCCGGCCGAGACGATGGCGCTGTGGCACATGTACGGCGTCAACGTCTGCGAAATGTACGGCCAGACGGAGACCGCGGGCGGCATCGTTTCCGGCCAGCGAGGACCGTTCCCGCGTCCGGGCAATGTCGGGACCGTGGTCGACGGCTGGGAAGTCAAGCTCGCCGACGACGGCGAGATCTTGGTGCGCAGTCCCGACCTTTTCGAGCGCTACTGGAACAACGACGAGGCGACGCGGTCCGTGCTCGGCCCGGATGGCTGGCTACGTACCGGTGACGTTGGCGCTTGGGAAGGTAATGCGCTGAAGCTCGTCGACAGAGCACGCGATTTCATCGTCACTTCGGGCGGCAAGACCATCTCTCCCGCCTTCATCGAAGGCCTCCTGCGCGCGAGCCCTTACATGGTGGAGGCAGTCGTTTTCGGGCATGGGCGCAAATATTTGTGCGCACTGATCGAGATCGATTTTGACACGGTCTCCGACTGGGCACGCAGCCAGAACATTACCTATTCGGGATTCACCAGCCTCGCCCGGAATCCTTTGGTCGAGCGGCTGATCCGGTCGGAGATCGAGAAGGCCAATACCGAACTCGCCCGCGTCGAGCAGATCAAGGCGTTCCGTATCCTGCCCAAGGCGCTAGACCCGGAGGAAGACGGCGAGCCGGTGACGCCGACGCGCAAGGTCAAGCGCGGGCAGATGTACGAACGGTTCAGACAACTGATCGAGTCGATGTACGACGACCATGAGGAAAGGCTCATTGCGGCGGGCGCCGAAGCGGCGCTGCGTGCATGACAAGGCGCACAACCACAAACAAAGGCGAATGGGAGGAAAGCATGATACGGACGAAGAGCATGATGAAGCACAGTGTTGTTGGCGCGCTGGCGCTTGCCGCCCTCACTTGCCCCGCTTTGGCACAGGATAAAATTGTCATCGGCGTGACCGCGGCGCTGACCGGTCCTGCCGCCGGCACCACCGCCCCGCCGGTCGACGGGCTGCGCATTTACATTGACCGCATCAACGCGGCCGGCGGCATCAACGGCAAGAAGATCGACCTCATATTGCAGGACGACCAGGGGCAACCGTCGCGCGCCGCGGCCAATGCGAAAAAGCTCGTGGCACAGGATCAGGTGCAACTTCTGATCTTGTCGAGCCTGTCCTCGACCTTCGCGCCGGTTGTGGCCGAAACGAAACGGGCCAACGTGCCGCTGCTCAATATGGGGGCAGTATGCCCAAAGGAGGTCTATCCGAAGGCTGATCCGCTGTGGTTCTGCACCACGGCCTATGCCGGCGGTTATGACAGCCGCGCGACGCTCAGCTTCGTGAAAGAAACCGCGAAGGGGCAAGTGCAGCTCGGCCTCGCCGCCATGGCGATCCCGCTGTCGCGCGGTGAAATGGAATACGCGCAGGAATTCGCGCCGTCGCTCGGCATGAAGGTCGTCGGTCTGGAGGTGATCCCGCCACCGACGCCGGACTACACGCCGTTTGCGACGAAGCTCAAAGAAGCCGACGCGAACTGGGTGTTCTCGTGGGCGCCATGGGTCACCCAGATCAAGACGTTCGAGGCGCTCCGCCGCCTCGGCTGGAACGGCGACTACATTACCTGGTCACACATCGAAGCCGAAGCGGAACTGGCTCGGGTCAAGGATCCGAAATTTTTCGTCATCGGCGCCAATTCCCTGTTCCAGGACAATCTGCCAATCCACAAGGAAATCATCGAGGCCGTGAAGAAGGCGAACGCGCAATACCCGGCGCAGCAAATGACGGAAGGCTGGATCGGCGGCATGGTGGTCGAGGCCGCGCTGAAGGGCGTCAAAGGCACGCCCAACGCCGAAAATATCCGGCAGGCGATGGAAGGTCTGAAGGTGGATACCAAGGGCCTGCGTGGCGGGCCGCTCGTATGGACCGCCGACAATCACTTCCGCACCCGTCAGTACTACCGTGTCTATAAGTGGGATGGCGGGAAAATCGTGGTGGCCAAGGATTGGTTCGGTTACGACGTGAAGTGAGTCGGCCCGAGCGCGGCAACGTCTGGTCGCGCTCCCTCCCTCGCCTGGCGCCCGGCTTTCGAGCCGGGCGCCATTTTCCCAATCCGCTAGACTGAGCCAACGAGCCGCCGCGGGGAGCCTACGTGCAACTCGTCGTCAACATCGTCGTGCTTGCCGCGATCTACGCATTGATCGCGTGTGGCTACGTGCTGATCTACCGCGTCAGCAGGGTGTTGAACCTGGCGCACGGCGAACTGATGATGCTCGGGGCCTATCTCCTGCTCACCACGGCATCGCTGTTTCACGGCCATCCCCTGCTCGGTGTGGGCTCGGCAATCTTTCTCAGTCTGACGGTCGGCGCGCTCGTCTATGTATTTCTAATGCGCAAGATGACCGGCGAGGTGGTGCTTGCCGCCATTCTCACGACCATCGCACTTGGAATATTGCTGCGCGGGCTGATCGTGCTGATCTGGTCGGCGCAACAGCAATATCCGATCCGGCCGCTCGGATGGGAGAACGTGGCGATTGCGCTGCCGGGGGGAGCGCGCATTTCCACGTTTGCACTGCTCCTCGTGCTTGTGACGGTTCTGGTCTACGGCGCATTGTTCGTCTTTCTGCGGTTCGGCAATTGGGGCATCCGCATGCGCGCTGTCGGACAGAACCCGCTCCTTGCCGCCCAGCGTGGGATCAACCTGCACGCGGTCTATGCGCTGGCGTGGGCCCTTTCGACTCTTACAGGGTCGCTCGCCGGCATGTTGATCGCCCTCGATTCCGGGCTCGACGGAACCATGGTGCTGATTGGACTGAAGGCGTTTCCGGCCGCGCTCGTGGGCGGGCTCGACAGCCTGGTCGGCGCGCTGCTCGGCGCGCTGATCATCGCCGTGGCCGAGGTCTCGCTCATCCACTACGTCGATCCGTTGCTCGCTGACGTGGTGCCGTTCCTGGTGCTGATCGCGATGCTGATCGCGCGTCCCTGGGGGCTGTTCGGGACGCGCGAGGAGCTCGATCGTGTCTAGGCGCATGCCACGTGCGAGCGGCTATTTCCGAACCAGCTACGCCCAGGACCAGAGGCTTGTCGAAACGCGTCTCGAACGCGGGAGCCTGACCCTCTTCGTGTTGGCGCTCGTGGGCTTCCCGTTCGTCGCTTCGCCATTCCAGCTCGATCTGGCGTCCCAAGTGTTCCTCGCTTCGATCGGCGCGCTTTCGCTGATGCTGCTTACCGGCTTCGCCGGGCAAATCTCGCTTGGCCACGCGGGACTATTGGCCGCCGGCGCCTTCACCGTCGGCATCCTGGTGCGCGAGGTCAGTGCGCCGTTCTGGGTTACTCTACCGACCGCGGCGGTCGTTGGAGGACTGCTCGGGATTGTCTTTGGCCTGCCATCGCTGCGCCTGCGCGGGCTCTATCTCGCGGTGAGCACGCTCGCGCTGCATTTCGTCGTCATTTACCTCGGAAATGAATACGAGACGAAGCGCGGGTTCTCTACGGGGGTCATCATCGATCCGCCGACGATCGGCGGCTTCGTGATCAGCGATCCGCGAATCTGGTATTTCATCCTGCTGGCGGCCGCCACGCTGACGCTGCTGCTTTGCAACAATCTGCTTCGCAGCAAGACCGGTCGCGCCTTCGCTGCAATCCGCGCCCGCGAAACAGTGGCTGAGGCGCTCGGAATAGGCATCGCCGGCTACAAGCTGCTGGCTTTCGTGATCAGCTCATCGCTCACGTCGGTCGCGGGTGCGCTGTTCGCTTATTATCGCGGCTTTGTATCGGTAGAGGCTTTCGACCTCTACGTGATGATCCAGTATGTTGCCATGGTCATCGTCGGTGGCATCGGCTCGCTGCTTGGCGCATTGCTGGGCGCGGCTTTCGTCACGCTGTTTCCCTACGGCATCGAAGCGGCGCTGAAGACGCTGCCCGAAGCGGACCGGTTCGCGAGCATACTCTTTGCGGTGAATTTCGCGACGTTCGGACTGGTGATGATCCTGTTTTTGGTGTTCGAGCCGCTGGGTCTCGTCGGCATCTGGCGCCGGACTCAGAACTGGTTTCTGCTATGGCCGTTCAGGCACCGCCCGCTTGCGGGGTCGGGAGGATGAACGACGCGCCGCTGTTGTCCGTCGAGAAGCTGGAGGTGGTCTACCAGCACGCGATCACCGCAGTGCAGGGAATTTCGTTTACGGTGCAACCCGATCAGATCGTCGCGGTGCTCGGCACCAACGGCGCGGGCAAGACCACCACCCTGCGGGCGATTTCCGGCTTTCTCGGCATCGACGATGCGCGCGTGACCGAGGGCGCCATCGCCTTCAAGGGCAGACGGATCGAGAACCACCCGCCGAACGAGATCGCCCATCTCGGCGTCGCGCTCGTGCCGGAACGCGACAAGGTGTTCCCGAACCTGACGGTGGTGGAGAATCTGGCCGCGCCGGTCGCACGCGGGTTGAGCCGCGCGGAGCGCCGCCGTCGCGAGGACGCCGCCTTTCAATTCTTCCCGCGCCTTGCGGATTTGCGGGGCCGCATTGGTGGCCTGTTGTCCGGCGGCGAGCGACAGATGCTGGCGATCGCGAGCGCGCTGGTGGGGACCCCGCAACTCCTGCTCGTTGACGAGCTTTCGCTTGGTCTCGCACCGGTCGTGGTCGAGGACATCATGCAGCGGCTGATACAGATCCGCCGCGAGCTCGGGCTCGCCGTGGTGATCGTCGAGCAGAACGCGGCCGTCGCGCTGCAGATCGCGGATCACGGCTACGTGCTGGAGAACGGCCGGCTGGTGCTCGACGGCGATCCGAAGCGGCTCTTGGAGCACGAGGACATCCGCGAATTCTATCTCGGTCAGGCCGGCGGCGGCGACCGTCGGAGCTATCGGACGGTCAAGCAGTATCGGCGCAGACGGAGGTGGTATGGCTGAGCTCGAGATCCGACACCTGTCGCTGCGCTTTGGCGGGCTGACCGTGCTCGAGGACGTCTCCTTTGCCGTGGAGGCGGGCGAGCTATTCGCGTTGATCGGACCCAATGGGGCGGGCAAGACCAGTCTCCTGAATTGCATCAGCGGAATCTATCGTGGCGAAGGAACGATCCGATTCCGCGGCGAGAACATCGCTGGGCGTACGCCGCATGAGATCGCGCGGCTCGGCGCCGCACGCACGTTCCAGCACGTCGAGCTGTTCCGGCACCTGACGGTGCTTGATAACTTGCTGACCGGTCGCCATGCGCGCGTCCGGACCGGCCCGCTGTCGGAGATGCTGTTCCTACCGAGCGTCCGGCGCGAAGAAGTGCGGCAGCGGGAGGCGGTCGAGCGGATCATCGAGTTCGTCGAGCTTGAGCGTTATCGGCACGCGGTCGTCGACGGGTTGCCGTTCGGCATCCAGAAGCTGGTCGGGTTCGCGCGCGCGCTGGCGCTCGAGCCAAGAATCCTGCTCCTGGATGAGCCGTCGGCCGGATTGAATCGCGACGAGCGCGAAGATCTTGCCCGCTTCATTCTGCGCATTAAGCACGACCTGAACATCGCCATGATCTGGATCGAGCACGATATGCAGATGGTTGCCGATCTCGCCGACCGGATTCACGTGCTCGACTACGGGCGCACGCTCGCAGAGGGTGCCCCCGCCGACGTTCTGCGCGATTCGCGCGTCGTCGCCGCCTATCTTGGACGGAGCGCGAAGGGCGCGGTGGATCACCGCCGTGGTTCTGTGGATTGAGACTCGAGTAACGGCCGCCCTTATCGCATATGCGGCCAACCAGGTTCCGGCGGGGGCAATCTGGACGCGTTGACGATCGATAGTTCGACAGCAGGAGTCAATATGAGCGAACCACGCGCTGCGCCTTCTTTTGGAACTGTCTATCAGTTCGGCTATGTCACCAACGACCTCGATAGAGCTCTGGAAGTATTCCGGACGCGTCACGGCGTGCCCGCATTCAAGGATTTTGGCGATACGACGCTGAAGCGGGATGAGGGCGGTGAAACCAGGATCAGATTCGCATTGTGCTTCGTGGGATCGACTCAGCTGGAAATAATCGAGCCTCGCGGCGGTAAAGATTCACTCTATTCCGACGTTTTGCCAAGTTCGGGTTTTGGACTGGTCTGGCATCACATCGCCTTCAAGGTTCCTTCGTTGGACGTGCTGGAGAAGATGAAGTCCAATGTCATCGCGGCCGGACATTCGATCGCCCTGAGCGGAGGTGATCCCAGTATCGCGAAATTCTTTTATGTCGACTCGCGTCACTCGCTCGGCCACTACATTGAACACTTGTATCTCAGTCCGGAACGCGAAGCGTTCCATGCGAGCCTGCCGCGCCATTAAGATTGTCGCGCCGACGCGGATTTGCTTCCGCGAAATACTTTCTCGTCTCGGCCGGCGCGGATGGCCTAGGAGTCGCGACGTGAGCCAGTACCACAGAAAATGTTGGATCTCAGTTCGTCTCACTCCGCTCTACACACGGTCCCGCCAGACTACCCTCGCGTACGATGGAGAAAGTTGGAGCCCAGTTCCTCTCCCTCCGCCAGTAAACCTTTACTTGCCCCGTTTGCCCCAATGGATTCAACGCGAAAGCATGGCGGCACTTGGCGATTTCACGTTGAGTTGCCGGGTCACTTTTCCTGTCGCTCGAGCAACGCAAGCATGCCTTTGAGCAGGTCGACCGGGCGCGGAGGGCATCCGCGGATGTGCAAATCAACGGGCACGACGCTTTTCACGCCGCCCATGACGGCATAGCTGCCGGCAAAAATTCCGCCGTCGACCGCGCAATCGCCGACCGCAACCACCCATTTCGGATCGGGTGTCGCGTTGTAGGTGCGTTCCAAGGCCTCGCGCATGAGGCCTTGGGTACCGAGGACTGCGGCCAGGCGCCGCGTGTCCAATGATTCTTTGGGCTCCTCTAAGTCAAGAATACTGGTCTTCAGGCAGACTTCGCGGGGCGCGGTGCGTGGCCTGCTATTGGCCCGCCGATATCGCGCGCTTGCGACAATATGGCCCGCAATTTCTGCCGGTCGATCGGCTTTTGCAGGACCGGCACATGGGCAAAGCGGCGATCGATGCTGTCGGCGCTGTAGCCGGTAACGAACACGAATGGGATTTCCCGGTCGGTGAGAACATCGGCCAACGCGTAAATTGTTTCACCACCGAGGTTGACGTCGAGAATGCCGGCCTGAACGTCGTTGTATTTTGCGGCGGCCATTGCGTCACCGAGGCGGCTATATGGACCGTCGATCATGTGTCCGAACTCAGAAAGCATGTCGGCCAGCATCATCGCGACCAGCGGTTCGTCCTCGACGAGCAGAACAAGTTTGCCATCCGCGATGTTAGAGACAGCCGGCGAGGCGTCGCTTTCGACCGTCCGACGATCATCAGACTCTCGTCTGCGCGGCTCCGACTTTTGGTCGTGGGGAATCGAAAGCGTGCAACGCAGCCCGCTGCGATTCCAGTCGAATACCACGCGCCCGCCCAATTGATTTTCGATCCCCGCGGTCACGACACGGGTGCCGTATCCTCGGGACCGCGGGCATTCGACGGAAGGGCCGTCAGTCTCGACCCAGCTCATCTCAAGATTCTTCGCGCGCAACTCCCAGTTAAGCTTGAGGCGGCCTGAGACCGCGGAGAGCGCACCGTACTTCGCGGCGTTCGTCACCAATTCATGCAGCGCGAGGGCGAGGGTTTGGGCCGTCGCGGGCTGCAGCATGACGGCGGGCCCGTTCGCGGAAATCTTCTCGAAATCGTCGGCTCGATAGGGTGCGAATTCCTCGTCAACGAGCCTGCCGAGGTCGGCGCCTTCCCAGCGAGATCTTGACAGGAGCTTATGCGCGTTTGAGAGCGCTCTGATGCGGCCATCCACGGCGGCGATGTAATCTTCGATATTCGCGGCGCGGGTGAGCCGCATGACCGATTGCACGACCGCAACGACGTTTCGCGCCCGGTGATCGACCTCTTCGGCCAACAGCATCTGCCGTTCCTCGGCCACCTTTCGGTCGGTAATGTCGACAGTTACCCCACTCAGACGAACCAGGTGACCGGAGCGATCAAAGCTTGCCGCGGCGGCACCGACGCACCAACGCAAGTCGCCGTTCGGGCGGCGCACGCGAAATTCCATCTGAAACGTCTTCGCGTTCGACGTCATTTGCCGGTACGCTTGCAGCAACTGCTCCAAGTCGTCCGGGTAGATCAGCTGGCGTACATTTTCCGGTGTAGGGACGAACGTCCTCTGTTCAACTCCAAAAATCGTATGTTGGCCTTGGTCCCAGGTACCCTTTCCCTGGACTGCATCCCAATCCCAAGAGCCCATCTGGCTGGCCGCCAGCGCCAGGCTGCGCAGCCGTTCGCTCTGGCGCAACTGCATCGTTGATGACCCGAGTTCCGCGGTCCGTTCGGCAACCCGCGCTTCCAGTTCAAGGTTCAATTGTTCGAGCTGGCGGGTCTTCCGGTAGAGCTCGACGAACACTCTGACCTTGGCCCGCAAGACTTCCGGAATGACCGGAACCGGAACGTAATCGACGGCGCCCATTTCGTATCCGCGCAGGCGGTCGACATCGGTCAGGAGGATGGCGGAGATGAATATGATCGCCGTTTTCTGAAAGCGCGGATGATCGCGGATCATTGCTGCCAATTGAAAGCCGTCCGTATCCGGCATGTAGACGTCGATCAGGACGACCGCGATTTCTTTTTTCAGGAGATGTTCGAGTGCTTCTCTCGCACCGTTGGCGGTCACAAGATTCTCACCGAGGTCGCGCAGGATCGCCTCATAGGTGAGCAGCTTCGCGGGCTGATCGTCCACGAGCAGGATGTTCACCTTCTCATTCATGACTTCCTCGCCGCTAGCGGTGCAGCCAATTCCGCAATGCGGACAGCAACTGCTCGGTATTCACGGGTTTGGCGAGATAGTCGGACGCCCCGGCCTCAAGGCATTTTTCGCGGTCGCCTTTCATCGCCTTCGCCGTCAGCGCGATGATGGGCAACCGCCGCTGCGCCGGGTTCGTTCGGATCGCCTCCATGGCCTGATAGCCGTCCATGCCCGGCATCATTATGTCCATCAGCACGATCGCGAGCTGCGGCGTCGATTCGATCAGCTGAATCGCTTCGTTGCCGGTCGTCGCGGTCAGCACATGCATGCCGCGCCGCTCCAGCACGCTGCTCAGTGCAAAGACATTTCGCGCGTCATCATCGACGAGAAGAGCGGTTCGGCCGATCAGATGTTCGTCGGAATCGCGCAGCCGCTCGAGCATGCGCTGCTTTTCCGTCGGCAGATTCGACACGACGCGATGTAGGAACAGCGCCGTTTCGTCGAGCAGCCGTTCCGGCGACTCGACCCCTTTCACAACGACGCTGCGCGCCATTGAATGCAGCCGCGCATCTTCCTCAGCCGACAACTCGCGTCCCGTGAAGACCACAACCGGCACGTCCGCGAGCTCCGGATCGGCGCCGATCTCCTTCAGGACATCGAAACCGGAAATATCGGGCAGACGAAGATCGAGCACCACGCAATCATAGGGCTCGTTTCTCAGCTCCTCCATGCACTCGGCACCCGTGCTGGCTGTCGTGATCTCGATATCGTCGTGACCGAGCAGTTCCCTGATGCTCATTTGCTCGACCATGTTGTCTTCCACCACGAGAAGCCGCTTTCTAGGCCGCTTCGCATAGTTCTTGATTCGCGCGAGGGCGCCCTCGAGGTCCTCGGTGTTTGTAGGCTTGGTCAGGAAAGAGAACGCCCCGCGCGCCAAGCCGTGTTGTCGGTCTTCGTCGGACGTAATGACCTGCACGGGAATGTGGCGGGTGGACGGATTCTGCTTCAGGTGGCTGAGAACGTTCCACCCAAGTGTGTCCGGAAGAAAGACGTCGAGCGAAACCGCACTCGGCTGATACTGATTCGCGAGCTCGAGCGCATCGCTGCCGCGCGCGGCGATCAGCACCTTAAAGCCTTGGTCGCGCGCGAGATCAGCCAGGATCCTCGCGTAGTGCGGATCGTCTTCGACGATCAGGAGCGATGGGTCGTCCGGCAGGATGATGAGCCGGTCGTCCGGTATCTGTTCGATCGGGCGCTCGGCCGCACGCTCGGCTTGAAGGAGTTCGGCCGCACGCGGCGTGCCGGACGACAGTGTCCGCAGCGTGGTGGACGGCCCGACGAACTTGATCGGCAGATAAAGCGTGAACGTGCTCCCCACACCCGGAGCGCTGCGTAGCGTGAGTTCGCCGCCGAGCAGGTTTGCCAACTCGCGGCAAATCGCCAATCCAAGGCCGGTTCCGCCGAACTTTCGACTGGTACTCGCATCCGCCTGCTGGAATGCTTCGAAGATGATCTTCTGCTTTTCGACCGGAATTCCGATGCCGGTGTCGGTGACCTCGAAGGCGACCACCACCGGAGCCTGATTCAAGATTGCATGCTGCGCGCTCCAGCCGCCGACCGCGGCGGAGACGCTGAGATGCACTTTGCCTTCCTCCGTGAACTTGAAGGCGTTCGACATCAGGTTCTTGAGCACCTGCTGCAGTCGCTTCGAATCCGTGAAGATGTTTCGGCCTAGCCCCTGATCGACACGGACGTCGAACGCGAGTTGTCGGCGCTCCGCCTCGTGCCGGAACTGACGCGATACCGCGTCGATCAGGCTCGCAAGCTGAACGTCCTCCGCGTCCACCGTGACGGTGCCGGACTCGATCTTGGAAAGGTCGAGAATATCGGTGATCAGGTGCAGGAGATCGGTGCCCGCTCCGTGGATTGTCCGCGCAAACTCGACCTGCTTGGAAATGAGGTTGCCGTCGGCGTTGTCGGTGAG
Source organism: Xanthobacteraceae bacterium (assembly GCA_040901465.1). GTDB lineage: Bacteria > Pseudomonadota > Alphaproteobacteria > Rhizobiales > Xanthobacteraceae > JAUSIF01. The sequence goes on from JBBDYN010000002.1 coordinate 34,232, forward strand.
TTGCTGGCTCAGGATCAGGATGCTGTTCAGTGGCGTCCGCAACTCGTGAGACATATTGGCGAGGAATTCGGATTTGTATTTGGAAGTCAGCGCGAGCTCGCTCGCCTTTTCCTCTAGCGCCCGGCGCGCTTGCTCGATTTCATCGTTCTTGCGCTCCACCTCCACATTTCGCTCGGCGAGCTGTTGCGCCTTTTGCTCGACCTGGTCGTTGGTCTGCTGCAGTTCTCGTTGCTGCGCCTGCAATTCGCCGGCGAGTTGTTGCGACTGCGTGAGCAGCCCTTCCGTCTGCATGGTCGCCTCGATGCTGTTCAGCACCGTGCCGAAGCTGTCGGTCAGCTGCTCGAGAAACGCGATCTGTAGCGCGTTGAACGTGCCGAGCGAGGCGAGTTCGATCACCGCTTTGAGCTGGTTCTCGAACAGCACCGGCAGCACCACGACATTTTGCGGCACCGCCTTGAACGAGACCGAGCCGATCGGGACTGCCTCCTGACGCAATTCCGTGATCAGCATTCGCCGCTTGTCCGACGCGCATTGTCCGATCAGGCCCTCGCCCATCTGCAGCGTTTGCGGATGTCCATTGGTGCCGTCGTCGGCATAGGCGGACACGAGCCGCAGCAGCGGCTTTTCCTGGTTGTCGACGCGGTAGATCACGCCGAGCTGTGCGTTCACGAGCGGCGTCAACTCGGTGAGCAACAGCCGGCCGACCGTGGCAAGGTCGCGCTGGCCTTGCAGCATGGTCGTGAACTTGGCGACGTTCGTCTTCAGCCAGTCCTGCTCCATATTGCGCTCGGTCGTGAGCCGCAGGTTGCCGATCATCGTATTGATGTTGTCTTTGAGCTCGGCCACTTCGCCGCGCGCCTCGACCTGAATCGAGCGCGTCAGGTCGCCCTTGGTCACGGCCGTAGCCACTTCGGCGATGGCGCGCACCTGGGTCGTCAGGTTTGCGGCGAGCAGATTGACGTTGGCGGTCAAGTCTTTCCAGGTTCCCGCAGCGCCCGGCACGTTGGCCTGGCCGCCGAGGCGGCCCTCCACGCCCACCTCGCGCGCCACGGTCGTCACTTGGTCTGCGAACGTTGCCAGCGTGTCCATCATGTTGTTGATGGTCTCGGCGAGTGCCGCCACTTCGCCCTTCGACTGCATCGTTAGCTCTTGCTTCAGGTCGCCATTCGCCACGGCGGTGACAACCTTCACGATGCCGCGCACCTGTTCGGTCAGGTTGGCGGCCATGACGTTCACGGTGTCGGTGAGATCCTTCCAGGTGCCGGCAGCACCAGGCACGCGCGCCTGACCGCCGAGCTTGCCGTCGGTGCCCACCTCGCGCGCCACGCGCGTCACTTCGGATGCGAAGGCGTTGAGCTGGTCCACCATGGTGTTGATGGTGTTCTTGAGTTCAAGAATTTCACCTTTCACGTCGACCGTGATCTTGCGCGAAAGGTCGCCGCGCGCCACCGCCGTCGTCACTTCGGCGATGTTGCGCACTTGCGTCGTCAGATTGGCGCCCAGCAGATTGACGTTGTCGGTAAGGTCCTTCCAAGTGCCGCCGACGCCCGGAACGTGCGCCTGGCCGCCGAGCTTGCCTTCGGTGCCCACTTCGCGCGCGACGCGCGTCACTTCCGCGGCGAACGAGCGAAGCTGCTCCACCATCGTGTTGAGCGTGTCTTTCAGCAGCAAAAGCTCGCCGCGCACGTCGACCGTGATTTTCTTCGACAGGTCGCCGTTGGCAATGGCAGTCGCGACCTCGGCGATGTTGCGCACCTGCGCGGTCAAATTGCCCGCCATGAGGTTCACGTTGTCGGTAAGGTCCTTCCATGTGCCGGCGACACCCGGCACCTGCGCCTGGCCGCCGAGCTTTCCTTCAGTGCCCACCTCACGCGCGACGCGCGTCACTTCCCAGGCGAACGCATTGAGCTGGTCCACCATCGTATTGATCGTGTCCTTGAGCTCGAGAATCTCGCCGCGCACGTCGACCGTGATCTTGCGCGAAAGGTCGCCGCGCGCGACCGCGGTCGTCACCTCGGCGATGCTGCGCACCTGGTCGGTCAGGTTGCTCGCCATGGAATTTACGTTGTCGGTGAGGTCCTTCCACGTGCCGGCGACGCCCGGCACGATCGCCTGTCCGCCCAGTTTTCCTTCCGTGCCGACCTCGCGTGCCACGCGCGTCACTTCCGATGCGAACGCGCGCAACTGATCCACCATCGTGTTGATGGCTTCCTTGAGCTGGAGGATTTCGCCGCGGACGTCGACCGTGATCTTCTTCGACAGGTCGCCGTTTGCGACCGCGATCGTCACGTCCGAGATATTGCGCATCTGGCCGGTCAGGTTGATCGCCATCGAATTCACATTGTCGGTGAGGTCCTTCCAGACGCCGGTCACTTCGCGCACCTTGGCCTGCCCGCCGAGCTTGCCTTCGGTACCCACCTCGCGCGCGACGCGGGTCACCTCCGACGTGAACACGCTCAGCTGCTCGATCATTCGATTGACGATATTCGCCGAGCGCAGGAACTCGCCCTTGAGCGGCCTGCCGTCCACTTCGAGTCGCACGGTTTGCAACAGGTCGCCCTGCGCAACGGCGCCGATCGCGCGCGTGACTTCCGAAGTCGGCCAAAGCAAATCGTCGATGAGGGTGTTGATCGAGACTTCCATCTCGCCCCACGCCCCGTTCGACAGAGCGAATTTCACGCGTTGGCGAGTTTTGCCCTCTCGGCCGACCACCTGGCCGACCCGCTCGAGCTGCTGCGCAATGCGTTGGTTGGCGGCGACGATTTCGTTGAAGGCGTCTGCGATCTTGCCGATTAGTCCGGTCTGTTCGCCCGTCATCCGTGCCGAGAAATCGCCCGCCCGCATCGCTTGCATCGCGTGCAGCAATTCCTGCAGCTCGGTGGACGAGACCCCGTTGATCGCTTTGTCTTTCTTTTGATCGAGGGCTTTACGGCCGGGCAATCCGTTGACCACGGTTCCACCGGCCGCCGACTTATTCGGCAGCATTTTTGCCTCCAGATCGAATTGTGTGGACCCGCTCCCGCTCTGCGGTGAACCGGAGGCGACCCGCCGCGGCAAGGCCTGAACACCCGCCGGCCACTGCGGGACCCGCGATGGCCGCGGCAGGGTCTTGCGCCACGCTTATGGTTTTACGACAGGGAATTTCACCCTCCCCCGAGCCTTGGCAGTCTAGGGCCAAAGCGCGCGCCGAGCATTAAAATGCTGAAAGGGACGAAAAGTTCCGCAAGCAGTAGCAATTTTTTTAGGTGGGCCATCGCCGCGGTTAGGCAAGCAATAAAGTCTGGAAATTCAACTAGTTGTGTCCGCGGGGCGCGATCATTGGGGGCGCCAAGCGCGGCAGATTCTGCACGAGGCGATGATCTTTATCGGGGATTTTCAATCGCGGTCGGTGCTGCCGCGCGGCTTGCGCCGATGTGGCCTCTTGGACCCCAAATCTTTGGTCAGGTGCTCAAGATAGCTCCAGCCGTGCTCGCCCGACCGCGTCTCCGTGGAAATAATGTGTTGCTCGATCGCGGACCGGAGATCGCCGAGCCGCTGAAACCGGCGGCCTTTCGCATATTCGTCCTTGTCGAAGGACTCAGCCGCGACGCACATGGCGGCGAGCACGACTTTCGTCATCTCGTCGGCGTGGTCGGAGCGTTCGCCGCTCTCGGTTAGGTCGCGGTTTGCGTTGGATACCGCGCGATGGATGACCGGCTGCAGTTGCAGCTTCGTCTTTGCCACATGGTCGAATAGCGCGGAGAATTCGCGCGAGACGCGGTCGCCATAGTCGTCGCCGCGGACGACCGCGCGAAAAATCTCGACAATGAGACGATTGAGTTGTTCCGACGCCCATTCGGCATCGGGACTGGGTGGCTGGCGATGCCCGCCGCCGCCTTGAATCACGTTGAATTTGGTCATCGGGGCCCCGCCGGTGATTGCCTTATTATAGGCAGCGGGGGAGGGCGCTTGTCACTGCCGAAGTTTCGGCAGCACCGATCGCTCTGGATAGACCGGTCTAAGTAGCGCGGACCGCTTGGCTTTTTCGTGTCACGGCCCCGGCTTGACGGCTTTGCAACCGAACGAATGCAAGTTAGATTTTCATCGATGGCGAGGGCTCGCCTGCTGACCGAACGCTCGTTATCGGCGGGGCGCGGTGGATTCCGCATGTTGATGGACGGCAAGGAATCTCCATGAGCCAATCCGTCGAAGGCGCGCTTTCCGAGCTTGTTCAGGCCAACCATATTCTCGCGAACGAAGGCGTGCTCGACGGCTTCGGCCATGTGAGCATGCGCGCGCCCGACGATCCGTCGAATTATTTTCTTTCCCGCGCGCGGGCGCCTGAGCTCGTGGAACGTGACGATCTGATCCGCTTCACGCTCGACAGTGCGCCGGTCGGCACGACCAAGGGAGATTTGTATTCCGAACGCGTGATTCACGGCGAGATCTACAAGGCCCGCCCCGACGTGAGCGCCGTATGCCACAACCACGCTGACGCCGTGATGCCGTTCTGCATTTCCGAGACACGGTTGCAGCCGGTCTTTCATCTTGGCGGCGCGGCCATTGGCGGCGAGGTACCTGTCTGGGACAGCCGCGACGAGTTCGGCGACACCAATCTCCTGGTCGCGAAGCCCGAGGAGGGCCATTCGCTTGCCCGTACGCTCGGCAAGAGCTTCGTCGTGCTGATGCGCCGCCACGGCGCAACGGTCGCCGGCCGGACGCTGCGCGAGGTCGTATTCCGCTGCATCTATATCGCGACGAACGCAAAGATTCAGATGGGTGCGGCGCAACTTGGCCCCTATATGACGCTTTCACCCGGCGAGATCCGGCTTGCCGCCGAGTTCAATATCCGTCCGTATTCGATCAACCGCGCGTGGGAGCGCTGGGCCACCCGCGCTGAGCGGCGCACATAGGCGATCGATGAGCAAGCTGCAGCTTTCCGTTGCCATTGGCGATTACGACCGCACCCGACCGCTGGTCGACCGGGCGGTGCAGATCGATGGCGTCGATCCGATATTCATGACGCTGTCGCCGGAGGAAATTTTCTTCCGCGCCATGCGCAACGCTGAGTTCGACATCTGCGAATTGTCGATGTCGAGCTTCGTCTTGCGCACCGCGCGCGGCGACAGCCCGTACGTCGGCGTGCCGGTGTTTCTGTCGCGCGCCTTCCGTCATACCTCGATCTATGTGCGTCGCGACCGCATCAAGAAACCGGCCGATCTCAAGGGCCGCAAGGTAGGCGTGCCGGAATATCAGTTAACGGCGATCGTCTGGGTGCGCGCGATCCTGCAGGACGATCACGGGTTGAAGCCGTCGGACGTGACCTGGGTGCGGGGTGGCATCGAGCAGCCGGGCCGCCTGGAAAAGATTTCGCTCAAGCTGCCGCCAGATGTGAGACTCGAGGACGCGCCGGAGGCCGAAACAATCTCGAGTCTTCTCGACCGCGGCGAAATCGACGGCTTCATCGCGCCGCGCCCACCCACCTGCGCCGGGAAAAATCCGAATGTCGGTTGGCTCTTCCCGGACCCGACGGCGGCTGCGAAGGAATATTACAGCCGCACCAGGATTTTCCCGATCATGCACCTTGTCGGCGTGCGCCGCGAATTGGTCGAGCGCCAGCCCTGGATCTGCGCGGCGGTATTGAAGGCGTTCGAGCAAGCAAAGACGGTCGCGATGGCGAAACTCAGTGACACCTCCGCCACCAAGGTCACGCTGCCCTTCGTCGAGGAGCAGCTTGGCGCCGCGCGCGAGCTGATGGGTCAGGATTTCTGGTCCTATGGCACGCCCGCGAATCGCCACGTGCTCGAGGCGTTCCTGCGCCATCATCATTCGCAGGGTCTTTCCTCGCGTCTGGTGTCGGTTGACGAGCTTTTTCATCCGGCGACGATGGAAAGCTTCAAGATTTGATCCGTGCGGCGGCCGGGAGAGGACCTTGAGCGAGGACGCGATCCTTATTGCCGGCGGCGGCCTTGGCGGATTGGCCGCGGCTCTCGGCTTGGCGCGCAAGGGACGCCGCTCCCTCGTGCTTGAGCAGGCGCCGCAATTCGGTGAGATCGGCGCCGGCATCCAGCTCGCTCCTAACGCATTTCATTCCTTCGATGCCCTCGGAATCGGCGAGCGCGCGCGGCGCGGTGCCGTCTTCATCGACGAATTGGTGCTGATGGACGCGGTCGGCGGCGAGCGCATCACGCACATTCCGCTCGGCGAACCGTTCCGGAATCGCTTCGGCAATCCCTACGCGGTCGTGCACCGCGCCGATCTGCACGAGGCCCTGCTCGACGCTTGCAAGGAAAGCGGGCTCGTGGATTTGCGGGTTTCCAGCCGCTTCGATCGATTTGAGCAGGATTCCCGTGGAGTCACCGCGATCCTAGCCACGGGCAATAAGGTGTCGGGTGCGGCGCTCGTAGGCGCCGATGGACTATGGTCGAGCGTTCGCGCGCAACTGGTCAATGACGGCTCGCCCATCGTGTCCGGCCACACGACCTACCGCTCGGTAATCCCGACCGAGCGCATGCCCGAGGACCTCCGCTGGAATGCAGCGACGCTCTGGGCCGGACCGAAGTGCCATCTCGTTCATTATCCGCTCAAAGGCTGGAAAGTCTTCAATCTCGTCGTCACCTGCCACAACGATGCGCTCGAGCCGGCTGCCGGCAAGCCCGTGAGCAAGGACGAGGTGCGTAGGAACTTCGAGCACGTGCATCCGCGCGCGCGGCAGATCATTGATCACGGCGACGACTGGAAGCTCTGGGTCCTGTGCGACCGCGAGCCGGTCCAGAATTGGGTCGATGGTTGCGTGACGCTGCTCGGCGACGCCGCGCACCCGATGCTGCAATATTTCGCGCAAGGGGCGTGCATGGCGCTCGAAGACGGTGTTTGCCTCGCGCACATGGTTGAACGGTACGGCCCCGATCTGAATGCCGCCTTCACTGCCTATAACCGCCAGCGCGCCGCGCGCACCGCGCGCGTGCAGATGGGCTCACGCTTGATCGGTGAATATGTCTACCACCCGGACTTGGCCAAGGCCGATGTGCGCAATGCTATCCTGCGGTCGTTTTCGGCCGAGGATTATTTCGACCGGCTTGCATGGCTCTATGGTTCGACTGGCCTTGACGCGAACGGGCCAACGTGAATTTCGCGTCGCATTGCAGGGTCACGACCGCCTGATCTCATTGCTGTCGCGCGACCTTAAATAATACCTTCGATGCCAGAGCGCTCCGCCGCGACCGGTTGCTCTAGGTGCATCCGTGACGAATCGGCGGGAAACACTGCGGACAGGCCGTTTTGCCGACCTCCGGGGCGGCCCGATCGCCGGCGCGGAGATTGTGGGAGGCTGCCCCGCGGCGAATCGCGGATGCGGTGTGCGCGTTGCCTGCGGTCTCGGTCAATTCAGCAGTTGACGGCAGAGATCGCGCCGCTTTCGTCATAGTGGATGCCGGAAAGGTTCCGGTTCTGCAGGCCTTCGTCAAGATTTTCGGGCCGGAAAATGCTTGCTGCCGTCTATAACCATGTTGCTCGTATACCAGCAGCACCGCCGCCGAATCCGTTGACTCGCGTGAGTGCAAGTTCCTAGAATAACTGTCAAAAGAAGAAGAAATTGGGAGGAGGTTGCGGCGGCGCATTCGCTTCGGACCTTCAATCGAGAATTCCAATCACCAGTGGCGTGCTTGTTGCCGTCGGTGTTATTCGTGTGTGTAAATGCGTCGCCCATTGAATGCAGGCGAGCGCGCGATGGGTGTGATCAAAGGAGACGGAAATGAGCGCTGCGCTGCGGTTCAACGTGATGCACTTCATGCCGTACGTGCATCTTCCGGAAAACCACAAGGATTATAAATCGACCTGGGTCAGCTTTCCGAACAAGTATTTCGACGCCGACAAGGGTCACGACCTCTACGAGCGCTACCTCCAGCAGCTCGTGCTCGCCGACAAGCTTGGCTTCGACGCCATCGTCGTGAACGAGCACCACAACACCGTTTACAGCATGATGGCGACGCCGAGCCTGATCGCTGCCGCACTCATCCCGCAGACCAAGAACGCCAAGATTTGCGTCTGGGGCACGCCGCCGAACTTCATGCTGCCGAACCGTCTCGCCGAGGAATACGCAATCCTCGATGTGATGTCGAAGGGACGCCTCGAAGTCGCGTTCCCGCTCGGCACCGGCATGGAATACTGGTCGAACCCCGTGAATCCGGCGACCGCCCGCGACCGGTTCAAGGAGTCGCTCAAGATCATCCTGCAGGCCTGGACTGAAGACGGCCCGACCACGCACTACGGTCAGTTTTACACCTATCGCTTCCTCAATCCCTGGCCGCGCCCGTTCCAGCGGCCGCACCCGCCTTGCTACATCGTCGGCACCGGCAGTCCGGAGACGATCGAGATCGCGGCCGAGCTCGGCTTTGGCTACGCGTCGGTGTTCGTCACGCAGCAGCGCGCGGCCGAATTGAATGAGACCTTGCGCCAACGTGCGGCGAGCTACGGCCACACCATGCGGCCGGATCAATTTCCGCTGCAGACCTGGGTCTATGTCGCGGAGTCGCAGGAGCAGGCCGAGCGTGAGTTCATCGGTCACTTCCAGCGCTTCTTCGAGGACTTCGCCCGCACGACGCCGCAGTACCTCGCGCCTCCGGGCTATCTGTCGATCGAGCAGCTCAAGATGCGCGCCGCATTGGCCGACAAGATGCACGGCGGCTTCGACTTCGAAGCGATCAGCAAGTCGTTCTTCATCGCCGTCGGCACGCCGGAAAAGGTCGCAAACCAGATCGGCGAGTGGGGCGTGAAGATGAAGACCACGCACTTTAACAACGTGATGCACGTCGCCGACATGCCGCACTGGAAGACCGTGAAGAATCTCACGCTCTTCGCGGAGGAGGTAATGCCGCGTCTGCGTTCGCGGTCCACGCCGTCCTACCGCATGGCCGCCGAGTAAGGTTGAGGGAAATCGAGCGATGGCTAAGTTCGAACGTGAGACCCATTCGATCAACGGCGTGAAGACGGTCGTCTATTCCGCTGGTCACGGCGAGCCGATCGTGTTCTTCCACGGCGGCGGCACGGTCGACGGCTTCGATTTCGCCGAGCCTTGGACCAGCAAGTTCCGGGTGATCGTCCCGTATCACCCGGGCTTCGGCGAATCCGGCGACGACACGACCGCGACCCACCCGCATGATTACGTCATGCATTATCTCGAGCTGTTCGACGTCTTGAAGCTTGATCGCTTCAACCTCGTCGGCCTGTCGATGGGCGGCGAGATCGCCGCCCGCTTCGCGAGCGAGCACGGACACCGCGTCAAGAAGCTTGTGCTGATCGGACCGATGGGCATCATCGATCCCCAGCATCCGATGGTCGACCTGATGGCCGTACCTGGCGACCAGGTACTCGGGTTCCTCGTCTCCAACCTGGACGTCCTACTGAAGCGGCTGCCCGAGAACCCCGGGCTCGACTTCATGGCCGAGCGTTATCGCGAGGCGACGACGTACGCGCGGCTCTATTGGGAGCACCCGGGCGATCCGAAGTTCATGCGCTACCTGCATCGCATCAAGATGCCGACGATGATTGTCTGGGGGGACGAAGACAAGCTCATCCCGGTCGAACATACCGAGATGTGGCGCAAGTTCATTCCAACCGCGGAGATCAAGATCTACAAGGGCGCGGGGCACCTCGTGCACCTGGAAAAGCCCGAGGCGGTGGAAGCCGTGGGCAATTTCTTCAGCTGAACACGCGAATCGGGCGCAATCGGCCCGACGTATGTCGGAACGGTACTATGGAATGACGGCTGCGTTCATCGGCGGCCGTACGCGGGGGATGTAAAATTGCGGCTGGCGAAGCCGGGAAGTGGCAACGTTTCGCGGCCAACAACAAGAGCGTCAGTGCCCGGCGCCTACAATAGACTCGGGCAAACAATTGGACATGCTTCGGGAGGAAATGGATATGGATAGAAGAACATTTGTGAAAGGCAGCGCCGCGCTCGTCGGTGCCGCCACACTGCCGACCGTTTACGCGCAGGCGCAGGCACCGGACAAGCTTCGTTTCGGCTACGCGATCACCCTCTCGGGCCCGCTGGCGCCGGGCGCGGACTCGACCACCGTGTCGAATTACAAGCTCTGGGCGAAGCGCACCAACGATGCCGGCGGCGTCGCGCTGAAGAAGTTCAACAAGAAGGTGCCGGTCGAGCTGGTTGCGTACGACGATCAAGGCAAGCCGGACGAACTGCTCAAGCTCGTCGAGCGTCTGATCCAGCAAGACAAGGTGGACATGGTGCTGAGCCCCTATGCCACGCACATGAATCTGGCGGCGGCGCCGATCGTCAACAAGAGCGAGTACCCGGTGATCATGACCACCGCCACCACCAACAAAACCTACGAGTTGGGTCCGCGGTGGCCGTATGCGTTCTGGAACATCTCGCAGCCGAAGGAGTCGACGGAGCCGCTGGCGAAGGCGCTGGCCGAGCTGAAGAAGCAGGGCAAGATCAAAGGTCGCGTCGCCACCGTTCATCCTTCGGTCGAGTATGGCGTGGAGATGAACTCGGCGTTTCTCGACGAGGCGAAGAAGGCCGGGCTCGAGGTCGTGATCACCAAGACCTACCCGTTCGGCGCTTCGGACCTGCAACCGGTCATCCGCGAAGTGATGGCGACCAATCCGGACGCCTTCCTCGCCTTCAGCTATCCGCCCGACACCTTCATGCTGACCGAGCAGGCCACGATCGTGGGCTTCAACCCGCAGCTCATGTACGTGGCGATCGGCGGCGTGTTCCCGACCTACAAGGGCAAGTTCGGCAACAAGGTGAATGGCATCTTGGCCTACGGCGGCGCCGATCCGAAGACGCCCGGAATGGACGAGTACGCCAAGGCCCACAAGGCCTTGTTCAACCGCGATTACGAAGCGGGTGGGGTGCAGGTGTATGCCGCCCTTCAGTTCACGCAGCAGGCGATCGAGCAGGTCGGCGAGATCGATCGCAAGAAGATCCGCGACGTGATGGGCGGCAGCACGTTCAAGACCATTTGGGGCGACATGAGGTTTGCGAAGCAGATCAACGCAAATCCCTGGTCCGTCTCCCAATGGCAAAATGGTGAACTCGTAGCCATCGCCCCGACCGACAAGCCCGGCGCCAGGCCGCTTCAGTTCCCGAAGCCTGCGTGGTCGTGACGGAACAGTGATGGTCGGTTGAATACCGGGTCAGGCCGAGGAACTCGGCCTGACCCGTTCGTTTGTTGCCCAGGGGGCTGGCGTGATTCTGTTCGAAGTATTTCTCAATGGCCTGCTCCTCGGCGGGACGTACGGGCTGATCGCGCTCGGCCTGAACCTGCAATACGGCGTGGCGCGGATTCTGAATCTCTCCTACGGCGAGTTCTTCATGGGCGGCGCGTTCACCGCCTTCTTCACGATCATGCTGTGGAAGTTCAATCCGCTGCTGAGCATGTTCATCAGCATGCCGATCGCGTTCGCGATGAATTGGCTGATCTACCAATGCCTGATGATTCCGCTGGTCCGCCGGGCGCCGAACCAGGATGCGCTCGACGCCGACGTCGTGCTCGTCACTTTCGGCCTGTTTTTCGTGTTTCAGGGCCTGGCGCTGGTGAATTGGAGCGGCGATCTGCGCGGCTACAGCTTCCTCTCGACGGGCGTGCCCGTGCTCGGCGCGACGGTCGCGCTGAATCGGGTGCTCGCCTTCTTCGGCGCCTGCGCGCTGGCGTTCGCGCTGTTCCTCGTGCTGCGTCACACGCGATTCGGCGCAGCCTTGCGCGCCGTCACGATCGATCCGGTCGCAGCGAGCCTGGTCGGAGTGGATGTGCGGAAATTTTCCGCACTTGCGTTCGCGGCCGGCGGCGCGCTAGCCGCCGCTTCCGGCATGCTGGTCAGCACGTTCATCTCCTTCAGCTCCACCATCGGCGTCGAATACACGCTGAAGGCGCTGATCGTGGTGATTATGGCCGGCGTCGGCCGCGTCACCGGAACGCTCGCCGCCGGCCTTCTGCTCGGCGTCGTGGAATCGCTCGGCGGTTACCTGGTCGATCCCGGCCTGACCATCGCGATCAATTTCGGTCTGTTCATGCTCATCCTCTTGTTGCGCCCGACGGGATTGTTCACCCGTGCTTGAGCTGCTCCAAAGTCACTGGCGGATCGGCGCGCTGATGGCACTGGGCGCATTTATTCTCGCGCTCGTGCCTTTTTACGCCTCGAGCTACGTGATCTCGATCTTCATCGTGTTGTACGCGAACATCGCGCTCGCGACCGCCTGGGCGTTCTTTTCGGGCACCACGCGCTATATCTCGCTCGCCACCGCCGCGTTCTTCGGGGTCGGCATCTACGCATTGGCGATCACGCACGTCTATGTCCCGGTCCCCCTGGCGCTCGTGGCCGCGGCAGTCGTGGGATTCCTCGTCGCCCTCGTGGTCGGCCTCTCGACCCTCCGCCTGCGCGGCGTGTACTTCGTCGTCTTCACGTTCGGCCTCACCGAGCTTGTCCATCAGGTCCTCAACTGGTGGGAAATCAAGATCAATAAGACGGTGTCGCGCTACATTTTCACCGACGTATCCAATGTGAGCATCTACGAAACGCTATTGGCGCTCGCCTTGATCACAATCGTGGGAAGCTGGTTCGTGAGCCAAATTCGGCTTGGCTTTGCCTTGCGTGCCATCGGCGAGGACGAAACGGTAGCGCGGCACACCGGCGTCAACACCACCCGCGTCAAGGTGTTGTGCTTTGCGCTCTCGGCGTCGGTGATGGCGCTGGTCGGCGCGGTGCTCGCGCTGCGATATCCCTATATCGATGCGACCATCGCCTTCAACAACTCGTGGTCGTTCCAGGTATTGATCGCGGCCCTGCTCGGCGGAGCGGGCCGCGCCTGGGGTCCGGCCGTCGGCGCGATTCCGCTGGTGCTGCTGTCCGATTTTCTTGCCGGCACCTTCCCGCATCATTTTGGCATCGCACTCGGGCTCTGCTTCGTGGTGATCGTCTATTTCCTGCCCGGCGGCATCGCGCGGCTCGTGGAACGGCTCTATCACTCCTGGCGCCTGCAGCAGGCACGGACGGGAGTGCACTGATGGCGGGCGCTGAACCGATTCTCAGTATTCGCGGGCTGCGCAAGGCGTTTGGCGGATTGGTCGCTGTCCGCGACATTTCCTTTGACATCCCGCAGGGGACGATCATGGGCCTAATCGGGCCGAACGGCTCCGGAAAGACGACCGTCCTCAATCTCATCACTGCGGAATTAACCGCGGACAGCGGTTCGGTGCTCTTACAGGGCAAGGAAATTCTCGGAGCCCAATCGTTCGAGATCTGCCGCTCGCGCATCGCCCGCACCTTTCAGATCGTGCGCGTGCTGCCGAATATGACGACGCGCGAGAATGTCATGCTAGGCCGCATGTTCGGAGCCGAACCGACCGGGCCGATGGCGGCCGGCCACGATGCCGATGTTCTGCTCGAGCGCGTCGGCATGGCCGGCCGGGCAGGGCTCTTCGCATCACAGTTGACCTATATCGACCAGAAGCGCGTCGAACTCGCCCGCGCCCTTGCTACGCGGCCGCAATTGCTGCTCCTCGACGAATGGCTTGCCGGCCTAAATCCGACCGAGCTTCGGATTGGTATCGAATTAATTCACCGAATTCGAAGAGAAGGCATTACTATTGTGATGATCGAGCACGTCATGGAGGCCATTCGGGCGCTCTGTGATAGGGTCGTGGTCATGAACGCGGGCGAGCGAATTGCCGAAGGAACGTCGGACTCTGTGCTGTCCGATCCGGAAGTGATGCACGCCTACCTTGGGGCCGACGATGCTGCGGCTTGAGCACATCAGCGTTGCTTACGGCAAGCATGAGGCATTGCACGATGTCACGCTCGATGCCGACGCCGGCCGCACGACGGTCATTCTCGGCGCGAACGGCGCGGGCAAGACGACGCTTCTGAAAACCGTTGCCGGCCTCGTGCATCCGCGGCCAGGCGGTCGGATCATGTTTGATGGACAGCCGATCGAGAACGTGGCGCCGCACAAGATCGTCGCCGCTGGTATCGCGCTCGTCCCCGAAGGCCGTCGCCTTTTTGGCGAGATGACCGTGGTCGAAAATCTTCGCCTCGGCGCCTACACGGAGCATGCTCGGGCTGACGAAGAAGTGCAGCTGGAACGGATGTTGCAGCTGTTCCCGCGGCTCGCCGAGCGGCGCAGCCAGCTCGCCAAGACTATGAGCGGCGGAGAGCAGCAGATGCTCGCGATCGCGCGCGCATTGATGTCCGAGCCAAAAATCTTGCTGCTCGACGAGCCTTCGCTCGGTCTCGGCCCGCGCTTGGTTAAGGATTTGTTTTCTGTTCTGCGTGCAATTACGCAAGCTGGGCAGGCCGTGGTGCTCGTCGAACAGAACGTGCATCAGAGCCTGCGGCTTGCGGATCGAGTCCACGTCCTGGAAAATGGCCGGATTGTAAGGTCCGGTTCGCCCGCGGAAATCGAAGAAGACAAGGTAATTCAGCAGGCTTATCTCGGCCTTGAGAGTGAGCGTCCAATGGCGATTCAAGTTGAGACCGCGAAGGGCAGTGGCGGCGGCTTCTATAACCCGACCGCGCGCTCGGTGACCGCGCAGCCGGCCGGCGCGCCCAGCGCGAAGAACAGCGAGGCTGCACCGGCGCGCCGTGCCGCGAACTTCAACGGTTCCGGCGGCGGGTTCTACAATCCTTTCGCCCGCTCGGTTCCGGTCGAAAAAAAGTCCGCGCCGGCACCCGAGGAAAAACGCCCGACCCCGCCGGCGCGACGCGCCGAAAGCGCGAAGGACGCCGGTGGGTTCGTGAACCCGCAGGCGCGCTCCGTCTCGGGCCGGTCGTAAGTCGGCGCTATTTCTTGTTACGCATCACGTGATAGCTGAGTTCGCCGGGGTCCTTGAGGTCTGGGACCTTCCAACCGTCGAGGTCGTATTCGGCCATGCACTGCTCGGCGAAGCCGGTGAGCTGCGCCGCCCGTCCGCTCGCCTGCGCCCCGAACAGCACGTAGCGGCGGATCTCCTCCGACGAGCCCCCGTAATTGATCTCGTACAGCTCGTGCCGTCCCCCGAACTCCGTGCCGATCGAGTCCCATAGGAGCTTCAGGAGTTTCGCCCGGTCCACCGCCGTGTACCCGTTCGAGCCCCGCATGTACTTGTCGATATAGGGCCGGATCTCCGGGTTCTTGAAGTCGCGGTTCGACGACGTGAGGAAGATCAGCCCCGACGCCACCGTCTGCTCGATGATGTACTTGATCTTCGTGTAGGCCATGTTGGAGAGCACGTGGTAGGCGCTGCCCGGCTCGATGTCGGGGAGGAGATAGTCCCCGGTCCAGGGCTTCGGGTTCTTCACCATCGCCTCGGTGAGCCCCCAGAACATGTTGCGCCACACCAAGACCTCGCCCACGTTTGCCTGCACCCCGCGATAGTCCTTGGTGCCGGCCGCCTCCACGGCCTTGAGAAGCAGTCCCGCGATGAAGTCGAGCTTGATCGCGAGCCTGGTGCACGCGTGCACGAACAGCCTTGGCAAAAACCCCGTGCGCGGGAAGAAGTTGTTCGCCTTGTCCATGTCCCCATAGACGAACACGTTTTCCCACGGCACCAGCACCTTATCCATGATCAGGACCGCGTCGTTCTCGTCCAGCCGCGATGACAAGGGATAGTCGAACGCGCTCCCCATCGCCGTCGACGTCATCTCGTAGGACGTGCGGCAGATGAACTTCACCCCCGGCGCTCCGGTCGGGATCATGAAGATCGCGGCAAAGCTCTTGTCGCCCACCGGGATCAAGCCATGGTGCGCGATGAACGTGTAGTTCGTCAGCGCCGAGCCCGTGGCCACGACCTTGGCGCCGGACACGATCAGCCCCGCGTCCGTCTCCTTCTCCACGTGCACATAGACGTCGCCCACCTTCTCCGGCGGCAGGTTGCGGTCCACCGGCGGGTGGATGATTGCGTGATTGACGAAGGGAACCCGCTCCTGGCTGAACTGGTACCAGCGCTTGGCATTCTCCTGGTACGGCGCGTAGAAATCCACCGTCGCGCCCAACGTCGCCAGGAACGATCCCTTGTAGTCCGGCGCGCGCCCGAGCCAGCCGTAACAGAGCTTCGCCCATTCCGCGATCGCGTCGCGCCCCTTCACGAGTTCCTCCGGCGTCTTCGGCGCCTTGAAATACGCCTGCGTCACGCCTCCATTGCCCGTGTCCGTCGGCACCATCAACTTGTCGCGGTGCTTCGGATCGTGCATCGCGTCGTACAACCGCGCCACCATCCGCGCCGTGTTCCGGAACGCCGGGTGCGTCGTCACGTCCTTCACCCGCTCGCCGTAAATGTAGATCTCCCGGTCGTCGCGCAGCGAATCCAGATACTCGTCCCCGTTCATCGGCCGCGTGAACCGGACCTTGCCCGTGGACTCGGGCCTTGCCGCGTAGGCAATCTGGTCCTCGCGCGCTGCGCCTTTCGACATGACTCGCACCCTCCCTGTGGCTTTCAGCCTTGCCGAACTGAGCGCCCGTCCAATCTTTTGATTGTGCTCGAATTTCGAGCCGGCTTCTTCATTCGGTTCGCATCAACGATACGGACTCGGGTTTGCCAAGGCAACGGGATTCGGGGGGATCGGAATTCGCAGTTAACCCTGTGCGCCAATGTGCGGACGGCTCTCAGATACGGCACCGTTCGGCACGAATATCCGTCCATTCACCGGGTGGCTTTCCGTCCATCAAATCCCGGTTTTGTTATGCCGACGCTCTCGTTCGCCTCTGGTGTACCAGAAGCGCGCCAACATTGGGCATGATCCCAGCGTTTCCGCACGTCGCCGCATGGCCAAAAGTTGACACCGGATTGGCTCTCCCCGACAATTCGCGCGGCCGAAAAAGCGAAGGAATTCCAACTTCGAGCCATTCATAGGGCCCGCAAATTTCGCGCAGTTTCCGCGGGACCCGCCGGGAGGAAAGCCAATGAAGACGCGCAAAGGAAGTCGCGGCGGCATCGATCGCCGCACGCTGCTGAAGTACACAGCCGCGACCGGAGCAATTGCCGCGACCGGCGGCATCCCAATGCCGGCGATCGCACAGGCTCGGCCGATCAAGATCGGTTACGTGAGCCCGGCAACCGGACCGCTCGCCCCGTTCGCGGCGGCCGACCAATTCATGCTCAACCAGTTCAAGCAGGCGACCAAAGCAGGGCTGAAAGTCGGGAATACCACGCGGCCGATCGACGTCATCCTGAAGGACAGCCAGTCCAATCCGAATCGTGCCGCGCAGGTCGCGAAGGACCTAATCGTGCAGGACAAGATCGACTTGATGCTGGTCGGCAATACGCCGGAAACCACGAACCCGGTCTGCACCCAGTGCGAGATCGAGGAAGTGGCCTGCGTGTCGTCGCTCGCGCCGTGGCAGCCGTGGTTCATCGGCCAGCAGGCCAATCCGGGCGGCGGCCCGCCCGCATGGAAGCCGTTCAACTTCGTCTATCACTACTTCTGGGGCCTCGAGGATGTGATCGCTGTCTTCACCAACATGTGGAGTCAGCTCAACACGAACAAGGTGGTCGGCGCGCTGTTCCCGAATGACGGAGACGGCAATGCCTGGGGCGACAAGCAGGTCGGATTTCCACCGGCCCTCGACAAACTCGGCTACAAGCTGTTCGATCCAGGTCGCTACCAGAACCTAACCGACAACTTCTCGGCGCAGATCACTGCCTTTAAGAACGCGAAGGCCGACATCATCACGGGTGTCGTGCTGCCGCCGGACTTTACGACCTTCTGGAAGCAGGCCCTCCAGCAAGGCTTCAAGCCGAAGGCGGCGTCGGTCGGCAAGGCACTCCTGTTCCCGTCCTCGGTGGAAGCGCTCGGCAAGGACGGTCACAATATTTCTACCGAGGTCTGGTGGACGCCGAACCATCCGTTCAAGTCGTCGATCAACGGCATGAGCGCGAAACAACTCGCCGATTCGTTCGAGCAGACGACGAAGCAGCAATGGTCGCAGCCGGTCGGCTTTGCACACTCGCTGTACGAGGTCGGGCTCGATGTGCTCAAGCGAACTGGAGGCGACATCGGCAATTCGAAAGCGACCGCTGCTGCCATCGCCAAGACCAATCTCGACACCGTCGTCGGCAAGGTGCAGTGGAATGGGCAGGGCGTGCCGCCGTTCGCTGCCAAGAACGTCACCAAGACCTCGCTCGTCGGCGGACAATGGCGCACCAAGGACGGCAAGAGGTTCGATATGGTCATCACCGACAACCGGAATTCGCCGAGTATTCCGGTCGGCGGCAAGATGGAAGCTATTGCTTGAGTCCCTGACGTCGTCCCCGGGCCGCGTCCAAGTCCCGCGGCCCGGGGAACTACGGCTTATGTTAAAAAAGTTCGTGGATGCCCGAGCAGGCGAGTTTACTTTGCCTGCCCAAATCTACTGCAAGCCCGGGCGTGACGTTGTAAAGGCTGATCATGTCCGAGCCTTTTCTTTCTCCGCCCGAATCCCGCACGATTCTCGAGGTCGCCGGACTGAGCAAATCCTTCGGCTCGGTACGTGCCGCCGATAATGTCGTGCTGGCGCTGCGATCGGGCGAGGCGCTCGGCATCATCGGCCCGAATGGCGCAGGCAAGTCGAGCCTGTTCAATCTGATCACCGGCGACCTGAAGCCGGACGCCGGCGAAATCCGCCTGAACGGCGTCGACATCACGACCAAGACGCCGCACGAACGCTGCCGCGCCGGCATCGCGCGCTCGTATCAGATTCCGCAACCTTTCGAGAATCTGACCGTATTCGAAAACCTGCTCGTCGGCGCCGTCTACGGGCAGGACAAGCGCGAGCAGGAGGTCGTCGATTTTTGCGCGGAGATTCTCGATCGCACCAATCTCATGCGCCGCGCCAATGCGCCGGCCGGTTCGCTCACGCTGCTCGAGCGCAAGCGGCTCGAGCTTGCGCGCTCGCTCGCGACCAACCCGCAGCTGCTCCTGCTTGACGAAATCGCCGGCGGCCTGACCGAGGTCGAGTGTCAGGAATTGATCGAGACGATCCGCGGCATCAACGCTTCGGGCACTACGATCGTATGGATCGAGCACGTCGTGCACGCGCTGCTCGCCGTCGTGCGCCGCCTGGTCGTCCTCAACTTCGGCCGCAAGATCGCCGAAGGCGATCCGCAGACGGTCATGCGTTCGCAGGAAGTGCGCGAAATTTACACCGGCATCGAGGCTTGAGATCCGATGTCGCTCCTCGAAACCCGCGATCTTACCGCACACTACCGTGACTTGCAGGCGCTGTTCGGTGTCAACACACGTCTAGAGGAGGGTGACACGCTCGCCATCATCGGCGCGAACGGCGCGGGCAAGTCCACCTACCTGAAAGCGATCAGCGGCCTCATCCGCGGCCATCCCGGGAGCGTTGTGTTCGACGGCGAACCCATTGGCGCGCTGCCGGCCGCCCAGATCATGCGGCGCGGCATCGCGCTCGTGCCCGAGGGCAGGCGGCTTTTCCCATCCATGACCGTCGAAGAGAATTTACTGGTCGGAAAATACGGCTACGAAAATCCGGGCGCCTGGACTGTCGATGCGGTGTACTCGCTGTTTCCACGGCTCAAGGAGCGCCGCCACCAGCCTAGCACGACGCTGTCTGGCGGCGAGCAGCAGATGGTCGCGATCGGCCGTGCGCTCATGTCGAATCCGCGCGTGCTCCTGTGCGACGAGATCAGCCTTGGCCTCGCGCCGATCATCATTCGCGACATCTACCAGGCGCTGCCGAAGATCAAGTCGGCCGGCACGAGCGTTATCATCGTCGAACAGGACATCCAGCAGGCGATGAAGGTCGCCGACCGGCTCTATTGCTTCCAGGAAGGGCGCATCTCGCTCGCCGGCGGTCCGACCGCCTTCACGCGCGAGGAAATTCATGTCGCCTATTTCGGGTCCTGAGCTATGACCGGGCTCTTCGACACGATCATTCAAGGCGTACTGCTCGGCGGGCTCTACGCGCTGTTCGCCGTCGGGCTCTCGCTCATCTTCGGGATCATGCGGCTGGTCAATCTCGCGCACGGTGATCTCATCGTGCTCGCGGCCTTCACCATCCTCGCGGTCGTCAACGCGCTTGGCATCGACGTCTTCGTCGCCGCGCTGGTCGCGGCACCCTTGATGTTCGCCGTCGGCTTCTTGCTGCAATTCCTCATTCTTAATCGAACGCTCGGCCGCGATATCCTGCCGCCCCTTCTCGTTACCTTCGGCCTCTCCATCATCATCCAGAACGGCCTGCTCGAGGCCTTTTCCGCCGACAGCAAGCGTCTGTCCGCCGGCGCGCTCGAGACCGCTTCGATTTCGCTCGGCGGCGGACTCGCGGTCGGTGTCATGCCGCTGATGGTCCTTCTTTCCGCGATTGCGGTCATCTTCGCGCTAAACCTTCTCTTTTATTGGCTGCCGCTCGGCCGCGCCTTCCGCGCGACTTCCGACGATCCCGAGATCGCGCAACTCATGGGCATCGATAACCGCCGTATCTTCGCGATCGCCATGGGCGTCGCGATGGTCGTGACGACGATCGCCGCACTTTACCTTGGCATTCGCGCGAACTTCGATCCATCGATCGGGCCAGCCCGGCTTCTCTATGCCTTCGAGGCCGTGATCATCGGCGGCCTCGGCAGCCTTTGGGGCACACTTGCCGGCGGCATCATCATCGGCGTCGCCCAGACCCTCGGTGCCCACATCAATCCCGAGTGGCAAATCCTGGCGGGCCATCTCGCGTTTCTCGCGGTCCTCATATTGCGTCCGCGCGGCCTTTTTCCGCGCGCGGTCGATTGAGGCGGGCGATGGCGGACCCCGGCTACCGCATCGAGATTGCCTCGCAAGCCTCGCGCTATGTAACTTTCGCGGGCGCGATCCTGCTCGTCGCACTCTTCCTCGTTCCGTTCTACGCGAGCCGCGGGCTCGTGCAGGAGCTGATCTTCGTCTTCTATATGCTCGCGCTTGCGCAGCTCTGGAATCTGCTCGCCGGTTACGCGGGGCTCGTCTCGGTGGGACAGCAGGCGTTCGTCGGACTCGGCGGCTATCTTCTGTTCGCGCTCACTGTCTTCGGCGAGATCAACGCGTTGCTGGCGATTCCGCTTGCGGGCGTAATCGCCTTCGTCTTCGCGTTTCCGACCGCGCTCGTCGTCTTTCGCCTGCGCGGCGCTTATTTTGCGATCGGCACTTGGGTCGTGGCCGAGGTCTATCGGCTCGTCGCGGCTCAGGTAAAGGATTTAGGCGGCGGCACCGGCACCTCGCTCCCCGTCGCCGTCACGAACGGCGTCTTCGGCATCGAATGGTTGAAGGCGATCTTCGATATGCGCACGGCGCTTGCGCGCGACATGGTCATGTATTGGATCGCATTCGCGCTTGCCGTCGGCACCCTGCTCGTTGTCTATCGAATCTTGCGTTCGCGCCGCGGTCTCGCGCTTGCCGCGATCCGTGACTCCGAGCTCGCCGCTGAAAGCGTCGGCGTCGACGGCTTCCGCACCAAACTCTGGGTCTATGCGGTGACCGCAGCCGGCACCGGCATGATCGGCGCACTCATCTATCTGCAAACCGCCCGCATCTCGCCCGACGCCGCGTTTTCCGTGCTCGACTGGACCGCCTACGTGATCTTCATCGTTGTGATCGGTGGAATCGGCACCATCGAAGGCCCGATCGTCGGCGTCATTGTCTTCTATCTGATGCAAACCTATCTCGCCGATTTCGGCACCTGGTACCTCATCTTGCTTGGCGCGCTCGCGATCGTCATCATGCTGTTCGCGCCGCGAGGCATTTGGGGTTACGTCGCGGCGCGCTACAATCTCGTGTTGTTTCCGCTGCAGCGGCGCTTGATCGCGCGGAAGCCTTCCGTTCATGAGACGGATAAAGTATGAGTCATTTCGTCCATCATTGAATTCGAGCCGCAGCTTTCGCCGGGCATTGCGGAGTTCAATAGCCGGGATCAAATGACTAACGTCAGACTCGCAGTATCGAATCTCCGTGTTACCTATCCGCTGGAAAATCGCCCGCGCGTAAACGCCATCGAGCACGTCGATTTTTCACTCCGGCCGAACGAATTCGTCTCGATCATCGGCCCGAGCGGATGCGGCAAGTCTACGCTGTTCAACGTGATCGCAGGATTGCTGGCGCCGGATTCCGGCGCGGTCCATCTCGACGGCCGCGACATCGTGGGCCGGCCGGGCAATGTCGCTTACATGATGCAGCGCGACCTGCTGCTTCCCTGGCGCAGCATCCTCGAAAACGTCATTCTCGGACCGGAGCTTGCGGGCAAGCCGCAGGCGCAATCGCGCGCCACCGCGCAGACGCTGCTGCGCCGATTCGGCCTCGAAGGTTTCGAAAACGCCTATCCATCGGCTCTTTCCGGCGGTATGCGCCAGCGCGCGGCGCTGATGCGCACGATCCTCCTTGAGCGCTCGGTGATCCTGCTGGACGAGCCCTTCGGCGCGCTCGACGCGCTGACCCGCGCTTCCATGAGCGAATGGCTCCTTGGCATCCAGCGTGAGTTTCAGCGCACCATGATACTCATCACTCACGATCCGGACGATGCGGTGTTCCTTTCTGAACGCGTCTATGTTTCAAGTCCGCGCCCGATGCGGATTGCCGGCGTCGTCGACGTGAATTTGCCAAGAGACCGGCGGCGCGATGTGACGCTCACGCCGGAATTCGCCGCCCACAAGAAGCAAGTGTTGTCGCACTTGCAGAGTAATCCTGAACCACGGCGGGCCGCATGAGTCGATTGCGGCGCAAGCTCTTCGGCGGATCATCCCGGGCGACGGATATTGCCGCGCCGATGCTCTTGATGGCGCTGATCCTGGCTGGCTGGGAATTGGTCGTGCACGTCTTCGCCATCCCGGCCTATGTGCTGCCGCCGCCGACCGAGATTGTCGCGAAAATTTTCGAGGATTGGAGGATCATCTTCCCGCACCTGCAGGTGACGCTGTTCGAGATCGTCGCGGGCTATGCGCTTGCGGCAGTCGTGGGTTTCCTGCTCAGCATAGCGATCGTCTATTCGAGGGCGTTCCGGCGCGGCGTGCTACCCTTGATCGTCGCCGCGCAGACGATCCCGGTGATCGCGATCGCGCCGATTCTCGTGATCTGGTTCGGCTACAACTATGTGCCGCGCATCATCATCACGGCATTGGTGGCGTTCTTTCCGCTGACGATCAGCATCGTCACCGGGTTGCAGGCATTGGAAGCCGAATTCATCAATTTCTTTCGCTCTCTGAATGCAACGGGCTTCCAGATGTTTCTTAAGTTGCGCCTGCCCGCGGCGTTGCCCAACATCTTCGCCGGCCTGAAAGTCGCGACGACGCTTGCCGTTGTGGGCGCGACCATCAGCGAGTGGGTGGGCGCCAGCGCCGGGCTCGGCTACCTGATGGCCCAGGACTCTGCCCAGTTGAACACGACGCGCGTCTTCTCTTCGCTTGTCGTGCTTGGATTGTGCGGCATGGCCTTTTTCGCTAGCGTTGGATTGGTCGAGCGTCTTTGCATGCCTTGGGTACATGGCCGGTTGGATCTGAGCTGGTTCGGTCAACGATCGTCGGCGAAGAGCAGTTCCGCCGACACGAACGAAGCCAGCACACGAACAAACTGAAACTTGCCGACGAAAAGGCCGTCGAACCGGCCGTGTGAAGCGACCCTCGATCATGTCGGCCGGCGGGCTTTCGCAAGCAGGCAGCCGGCTCAACGCGGCCGTTACGGCGGAGGGATCATCATGAATAGCGTGCGTTGGAGAACCTCGAAGAGTCTGATTGCGGCAACAGCGCTTTCGTTTGCCGCAGCCGTCGGTACCGCGAATGCGGCCGACGCCATCAAGATGGCGCTGCTCACGCAGCCGGGCATCTGGGACGCCGGACTGTTTGCGGCGTTGGATCGCAAGTTCTTCGCGGACGAGGGTATCGAAGTGTCGTTCATTTCGCCGGCGACGCCGGCGGACGGCGTAAAGCTCGCGGCGAGCGGCGGCGCGCAGATCGCAACCGCCCATTCGACCGAAGTCATCACGGCCCGCAGCCGCGGACTTCCGGTGGTCTCGATCGCGACCAATCATCAGTTCGGCACCGCGGGCATCATGGTGCCGGGCACGGACGTCAAGAGTCTCAAGCAACTCGAAGGCAAGAACATCGGCGTGACCGGCATTCCTTTCAACAAGGTCATGCTGGAATACAGCCTGAAGAAATCCGGCGTTGACGTGAGCAAGGTCAATATCGTGACCGTCGGCTTCACTCCGATGCCGCTCCTTCTCAGCAAGCGCATCGATGCGCTCGGCGACGCCATCACCTGGTCTGAGCCGGCCATGTACAACAGCCAAATCAAGAAGCCGGCGGCTGACAAGTCGACCTATAAGTACTTCGCCTTCTACGAGAACGGCGTGCCGCGCTATTACACGCTTGGCGTTGTGGTCAACGAGGAGGCGCTCGCGAAGAACCCTGACCTGTACAAGCGCTTCCTACGCGCCTGGACCAAGGGTCTCGACTGGGCGACCAAGAACCAGAAAGCCGCCGTCGACGGCCTGCGCAAGAAGCATCCGGAGCTCAACGAACAGGAGTCGCTCGCCAATCTCGCCGAGATCGCGCGCATCTCCCAGAGCCCCGACACGCAGAAGAACGGGCTCGGATGGCAGGACCCGGCTGTTTGGTCCGCGCAGGAAGAGTTCATGCGCGAGCAGAAGCTGATCGAATCTAAGGTCGACGTGACCAAGGCCGTCAGAAACGACCTGCTTCCGAAGTCCTGAGATCATCCGATCTTGAGTGCGAGCCGGCGTCCGTTTGCGCCGGCTCGCGACTTCCTCACATTTCGGCGTTACGCGTGCTCAAGAGGGTTCAAGCATGGCTGGTACGGGCGCGGCATCGCGCGGCACCTATCTCATCAAGGACGGCGCCGTCATCACCGTCGATCCGAAAGTCGGCACCTTGCCGAAGGCCGACGTGCTGGTGCGAAACGGCGTGATCGAAGCAGTCGGCCCTGATCTTGACGCCAAAGGCGCTGAGACGATCGTCGCCGCCGACATGATCGTGATGCCCGGCCTCATCGACTCGCACTTTCACATGTGGAGCTCGCTCGGCCGGAACTTCCTCTCCGACAACGGCTTCGAATATTTCCAGGCGAAATGGGCGACCGCCGAGCTCTATACTGCCGACGATTTCTACAACAGTGTCATGCTCGGACTTGCCGAACTCGCGAACGGCGGCGTCACCACCGTTCACAACTGGTCGCACAACAATCGCTCGCCCCAGCACGTCGACGCCGAACTGCGCGCTCATCGTGATTCGCTTCTGCGTGCGCGCTATTCGATCGGCCATATCGACAGGCTGCCGCCTGACGTTGTCAACAAATTCGAAGATCTCGATCGGGTGCGATCAGAATGGTTCGTCGACCGTTCGCGCCTCGACGGCCTCGTTCATCTCGGTGTGAACCTGCGCGGGATGGTGCAAAGCGACGCGCGCGTCTTTCATGAGGAAATGCAGTTGATGCTGAAGCGCGGCTTGCCCATTTGCATCCACGCGAGCCAGACCCAGCCCAATTCCGACGACGCGGCCGACTACGAGCGGCGCGGCTATCTCGGGCCGAAGTTCCTCTTCTGTCATTATCTTGCGGCCTCCGACGGCGACCGCGACGCGATGGCGCGCACCAACACGTCGCTCAGCTTCTCGACGCATTCGGAGTTTCGCCTCGGCGAGCACGGCGATCCGCGCAGGGCGCTGTTGAAGGCGCGCGCCGCCGGAGTTTCGGTGTCGCTCTCCTTCGACGCGACTTCGCTCGCGCCGCCCAACATGTTCGAGAACATGCGCTTCACTTGGAACATGTGCATGCCCTGGAAGGGCACGGACACCGAGAGCCTGGCACCGCTCGGCTTCGTCGAGGCGATCGAGATGGCGACGATCAAGGGGGCGAGGGCGCTCGGCCTCAGCGATGTTATCGGCTCGCTCGCGCCGGGCAAGCGAGCTGATCTGATCCTGGTGCGGACGACCGATCTCAATATCGCTCCACTCGCCAATATCGAGGCGACCATCGTGCAGTCCGCAACGCCGGCGAACGTCGACAGCGTCATGGTGGATGGCCGCTTCATCAAGCGTGACGGCCGGCTCTTGCACTACGATGTCCCGAAGATCGTCGAGCACGCAAAGGAATCCGCGCTCCGCATCCGCACCGAGGCGGGCGGTATCCTGACCCCGGCTTGTCCGGGGTGCGGAAACTCGGTGCACCGGGTCCCGGCCCGTTGATACGCACCGGCGACCGGAAATTCGACTGGCCTATGGAAGCGCGGGTTCTGACGCCGCGCCTTCCGTGTCGGCCTGTGCAACCTATCTCCGAGCCGGGAATCGCATTTCAACTTCTCTGCTACTATGCTTTTTACAGCGCCGGTCACAGCGTCGTGTCGAGGTGGCCCGCGCCGGCGGAATTGTAGTAGGCGCTCCAGGACCGGACGGAACCGGGGAATCTTTGATGAAGCTCGGCTTTTTCACGATGCCGGTCCACCCGATCGAAAAGGATTGGCGCCAGTCGCTGCGTGAGGACCGGGAGGCGTTCATCCTCGCCGACCAGCTCGGCTACGTCGAAGGCTACGTCGGCGAACACGCGACCGATCTGGCCGAGAATATTACCTCCTGCGCCACGTTCATCGCGACCCTGGTCGAGGCGACAAAGCACATCAAGCTCGGCACCGGCACGGTCAATTTGCCGAACAGCCACCCGGTCGCGGTCGCCTCGCAGATCGCCATGCTCGATCATCTGCTCGACGGGCGTTTCATTTTCGGCATCAGCCCGGGCGGGCTCCTTTCCGACGCCGAGGTGTTCGGCAACCTCGATGCCGACCGCAACGAGATGTTCCTGGAAGCGATCAATCAGGTGCTCGCCATTTGGGCCGGCAAGCCGCCGTACAATCTGAAAGGCAAATATTGGAACGTCGCCGTCGAGCGGCATCTGATCCCGGGAATCGGGCAGGGCTACATTCGGAAGCCGCTGCAGCAGCCGCACCCGCCGATCGTCGTGACCGTCGTGGCGCCGTTCTCGAAGGGTGTAACTGAAGCCGCCGCGCGCGGTTGGGAGCCGATTTCCGCGAACTTTCTGATGCCGGACTGGGTCAAGAGCCATTGGCCGAAATATGTGGAGGGCTGCCAGCGCGCTGGCCGGCCCGCGAAGCCCGAGAACTGGCGTGTCGCGAAAAGCATTTTTGTCGCCGACGACGACAAGACAGCGCGCGAATACGCGACCGCCGCAAACGGGCCTTATCGTTATTACTACCAGCAACTGTTCACGAAGCTGGTGAAGAGCGGCCGGATCGATTTGTTCAAGACGCGCCGCGATCAGCCGGATGATGAGGTGACGCTCGATTCCGTCTGCAACGAGCTCGTCGTGTATGGCTCCCCAAATAAGGTGGTCGACGAGATTCTCGCCTTCCGGAAGCGTATCGGCGATTTCGGTACGCTGCTCTATGCGGGCAAGGATTGGCAGAACCGCGAATTGGGCCGCCGTTCGATGACGCTCATGGCCGAGAAGGTGCTCCCCGCGATCAACGCGGCAACGCGCCCGGCGGCCGCCTGAAGGGCCTTAGCGCAGGCTCGCGTTGAACTTGTCGAGCGCCGCCGAGCCGGGGCAAAGCTCACGCTCCCCAAGCGCGTTCAGCGGCTTCGGCACCGTGTCGAGATGGGCGTGCAGATCCTCGCCTTCGGGCTCGATATAGAGAAGGCCGGTCACAACCTCGCCCGCGGCCTGCCGCTCCATCAGGAAATTCGTCGCCGCCCGGCGATCGTGCAAATCATAGTCGCCGGCGAGCTTGCGCAGCGCGAGCCGCGACCCGTCGTGCTGTTCCACGATCTCTACCGTGCCGGGCTCGTAGTCCACCTGGATCGGCGCGCGGCCCGTAATGAAATCGAGCCGGTTCACCGCTTCGTTGTGTTCGCGCACATAGTCGAAACTTTTGGTCGAACCCGTGTGATTGTTGAAGGCGACGCATGGGCTTAACACGTCGAGAAAGGCCGCTCCTTTATGCTCGATCGCCGCCTTGATCAGCGGCACGAGTTGCGCCTTGTCGCCGGAGAAGCTGCGCGCGACGTAGGTCGCGCCGAGCTGCAGCGCTAGCGCCACGAGATCGATGGAGGCGTCATTGTTTACCGCACCCCGCTTCGACTTCGAACCGCGGTCGGCGGTAGCCGAGAACTGGCCCTTCGTGAGTCCGTAAACGCCGTTGTTCTCAACGATGTAGGTCATGTTCACGCCGCGCCGGATCAGGTGCGCGAACTGGCCGAGCCCGATCGAGGCGGAATCGCCGTCGCCGGAGACGCCGAGATAGATGAGATCGCGGTTCGCGAGGTTGGCGCCCGTCATTACTGAGGGCATGCGCCCGTGCACTGAATTGAAGCCATGCGAATTTCCAAGGAAATAGGTCGGCGTCTTCGACGAGCAACCAATCCCAGAGAGCTTGGCAACGCGGTGCGGCTCGAGATCGAGCTCGAAACAGGCCTGGATAATCGCCGAAGAAATCGAGTCGTGCCCGCACCCTGCGCACAGCGTCGAGATCGATCCCTCGTAGTCGCGGTGGGTGTACCCGAGTGCGTTCTTCGGCAACTCGGGGTGATGGAATTTCGGTTTGACGATGTAGGTCATGACACAACCTTGTGCAGCGGAACAACTTTGCGAAAATCGAGATGCTCGCCGATCGCGCTCGCGATGAAGCGCGCGGTGATCGGCGTGCCGTCGAAATGCAGGATCGGAACGAGCTTGGCGGGATCGAGGCCGATTTCGTTAACGAGGAGCGCGCGCATCTGCGCGTCGCGGTTCTGTTCGACCACGAACACCTGATCGTGGCTGGCCGCGAAATCGGCGACGTCGTGATGGAATGGGAAGGCGCGCACGCGCAGGAGATCGAGCGAAATCCCGTGCGCTGCCAGCATTTCGTGGGCTTCGTCCATTGCCGGGCTCGTCGAGCCGAAATAGATCGCGCCGAAGCGCGTTGGCTTCTCGCCATTGCGCCTGACGGGTTTCGGCACGAGGCCCTTGGCGGTCTCGAACTTCTTCAACAGCCGCTGCATGTTGTCGACGTAGGGCCCGCCTTCTTCCGTGTAGCGGGCGTAGCGGTCGCGCGTGGAGCCGCGCGTGAAGAACGAGCCCTTGGTGGGATGCGTGCCGGGTAGCGTCCGATAGGGAATGCCATCGCCATCGACGTCAAGGTAGCGGCCGAAATCCTTGCCGGACTCGAGCTCGGCCGCGGTCATCACCTTGCCGCGGTCGAAGCGCTTGGTGTCGTCCCAGGCGAGCGGCCGGGACAGCCGGTGGTTCATGCCGATGTCGAGATCGAGCATGACGAAGATCGGCGTTTGCAGCCGGTCGGCGAGGTTGAAAGACTGGGCCGTGAACTCGAACGCCTCTGCCGGGTCTTCCGGGAACAAGAGCACATGCTTGGTGTCACCGTGCGAGGCATAGGCGCAGAGCACGATGTCCGACTGTTGCGTGCGCGTGGGCATACCGGTCGATGGTCCGCCACGCTGCACGTCGATGATAACCGCTGGAATCTCTGCGAAATAGGCGAGACCCAAAAATTCCTGCATCAGTGAAATGCCCGGGCCCGAAGTCGCGGTGAACGCCCGCGCGCCGTTCCAGGCGGCGCCCACTACCATGCCGATCGCGGCTAATTCGTCTTCCGCCTGAATGATTGCGAACCGATTCTGCTTGGTTTCGGGATCGACGCGGTAGCGCGCGCAATGCCGGGAGAACGCCTCGGCGAGCGAGGAGGAGGGTGTGATCGGATACCAGGCGCATACGGTGGCGCCCCCATAGACAGCGCCGAGGGCGGCGGCCGAGTTGCCCTCGACGAAAATTCGATCGCCGACCGCGTCGCTGCGCTTGAGCCGCAGTTCGATCGGACATTTCAGGTTCGTGAGCGCGTAGTCGCGGCCGAGATGCAGCGCATGGATGTTGGGCGCGATCAGCTTTTCCTTGCTCTTGAACTGCTCGCCGATCAGCTTCTCGATCGCCGCCACGTCCATGTCGAGCAACGCCGAAAGCGCGCCCACATAGATGATGTTCTTGAATAATTGCCGCTGGCGCGGATCGGTATACTGGCGATTGCAGATGTCGGTGAGCGGTACGCCGATCACCGTGACGTCGTCGCGGAACTTCGCCGGCGGCATGGGTTTCGTCGAGTCGTAAAGGAGATACCCGCCCGGCTCGATCGCGGTCACGTCCTTGTCCCAGGTCTGCGGGTTCATCGCGACCATGAGATCGACGCCGCCGCGCGCGCCGAGATGTCCGGCCCCGGACACGCGCACTTCGTACCAGGTCGGCAGGCCCTGGATATTCGATGGGAAGATGTTGCGCGGCGCCACGGGCACGCCCATGCGCAGCACGGCGCGGGCGAACAACTCATTGGCGCTGGCCGAGCCCGAACCGTTTACGTTGGCGAAACGGACGACGAAATCGTTCACACTTTCGATCGGCATGCGCTTCCTGCGTAGGTCATTTCGATCAGGGTTTTCTGCATGTCCCATGCGCCGGTGGGGCAGCGTTCGGCGCACAGTCCACAGTGTAGGCAGATGTCTTCATCCTTCACCATGACGCGCCCCGTCTTGAGGTCGTTCGCCACATAGAGGTCTTGCGTGAGGTTGTTCGCGGGCGCCATCAGCCGCTGACGTAAGTCGGGCTCGTCGCCGTTTTGCGTGAAGGTGATGCAGTCCATCGGGCAGATGTCGACGCACGCGTCGCATTCGATGCAAAGCGGTGAAGCGAACACCGTCTGCACATCACAGTTCAGGCAGCGTTGCGCTTCCTTGAAGGCAAGCTGCTCGTCATAGCCGAGCTCAACCTCGGCGCGGATGTCGCGCAGCGCCACGACCTTGTCGCGCAGCGGCACCCGATATCGTTTGTCGAGCGCGATATCATTGTCGTAGCTCCACTCGTGGATGCCCATTTTCTGGCTGAGAATCTCGACGGCGGGCAGGGGGCGGTAGCCGATGTCTTCGTCGTTGCAGAGCTTGTCGATTGAAACCGCGGCCTCATGGCCGTGCGCGACCGCCCAGATGATGTTCTTCGGCCCGAAAGCGGAATCGCCGCCGAAGAAGATCTTCGGGTGCGTCGAGCGCATGGTCCGTTCGTCGACCTTCGGCATGCCCCCTTCGTCGAACTCGATCCCAATATCGCGCTCGATCCAAGGGAATGCGTTTTCCTGGCCGACCGCGATCAGCACATCGTCGCAGGGGAAATGCTGGACTGGCTCGCCGGACGGCACGAGTTTGCGCCGGCCCTTTGCGTCGCGCTCGGCCTTCACCTTCTCGAACAGGACGCCGGTAAGCTTTCCGTTGTCGTGGGTGAATTCCTTCGGCACGAGGTAATTGTGGATCGGGATGCCCTCGTGCATAGCGTCTTCTTTTTCCCAGGGCGACGCTTTCATTTCCTCGAAGCCCGAACGCACCACGACCTGCACGTCCTGGCCGCCGAGCCGCAGTGACGAGCGGCAGCAATCCATGGCCGTATTGCCGCCGCCGAGTACGATCACGCGCTTGCCGATCTTGTTCACATGCTCGAACGATACGCTCGCGAGCCAGTCGATGCCGATATGGACGTTCTTCGCCGCTTCCGCGCGGCCGGGAATCTCCAGATTGCGGCCGCGCGGCGCGCCGCAGCCGACGAAGATCGCATCCCAGCCCTCGTTGATCAGCGCCTTCAGGCTGTCGATGCGCCGCCCGCCGACGAATTGAATGCCGAGATCGAGGATGTAATTGCATTCCTCGTCGAGCACGGTTTCGGGCAGGCGAAATTTCGGGATTTGCGTCCGCATCATGCCGCCGGCGGCCACGTCCTGATCGAACACGACGACTTCATAGCCGAGTGGGGCGAGATCGCGCGCGACCGTGAGGGAAGCCGGCCCGCCGCCGATACAGACGATGCGCTTGCCGTTCCCCTTCGCAGGCGCTTTCGGCAGCCGGTCGCGGATATCGTCCTTGTAATCGGCGGCAACACGCTTCAGCCGGCAGATAGCGACCGGCTCTTTTTCGACGCGCACGCGCCGGCACGCCGGCTCGCACGGGCGGTCGCACGTGCGCCCGAGAATCCCCGGGAACACGTTGGACTTCCAATTGACCATGTAGGCGTCGCTGTAGCGGCCGGCGGCGATCAGCCGGATATATTCGGGAACCGGCGTGTGCGCGGGACAGGCCCACTGGCAATCCACGACCTTATGAAAGTAGTCCGGCGCGGAAATGTCGGTGGGCTTCATTTACGCCTCGTCCACGCGCCGAGCGCGTTGGTCCGACGGGATTTCCGCAATGCAGCAAATTTGCATTTGCGCGCCAGCCCAGCCTTGTCGCCCCCGAAAGCGCTTCTAGCGTGGATTCGGTCGGCTCGTCGATCAGGCTTAAGTTGTCATCCGGATTTCTTCGACGTGCGCGATGGGCACCGGACGACGATCATTACCTTGATTCGAGAAAGTTCCGTCAGGTGCGCCGCGCAAGAACATTGCTCAACCGCATATATCCAAGGGAAATGTCAACGAAAGCTTGCTGCTTTGCAGCAACGCCCGGCTTCGGCGCGTCAGCTGTCCGTGGCGGCAGGCGCGGCAGCGATCCGACGCTGCCGGATCACAAGCTCGTAAGCGACGAGGCAACCACCGACGATCGCGCCGGCCAAATCGGTTCCGGCGGCCCACCACGCGATCTGGTCCGGGATCATCAGGCCGACACCGGCTACGAAGTAGCCGACCCGAAGCAACAAAGGCAGCGTCCGAAACAAGTAGCCGACCATGCCGATCGACACGAGCCACACGCCCGCTATGGCGGTGACGATCGCCATCGCGGTCTCGCTCGCCGACGGGCTCTCGAGGATGAGGAGCGCCGGCGAGAACATGAACAGGAACGGGACGATGTAGGCCGTCCAGCCGAACCGCATCGCGATGAAGCACGTGCGCATCGGTTCCGCGCCGGCGAGGCTGGCGGCGAAATAGGCGCCGATCGCGACCGGCGGGGTCACCATCGACATCATGCCGAGATAGAGAATGAACATGTGCGAGGCGAGCTTTGAGAAACCGAGCTCGACAAGCGACGGCGCCACCAGCACGGCGAGCAGCACATACACGCCGATTGTCGGCATGCCCATGCCGAGCACGATGCAGAGCAGGGCGGCGATCAGGAGCACCAGCAACAGATTGCTGCCACCGAGCTTCACGAGCAGAAGCGTGAGTGCGAAGCTGAGGCCTGTCGCTTGCAGGATGCCGGTGATGAATCCGGCGGCGGCCGCGATCATCAGGATGTCGAGACTGGCGATGCCGGTCTGCACCAGCGCATCGAACAGCGCCTTCGCGCTCATTCGTTTGCGCTTGTAGCCGATGAAAAGGCCGATTGCGGCGACGACGAGCGACGCGATGAGCGCCGCGTACTCCGCTTCGCGATTGGCCCAGAACAACAGATAGATCAGCACCGCAAACGGCACTGCGAAGATGATTCCGGATTTGAGAACGGGCCAGAGCGAGGGGATCTCGGACTGCGGCACCCGTTTGATCCCCATCTTGCCGGCCTCCAGGTCCGCCTGGATGAAAAGCGCGACGTAATAGAGGATCGACGGGACTAGCGCGGCGATGACGATGTCGCTGTACGGACGCTCGAGAAAGTCGGCCATCACGAACGCGACCGCGCCCATGACCGGGGGCATCAATTGCCCGCCGTTCGATGCGGTAGCCTCGACCGCGGCCGCCTGCTCCGGTTTGAAGCCGGTCTTCTTCATCAGCGGAATCGTGATGACCCCGGTGGCGAGGATATTCGACACGACGACGCCCGAGATGGTGCCGAACAAGCTCGACGCCACTACCGCAATCTTCGCCGCGCCGCCGCGGAACCGTCCCATCAGGCCGAGCGACAAGTCGTTGAAGAATCCCGCGCCGCCGGACGAATGCAACAACTGACCGAAAAACAGAAACGGGATCACCACCGTGACGCCAACGAGCATGATGAGTCCGAACAGCCCGCTCGTGTCGATGCCAAGATAAACGAGCATCCGGTCGAGCTGCACCTCGCGCGTCTGCAATGCGCCCGGAACGTGATGCCCGATCAGCGCATACCCCATGAAGAACAGAAGAATGACCACCAGGGGAGCGCCGACCGTGCGGCGCAGGCCCTCGATTGTCAGCAGAAAAAATATTGTGGCGGTAACCAAACCCTTGAGCGGTGCTTCGAACAGGCGGCTGGAAATGTCGGTAAAGTCGAAGGCGACGTACCAGCCGGTGACAAATCCGACGAGCGCCAGAATCGCGTCGTACCACGGCAACGGGCCGCGCACGGCGCCGCGCTTGGCTGGATGGTGTAAAAAGACGAGAGCAAGGCCGGTCCCGAACGTCGCAGCGAGGAACTGCTCAGGGATGAAAAGAATTCCGATCAGTCGATATAGGTCGGCGGCCCAGAACAACGAACCGAGTGCAATGGCAATGGCCAGCACCGGCCGCAAAATGCGCACTGCCGGCGAAACCGGCAGTGCGCCCTTATTTGCTTGGATATCCGTCACAGGAAGCTCAGACCTGAATCGTCAACCCGCGTTATTTACCTTTCCAGATTCCGGCTTCCTTGAAGAACTTGATCGCGCCCGGATGATACTCCAACCGGTCATGCTGGACCGCCATGCCGGCTTGCGTAAAGCCGTTGAACGAGGGATGTCCGGCTACCAGGGCCGCCTTGTTGCCGTGAGCCGTCTTCGCGACCTTGTAGACGAGATCGTCGGGCGCGTTCTTGTTTGTCAAGACGACGATATAATATTGCATCAAATTGGTCGGCCCGATGATCCCCGCCAAGTTCGGCGCTGGTTGTTGTAGCGCGACATGGTATTCCGCGCGCACGGCTTGCATGCCGGCGAGCGCCTTCGGCGACTCGTCCATTGGCAGGAAGCGCACGCCGCCCTCGATCGACGCATTGGCCTCCGCCACCTTCGGCCCGCCGACGGCGAACATGAAGGCGTCCGATTTGCCCGCCTTGAAGTCGTCCGCTGCGCGCAGAAGATCGGTCGTCGGCACCGGATCGACGTCCTTCAGGCTCAGGCCTGCGTTGCCGAGCAGGCCGTCCCAAAGGGCGATTCCTTGTCGGAAGCCCGACCATTCCGTCCCGATCCGCTTGCCTTTGAGATCGGAGACTTTCTTGATGTCGGAATTGTTGCGGACGATGATTCCGACGCGGAAAGGAAACACGGTAAAGGCGACGCGCAAGTCCTTCATCGCCTTGCCTTTGTACTCGTTGGTTCCATTGAAGGCGTCGCCGGATTCTTCGTTGCTGGTGTAGGCAAATTCCGCTTGTTTGTTCTGAGCGGCGCCGATAATGGCGGCGGGCGAGTTGAACGTCACAAGCCGCATCTGCAAGTCGGAATTTTCCTGCACGGCCTTGGCAATTGCGGCGGCTTGCACATTGTTGATGGCGCCGGGCGGCAGGGTCGAAATCGCGACCGTCTGCGCCGATACTTGGCTTGCGCCCCACACCGCTAGCAGCATCGCTGCCGCTGCGCCGGCGAGCGCGCCTCTGAGAAGGTACTTGATCATGGCGTATTCCTCCCGTTGCTGATGCCAGGATGAGCTGTTGTTTTCCCGCATCCCCGGCCCCAATCGAGGTCAGGTCAGTATCGTATTTTATTGAGCCGTGCACGCCAAGGACCGAAGTCGCGGCGGCCCAATTGGTGGGCAGCCCCGACCGGGCGACCAAATTCCACGGCTTCACGCTGGGCGGCGATCGCCGGCACATCCTTGCTCCTTGAAGGCGAATGGATACAACGATGCGCCCACCCCGAAGCTTCTGCGGTCGCATGGTCGGAGATCGAGCGTGAAACAAGCCGAACTCTTCAATATTGAGGGGCACGTCGCATTCGTGACCGGCGCCGCAAGCGGCCTCGGCCTCGCCTATGCGGAGGTGATGGCCGAGAACGGTGCGAAGGTCATTTTGACCGACGCGGATGCCGCCGGTCTCGAGAAGGCGACCTCCCGGCTCAAGGCAGCCGGCTGCGAAGTCGAGCACACGGTCTTCGACGTCGCCGACAGCAAGGCCCTGCAAGCGGCGATCGACGGAACCGCGGCACGCCACGGTCGCCTCGACGCCGTCTTTGCGAATGTCGGAATTAGTTCCGGTCCCGGGTTTGCCATGATGCCAAGCGGCCAGATCGACGCCCTGGATATCACGACCTTTCAGCGCGTCGTCGATATCAATCTGACCGCAACGGTGCTCACGATGAAATTCGCGTCCCCGCACATGAAGCGGCAGCGATCCGGCAGCATCGTCGCAACGACATCGATCGCGGGCGTGAAATCCGAGCCGCTCGTCGGCTACGCTTACGTGGCGACCAAGGCTGCGGTCGGCAACGTAGTGCGTCAAGCCGCGGTCGAGCTTGCCCCGTACAACGTACGCGTCAACGCGATCGCACCGGGCCCGTTCTTTACCAACATCCGAGGCGGCGTGATGTTCCGCGAACCGAAGGTGGTGGAGCAATTCGCGGCGATGGTTCCGCTCGGCCGCTGCGCTCAGCCGGATGAGATCAAGGGGCTCGCGCTGCTACTGGCTTCGCCCGCGGGAAGCTTCATCACGGGCGCGGTGATCCCGATCGACGGCGGCACCACGGCGAAATAATCATCATATAAAAAGAACCCGGCGACGGATTGCCGGCGCCGGGTTGTTGGACGATTTGGTCCCTTACTTCAGGAACTCGTTGGTATAGAGACCGTCATAGTTCTTGAGGGCGTCCTTCGGATCGAGGAGCTTCGCCTCAAGGCTGACCTTTTGCGAGTTCTCGAGGCCCGCCACGGTCACGCGAATGTCCTTGCCGTGCGCCTTGGACACGACCGCCCAGGCGGCCTCGAGCAGCTTCGGGTCCATCTTCTCGAAGCGTTTACGAAGCAGATTGAGCGCTTCGTCCGGCTTCTCGTTGATGAACTTGGAAGCCGCCGCGAAAGCGCGCGCCATCTTCGCACACATATCCCGTTTCACTTTACACGTCTCCGGCTTTCCGTAGATGAGGCCGTATGCGAACGGCACGAGCTCGGGCGCGTCCTTGGCGCCGCTTGCCAGCATGATCGCGCTGCCTTTTTCCACCGCCTGAGTAGTAAACGGAAGCGAAGTCGCGTAGCCGTCAATCGACTTGTTTTCCAGTGCCGGCAGCATGGCCGGCGGATCCATCGGCGCAATGCGGACGTCGTTCTCGACGTCGAGGCCGCCCTTGGAAACGACGTAGCGCTCCCAGGCGTGCACGATGCTGCCGACGCCCTGGATACCGATTGTCTTGCCTTTGAGCGCCTTGGCGCGGTCGGCCATGGACGACTTTTCGGTGATGCCCGCGGCGTCCGCGACGTCCTTACGCAAGACAAGCTCCACGAGCGGACGATCGACCACGTTGACGATGGCCAGCATCCGTTGGCCCTGCGCGGCTGCACGCAAGAACACCGGACCGGTTCCCATGGTGAAGTCGGCGCTGCCCGCGAGCACGGCATTTGGCGCGGCGACGCCGACGAGATTGCGTGTGCTGACCTTGAGGCCTTCCTTCTTGTAGAAGCCCGCGTCCTCGGCGATGAAGGCGGTGCTGAACGTCAGCGTCTGCGCCGGTAGCGCCATAATGACGTCTATCTCTTGAGCCTTGCCGCCGTTGGGGCTGAGCCCGATCGCAATACCGACGGCAGCCAAGGCTGCGTGTCTGGGCCATTTGAACATCTTTTCCTCCCGACTTATCCTTTGACCGTAGGATGATGACAGGAAGCGGGCCTTGTCACAACGAGCGCTCCGGAAAAGGTGTCGCGCCAATTCCGTGAATAGTCAGGCGGGTCTGAATATGCTGAATAAATCGACGTCATCCTTGTCGGACGATTTCGGGAGAGCGAATGGCCACGTTGGGTCATAGCCAGGATTCCCACGGCGCATCGGGATTGGGCCGCTACGGAACGCTGCTCAAGGCGCGCGGTGACCAGTTGCTGGTGCTCGTTGTGCTGCTCGCGATCTGGCAGGCGCTGAGCCTGACGCTCGGCACGTACTGGGTGGGCTCGCCCTGGGGCGTCGCTACCCGGCTCGCGAGCGGGATCGCCAACGGAGAAATCCTGCGCCACTCCTCTTACACGTTGATCGAGGCCACCGCCGGCTTTGTCATCGGCGCGATCCCTGCGGCCGTACTGCCATTTCTTCTGCGCCGTATGCCGATCGCGACTGCGATCCTCGACCCGTTCATGGTCGGCGGCTACGGCGCGCCGAAGTTGGCGCTCGCGCCGCTCTTTATTCTTTGGTTTGGCATCGGCATTGAGTCGAAGATCGCCCTTGTCGCGATCACTGTCTTCTTCATCGTCTATTTCAGCGCGCTCGCCGGCATCCGCGCGCTCGATGCGAAGCTCGTGCAGATGGCCCAGGTCATGGGCGCGAACGAAAAGGACGTGGCGCGCCACATCGTGTTTCCCGGCGCGGTGCCCTACATCTTCACCGGCCTGCGCATTGCCATGCCCTATTCGATCGGGGGCGCGGTGATCGCCGAACTGATCTCCGCCAATCGCGGGCTCGGCTATCTCATCCAGCTCGGAGCCATGAATTTCGATACGACCGGCGTATTCGTAGCGTTGGTCTCGGTCACCTTGATCGTGTTTCTCGGCAACTGGACCGTGAACGCCGTAGAGCGGCGGCTACTGCGCTGGCGTCCGCCGTCCGACGTGACTTTGCAGATGGGGACTTGATTATGTCCGCCCGGCCCCTCCTGGAAGTCCGCGACCTGAGCAAGCGCTTCGCTTCACGCGCCGGCCGTGATCCATCGCAATGGGTGATCCAGGACTTGAGCTTCTCCGTCGCCGACGGCGAGTTTCTCACGATCATCGGTCCGTCCGGCTCGGGCAAGACCACGCTTCTCAATATGATTGCGCAGATCGACGTCGCGAGCGGCGGCGAGGTGCGCTTCCAGTCCGAGGCGGCCCCGGTCAACGATCCCAAGTCGCTCATTCCGGGCCTCAAGTGCCGCATCGGCTATGTGACGCAGGAAGACAATTTGCTGCCGTGGCGTACGACGTTGCAAAACGTTCTCTTCCCGCTCGTCGTGCAGGGCCGGCTCAATGACGAAACCCGCGCCCACGCCGAGATGCTGATCCGCACCGTCGGTCTTGCCGGCTTCGAACATCATTATCCGCATGAGCTATCCGGCGGCATGCGCAAGCGGGCCTCGCTCATCCGAACGCTCGTCTATGACCCGCCCGTGATCCTGATGGATGAGCCGTTCGGAGCGCTCGACGCGCAGACGCGTGCGGTCCTGCAGGAGGATTTGCTGCGGCTTTGGAATCTCGGCCGCAAGACGATTGTCTTCGTAACTCACGATATCGCCGAGGCGATCGCACTCGGCGACCGTACGCTCGTGCTGTCGCGCGCACCCGCGCGCATCGCGGGTGAGCACATGATCTCCATCCCACGTCCGCGTGATATCCGCGGGATCATGACCCATCCCGACTTTGGGCAGCTTTACCAGCGCATCAGGGCGCAGGTGCAATGACGAGCCACGATAGCGCGCTCGATCTCGCGGCACCGTCGCGGGTCAAATGGCGCCACCACGCGGTGACTGCGGGCCGGATCGGATTGGCCTTGCTGCTGCTTGTTGCTTGGAAGATCGGCGCGGACGCCGCCGGACCCGTCTATGCCGCCGATCCGGTCAAGGTGTTCCAGCGCATCGTCGGCGACACGATGTCCGGCACCTTGCTACGGCACGTCTATGTCACGCTTCGCCTCTCGGCGATTGGCTTCGCGATCGGCTGTTTCTTCGGCGTCGCTTTGCCGTTCGTTCTTCGGCGCGTGCCGCGGCTCACCGCGGCCGTCGAGCCCTACATCATGGCTTCCGTCGGAGTGCCGAAATATGCGCTCGTCCCGCTCTTTATTCTCTGGTTCGGAATCGACGACGCGCCGAAACTCTGGCTTGTCGGCTTGCTCGTATTTTACCCGGTGTTCATCGCGGTGTTCGCCGGCATTCGCAACGTCGACCGGCGCCTCATCAATATGGCGCGCGTGATGGGCGCGAGCGAGGCGATGATCTCGCGCGAAGTGATCTGGAACTCGCTTCTGTCCTTCTTCTTCGCCGCCCTCAAAATCGCGCTGCCGCGCGCAGTCAGCGCCGCGATCATCGGCGAGTTCCTGGTCGGCGACGCGGGCCTCGGCTATCTGATCGAATATTCGCGGCAGAATTTCGATACGACTGGCGTTTTTGCCGGCATCGTGGTCGCGACCGCGCTCGTACTCGCGATCAACGCGATCCTCGTCCTGATTGACCGCCGCATCAATGCCTGGCGGCCGACCGAGCGCGATATGGAGCTATAGCTCGGGATGAAACTGCCCCTGCAAGGCGCGATCGACTGCGATATCCATCCGACACCGCCGGGCGTCACCGAACTCTTGCCTTACCTCGGCGAATATTGGCGCGACCAGTTCGTCAACCGACACATCGACAAGCTCGGCTTCAATCTTACCAGCTACCCTCCGAATTCGCCGCTCTCCGCGCGTCCGGACTGGCGCGCGAATTCTGGCCAACCCGGCGGAGCCCTCGAATTGATCCGCGCGAAGGCGCTTGATCCCTTCGGCACACGCTTCGCGATTTGCAACGTGCTGCATGGCGCCATCGCGTTGTTCAACGAGGACATGGCTGCCGCCCTCTGTTCCGCGGTCAATGACTACGTCGCGAAGGAATTGCTCGATCGCGAGCCGCGGCTGCGCGCTTCGGTTCTCGTTCCCGCGCACAATCCTGAACTCGCCGTGGCCGAGATCGAACGCGTCGCGTCCGATCGGCGCTTCGTGCAGGTGCTGCTGCTTGTCATGGGCGACATGCTCCTCGCCCGCCGCATCAATTGGCCGATCTTCGCCACGGCCGAGAAGCATGGCCTTGCCGTCGGCATCCACGCCGGCAGCACCTATCGCTGGGCGCCGACGCCGTCGGGGTGGCCGTCGCATCGCATCGAGGATTATGTCGCGCAGTCCGCCGCTTTCGAGAGCCAGCTCGTGGGCTTCCTCGCCGAGGGCGTCTTTCAGAAGTTCCCGAAGCTTCGCCTCGTCTTGATCGAGTCGGGCTTCACCTGGCTCCCGAGCCTCTTGTGGCGCACGAATAAGGAGTGGCGCGGCGTGCGTGCCGAAGTGCCCTGGATCGATCGCCCGCCTGCCGAGATCGTGCACGAGCACGTGCGCTTCACACTGCAGCCGGTCGACGCGCCGAAGGACGATCCGGCCGCGCTCGCCCGCACGCTCGAACATATCGGCTCCGACCGCGTTCTCCTGTTCTCGACCGACTATCCGCACTGGCAGTTCGACGGCGAGAACGCCCTGCCGGACGGGCTTCCCGAGCGCACAATCCGACGACTTCTCGTCGAGAATGCGCTGGAAACCTACCCGCGTTTGCGGGATGGCGCCGATTCGAGCGATAATACCGGCCGGGCCGAGGAGCAGGTTCCATGAACATTCCCGTCCGAGAGACTCGCTCCGCGCAGAAATTCTCCTTCGTCGATGGCGACATCCATCCGGCCTTTCGCGCGCCGTCGGACTTGTATCCGTTCCTGCCCGCGCGCTGGCGCGATCATCTCCTGACCTTCGGCGAACACCTACGTCAGGGCCTCTCGGGCCAGCTCGCGTATCCGCGCATGATGGCGAGCGGCATGCGTGCGGATGCATTTCCGGAGCAAGGCCCGCCGGGCTCCGATCTCGAAATGATGCGCAAGCAACACTTGGACGCAAACGGCGTCGAGTACGGCATGCTCGTCGCACTCAGTCGCGGCGGGATGGAAGAGCGCAATCTCGATTTCGCGGCTGCGTTGTCGCAAGCCGTCAACGATTGGCAGATCGAAGCCTGGGTGAAGCCCGAGCCGCGACTTCGCGCCGGTATCGTCGTGCCACAGGAGGACGCCGCCTTCGCCGCGAGCGAGATCGAGCGCCGCGCCCCCGACCGCCGCTTCGTGCAGGCGATTTTCTCGCCGCGCGCGAGCGACCCGGTCGGCCATCGCCGCTATTGGTCGATCTATGAAGCAGCCGAGCGCCATAACCTGCCGGTCGGTCTGCATTCGGCCGGCTTCAGCGGCGGGCATCCTTCCACTGGTTCCGGCTGGCCCACCTACTACATGCAGGAGCACTATGCCTTCTCCACCGCCATGCAGAGCGTCGTCACGAGCATGATCTTCGAGGGCGTGTTCGAGCGCTTCCCGAAATTGAAAATCGTGCTGATCGAGGGCGGGTTCTCCTGGGCGCCGGCACTCGGCTGGCGCATGGACAAGCACTGGGAGCGCATGCGTGCGGAAACCCCGCACGTGAAACGGCCGCCTTCCGAATATCTGCGCCAGAATTTCTGGTTCACGACACAGCCGATCGAAGAGCCGCAGAAGCCCGCGCACCTTGCCGACATTATCGGCTGGCTCGGCTGGGACCGGCTGATCTTTTCGAGCGACTATCCTCACTGGGACTTCGACCACCCGCGTCACGCCTTCAAGTTTGCGCTCACCGACAAGCAGAAGGCCATGGTCTTCCGCGACAACGCCAAGGCGGTGTACGGCCTGCAATGAGTCGGTACGTCGTCGCCAAGGCGAGCGAGATCAACCCCGGCGGTCACAAACTCGTCGAAGTGAAGGGCCGCGAAATCGGGCTCTTCAATGTCGGCGGCGAATTCTTCGCGCTGTCGAATCGCTGTCCGCACGAGGCGGGCCCGCTATGTGCTGGCAGGATCACCGGCATCGTGCTCTCCGACCGCCCCGGCCAGTATCGCGTCGAACGGCCCGGCGAATTCCTGCGCTGCCCGTGGCACGGCTGGGAGTTCGACATCCGCACTGGCCAGTCCTGGTGCGATCCGAAATCCACCAAGGCGCGTAGCTTCCAGGTGAAGGTGGAGCCGGGCGAGCAGCTCGTAAAGGGACCGTACGTCGCCGAAACGTTTCCCGTTTCTGTCGAAGAAGAGTATCTGGTCATCGAGCTCTAACGAGGGCCGTCGACGATTCTGAAATTTAGCGAGGGTGGAATGGCTGACGATCCGAGAAGCGGGAAGGGGACGGTCACAAAAACGCTCGAGCTGCCCGTGAGCGCGGAAGACGTCTGGGAAGTGGTCGGCGATTACAACGGGCTCGCGCGCTGGAACGCCGGCGTCGCCCGCAGCGACCTCACCAATGAAGGTAAGCGGCGCACGTTAACGCTCAAGGTCGGCGGCTCCGTGGTCGAGGACCTCGTCGACTACGACTGGAGGGGCCGCCGTTACACCTACAGCATCGTCGAAAGCGCGATCCCGGTGACGCGCCACAAGGCGACGATCTCGGTCATCGAGCGCGGACCCAATATGTCCACGGTGCACTGGACCTGCGAATTCCAGCCGAAGGGCGTCGACGTGCCGACCGTCGCCGGAATCTTCACGGGAATTTTCGAGGGCGGCCTCAAGCAGCTCGAGCATATGTTTCGGAAGTAGGCGGACGGCGCTCAGAATAGCTTGAGTTGCCGGTCTTCCTCGCGCGCCCGGCGCCGTGCGGGACGCTGGTGCCTCAGGAGTTCGGCCTCGATGTCCGTTAGGAACGGGGACGGCGGAAGCGCCTGCTTGCGCCTGCGCCAATGCCGCTCCTGCGCGCGGCTGAGATAGAGCCGGTCCATGGCCCGCGTCATGCCGACGTAGAAAAGACGGCGTTCCTCCGCGAGCGCAACTTCATCGGGTTTGCCCCAGTGCAGCGGCAGGATTCCGTCTTCCAGCCCCGTGATGAAGACGACCGGAAATTCAAGGCCCTTCGCTGCGTGGAGCGTAAGCAGCGACACCCGGTCGGCGCGGGGATCGAAGAAATCGGCTTCGCTCGCGACCGCCACTGCATCGGCGAAGCGCGCGCCGTCGCGGGCGCAGGTCTCGGCGAGTGCGGTCAGCCGCTTGAGCGCGATCTCGATCGCGGCGCGATCGATCTGATCGCTCGCCGGCAGTTTTTTCGCCGCTGCCTGGAGACGGATCGCGAACGGCTCCTCGCCCGCATGATCGTAGAGCTCGAGCAAAAGCGCCCGCGTGGCCGGATCCTCCGCGAGCGGCAC
Organism: Xanthobacteraceae bacterium; assembly: GCA_040901465.1. Taxonomy (GTDB): domain Bacteria; phylum Pseudomonadota; class Alphaproteobacteria; order Rhizobiales; family Xanthobacteraceae; genus JAUSIF01. The sequence continues at coordinate 78,112 of JBBDYN010000002.1, forward strand.
GTGCGAATGCTTCTTGAACGGAATGCCCGAGCGCGCGAACGCCTCGACCAGCGCCGCCGACTGCGCATCGGTGCGATAGAGCACTGCGAAGTCGGCGAACGAGAGATCCGTGTCGCGGCCGTTTGTCCGGCCGCTGTCGATCGAGAAGAAATTGTGCCCGCCGATCAGCACTTCGATCGTTTGGATCACGAACTCCGCTTCCGCCCGCTCGGTGGGGGCCGCGTGAACGGTGATGCGCTCCTGCATCTCGTGCACGACTTCGGCGATCGAGCGTTCGCGCGGGGACGCCGCGATCACCTGCGATGAGGCAGCGACGATCGTACCGGCGGAGCGGTAGTTGCGCCGCAGTTGGACCACGGCCGCGCGGGGAAAATCCTGCTTGAAGCGCTCGAAGCACGACGCATCCGCGCCGCGGAAGCCGTAGATCGCCTGGTCGGGGTCGCCGATCACGCAGAGATTGGCGCCTTCCGGCGCGATCTGCCGGATGAGGCGGTATTGCTGCTCGTCGATGTCCTGGAACTCATCGACCGACACCGATCGGAAACGCTCGCGTAACAGCGCGGCGACCTCAAGGTGCCCATCCAGCAATTGAACCGCCAGGCGCATGAGGTCGTCGAAGTCCACGAGATTGCGCAGCATCAGGCCTCGTTGATAGGTCGCGAAGGCCTCGCCCGTTTCATCGTCGGGCACGGCTCCGGTGCGTTTCGTCGTCGAGATCGCGCGCAACAGGCGCTCCGCCTTGCTCGCCGGAAACCCGCGCATCTCCGCGAAAATCGCCGCTTTGTCCGCGTCGCTCGCGATCCGGAAGCCGCGGTTCAGGCCCGCCGCCGCCGCGTGCTCGCGCAGAATCGCAAGCCCGAGCGAATGGAAAGTATGTACGGATACTTGTCTGGCGTCCGCAGGCAGCAGGCGCGCGAGCCGCTCGCGCATTTCCGCCGCCGCCCGCCGCGTGAAGGTGACGACAAGACAATTCGCGGCCGGCACGCCGTGCTCGGTCACGAGGTGCGCGATCCGGTGGGTGAGCGTGCGCGTCTTGCCCGAACCGGGCCCTGCGACAATCAGGAGCGCGCCATCGGAGACTTCCGCCGCCTCGCGCTGGTCTTCGTCGAGCGACGCGAGAATGCCGACCCGATCCAATCCTTCACTTCTCCTCTGCGGGGAGAGGTCGACCGAGCGTAGCGACGTCGGGTGAGGGGGCGCGACTGCGGCTTGACCGATCGGGTTTCCCTTCGGTCGTCTCTTTGCCGTGATCCGCTTGGCCACCGGCGCATCGAACAGGAATCCCCCCGCCGACAGGCGCGAAAGCTCTCCCTCTTCGAACAGGCGGATCACCCCATACTCGCCGTCGTAGCCGGAATCGCGGATCACCTTGCCGGCACGCAACCGCGCGACTGCTTCCCCGAGCAACGAATCCGCGCGCGCGATGTCCTCGACCGGAACCTGTTCCAGAATCTGTAGCTCCGGTCCGAGCGCCCCGATCGTTCGCTCGTAGACCTCGGCGACCTTCTTGCTTGTGACCCCGGTACTCGCGATCTCCGCGAGCATTTCCGGCAGCGGCACGAGGCTCGATATTTCGCCCGCCGTTTCCGGCGGCTTCGCCTCTACTTCGCTCCTCCGGGCGAGCACCTGCACCCGGTGCAGCACGCCCACCGTGAGTCGCTGTCCGCACACGGGACACAGCCCGCCGTGGGCGAGCGTCTCCTTCGGCTCGAACCGCACCTCGCATTTGCGGTGGCCGTCGAGATGATACTTGCCCTCCTCGGGATAGAACTCGACCGTGCCCGCGTAGCCCACGCCGGTTTCCAGCGCACGGCGGATCGCGAAATAATCGAGGTCGCAATCGAACCCGGTAGCCTCGCGGCCGAGCTTGCCCGGCGAATGCGCGTCGGAATTGGAAACGAGTCGGAAGCGGTCAAGCGAGGGCACGCGCCAGTTCATCGCCGGGTCCGACGAAAGCCCGGTCTCCACCGCGAAAATGTGCGAGGCGAGGTCGCCATAGCATTCCTCGATCGAATCGAAGCCCGACATCGAGCCAAGCGCGGCGAACCATGGAGTCCAGATATGCGCGGGCACGAGATAGGCGCCGGGGCCCCCTTCGAGTGCGATCTCCAGAAGATCGCGCGAGTCGAGCCCCAGAATCGGCCGCCCGTCGGATGAAATATTGCCGATGTTGCCGAGCCGTGCGGAAATCCGATCCATCGTCGCGAAATCGGGGGCGTAGATGAGGTGATGGATCTTCCGCGTCTTGTCGCCCTTCTTGTAGATCGTGGAGATTTCCACTTCGAGCATGAAGCGCACAGGCAGCCGGCAGGCGGCCGGCAGCCGCTCGGCGACCGCTCTTTCGATTTCATCGTTCAGCCGGAACAGGCCTGGCTCCGCCGGCACGAGCTTTGATTTCAGCTCCGCGGCCCAGGCCGGATGTGTGAAATCGCCGGTCCCGACGACGCCGATTCCCTTGCGGGCGGCCCATTCGGCGAGATGTTCGAGATCGAGGTCGCGGCTCGTCGCGCGCGAATATTTCGAGTGCACATGCAGGTCGGCGTGAAACCGCATCGGGGCCTGCTTTCGCACCGGCGCGCAGGGAGCAAGGCGCGCGGCGACGCACGCTACTATACGCCGCGCTCATGCGCGGGCGAGAAGGCCCCTGTGGATAGCCACAATTTCGCGGCGGGCGCCGCCCGCGCTCAGGCGACTTCGGCGGTGCGCACCACGAAGGCTTCGCCGCGCTCCAGAAACGCGCCAACGAGCCGCGCCACCCGGTCCGGCTGATCGAACTCGACCGCGTGCGCCGCGCCATAGATGAAGCTCAGGTACGAATGCGGGATGCCCGACTTCAGACGCCTCCCCACATCCTCCACCGGCGTAACCTCTTCTTTGCTGCCGAACAGGAGCAGCGTGCGCGCCTTGATCTTCGGCAGCGATTTCAGCAGCGCCTCGTCGAGCGTCTCGCCGCCGGTGTAGCCCATGGCCGCCTTGAAGTTGCCGGGCAGGACTTCGGCGTAGCGCGAGTCCTTCGGCGCGCGGTCCGGCACGGCATAGAGCTTGCGGTCGCGCTCGGCCGGATCGGCGGGCAGGCCGCCGACGCCTTTCGTGCGCAGGCCTGCCGGCGCCTCCAGCACGAGTTGTTCCACGAGTTCGGGATGCTTCACGGCGAGCCAGAGCGCGATCCAGCCGCCAAACGATTCGGCCACCACGTCGCAGGCCTTACCGACCGCCTTCTGAATGAACTCGGCCATGAGATCGGCGAGGTCGGACATGGAGCGAAGTGTCGGGTGCGCAGGCGTCCCGTTGAAGCCCGGCATGATCGGCATATGAATCGTATGCTTGATCGAAAGCTTCTCGATCGCAGGCGAGCGCCGCGGACCCGCCGTACTGTGCAGATGCAGGACCGCCGGGCCGTCGCCGCCCTTGAGATACTGGACCGGGCCGGCGGAAAGCTCGATTTTCTGCTCTACGAAATTCGCCACGTCGTACTCCGTTTTCGTCAAAGGCCCGCCGCCTCGGGCAGCACCTGATCGCGGAACAGTTCCATCCCGCGCCGCACGACGCTGTCCGGAATATTCCCGATCTTCATGTTGAGATTGAACCGGCCGTTGCCGAGCTCGCCCTGGATGCGCTTCATCTGCTTGATGACGGTCTTCGGGCTTCCGCACAGTACCGACCCCGCCTCGATCATCTCGTCGATGTTGCGCGCGTTCAAGGTGGCTAACCGCGATACGAACCGCTCGCCATACTGCTCCTGCGCGAAGAAGCGCGACTTCTGCACCACGAGCCGCATCGCGTCGCGGATCGAATGCATCAGCACCTTGTGGAAATAATTGAGCCCTTGGCTCAGATGCTCTTTCGCCTCCTCGTCGCTCTCAGCGATACAGGTGTTCTGGCCGATCAGGATGTCCTCGGCCCGCGGCTCGAAGCCGTGACCCTTGGTCGCGTCGCGATAGACGTTGATGCAGCGCTGCGCCGCTTTGAGATCGGCGATCAGCGTCATACCCATCATGGCCTTGTGCTGGCCGGCGAACTCCGCGGACTCCTCGTTGCTCGCCGACATCAGGATTTTCGGATGCGGTCGCTGGTACGGCTTCGGCCAGATCGAAACCGACGGATACTGATAAAACTCGCCCTCCCAGCCGAACGGCTCGGGCTCGGTCCAGGCTTTGATGATGAGCGCGGTCGCCTCGCGTAGGCGCTCGCGCGATTCACCTGGGATGACGTTATAGGCGATGTACTCGTGCGGCACGCCGCGGATAAGTCCGGCCACGAGCCGTCCGCCGCTCATCACGTCGATCATCGCGTATTCTTCCGCGACCCGGATCGGGTTCAAGAGCGGGATCAGGTTCCCGAGCATCGCGAGCTTGATCGATTTCGTCCGCTGCGAGAGCACCGAGCCGATCAGGTTGCAGTTCGCCATCAGGCCGTACGGGCTGAAATGATGCTCGTTGCAGCCAACCCAGTCGAAGCCGCACTGCTCGGCGAACGCCATCGTGTCGATGTAGCAGTCGTAGAGTTCCTTACCGCGCTTGGGGTCGAACGTACTGTTGCTCGCGGGCCATTGCTGCGGAGCCTCGTCGAGCTCGGTCCACGGCATCAGATGGAAGTAGGAGAATTTCATCGATCGCTCCGCAACGTTTCAGCCAATTCTTTTCGCCGTCCGATCTGCGGGGCTTTTCGCGATCCATGCTTCGCACGCATCGAACGCATCGATGATGCGCTGGTGCCGCGCGACCAGCCATTCCTTGGTCTGCATGTGCGTAAAGATATAGAGATCGCGGTCCCGGATTGCGCGCACGACGCGGTCGCCCACGATGTCAGGCTCCAATCCGACTTCCAGTTCTTTTTGCAAAGGATTGTTGCCGGCCACCTCGTACGGCCCGCCGAAGCGCTCAGGCCGGATTTCACCCGACATATAGATGCGCGTCTTCACGGCTGCCGGCGCGAGTACGGATACGCCCACCGGCGTCTCGCGCAGATCGTTCCACATGGATTCCGTGAGCGCCACGACCGCAAATTTCGTCGCTGCATAGGCGCCGCTGCGCCGATGCGGCGCGACCTGAAAGCCTGCGATCGAAGCCGTATTGACGATATGCCCTTCGCCGCCGTGCGACTGGATGATCGGCAGGAACGTGGCGATGCCATGCATCACGCCATGCAGATTGACGCCCGTGATCCAGTCCCATTCCTGCGGCGTTACTTCCCAGACCGATTTGCCGTGGATCGTGATGCCCGCATTGTTGCAGGCAACGTGGATCGCGCCGAATTCCTTGAGCGCGGCGTCTGCGAGCTTTCGCACCGACGCACGATCCGAGACGTCGGCCGGAACAGCGATCGTGCGCCCGCCGATCCCGCGCACATTGGCAAGTGCGGCGTCGAGCCGGTCGCCGCGAAGGTCGGACAGCACCACCGACATTCCGTTCCTCGCGAAGGTGCGCGCCATGCCAAGCCCGATGCCGGACGCGGCCCCGGTGATGACCGCCGTCTTGCCTTCCAGTTGCTGCATGGATGCCGACCCCGCTACATTGCACGCGACTATAGCATCACGATTGCGCGCGGTGGGTAGCGCTGCCGCTGTGCGCGAGCCGAACAACTAGGTTGGTACGACCGGAACGAGGAGGTGGGAATCGTATTTGCCGCCGGCGTGGACCACGTGCCGGCCCTTGTTCACCGTGTCCTCGTGCCGGAAATAAACAGGTGCCTTGTCCTTCGGATATTTGTTGATCTCGGTTCCCTGCACGACGAGCCGTAATTTCTCGCCCTTCTCGAAACACGTGCCGGAGGGCCAGATTTCGATTTCGACCGGCACGATCTCGCCGGGCTTGAGCTTCAGCTCGCGCCGGTGGGCAAGCACCGGCTGCCACTCGGTCGAGCGTTTGGGATCGAGCTCGCGGTGGGACGCGCGCAGCCAGCCGATCGCGACCGGCCCGTCATTGAACATGGCGTAATAGGCCAAGCCGACGAATTGGCCCTTGGCATCGAGCTTCTGCACGCCGACAAAAATGTCCATGTCGTCGGAGTTTTCGGCCGACACGAAGAGCTTGAGCTTCATGTGACCGACAAGCTCGGTCGGCTTATTGAACGTGATGTCGAAGACCGCGCGCGCGTTTGCGCCTTCACCGAGGGAATCGTAACTGATCGACCCGGCTTCAGCGACGGGCCGCTGTTCCAGTGCGCCATTCTTCGCGTCGAGATAGAGCTTCGTGTATTGCGTCTTAGGCAGCGGCCAGTCGGAGGCTTCCTTGAATTTGCCGGCGTAGAATTTCTCGCGCACCTCGTAGCGCACGCGCGTCCAATCCTTCACCGAGTTGGGGACGCCCTTCAGGAAATAGTCGAAGAACTCCTGCAGCCGTTTCACGCTATCCGGCTCGTAGTAATAGGCCCACTTCTTGCGGCCGTGGACCTCGAGCCATTTCTGCTTCGAGGAAATCTGCTTGAAGCCTTCGAGCGTGCCGCGCGTGTGCAGTCCCTGATCGGTCCAGCTCGCGACGATGAAGGCCGGCACCTTGATCTTGGAATAGTCCGATGCCTTCGACGCCCAATATTCGTCGAAGAACGGGTGCTCGCGCATGCCCGCTTCGAGATCCTCGATTTCGGTGGTGCCCGCGCCCCAGCGCCGCCAAAGATAGGGCCAGAAATGCGTATCGGGGATGCCGCCGTGCCGCGCCACTTCGCGATAGGTGTCGGCCCAGCCTTCCCAAGGGTTGATGGCGGCGAGATGCGGCGGATTGAGCTCCGCCACACGCCACTGCAATTGCGCGAGGTAAGAGACGCCCGTGAGCCCGACCTTGCCGTTGCTCCAGGGCTGCGTGCCGGCCCACTCGATCAGGTCGTAGAAATCCTCGGCCTCGTCGGGAGAGAGAAACGTGGCGCGGCCCTCCGAATACCAATTGCCGCGTTTGTCCGCGACAATCACCGCGTAGCCGCGCGGCACCCAATAGACCGGATCAGGCCCCTCGAACGGCGTGTAGGAGGAAATCGCGTCCATCTTCACGTCCGAGCCGGGGAAGCGGCGCGGGTCGTTCGGCGAATGTTTGCCATAGGGGCTCCACGCGATCAGCGGCGCCGCCGGCTTCTCGTCGACGGGGCGGAAGAGATCGATATAGATTTTAACACCGTCGCGCATTTTCACCGCAATGTCGCGCTCGATGATCATTCCGTCTTCGACCGTGTGCCGGTATTCCGGCGGCGTGCCGCCGCGCGCTTCCGGCGTATCGTACGGCTTGCGGAATTTCAGCGCGACCGGCTTGCGCGTCACGTCGTCCATGGCGTCTCTCCGTTCTCGATGATGCGGCGCGGCCCGCGGCAACGTCAACTCATCGGGTTCTTGCGGCGAGTCCTCGGTCGAGTTTTGCCAGCAGCCGGAGCAGCATCTTTCGTTCCGCAGCCGATAGCGACGATGAAACGCGCTTGTCGTGCGCAAGTCCGGCCGTGAGAACGGCTTCGGCCTTCGCGCGTCCCGTCGTCGTCAGGTAATGGCCCTTCGTGCGCCGGTCGTTCGCGGCGCTGCGGCGTTCGACCCAGCCCTCGCGCACGAGCCTGTCGACGAGCTTCGTCATGTTCGGCCCGTGCACACCGAGCGCGTCGGCGAGCGCGCCGTGCTGTACGCCGGGGTTCGACCGGATCGCCGTCAACACCGCGAAAGCGCCGGGGCTCACGCGCAGGCGCCGAAGGCGCTCGTAATAGAGCTGAAACAGCCGGACTTGCACCACGCGTGTGAGGTGCCCAACCATGGTGTCGAGCACCGAAGCGTCGAACGCGGCGCCCGCGTCTCCCACGCGAGCGCCGGCATGTCGCCTCCGTTTTTGGGCGCTGGTTCGGCGTTTCATCCGTTGAAATGTATTTAGTTATGTTTTATAAGTATTAGCACGCGGGCTCGATCGCTGTCATCATCTCCGCGCAACAACAAGAAGAAGGCACGAGGGAGGAACACCGGATGCCGGCGCCGGCAAACCGCATTCTCACCACGCACGTCGGCAGTCTCGTGCGCCCCGACGATCTGCTCGCCTTCATTGCCAAGCAGCAGGAAGGGAAGCCCTACGACGTCGCCGCCTATGAGAGTTGTCTTCAGCGCTCCGTCGCCGATGTCGTGAAAAAGCAGGTCGATGTCGGCATCGGCATCGTCAGCGACGGCGAATACGGAAAATCGATCAGCTGGTCGCGCTACATTCTCGATCGACTGAGCGGCTTCGAGGAGCGCCGCGACAAGACGCCGGGCTTTCGTTCCGCAGTGGCCGGCAAGGACCGGCGCGACTTTGCGGAATTCTACGAGGAATACGAAGGAACCTACGGCTTTGTCGGCATGGGCAAGGCCTTCAAGACCGGCACCTGGGTCGTGACCGGCCCGATCAAATATACCGGCCATGCGTTGATTCAGCGCGACATCGAGGACGTAAAGCGCGCGGTCGCGGGCAGCGGCGCCATTGACGCGTTTTTGCCCTTGGTGGCGCCGGCGAGCGTGGTGCCACAGCGCATCGACGAGCACTACAAGTGGGAAGATGACGCGCTCTTCGCCATCGCCGAGGCCGTGCGCGAGGAATACAAGGCCGTGGTCGATGCCGGCCTGATCGCGCAGATCGACGATGCGTTTCTCGCCTCGGTCTATGATGTGATGGTTCCGCCAAGAACGCTCGCCGATTACCGCGAATGGGCGGAGGTACGGATCGAGGCGCTCAACCACGCGCTCAAGGGAATTCCGCAGGATCGCACCCGCTATCACATCTGCTGGGGTAGCTGGAACGGGCCGCATACGAACGACGTGCCCTTGAAGGATATCGTCGATCTGGTGTTGCGCGTGAACGTCGGCGGCTATTCCCTGGAGATGGCGAATCCCCGTCACGAGCACGAGTGGCGCGTCTGGGAGACGGTGAAACTGCCCCAAGGGAAGTATTTGCTGCCCGGCCTCGTCAGTCACGCCACCAATATCGTCGAGCACCCGGAATTGGTCGCAGAGCGTATCGTACGGCTCGCGAAACTCGTCGGCCGCGAGAACGTGGTCGCGAGCACCGACTGCGGCTTCGCCCAGGGTCCGTTCGCGCGCCGCGTGCATCCGCAGATCATGTGGGCCAAGCTCCGGGCGCTAGCCGACGGTGCGTGCATCGCGACGAAGCAGCTTTGGAACTAGCTCGGTTGGAATCGATCGAAGGAGTGCGAGATGGCGGAGCGAATTCTTACCACCCACGTCGGCAGCCTCATTCGCCCGCCGCAGCTCGTCGAATACATTGAGGCGATCGAGAAGGGCCTCAAGGTCGACATGAAGGCCTTCGACGCGCTCTTGCAGCAATCGGTGAACGAAGTCGTCAAGCGCCAGGAACAGGCCGGCATCGACATCGTCAGCGACGGCGAATTCGGCAAGTTCCGCTCTTGGTCGTTCTACGTGCTCGACCGGCTGGATGGCATTGAAGAGCGCGAGATCGAGGTGCCGGCGGGTGCCGGCAAGGACCGCACGCTGTTTCCCGAGTTCTACGCGGAATATTTCCCGACCCAGCGGCTGCCGAAGCGCGGCACCGTCGTCACGGTCGGGCCGGTGAAATACAAGGGCCAGGCCGCACTCAGGAAGGATATCGAGATTTTCAAGAACGCGCTCAAGGGCGCGAACGTGGAGGGCTTTCTTCCCGTGGTCGCGCCTGCGAGCGCCGCGCCCCGCTTCAAGAATGAATACTACAAGAACGAGGAAGAGGCGCTGTTCGGCTTCGCCGAAGCGTTGCGCGAGGAATACAAGACGATCGTCGACTCGGGCCTTTACGTCCAGATCGACGACGCCTTCCTTCCTTATATGTACGATGTCGCCTTCGCCGGCACTGATCTTGAGAATTACCGCAAGTGGGCGGCGGTGCGCATCGACGCGCTCAATCATGCGATCGAAGGCCTGCCCGAGGAAAAGATCCGCTACCACATCTGCTGGGGCAGCTTTAACACTCCGCACGTGAGCGACGTGGCGTTGAAGGACATCGTCGATCTCGTGCTCAGGGTGAAGGCCGGCGCCTATTGCATCGAGATGGGCAATCCGCGCCACGAGCACGAATGGCGCGTATGGGAGAAGGTGAAGCTGCCCGCCGGCCGCAAGCTCGTTCCTGGCGTGATCAGCCATTCGACGAACGTGGTGGAGCATCCAGAGCTTGTCGCCGAGCGGCTCGTGCGCGTGGCAAAGCTCGTCGGCCGCGAAAACGTCATGGGCGGCACCGACTGCGGCTTCGCCCAGGCGCCGCACGTCAGGCGCGTGCATCCCTCGATTATGTGGGCGAAATTGGAATCGCTCGCCGAGGGCGCGCGTATCGCCTCGCGCGAATTGTGGGGCAGGAAGGCGGCCTGAGCCGCGCCGGCTGCGGTAGGGCGCTCGGCCCCCATCGCATCTTCTCGGCGGCCGTCACATGCGGAACAGATCGCGCTCGACTTTCGCCGCCTTGAACAGGTAGTCCCGCGACTGCTCGAGCTCACCGCGCAACTTCCGCAGGTCGACGTCGAGCAGCTGGCCCTTCCACTTGCGCACCTTGCCCGCCACGATGACGGTGTCGACGTTGCTGCGATCCATCATCGTCACGACCGCGCCGGGCACGTGATTGAGCGGCGCCACGTTGATTGCATTGGCATCGAGCACCACGATGTCCGCCTCCTTGCCCGGCGTAAGCGTGCCGACCTTCTTGTCGATCCGCAGGTGCTTCGCGCCCTCGACGGTCGCGAAACGAATCACGTCCCGCGACGTGAGGAGCTTCGGCAGGTTCTTATCGCCCGCCAGCGCCCGCTCGTTCACGAGCATGCGTTGCAGCGTCATCATCCCGCGCATTTGCGTGAAAAAGTCCGCCGTCATCGTGCATTCCACGTCGGTGCTGAGCGAGGGCTCCACCCCGAGCTGCATCGCCTTCATGATCGGCGGCGTGCCGTGCCGCATGGTCATTTCGATCGGCACTGCCATGGAGATCGTCACGCCCGCGTCGACGATGGCCTTCCAGTGCTCGTCCGACATGAGCGTCATGTGGACGAAATGGAGATCGGCGCCGAGCGCCTTGGCCTTGATCCGCTCATCGATGGCCTTCGGGATCCCGAAATTGCCGAACACGTGGGCGGCGATCGGAATGCCCAGCTCGCGGCCGATCTGCCAGGGCTTCTCGTAGCCGGGCAGATAGATTTCGCCGCCCATGATCATGGTGAGCAACTGATCGGCGGAAGAGAAATACTGCTGCTTCACCCGCCGGGCGTCCTCCGGATACTTGCTCTTGTCGCCGTGTCCTTCGAAATAGCCGAGCGCCGCGCGCCGCCCCGAGTCGGCGAGTCCCTTGACCGCCGCATCCGTATGCTCCGGCGAATGGTGGATCTGCGAGATATCGAGCACCGAGGTCACTCCGGCGTCAAGCTGGCTCAGCGAGCCGAACAGGATGTTGATATGCACGTCCTGCGGCCGGTAGACGCCGGCGAACTTGCCGAGGATGTGGTCGAAATAATTGATTGCGCCGTGCGGCTGACCGTCGTTGAACAGGAGCCCGTCGGCGAGGAAGCTCCTGAGCGCCGTCTCGAATTGGTGATGGTGCGTGTCGATGAAGCCGGGCATAACGATCATGCCGCGCGCATCCAGCACCGCCGCGTCGCCGACATTCACGTTGCGGCCGACGGCGACAATGTTCCGGCCGTCGATGAGAACGTCGGCCTCGGCAAAGTCGCCGACCGCCGCATTCATGCTAAGCACCGCGCCGCCACGCAGCACGTAACGGCGGCCGGCGCCGCCGCTGCCCGCGGGTGGCGCGTCGGCCTGGGCGCGCGCGGGGATCGCATTGAACAAGGTCGGGCCGATGACTGCTGCGGCTGCAGCGGTCCTCAGGAGATTGCGTCTGGAGATCGAATGCCGGTGCACGTGGCCGGATTCACAGCGGTTGCACATGGGTTCCTCCCGAATTACACCCCGACATCGGTTTCTTGGCCGAGTTGTAAGCGTGCTGTGCGGCGGTTTGGCGGCGTCATCCCGTCCGGCCGCGAAATCGGATCAGGCCCGCGCCTGGCACCAACTCGCGCGTGCGCTGGTTGTGGAGTGCAAGCTCCAGATTCCTTCGCGCGAGCCGCGCGTGCTCCTGCATGAGCGCCTCGGCGCGCGCGCCTTCGCGCGCCTCAATCGCCTGCGCGATGCAGCGATGCTGGTCTTGCGCGATGGTGAACATGGTTTGCGCTTCCGGCAACGCCGCCTGCACCATGACGAAGGCGCTTGCTGAGGCGAAGGGCAGGGTGATCGCGCGCTCAATCTGCCAGGCAAGTACGGGGCTGCCTGCGAGCGCGATCACCCGCGAATGGAAGCGCTCGTTCAGCTCGACATAGTTCGCGAAATTTTTGGTCGTGATCGCTGAACGCTGGAGCACCCGGTCGAGCGCGTCGACGCATTCCTTGAGCGCGGCAAGCTCCTCCGCGTCCGGGGCGCCGCGCTCGGCCGCGAAGCGCGCTGCGAGCCCCTCCAGCGTGCCGCGCACCTCGATCGCTGCGAACAAGTCGCGCTCGTCGAACCCACGGACGGCGAAGCCGCCGGTCGGGATTGCTTCGAGCAGGCCCTCATCGCCGAGCCGCAGGAGCGCCGCGCGCAACGGCGTGCGCGAAACGCCGAGGCGTTCCACCAAGGGGAGTTCGGACACCCGCTCCCCCGGCTGGAGCTCGCCGCTGAGAATCAGCTCGCGCAGCTTGAGCAGCGCGCGAACAGTCTGGGAGGACGACAGATCCAAGGCTTCGCTCTCGTTGGCGTCTGCTTGCGGGCAGCCTGTGAAGAACGTAGGCTGTATACAGATGGGCCGTTTGTCAACGTAGTTGATAGCCCATCTGCGTAAGAACGCCCCAAAAACAAGACGCCCCGCAAAAGTCTGTATGCAGAGAGAGAATGACCGGGGCACCGACCCCCGTCATCACACGGAAAAAAGCCGCGTAGTGGGGAGGAGTTTCGATGGCGATGAATGTTCGCGGCCCGTTTCGGGCGGACCACGTCGGCAGCCTATTGCGGCCGCCCAAGCTGCTGCAGGCGCGCGTCCAGCGTGCACGCAAGAACATCACGGCGGAACGGCTGCGCGAGATCGAAGACGAAAGCGTCCGTGACGTAGTGAAATTGCAGGAGGACGCCGGTCTTGAGGGCATCACCGACGGCGAGTTGCGCCGCGACTACTGGCACCTCGATTTCCTGACCCAGATCGGCGGCGTCGAATTCGAGGAAGGCCACAATCCACTGAAGTGGCACCGCGAAGATGGTGTGCAACTCGAATGGGTGCCGCCGGAAGTGAAAGTCCACGCGCGCCTCTCCCGCCCCCATCCGATTCAACTGCGCGACTTCGAATTTTTGAAATCGGTCACAGCGCGCACGGCCAAGGTCTGCATTCCCTCACCCTCGATGATGATTGTGCAGGGCGGCGAGAAGATCATCGATCGGCGGATCTACGCTGACCCCGATCTTTTCTTCGCCGACCTCTCCCGCGTCTACGCCGAGGAGATCGCGGAATTGGGGAAAGCGGGCTGCACCTATCTCCAGCTCGACGACACCTTCCTTGCATTTCTTTGCGACGAGAAGATTGGGGCCGCCTTCGGGCGCAGCGGCGAGGATACGAAAAAGATGGCGCGTCTGTCGGCACGCCTCATCAACGATGCAATCAGGAACCGACCGGCGAACATGGCCGTGACTATTCATCTATGCCGCGGCAACTACCAAAGCTCCTGGCTCAGCGAGGGAGGATACGACCCGATCGCCGAAGTACTGCTCGGCCAAATCGATGTCGACGGGTACTTCCTCGAATACGACGACGAGCGCTCTGGCACGTTCGCTCCCCTGCGGTTCCTGCCGAGAGGCAAGAAGAAGGTCGTGCTCGGCCTCGTGACCTCCAAGCACGCGCAACTCGAATCGACGGCTTCGCTCAAGCGTCGTATTGACGAGGCGGCGAAGGTCGTGCCGCTCGAACAATTGGCCATCAGCCCGCAATGCGGATTTTCGTCCACCGCCGATGGGAACGTAATTTCAATGGAAGGCCAAATGGAGAAGCTGATGCTATGCACCCGCGTCGCAAAGGAGGTTTGGGGCGGAGTCGTGAACTGACGGCGGCCGCGCCCGCGGCCGACGAAGCTTGAAAGTCGACAGGGAGGATACAATGGTAAGAAAAGTGGACAGAAGGACCTTCGTAAAGGGCAGCGCTGCGATCGTCGGCGCCAGCACGCTACCGGGCGGCGTCTATGCCCAGGCAGCCGCACCGGACAAGATTCGCTTCGGCTACGCAATCACCATGTCGGGGCCGCTTGGGCCCGGCGCGGAATCGACAACGTTGTCCCAGTACAAGCTCTGGGCGAAGCGTACGAACGACGCCGGCGGCATCGCGTTGAAGAAGTTCAACAAGAAAGTTCCGGTTGAATTGGTCGGCTACGACGACCAGGGCAAGCCGGACGAGCTGCTCAAGCTCACCGAGCGCCTGATCCAGCAGGACAAGGTGGACATGATCCTGAGCCCCTACGCCACGCACATGAACCTGGCGTCGGCTCCGGTCATCAACAAGAACGGCTATCCGGTCATCCTCTCGACGTCCGCCTCGGCGAAGCTCTACGAGATGGCGCCGTCGATGCCCAACGCGTTCTGGCTCCTGGTGCAGCCGAACGAAGCGACGCAGCCGATATCGGCGTTGATCGCGGGCCTTAAGAAGGACGGCAAGATCAAAGGTCGGGTCGCGACGATCCATCCGACCGTCCAGCTCGGCGTGGAGCTGCATGGCGCGTTTCTTGAGGCGGCGAAAAAGGACGGCCTCGAAGTCGTGTTCAGCAAAAGCTATCCGTTCGGTGCTGCGGACCTGCAGCCGCTGATCCGCGAGGCGATGGCGACCAATCCGGACGCTTTCATCGCGTTCAGCTATCCGCCGGATACCTTCATGCTGACCGAACAGGCGCAGATTGTGGGGTTCAACCCGCAGATCATGTACCTCGCGATCGGAACGCCGTTCCCGGGCTTCAAGGGCAAGTTCGGCAACAAGGTCAACGGCATCCTGCTGTACGGCGGCCTCGATCCCGGCGCGCCGGGCCTGGATGAGTATTACAAGGCGCACCGCGCGATGTTCAATCGCGAGTCGGAGGCCGGTGCGGTCAGCATCTACGGCTGTCTCCAAGCCACGCAGCAGGCCATCGAGACGGTCGGCGAAATCGATCGCAAGCAGATTCGCGATGCGCTAGCCAACGGCACGTTCCAGACGATCTGGGGCGAGATCAAGTTCAAGAACCAGCTCAACGTCGATCCCTGGGCCGTAGGCCAGTGGCAGAACGGCGAGGTCGTCGGCCTCTTTCCGGCGAACAAGAAAGGCGCGCGGCCGCTTCAGTTCCCGAAGCCCGCGTGGACCTAGGCACCCGCGAGGAGGGGCGCGCCGGAATATCCCAGGCGCGCCCCTTTTTTGCGTCTTACATCTCGTTAATCTGGACCCGTCCCGAGCCGGGAAGCGGACGTCATGCGGAGAGTTGAGCACCGATGAAGCGTAGCTTGATTCGCCCGCCAGACTTATTGCAGCTCGCGAACGCGGCTAGGGAGAAGCCGCAGGAGCAGCAGAAATATTTCGATGCGTTGCGCCGGGCGACCGTCGACGTCGTCAGGCGGCAGACCGAAGCGAGCATTAACGTCGTCAACGACGGCGAAAGGGGCAGATCGAGCTGGGCCAGTTACGTGCTCGACCGCATGACCGGCTTCGAGCCGCGCCTGGATAAGCTTTACAACTCGCACCGACGAGTTTCAACGCAATGCAGAGGAATGGAGACATGACGGCTGGAAGCCTGGATGACCTCGTTCGAGGTTCAAAAAGCGTAACGGCAATTCTGTACAATCAGCAAGCCGGTCCTAACGTCTACCCGGGCGTTCCCGCCGAATACACCAATTGGCGGGACGAGCAGCGCGCGTGGCAGGAGACCTGCGTGCTGTTCAATCAGTCGTATCACATGGTCGAGCTCGTGGTCGAAGGACGCGACGCGTCCAAGCTTCTGTCCCACCTCGCCTACAACAGCTTCAACGGATTCACCGTCGGCAAGGCGAAGCAGTTCGCGCCGTGCAGCTATGACGGCTACATCATCGGTGACGTGATTATGTTCTACGTCGCCGACAACCAGTTTGTATTGGTTGGCCGTGCGCCGGCGATCAACTGGGTCGAATATCACGCCGCGACCGGCGGCTATGATGTTCGCACGGAGCGCGACGAGCGAACCGCGGCGCGCAAGGACCCGAGCAGGCGCCGGTCGTATCGTTTCCAGATTCAGGGACCGAACGCGATGAAGGTAATCGCGAAGGCAACCGGCCGGCCCGTGCCCGAGGTCAAGTTCTTCGACATGGACAAGCTCACGATCGCCGGCACGACGATGTGGGCCTTGCGCCACGGCATGGCCGGACAGCCGGGGCTGGAGCTGTTCGGGCCCTGGGACGAGGGCGAAGAGGTTCGGCAGGCGTTGATCGAAGCGGGAAAAGACTACGGAATGCGGCTGGTCGGCGGACGCGCCTATTCTTCAAACACCGTCGAGTCCGGCTGGATTCCGTCGCCGCTGCCGGCCGTCTACACGGGCGAGTCGATGAAGAAATATCGTGAGTGGCTGCCCGCCGACGGCTACGAGGGCAGGACGTCGATCGGCGGCAGTTTCTATTCCGATCGCATCGAGGACTACTATTTCACGCCGTGGGCTCTCGGTTACGGAAACTTCGTCAAGTTCGACCACGACTTCATCGGCCGCGAGGCGCTCGAGAAGATCGCCGGCAAGACTCACCGCAAGAAGGTGACGCTCGCGCTGAACGACGATGACGTGCTGCGCGTGATCGGCACGGCCTTCAAGGAAGATGGCCAGCGCAACAAGTTCATGGAGTTCCCCAGTGCCGTGTACTCCATGCATCCGTACGACACGGTGCTGGCGAAGGGAAAGCCGGCCGGCGTTTCGACCTGGATCAGCTACACGGCGAACGAAGGCAAGATGCTGACGCTCGCCACCATGAATGCGGAGCACAGCGCGCCTGGCACCGAAGTCTCCCTCGTGTGGGGCGAACCGGGCGGAGGCTCGGCCAAGCCGTTGGTTGAGCGGCACGTCCAGACGGAAATCAAGGCCGTTGTCAGCCCCGTTCCGTACGCCGAGGCAGCAAGAACATCCTACGCGGATAGCTGGCGCACCAAGGCTCGAGCATCTTGACGCCGAGCGGGAACGTCGAGCCGTGAAGCGGAGCGAAGACCGAATCCTGACGACGCACGTTGGCAGTCTCGTCCGCCCGCAGGAACTGCTCCAGGCGGCGGCCGCTGCGAAGGAAACGCCGCAGGCGCAGCCAGCGTATTTCGACGCGGTGCGCCGGGCGACGGTCGAAGTCGTAAAACGCCAAGTCGATGCCGGCGTCGACATTGTCAATGACGGCGAATATGGCAAGTCCAGTTGGGCCAACTACGTGCTCGCCCGCCTGTCGGGCTTCGAGCCGCGCGCCGACAAGCTCTTCGAGGCGGTCTGGCTGGGGCGCGACCGCTTTCGCTTCCGGGAATTCATGCAGAAAGAATTCCCGCGGGGCGCCACCGGCATCCCAGGCCATGTCTGTGTCGGGCCGATCAAGTACCGCGGCCAAGACGACTTGCGGCGGAACATTGCCGACCTGAAAGCGGCGCTCGCTTCGTCCAATGCAACGGAAGGCTTCTTCACTGCGGTCGCGCCGGCCAGCACCGGGTACGACGCGGAGAACCAGTTCTATAAAGACGAGCGCGACTACGTATTCGCGATCGCCGAGGCGCTGCGGGAGGAGTACCTCGAAATCTATAATTCCGGGCTCGTGCTCCAGGTCGACGACGCCGTGCTCGCCAATATGTACGACGAGCTCATGCAGGAGAGTCCGCAGCGTTACCGCGCGTGGGCGGAGTTGCGCGTCGATGCGCTAAATCATGCGCTGCGCGGCATTCCCGAGGATCGCGTGCGCTATCACATCTGTTTCGGCAGCTGGCATGTGCCGCACATGGCCGATGCGCCGCTCGACGCGATCGTCGATCTCATGTTCAAGGTGCGCGCCGGCGCCTACTCGATCGAAGCGGCCAACGTGCGCCACGAGCACGAGTGGCGCGTCTGGGAAAAGGTGAAGTTGCCGCCTGGAAAGATCCTGATCCCTGGCGTCGTCACTCACCACACGACGACGGTCGAGCACCCGAGGCTCGTCGCCGACCGGCTGATCCAGTTCGCGAAGATCGTCGGCCGCGAGAATTTGATCGCGGGCACCGACTGCGGCTTCGCCCAGATGGAGGGCATCCAGCGCGTGCATCCGCAGGTCATGTGGGCCAAGCTCCAGGCGCTCGCCGAGGGCGCGCGCATCGCCTCGCAGGAATTGTGGGGCAGGAAGGCCGCGTGACGCTCAGCGCGCCGCGCCGATCTTTCCGAACAGCGCCGCCAACTCCTCCGGCATCGTAATGTGCGGATTGTGGCTCGCGTCTAGCTCGTAGTAGGGCCAGCCCTCGCTCTGCGCACGTTTCGCGAACTGGCCGAAGGGGTCGCCTGGCGGCGTTCGCTTGCAATAGATATAGGTGCGCGGAGGGGGAGTCTTGCCCGTGAGCCGCACGGGCGATGCGATCGTCTTGATCGGCTGCGGCCTGCGCCGTGGGTTTGCCCAGTCGGCGTCGGCTTGCGGCGTGTCGGGCGGCAGCGGGTTCGGCGGCACACGCCAGCCGTCCTCGGCCGCCGCCCGCATTTTCATGCCGTGCTCGCCCACGAGATCGAGGAGGCTCTGTCCGTCCCGCGGCACGAACGCGTCGAGATAGATGAGATGCTTGATCCGCTCGCGCGCGCGATCCGCGACGCCGGTCGCGACCATCCCGCCGTAGCTATGGCCCACTAGCACGACGTTCCTCAGGTCCTCGAACTCGAGCACGTTGACGATGTCCTGGATGTGGGTGTCGAGATCGACCGCCGGATTGGCGAGATGCGCGCGCTCGCCGACGCCGGTATAAGTCGGCGTCCAAAACTCGTGCCCCGCCGCGCGCATGAGCGGACGCATTTTCTTCCAGGCCCAACCGGCCGACCAGGCGCCGTGAGCGACGACGAAAATTGCCACAATGATGTTCCCCCGCGTTTTCCCGGATAGGTTATTGCAGCTTCGCCGACGAATCGACAATCGGTAAATTCGGGCAAGGAGAATTCGAATGGCCGTGAGGACCAAGCCGCCGTTCCGCGCCGATCACGTGGGCAGTCTGCTGCGCCCGCGGAAACTTCTGCAGGCGCGGGAGGCTCATGCTGCCGGCCGAACCTCCGCCGCCGAATTGCGTGCGATCGAAGATGAGGCGATCCGCGCCGTCGTAAAGATGCAGGAAAGTGTCGGTTTGCGAGGTGTGACCGACGGCGAGTACCGCCGCACCGATTGGGTCATCGATTTCAAGTATCAGCTCGGCGGCGTGACTATACCGCGTTGACAAGCTCGACCTTGATCGTTGCATCTTCGGCGAGGATTTCAGGTTTCTAAAATCCGTCACCCGGGCGACGCCGAAGCTCACGCTGCCGTCGCCCAGCATGATGCACTATCCGGGCGGGCGCGGCATCGACCGCAAAGTGTATCCCGATATCGAAGAGTTTTTCGGGGATCTCGCGAAGGTCTATGCAAGACAGATCGGCGCGCTCGCTAGTCTAGGCTGTACCTACCTTCAACTCGACGACACAAGTCTCGCGTTCCTCAACGACCCCAAGCGCCGCGCCGTGCTCGGGGACGACGCCGAGAAGCAGCATCTCCGCTACATCGAACTGTTCAACGCCTCGATTGCGGGCAAGCCCGCCGCCATGACCATCTGCACCCACCTCTGCCGTGGCAACTATCGCTCTGCCTGGATGGCGGCGGGAGGTTACGAGCACGTGGCCGAGGCGCTGTTCAACCGACTAAACGTCGACGGCTTCTTCCTCGAATATGACGACGACCGCTCCGGCGGCTTTGAGCCGCTGCGCTTCGTGCCCAAGGGTAAGACGGTCGTGCTGGGCCTCGTGACGAGCAAGAGGCCCGCGCTCGAAAGCAAGGACCTGCTCAAGCGCCGCATCGACGAAGCCGCCAAATTCGTGCCGCTGGACCAGCTTTGCCTAAGCCCGCAATGCGGCTTCGCGTCGACCTCGGAAGGCAATGAGCTTACGATCGACGAGGAAATCGGCTCGTGGTTGAGACGGCGCGCGAAGTGTGGGGCTGACGGTACGGTTGCCGGGCTTTCCGCGTTGATTCTTGCGCGGCATAACTTGGGCCGTCTCCCACCAAAGTTCACCGGCGGAGGCCACGCGCCCGATTGATCACCGGCTCAGCAGACTGTTATATTCCATAACTAAGACGGGTGCCGTGCAGTTCGCTAAGCTTGGCAACGGTCGGTGCCGTCAAGAAAGACTCGCGGCAAGCGAGTGAAACTTCGGCGACGAGGAGGAGGGACGCTTCGATGCAATTCCATCGCACGCTTACGATTCTGTCAGCCGCGCTGGCCGGCGCGATCATCGCCGGCACTACGGCTTCCGCGCAAACCGAACTGGTCTATGGCAACTGGACTCCGCCGCGCGAATATCAAAACGTCCAAGCGATGCCGTACATCTTCCAGCAGATCGAGAAGGAGACCAACGGCGCCATCAAATGGAAGTTGATTGCCGGCGGGCAACTCGCTGACGGCAAGGCAACCTGGACCGCCGTCAAGGATGGGCTGATGCAGGCGGGCCTCGGCATCGCAACCTACGTGCCGAACACGGTGCCGTCGCTCTACATGATCTACAGCACCCTTGTATTCGGACATAACGACGTGGTCGCGGCGACCGGTGCCGCGATGGAAGTATTCTATCTGCGCTGCCCGACCTGCCTTGAGGATTTCCGGAAGATTAATTCCGTTCCGCTCGGCGGCTGGACTAGTTCCGCCTATCTACTCGCCTGCCGCGAGCCGGTGAAGACGGTCGCCGACCTCAAAGGCAAGCGCATCCGCGCGACCGGAGGCAACGCCGAGTTGTTCAAACTTGCCGGCGCCGTCCCAGTCGGCGCAACGCTCGTCGAGGCGGTCGGTCTCCTGCAGCGCGGCGGCCTCGATTGCCAGCATGGGATCGCCGACTGGCTCCGCACCTTCGGATACGCCGACTTCGCGAAGAACATAGTCGACTATCCGCTCGGCCTCTCCGGCCCGGCGATCGGCTTCGTGCTAAACCGCGACACTTGGAACAAATTCACGCCCGATCAGAAGAAGATTCACATTAAGTATGCGGCATGGATGAGTGCGAAGCTCGCCATCGGTAATTTCCTCATCGCGAATGAAGAGGGCCTTCAGAGCGTCATCAAGGACAAGGGAGTCCAGATGATCAAGGTCGATGCGAAGGAATGGGATGCGGTTCCTGCCGCTTACAAGAAGACGGAGCGAGAGAAGAACGTCGCCACCGGCAAGGAATTCGGAGTGAAGGACCCCGGCGCGATCATCGACGACTACGAGAAGACGATCGTGAAGTGGCGCGGGCTTTCGAAGGAGGTCGGTCGCGACATTGACAAATTCACCGAAGTGTTGATGCGCGAGATTTACTCCAAGATCGATCCGAGCAAGCTGTAATCGCCCGCTTCCAAGGCCGCGTGCGCGAGGCGGTTTCCCATCGGCCTCGCGTGTGATTGGGAAGAACGAACCATGAGCGCCATGGGCTGCCGGTCGAAGCCTGCGGCAGTCCATCCCGATCAATTGTGAGGATTGACAGCGAGGCGAGGGGCCGTGATGTCTCGAGGATTGCGGCCCCCTTTTTTGTTGGGGCGTGCGCAATCTCGCCGGTGGGGAATTGAATGGATCGCCTGCTCAGGTGGCTCGAAATTCCGATCCATCTCATGTTGTGGCTGGGGCTCGTCGCCGGCTTCCTGATGATGGCACACGTAACCGTCGACGTGACCGGCCGCACGTTCTTTAGTCAGCCGTTCGAGGGCACCACCGAGATCGTCTCCGGCTTCTACATGGTGGCGATGGCATACCTGCCGTGGGCGTGGATCGCTCGCAACGATGGGCACATCAAAGTTGACCTGTTCGCGAGCTTTGCGCCGCAGCGCGTCGTCGAATGGATGGAAATCGCGGTCAAGATCGTCACGCTCCTGTATGTGGCCGTGTTTACTTGGCGCACCTCGATCCGCGCGATCCAGCAGACGAAGCTCGGCGAGGTTTGGCTCGCCGGCACGGCCTATCTTCCCGTATGGCCGAGTCGGTGGATTCTGCCCATCGCCGCTTTCATGATGGCGCTTTATCTCGCGCTGCGCGTCGTGTCGGATATCGCCGCGCTGGCGCGGCACAACGGAGCCCCGAAATGAGCACGCTCTCGCTGGCGTTGCTCAGCATTGGCTCCATTCTTTTTCTGGTTGCGCTGCGCCTGCCGATGGGTGTCGCGCTCGGCGGCGTCTCGATCCTCGGATTTTGGTATTTGCGTGATCTTAGGGTGGCGCTCAGCCTGTTCGAGGATACGCCGTTCGTCTTTGCTGCGAGTTGGGACCTGACGGCGATCCCGATGTTCTTGCTCATGGGTTCGATTACCAACAATTCAGGGATCAGCACCGCCTTGTTCCGCGCGGCGCGCGTATGGTTCGGCGGCCTGCCAGGTGGCCTCGCGGTTGCCACCAACATGGCCTGCGCCGGCTTTGCCGCGGCCTGCGGCTCGAGCGTGGCCGCCGCCGCGGCAATGGCGCGCATAGCCATCCCCGAAATGCTGCATCACGGCTACGACAAGGCCCTGGCGGCTGGTGTGGTCGCAAGCGCAGGCACGCTTGCCGCTCTCATTCCGCCAAGCATCCTGTTCGTGCTTTACGGCATCTTCGCAGAAGTCTCGATCGTAAAGCTCTTGATCGCAGGGGTCTTGCCCGGGCTTCTCACGGCAGCAATCTACACGATCATGATTGTGGTCCGGTGCAAAGTCGATCCGTCTCTGGCACCGCGGATCGAGTTCGAGAATCGCGAATTGCTTTGGCGCGAGCGATGGAATTCGCTGGCAGGAGTCTGGCCGCTGCTGCTGCTGATCGCTGCCATCATTGGCGGCCTTTACGGTGGCGTGGTCACGCCAACCGAGGCCGGGGCCGGCGGCGCATTCACTGCGCTTGTGATTGGCGCTGCGCAAGGGCGCCTGAATTTAGCGAATATTCTCGACGCATTGCGCGACGCGACCGTCACAACAGCACAGATCTTTTTCGTCGGCGTCGGTGCGGTGATGTACACGAAGTTTCTCGCGCTTGCCGGCGTCGGCCAGATGTTCGTCGAGATGATCGGAGCCTGGTCGCTCGATCCGCTCTTGCTCGTGGTCGCCGCTTCGTTGATCTACATAATTCTCGGCATGTTCCTCGATCCGCTCGGGATCATCTTGATTACCGTGCCGATCTTTGTGCCGATGTTCGCCGCCTTGAATCTCGATCTGGTGTGGCTCGGCGTGCTTGTCGTCAAATACGTGGAGATCGGTCTTCTTACGCCGCCGGTCGGGTTCAATGTCTTTGTCGTCAAGAACGCGGTGGGGGATTCGATCCCGCTCGAGAGCATATTCAAGGGCTGTCTCTGGTTTCTGGGGTGCGAGGTCATCATCATGGCGCTCTTGATTGCATTTCCGCAGATATCCCTGTTTCTCCCCAACACAATGAATTGAGCGCAGCCGCGCGTCGAATCGGGTCGTAGGCCCCTGCCCACTACAATAAAATCGTCCCACGAATGCCTGCGGTTCAACCACTTTGCCATCAGGCCTGCGCGTCCGGCGCCTGCATTAGCGCGCCGTCGGCATTGCACCTGTGACCGTGCAAGTGCATTCTGCGTAAACCTCTTTTCCGGTTGACGAAAACGACCGACTTTCGCACGATCCTCGCGAACGACGGGTTCGTTCGTCGAACACTTTCGATCGAAGAAAAAATCGTAATCATCCAAGTGGACGCAAGACGTTCACGCTCTTAGGGAGGGCATTATGCGAAAAGTCGCGATTGCAATGGCCGCCGGTACCGTCTTGCTGGCATCGCCGGCCATGCTGTTGCCTGCTGCCGCGCAGCAGGAAATCAACCTAACCGTCGCCGCCGGTCAGCCGACCCGCGCCATGCGGCCGCTCGCCATGGTTGAGAACTTCTTCGTCCCAGAAGTCGACAAGCGCATCAAGGCTGCCGGTCTCGACAAGAAATACAAGATCAACTGGAAGCAGGCCTATGCGGGCTCGCTTCTGAAGCCGACCTTCGTGCTGCAAGGGGTATCGGACGGCATCGCCGATATCGGCTTTGAGCCGACGATCTTCCATCCCGACAAGCTGCCGCTCGAGCAGGTCTCGTTCAACACGCCGTTCGCCACCAGCGACGTCGTGCTGGTCGGCAAGAACATCGACGCGCTGCACGCCGCGATCCCGGCATACGGCGCGCAATACGACAAGTTCGGGGTCGTTCGCCTCGCCGGCAGCAGCTACGATTCCTACGAGCTCGTCACCACCTTCGAGGTGAAGAAGGCGGAGGACATGAAAGGCAAGAAGATCGGCGCCGCCGGGCCGGTGTTGCAGTGGATCAAGGGTGTCGGCGCGGTTCCGGTCGACAGCAACATGACGCTTTACTACAACAACTCGAAGACCGGCGTGATCGACGGCTTCATCATCTTCCCGTCGTCGTTCCCGGGCATGAAGTATCCGGAAGCCGCGCCCTACGTCACCAAGGTCGGCTTCGGCGCGCAATACGCCGCGGCGCTGATCATCAACAAGGGCGTCTACAACAAACTGCCGCCCGAACTGCAGAAGATC
This sequence comes from Xanthobacteraceae bacterium, assembly GCA_040901465.1. Lineage (GTDB taxonomy): Bacteria > Pseudomonadota > Alphaproteobacteria > Rhizobiales > Xanthobacteraceae > JAUSIF01. The sequence continues at coordinate 102,769 of JBBDYN010000002.1, forward strand.
CTGCGCGAGGCCGGCAAGGCCTGGACCGACGCCGCCGACAAGGTCCAGCAGGAAGCCGGCGACACCGCGTATGCCAACACGCCCAAGGATTTCGCCGGCGCGAAGACCTACACACTGCCGCGCGAAGAGCAGACGAAGTGGGCCAACGCGATGCCGAACGTCGGCAAGGAATGGGCGGCTGGGCTCGAGAAGCAGGGCCTGCCCGCCAACAAGGCGCTGTCCATGTACATGGACGGCCTTCGCAAGGGCGGTGCCAAGCCGGTCCGTGACTGGGACAAGTGACCGACCGGTTTGGCGCTTAGGGTTCGATCATGGCCTCGGACCCGCGGCAGACTTCGCCGCATCATGATGAGACAGGGGCGCCGCCCGGCGGCGCCCCTCGCTCCTCCTATTTCGGCGCCGTTACGAGCGTTCTCAACGTCATCGGGACCTTGCTGATCCTGGCCATGGCCGTCGCGGTCAACGCCGACGTCATCGGCCGCAATCTCTTTAACCAGCCGATATCCGGCGTCCTTGAATTCATGGGCCTGTCCATCGTGGCGATCGTCTTTCTCCAGATGGCGAACACGTTGCGCGTGGACCGGCACGTATCGAACGATATCATCATGCGGGCGATCGCTCAGTCGCGTCCGCGTTTCGCTGCTCTTACATATGCCGTGTTCAATCTGATCGGCGCGGTATTGATGGCTTTGATCGTCATCTATGTCTGGCCGATTCTGGAGGAAAACTACCGCCACGGATACTTTCGCGGCACGGCGGGTTTCGCCGAAGTTCCGATTTGGCCTTTCTATTCCGCGATCGTAGTCGGCGCGGCGATCACTGCCATTCAGTTCCTGCTGTTCGCTTGGCGCGCCCTGCGGCGCGCGGGCGCCGTGCAAGGCTGACTGATGGACGAAATCCTCATCGGCGCCCTTTGCCTTGCGGCGAGCCTGGTGTTGATTCAGAGCGGCATGCACATCGGCGTCGCGCTGATGCTGTTGTCGTTTGTTGGCGTCTGGGCGATTAAGGGACTCGGTATCGCCGGAAAGCTGATGTCCAGCTCGGTCGCGACCTCGATCGCATCCGATGCGTACGCGGTGATCCCCTTGTTCGTGTTGATGGGCTTGTTTGTCTCCAGCACCAACATGGGGCGCGACACGTTCGACGTGGCGGCCCTCTTCATGCGCCGCGTCCGCGGCGGCCTGGGCATGGCGACGGTAGCGGCGAATGCCGTGTTTGCCGCCTGTACCGGGACCACGATCGCCTCTGCCTCGGTCTTCACGAAAGTCGCGGTGCCGGAAATGATCCGGCACGGTCACACGCCCGGATTTTCCGTGGGCGTCGTGGCGGGCAGCTCCGTGCTCGGCATGCTGATCCCGCCAAGCATTCTAATGATTATTTTCGGCGTGATCGCCAATGTCTCGATTGCCGATCTCTTCAAATCGGGGATCGTGCCCGGCCTTCTTCTGTCGATCGCCTTTTGCGTGACAATCATGTTGCTAAGCTATTTCCGTCCGACCTTCGTAGCAGCGGACCCGAAAGCGCTCAGCGGCGACTATAAGGGGCCGCTGACCGAGGCGCCGCTTTGGGCCGTCGGAATGAAGTTTCTCCCGATCGTCGTCTTGGTCGGCACGGTGCTCGGTGGCATTTATGGCGGGTTCTTTACTCCAACGGAGGCGGGCGGGGCGGGCGCCTTGGCAGCGTTTCTGATCGCGCTGTTCCGCCGCGAACTGACGTTCAGGATTTTCTGGGAGGTCGCGCTCGAAACCGGCCGCGTTACTGCGGCGATATGCTTCCTGCTGATGGCAGCGGCGCTCTATGCGCAGATGCTGACCCTCTCCGGCCTGCCCTACGCAGTGGGCCAGTGGCTGCAGAACGCAGAACTGCCCGTCATGTCGATCCTCATCGGCTATCTGGCAGTAATTATTGTGCTGGGTTGCTTCCTCGACTCCGTGTCGATCATGCTGATCGTGCTGCCCTTCGTGATCCCGGTGTTCGAGGCGTTCGGCATCAATCTGGTCTGGCTCGGCCTGATTTCGGTGATTGCCATTGAAATCGGCCTGTTGACGCCGCCGCTCGGCCTCGCGGTCTTCGTGGTCAAGGCCAACCTCGAAGATCAGCGCATCACGGCTTGGCAGATCTTCATGGGCACCATGCCGATGACCCTGACCATGGTCGCCGTACTCGCGATTTGTGTCCTGTTTCCCTGGCTCGCGCTGGCATTGGTGGGTCAGCGCTGGAGCTGGTGGTAGCAAAGTCACCACCGCTTGCGCTCGACGAAATCATGAAGCCCGATCTCAAACTCGACGCGCGCCTGATGGCGATCGTCGAGCAGGAATATCCGCGCTTCAGCGGCGCTGAAATGAAGCGCCGCCGCAAACTGATCGAGCAGGCGATGCTCGATGCCGGTGTCGATCATCTTCTCGTCTACGGCGCCGGATTCCGCGGCGGCGCGGTGCATTGGGTGAGCGACTGGCACACGACTTACGAAGCCGCCCTCGTTGTGGCGCCCGGCAAGCGCGACACGCTCTTCGTACAATTTTACAATCATCTCCCGCTCGCACGAAAAATGATGCCGTTGACCGACGTGCGCTGGGGCGGCGAGCGGACGATCAAGTCGGTGATCGCCGAACTGGAGGCGCGCGGCGCGAAGCCGGACCGCGTCGGCGTGATGGGTGGGTTGCCGATCGGAAATTACCAGGCGCTCGCGGCGAAGCTTGGCGACGTCCTGGATTTGAACCGTGCCTACTTCGGCCTGCGTATGATCAAGTCGCAGGAGGAGATCGACTGGGCGCGGATCGCCGCGCGGCTATCCGATCTGTCGATCGAAGCATTGCACCGGGACGTTCGCCCCGGCATCGACGAGCGCGATCTAGGCGCGATCGTCGAGGGCGCGTACGCGCCGTGGGGCGGATCGAACGTCATTCATTTCTTCGGGGTCACTTCAATGGCGAATCCGGATCTGTGCGTGCCGCGCCAGCATCCATCGACGCGAAAAATCCGGAACGGCGACGTGATCTCGACGGAAATCACCGCGAGCTTCTGGGACGCGCAGGGCCAGGTGCTGCGAACCTTCTTCGTCGGCGCGGAGCCGACGCCGCTCTATCGTAAACTCCACGACACGGCGGAGGCAGCCTTCGACGCGATCTTCGCGAAGCTTCGCCCTGGTACCCACGTGCGCGAACTCGCCGAGGCCGCGAAGCTGATTGAGAATGCAGGATTCAGCTTCTACGACGACGTGGTGCACGGCTATGGCGGCGGATACTTGCAACCGATCGTCGGCTCGCCCACGCGCGCGAACGATCCGCCTGCGGACTTGACGCTCGCACCCGGCATGATGCTCGTCGTGCAGCCGAACGTGATCACGAAGGACGAGAAAGCCGGCGTGCAGACCGGCGAGTGCATCGTGATCACCGAGACTGGCGCGGAGAGCATTCATACGGCGCCGCGCGGACCGTTCCGAATCGGCTAGCTGAATCGAATTCTCGGCGGCGATGAATCGGTTTCTCAAGCGCGTTAAAGCGGAATCGCGGCTTTCGCCGCCTCCGGCATCCGCCTGAAGGGCCTTGCGAATTTTCTCTAGAAAAAATGCGAATTCGGGTGAGAGATCAGGCCAGTTTGAATCGGACTGTCAGCTTTGACTGTTACTTCAGTCGAAGAGCGCCGCGGTTTCGTCGCTACATCGTGCGCGCGGCGTCGTAGTAGTCGAGATCGAGATACTTGCGCGGATCGGTAAATTTTTTCTTAGGCTCGCCGTACTCGCCGCGCAATTCGAGCACCTGCTTGATTCCTTCGACGTCGACGCGCGCTTCTTGCTCGAAGCCGCCGGGCTTCGCAAGGAAAATCTTGCATGTCGCCGCCGCGAGCTCCGGCGTCATGTTGGACACCTTCTCGATCAGAATCGCCTCGGCCGCGCCCCGATTCGCCGGATGGAACAACCATCCGAGCGCGTCGAGATAGGCGCGAATGAAATCTCGCAGTGCATGGCGATTTTTTGTCGCCCATGACCGCCGCGCCGCGCCGACGATGCCCTGATAGCGCGGAAACACCTCCGACGCCTTCTGCAGGACGCGCAGGCCGACTTTCTCCGCAAGCAAATCGAACGGGGTGAGCAGGAGCGTGCCCGCGTGCTTGCCGGCCTTGAGCGCTTCCCAGCGCTGCATCACCCCACCCGCGCGCTCGAAGTTCACGTCGCTCTCCTTGATGCCGTTCACCGCCAGCATCTTCCGCAGCACGAACGCGAAGCCGGTGGTCATCGCGTCGACCGAGAGCGTTTTCCCTTTGAGGTCGGAATAGTTCCTGATGTCGCCCTGCACGACGAAACGCAGGAACGCGTCGTCGCCACCCATGAAAACGAAAAGATCGGGCTCGCGGTCGATCGCCGCCTCTCCCTGTCCTTCCTGATACGCGACGACGTTGTCGAAACCGGTCATGCCGATTTCCCAATCGCCCCGGATCAGTCCGGAAAGCTGCTCCATCGAGCTCGTGGTGAGATGCATCTTCACCGCGAGATCGCGCCGCGCGAAAAATCCGCGCGCCTCGGCGGCCCACAGCGGCAGATTGAAGCCGCCGGGAAAAACGATGACGTTGATCGTCTCGGCCATGTCGCCCTCCGCTGCCAACTCGGCTATCGGGCGTCGCGCTCGAATAGTTTAGTCAATCGCCACCATCACGTCGCTGGCCTTGACGACCGCATAGGCGGCCTGTCCGGCGGCGAGTTTCAGTTCGTCCACCGCCTCGTTCGTGATCGCGGCGGTCACGATCTGCCCGCCCACCTCGATCTTCACGTGCGCAGTGGTCGTTCCCTTCTTCACTTCGACGATCCTGCCTTTCAGCCGGTTGCGGGCGCTGATCTTCATCGGCTCCTCCGCTTACGGTGGCGACGCGCGATGACAGACTTGCGCGCCTTCGTCGTCAAGCCCCAGGCACGCTGGCGTTCGGGAAAAACAGCTGCTGGTTATTGATCTTGTAGTTGGCAATGGCCTTCTGGCCGTCTGGCGAAATAAGCCAATCGACGAACGCCTGGCCGAACTCCTTCTTCACGTGCTTGTGCTTCTCCGGATTGACCAGGATGACGCCGTATTGATTGAACAGCCGCTGGTCGCCTTCGACCGCGATGCCGAGTTCGCCGCGGTTCTTGAAATTGATCCAGGTGGCGCGGTCCGAGAGCACATAGCCGTTCGATGCCGAAGTCGTGTTGAGTGCGGCGCCCATGCCTTGGCCGATTTCCTTGTACCAATCGCCCCTGTCCTTCGCGATGTCGATGCCGGCCACTTTCCAAAGGTTCAGTTCGGCCGTGTGCGTGCCGGACTTGTCGCCGCGCGAGATGAACGGCGACGCCTTCGCTTTGATCGTCTTCAGCGCCGCCGCGATGTCCTTCGAGCCCTTGATGCCCGCGGGATCCGACTTCGGCCCGATCAGGACGAAGTCGTTGTACATCACCGGAAAGCGCTTCACGCCGAAGCCGTCCGCGATGAACTTCTCTTCCAGGCCCTTCGCGTGCACGAAAACGACATCGGAATCGCCGCGCCGGCCGGTGTCGAGCGCCTGGCCTGTGCCCTGCGAGACGACCTTCACGTCGATCCCGGTCTTCTGCTTGAACAGCGGCAGAATGTGATTGAACAGGCCCGAGTCGGTGGTCGAAGTCGTTGACGACACGACGATCGACTTATCCTGCGCGAGCGCGGCGCCGCCGAGGCTTGTCGACAGTGCGATCGCTATGCCAAGAATGAAACGCCGATTGAGCATGGTACCCCTCCTTCTTGCTTGTCAGATCACGAGGTCGCCGCGCACGAAGGCCGCGGCCTCGGGCGTCGCGGGTGCAGTAAAGAATGTTTCCGCCGGTGCGCGCTCGCAGACGCGGCCGCGCACGAGGAACACGATGTCGCCGGCAAGCCGCCGCGCCTGGCCGAGATCATGCGTCGCCATCACGATCTTCACGCCGGCGGCTGCGGTCGCGCGCACGATGTCCTCGACCGCCTTGGTCGAAGCCGGGTCGAGGCTCGCGGTCGGCTCATCGAGGAACAGGACCTCCGGATTGCGAGCGAGCGCGCGCGCAAGCGCGAGCCGTTGCTGCTCGCCGCCGGAAAGCCGGCGTGCGGGACGGTCGGCGAGACGTGCGAGACCCACCCGTTCAAGCAGCCTCCCCACGCTCTCTGCATGGTCGCCACGTGCAATGCCGCGCGAAGCGAGCGCATAGGCGACGTTTTCCGCCGCGGTCCGGCGCAGCATCACGGGCCGCTGAAACACCATTGCGCGCCGCATGCCGTCGGTGGCGTCGCGTCCGCCCCAGCTCACGCTCCCGGCGCTCGGCTCGATGAGCCCCATGCCGAGGCGAATGAGCGCGCTCTTGCCGGAGCCGTTCGGTCCGACGAGGAGGGTGGGAGAGCCCGGCGCGATCGCGAGCGAGATGCCGTCGAGGATCGTGACCGCGCTCGCGCGCACCGTCGCCGCCTCGAAGAAAACCGGGAGGTCGCTGATATTGGCGTGCATCGGTTTCACCCGACCCTCAGCTCGCCGTAGCGCCGCACACCCGAGGCGATCGCGTTCACGCCGATCACGAGCGTGATCAGGACAAGCCCGAGGCCCATGGCGAGCGGGAGGTCGCCCTTCGACGTCTCGAGCGCGATCGCAGTGGTCATGGTGCGGGTGAAGCCGTCGATATTGCCGCCGACGATCATCACCGTGCCGACTTCCGCTGCCGCGCGCCCGAATCCCGCGAGCAAGGTCGTCACTAGGCTGAAGCGCGCGTCCCAGAGCAGCGTCGAAACGCGCCGCATCGGGCCGATGCGCATTGCCGTCAGCTCATCGCGGTATTCCACCCAGAGATCTTCGATCGTCTGGCGCGCGAGGGCCGCGATGATTGGGAGGACCAGGAGCGCCTGCGCGATGATCATGGCGCGCGGCGTGAACAGGATGCCGAGGAATCCGAGCGGCCCCGAGCGCGAGAACAGCAAATAGACCGCAAGCCCCACCACCACCGGCGGCAGGCCCATGAAGGCATTGATGACGACAACGATGAACACGCGCCCCGGGAAATGGACCAGCGCGAGGAAGGCGCCGAGCGGGAATCCGACGATGGCCGCGAGCGCCACCGCCAAAAGGCTCACATACAGCGACAACCCGACGATCGAATAGAGATTGGCGTCGCCGGAGAGCACCAATTGCAGCGCCGATGCGCCTTCGGGCATCGAGAATTCCTCCCCAAGGAACGCTTGCATCATTTACGAGAACGATCAAAGATGGAAATTGTGCAACTATATGCAGGCTAAAGACATGCGATTGCTCACGACAACCGAGGCGGCGGACTATCTCCGCCTCAAGGAGCGCAAGCTCTATGAGCTCGTGGCCGACGGCGCGATCCCCTGCACCAAGGTCACCGGCCGGTGGCTATTCCCGAGGGCCGAACTCGATCAGTGGCTGGCTTCAAGTCTCGTTTTGCCCGAGGGCATGCCTGCGCCTGAGCCGCCGCCCATTGTCGGCGGCAGCCACGATCCGTTGCTCGAATGGGCGCTGCGCGAAAGCGGCTCCGGCTTCGCGACGTTGCCCGAGGGAAGCGAGGCGGGCCTCGCGCGCTTTGCCGAGGGCGGAGTTGTCGCCGCCGCGATTCATCTGCACGCGCTCGAGAGCGACGGTATCGACGCGAATGTGGCGGCGCTGAAGTCGCGCGGCGACCTGCGCGACGCAGTATTGATTGGCTTCCTGCGCCGCGAGCAGGGTCTGCTCGTCGCCGCCGGCGATCCAAAGAAAATCCGCTCGATCGAAGACGTCGCGAAGAGCAAGGCCCGCGTTGCGACCCGTCCGGCTGGCGCAGGCGCCCAACTCTTGCTGCTCGCACTTTTGCATCGGGTGAAGATTGAACTCGGCTCGCTCACGCAGGTAAGCCCGCCGTGTCCCACGGGTCCCGACATCGCCCAGGCAATCCGCGCCGGCCGCGCAGATTGCGGCATCGCCACCCGCTCGGTCGCGAATGCGGCCGGACTCGATTTCGTGCCGCTCGTCTGGGAACGTTTCGATCTCGTCGTGCGCCAGCGCGATTACTTTCGCAAGCCGATGCAGGCGCTCTTTGGCTTCCTGCGCCCGCCCGCCTTCGCCGCGCGCGCGCAAGAACTCGGCGGCTACGATGTCTCGGCCGCGGGGCAAGTGCGTTACTCGCCTTGAACGATACGTTCCCCGCTGATCCGGGGTCCATAACTTGGTGCGCCCGTGGCGATGGGTCCCGGGTCTGCGGCGCACCGCCACGCGCGCTCGCGCTGCGCCGCGCCCGGGAAACCGCCGGTTGTAGGATTCCCGCAATCGCGCTACCCCGCTCCCGACCGCGAGGGCGAACCGTGGAAGCACGCCTCGAAAAGCCGAAAGCCACGCGCAACGGCGCCGCCAATTCGCGCGATCCCGAGCGCACGCAAGCCGCGATCCTCGCCGCCGCGACCGCCGAGTTCACGGCCAAGGGCCTCGGCGGCGCGCGCGTCGACGAGATCGCGCGCCGCGCCCGCGTCAACAAGCGCATGATCTATCATTACTTCGGCGACAAGGCGGGGCTCTATCTCGCCGTGCTCGAGGCCGCCTATAGCGGCATCCGCACCGCCGAGCTCGGGCTCGCGCTCGCCGGCAAGGACCCGGTGGAAGGCATGCGCGAGCTCGTGCCCTTCACCTGGCAATATTTCATCGATCACCCGGAATTCCTCAGCCTGCTCGGCACCGAGAACCTGCACCGCGCGGCCTACCTCAAGAAATCGAAGAAGATCCGCGACCTGCATTCGCCGCTCGTCGGCATGATTGCGGATTTGCTGGAGCGCGGCGCAAAGCGGGGCGTGTTTCGCCGCGGCGTCGACCCGGTTGACTTGTATATTTCGATTGCCGCGCTTGGCTTCTTCTACATGTCGAACCGCTTCACATTGTCGACGATCTTCGGTCGCGACCTCACCGCGCCGGCGAGCCTGGAGACCCGGGGAAGGACGATTGTCGAGGTGGTGCTTGCGTATTTGCGGCCATAAGCCGCCTCGAACGGCAGCGGCTAGCTGGCAACAGAATTTTTCCTAATCGACCCCGAGCGGACAGAAGCCCGGGTCAAGGCAGGGCCCGGCCCGCGCGAAGTCAGGGTCTCTCGCTGAACGGCTTCTTGTAAATTTGTTCGAACTCCGCTTCGTCCCAGATTCCAATAAGGATGCCGCCCGGCTCGCGCGCCGACATGCGCTCGATTTCCTCGGACGACTTGGTAATTCGATTATGGTGTTGGCGCGCCCAGGCGAAGATTGCTTCATGCATGCGGCGGCGTATGTCTTCGTAGCCAGGATCGTCGCCGAGATCGCTGAGTTCCTGCGGGTCGTTCTCCAAGTCGAACAGGATCGGGCGGAAGTTCTCGCAGTGCACGTACTTCCACCGCTTGTCGCAGGCCATGATCAGCCGCGCGTCCTTTTCCTCGATTCCCAGATCGACGCGGGCATAGCGTGTCCCGTAGTCGTATTCGGAGAAGGCGCATTCGCGCCATGCCGCCGGCTGGCCGTCGCCGTGCAGTAGCGGGCTCAAAGAGCGTCCTTCGAGAACGTGCGGCTTTATCGGCCCGCCAAAATATTCCAGGAGCGTCGGCGCCAGGTCGATGCCTTCGACAAGATGCTCCGACACCGTTCCCCTGGCCCCGTCGGCTGCCGGCCGCGGATCGTAAATGATGAGCGGGACACGCACCGACGGGTCGTGAAACAAGTCCTTTTCGCCCATCCAATGGTCGCCGAGATAGTCGCCGTGATCCGAACTGAAGACGATCATGGTGTTCTCGAACAGCCCGCGCTCCTCCATCCAGGCGAAGAGGCGGCCCATTTGGTCGTCGATCTGTTTGATCAGTCCCATGTACGCCGGGATTACACGTTCGCGCACTTCATTTCGGGAAAACGCGCGGCAAATGCGCGTGTTCTGATATGCGCGGAAAACCGGGTGGCCGTTCTGCCGCTCGGCCTCGGAGCGCACTGGCTGCAGGACCTGGTTCGCGCCGTACATGTCGTGATACGGCGCCGGCACGATATACGGCCAATGCGGCTTGATGAATGAGAGGTGGCACAGCCACGGCTGGTCGCCGGCGTCCTTCATGAAGTCGATTGCGCGCGACGTCATGTATGGTGTTTCGGAATGTTCTTCCGGAATGCGCGCGGGCAGGTTGTTGTAGCGCAGGAGCCAGCCCGAAAGGACCTCGCCGTCGTCGCCTTCGGCGGAATTAGCCCAATCCTCCCACGGATTGCGGCTGTCGAAGCCTTGGCTGCGTAGATAGTCGTCGTAGTGCGGGTTCGGATCATACGCGCCGTATGGGTGAAGTCCGTCGTCGCGCTCGTACGGCTCGAAGCCGCATTCGGCGATGGTCACGCCGATCGGCGAATTGGGATCGATGCCGAGCCACTCCATTCCCTTCAGGTCCGGCGTCATGTGCGTCTTGCCGACGATGACGGCGCGCACGCCGAGCGGCCGGAGATGATCGCCGAGGGTGGGCTCGCCGACCCGCAGCGGAAATCCGTTCCAGGTCGACCCGTGCGAGCGGCAATAACGGCCCGTGTAATAACTCATTCGCGACGCGCCGCAGATCGGCGATTGAACGTAGGCGCGCTGAAAGCGGACGCCGCGGGCGGCTAGTTCGTCGATGTGCGGCGTCTCGAGCGTCGGATGGCCGTAGCAGGACAGATAGTCCCAACGCAGCTGGTCGGCCATGATCCACAGAACGTTTCGCGCCGTTTCCTTACTCACGCATCCCCCCATATCGACGGCCCAAGGTCAGTATAACGGTATGCTGGCGTATCGCTTTGAATCGAGGCAGCCGCAATTGCGATCGTGCCGCAGAGCGGCACCCGGTACGAAATCCCATTGCGTGGTCCGCGAATACTCGGAGAGTCGACGATGATCGCGCATCGACTTGGTCGAGATCGAATGCGGGAGGGGAACAACATGCGCCGTCTTATCCTGATCATTCTTGCCGTCATCGCGTCCGTTGTCTGGTCGGCGGAATCTCCGCTTCGCGCGCAGTTGTCCGAACAGCCGATCCGCATCGTATTTCCGTTCGCCGCCGGCGGCTCCGGGGACGCGCTTACCCGTATGCTCGCCGAGCAATTGCGCGCTGCTCTCAACCGGCCGGTCGTCGTGGAGAACGTGACCGGCGCCGCTGGCCGCCTCGGCACGCGTCAGGTGATCGCCGCGGTGCCGGACGGCAGGACGCTGCTGCTCACGCCGATCGCTCCGGTTGCCGTTTATCAGCACGTCTACAAGGACCTCGGCTATAATCCGCTCACGGATCTGGTTTCGGTCTCCCAGGTTGCGGCGTTCGAGTTCGGCATCGCGGTCGGGCCGCAGGTTCCGGTCAAGACGCTGAGGGAGCTAGTGCAGTGGGCGAAGGCGAATCCCAAGCAGGCGAGCTATGGCTCTCCTGCGGCCGGTTCGCTGCCGCATTTCTTCGGCGTCCTGTTCGGCCGCAAGGCGGGCATCGACCTTGTGCACGTTGGCTACCGCGGCTCGGCGCCGGCGATGACCGATCTGGCCGGCGGACAGATTCCGATCGTGGTCACCACGACGAGCGATATGCTCGCCATGCACAAGGCCGGGCGTGTCAATATTCTCGCCACTTCGGATTCCAAGCGTTCGCCGCTCGTCCCCGACGTGCCGACGTTCCGCGAGGCGGGATACGACATCGAGGGTGCGGCGTGGTATGCGGTGTTCGCGCCCGCCAAGACCCCGGTTGCGATCGTGGACCAGTATTCCAAGATTCTCAGCGATGCAGTGAAACGGCCGGAGACAAAGGAACAATTGTTGAAGATGGGCCTCTACGCAACCGGCACCACGCGCGAGGAATTGGCAAAGATTCAGAAAGACGATTCCGATCGCTGGGCGCCGGCGGTGAAGGCGTCGGGATTCACGCCGGACCAATAGAGACTCCGGTTCGCCGCGGGTCACGGCGGAGCCAACCTCTTGCATGGCGTGTCGGTGATGCCGGCCTTCATAAGGAATCCGAAGGACTTTTGTTGCGGGCTTCTGCTCCTCGCGATCGCGGCGCTCTTTGCAGTCGGACTGCTGGACCTGCCGCTCGGCAGCGCGTTCCGCATGGGCCCGGGGTATTTCCCGCTTGTGCTGACATTGCTGCTTGCGGGTCTCGGCGCCGCAATTCTCGTCAACGGCCTGCGCCGTCATGGCGAGCCCATCGGCCCAATACCGTGGCGCGGGATCCTGCTCATCACGCTGCCGATCGTGTTCTTCGGCGTCACGCTGAAGGGGTTCGGGCTCATGCCGTCGCTGTCGATCGCCGTTCTGGCATCGACGTTCGCGGCGCGGGAATGGAGTCCCTTGGTCGCCTTGACGACCACCGCGGCGCTGGTCGCGGGCTGCGTCGCCATTTTTGTCTACGCATTGGGCTTGCCGCTCTCGCTCTACGGTCCCTGGGTCGGCGGCTATTGAAGCTCGCCCATGGAGCTGATCTCTCATCTGTCGATCGGGTTCGAGCAGGCGCTCTCGATACAGAACCTCCTGTACTGCTTCATCGGCGTTCTCATCGGCACGCTGGTCGGCGTGCTGCCCGGCCTCGGCCCGGTCGCCACGATCGCGATGCTCCTGCCGATCACGTTCACGCTGCCGCCGACCGCGGCCTTGATCATGCTGGCCGGCATCTATTACGGCGCGCAGTACGGCGGCTCGACCACGGCGATCCTGCTGAACCTGCCTGGTGAAGCGAGCTCTGTCGTCACCGCCATCGACGGGCACCAGCTCGCGCGCCAGGGCAAGGCGGGGCTCGCGCTGTTTACCGCTGCAGTCGGGTCGTTCTTCGCCGGAACCGTGGCGACGTTCCTCATCGCCGGCTTCGCTCCGCCGCTTGCCGAGGTTGCGCTCAAGTTTGGCGCACCGGAGTACTTCTCGCTCATGGTGCTGGGGCTTGCTGCCTCGGTCGCGCTCGCGCACGGATCGCTGCTCAAGGCGATCGCGATGGTGGTGCTCGGCCTCTTGCTGAGCACCGTCGGGCAAGACCTCTATACGGGCGCGCCGCGCTTCACGTACGGGATGATCCAGCTTTCGGACGGCGTGGACTTCGTGGCCGTCGCCATGGGCATATTCGGCATCGGCGAGATCATCCGGAACCTCGAAAACGAGGCTACCCGCAGGGCCGTCACCTCGCGCGTCCGCGATCTCATTCCGAGCGCACTGGAAGTTCGGGCGATCGTGGCGCCGATCCTGCGCGGAACTGCGCTGGGCTGCGCTCTTGGCATCCTCCCGGGAGGCGGCGCCGTGCTCGGGTCGTTTGCCGCGTACTCGGTGGAAAGGCGCATTTCAAAGCAGCCCGAACGATTCGGCCGCGGCGCGATCGAGGGCGTCGCGGCGCCCGAGTCCGCGAACAACGCCGGTGCGCAGACGTCGTTCATTCCGATGTTGACGCTCGGCGTGCCGTCGAATCCGGTCATGGCGCTGATGGTTGGCGCCTTGCTCATCCACGGAATCGTGCCCGGTCCGAACCTGCTCGGCGAACGTCCGCAGTTCTTCTGGGGCGTGATCGCGTCGATGTGGGTCGGCAACGCGATGCTGCTCATTCTCAATCTTCCGCTAATCGCGATCTGGGTGCGGTTGATGACGATCCCGTATCGCGTGCTGTATCCCTGCATCGTCGCCGTGTGCTGCATCGGCGTGTACAGCCTGAACAACAACCCGTTCGATGTCTTCGTCATGGCGGCTTTCGGCGTCCTCGGCTATGTCCTCATCAAGCTCGATTGCGAACCGGCGCCGCTGCTGCTCGGGTTCGTGATCGGCCGCCTCATTGAAGAATATTTGCGCCGTGCCATGCTCCTGTCACGCGGCGATCCGTTCGTGTTCGTGAATTTTCACGAGCGGCCGATCAGCGCAGCGCTCATGGTCATCGCGATTGCGGCTCTCGTCGTCGTGTGCATTCCCGCCATCGGCAGGAAGCGCGGGGAAGCCTTTCGCCAATAGCGTGGTGCCGCTACGCGCCCCGCGTGCGCGACGGCGCACCGGTCGCTTCGCGGCGCCGGGCCGCCGCCGCTATGGACCGCGCTCGGCCGGCTGGGCTTCCCGCGCCATGCGGGTGGGCGCATCGGTGGCGTCGTAGCGCTGATGGATGCTGGTCAGGTCGGTGCTGATGCGGGCCGCGGCCTCCTTGAGACCGCTGAGATAGATTTCAGCGAACCGGGCGGAGCCGAGAAACTCCCTTGGCCAGAGGATCACGAGGGCGCCGACGGCGATCCCATTGTGGAGAACTGCGCGGGCGATCGCATTGAGTTTGTTGGCCATCGCGGTTTCCCCGCGATATTGGCTCACGCGAACGGCGTAGCCCAACGCTCGGATGTGCCGCAGCGTCGCCAGCAGGTCGCGCTTGGACATGCCGAGGCGCGCCAGACCCCGCGCCGAGTCGTCGCCGACTTCGTCGACGAGCGCGAGCACCGCGGCGTCAGCCCACGTGGAGAGCACGGCAAGCCCGCCGGCCGACGCGAACACGGACACCTCGAGATCGATCTGGCGCTCGTATTGGAAGTAGGGACTGAGCGGCCTCGTCGATTCGATGACGCGGCTGCAGTTGCGCTCGAACATGTGCAGATCGCACGCCCAGCCCACGCTGCGCGTGAGCTCGATCATGTGCGGCACGGCGCAGTCGACCAGCCATCCCTCGCGCGGGGCGATTTCGGCGTTGTCCTGCAGCGGCAGCGAGATATTGGCGCGGTAGCGCTGATCGCTGAGGCTGCGGCGGACGATTTTTCGCCGGATCAACGTGCCGAGCAGGCGGCGGATCGTCGACTTGGGCAGGCCGGTGTGGGCGTGGATATCCCGCAGGCTGCTCGCGCCGTGCACCGACAGGCTGTTCAGAATGTCCAGCCCGCGGTCGAGCGAACGGTTTTCAGTCGAGCGCCCCATGCCGGTCATCGTGCCGCAGAGCGGCACGCGACGCAAATCCCGTTGCGTGCCTCGGGCCGGAAGGCACCCAATGAAGGACGGCCCGACATACCTCCGGGCCCGACATCGACACGGTTCGCCGGCCTCCGCGGGGGCGGAAAGGCCGAGCCAGGGAGGAAAGCCATGGTCATTCGCATGATCCGCATCACCGCCGCCGCCGCGCTAACCGCCGGCGTCTTCGTCGGCACGGCCGACGCCCAGACCAAGATCGTCTTCAATTCCTTCGCGCCGCCGACCTTCGTCATCAACCAGGGCATGATCGATGCCTGGGCGAAGAAAGTCCAAAGCGTCACCGAGGGGCGCGTCGTCGTGGAGATTCCGGCCACCAGTCTCGCGCCGCCGCAACAGCAATGGGAGATGGTGACGCAGGGCGTCGCCGACGGCACCTACATCTTCAACGCGTTCGCCCAGAAGCGGCTCTTGCTGCCGCAAGTCGCACATCTCCCGTTTGTCACGCCGAACGCCACGGCGCAGGGGATTGCGCTCTGGCGCACCTACAAGAAGTTTTTCGAAATAGCGAACGAATACGAAGGCGTTGTCTTTCTCGGCTACTTCAGCGCGCCGGCAGGCCACCTATGGAGCATGGATAGAGACAAGCCGGTTGTCACGGTCAGCGATCTGAAGAACATCAAGACTTGGTCGCTTCCCGGAGATCAGGCTCGAGCGCTCGAGAAAATCGGCGCGGTAGTCGTCTCGGGGCCGGCCGTTCGTTCCTACGAAATCATCTCCAAGGGCATCGTGAACGCCTATGGCAGCCATAGCTACGACTCAGCCTATTCCTTCAACGTCGCACAGTACGCGACGTCGGTAACTGAGATTCCGGGCGGCATGGGCGCTGCGTCATTCTCCGTCTTTATGAACAAGGACAAGTGGAACAGCATCCCCAAGCGTGACCAGGACCTCATTATGAGTGTATCGGGCGAGGAACTGGCCAAGTACGGAAAGGTCTGGGATGACCGCGAACGCGCAGCGCGGGAAAAAATGAGACAGGAAGGCAAGGTCAAGATGACTCTCGCCTCCGACGCACTCATGGGCGATCTCAGGAAGGCGTGGTCGTTCCTCGAAGACGAATGGGTCGCCAACGCTGAGAGTCGCAAGGTCGACGGTCGCGCAGCGCTCAGGTATCTCCTCGATCAGATCAAGGAACTAGCGCGTTAACCGTGCAGGAATGAGCAATCGGTCGGGGCTGGAAGACACGCGTCGGGAGTTCAACGTCGCAGGCTGGACGCGTGGGGCGCTGACGGCGCTCGTCGCGCTGGTGATGTTCGCGATGATGATGCTGACGACTGTCGACGTGGCCGGTCGCGCCCTCGGCAGGCCGATTAGGGGCAGCTTCGAGATCGTCACCTTCATGCTGGCGATTTTGATCTTCTGTTCGATTCCGCTGATCACGTGGGACGAGAAGCACATCAAAGTGAATCTGTTCGACCGTTGGATTCCGGCGTCGATCCTGCGGGCATTGAATGTGCTTTGGGTGATGATCATGACGGTCGTCATGGCCGGCATCACCTACCGCATGTGGATACAAGCGAAGTTGATGGCGGAGGGGCAACACATTACCGGCGCCCTTGAGTGGCCGATTGCGCCGGTAGTCTACTTCATGACCCTCATGTGCGGCCTCACCACCATCATTCTAGGTTTCTTGATCTGGCAAAAGCTCGTCCAACGTACCGAGCCGGTAGCAAGCACGCAGGAAATCAGCGCCGAGAATGCCGGAGTCGACTAGTGGAAATTTCGCTCGTCGCCTTGGCGATCTTGCTGTTGCTCGCCTTCCTTGGTCTGCCACTGGGCTTCGCGATGATTTTGGTCGGCGCCGCCGGCTTTGCGATGATCCGCGGCGTCACGGGTGCCTTGGCCATGAGCACCCAACAGATCGTCGATCTTTCGATGAATTTCGATTTTACCGTGTTGCCCCTGTTCATTCTCATGGGCGCGTTCGTCCATCGTGCCAATCTCTCGCAAGAGCTCTACGACGCCGCCAATAGCTGGCTCGGCCACCGACGCGGCGGCCTTGCCAGGGCAACGGTAGTCGCGTGCGGCGGTTTTGCGACGATCTCGGGAAGTTCGCTGGCCACCGCGGCGACGATGACAAAAGTGGCGATGCCGCCCATGCGTCATTACGGTTATGACGACCGACTGGCGACGGGGACGATCGCCGCCGGTGGCACGCTCGGCATCCTGATCCCTCCAAGCGTGCCCATGGTCATCTACGGAATTCTGACCGAGACCGACATCGGCAAGCTGTTCATCGCCGGCATTCTTCCAGGCGTTGTGATGATACTGCTCTATAATGCGAGCATCACCGCCGCCACTTTGTACAGGCCCGAGTGGGGCCCAAGGGCGCCGCGGATTCCCCTGCGTGAGCGCTGGCCTTACCTGGCGAAGGTATGGGGTGTGGTCGCGTTGTTCGTTCTCGTCATCGGCGGCATCTATGGCGGCATCTTCACGCCGACGGAGGCCGCCAGTATTGGCGCATTTGGCGCCTTGATATTCGTCTTGTGGCGGCGACGGCTCACGTGGCACTCGTTCATCGAATCGCTCGTGGAGGCAGGACGGACGACAGGCATCATTTTTGCCGTCGGATTCGGCGCCCTGATTTTCTCCAACTTCGTCACCATCGCAGGGCTGCCGCGCGATCTCGTTCAGCTGATCAATGCGTCGCAGCTTTCATCCACTGGCGTCATCCTTCTGATTTGCCTCATCTATCTCGTTCTCGGCTGCCTCTTGGATTCGCTGGCGATGATCCTGCTAACTGTCCCGGTCTTCTTTCCGATCATCGTTTCACTTGGTCTCGATCCGGTCTGGTTCGGCATCATCGTCATCATTGTCGTCGAGATCGGCCTGATCACGCCGCCCATTGGCCTCAACGTGTTTGTCGTGCATTCAATGGTCGATGGCGTAACGCTCGGCCGCGTATTTCAAGGCGTTACGCCGTTCTTTTTCGCAAGCCTCGTCGGACTCCTGCTAATCATTTTTATCCCATCGATTGCGCTCTTGCTTCCGAGCATGATGCGCTGACGAGAAGTGCACTTGTCATGAAGTCCGGAACGCTCAGCACATGGATCAAGAAGTGGATGCGACGCCTGCTGCCGCGTCGAGGGCAAACGATGAGCACAGCAATCGCGCCCATCATTACCGATTTGGTCCAAGTCTGCGTGGTTGTGCGCGACCTCGATGCCACGATGAAAAGCTACGTTGAAGTCGCCGGTATCGGGCCCTGGGCGGTCTATGACTTTGGACCGCCGGATGTCTCCAAGATCCTCGTGCGTGGAAAGCCCGCGACGTTTCGCGTAAGGCTCGCGCTTACCTGGACCAAGGACCGCATGTGGGAAATCATCCAACCACTGGAAGGCCACTCGCCCTATCAGGAGTTTCTGGATGAACGCGGCGAGGGCATGCATCACACGCTCGTGCAACATGCCGGCCACAAGTTTGACGAGGTGGTGGGGCGCTTCCGCGCGCAGGGGTGCGCGCCGTTAATGACGTACGAATTCCGCGGGACTCGCATCGCAATTATCGACACGGTCAAGGAACTGAAGATGTATGTCGAAGTGATCGAGCGACCTGCCGGCGCGCCGGTGCCGCCAAAACGTCCCCCGACGCCACCCGCCTATTGGTATCCAGCCGGACCGCCGCCGGACCATAATTGGTGAGCTAATTTTCAACCGAGTCGATCACGATGATCTCCCCGCATCGAGCTATCGCTTGCTCGTCGTGCTGCATCGAGCGCTACAATTCAGTCTGTCGCGTCTAATGGAGAGGCATGAAATGCCGTCGACTAGCGGATCGCCGCGCCTGAAAGCGCCGCCGGGCACCTGCGACACCCACATGCATTTCTACGATCAGCGCTATCCGCGCGCGCCGACCGCGAAGATTTTGCACGGCGACGCGCTGGTGCCCGAATATCAGGCGCTGCGCGAGCGCCTCGGCATCCAGCGCACCGTGGTGGTCCAGCCCACCGCCTACGGCATCGACAATTCCTGCACGCTCGACGCCATGGCGGCGCTCGGGCCAAGCGCGCGCGGGGTCGCCGTGGTCGATCAGACCGTCGCCGATCAGGAGCTCGAGCGCCTCACGAAGCTCGGCATCCGCGGCATCCGCTTCTTCATGTTGCCGGGCGGTGCGTTGCCCTGGGAAATTCTGGAGATGATGGCCGCGCGCGTCGGCGCCTTCGGCTGGCACGTGCAGCTGCAGCTCGACGGCCGCATGCTGCCCGACCGGGAATCGCTCCTGCAGCGGCTGCCGGGCACGCTCGTGATCGACCACGTGGGAAAATTTCTCGAGCCCGTGCCGGTCGATGATCCTGCCTTCGCCGTGCTGAAGCGGCTCGTCGAGAACGGCCGTACCTGGGTCAAGCTCTCTGCGCCCTATGAAGTGTCGAAATCCGGCCCGCCGAACTATGACGACGTCGGCGCGCTCGCCAAAGTTCTCGTCAAACTCGCGCCCGAGCGCATGGTCTGGGCCACGAACTGGCCGCATCCCATGAAGCACGGCGCCGAGAAGCCCGACGACGCGACGCTCCTCGACATGCTGCTCGATTGGGCGCCCGACGACGCCGCGCGCAAGAAAATCCTGGTCGACAATCCAGCCAGACTCTACGGCTACTGACGGAAAGAAAATGGAGAACCCGAAGAACCGCTTCAAGCAGGCGATCCGCGCGGGCAAGCGGCAGATCGGATTGTGGGGCAGCATCCCGTCTCACTACACCGCCGAAGTGATCGCCGGCGCCGGCTTCGACTGGTTCCTCATCGACACCGAGCATACGCCCGCCGACATCGAGAACGTGCTGCGCCAGTTGCAGGCCGTTGCCGCCTATCCGACGACGCCGATCGTGCGCGTGCCCTGGAACGATATGGTCACGATCAAGCGCTATCTCGACCTCGGCGTGCAGACGATTTTGATCCCGCAGGTCACGACGGTCGCGGAAGCGAGGAACGCCGTCGCCTACGCGCGCTATCCGGCGGCCGGCCTGCGCGGCGCGGCGGGCTCCACGCGCGCGACGCGCTATGGCCGCATCAAGAATTATTTCACGAAGGCGGACGAGGAGATCTGCGTGCTCGTGCAACTGGAGTCGGGCGAGGCGCTCAAGAATCTCGAAGCGATCGCGGCGCTCGACGGCATCGACGGCATTTTCATCGGCCCCGCCGACCTACACGCATCGCTCGGCTATCTCGGCGAGCTCTCCCACGAGCAGGTGATGCCCGTGATCGACGACGCCATCACACGCATCGTCAAAGTCGGCAAGGCGGCCGGCATCCTCACGGCCTCGGAGGACCATGCCCGCCGCTGGCTGAAGCTCGGTGCACTGTTCGTGGCGGTGGGGTCCGATGTCGGCCTCCTCGCCCGCTCGGCCGACGCGCTCGCCGCTAAATTCAAGACCTGACCGCGGCTTTCCTTCCGACGCCCGAGCCGGTTAGGCTTCGGGCATGGCTCAAGCTCCGCTCACCGGCGTCAAGGCATGCGTCTTCGACGCCTATGGCACGCTGTTCGACTTTGCTTCCGCAGCCCGCAATTGCCGCGACGCGTTGGGCGACGACATCGACAAGGTCACGACGCTCTGGCGCGACAAGCAGTTGCAATATACTTGGTTGCGCGCAGTCCAAGGTTTGCACGCGGATTTTTGGCGGGTCACCGGCGACGCATTGGATTACACGCTGGAGACGCTTGCGCTCGACCAGCCGGGCCTGCGCGAGCGGCTGATGCAGCTCTATCTCGAGCTGGAAATCTTCCCGGAAGTGACCGATGTCTTGCAGCGGCTGCGGCGCGCTGGCATGCGCACCGCGATCCTCTCCAATGGCTCGCCGAAAATGCTTGAAGCCCTCGTGAAGGCGTCGAAGCTCGACGCGCTGCTCGACGCGGTGCTCTCGGTGGAGGACGCAGGTGTCTACAAGCCGCATCGCAAGGTCTATCAGCTTGCCGTCAATCGCCTCGGCGTTTCCGCCGATGAGATCGCGTTTCAGTCGTCGAACGCCTGGGACGCCTATGCGGCGAAGGCGTTTGGAATGCAGGTGGTCTGGTGCAACCGCTACGGCCAGCGCCGCGAACGGCTGCCCGGCACGCCGGATCGCGAAATTAAGACCCTTTCCGAATTGCCGCCGCTTCTCGGCGTCTAGAGCATGATCCCTGAAAAGTGGAAACCTGTTTTCGGAAAGGAAAAGTCTATCAGTCGCCGCGCAGGAGCACCGCGCCCTTGTTGAGCGGCTGCACCGTGCGCTCATAAATGGAAAGCCAGCCGCTATCCTTCTTCGGCACGAAGTCCTGAAGGCGTGCGCGCCGCGCCGCGAGCTCCGCTTCGGCGACCTCCAGCACGACCGTCCTCTTTTCCACGTCAATCGAAATCATGTCGCCGTTCTCCACGAGCGCGAGCGGCCCGCCGATCGCCGATTCCGGCGACACTTCGCCGAGCACCAGCCCCTTGTTCACGAGCCCGGACAATTGGCCGTCGGTCACCACCGCGACATTCGGTCCGAGGCCGGCTCCGTCAAGCTGAAAGACCAGTCGCGAGGCGCCACCCATGCCCGGTCCGCCGCGCACACCCATGCCGCGCAGCACCACGGCATCGCCGAGCTTGATCTTGCCCGCCTTCAGCGCCTCCTCCGCGTCCGGCGAATTTTCGAACACGTTTGCCTTGCCGATGAACGACAGCGGCCGCCCTTCGCCGCGCAGGCCGATCTTCACGATTGCGCCTTCCGGCGCGAGATTGCCGCGCAGGATCACGATGCCCGGCTTGTTCGCGAATGGCCGCTGCATCGGCCGAATCACTTCCGGATCGGAGACTTTTACGTCGGCGAGATTATCTGCAACCGACTTGCCGGTGACGGTCATCGCCGAGGTTTCCAGTATTGATTCGAGCTGCTTCATCACGCCGCGTGCGCCGCCCGCGGCCTCGAATTGCTCAATCGTGTGCTTGCCGATCGGCATCACGGCGCTGAGGATCGGCACGCGATCTGCAAGCATCTCGAACAACTCGTAGACGTCGACATCGACGCCGGCTTCGAGCGCGATCGCTTGCAGATGCTTGATGCAATTGATCGAGCCGGACACGGCGAGCACCACCGCGGCCGCATTGAGGAACGCGCCCTTGGTCAGGATCGTGCGCGGCCTGAGATCCTCCCACACCATCTCGACGATGCGTTCGCCTGATCGTTTCGCGTAGTCGAACATCTTCGGGCTGTTCGCAGCGACCGGCGCGCCGCCCGGCAGGCTCATGCCGAGCGCCTCCACGACCGAATGCATCGAGTTCGCCGTACCCATGCCGGCGCATACGCCCGGCCCGCGGATCGCGTTGTCCGCCATGCCTTTCAGATCTTCGAAGCTGAGCGAGCCCGCCACGTGGTGCCCGGCGGCGAGGAAGACTTCCTCGATGTCGACGTGATGGCCCTGATATTGGCCGGCCTTTTGGTATCCGCACAGCACCGAGATCGTCGGAATATTCGTGCGCGCCGCCGCCATGAGATGGCCCGGCGGGGTCTTGTCGCACGAAGAAAGACACACCATCCCGTCGAGCTGCGCGCCCTCCACCTGCACCTCGATGTCGTTGGTGATGAGGTCGCGGCTCGGCAGCAGGAAGGTGCCCGCGCGCCCCGCGCTCGTGATGAAGTCGCTCACGGCCATGGTGCGGATTTCGAACGGCAGGCCGCCGGCGACGCGGATCGCGTCCTTCACCACCTTCGCGACGCCGTCGAGATGACTGAAGCAGATCGAAAGTTCCGACGACGAGTTCACCACCGCGATCTTCGGCTTCTCCATGTCCTCGTCGGTGAGACCGAGCGCGCGCCACTGCGCGCGCCGCACCGCCCATCGCGATGTGCCCGGCTCGAAATTGCTCCGCAATTTTCGATTCATTGTTCCCCTTGGCGCACAGCCAGCTATTCGGCGGCCGTCTTCGCGGCTGTCCGCTTCGTCACCTCGACCACGCCCTTGTCGGCGTCGACCTTCACCCAGTCGCCGGTCTCGATCACCGAAAGCGGGTCCTTGTCGAAGTCGCTCATCGCCGGCACGTGCGTGACCACGGCGCCGAGCGCGGCCTTCGTCGTCATCTTGTTGAACAGCATCGCCTTGGGCGCCGCACCCGCGACGCGCGCGAGATGGAAATAATGCGAATACCCCGACGATCCCTTGGCGCCCGGAAATACGAGCACCTTATCCTTGAAGCTCTGGCCCACGAGCTCATGCCGCCGCTCGATGATCGTGCCGGTGTTGGCGTCGATCCCGCCCCAGCCGGAGATCGTATCCGTCGTGACGATCGCCTCGCCCTCGGCGACGCCGCCGACCACCTTGCGTCCGCGCAGCACGACCTTGCTCATGACAAGCCTCCGCGCCAGCGGCCGGTGAGCGCCGCGTCCACGCATTGCTCGACCGTGCCGAACCAGGTCTGACACTTCATGATCGCCGGCAAGTAATGCGCCTGCTTGGCGGAGTCGGTCGCGACGACCATGGTGCCCTTCGGCATCACGCGGCCGATGGCCGGGCACGTATCGCTCATGAGATGCGCGCCGGCGGCGCGAATGATATCGCCGTAGCCGTTGAGTTCGGCGGTGTCGCGCAGCGCGCGCGGCGTGAAGATCCAGAGCTGCGTGTTCGGAGAGAGCTTTTTGCCGTCGAGGAGCATTGCTGCGGTCCACACCTGTTCGATGGAATTATGCGGGCAGCCGAGCATGACGAAATCGACCGCCGTGTCCTTCGCCGACGAATTGAGATTGTCGTAGGCGAGCTTGCGCTCGGCTCGGCCGTACTTGAGCCGCTCGAGAGGTTTCCTCTTACCGAACGCCTGCTCGACCGTCTCCGCTTCCGGCGTGACACCGGGGATATGGTACATCTCGACGCCGCCCGAGGACGCCGCCGCTGCGCCGAAGTGCTTGAGCTTGATCATGCTCGGCGTGTGCCGGATGCCGGCAAGCACGGGAATGTCTTCCTGCACGATCTCGCCGATCGCGTAGCCGAGAAGTCCCCACTCCATCATGTCGTCGACGTCGACCTCCACGTCGACGAGATGCGTGCCGAAACGATTTTCGTCAAGGTGAAAGCCCCAATAGGGAATCTTGCCGGTGATGCTCGCGGCACCCGTGCTTTCGCGCCCCTCGGTATTGGTGCGCGCGCCGAGCACGCCGTTGCAATAGACGACCGCCGAAGATTCCATCCAGGCGCAATGCTCGCCGCGCACCGGCACGTTGCCGACCTGATAGGGCGTGCAAGTATTGAACATCGCCACGCCGCGCCGGCCGAAATAGCTCTCCGCCTGTTTCTGCCGGTTCACCGCTTCCTCCGGGACGCCGGTGACGTGCGCGTTCTGCGTATCGATGCCGTGGATCAACTGGCAGGTATAGACCTCGGCCTGCGGGGTCTCGACCACTTCGTCGCTGTCGAGATTGAATTTCGAAAAGACCGCGTCCATTCCCTTCTCCGCGAAGGGTTTCATGGCGGGCGAGCCCGCGTTCCAGGTTCCGGCGACGTTCTTGGTGTCGACGAGCCGCTCCGCGCCGAGCGCTTCGCCGTAGCGCACGAGCAGATCCATCGCCTTCTGTTTGGCCTTGCCGCCCTTGCCGTCGAGCAGCGTCTTTTCCGCGTCCGTGAGCTTCATGGCCGCCTCACCACGGTTTGTCGGTGCGATCCAGATTGTCGTGCAGCCGCTTCTGCAGCGAGGCCACGTCGATCTGATGCACGCTGCCGCTACCCGCGAGATCGAGCGCGTGCGCAGCCGCCGCACCCATGGCGATGCAGGGTCCCATCACGCGCACGCTCGAAAGTGCCGCCGTGTCGGCGTCGATGCAACGGCCCGCCGCGACGATGTTGTCCGCCTCGTCCGGAATGAGGCTGCCGAGCGGCACATAGTGCACGTGATCCTCGGGGAAGACATGCCAATGGTAGCCCGCACCGTGATCGTGCAATTCGACTGGCCACGCCGTGCGCGCAACCGCATCGGGAAAGTGCTTACCCGCGCGAACGTCGTCGATCGAAAGCTGCTGCCGTCCGACGATCCAGCGCGTCTGCCGGATGCCGGGAAAGCCGAAGGCGCGGATGCGCGCCTTGCCGAAGCATTCGGGAAATTCGGTTTGCAGGAAATGCACCGCGCGTTCCGCCTGGTCCTTGCCTTCCAGCGCCTTTTGCGAGGCCGCGAGCGGCTCGAGCGGCGTCTCGACGTGAGTGATGTTCATCGCGGCGACCCCGCGTCCGGGAATAATGAACGCGAGCCCGTCGCGGCGCAGCAGCCCGTATTCGTCGCCCTTTTCTTTCATCCGAGCGGTGATCTGGTCGCGCGTCGGCTGCTTCGCCTCGTCGATATTTTCCAGCACCACCATCTGCGTGCCGAACACCCGATTCACTTCCGGCTCGCGGCACGCGAACCCCGCCTGCCATGTGATCGCCGCGTCGCCGCTCGCGTCGACGTAGCCGGTCGCTTTCACCGTCACGTCTCCGTACTTCGTCGCGAATTCGAGCGATTTCACGCGTCGGCCGTCGACGTTCACCTGGCGCAGTGTCGCGCCGAGCAAGGGCGTGATGCCCGCCTTCTGTACGGACTTCTCGACCCAGCGCCCGAGCGCGATCTCGTCGTAATAGACAACGGTCGTGTGCGGCCCGTGCCGGTAATGCAGCGCGTTCTCCTGCTTGCCGAGGTCGCGCAGGAGATCGTCGGCGATGAGATGCGTGAACTGGTAGCCGTGCGTGCCGTTGGAGAACAGACCGCAGAACGTGCCGATGATCGAGTTCACCGCCTGGCCGCCGAGCGCGGGCAGGCTGTCGACGAGAATGACCTTGCGTCCGAGCTTCGCCGCTTCCAGCGCCGCCGAGGCGCCGGCGATGCCGGAGCCCACGACGCAAATGTCCGCGCCGACTTCGCGTGCCGCCGCCGCGCCGTTGCGCCGCACGATCTTGGTCGCGGTCGTTGGCCCTGTGGACTCTGCCATCGTCTTCCATCCCAATCCCAGGTTAGCCCGGCGAAGCTAATGCAATTCAGACCGAGGTATAACCGCGTTTCTTGCGCTGGCAGCTATCGTAAATCGCAAAGGATCGAATTCGCCGGGTCTTGTTAAAGCGCAACATTGCCAAGGACATCCGCGCGCTCACGGCAGGTCCCACGGCGGCACCGGCACGAACGCGCTGCGAATGGTGGTGAGCAGCGCTTGCACCCGAGCGAGTCCCACGCGGCTCTGCGGAATGAATGCCTTGAGCCAATAATCCGGGAGAGGAAATTCCTCTAGCACCGGCACGAGCGCGCCGCTCCTTAGCGCCTGTTTCGCGATCAGTTTCGAGAGCACGGCCACGCCGACGCCGTTTTGCGCCGCGGCGACGATCACCTGGATGTCGTTCGAGCTGAATTTCGGGCGCACCGAAACATTGATCGGCCCGCGCCGGCTGTGGAACGTCCAGGCCGAGCCGGCCGGCTGGAACACGAGGCAATCGTGATTGACGAGATCGCGCGGATGTTTCGGATGGCCGCGCTGCGCAAGATAGGCGGGCGACGCGCAGGCGACGCGCGGGTAGGGGAGCAGCGCTTCCTCGATGACGCCTTCATAAGAAGTCGGCAGCACGCCGAGCACGACGTCGAAGCCTTCCTCGATCGGATTGACCGAGCGGTCGATCAGGACGACCTCGAGTGTCACGCGCGTATTCGCCTGCTGGAATTCGTTGAACACCTTGCCGAGGTGCAACCTTGTCAGCGCCGTCGGCGCCTTGACGCGGATGTGCCCTTCCAGCTCGCCCGGCGAGCGCAGCATGCCGGCGACGAGATCTTCGTACTCGACGATGATCCCCCGGATCGTAGGCAGATACTGTTCGCCGATTTCCGTGAGCCGCACGCGGCGCGTGGTGCGTTCGAGCAGCCGCGAGCGCAGCTGCCACTCGAGCTGATTGACGCGCTTGGAGACGACCGATGGCGCCACCGAAAGCTGCCGCGCCGCCTCGGAAAAGCTTCCGCTGCGGGCGGTGGCCAGGAACGCCTTCATATTGAGGATCGTATCCATTGGCGTTTTGATTATTCTCACTTTGCTAGCGAATATATCCAAAGAACGGGCTGTTCGGAGCGATTTTGAATGAAGCGATGCTTGACGGCGGCTCTTTGAGATGGAATCCGGTGGTGGGTCAATTCAAATAAGGCAGGTCACATCGCCACTCGCGCGCGCGTAGCGGCCCGCATATATTGTAAAAATGCCCGAAAAGTCCCCTAAACGCCCGCGCGACCCTAACCAGCTTGCAAAGCGGCTCGTCGATATCGCGACTGGGCAAATCGACGGTAGTTCGCCATCCCCCGAAGAGGGCAAAGACCCCGCCGCAGTGAAGCGGGGTCGCTTAGGGGGCCTTAAAGGGGGTCGCGTCCGCGCCGAGAAAATGACGCCCGCTGAGAGAAAAGCCAGTGCACGAAAGGCGGGTAGGGCACGCTGGTCGCGGACCTAACTTAGTCGCCCCCTTTGTCGGCGACTTTCGCATCCTTCTTGCCGAAGCTTCGGTTGGGGTACCACTCCTTAAGGCCCCAAGTACCACGATCGACGCGGACAACATCGCCAACCTCGGCGAAGCGGCGCGTAAGAACCGATCCGATCGTGTTGGCGGGCTCTCTGGAATTCAGAACCAAGCCCCCGGCCTTAAACAGAGCGGCAATTTCAGGATTCCGCAGCGGTTGCCGCTTCGCCGCGAGAAGCTTCCTAGCGGCGTCAACAATGGACAGCCCCAAGAGCGCGCCGGGCCCGTCCACGGTCTTACCTAGGGTTTCGGAACCGGGGCGCGTCTGAGCTGCGTCGCTCGGCCCACCGCGCAGCGATTCGATAGCCGCGATCGCCTGCAAAATCTGGTCGCGCTTGGCGTACAAATCCGCGAGGACAACCTCGTAGTGATCGATTCCATTAGGTTCTTCAGGCATTTCTTGCTCTCCGGGCATGGGTGTGCTATACGGAAAGCCGCGAAGCGACCGGCCTTCCGGGCGGGACATCAGGGGTCACGGACCCCCTCTCGTTTTTTTGGCCGTCATCTTCTTCGCAACCTCCTTGGCTCTAGGCTTTCCAGGCCGGGTGGATTAGGGCGCGATCGGCCGTGAATCCGATCGCGCCCTTTATGTTGCACATCCACGATTCAAAATCAAGCGCGCCGAGTGGTGGCCCGCGCGCGCCTGCCGCGCCGTCGCCACCGATGGGCCATGCCTGCTAAGGACTGCATGGGTAGCATTAGTCCTATAAGGGTATATAGGGCTAGATAGGGCTATATAAGGCTTATAGGGCCCATAGTACTCTCTATAATCCATGCAGATACACACAGAGTGTATTGACTTGTGTGTGTTCTCACGTATAAGGGTCAGTATGAATCGGCTGACCCGAGAAGAACGCGCCCAAATCCTAAGCCTTCTGTGCGAGGGGATGAGCATCCGTGCCGTCACGCGGATTACCGGCGCAAGCAAGAACACGGTGGCAAGGCTTCTGGTCGATACGGGCCGCGCCTGTGCTGCCTACCAAGATCGCGTACTGCGTAATCTCCCGTGCAAGCGCATCCAGGTCGATGAAATCTGGTCGTTCGTCTATGCGAAGCGCGAGCACGTGCGCCACACGAAGGCGGCCCCAGTCGATGCCGGCGACGTGTGGACGTGGACTGCTCTTTGCGCCGACACGAAGCTGCTCGCCACTTTCTACGTTGGTGATCGCACGTTCAATTCGGCACGTGATTTTTTGAACGACTTGCGCGAGCGGCTTGCGGGCCGCGTGCAGATCACGAGCGACGGCTGGCGTGCGTACTCATACGCAATCGACACTGCGTTCGGTGACGACGTTGACTACGCGCAGCTGCAAAAGATTTACGGTCCGGAGATCGCCGGAGAGAAGCGATACAGCCCCGCTCAATGCATTGGCGCAAAGCGCGAGGTCGTGAAGGGCAATCCCGACCACGCGCACATCAGCACTTCATATGTCGAGCGCCAGAACCTGACGATGCGAATGCACATGCGCCGCTTTACCCGGCTTACCAACGCATTTTCAAAGAAGATCGAAAATCACGTATGTGCGGTTGCCCTTCACACGATGTTTTACAATTTCGTTCGCGTGCATCAGACGCTAAAGGTAACTCCTGCGATGGCGGCGGGCGTCACGTCTCGGCTTTGGGAAATGACCGATATTGTGGAAATGCTTGAATCGTTTGAAGCGAGATAAGCGCAAAATCAATGAAGCCGATCGTTTGCAACGGCCAGACTTATACGATCGATCACCTCGCGCCGATGAACATCGAGTGTCCTTGCGAGGAAGTCGGGCGGCCGTTGGTCATTGGAGTCGATTTTGCGAACCACTGCTACACAGAAGCCTACGTGGAGGGGGCGCACACGAAGGAACAGATTTTGCTCTATGAAGCCGCTGACCGGGCGCGTGTATTTAGCCCGGACCGTCACGGCTTATCGTTTCGTTTGCCGGATGTTGTTCGCGCCCTCCCGGGCGCAAGAGTTCATCAAACGGCAGAGGTCCGAAACTACGTCTACGTCGTCCCGCTTGAGGTGAACACACGAACCTACGAAGTATATTTTATGATCCAGCGGGCCGAGGCCGATCCCAAATTGGATCTTCGCGTGACAATCGAAAGTGCTTACTCGCCGCCCGTGCCAACCATTTTACCAAAGAAGCCGAGGACTATTCGCTTCAAGATACTCGCGTATAAGACGCTGAAGCGCGATCCGATCAAATTCGCCGCTCGCTAAAAGAAAAGAGGGCCCTTTCGTGTGACCGAAAGGGACCCTCTCGTTTCGGTTTCCACTTCGAGCCCGAGGGCCCTTATCTCGCTCACGCGTGGACCGGGTTGCCCCGGCGGGGAAGCGCTGTTTCAACCGATCTGTCGCTTCGTAGGGGATAAGTAGCACTCTTGGGTGAAGGTTTCAATAAGGGGGTATCTCCGCCCGTGAGGGCAGAAGGTAGATAATCCCTGTTTGTCCAATAGCTTATGGGAAATGGAACTTTAAGTCGCTGACCCGGGGGGTTCACTTTTTCGAGTCCAGAGCCCTTTTAGCGCTTCCACGGGCTTCTCTATTTTACGAGTTCTCCACGTAATAAGACCGGGCGGAGATAAAATTTGTCACCGCCCGGTCTTCAAAAAAGGCCTTGCAAACTGACCCAGTACCTGGAATCCATAAGAACGAAACATGAACATTAGCCAGATCGCCCTGTGACGCTGGGCGGAAAGAGTACCGCCGCCATGCGGGATCCGAGTTCTTCGCAAGCACCGCCGGAAACCGCTCCGGTGCCAGTGGCCCGGCTGCGCGCGGCACTGGAGACGCTCGCCCGCGCCGGCGCGGGCCGCGATCTTCCTCCGCTCCCGTTCGGCCTGCCGGAGCTCGACCGCGTTCTCGGCGGCGGTCTCGTGCGCGGCGCGCTGCACGAGGTGGCGCCCGCGGCCGAAGGCGATGCGACCGCGGCCGCCGGCTTTTCCGCAGCACTGCTCGCCCGCGCGCTTTCCGGCGGAAGCAAGCCCGCGCTCTGGGTGCGTCACGAGTTCGCGACGCTCGAGGACGGCGCGCCTTATGGTCCCGGGCTTGCCGCCTTCGGTTTCGATCCCGGTCGCGTCCTGTTCGTGCTCGCTGCCAACAAGCGGGAAGTGTGTGAGGTGATGGAGCAAGCGCTGCGCTCCGGCACGCTCGCCGCTGTGCTCGGCGAATTGCGCGGTGCGACCAGGTTCGATCTCCGCACGTCGCGCCGCCTTTCGCTCGCCGCCGCGCGCGGCGGCACGCTCGCGCTGCTCCTGCGTCTCGGCGCGAGCAAGAAATTGCTCGCCGCAGCCGTCTCCGCCGCCACGCGCTGGCGGATCGCCACCCTCGCTTCCGGCGAGGCGCCGGCGGACGGCCTGGGCGCGCCGCGCCTGCAAGCCGATCTCGTGCGTAACCGCCGCGGCCCCGCGGCCAGTTTCTCTCTTGAGTGGCGTACCCATGACCGCACCTTCCTCACTGTCCCGGCGCTACGCGAGTGTCTGGCTCCGGCGGCTTTCGACCGACCGGATCCTGCGCCGGCGCCGGCAAAGCTCCGCGCCTCCGCTTGAAGCGCCACTTGTCGTCGCCGGCGAACGCAAGAGCGCGCTGCGCATTCTCGCGCTCGACGATGCGGCGGCGGCCCTGGGGCTGACACCCGGCATCGCGCTCGCCGACGCGCGCGCGCGGTATCCATTGATCGAGGTTGCGCATGAGGACGCCGCCGCCGACGCCGCACTGCTTGAAGCGATTACCGAGTCGTGCCGGCGCTGGACGCCGCTCATCGCCTGCGATGCGCCCGACGGAGTCTTTCTCGACATCACCGGCTGTGCGCATCTGTTCGGCGGCGAGGCGGGCTTGGCCGCAGACCTGCGCGAACGCCTCACGCGCCGGGGCTTCCATGTGCGCGTCGCCATCGCGTCGACACCGGGCGCCGCCGCGGCACTCGCGCGCCACGGCGCCGAGAAGATTTTACCGCCGGGCGAGGAGCGCAAAACCTTGGCGAAGCTTCCGCTCGCCGCGCTCCGTCTCGACTTCGAGATCGTCGCCGCACTCGCCCGCGTCGGCCTGAAGCAGATCGGCGACATTTACGAGCTGCCGCGCGCGCCGCTTGCCGCCCGCTTCGGCAAGCATCTGCTCGATCAGCTCGACCGCGCGCTCGGGCTCCTGGAAGAGCCGGTCTCGCCGCGCATTGCGGTGGCGCCCTATATGGCCGAGCGGCCTTTCGCCGAGCCGATCGGGCGCGAGGAAGACATCCTGCGCGCGGTCGCCTGTCTCGCGCGCCAGCTTTCCCTCATGCTGGCGCGGCGCGGAGAGGGCGCGCGCCGCCTCGAACTGACATTATTCCGCGCCGACGGGGCTGTCTTCACTGTCGAAGCCGGAACGTCTCACCCCTCGCGTGCCGCCGAGGCCCTCGCGGCACTTTTCGCCGAACGCCTCGACGTATTGCGCGACGAACTCGATCCCGGCTTCGGCTACGATCTCGTGCGGCTTTCCGTGCTCGCCGCCGACCGCGCCGATCCGGCGCAAGCCGATCTCGCTGGCCCCGACAATGCCGAGGAGCTTGCCCGCGTGCTCGACCGCCTCGGCGCGCGGCTCGGGCTCGCGAGCATCGTGCGGCTGCGCTCCTTCGAGAGTCACTTGCCCGAACGCGCTTCGCTCGCCGTCCCGGTCTATCGCGAGGGTCCGGCGACAGCGCCCTGGGAGACGGCCGAGCCCGGCGCGCCGCCCGCGCGGCCCTTGCGTCTGCTCTCGCGGCCCGAGGAGATCGTCGCCATCGCCGCCGTGCCCGACGGTCCGCCCGTGCGCTTTCGCTGGCGCCGCGCCCTCCACGAGGTGATGCGCGCCGAGGGACCCGAGCGCATCGCCGCCGAATGGTGGCGCCAGGCCGGCGAGCGGCCGACCCGCGACTATTACCGCGTGGAGGATAAGGAGGGCCGCCGCTTCTGGCTCTTCCGCGAAGGCCTGTTCGAGCGCGAAACCACACGCCCGCGCTGGTTCCTGCACGGGACCTTCGCATGAGCCAGATCTTTTCATGAAATACGTCGAATTCGCCACGGCCTCGAATTTCTCGTTCCTGCGCGGCGCCTCGCACCCCGAGGAACTGGCCCTGCAGGCGGCGCAGATCGGCCTCGCCGGGCTCGGGCTGTGCGACCGTAACAGCGTCGCCGGCGTCGTGCGCGCGCATCTGATCAAGCGCGAGCAAAATCTCGCGCTGCGTTATCACCCGGGCGCGCGCCTTGTCTTCGCCGACGGCGCGCCGGACATCCTCGCCTATCCGCGCGACCGCCCCGCCTGGGGCCGGCTCTGTCGCCTGCTCACGCGCGGCAACCTGCGCGCGGAGAAGGGCGAGTGCATTCTCTATCTAGATGATCTCCTCGACCACGTCGAAGGCCTCGAGCTCATCGTCATGCCGGAATGCACGCGCGATGCCGATCCGGAATTTCTGCACAAGTCCCGCGCTTCCTTCGCGGCCGATCCGCGCCCTGCGCACCGGGAAAACGAGAACCAAGATATTCTCTCCCGCCTGTGCGCCGCCGCATCCGGCCGCGTGCGGCTCGCCGCCGTCATGCTCCATCGCGGCAGCGACCACGCCCGCCTGGCCATCCGCGCGGAGCTCGCGCGCAAAGCCGGCGTGCCGCTGATCGCTGTCAATGACGTGCTCTATCACCGCCCCGAGCGGCGCGAATTGCAGGACGTGGTCACCTGCATCCGCAATTACGTAACGATCGACACGGCTGGCCGGCTGCTCACCGCCAACGCCGAACGTCATCTCAAGCCGCCGGAGGAAATGGCGCGTCTCTTCCGGGATGCACCCGAAGCCATAGAAGAAACATTGAAGCTCGACGCGGCACTCAGCTTTTCGCTCGACGAGCTGAAATACGAATATCCTGACGAGGCCCGCGAGGGCTTTGCCTCGACCCAGGAGGCGCTCGTCCATCTCGCCTGGGAGGGCGCGGCGCGGCGTTATCCCGAGGGGATTACCGACAAGATACGTCGTGCGCTCGATCACGAACTCGAGCTGATCGCGGAACTGGAATACGCCCCCTATTTCCTCACGGTCCACGACATCGTCCGCTTTGCGCGCAGCCAAGGCATTCTCTGCCAGGGGCGCGGCTCGGCCGCCAATTCCGCCGTCTGCTTCTGTCTCGGCGTGACCGAGGTCGACCCCGACCGCATCGATCTTCTGTTCGAGCGTTTCATTTCCGCCGACCGGCGCGAGCCGCCCGACATCGACGTCGATTTCGAGCACGAGCGGCGCGAGGAGGTCATTCAATATATCTACGACCGCTACGGCCGCGACCGCGCCGGCATCGCCGCGACCGTCATCTCCTATCGCGGCCGTTCGGCGATCCGCGAAATCGGCAAGACGTTCGGCCTGTCGGAAGACACGATCGGCGCGCTCTCCTCGTGGATTTGGGGCATGGGCGGCGGCACTGTGCGCGAGGGCGATCTCGCGCGCGTCGGCCTCGATCTCACGAGCCCGCGCATGCAGAGGATGCAGGCGCTGATCAAGGAGATCCGCTCCTTCCCGCGCCATCTCTCCCAGCATGTCGGCGGCTTCGTCATCACCCGCAGCCGGCTCGACGAGGTAGTGCCGCTCATGAATGGCGGCATGGATAAGCGCACCCACGTGGAATGGGACAAGGACGATCTCGATGCGCTCGGGATTCTCAAGATCGACGTGCTCGGCCTCGGCATGCTGACTTGCATCGAGAAATCGCTGCGGCTGGTCGAGAAGCATTACGGCAGTGAATTTTTTTCACCTCCCCCTTTCAGGGGGAGGGAAAAAAGACTCGGCCTCTCGGACATCCCGCCCGAAGAGGAAGCCGTCTATCGCATGCTCCAGCGCGCGGATTCGCTCGGCGTCTTCCAGGTGGAAAGCCGCGCGCAGATGACCATGCTACCGCGGCTGCGCCCGGAAAAATTCTACGATCTCGTCATCGAAGTTGCGATCGTGCGGCCGGGCCCGATCCAGGGAAACATGGTGCATCCCTATCTGCGCCGCCGGCAGGGGATCGAGAAAGTCACCTATCCCTCGGAGCCGCTCCGAGCCGTGCTCGAAAAGACCATGGGCGTGCCGCTGTTTCAGGAACAGGCCATGAAGATCGCCATCGTCGCCGGCGGCTTCACGCCGGCCGAGGCCGACAAGCTGCGCCGCGCCATGGCGACGTTCAAGCGCACCGGCACCATCGGCACCTTCCGCGACAAGATGATCGAGGGCATGGCCGCGCGCGGCTATGAGCGCGATTTCGCCGAGCGCTGCTTCAGCCAGATCGAAGGCTTCGGCGAATACGGCTTTCCCGAAAGCCACGCCGCGAGCTTCGCATTGCTGGTTTATGCCTCATCCTGGCTGAAGTGCCGCTATCCCGACGTATTCGCCGCGGGGCTCCTGAACAGCCAACCGCTTGGCTTCTATGCCACCTCGCAGATCGTGCGCGACGCGCGCGAGCACGGCGTCGAGGTGCGGCCGGTGGACGTGAATTTCTCCGATTACGACGCGACGCTTGAGCCCGGCCCGCGTGCGGCCGAGCGGCTGCATCCGCTACATCGGGACATGCGCGATGACATCCGCACGACGCATGCGCTTCGTCTCGGCCTGCGCGAGATCAAGGGATTTTCCAAGGACGATGCGGCCCTCATCGAGCAGCATCGCGGGCGCGGGTACGACTCCGTGCGCGATTTGTGGCTGCGCACGGGCTTGCCGCCCGCGACGCTCACGCGGCTTGCCGAAGCCGATGCCTTCCGCTCGCTCGGCCTCTCGCGCCGCGATGCACTGTGGGCGACCCAGGCGCTGCGCCGGGCGGGCGACAAGGATGATCTCCCGCTCTTCGCGCTGGCCGAACCCGGGCCCCATGCGCGCGAGCCCGACGTGGCGCTTCCACCCATGCCGCCGGGCGAGGAGGTCGTGGAGGATTATCGGATCCTGCGCCTGTCACTGCGCCAGCACCCGGTCGCCTTCGTGCGCGACGAGCTCGATCGTCTCAATGTCATCAAAAATGAAACCCTACGCAATCTTCCGAACGGACGGCGGGCGACCGTCGCGGGCCTTGTGCTCATCCGCCAGCGCCCGGGCTCGGCGAATGGCGTGATCTTTCTCACGCTGGAAGACGAAAGTGCCGTCGCGAACGTGATCGTCTGGCCCGCGAAGTTCGAACGCTATCGCCCGGAAGTGCTGGGCGGGCGTCTGCTGCTGATCACTGGGCCCGTGCAGAACGAGTCGAACGTCATTCACGTGGTCGCGGAGGAGATCGTCGACGCGACCGGCCTGCTCACCCGTCTCGGCGAAGGCCCGGCGCCGGAAGCGATCACCCGCGCCGACGAGGTGAAGCACGGTCAGGACCGTATCGATCACCGCGCCAAGGGCATCCGTAGGCAACAGCTGGAGAAGGCACTTGCCGAGACCGCGGAGTACGCGGCCGATCTTGTTCAGACGGCGCCCGGCAGCGCGCACAAACCCGCTCGCCGGGGAAAAATGCGCGCCGCGCACCCGCCGCAACTCGATTTTGGCAAGCCGCGGACACCTTGACCCAAAGATCGAAATTTCCATTGACTCGGGTGCGTACGGCAACGCTTCTAGAGCACGATGGGTCCAAATAACTCGTCATGCCCGCGCTTGTCGCGGGCATCCACGTCTTCCTTGCCGCAAATCAAGACGTGGATGGCAACGCAACTCGGGCTTGCCCGAGCTGCGCACTAAAATGCCCAAGTCGGATAAATCCGACTTGGGTGACAAGCCCGGCCATGACAGGAATCCTCAGCAGCACTTGCCGCGGAACCGCCGATGCGAATTTCCCTCTGCAACGAAGTGATCGCCGAGCTCAGCCTCGAGCGCCAATGCGATCTCATCAAGAAGCTTGGCTATGACGGCATCGAGATCGCGCCGGTCACTTTGAGCGACGAACCGCATCTCCTGCCTGCCGCGCGCCGCAACGAGATCAAGAAAATTGCCGCCGCCGCCGGCGTCCCGATCACGAGCCTTCATTATCTGATGGTCGCGCCCAAGGGCCTGTCGATCACCGCGAAGGATGCCGCCATTCGCGCGCACACCTTCGAAGTGATGCGCGGGCTCGTCGCGCTCGCGGCCGACCTCGGCGCCAGGCTCCTGATTCACGGTTCGCCCGCGCAGCGCGAACTCACCCCCGGCGACGAGGCTGACGGCCGCAAACGCGGCATCGAATATTTTGCCGCCGCCGGCGAAGCCGCACGTGCCGCCGGAGTGATTTATCTACTTGAACCACTGGCGCGAGATCACACCGCCTTCGTCAACACTGTCGAAGAAGCGGCCGCGATCGCGCGTTCGATCGATAGTCCGGGCTTGCGCACCATGCTCGATTGCTCCGCCGCGGGCCTGAGCGAGGCCGAGTCGATCCCGAGCCTGTTGCAGAAATGGCTCCCGAGCGGACTGATCGCCCACATCCATTTCAACGATCCGAATCGGCGCGGGCCGGGCGAAGGCCAGCTCGCTTTCGCGCCCATCGTCGCGGCGCTGCATGCCGGCAACTATCAAGCGATCGCGGCGATCGAGCCTTTCATCTACGAGCCCGACGGCCCCACCTGCGCCGCCCGCGCCATCGGCTACATGCGCGGCATCCTCGAAGCGAGCGCCAGAGCCTGCGCATGATTTTCCGAGCCGGCGCGTCAAACGGGACGTTTGCGGGAAGCGCTGGACCGTTTGCGGCGGGCGAAGCGCACATGTCCGCGATCCACTTCCACGACCGCGGAAATTGACCTGTTCTTTCCTTCGTGATTACCCTCCACGAAAATTCTGGGGCGAAAAGCCCCAATCATCTCACCAGGGAGGAAATCAATGCGAAAAGCACTTTTCAGCTTGGCTAGTTTGGCGGCCGCGCTGCTCGTTGCGACCGCGGCGAATGCGCAGAACACCGTCAAGATCGGTTTGATCTTGTCGTACTCCGGCCAATTCGCGGATACGGCCGCGCAAATGGACAACGGCATAAAGCTCTATATGAAGCAGAAGGGCGATACCGTCGCCGGCAAGAAGATCGAGATCATCCGCAAGGACACCGGCGGCGTCGCGCCGGACGTCGCCACGCGGCTCGCGCAGGAGCTGATTGTGCGCGACAACGTCGACATCTTGGCCGGCTTCGCGCTCTCCCCGAATGCGATGGCCGTTTCCAAGATTTCAAGCGAGGGAAAAAAGTTCATGGTGATCATGAATGCTGCGACATCGGTCATCGTGACCATGTCGCCCTTCTCCGTGCGGACTTCGATGACGCTTCCTTCGGTCGCAGAAACTGCCGCAATCTGGGCCTACAAGAGCGGCGTCCGTAAGGTCTACACGATGGTTTCGGACTTCGCGCCGGGTAAGGACGCCGAGGAGGCATTCCATCGGGCATTCAAGGCGGCCGGTGGCGAAATTGTCGGCTCGGTGCGGATGCCGGTGGCCAACCCGGACTTCTCCGCGTTTGTTCAGCGCGCCAAGGATATCGATCCCGAATCGATTTTTATCTTCGTGCCCGGCGGCGCTCAGCCGGCGGCGCTCGGCAAGACTTTCGCCGAACGCGGCGTCGACCCGAACAAGGTCAAGATCATCGGCACCGGCGAAGTGGTCGACGAGACCGCGCTGAAGAGCATGGGCAACGCCGCGCTCGGCATCGTCACCGTCTGGCATTACGACTACAACCACGACTCCAAACTGAACAAGGACTTCGTGAAGGCCTTTAACGCCGAGTTCAAGCGTAACCCCGACTTCTTCGCCGTCGGCGGTTACGACGGCATGCACGTCATCTATGAGGCGCTGAAAAAGGCCGGCGGCAAGACCGACGCCGAATCCCTCACCAATGCCGCAAAGGGCATGAAGTGGGAGAGCCCGCGCGGCACGATCGCGATCGATGCCGCGTCCCGCGACATCGTCCAGACGATATATGTCCGTCAGGTGCGCAAGGTCGGCGACCAGTTGCTCAATGTCGAATTCGACCGCGTTCCAAACGTCATTGATCCGCTGCATCGGGCGAAGAAGTAAGCGATCGGCGCGTCCGCCGATCCAGTTGCGAGACGGGTGGGGACTGCATGGGGCCGATCTTCGGCGTCCTGTTCGATGGCTTTGCCTACGGGATGCTGCTGTTCCTGCTGTCGGTAGGGCTGTCAGTGACGCTGGGAATGATGAATTTCGTCAACCTGGCGCACTGCGCCTTCGCCATGCTTGGCGGCTACGTCACCGCCACCCTGATGAACCAGCTCGGCTGGCCGTTCTTCGCCACCCTTCCGTTCGCGTTTCTGTCCGCGGCACTCGCGAGCGTTTTTCTCGAGCGCACGCTCTACCGTCGCCTCTATCGTGCAAGCGAGCTCGATCAGGTATTGCTCACCATCGGGCTCGCGTTCATTTCGGTCGCGGTCGCCGCCTACATTTTCGGCACCGTGCAGCAGCCGATCCAGACGCCCTCCTATTTGCGTGGATCGATCCAGTTCATGGGCATCACCTTCGGGGTCTACCGGTTATTCCTCGTCGTAACCGGGGTCGCCATCGCGCTTTTATTGGTGCTCACGCTTGAATACACGCGCTTCGGCGCGCAAGTGCGCGCCGCCGTCGACAATCAGCGCATGGCGCGCGGCCTCGGTATCAATGTCGACGGCGCCTTTGCGATCACCTTCGCGCTCGGCAGCGGGCTCGCCGGCCTCGGCGGCGCGCTCGCGATCGAGATCGTCGGGCTCGATCCGTCGTTTGCGTTCCTTTATCTCGTCTACGTGTTGATCATCGTCTCGGTCGGCGGGCTCGGTTCGATTGGCGGCTCCTTCGCGGCCGCGGTCGTCATTGGCACGAGCGATGTCGCCGGCAAATACTATGTGCCTGAGCTCGGCTCCTTCCAGATCTATCTCGTGATGATTGCCGTTCTGATGTGGCGGCCGCAGGGCCTGTTCGGGAGGCGCTGAGGCATGGCTGCGACCACCGGCGCCGCGATTGCACCCCATGAATTTCTTCAGGCCCAGTCGCGCTGGCGCGTGACCGAGATCGCGTTCTGGCTCGCGGTCCTGCTGCCGTTCTTCCTGTTTCCCAATTACCTGTCGCTCGCCAGCCAGATCGCAATCACCGCGCTGTTCGCGCTCTCACTCGATCTCATTCTCGGCTATGCTGGCATCGTGTCGCTCGGCCACGCCGCCTTTTTCGGACTCGGCGCCTATACTGCAGGGATATTCTCGAAATTTGTTTGGGGCGAGCCGCTGACGGGGCTTTTGGCCGCTGCCGTCGTTGCCGGCGCGCTCGGACTTGCCACGAGCTTCATCGTCGCGCGTTTCCGCCATTTGACGTTGATCATGATTACGCTCGGTCTCGGCTTTCTGTTGCACGAAGTGGCGAATTCCGCGCATTTTCTGACCGGCGGCGCCGACGGCCTCCAGGGCGTGAGCATCTGGCCGATCTTCGGCTATTTCCGCTTCGATCTGTTCGGCTACACCGCCTACAGCTATTCGCTCATCGTCTTATTCGTGTGCTTTCTCATCGCACGGCGGTTGATCAACTCGCCGTTCGGCCTTTCCTTGCGCGGCATCCGCGAAAACCCGAACCGCATGCCCGCGCTCGGTGCGAACAGCCGCGCCCACATCCGCAAGATCTACACCATCTCCGCGACGATCGCGGGCATCGCGGGCGGCCTGCTCGCGCAGACCACGGAAACCGTCTCGCTCGGCTCGATCGACTTCCAGCGCTCCGCCGACGTGCTCGTGATGCTCGTGCTCGGCGGCGCCGGATATCTTTATGGCGGACTCGTCGGCGCGATCATCTTCATGGTCGCGCGCGATCAGTTCTCGGGAATCAATCCGCAACTCTGGTATTTCCCAATCGGCGTTTTGCTCGTCGCCGTCGTGATGTTCCTGCCGGGGGGCATTCTCGGCGGGTTGTCGCGGTTCACCGCAACGCTGCGGAGCAAATGGACGTGAGCACCGCGGTTCTCTCGACGCGCGGGCTCAATAAGAGCTTCGGCTCCCTCGTCGTCGCCAACGATATCGAGATCGGCCTGCCGCGTGGCGTGCGCTATGCCCTGATCGGCCCGAACGGCGCCGGCAAGACGACGCTGATCAACCTGATGACCGGGATGCTCAAGCCAGATTCCGGCAAGATTTTTCTTGGCGACGAGGACATCACCCATCTCGAGCCGCAGAACCGGGTCAAGCGCGGGCTCGTGCGCACGTTCCAGATCAACACGCTGTTTCCGCATCTGAACGCGCTGGAGTCGGTGACCCTTTCCGTGTGCGAGCGGCGCGGCTATGCGCCGACTTGGTGGCGCGGGCTCCCGCAATATCGCGACGCCGCCGAGGAAGCGTACGAGATCTTGAATTCGCTCACGCTCGGGAACGATTGCTATCGTGCCACGCGCGAGCTTGCCTATGGCAAGCAGCGGCTTCTCGAAATCGCGCTCGCGCTCGCGACCAAGCCGCACGTGCTGCTTCTCGACGAGCCGGCCGCCGGCGTACCCAAGGAAGAAAGTCAGGGCCTGTTCTCGGCTATCGCCGGCCTCTCGCAGGACATCACCATCCTCTTCATCGAGCACGACATGGACGTCGTGTTCCGCTTCGCGAGCCGCATCATCGTGATGGTCGGCGGCCGCATCCTGGTCGAGGGTACGCCCGACCAGATCGCCGCCGATCCGCGCGTGCGCGAGGTCTATCTCGGCGGGGCGCACCATGGCTGAGCCGCTGCTTGCGCTGAAGGACGTGCGCGCCGGTTACGGCGATGCGGTGGTGCTCGACAACATCACGCTCGAGATTCCGGGGAACGGAAGCCTTGCCGTGCTCGGCCGCAACGGCGTCGGCAAATCGACCCTGCTCCTCACGATCATGGGCTTCACCGATATCCGCCGCGGCACGGTTCAATGGCGCGGCGCCGATGTCACGGGAACGCAGCCCTACCGGCGCGCCCGCGCCGGCATCGGCTGGGTCGCGCAAGAGCGCGAGATATTTTCGTCCCTGACCGTCGAGGAAAACCTCACGGTAACGTCGCGGCCCGGCCGCTGGGACTTGAAGGCGGTGCACGAGCTGTTCCCGCGCCTCGCCGAACGCAAGAATTCCAAGGGCAACCAGTTGTCCGGCGGCGAACAGCAGATGTTGGCGATCGCCCGCGCACTCATGACCAACCCCTCGCTCTTGCTGCTCGACGAGCCGCTCGAGGGCTTGGCACCCATCATCATCGAGGAAGTGGTGCGCGCGATCCGGCGCATGCTCGACGATCGCAATACCGCGGTGATCCTCGTCGAGCAGCACGCCGAAGTTGCGCTCTCTCTGACTGAGCAGGCCGTGCTTCTGGAGCGCGGGCACATCGTGCATCGTGCGGCGTCGAAAGATCTCCTGCGCGATACCGCGGCGCTCGACCGCTACATCGGCCTCAAGGTCGTCGACACCAAGCGCGCCTGATCCGATTCATCAAAAGCAAACCGCCGCGGACGGGTGCTCGCGGCGGCTTGTGACGTGAAGTCGTTCGGTCAAGCGAGGCGGACGACGGAATGCTCGTAAACGCCCGAGCCGAGGCCGCCTTCCGGGAAGATCCCGTGGTCGGCGATCCACTTGAAGGTCTCTTCGAACACTTCCTTTGTGTAGGGCTCGAACACGATACGTTCGCCCGGCCCCCAGCGGCGCGTATCCATCATCGAGTGATAGCGCACCGGGAATTCCTTCTTGTAATAGTGCGTGTAGAGGTCGGGACGGAGATCGATGTCGCGCTGCGCGCGTTTGAGCGCGCGGAAGAACTTGCGCAGGTCTTCCGCGTCGGGATTGCCGTTGATCATGGTGGTGATCATGAAGGTCGAGTCGATGATCTTCCGGAATCCGAGCTGCTCGGCGAAATAATAGGGCCCGCTGAACAGCGCCGCCGCCGGCACCTCCTTGTCGATCAAGAGCTCCATGCGCTTGAACAGCATGCCGTCGTTGAACGACAGATTGATCTTGTCGTTCGGCATGTATTGCTCGAGCGCCTGGATCGTCGCGTAGTGGCTGCCCGACTGGTAGCCGACCGAGATCGGCACGCCGGCAAGTTCTTCCGGCGTCTTCACCGGTGAATCCGCCGGCACGAACACGCCCGACGGCGAGACCGAATAGACCTCGGGATAGAGCTTGCCGTGGCCGGCCGAGGCGGCGACGCCGACGGTCCAATGGCAGGCGCAGCTCACGTCCGACTTGCGGCCGGCTTCGAACGACTGATAGGCGCCGACCTTGACCCCCTTGTCGTGAATCTTGCCGTCGGTGGACTGGACCATCTCGTTGAAGACATAGTCGAGGCCCTCGTCGCGGAAATAATCCTTTTCTTCAGCGACCCACTCCTGCAGCCGGAAATGGGGCTCGATTACGAATTTCGGCATGGCTTCCTCCTTTTGAATCCTGTTTCGCAGCCACGAACCGCCGCGCGTGGATCGGTCAGCAGCAACGGTCTGGGCTCTCCGGCAGTTCGCCGTGTTCGGCGACGCGCCGCGCACGGATCATCTTCACGTGGTCGTCCATCAGATTTCGCGCACCGGCGGCGTCGCGCATCACGATGAGCGAGGCGAGCTGCTTGTGCACTTCGAGAATTCGTTGCGCGACGGCGGGCGTCAGCGTCCGGTTTTCCGAGGGCCACGAAACGTGCTGTAGCGAGATGAGCTGCACGAGCAGCACGCGGTTATGCGAGGCCTCGGCGATGGCGATATGGAAGTCGCGGCACGAGCGCGTATAGGCTTGGTTGTCATGGATCTTGCTTTCGGCGTCGGCGAGCAGATGTTGCAGCTTGGCGTGGTCGGCGGCGTTCGCGTGCTCGGCAGCGAGTTCGGCCGCAAGCGTCTCGATCGCGCGCTGCGCGTCCATGATCTCGCTCGCGCTGACGCCGGTGAGGTCGAGCT
This sequence comes from Xanthobacteraceae bacterium, assembly GCA_040901465.1. Classification (GTDB taxonomy): domain Bacteria; phylum Pseudomonadota; class Alphaproteobacteria; order Rhizobiales; family Xanthobacteraceae; genus JAUSIF01. The sequence continues at coordinate 145,900 of JBBDYN010000002.1, forward strand.
GCACCGCGAGCGCCTCGGCGAACAGCCGCGGATTGCCGCGCGCGATGCGCGCGCCGCCGCCCTTGCCCATCTTGATGTCGACGATGCCGAGCGCCTGCAGCGTGCGCAGCGCGTCGCGTGCGACGATCCGGCTCACGCCGAAGCGCGTGGCGAGATCGTTCTCGGTGCCGAGGAATTCGCCGGGCCTGAGTTTCTTGGCGAACAGCGCGTCGCGCACTTCGGCGACGATCTGCGAGGACAGCGACGCCTGCCGGCTGCCGAGGAAAATTCCTCCTGCGGCCGGATCCCTGGCGAGCGAAGGATGCACACCCATGCTTGGCGCCTCTCCGGCATCTAATTAGGCCGGAATTGAAAAGTAGTAAAGATATCATCTTTAACGGCATATTATACTTGACGTACCCAAACGGATGGGTTAGGCTGATTCTATAGGGGTTAGTCATGATGTCCGTTCTCGACGACAAACACTTCCATAACGAGGCAGCCGCATACCGCTTTGTAGAGGCCCGGATTTGGCCCAATGGCCCGATCTGCCCGCACTGTGGTGGGGCCGAGCGCATCGGCAAGATGGGTGGCAAGAGCACCCGCGTTGGCGCTTACAAGTGCTACGTCTGCCGCAAGCCCTTCACCGTGAAGGTCGGGACCGTGTTCGAGTCGTCGCACGTTCCGCTGCGCCACTGGCTGCAAGCGATCTTTCTTCTGTCGTCATCCAAGAAGGGCATCAGCTCTAACCAGCTTGCCCGCACCCTCGGCTGCACTCTGAAAACCGCGTGGTTCATTTCTCACCGCGTCCGTGAAGCGATGAAGATTGACGGCGCGGCCGATCCGATGGGCGGCATTGGCAAGATCATCGAGAGCGACGAGACTTTTTGGGGACCGAAGGATGTTGACACCGATCCCGCGATGAAGGCCCGCCGTCGTGGCAAGCCCGGCGCGGGCGGAAAGAGCAAGATTTTCACTCTCGTTGAGCGCGGCGGCCAAGCTCGCTCGTTCAAGATCGCGGACGCCAAGAACGAAACCTTGCGCCGCATCCATCTTGGAAATGCTTCGACCGAAAGCCGTCTTATGACCGACGAAGGAATCACCAATGCGGTCGGCAAGCATTTCGCGAAGCACGAAACCGTCAAGCACACCGCGCGGGAATACGTGCGCGGCGAGGTTCACACCAACACCGTCGAGGGATTTTTCTCGGTGTTTAAGCGCGGCATGAAGGGCACCTATCAGCATTGCGACGCGAAGCATCTGCAACGCTATCTAACCGAGTTTGATTTCCGCTATAGTAACCGCATCGCTCTTGGCGTGAACGATGTTGCGCGGGCAGAGCGCGCATTGAAGGGCATCGTCGGAAAGCGTTTGATGTATCGAACGACTGGTTGAGGGACCGAAAAAATATGGCCCAGCACCCAAAGGGCAAACCAAAACGAAAAGGCCCAAAAGGCACCGATAAGAAGCAATCCGAGCGGTTCAAGGAAACCGCTCGGAAATACGGTGCGGATGAAAACGGCCTGAAATTTGAGCGGGCCGTTACGAGAATTTTGGCCCCCAAGGATACTCAAAGGTCCAAGTAACCCGGACGGGCCGAGCGCCGAATAGTTTTTCGTGCAGACCTTCCGCAAATTCTGGCGTCCAGAGAAAGCCGGCGGTTTCGATTTTCTTTCCGCCGTCTCCCCATGGGGGGACCGGGTCAGGCGCACCCCTCGACTGCGCCTCATATTGGTGGCGGGTCCACCACGCATGTAAATCGGCGGCCTGTAAAGCAACGAAGTCTTTGTCGTCCAAAAAATTCGGCGGATTGCCAATCATCCCGCGAATGTGTTGAGGTGCCAACTCTACGAAATGATCCCATGCGGGAAGAATTTTGTCGGCGTGTTCAACTTGCTTGTCGAAATACAGGTCCAGACGGTCGGTTACCCCTCTCCCCGACAAGATCATGAAGATGTGCCCGATAATTCCATAGAACGCATAAAAATATGGGCTGTTCATTGGCTTAGTAAGCCGCCCCTTGAAAAGATTCTCGAATATGAAATGTGGAATCGCGATGCTCACTCCGTAAAGGCGGTGGCATTCAATTGCGTTGACGAGCAGCCTCAATTTTTCATCGCGCCGCTCGGGACTGATCCCTAAAAATTCGCCATTCAGGCCCATGGCTTCGCTCATCTTGAAATATCGAATGCGCGGGCTCATCCAGAGCACGCGATCCCATGCATCGGAAAACGGAGCCCATTCCCTGGCGGAGGCAACAAACCCCGCCAATACATAGACGGGGTGCTGGCCTACCCCGCTATCGTCGATATAGGCCTTCAGCATCAAGAGTGGCCGATTGCTGCGCTTTGGCTCAGGGAGCCCACAGACAATCCCCCAAATATGATCGCTTGCCGCGATCATAAGTCACCCGACTTGGGTACGGCAAGTATAATATGCCGCATCTTTAAAAATCCGTAATTACTCCCGCCAAATACCGCCTTACGAGGGCCGCCTCTGCCGAAACGCGCCCACGCGTAGGTCGGGCACGTGCCTGGCTCCCCGCCCAACGGTATCTAGGTCACCGCGCGAAACGCGGCAGGGGCGCGGCAACGGCAACGCCGATTGCCCGATCAGTAGCGACGGCCACACCCGGACGCGTGCCTGAATTGGTCAGCGTCCCACCGGCACGGCGTCGCATCGGCGAACGCCGACACGTTCGATTTACTCTACGTCGCCGCGCCTGCGAACGCCGCCGCTCCTTGACACGCCGGGCCGGAATAACGTCTCCTGACCACGTGGAGCGGATGCTTTATCGCTTGGCGAAATTTCGCAGGCCGGTGCGGTAGCCCAACAGGTAGTCGCGCCAGGCCGGACATCTGTAATCTGCATCGGAAAGAATCCGAGCTCTCACCGGGAGGAAGACATGATGCACAACACGAATCGGCGCAGGTTCTTGTGGCGCTGCGCGGCGGCCCCTGTCGCGCTGGCCATATCGGCCGTGCTGCTTGCGCTGGCGCCTGCGCAGGCTCAGCAGCCGATCAAGATCGGCTTCAGCATGGCATTGACCGGTCCGCTCGCGGGCGCGGGCCAAGGCGCGTTGCTCGCGATGAAGATCTGGGAAGATGACGTGAACAAGAAGGGCGGCCTGCTCGGACGCAAGGTCCAGCTCGTATTCTACGATGACAAGAGCATCCCCGCGGAAGTCCCGGGCATCTACACGAAGCTCCTCGACGTCGACAAGGTCGACATCATGATGGGCCCCTACGCGTCCACGCAGATCGCCCCGGCGACCGCGGTCGCGATTCAGAAGAACAAGCTTCTGATCAGCCTGTTCGGCACCGGCATCAACGACAATTTCAAGTACCCGCGCTACTTCTCGATGATCCCAACCGGCCCGAGTCCGAGGCCGGCCTTCACCAAGGGCTTCTTCGACATCGCCATGGCGCAGAATCCGAAGCCGCAGACGATCGCGATCGCCGCGGCCGATGCCGAGTTCGCCCGTAACGCGCAGGACGGTGCCCGTGAGAACGCCAAGACCGCCGGCCTCAAGATCGTCTATGACCGCACCTATCCGCCGACCACGACGGACCTTGCGCCGATCGTGCGCGCGATCCAGGCCACCAACCCGGACCTCGTGGTGGTCTGCTCCTATCCGCTCGACTCGGTCGGCTGGGTCCGCGCGGTCAACGAAATCGGCTTTACGCCGAAGATGATCGGCGGCGCGATGGTCGGCCTGCAGTTCACCGCGATCAAGCAGCAGCTCGGCCCGTTGCTGAACGGCTGGGTGAACTACGAAACGTGGATCCCGGCGAAGACCATGCAGTATCCGGGCGTCCTCGACGTGGTGGCGAAATATCAGGAGCGCGCCAAGACCGAGAAGATCGATCCGCTCGGCTACTACTTGCCGCCCTGGGCCTACGCCTATCTGCAGGTGCTGGAACAGGCGGTCACCGCCACAAAGAGCCTCGATGACACCAAGCTCGCCGAGTACCTGCACAAGACTCCGGTCAAGACCATCATGGGCGAAGTGAAATTCGGCCCGACCGGCGAATGGACCGAGGCGCGGATGCTGCAAGTGCAGTATCAGGGCATCGGCGGTACCGATATCAAAGAGTTCACAGACATGAACAAGCAGCCCGTTCTTACGCCGTCGAAGTTGTCGACCGGCAAGGTGATCTATCCGTTCGCGGACGCCAAGAAGAAGTGATCGATCGGCATCGCGTCGCGCCGCATCCGGCGGCGCGGTCGGTGCCGGAAATTTTCGCGCAGGCCGGGTGGCGACGCCCGGCCTGCGTTTCGTTTTGGGATCACGCGAGTCCTGAGCGCCCAAGTTCGATGTGACGCTGACCTTCGACAACGGACCCGAGCCGGAGGTGACGCCTTCGGTCTGGATATCCTTGCGCGGCAATCGGTCCCGGCCACTTTCTTTGTTCTGGGCCACAAGCTCGCGACGCCGGATGGTCGGAAACTCGCCGAGCGCGCGCACGCCGAAGGTCACTGGATCCGCAATCACACTTGGAACCACACGACGCCGCTTGGATTGCTGGATGATCCCGGCGCGCCGGAAGCGGAGATTGGCCGGACGCAGATCGAGTTGGGCGCGCTCGCGCACTCGCGTCGTTTCTTCCGCCCGTTCGGCGAAGGTGGCCGCCTCGACCGGCGGCTGCTCAGCCCCGCCGCCGTCGAGTTGCTCGTCCACGGCGGATTCACCTGCGTCCTGTGGACCGCGATCCCGCGCGACTGGGAGGGCGCCGACGGTTGGCTCGAGCGCGCGTTCGCGCAGATTTGCGCGTAATCTTGGAGCTTGATGGTGCTGCACGACCTGCCGACCGGCGCGATGCGCCATCTCGATCGCTTCATCGAGACCGTGCGGCTGGAACGGGGCCGTTCCGCCAGGACTTCCCGCCCGATTGCGTACCCATCGTTGACGGCGAGTTCGTCCGGCCGGTCGAACCCTACGTCACGCAACTCGACGGCAAAAAACGCCCCGCCCGCGAGCGCGCTAAGCAGTTTGGGCCTATGCCCACGAAATACCCCGTCGGTCTGGCCGAGTCCCCGCATGGACTCATATCTGCTGCAGCGCATATATTGATATTACCGCAAAGAATCAACATATAAGCGCTTGGGAAACAGCCCATTATGATTCCCACTTCAATAGTGGGCAGTGTCCATGTTGACGTCTAACGTCATGGCCCCTAGTTTTCGGCCTTGGCGGCATCGCTCGCCCAGGCATCGGCACATGAACACCGAGCAGCTTTTGGAAGAAATCTCCACCTTTTGCCGCCGCGCCGGCATGGCCGAGTCCACCTTCGGACGCCGCGTCGTGAACGACGGCAAGCTCGTGCAGCGCCTGCGTCACGGCGGCCGCATCACGACCGACACGCTCGATCGCATTCGTTCCTTCCTCTCGGTGCACCCGAACGGCGCGCCGGTGGCTTCGCAATCTCCGATCAACGCACGAGCGAATTCCACCTTGCACGAAATTTCGCGCGTCCAGCCCGCCGCCCAGGTCGGAAACGGGAAGAATCCGCAGCACAATTTCCGGTTCTTCGACAACCGGCAGAAGTATCTTCTGTTCGTGAATACCTGCAGCGAGAAGCAGGTCGTGGCCGGCCGCGTCGCCCTCGAGCTTGCGAACATTCATCCGCGCCCGCCGGCGGTCCGCCTGTTCGACGCGGGCGTCGGCGACGGTACCGTGCTCTCGCGCACGCTGCGCGCCATGCACCGGCGCTTTACGAACATGCCGTTCTACGTCGCGGGTAAGGAGATCAGCCTCGAAGACGTGCGGCTCACGCTCGACAAGATGCCTGATCGCCTGTTCGAGCATCCCGCGACCGTCTTCGTGCTGACCAACATGTATTATTCCGAGGCGCCGTCGCTGACCGTAAGGTCGCCGGCCGCCGCCAACAGCATGGTCTGGCACGAGGTTGCGCTCACCGGAAACACCTCGCGCGAATTCGAGGAGCAGATTGCCGAGCTGCAGCCGTTCCTGATCGACAATTGGAAGGCGCGCGTAAGCGAGAAGACTGGCAATCCGATGTACGAACGCCCGGTGGCGCTCGTGCTCTACCGCGACGATCACCGCTTCCTGCTCGATCCGATCATCCCGCATCCGGGCCGCGCCGAAGCGAATTTCGATCTGGTGATTGCCTCACAGCCTTATCGCGCGCGCTCCTCGACCGAGTTCAAGGCGAAGAAGGTGGTTGCCCCGCTCGCCCGTTCGCTCCGCCCGGGCGGCCGGCTCATTGCCATCCATTCCCATGGCAACGACCCCGGCATGGAGATCATCCGCAAGGTATGGCCGGGCGAGAGCCCGTTCGTGAGCGACCGCCACGCGATCTTGCGCGCGGTGAAGCAGGAGCTCGGGGCCGCCGGCCGCGATCTCAATTTCAACGCCTACGCCGACAACCGTTCGATCTTCCAATACAAGCTCGAAATGCTACCGAACGAGGTGACCGGCCCGCTCGGCACCTCGACGCTTTTCGCCGCCTGGAACGCCGCCGTTTATGTCGCCCAGATCGAAGACGATCGGTTGACCGATGCCGTCAAGGACGGCACCTATCTGGATGCCACCAGCGACGTTCTGAGGACGCACGGTGGCCTCTGGTTCAACGACGAATCCTACGTCATCTCGCGGCAGCGCGACTGAGCGTCGCGCATCGCGAGGGCATGCCAAACGAGAAATGCGGGAGGTAGACTGCTTCGCCGGCGATGCGAATTCGGACGCCTGTTAAGCCGGGTTTGCGATCGCGGCTACGAAGCCTAGTTTATGGGCGCCTCCCGCGCCAATCCAACCGATAAGAGAAGGTCATGACCGCAGCACAGAAAGCGAAGGCGATCGCCGCGACCGATTATATCGTCAAGGACATCGGCCTCGCCGATTGGGGCCGCAAGGAAATCGCGATCGCCGAGACCGAGATGCCCGGCCTCATGGCCACGCGTGAGGAGTACGGCCCGAAACAGCCGTTGAAAGGTGCGCGCGTCGCCGGCTCCCTGCACATGACGATTCAGACCGCGGTCTTGATCGAGACGCTGAAGGCGCTTGGCGCCGCCGTGCGCTGGGCTTCCTGCAATATTTACTCGACTCAGGACCATGCGGCCGCGGCGGTTGCCGCGGGCGGCACCCCCGTATTCGCGGTCAAAGGCGAAAACCTCGAGGACTACTGGGATTACCAGATCAAGATTTTCGAGTGGGGCGACGGCGGTACGCCCAACATGATCCTCGACGACGGCGGCGACGCGACCATGCTTATCCACTTGGGCTTGCGCGCTGAAAAAGGCGACACCGCCTTCCTCGCGAAGCCGGGCAACGAGGAAGAGGAAATCCTCTTCGCCGTCATCAAGAAGCGCCTCAAGGAAAAGCCGGGCTGGTTCAAGAAGAACGCGGACGGCATCCGCGGCGTGACCGAGGAGACCACGACCGGCGTGCATCGCCTCTACGAGATGCAAAAGAAGGGCACGCTCCTCTGGCCCGCGATCAACGTCAACGACAGCGTCACCAAGTCGAAGTTCGACAATCTTTATGGCTGCCGCGAGTCGCTCGTCGACGGCATCCGCCGCGGAACCGACGTCATGATGGCGGGCAAGGTCGCCATGGTCGCGGGCTTCGGCGATGTCGGCAAGGGCTCAGCTGCATCGCTGCGCCAGGCCGGCTGCCGCGTGCTTGTGTCCGAGATCGACCCGATCTGCGCGTTGCAGGCGGCGATGGAGGGCTACGAGGTCACCACCATGGATGACGCCGCCGGGCGCGCCGACATCTTCGTGACCGCGACCGGCAATGTCGACGTCATCACCGTCGACCACATGCGCGCCATGAAGGACCGGGCGATCGTCTGCAATATCGGTCACTTCGATTCCGAAATTCAGGTGAACGCGCTCAAGAACTTCAAATGGGACAATATCAAGCCGCAGGTCGACGAGATCGAGTTCCCGGACGGAAAACGCATCATCCTCCTGTCCGAAGGCCGACTCGTGAATCTCGGCAATGCCATGGGCCATCCGAGCTTTGTCATGTCGTCGAGCTTCACAAATCAGACGCTCGCGCAGATCGAGCTCTTCACCAACCAGGGCAAGTACGAGAAGAAGGTCTACGTCCTGCCGAAGCATCTCGACGAGAAGGTCGCGCGCCTGCACCTCGACAAGATCGGCGCCAAGCTCACCAAAATGTCGCCGAAGCAGTCTGAATATATCGGCGTCCCGGCGCACGGACCCTTCAAGCCGGACCACTACAGGTACTAAAAGTGCAGGATCGAGCCACGCAACCTGCCGCGGGCCGGGCCGGCGCCGCGCCTGCGGCGGACAATATCGTCCGCGCGGTGAACGGCTTCTCGCTAGAAGCGACGTTTCCCGATCAGGCTGAGCTAGATGCGCTGAAAGCATCGATTCCCGCCAGCACGCACGTTTATCTGAGCTGTCCGCCGAACCAGTTGCCGGAGCGCCTCGTGGAATATGCGAGCGCAGTGCGCGCGAGCGGCTTTGAGCCGGTGCCGCATCTGACCGCGCGCGCTTATATCGACGCCGCCCACGCCGGGCGAGTGCTTGCGCGCCTCAACGGCGAGGCCGGGGTGACCTGCGCGCTTGTGATCGCCGGCGACCGCGACGCGCCGGTGGGCATGTTTGCCGGCGCCCTCGACCTGATCGAAAGCGAAGTTCTGCAAAGGAACGGCATCCGCGAGATCGGCATTTCCGGCTATCCCGACGGGCACCCGAAGATCGACGACGCGACGCTCGCGCGCGTGTTGATGCAGAAGCTCGACGCTGCGGCAAGACAAAATCTCGCCGTGCACATCGCGACGCAATTCTGCTTCGACGCCGAGCCGATCCTGAATTGGTTGCGCTGGCTGCGCGGCGAGGGCGTCGGCGTTCCTGTTCGCATCGGCGTCGCCGGCCCGACCAGCATGCGCGCGCTCATGCGTTACGCGCTCCGCTGCGGCGTGCGCGCGTCGCTGAAGGGAATGCTGAATCCCAAGGCGATGCAGTTGCTCGGCGAGGCGGCGCCGGACGGAATCATTCGTGCGCTGAGCGAGGCGGAGGACAGCGCCCGGTTGGGCCCGCTCGCCGTACATTTCTTTTCCTTCGGCGGCCTCGCCGCCACCGCTGAATGGGCGATGGGCGCCGCGCGCGGCCACGTCGAGTTCACGCCGCAAGGCTTCCGGGTGCTTCGCAAGGCCTGAATGACGGCGCCGCACGGTCCTCCTCCGTGCGCGATTCGATTTCCGCCGAAAGTCAAACCGGGGCAGGGTTGCCTCATCCACCCGATTGCAGCACTCTGCCCACCGTCGACGAAAGCTCCTTGCCGCCGGTGGGCAGGGCGAAACAATTATCACGTCGAATTTCCTGTGAATGCGGGAAAGACCGCCGATTACGCACGAAGCCGGCGGCCAGGGGAGGGGGAGTTGGCAAACGGCGAGCGCAAGCCTCCGTCGCAATCGGATTCCGATGCAATCGCGCCCGAGGCGCTGAGCAAGGCCGAGGCCTATGTCGAGGCCGAGGAGGGCGTGGCCAACCGGTTGTCCGGTTGGCCGGGCTATATCGTCACTTCGATCGCCGTCGCCATGACGGCGTTTCATCTCTACGCTGTATACGACATCGTCCCGACGCAACAACTTCGCTATACGCACGTCGCCTTCGTGATGATGTTGGCGTTCCTGCTTCACCCGATGGCGCAGCGCTATCGCGACCGGATTCGCTGGTGGGACGTACTCGCCGGGCTCACCGCGGTCGGCATCCTCATCTACGCGATCATGGGCGGTGACGATTTCACCGACCGCGCCACGCTGCCAACACATCTCGATACCGTGCTCGGCGTCGTCTTCGTCGTGCTGCTGTTGGAGGCGGCGCGTCGCACGACCGGCGCGATCATGCCGGTTATTGCGCTCCTGTTCATCGCTTATGCAATGGCGGGGCCGTACTTGCCCGAGCCCTGGACTCATCGCGGCTACGATCTCTTGCGCCTCGTCGGACATCTCTTCATCACGCTCGAGGGAATCTTCGGCGTTCCGGTCGACGTGTCCGCTACGCTCATCGTCTTGTTCACGATCTACGGCGCATTCCTTGCGCATTCGGGCGCCGGAAAGTTCTTCATCGATTTTGCGCTCGCGGCGATGGGCGGAAGGCACAACAGCGCCGGCCGCGCCGTCGTCCTCTCTTCCTTTCTGCTCGGCGGGCCGTCGGGTTCAGGCGTCGCGACGACCGTGATGGTGGGCACGGTCGCCTATCCGATGATGAAGAAGGCCGGGTTTCGCCCCGATGCCGCGGGCGGGCTGCTCGCGGCCGGTGGGCTCGGCGCCATCATCTCGCCGCCGGTGCTCGGCGCCGCCGCCTTCCTGATCGCCGAGTTCCTGAAGATCAGCTATCTCGATGTCATCTGGATGGCGCTCATTCCGACCTGTCTCTACTACCTGTCGCTTTTCTTCATGGTCGAGATCGATTCGCGCCGGTTCGGTGCGCACGACGTGATCTTCAAGCCGGAAATGCCGCTCTGGCAGATGACGCGGCGTTACGGCTTCCATTTCGTTTCGCTGATTGCCGTCGTCCTGTTCATGGTGGTCGGCTATTCGCCCATGACCTCGGTGTTCTATTCGATCCTGCTTGCGTTCGCGATGAGCTTCCTTACGCGCGAAACCGCGCTCTATCCGAGAAAGCTCGTACGCGCGATGGCCGACGGATCGATCGGCGTCCTCAGCGCGGCCACGACCTGCGCCGCCGCCGGCATCATCGTCGGCGTCGTCACGCTGACCGGTCTCGGCCTCAAATTCTCGGCGATCGTGATTGCCTATGCCGGCGGTAGCCTCGTGCTGACCGCGCTCTACACGGCGCTGATCGTCTGGATCATCGGACTTGCCGTGCCGGTGACCGCGTCCTACATCATCTGCGCGGTAATCGCGGCGCCCGCCCTGATCAAGCTCGGCGTTCCGGATTACGCCGCGCACATGTTCATCTTCTACTATGCCGTATTGTCGGAGGTGTCGCCGCCGACAGCGCTCTCCTGCTTCGCCGCCGCGGCAATCACCGGCGCCGATCCCTATCGGACCACGTTCCAGGCGTGGAAATATACCTTGCCCGCGTTCCTTGTTCCGTTCGTGTTCGTGCTCGACCCGCAGGGGATCGGGCTGCTGATGAAGCTGCCGAAGGACGGTTCCACCTGGGACATCGTCTGGATTACGTTCAAGACCGGCGCCGGATTGGTCGCCTTCGCCGCGGCGGCGCAGAACTGGGCGGTCCGGCGCAACACGCAGCTGGAGCGCGTGCTGCTGGTGCTCGCCGGCCTTCTGCTCGTGTTTCCGAGTCTGATCGATGTTCCCCTCGAAGCGGTTGCCGGCGTTGATATTCCCGGGCCGGGCCTGATCGGATTGGCGATTGCCGTCGCCGTCATATTGATGCAGAAAATGGGGCCAAGCGCGCCGGCGGCCCCGGGGCAAAAGTAACGATAGGGAGGAAAGCAAATGAAAAGAATGACTTACGCCATCGTTCCTGCGGCTTTCGCCGCGGTCGCCTTACTGCTTGGCGGCTCCGGCGTTGCCCAACAACAAAAAACGATCTCCATCGGCACCGGCGGCACCGGCGGCGTCTATTACCCGATGGGCGGTGGCATGGCGAACGTGCTGTCGAAATACCTGCCCGGCGTGCAGGCGACCGCCGAAGTCACCGGCGGCTCCGTCGACAATTTGAAGCTCATCGGCGCCCAGCCGGGCCAAATCGGCCTTTCGATGGTGGACGCCGCGCTCGAAGCCGCGGACGGTAAGGGAAAGTTCTCGGCCGGCAAAGTGCCGGTCCGCACGCTCATGGTGCTCTATCCCAATCGCATGCACGTCGTGTCCACCCAGAGCCGCAACGTCACGAAGATGGCCGACCTGAAGGGTAAGCGCGTCTCCACCGGCTCGCCGGGCAGCGCCACCGAAGTGATGGCGTTCCGCGTGATCGAGGCTGCCGGTCTCCACCACGACAAGGACATGACGCGCGAACGCCTGTCGGTCGCCGAATCGGGCAACGCCTTGAAGGACGGCAAGGTCGACGCCTTCTTCTGGGTCGGCGGCTTGCCGACCGCGGCGGTCACCGATGTCGGCGCCACGCCGAACGTGAAGCTCGTGCTGATCGACACGGCCGATACCGTCGAGAAGATGAACGCGAAATACAGTCCGATCTACTCGAAGGGCGTGATCCCGGCCAAGACCTATCCCGGCCAGGACAAGGACAATCCGGTCGCCGTCGTGCAGAACATCCTCGTCGCCAACGCAAACATGCCGGACGACCTCGCCTACAATATCGTCAAGACGCTCATGGAAAAGAAGCCCGAGCTGGTCGCGGTTCACCGCGAAGCCGAGAATTTCGAGGTCAAGAACCAGACCAAGGAAGCGACGACGGTCCCGTTCCATCCCGGCGCCGCGAAGTACTTCAACGAGAAGGGCGCGAAGCTCTGATCTGAAGCTCGCGTACGTCGAAATGTCTCGGGCCCCGCCTTGCGGCGGGGCCCGATCTTTTCCGCGTCAGTGCTCACATTCCGAGATAGAATTTCCGGATCAATTCGTTGTCGTTCATTTCCGCCGCCGAGCGGCCCTCGAACGCGATCTGTCCGTGCACGATCACGTAGCCGCGGTCGGCGATGCGGATCGCCTGCGTGAAATTCTGCTCGGACATGAGCACGGTCAACTGGTAGCGGTCCTTCAGGAGCTTGATCGCGTCGATGGTGCGGGCGACGAGGAGCGGGCTTAAGCCCACTGAAGGCTCGTCCACGAGCAGGATGCGCGGCGCAAGCATAAGGGCGCGTCCGAGCGCCAGCATCTGCTGCTCGCCGCCGGAGAGGCTGCCGGCAAGTTGCCGGCGCCTTTCGGCGAGCACCGGGAAGGTCTCGCAGCAAAACGCGTAATTCTGCTTGATATGTTTGCGCGCAGCTTGCCGGAACGCACCCAGCATCAGGTTTTCTTCCACCGTCAATTTCGGAAACAGCCGCCGCCCCTCGGGCACGAGCGCGATTCCGAGATCGACGATTTCTTCGGTGCTGCGGCCAATCAACTCGTGCCGCTCGCCGTCGATTTCGACCATGATGCTTCCGGTGCGCGGCCGAAGGATGCCCATGATGCATCTCATGAGCGTACTCTTGCCGTTGCCGTTGGTGCCGAGCAGCACCACGGTCTCGCCCGACCGCACCTCGAGCGAAACGCCCTCAAGCACGCGCACGGCGCCATAGGCGGCATGCATGTTCTTGATGCTGATGCTACTGGCCAAGGTAAGCCCTCACTACTTCCGGATCGCGCACAACCTGCTCCGGCTGTCCGTCCGCAATCTTCCGGCCCGACACGAGCACGACGAGCCGCTGCGAGAAGCTCATGACCGCGCTCATGATGTGCTCGATCAGGATGATCGTGATGCCCTGCCGGCTAAGCTGGTCGAGCAGCTTCAAAATGTCCTCGATCTCCGAGTGCGACAAGCCGGCCATCGCTTCGTCGGCAATGAGGAGTTTTGGCTCGGCGGCCATCGCGCGCGCGAGTTCGAGCTTCCGCATTTCGACCTGCGTGAGATTGATCGGCCGCGCGTGCGCCTTTTCCTGCAAACCGACGAGCCGCAAGAGATCGGCGCAACGGTCGTCGATGCCGCGCGAGGAGACGAGCGGGCCGCTTCTCGCGTTGACGGTATATATTAGCGGGATCTTGAGATTCTCCGTCACCGAAAGGCTGAAGAACGGCCGCGGCAACTGGAAGCTGCGCGCGAGCCCAAGCCGCGTGCGCTTGTAGGCGGGCAACCCGTCCAGCTTTTCCCCTTGAAACCGCACGCTGCCGGTTTCATTGGCGAGCGTCCCGCAGATGCAATCGACGAGCGTGCTCTTGCCCGAGCCGTTAGGGCCGATCAAGCCGAGCCGCTCGCCCTGCTTCACGTCGAGGTCGATCCCCTCGAGCGCGACGAATCCGCCGAAACGCTTGCCGACCTGTTGCACTTGCAGGAGCGCGCCGGCCATCAGCGCACCTTCTTCCGGAAGCGCGCCTGCACGAGGCCGACGATGCCGTTAGGTGCGATAATGACGAAGGCGACGAGCACGAGCCCGACGATCAAGAGGTTCACGGCAGACGAAATCGTCACCGTCGCGACTTGCTGGATCGTGCCAAGCAATACTGCACCGATCACCGGCCCGATCCAGGTCGCAGTGCCGCCGATCATCGGCATCGCGATCGCATTGACCGCATAGGCTAGATTGAACGTAGAAGCCGGATCGACATAGCCGATGATGTACGGAAATGGCGCGCCGGCCATGCCCATGAATGCGCCGGAAACCGTCGTGGCCACGAGCTTGAGACGCAGCGTCGGCACGCCCGACGCCTCCGCCGCCGCCTCATCGTCGCGGATCGCAGCAAGCCCGTAGCCGAGCCATGATTGCTCGATCGCCCTCGCCGCGGCGACGGCGATGATCGCGAGCACCAGCATCATGAGGAAGAGATACTGCAAGTAGCTGCCGATCAGCGGAAACTCGTTCGGCCGCAGGATATAGGCGCCGCGCGATCCGCCGACATAATCCCAGTTGATGATCAGTGTCTGCAGTACGACCGCAAGCGCGAGCGTTGCGATTGCGAAGAAGACACCGCGCAGCCGCAGCGTGAGGTAGCCGGTGCCAAATCCGATGATGCCCGAGACGATCCCGCCGATCACGATCAGCATCGGAATCGGCAGCGGATAAAAATTATGAATTGCCACAGTGGAGTACGCGCCGGCGGCGAAGAACGCGGCCGAGCCGAAGTTCACATAGCCCGCGTAGCCGCCGAGAATGTTCCACGCAGTGGCGAGCACCACATATTGCAGCACGACGTAGCCTGCGAAGAAATAATAGTCGTTCGCTGCGTACCGCGTCACGCCGAAGATGACTGCAGCGACCGCGATCGCAATGAGAAAGAAGGTGGGCCAACGCACCGATTAGCGCCCCAGAATGCCCTGCGGCCGGAAGGCCAGCGTCAGCAGAAGAAACCCGAACGCCACCGCCGGCGCCCATGACGGCCCGTAAAAGGTGGCCGTGAAGCTTTCCATGATCCCCAAGAGCATCGCGCCGATGACCGTGCCGGGAAGACTCCCGAGTCCACCGAGGACCGCGATCGCAAACACGCGCCCGATGAATTCGCGCCCGACCGACGGCTCCACCGGCTGAATGACGATGAGGAGAGCGCCAGCGACCGCCGTGGTCGCGACCGAGATCCCGAACGCGATGCGCTTGATGCGGATCGGATCGACCCCCATGAGCCGTAGCGCAAGTTGATCCTGTGATACCGCCATGATCGCTCGGCCGGTGAACGTCCTGGACAAAAAGAGCTGAAGTATGCCGAACATCAGGAGCGAGATCACGCACGGCACGAGCATTCGCAGGGGAAAGTCGGCGATGCCAAAGCGCAGGCTTGGGCCGATATAGGGCGCCTGCACGTAACGATAGTCGACGCCGAATACGAGGATCAGGCCGACCTCGGTGATGAACAAGAGCCCGAAGAAGAATGCGAGCCCGCGCAAGGCCTCCTGACCGCGCTTCTCGAACGATACATAGTAGATCTGATAGACCGCAGCGCCGAGCGCATAGAACGCCGGCAGCATCACGATGCTGACGAGGATCGGGTCGAATCCGAAATTGGTGTTGACGATATAGGCGATGTACGCGCCGAGGATGATGAAGGCGACGTGCGCGATATTGACGATGTCGAGAATCCCGAACGCGATGGAAATACCGACCGTGACGGCGACATAAAAGCCGCCGAGCAAGATCCCCGCGATGACCGCATTGATCAGAAGATCGTACGAGACGATCATGCCTTCTCCCGCGTCCCCCGATGGCGCCTCGCGGCGTCTCGTTCTTGCCGTGACTTGTGCCGCAGTCACGCCGTTCGTTCAAGCAGGACGCACGCCCCAGCCGGTCCGCCTTCCTCCTGATTCGCTTTATTCTTCGTCCGCCGATGAGTGTGCAGGAAGCCCACTTTCCTGCCTAGCCTCGAAATGTCGCGCCGCGGGATACCGCCGCGCGCTCGGTGCGCGTCTAACCTCTACCCTTTGCCGCGCCGGATTCCGGCCATCTGCTCGAGCACCGCGCAGACCGCCGCCGTGTCCTGCGCGCCAAGTCCACCCGCCAATGCCGCGTCATAGACCGGCACTGTCGCGTCGAATAAGGGCGTCGGGCTTTTCAGGGTGGCGGCGAAATCGCGAATGATCGCCATGTCCTTCTGCCACACGGAGAGCTTCATGGTCGCATCATCGTAGCGGTCTTCCACCATCATCGGCCCGCGCAACTCGAACACACGCGAATTTCCGGCGCCGCTTTTCACGAGCTCGAAAATCTTTTTCGGGTCGAGGCCCGCCTTGATCCCCAGCACGAAGGCTTCCGCCGAGGCGACGTTGTGAATGGCGACGAGCAGGTTCGCCACAAATTTCATGCGCATCCCGTTGCCGAACGCACCGAGATCGTGCGCCTCGCGCGCGAAGTCCCTGAACAACGGCATCAACGCCGCAATGCTCGCCGAAGCACCGCTCGCATAGACCACGAGATCCTTGGTCTTCGCCTGCGCACCGGTGCCGCTGAGCGGGCAATCGAGCAGCACATGCCCCGCCTCCCGCAACCTCTTCTCGGCCTTCGCCTTGTCGTCGATCGCGAACGTGCTGAGCTCGGCGACGACCCGCTTCGGTGCGCCGGCCGCGATGATTTCGTTGACCGTGGCCGCGAGTGCATCCGGATGTGGGAGGCTCGTAAGGTTGATTGGATTGTCTTTCGCAAGCGCTCCTGCGCTGACCGCAATTTCGATGCCCGCTCCCGCCAGCTCTTGACGGCGCTTGGCGTCGACGTCGTATCCCGTGACGCGCCAGCCGGCGGCTGCGAGATTGCGTGCGATCGCACCGCCCATGATCCCGAGGCCGACGACGCCGACCTTGCCTTTTGCCCGTGCTTGCATCGTTGGCTTCTCCTTGGCCCCTATTCGGAGAATGGCTCCAGGCGGCCCTCCGGAATCGGCACGCGAAACGCGACGATGGTCATGGAAATGAGCCCGTAATATCCGAGAATGCCGACAAGCTCGACGACGCCGACTATGCCGAGCTCCGCTTCCGCCCGCTTATAAGCGGCGTCGCTGACCCGGTGGGTATCCAGGAGCTCGCGGGCAAAATCGTAAAGCGCCGCCTCGTCCATGCGCGAGAGCGTCGGCTTGCGGCCGGTGCGGATCGCCTCCACGGCTTCCCGGTCGAGCCCCGCCTCGATGCCGACCGGCGCGTGCACGAACCATTCGAAGCCGGCTTTCCAGTGCGCGCCGGTGATCAGGATCGCAAGCTCGGAGAGCCGTTTCGGCAGGCTAGTATTGAAGCGGCAGAATGCGCCGAGGTCTTGCGCGCGCCCGGCAAATTCCGGACTGCGCAGCCAGATTTTCAGCGGCCCGGCGAGTCCCCCGCGCGGGCCGGCCACGATCGCATCGTGGACCTTGCGCTGTTCGGGCGTGAGGCTCTCGAAGTCCATTTCGGGTATTCGCATCGCCGTCCTCGCTTGCTACGTCCGCGAATCCCTGTACGGCATGGAGTGCCCCGAGACCAGCGCGGGCCTTCATGATTTCGCTACCACGAATGATTCCGCCGCGTTTACCAGGGCGTCCCCGACGGGCGGCCTTTTATGAATTGGATCAATAAGTTGGAAAGGATGCCAATTCAGAACCCCTTCAACATGAATCAAGAACTCCCGATCCGGTGAGAACTTCAACACTCTGCGACAACGCTTGTTCGCTACTCCTCCTCGCACGCGAAGGGTTCGCAGCCGGGAGTGAGTTCAGTGCGCGGAAGTACGATCGTGATGATCGCCGTGGCCGCCGTGTTCGGCGTGCTGGCGGCTTTCTTTGCGCAGTCGTGGCTCAGTCGCCAGACCGATCTGCGCATGAAGAGCCTCGAAGCTCGCACCAGCGTGACCACGCGCACCATCGTGGTTGCGCGGTCGCCGCTTCGCTTTGGAAATCCGCTTACCTCGGGCGCCCTGCGTGAAATCGCCTGGCCCGGCGAAGCGATCCCCGCGAACGCTTTTTCCACGGTCGCCGAACTGACCAGCGGCGACAAGCGCGTCGTGCTCGCCTCGATCGAACCCAACGAGCCGATTGTCGCGAGCAAGATCACCGGCCCGGGCCAGAAGGCCACGCTGTCGGCCGTGATCGAGGATGGGATGAAGGCCGTGACAATCCGCGTCAACGATGTCGAAGGCGTCGCCGGATTCGTGCTCCCGGGCGACCGCGTCGATGTCTTGATGACGCGCCAGTCGGAGCGGGAGAGCAGCAGCAAC
Source organism: Xanthobacteraceae bacterium (assembly GCA_040901465.1). Lineage (GTDB taxonomy): Bacteria > Pseudomonadota > Alphaproteobacteria > Rhizobiales > Xanthobacteraceae > JAUSIF01. Next base: position 164,123 of record JBBDYN010000002.1, read on the forward strand.
GACGTCGTTTTGCAGAACATCAAAGTGCTTGCGATCGATCAGATCGCCGATGAGCGTGCGGAAAAGCCGACGGTCGTGAAGGCCGTCACGCTCGAAGTAGACACGCTTTCGGCGCAGAAGCTCGCGCTTGCGACGTCCGTCGGCAATCTGTCGCTCGTGTTGCGCCGGGCCGGCGACGCGGCCGAGGAAAGCAATCGTCGCGTGACGATCACTGACATCGGCGCCGGAGGCAAGGGAACGCCGTCGGCGCCGTCGGACTACAGGACGATCCGCGTCAATCGCGCGGCGAAGCGAGAAGAATACAGCGTGCCGGTCGAGAATTTCGACCGCGTTCAAGCGAGCGGTGCGCGTCGTGGGGACGTGCATCCGTAAGTAAGACCCAAGTCGAGGATCCGGGGAGGATATCGTGTGTAACTGGACGGAAAGTGAAATCGTGGCCGCAAGGCCTGACGCTTGGGTAGGGCGGGCGCATCGGCAGTATGTGCGAGCCATGCTGCCCGCGCTGCTCGCCGCGGCCTTCGTGGCCGGCGCCGGCTTGATGTCGCCGCCGGCGCTGCTTGCGGCGGAGACGCAGCCGCGCGTCGTGCAGCTCAATCTCGGCAAGTCGACGGTGACGGTGAAGGTGCCGCTTTCCAAGTCGGAGACGTTGCGTACCGACGCGGGCTTCGTCGACATCGTCGTCGCCGATCCGGAGATTGCCGATGTCCTGCCGCTGACCGACCGCTCCTTGTCGGTGCTCGGGAAGAAAATCGGCTCGACCCGGCTCTCGGTCTATGCCGAGGGCAAGCAGCTCCTCGGCGTGTTCGATATCGAGGTCTCCTACGACACCACGCAACTCGGCGCCGAACTTTCGCGCCAGTTCCCGCACGCAAGCTTCCGCGTGTCATCGGTGAACGGTCGCATTCTGCTCTCCGGGAACGCGCCTGACGGTGTGACCCTCGACAAGGCCGTCACCATCGCCAAGCAGTTCGGCCCCGAGGTCATCAACTCGGTCAAAGTTTCCCAGCCGCAGCAGGTTCTGCTCGAGGTCCGCTTCGTCGAGGCTGCCCGCTCGGCCGGTCGCGAGCTCGGTATCCGCTGGGAATCGCTCAATGACCGCATCACGATCGGCACTTCGGGACTGTTGTCCGGCAGCGAGCCGTTCGGCGTCATGATCGGCACGCTCCTGAGCGGCGGGCTCGAGGCCGACGCGATCATTCGTTCGCTTGAGGACCGCGGCGTCGCGCGCCGCCTTGCCGAGCCGAACCTTGTCGCGCTCTCCGGGGATACCGCGAGCTTCCTCGCCGGCGGTGAGTTCCCGTTCCCGGTGCAATCGACCAACAACACGATCACAATCGAGTTCAAGAAGTTCGGCGTCGGTCTCGCGTTCACCCCGACCGTCCTCGGCAGCGGCTTGGTCAATCTGAAGATCGAGCCCGAGGTGAGCCAGATCGATCCCAGCAACGTGGTGCGGATCGGCGGCGTCGAAATCCCCAGCCTGATCGTGCGCCGGGCCAATACCACGATCGAGCTGCGCGATGGACAGAGCTTCGCCATTGCGGGCCTGTTGCAGAGCATCAACTCGGTCAACCAGAGTCAGCTTCCGTGGATCGGCAACATTCCGATCATCGGCGCGCTGTTCCGCAGTGCCTCGTACCAGAAGCAGGAAACCGATCTCGTCATTATCGTGACTCCGCGGATCGTCCGCCCGACGCGCCCGGGCGACCTCGTTCGCACGCCGCTCGACAACACACTGCCGCCGAACGACGTCGACTTCTTCCTGCACGGCGTCTCGGAACTAACCCCGAGCATGGTGCGTCAGGTCCGTGCTTACGAGGCCGGCGGCCTCGCCACGCAGCGTCCGTTCACCGGGCACGTGATCGATCTTCCGCAACCCGCCAGCCAACAGGAGACCGGCCATGTCGTCGCGAAATTCTGAGCGCCGCCTCCGCTGGATTGTCCCGGCGCTGCTCTTCGCCGGAACCCTCGCCGGATGCGCGGAGCCCGACCTCTATCTCGATCGCCGCGACACGATCAGCCTGCATGCGGGCGATGCCGTGGCGTCGAATATCATCGTGCAGACGGTCGATCCGTGGCCGCGCGTGGCGGGAAACCGCAACATCGCGTTTAACGGCGATCGCATGCAGGCCGCGGGCGAGCGCTATCGCACCGGCAAGGTGACCCCGCTCAACGGCCTCAGCACCAGTTCGGTCATATTCTCGGGATCGCCGGGAGCCGGCGGCGGAGCTGCGGCAGCCGCACCATAAGAACGAAGGGACAAGCCGGCTGCGGCGGACGTGGCCGTGGGCCACGATTTCGCGGAACGCCGGCAGGTTTGCGTGAATCGAGTTTGCACCGATGCTTGATCGCCCACCCAACTCCGCGGCCGACAAAGTCCGGGTCATCGTGCTCACCGCCGACGCCGAATTCGAGCAGTCGGTGCGCGCGACCTTTGGGGCCAACGGCAAGATCGAATTGACGGTCGTCAAGGGCGGAATCCTAGACGCGGATGCGAAACTCGACGTCGGCCACGCTTCCGTCGTCATCATCGACTTCAACGCGACGAACCCGGAGGAACTGACCTCGCTGCAGCGTCTGATGGGCAAGATCGGCCGTTGGCCGCCTGTCGTCGTTGTCACGCAAGCCTTCAACGCGGACGTCGCACGACGGCTGGTGCAGATGCGCGTCGCCGACTTCCTGGTGAGGCCGGTGAACCCCATCGACCTCGTACGCGCATGCGCACGTGTCGCGCAAAATCCCGCCGACGACGAAATCAAGGAAGCCCAGATCTACACGTTCCTCCCGGCGGCGGGCGGCGTAGGCGTTACCACGCTGGCGATTCAGACCGCGATGACGCTGCTCAACAGCGGGCCGCGCGGCACCGTCACGACCTGCCTCGTTGATCTCGACTTCCAGCACGGCGCCTGCGCCGACTATCTCGATCTAGAGCCGCGCCTCGATCTCGGCGAGATCGAACCGCGCCCGGAGCGGCTCGACCGGCAGCTCCTGGGTGTGATGCTTTCGCAGCATCCCACGGGGCTCGCAATGATCGCTGCGCCAAACCGGCCGGCGGAGATGCGCTCGTTCGATCCGAACGTGGTCACGCGGCTTCTCGATCTCGTCTCGTCGCATTTCGACTATGTCGTGATCGACATGCCGCGCACCTGGTTCTCGTGGACGGACAACGTGCTCGTCGGCTCGAACAAGTTGTTTATCGTGAGCGAAATGACCGTGCCGGGATTGCGGCATGCGAAGCAGCTGGTTGCCGCGATCTCGGAGCGGCTCGGCCAGGGCCCGCATCCTTTGGTGATCGTCAATCGCTTCGAGCAGCGCTTTTTTTCGACTGGATTGCGCCGGGGCGACATCAAGCAGGCCCTGGGACCCGCCTTCGCCGGCACCATCCCCAACAATTATCGGCTCGTGCGGGAGGCGATCGATCGCGGAATTCCGCTCGAGGAAGTCAAGGCCGGAAACAACGTCGCCGCCGAACTGAAGAAGCTCGTTCTGCAACAGGCCGGCACCAAGGGCGGCGCGGGCAAGACGGAAGCCGTCGACAAGAAAAAGGAGTCGAGCTTCTTCTGGGCGCGATGAACGCACGCGAAGTCGGCCCCCTTCGGGCCGCGCAGCAGGTTGAAACTGAGGACGCATAATGCTCGGCCGCTTTACCAAACGGCATTCCGCAGACCCGGAGATCGCACCGGCGCTGGAAGAGTCCGCGCCTTCGCTCGTCCTGGACAGCGAGCCCGAGGTGGTGGCGTCCGTTCCGGAGCCCGCGGCGCCCAACAACCCGTTGCTCAGCGCGAAACTCTTGGACGCCAAGGTCCGGCTGCATCGTCGCTTGATCGAAGAGATCAATCTGTCGGCGCTGGAAAAGCTGCCGGAGGCGGAAATCCACCGTCACGTGTCGGCGCTTGTGTCGCAGTATGTCGTGGCCGAGCGCCTCGCGCTCAACTCGCGCGAGCTTGAGGATTTCGTCCTCGAGATCCTCGATGAGATGACCGGCCTGGGTCCGATCGAGCCGCTCTTGAAGGATCCGACGGTCAACGACATCCTGATCAACGGCCATGAGTGCGTCTATGTCGAGCGGCAAGGCATGCTCGAGCCGACGCTCGTGCGCTTCAAGGACGAGACGCATCTCCTGCGCATCGTCAACAAGATTGTGAACGCGGTCGGCCGCCGCGTCGATGAATCGCAGCCCCTTTGCGACGCGCGTCTTCTCGACGGCTCCCGTATCAATATTGCCATCCGCCCGATCGCGGTCGATGGGCCGCTCGTCTCAATCCGCAAATTCTCGAAAAAGCCGTTCAATCTCAAGAAGCTGATCGATATGAACGCGATCCGCCCACAGATGGGCGAGTTGCTTGCGGCGGCCGTCAAGGCCCGCGTGACACTGATCATTTCCGGCGGTACCGGCTCCGGCAAGACCACCATGCTGAATGCGCTCTCCGCCTTCATCTCCGAAAAAGAGCGCCTGATTACGATCGAAGACGCCGCCGAGCTTCAATTGCAGCAGCCGCACGTCGGCCGCATGGAGACGCGGCCGCCCAATATCGAAGGCAACGGCGAAATCCGCCAACGCGAACTGGTGAAGAACGCGCTGCGTATGCGTCCCGACCGCGTCATCCTCGGCGAGTGCCGCGGCGAGGAAGCCTTCGACATGTTGCAGGCGATGAACACGGGTCACGAGGGATCGATGGCGACGATCCACGCCAACTCGCCGCGCGATGCGATCTCCCGCCTCGAGCAGATGATCGGCATGGCCGGCATGCCGATGACGATTTCGAGCATCCGCGGCCAGATCGCCGCCGCGATCCGCGTGATTGTACAATTGCAGCGCATGTCCGACGGCAGGCGGCGCGTCACCTCGATCGCCGAGATCACGGGGCTCGAGAGCGATATCATCCAGATGCAGGAAATCTATAAATACGTGCGTACCGGCACTGGCGCCGACGGAACGGTCGAAGGCCATTACCAGGCGACCGGCGTCCGGCCGCGTTTCCTTGGCGAACTGATCGCCAAGGGCATCAATATTCCGGGTGCCTTCTTCGATCCGTCCAAGCCGCTGTGATTCCCATGCCGTTCGAGTTCGACGAAGCCCACCTTTTTTACCTGTTCGCGGCCGCTTCGGTCGTGCTCGTCGTCGAGGCGGTCTATCTGCTATTCTTCTCCGCCGCGTCGTACCGTAACCGCGTCAACCGCCGGCTGCGCCTGATGCAGGATCAGGTGGATCGGCAGAGCATTCTCATTCAGTTGCGACGCGAGCGCGGGCTCACCGGCGGCGGCGACTTCAAGCTGCCGCTCGTCTATCTCAATCGGCTGATTCTGCAGTCGGGGCTGTCGATCGGCATCGGCAAGCTTGCCATTTTCATTGCGGTCAGCGCAGTGGCTGTCTTCGCCGTTAGCTGGGTGATGCGCGGCAGCCTGTTCGAAGCCGTCTTGATCACCGTCGGCGCGGCGCTGTTCTTGCCGTTCTTCGCGCTGAGATTCATGCGCAAGCGCCGCCAAAAGAAGTTCGGCGAGCAGTTTCCCGACGCCATCGACATCATCGTCCGCAGTCTCCGCGCCGGACACCCGGTGCCCATCGCGATCGCCATGGTCGGCCGCGAACTGCCCGATCCGATCGGCTCCGAATTCGGCATGGTCGCCGACGAGGTGACCTACGGCGCCGACATGGAGTCGGCGATGCGCAGTCTTTATCACCGTATCGGCCAGGACGACCTGCCGCTATTCGTGACCGCCATCGCAATTCAGAGTTCGACCGGCGGCAATCTGGGCGAAATTCTGGAAAATCTTTCCGGCGTGATCCGCCAGCGCTTCAAGATGCGTCGGAAAATTAGGGCGCTCGCAGCGGAAGGACGGTTCTCAGCCCTGCTGCTTTCCGGATTGCCGATCGCGATGTTTTTCATTTTGCGGCTCATCGCGCCCGACTTCTACGGAAAAATCTGGCACGAAGACATTACCAAGATCGGCCTGGTCGCCGCCGGCGTGTGGATGGCGATCGGCAATCTCATCATGTACCGGCTCGTGAACTTCCGGATCTGATCGATGGACGCGATCTTGGATCCGTTCTACCGGACGTTCGATGCCAATCCGGGCTTGGTGCTGGGCGCATTCGTGTTTCTCGCCGCCTCGCTGCTCGCGTTCAGCGTGATGGCGGCGGTCCGCGTGCGCAGCTCGGTGAAGCGGCGCGCCGCCGATATCTCGGCGCAGGGGCCGCGCCGGTCCGCTGAAAACACCCGCTCGCTGCGCTATGCAAGCGTGAAGGCCGCGCAACAACTCATCGACTACACGACCAAGAACTATTCGGACTCGAACGAAAAACATATGCGGATGCTGCGCCGGCAACTGATCCAGGCCGGTTTTCTCGATTCGCGCGCGCCAGCGTTCTATTTCATCGCGCGCACGGCCTTGGCGGTCGGACTCGGCGTCGCAGCGTTCATTGCCATCCCGATCGTCAGTCCGGGGACGAAAATGCTGTTTTGGCCGCTCGTCGGCCTTTGCGGGCTCGTCGGCTATTTCGCGCCCGGCTTCTACCTGAGCCGCCGGATCAACACGCGCCAGGTCGAGCATCGCGCCGGCTTCCCGGACTTCATGGATCTCCTGGTTGTCTGCGCCGATGCGGGACTCAGTATGGAATCGGCGCTCGACCGGGTCGGCCGCGAGCTCACCGATTCCTATCCGTCGCTCGGCGCCAATATTCACATGGCGACGCTCGAAATCCGCGCCGGGCGCTCCTTGAGCGAGGCACTCGAACATCTCGGCGACCGGCTCGGCCTCGAGGAAGCGCGTTCGTTCGCCACGCTCCTTCAGCAATCCGAGGAACTCGGCTCCAGCATGACAGACGCGCTCCGCGTCTACAGCGACGACATGCGCCACAAGCGGCTCTCTCGCGCCGAGGAAAAGGCCTACAGCCTGCCGGCCAAGCTCTCGGTGCCGCTGGTGCTCTGCGTTTTCCCGGTGCTCGTCATCGTCATCATGTTGCCGGCCTACGTTCGCTTCAAAATCGGCGGTTTCTGACATCGCAAGCGGGGAATACCGCAAGGACGGGCGGAATCGCTCCTTTGGCTGGCGAGAGTTTCTTAACCATCGTCCCTTAGCTTCCGAACCGGGGTTACTCGGGAATCCGCGTTGAAGGGTTGCGCGCAGGCTCGTCTGCGAGGACGAGCCGGTTTTTTTCGACGCCGGGAGCTTGACGATGCGAGTTAGAGTAACGCGGCTGATTACGGCGGCCGCTTGCGTTGTGTGGCTCGCGGGCTGCGAAAGCACCTCGCAACTCAATGACGCGACGGGATCGCTCGGGGACGGCACGCTCGCCTCGACCGATCCGCTTGTGCCCGGCGCCGACGTGCTCGGCTCCGACCCGAAGGACGATCTCAGCCTCGGCAAGCGTCACTACAAGGAACAGAACTACGGGCTCGCGGAGAAGCATTTCCGCCGCGTCGTCGAAGCGCAGCCGCGCACCGCCGAAGCTTGGGTCGGTTTGGCGGCCTGCTACGACCGACTGCGCCGCTTCGATCTCGCCGATCGCGCCTATGAGCAGGCGATCACGCTGCTCGGCCCGACGCCGGAAGTCCTGAACAATCAGGGATTCTCTTACATGCTGCGCGGCGACTACAAGCTCGCGCGGAAGAAATTGGCCGCCGCCCAGGCCAAGGACCCGGACAGCAAGTTCATTCAGAACAATATCGAACTGCTGAACGAAGTTTCCAGCGGCAAGAAGGGCATCAAGTAGCCGCCAGCGCTTGCACGCGGGCATCTCTTGTTCGCCGAGAATTATTCCGCTGCCGCGCGCGTGGGTTTTGCGGCTTCGGACACGAGATAATCCATCGCCGCCTGCACGCCGCCCTTCTTGTGCGGGACGCCCGCGAGCGCAAGCGCCATCTCGGTCGCGCCGAGCGCGCCGAGCATCGTCGCATCGTTGATGTCGCCGAGATGCCCGATGCGGAAGACTGTCCCGGCGATGCGGCCGAGGCCCATGCCGTAGGAAATGTTGAAATTGTCGAGCGCGATCTCGCGGAAGCGGTCCGCGTTCTGTCCTTGCGGCATCATCACCGCGGTGATCGTCGAGGAATATTGCCGCGGCTCGCGGCACAGGATTTCCAGACCCCACGCGCGCACCGCGCCCCGCGTCGCTTCCGCCAGCCGGTCGTGGCGCGCGAACACGTTGTCGAGCCCTTCCTCGTGCAGCATGTCGACCGACTCGGCCAAGCCATAGAGGATGTTGGTCGCCGGCGTGTAGGGGAAATAATTGTTCTTGTTGGTCGCGATCATGTCTTCCCACAACCAGAACGACTTCGGCAGCTTTGCGGACTTGGAAGCGGCGATCGCCTTGTCGCTCACCGCGTTGAAGGAAACACCGGGCGGCAGCATCAGCCCCTTCTGCGCGCCGCCGACCGTGACGTCGACGCCCCATTCATCGTGGCGGTAATCCATCGACGCGAGCGAGGAGATCGTGTCGACGATGAGGAGGGCAGGGTGGCCCGCCGCGTCGATCGCCTTGCGGATATCCGCCGGGTGCGACACGCAGCCGGTCGAGGTCTCGTTGTGCAGGACCGCGACCGCCCGGATCTTGCGATCCTTGTCCTCGCGCAGCTTCGCCTCGATCACCTTCGGATCGGCGCCTATGCGCCAGTCGGACTCGATGAAGATCGGATTGAGGCCAAGCTTCGTTGCCATGTTCTTCCACAGCGTGCCGAACTGGCCCGTCTCGAACATCAGCACGCTGTCGCCCGGCGACATCGTATTCACGAGGGCGGCTTCCCAGGCGCCGGTGCCCGACGACGGATAGATGATCACCGGGTTAGCGGTCTTGAAGATGGTCTTGACGCCGTCGAGCACCCGGCGCGCGAGCCGCGCGAATTCCGGCCCGCGATGGTCGATGATCGGCATGTCCATGGCTCGCAGGATGCGGTCCGGCAGCGGGGTCGGCCCGGGGATTTGCAGGAAATGCCGGCCGGGGGTGCGCGAACGGTTGGAAGCCATTGGTCTCTCCAGAAGCAGGCCGCGCGCGGGCGCGCGTCGATCGAGACGATCCGATATAAGCGTCCAGTGAATTATACTCGAGTTCGGGTCAAGCTGGGCGCGCCGAATGCGCTCGCCATAGTGTCGCTGCCGCGGCCCGGGGGAATGCAATGGCTAGGTTGATGCCCGGGCTGGAGCGCCGGTTGCGGCGCGAGGTCTCCGGCGACGTACTGTTCGACCGCTTCAGCCGTGGGCGCTATGCCACCGACGCCTCCCATTACCAGATTGTGCCGGTCGGCGTCGTCGTGCCGAAAACGGTCGTCGCTGCCGAGCGCGCGATCGCGCTCGCGCGCGCCGAGGGTGCGAGCGTCCTGCCGCGCGGCGGCGGCACCTCGCAGTGCGGGCAGACGGTGAACGAGTCCCTTGTCGTCGATTGCTCGAAACATCTGACGCGCATTCTCGAGCTCGACGTGGCAGCGGGCCGCTGCGTCGTGGAGCCGGGGATCGTGCTCGACGAGCTAAATCGTCAGTTGAAGCAGCATGAGCTTTGGTTTCCGGTCGACGTGTCGACAGCATCCCGCGCCACGATCGGCGGAATGGCCGGCAACAATTCGTGCGGCGGCCGCTCGCTCCGTTACGGCACCATGCGCGACAATGTGATTTCGATCGACGGCGTGCTCGCCGATGGCACGCCCGCGCATTTTGGCCGCGTCAATTCGGACCTCTCCGACATTCCGGAGTCGTCGTCCCTCAAGCCACTCGCCCGCGATTTGCTGGCGCTCGGCGCGCGCGAGGCCGCCGAGGTCGAGGCGCGCTTCCCCAAGGTGCAGCGCCGGGTCGGCGGCTATAATCTGGACGCGCTGGCACCCGGCCGCAACGATCTCAATCTCGCGCATATCCTCGTCGGCTCCGAAGGCACGCTCGCTTTCACGACCAAGGTCGAATTGAAACTCTGGCCCGTGCTTGGCAAGCGCGCGGTCGGCGCGTGCCACTTCGGCAGTTTCTACGAGGCGATGAATGCGGCCCAGCATCTCGTGAAGCTCTTGCCGATTGCCGTCGAGCTCGTCGACCGCACGATGATCGGCCTGGCGCGCGACATCGCCATGTTCCGTCCGACGCTTGAGCAGTTCGTGCGCGGCGAGCCTGATGCCGTTCTGCTTGTAGAATTCGGCGAGGACGATCAGGAAGAAAATCTGCGACGGCTCAAGCGCCTGCATGAATTGATGGGCGACCTCGGCTTCGGCTGGGACAAGAGCGGCGCGAAATGGGGCGGCGTCGTCAACGTGATCGGTCCGGCGCTTCAGGCCGCGATCGCCGATCTCCGCGCCTCCGGCTTGAACGTCATGATGTCCATGAAGGAGCAGGGCAAGCCCGTCTCCATCGTCGAGGATTGCGCGGTGCCGTTGGAGCATCTCGCCGATTACACTGCGCGGCTCACGGCGATCTTTGAAAAACACAACACCCGCGGCACCTGGTACGCGCACGCCTCGGTCGGCTGCCTGCACGTGCGACCCGTGCTCAACCTTCGCCAGGATAAGGACGTGAAGGCGATGCGTGCGATCGCCGAGGAAGCGTTTGCCATGGTGCGCGAATACAAGGGCTCGCACTCCGGCGAGCATGGCGACGGCATCCTGCGCTCTGAGTTCCACACGCCGATGTTCGGCGCGCGCCTCGTGCGCGCGTTCGAGGAGGTAAAGGATCGCTTCGATCCGGACGGCGTTTTCAATCCCGGCAAGATCGTGCGTGCGCCGAAGTTCGATGATCGCGCGAATTTCCGCTACGGCGCCGGCTACCATGTCGATGCAATGCGCCTCGCGCTCGACTGGTCGGAATATTCCGGCGCGGGAAATGGATTCCAGGGCGCGGTGGAGATGTGCAACAACAACGGCGCCTGCCTGAAGCACGTGGGCGGTGTCATGTGCCCGAGTTATCGCGTCACCAGGAATGAGCGCGACGTCACGCGCGGGCGCGCCAATACGCTGCGGCTCGCCATTTCCGGCCAACTCGGACGCGACGCTTTCGCTTCCGACGAGATGGCGGAGACGTTGAAGTTATGCGTGTCCTGCAAGGGTTGCCGGCGCGAATGCCCCACGGGCGTCGACATGGCGCGCATGAAGATCGAGGTGCAGGCCGCCCGCGCCGCAAAGCACGGCCATTCCCTGCGCGACCGCCTGGTCGGCTGGCTGCCGCGTTATGCGCCGTATGCCGTGCGGGTGCCGTGGCTCCTGAATTTGCGCGACGCGATTCCCGGCGCGGCGAAGCTGTCCGAGTGGCTCATCGGATTCGTCGCACAACGAAAGTTGCCGAAGTGGCGGAGAGACTTCTTCCGCGATCCCACTTCTCCCTCATGGCCGGACTTGATCCGGCCATCCAGGGCGGCGCGCGACGATCTGGATGCCCGGGTCAAGCCCGGGCATGAGGGTATCGGGGAGGTCGTGCTGTTTGCCGACACCTTCAATCGCTATTTTGAGCGCGAAAATCTTGACGCCGCTCTCGCGGTATTGCGCGCGGCGGGCTATCGCGTGCACTTCGCGGAGCCGGCGCGCGGCACGCGGCCGCTCTGCTGCGGCCGCACCTTTCTCGCCATCGGCGCGGTTCGGCAGGCGATGGAAGAGGCCGAACGCACGCTCGCGGCGCTTGCGCCGTTCGTGGCGCGCGGCGCCCCGGTGGTCGGTCTCGAGCCAAGCTGCGTGTTCGGCTTCCGCGATGAAATCCCGGCCCTGCTTAAGACCGATGCGGCAAGGCGACTTTCCGGCCACGTGTTTCTGCTCGAGGAATTCCTAGCCCGCGAAGCACGGGCCGGCCGCCTCAAGCTTTCGCTCAAGCCGGGGCCAAGCCGCGCGCTCCTGCACGGCCATTGCCACCAGAAGGCTTTTGGCGCGTTGAGCCAAGTGGAAGAAGTGCTCAAGCTCGTGCCCGGCCTCGCGGTCGAGACCGTGGAATCGAGCTGCTGCGGCATGGCCGGCAGTTTCGGCTATGGCGCCGACACGATCGACGTCTCGCTCGCCATGGGCGAGCTGTCGCTGCTCCCGGCCGTGCGCAAGGCCGATCCCGATGCCATCATCGTCGCCGACGGCACGTCCTGCCGCGAGCAGATCAGCCACGGCACCGGCCGCGCCGCGGTGCACGTCGCCCGCGTGCTCGCCGCAAGCCTCGCCGCGAACTGAGGAGGAACAAAGTCGAGACCCCCCGAGACCGTCGCCGCGCGCGTCCGCCGGGCGCTGCCGCACGTGCCGGCCGAGCGCATCGTCGTCGCGCCGGACTGCGGCCTCAAATATCTGCCGCGCGAAGTCGCTTTCGGGAAAATGCAGGCTATGGTGGAAGGCACGAAAATCGTGCGCCACGAGATCGAGCGCAGGCTCAACTACTTGTAGAAGAACTCGATCAGCACGAGCGAGAACCACGGCACATAGGTGCAAAGCAGGAGCACGAGCAGCAACACGCCGATGAAGCCGAGATTGGCTTTCGTCGTCTCCCAGATGTCGGTCTTGGCGATCGAGCACGCCGCGATCAGAACGGAAGCGACCGGCGGGGTCTGCTGGCCGATGGCGAGATTGAGCGTGAGCACGAGGCCGAAGTGAATCGGGTCGATGCCGACCTGCGTGATCAGCGGCATCACGATCGGAACGGTCAAAATGATCGCCGCCGCAGAATGCAGGAACATCCCGACGATCAGGAAGAAGACATTGAGAATGAGCAGGATCGCGTAGGGATTGGTGGTGAGCGAAACGAGACTCTTCGCAAGAGTCTGCGGCAGCTGGCTCTCCGTGAGATAGACGCCGATCAGCGCCGATGCCGCGACGAGCAACATCACGACCGCGGTCTGGATCGCGGAATCGACGCAGGCCTGGTAGACTGACTTCCAGCTCAGATCGCGATAGATGACCGACGCGATGAAAAGAGCGGCCAGCACCGCGAGCGCCGCACCCTCCGTCGCCGTGACGAACCCGCCGAAAATGCCGCCGAGGATGATGACGGGCATGAATAGGGCCCAGGCCGCTTCCTTCAATGCCGTCCCGAGGCGGCCAAGCTGGAACGCCTGCTCGACCGGGAAATTGTATTTGCGAGCGTAGTAATAGCTGAGCGCCATCAGGCCGAGTCCGCCGACAATGCCCGGCAGAATGCCGGCGACGAACATCTGCACGACGGACACTTCCGCCATTGCCGCATAGAGAATCATCGGGATCGACGGCGGGATGATGATGGCGAGCGAGGCCGCCGACGACGTGAGCGCCGCAGCGAACTCCGGCTTGTAGCCGCGCTTCTTCATCGCCGGGATCAGGATCGAGCCGAGCGCGGCGACGTCGGCGACCGCGGAGCCGGAGATTTCCGCGAAGAACATCGAAGCGCCGACCGTCACCATCGCGAGCCCGCCGCGGATGAAGCCGAGCAGCGCCGTCGCCAAGTCGATCAGCCGCCGTGAGATCGACGAGAAGTTCATGATCCCGCCGGCAAGGATGAAGAGCGGGATCGCGAGCAGCGGAAAGTTCGTCGCCCCTTCGAACATCACGAGCGCGACGTTCGGCAGCATATAGGCGCCTTGCGTGACCCAGATCGCCGCCACCGCGACGACGGCGAGCGAAATGGCGATCGGCACGTTCAGGAAGACAAGCGTCGCCATGAACAGGAACATGATGCCGATGGTCGCGCTCATCGGTGCGTCTCCTTGCCCGGGATGGGCTCGACGCCGACCGACTCCAGCGCTTCCTTGAGTTCATGATCGATCAGCGGCCCGCGCCGAGCCTCAGCCAGAAGCCCCGGCAAGCGCAGCAATTCGGCGAGGACGAACATCGCCGACGCGACAGGAATAGCGGCCATTACGATAGCCTGCGAAATTTCGGGGATCGACACGAGGGTAATGCCCGCGATGATCGGCAGCAGCTTCGTCCCCACCCAGGCCATCAGCGCGAAGAAGAATATCGTCACGCCGGACGAGAACAAAGTCGCGGCTACGCGCAATCGCGCCGGAAACGAATTGACGAGCCCGGGAAAGCCGAGATGTGCGCCGCGCATGGCCGCGAGCGCACTGGCAAAATAGGTGAGCCATGCGAGCGAGATTGACGCCACCTCGTCGTACCAGACGAGCGAATAGCCGGTCCATCGATAGGTAAACCCGAGAGTGACGATGACCGTTACGGCGACCAGCAGTGCGACGGCGATCACTTCAAGCACGCGATCGTAGAAGCGGCGAAATGAATCCATGAAGAATCTGCCAGTGCAGCGGGGGATCGGGGAAGCGGAAAAAAGTGCCGGGCCGCATGGGCCCGGCCCTGACGAGGCCTGGGCCGCCGATCGCCACGCCC
>JBBDYN010000002.1:178375-217538 GCA_040901465.1 Xanthobacteraceae bacterium
CGCATGGGCCCGGCACGCAGGTCAGATCATCAGGAACCGCCCTTGGCGAGGCTGAGCGACTTGTCGATCAGCGCCTGGCCGCCAGGCACCTGCTTGGCGAACTCTTCGTAGATCGCCTTGCTCGCATTCACGAAGGCGGTCTTGTCGGCTTCATTCACGGCAATGCCAGAAGTTTTCATTTTTGCGACGAGCTCGTTGTCGAGCTTTTCGGCGAGCTTCAGGACTTCGGCTTCGGTTTCCACCGCCGTATCCTCAAGCACCTTGCGCACATCGGCCGGGAAGCGCTCCCAACTCGCGCCGGCCGTGACGAAGGCCGGCGTATAGACGTGGCCGGTCATGGAGAGATACTTCTGCACTTCCTGGAACTTCTGCGAGAAGATCTGCGTCAGCGGATTTTCCTGCCCGTCCATCACGCCGGTCTGCAGTGCGACGAACACTTCCTTAAGCTCCATCGGGCTCGGCTGCGCCCCGTAAGCCTGGAACATCTTCACGCGCCAGACGCCGCCCGGCACCCGCAGCTTCACGCCTTGCAAGTCTTCCGGCTTCACGATTGGCTTTTTGTTGTTGGTGATGTGCCGGTAGCCGTTCTCGTAGACGCCGATGATCTTGTAGCCCTGCTTCTCGACGATCGGGCCGAGCGTCGGGCGGATCACTTCCTTGGCGATGCGCGCCGCGTGCCCGCGGTTCTGCACCAGATAGGGCATCTCAAACACGCCGAACTCGCCCGCGACCGAGGTCATCACGGTCGAGGGCAGGGCGAGATCGACGGTGCCGAGCTTGAGCTTCTTGAGCAATTCCCCGTCGCTGCCGAGCTGGCTCGAGCCATAGACCACGACCTTGGCCTTGTTGCCGAGCTTGGCGTTGGCCTTCGCCGCGAACAGGTCCGCCGACTGCGCGAACAGCGAGCCCGGTGCGCCGACATGGCCGAACTTGATTTCAGTCTGCGCCGCGGCTGCACCGGCGAACAGCGTGAGCCCGCCGATGAGGGACATAAGTGCTTTGTAGTTGAACATGATTTCCTCCCGATCGATGAAACGTTCCAAGTGGCCGGTCTCTTGCCGGGCTTTGCCTTGGTATACATTGTGGCAGCGAGTGGGACGGTTCACAACCAGATCGGCCGAAGCGCAGCCGAAAAAATTTGCTGCCGGGAACGGCGCACCGGCGTGGGGGCGGGGGGCGTCGACAATTCCGGCGCTCCGTGCTGATTTTGCGGCGGGAGGAAACCATGACCGGTCTGACATTGGACGCAGCGCAAACGATTGTTTCGGCGGCGTTGAAACACGCCCGCGCCGCCAACATGAAACCGCTCGGGGTCGTCGTGCTCGACGCGCGCGGGGCCATGAAGGCCTATGCCGCCGAGGACAAGGCGAGCCTCAAGCGCTTCGAGATCGCCCATGGCAAGGCATATGGCTGCCTCGCGGTGGGCCAGGGCTCGCGCAGCCTGAACAAGATGGCGGTCGACCGGCCGCATTTCGTCGCGGCGCTCACTCACGTGGTCGGCGGCACGTTGATCCCGGTTCCCGGCGGGGCGCTGATCAAGAACGCCGCCGGCGACATCATCGGCGCCGTGGGCGTTTCCGGCGACACGTCGGACAATGATGAAGCGGCAGGAGTCGCCGGCATCAAGGCGGCGGGACTCACGGCGGACGTGGGCACGGGGTGAGGCGTTAAAAGTAACTCGCTCTCCACGATTCTGAGCGCGATCCCGGGTCTGCGGCGCACCACGCCGCTGCGCTCCGTGCTGCGCCGCGCCCGGGATGACAAATTGGGGAGCGGCCCGCCGGGACGATTATTTATTTCCCCAAACCTCTTCCGCAATCTCCCGCACCAGCGCGAGCTTCTTCCACTGCTCGTCCTCGGAAAGCACGTTGCCTTCCTCGGTCGAGGAGAAGCCGCACTGCGGGCTGAGACAAAGCTGTTCGAGCGGCACGAATTTCGCCGCCTGATCGATGCGCCGCTTGATCTCGTCTTTTGACTCGAGCTTGCCTGTCTTCGACGTGATCAGCCCGAGCACCACGGTCTTGTCCTTCGGCACGAAGCGCAACGGCTCGAAGCCGCCCGCGCGCTCCGTGTCGTATTCCATGAAATAGGCGTGCACCTTGATCATATTGAAGAGAAGCTCGGCCACCGGCTCGTAGCCGCCCGACGCCACGAACGTGGAACGGAAATTGCCGCGGCATAGATGCATGCCGATCAGCATGTCCGCGGGCGCGCCCACGATCGCGTCGTTGATCAGCTTCGCGTATGTGCCCGGCAGTGTCTCCGGGTTCTCGCCGCGCTGCTTCAGCCCCTCGCGCTGCTCGGGATCGCAGAGATAGGCGAGATAGACTTCGTCGAGCTGCAGATAGCGGCAGCCCGCGTCCGCGAACGCACGCACCGCTTTGGCATAGGACTGGCCGAGATCCCGGTAGAAATCCGCCATGTCCGGATAGATCGACGGCAGCACGCACTCGCGGCCGAAACGGAAGTGCAGCGCGGTGGGCGAGGGGATCGTCATTTTCGGCATGCGCTTCGTGTGCGCCTTCACGAAGCGAAAATGGTCGATCATCGGATGGCCGGAGAAGCTGCCCAGCCTGCCGTTCAGCCGCAGCTTCACGGGCTTCAGCGAGACGCCGCCCTTGAATGCGAAGCCGGTGCGCTCGGACTCATAAGATTCGACGCCGTCGAGCTGCGCGAGAAAGTCGTAGTGCCAGAACGCGCGGCGGAATTCGCCGTCGGTGATGCCTTGCAGGCCCACATCCTCCTGCCGCTTGATCACGCGCTCGATCGCCTTGTCCTCGACGGACTTCAGCGCCGCGTCGTTGATCTCGCCGCGCTCGCGCTTCGCGCGCGCCTCTTTCAGTGCCGCCGGCCGCAGCAGGCTGCCCACGTGCTCCATGCGGAAGGGAGGATTGAGTTTGTGCATTCACAGCTCCCCGGAATTGGAATTAGCGGAAACGCCTAGCGCGCCACGATCGGCTGCGCTTCCAGCACCGGCGGCCGCGCGGTGCAGCCCTCGAACGGGGTGCCTTCCTCGAACCAGGATTTCGGCGCGGGCTGGCCCCAGAGCGTCTGTCGCTGCGGGTCGCGCAGCGTCCAGCGCAGCGGCTCGTGATCGTGGTCGACGGTAAGATAGTCGCTCGTGAACATCTCGACGCGATGGCCGTCGGGATCGCGCACGTAAAGAAAAAACGCGTTGGAAATCCCGTGCCGGCCGGGCCCGCGCTCCATGTTGGCGAGATAGCCGGTGGACGCCATCACGTCGCACACGTTCAGGATGTCGAGCGGCGAGGCGGCCCAGACGCCGATATGGTGCAGCCGCGGCCCAAGCCCGTTGGTAAAGGCGATGTCGTGCACATTGCCCTTGCGCTGCATCCACACCGCCCAGAATTGCGGGGGCTTGTCTTCGGTGTCGGTGTATTCCGTGAGCCGGAAGCCGAGCTCGTTGTAGAATTCGTAGCTCGACTGCACGTCGTCGGTGAAGCAGTTGAGATGGTCGATGCGCTGGATGCGCGCGCCGCGATGCAGGCCGTACTTTTGCAGCGCGCTCGGCATCTGCTTCATCGTCGCGTAGAGCTCGAGCGGCATGCCGCGCACGTCGCGCGCGAACAGCGTGCGCTTGGCGTAGGGCGTCTCGCGGAATTCCGCGGGCAGGCCGCGCGCCTTGAACCATTTCGCCGCGATGTCGAGATCCTTCTCGCTCGCGAGCTTGTAGCCGAGCGCGTAACAAAGCAGTTCGCCCGTCTCGCGCAGCTCGATCGAGTGGTGGTTGCGCTCCTCGGTGCCGCGCAGATACAACGTGTCCTTGGTTTCTTCGCTCGGCAAGAGGCCGAGGCAATCCACGTAGAACGCGCGCGAGGCCGCGAGGTCGGTGACGCCGAGCGCGACGTGGCTCACGCGCACGATGTCGAACGGGGGGTCGAAGACCAGAGGCTTTAGCGGCATCCTTCTCACCCTCCTGTCATTCCGGGGCGCCGCGAAGCGGCGAGCCCGGAATCCATGAACACCGAGCAAGAAGCTGGATTCCGTTCGGGGTCGTCACCCAATCCGCTCATTCCCGTGCAAGCGGAAATCCAGTCTGGGTCCCCGTTTTCGCGGGGACGAGCGGAGGAGAATGCCGTTCCGGCAGATTGGAACATGCGCTAAGCCCCGATCTTCGGTATCTTGTGATCTTCCACGGCGATCGCGATGTTCTTCGTCTCCATGTAGAAGTCGAAGCTGTAGTCGCCGCCGTCGCGGCCGATGCCGGACGCCTTCACGCCGCCGAACGGCGCCGGCAGGTGGCGCACGTTCTCGGAATTGACCCACACCATGCCGGCTTCCACGGCCTGCGCCATGCGATGCGCGCGGGAAACGTCGCGCGTCCAGATATAGGCCGTGAGCCCATAGCGCACGTCGTTCGCGATCGCGAGTGCCTCTTTCTCATCGGCGAACGGGATCGCGGTCAGCACCGGGCCGAAAATCTCCTCCTGCGCGATTCTCATGTCGCTCTTCGCATGGGTATAGAGGGTGGGCTCGACATAGTTGCCGTCGCCCTTCACGCGCCCGCCGCCGATGGCGATCTTGGCGCCTTCTTTCCTCGCGGCGTCGGCATAGGAGAGCACCTTTTCCACATGCTTCAGATGGATCAACGGCCCGATTTCGGTCGATGGATCGAGCGGATGGCCGACCTTGATCTTCTTCACGCGTTCGGCCGCGCGCTTGATGAACTCCTCGTAGATCGACGCCTGTACGAGCGCCCGGCTCGAAGACGTGCAGCGCTCGCCGTTGAGCGAATAGATCATGAAGAGTGCCGCATCGAGCGCGCGCTCGAGATTGGCGTCCGCGAACACGATCACCGGGTTCTTGCCGCCGAGCTCGAAATGCACGCGCTTTAAGGTGGCCGCGCCCTGCGCCATGATCGCGCTGCCGGTCGCGGACTCGCCGACGAAGCCGATCGCCTTGATCTCGGGATGCTCGGTGAGCGCGCGGCCCGCGTCCTCGCCGTAGCCGTGTACCGTGTTGTAGACGCCGGCCGGCACCCCGGCCTCATGCGCGATCTCGACCAAGAGCGAGGCGGTGAGGGGGCTCCACTCCGCGGGCTTGTGCACAACCGTGCAGCCGGCGGCGAGCGCCGGCGCGATCTTCCACGTCGAGAGCATGAACGGCGTGTTCCAGGGCGTGATGATGCCGACGGGGCCGATCGGTTGGCGGATCGTGTAATTGATCTGGCCGGGCGCGAGCATCGACAGCCCGTCCGCGGCGTTCGGCGCCCGGTCGGCGAAGAAGCGGAAGTTTTCCGCCGCGCGCAGCGCGGCCTTCGACATGTATCGAATGGGCTGGCCGGTATCCATGCATTCGACGAGCGCGATCTCGTCCCCGCGCGCCACGATCGCGTCGGCGATCTTGTGGAGCAACTTCTTGCGCTCGCCGCCGCTCGTCTTGCTCCAGCTTTGGAACGCGCGCTTCGCCGCCCTGGCCGCGCGGTCGATGTCCGTCGCGCTCCCGCGCGCCACCTTCGCGAGCACGGAATTGTCGACGGGCGACAGCGTCTCGAACGTGTTGCCGTCGCCCATGTCTGCTTTGCCGTCGATGAAATGCGCGACCGTGCCCTGCCGAAAGCGCGCGAGGTGCTTCTCGGCGCGGGCGAGGCTCTGGTCGAACGGCGCGTTCACGCCGCATCTCCGTGCTTCTCCTTGGCGGCGATCCGTTCATGCAAGTTGTTGCGCCGGAACGTGAGTTCCGCGTCGAGTTCCTCCACTTCGACTGCGAGCGAGAGTCCGCGCCTCGCGAACACCGGTTCGAGCCGCTTTGAAGCGGTCGCGAGCAGCGCCTCGCCGAGCGCCTTGCGCTTTTCCATGGGCCGGCCCGGCGCGATCCGCGCCACGATGAACACGAAGCCGTTCGAGGGATCCCCGTCCGCGATCCGGTAGATATCGCGCTTCTTCGCGCGCGAGCGGATGCCGCCCACCTGGAACAGCCCGCTTGCGATCGCGGTCTCGTGTAGCTCGTTTACGAGCGCCTGGATCTCCACGATGTCTTCCAGATTCGCCGAATATTCGGTGATCACGTGCGGCATGACGTTGGCTCCTGGTGTTTCCCGTCGTTGACGCGCCGCGGCGCGAAACCTAACGTGCCGAGCATATGCGCCGCGGGTTCCGCCGGGGTCAAGGCGGCGCGCCAACCGACCGGACAGAACCATGCCGCTTCCCCTCGACCGCCTCAAGGGCTCGATTCCGCCGCTCGTCACGCCGTTCAAGAACGGCGAGGTCGACCACGAGACCTATGCGCGCCTCGTGGAATTTCAGGTGGCGGAGGGTTCGCACGGCATCCTCGTGAACGGCACCACGTCCGAGCCCGCCTCGCTCACTACCGAGGAGCGCAACCAGCTCGTCGACGTCGCGATCAAGAAGGCGAACGGCCGTATCCCGATCGTTGCCGCCACCGGTTCGCAATCGCTGTGGGAGACGAAGCTCCTCACCGCGCACGCGGCAAAAGCCGGCGCCGACGCGCTGCTCATCGTGACGCCTTATTACACCCGCCCGCCGCAACGCGGCATGATCGCCTATTATCTGGAAGTGATGCGCGGCATCGATACGCCGTGGATGGTTTATCATATCCCCGGCCGCACAGCGGTGAGCGTCACCGTCGACACAATCAAAGAGCTCAAGGACAAGTCGAAAAATTTTGTCGGCATGAAGCATGCCGTGAACGATCTCGACTTTGTCACCGAATGCCTCGCCGCTGTCGGCCGCGATTTCCGCATCTTCGTCGGCCTCGAGGACCTTTCGTTCCCGATGATGACCGTCGGCGCCTGCGGCCTGATGAACGCCGTCGGCAATCTGCGGCCCAAGGTGCTCGCCGAGCTATGCGAGGCGGTCTGGCGCGGCGACCTCAAGACCGCGCAGAAGCTGCACTACGACCTGCACGAACTGAACAAGGCCGTGTTCTTCGAAACCAACCCCACGCCCATGAAATACATGGCCAAGCGCCTTGGCATCATCCCGAACAACGAGCACCGCCTGCCCATGGCGGCGGCGACGCGCGAGCTCGAGCAGAAGCTCGATGGCGTGCTCCAGCGCGCGGGCCTGCTCGGCGCGCGCGAGGCGGCGGAGTGACTGTCGATCTACGAACACGATCGGCCCAAGTTAAATCGTCATGCCCGGCCTTGTGCCGGGCATCCACGCCTTACTTTGCAGCGCGCCAAGGCGTGGATGGCCGGGACAGGCCCGGCCATGACGGTTGGAAGCATCGAGATTCGCCATGAAACTCTTGACCTACACCGCCGGCGGAGCGCCGAGCTTCGGCGCCGTCGTGGACGGCGGCGTCGTCGATCTCGGCAGGCGCACGAAGTTCAAGAGCGTGTTCGAGGTCCTGCGCGCGGGCGCGCTCGCCGAAATCGACAAGGCCGCGCAGGCCAAGCCCGATCTCGAACTCAAGAACATCACCTATCTGCCGCCGGTACTCACGCCGGAAAAAATCCTCTGCGTCGGCGTGAACTACGCCAACCGTAACAAAGAATACAAAGACGGCTCCGAGGCGCAGAAATATCCGAGCCTGTTCTACCGCGCGCCCAATTCGCTCGTCGGCCACGGAGAGCCGGTCGTGCGCCCGCCCGAGTCGAAGCAGCTCGATTACGAGGGCGAGATCGTGCTCGTGATCGGCCGCGAAGGCCGCCGCATCCAGCGCGCTCGTGCGGTCGAGTACGTGGCGGGCGTCACCCTTTGCAACGAGGGCACGATCCGCGACTGGGTGCGCCACGCGAAGTTCAACACCACGCAGGGCAAGAACTTCGACCGCTCCGGCTCGATCGGCCCCTGGCTGGTGACCGCGGACGAGTTCGACTGGAAGAAGCCCTTCACGCTCACGACGCGCGTGAACGGCGAGGTGCGCCAGCACGACACGACCGAAAACATGATTTTCGACTTCGCCTTTCTCCTCGAATACATCTCCACCTTCGCGACCCTGAAGCCGGGTGATCTGATCGTCACCGGCACGCCCACCGGTGCCGGCGCGCGCTTCGATCCGCCGCGCTGGCTTGTGCCCGGCGACGTGGTCGAGGTGGAGGTGCCGGGGATCGGGCTCCTGCGCAATCCGGTGGCCGATGAGGCTTAGAGCGGTCGCGTCGCGGTCTCGATCACGCCGCACGGCCGCGCGCTGTTCCGCACCGTTGCGCCGGAATCCGAGGAAATCTACGCCGCGATGGAACGCGAGATCGGCGCGACGACGCTGCGCGACCTGTATAAGCTCCTGGATGAGCTGATCGAGAAGTTGCCGCCGAGCGATGCTCCGCGCCGGGGTGTCTGAAGCTATGACGAAGAAGAAGAGCAAGAGGATTGCGACGCTGAACCTCCGGATCACGCCGGAGATCAAGGCCGTAGCCCGTCGGCTGGCGCGCGGCGGCCGCCGCTCGGTGACCACTCTGATCGAATTCCTGATCATGGAAGAAGCAAAGAAGATGAGCGCCAAGCCGCCGGCGCGCACAAAAGCGAAACGGTGAGCGAGCCCTGCGCGCCCCAAGCGCCTCAGCGCTGTGCGGCCCTGGAACTCGCCCGGGCCATGCCGAGCGCGAGGATGCGGTTCAGGAGCTTCCGGTAGCTGATGCCGTCGTGCTTCGCCGCCTCGGCGAATTCCTCGGACTTTGCGATCTCGGGATTGGGGTTGGCTTCGAGAAAATACGGCGTCTCGTCTTCGGCGAGACGGAAGTCGATGCGGCAATACCCGTCGAGCGCGAGCGTCCGGCAGATGCGCTTGGCGTAGCGCACGATGCGCGCGCGCAGTTCCGGCGACAGGTCCTTGGCTGGGCCGGTCACGATTCCGCGCCGCTCCTGATATTTCGGGTCGAGCTTGACCCGCTCCGTGGCGATGGGCATCGCGCCCTGCGCCATCTCGGTGAAACGCAGCTCCCACACCGGCAGCACACGCAGCCGCTCGTTGCCCAAGACGCCAACGTAGATTTCACGGCCCTCGATGTACTGCTCGACGATCGCCGCGGTGCCGATCCGCTCGTGGATGAAGGTGACGCGCTCGGCGAGCTTGTCGTCGCTGTTCACCACGGACGCCTGCGCGATGCCGAACGAGGAGTCCTCGGTCAGGCTCTTGACGATGAGCGGAAACCCGAGCCGCTTCGGCCGCCGGATCTTTCGCCCCATCGGAAATACGGCAAAGTCCGGAACCGGAATGCGATGATGCGTCAAAAGCTGCTTTGACAGATCCTTGCCGCGCGCGAGCACCATGCCGCGCGGATTGCAGCCGGTATAGGGCACGCGCGTGAGCTCCAGATAGCTTGCCACGTTCTGGTCGTAGGTGACCTCGCCCTGGAATTCCTCGAGCAGGTTGAACACCACTTGCGGCTTCCAGCTGTCGATCTCCGCGCGGATCGGCCGCAGTTCGTCGGATACGCCAAGCGGGCGCACCTCGTGGCCCGCTGCGCGCAGCGTGCTGACGACGTCATACTCGGTCTTCCAGCGGAAGATTTCCTCTTCGCTGTACCCCTTGAGCGAATCCGGGGGCACGAGGTCCCGGTCGAGGATCACGAGGACGCGATAGCGCTTCACAGGGCGAGCCATTGCCGCCGCGAGGGGCTGTAGAGCGAATGCACCGTCTTCGCGGTCAGGAGCACGGTGAAGTCGAATCGCAATTTCCGTTCCGGGCCGACGGCGCGCAGGTCCAGTTCGCGGCAGCGTGCGATCATGTCCTCCAGCACCGCGTCGAGCGTGAGCTGGTATTCGCCGGTCCAGTGCGACACGACCTCGCGGACATGCCGGCGGTTGTGGCGGATGAAGCTCACCGCCGTCGGCGACCGCTTGTGCCGCGGATCGTCGGAGAAGATGCGGCGCAGATCCCGGTCGTAGGTCGTCGGCGTCTCCACCGGGTAGTGCGTCAGCTTGTTGCGGTAGTGCTCTTCGAGCGTCGTCGTGAGCCGGTGGATCGGGTCGACCTGGAATCGCCGCGCGAGCTTCGGCCGCTTGCCGGCGATCTCGGCCATCAGCTCGTCGACATATTCGAGCTTCTTCAGCGCCGGCCAGCCCTCGTAGCGTTTGCGCCAGCTTGAGCGCGGATTGAGCCACACCGCGAAGGTCTCGGCGAAATCCTCGGCCGGGTGCGACTGCGCGTACCAGAGGCGCAGGTGCTGCACGTACTTCCGGCTCGCCGGGTTCGGCTTGTAGTAGCTCGGATAGTGGCGCGACGACGGCCCAAATAATTCCTGCCAGCGGCGGCGGCGGTGCAGCTTGTAGGCGTTCTGCACCACGTGGCCCATCTCGTGCCGCAAGATGCGCATGCAATCCGCGAGCGTTCCGCCCTCGACTTCCATGATCTTCTTGCGCTCGAGCTGCATCAGGCGCGGGTGCGCGAGATAGAACGGGATCGCGAAGCCTGGCGTGTCGTCCGGGCTGAACCACTCGTCCGAGAGCCACACGTGCGGCCGCACGCGGATGTCGCGCTCGTCCAGCTCTCCATGCAGATCCTTGAGCCGCCGGTTGAGCCACGTCCGTTCGATCGTGACCTTGAGATCCTTGAACCGGAGCTTCAAGAGCCGCTCGTCGGGGAGCCTCGCCCAGGAAAATTTTCGCGCCATCGTGGAGATCCGGCTCGCTTCTTCCTTTGCGGCGGCGCTCCCGCAGTAACAGGAATAAAATCCCTCCTGCGCGGCCCCGCGCTGCACGGAGATTCGCGTCTCGCGAACCCTATCGCAAAGACAACGCGCGGAGGAACCCCGTGCGTGCAATCATCGATAACGCATTTCTGAGTCATTCCGGGCCCGGAATCCATATTGCAGAGCCGTGGTCATGGATTCAGGGCTCGCGCCGCCGAAGTCGGCTCTAGCCGACTTGGGCAAGATCAAGTGCCGATATCGGGTAAACCCGAGACCTCGGCGCATGGAGCAATTCGACGGCCGGGCCGGCGAAGCGTCAAGCAAGGTGCCGGAAATTTAGCTGGCTACTTTGCCGCTATCGCGAAGTGCTTCGCCACATGGCGACGCCGATCTGCTTGGTCGCGCCCGTGTACTTGCCGTCGAACAACAGGATGTCCGCGGAGAACAACAGGATCAACGTCATCAGGACCGTGCGCAGCATAAGGGCAAATGCTGTTCTGTATTCGCTAAATATCGGTTACCGCCTCGGTTCCGGTGGGAAACCTGAGCAAAGGTCTCGCGCGACGGGAACGATTGAAGATGTCCGTGACGATGACGATCCGCAGTCTTGCCTTATTGAATGTGTCAATTGTTCCTGGGGCCTTTGGCGGGCGAGAGCCGTTCGAGCGACGCCGGCGAACCACTGAGGCGGAGGTGACGCAATGGCTGACGCAGCAAGACAAAGAGCGCAGACCGACACGGAAACCGTTCGGGCATTGCTGCTGGCGAATGGCGGCGGTGCCGTTGCCATGTTGGCAACGTTGCCTCCTGTCCTCGACCGGGACGGATACGAGCCTCTCGCCCGGGCCATGTTGTTCGGCTTGCTCATTTTGATGATCGGCGTGGTCTTCGCGATCGTTTACAATTACCTGCGTCGCAAGTGCTCGCTCGAGTACGAGCGACACGACATGAACCCGCCCAAGGGAAGGATTTTTGGCGTTCAGCTTTGGGAACCGACGGTTTGCTGCGTAAGCATCGTCTGCCTGTGGCTCTCGGTCGTCGCCTTCCTTGGGGCAGGAAGTTTCGTCGCGGCCACGGGAATCACGACGCTCGCCGAGGTTCAAAGCCAGAAGGCGACGGGGCGACCTGGCGGAGCGGCCGACCCGAGGGCCGCTAAGGGAAAATCTAAGTGAACCGCGGCGATTGTCACGCGACGAACTCGACCTGATGGTTCAGTCAGACTTTGGCGACGGCCCTGCTGCGCGTGCTTCGGCGCGCTCGGCCAATTGCTCGTAAGTCTGTGCGATCTCCAGCATCATGCGCTTTGCGTCGGGTTCGTTCACCTGCTCGGCGATCGCCCGGGCTTCCCTCGCTCGTTCGCGCCAATGCTGGGGATTGTCGAATAGCGTGGTTGGCACCGATTTCCTGAGTGGCGCCTCTCCGCAATCTATAACGCTCAGAACGTCTCGAAGTTCCTCGCGGGTAGGTCGTTGCTCGCATTCGATGCGAGGGAAACCAAAGCAAGCCTCAGGCGGGATCCCGCCGCGAGAACGAATGCGGCTGTTTGATGGGGTGGACGGCCCCTGCTCACGGCATCGATGTGCCAGAACGTGGTCGTTGGTAAACGCCACAAGGAGAGGAGCCGTCCATGAATGAGGTTAGCACGATCGGATTGGATCTCGCGAAGCATGTGTTTCAGGTACACGGAGTGGATGAGCAAGGCAGTGTCGTCGTGGGCAAGCAATTGCGACGGAGTGCGTGAAGTTCTTCGCACAGCTCACGCCATGCATGGTGGGAATGGAGGCTTGCGCGAGCGCGCACTACTGGGCGCGCGAGATCGCGGCGCTAGGGCATTCGGTGAGGCTAATGCCGCCGGCTTATGTGAAGCCGTATGTGAAGCGCGGGAAGAACGACGCGGCGGATGCGGAGGCGATCTGCGAAGCGGTGATGCGACCGACCATGCGCTTCGTTCCGGTGAAGTCAGCGACGCAGCAGGCGAACGCGATGATCTACAAGGTGCGTGAGCTGCTGGTTCGTCAGCGTACCCAGCTGACCAATGCGCTGCGCAGTCACCTCGCGGAGATGGGGATCGTGGCAGCGAAGGGCGTCGGCAGGCTTGCCGATCTGATCGCGGTGGTGCGCGACCCGGATGACGTCCGGCTTCCGCCGGCGGCGCGCCAGGCTTTGCAAGAACTGGCTCGCCAGATCGAAGCGTTGGACGCGCGGATCGATCCCCTCGAGCGGGAAATCGTCTCGCAGGTGCGCGCGAGCGACGCTGGACGCCGGCTGACGAGCATCCCGGGTGTCGGGCCGATCACGGCGGGAGCTGTGCTGGCGCTGGTGCCCAATCCGGCCGGGTTCCGTTCGGCTCGGCACTTCGCAACCTGGCTCGGCTTTGCGCCGCGGCAGAAGTCCAGCGGCGGCAGACAGCGATTGGGATCGATCAGCAAGCAGGGCAATCGCTACCTGCGCAGCTTGCTGATCCTGGGTGCTGCGAACGTGCTGCGCTTTCGGCGCAAGAGCGCGCCCGTCTCTCCCTGGCTCGCCGCCTTGCGCGGGCGGCGCCCGTTCAAGGTTGTTGCCGTGGCCCTCGCGCACAAGATGGCGCGTATCGTCTGGGCGCTGATGGTCAAAGGCGGGAGTTATCACGCGGCCGCTCCGGCGGTCGCCACAAGCTGATCGGCGGTCGTCGCCGACAGGGGCAAGGTGCATCACGACGCGATGAGAAACGGGACGAAGACCAGATGCGAGACAGCCAGACACTTTTCGAGCGCCGTCGAGCGCGCCTGTTTGATCAGGCTCTCGCATCGCGAACTTCATCGGGGCCAGCGGCCAAACCGGCCGCACTCAAAGGCCGGACACATGACCGCAACCGCTCCCTTCCTCGCAACGTCGAGAAACACCTTGATCCGCAGGGGCCGTCCACACATGAAAAATGAATGTTGTCATTCCGGGGCGCCGCAAAGCGGCGAGCCCGAAATCCATGACCGCGGAGCGAAATTGGTAACAAAGGTGTTCATGGATTCCGGCTCTCGCGGACTTCGGCCGCTCGGCCGGAATGACAGAAAGGGAGCGCGCCCACCGCCGGTAATAGCCGCTGTGGCCCGGGCTCGGTTGCCGCCCGCCGCGCGCCATGCTCAATAGCCGCCGAACGCGCCTTCGCGCGCATGCAGATCACGGGATGGAGACGGAAATGGCGCAGAACACGCAGAAGATCGGCTGGATCGGCATGGGCCGCATGGGCTTTCCCATGGCCGAGCGCCTGGTCAAGGCCGGCCACGGCGTCTCGGTCTGGAACCGCACGCGCGCGAAGGCCGAGCCGCTCGCCGCCAAAGGCGGCAAGGTCGTCGACAAGCTCGCCGATCTCGCCGGCCTCGACGTTGTGTTCTCCATCGTCTCCACCGGCAAGGACCTGAAGGAAGTCTATTTCGGCAAGGACGGCGTGGTGACGAACGCGAACGGCAAGGTGCCGCCGATCTTCGTCGATTGCTCGACGATCTCCGTGGAAGAATCCGCGGAGGTCCGCAACAAGCTGAAGGAAGCCGGCGCCGATTTCATTGCGGCGCCGATTTCCGGCAACGCCAAGGTGATCAAGGCCGGCAAGCTCTCCGCCGTCGCCTCCGGCGCCGAGCCCGCCTACCGCAAGGTCGAGGACATGATCAAGGCGATCGCGCCCCAGGGCGTCTCCTATGTGGGCGAGGGCGAGCTCGCGCGCGTCTGCAAGATCGCGCACAACGTCATGCTCGGCGTCGTGATCGAAAATCTGCTCGAGATTACGCTTCTGGCGAACAAGATGGGCATCCCGCGCCACGCGTTTCTCGCCTTCATGAACAATTCGGTCATGGGCTCCATGTTCACCCGCTACAAGACGCCCGCGCTCGTGAACCTCGACTGGACCACGACCTTCACGCCGGAGCTCCTGAGGAAGGACATGGACCTCGGCCTCGCGCTCGGCCGGAAGTTTGACGTGCCGATGCCGGTGACGGCGGCGGCGCGGGAAATCGTGCAGAGTCATTTCGGCGCGGCGATTCTTCAGAATGACCCGAAGGCGTATCTCGAAAAAGACTTCGCGGCGATGATGGAGACCATGGCACTCGCCGCCGGCATGAAGCTCGAGAGCGAGAACAAGCAGGTGCCGACCGGGCTCGAGAATTGATTGCACTTTCCCGTCATCACCGGGCCGTGCCGGCTGCTCTCCGTCATTCCGGGACGCCGCGAAGCGGCGGGCCCGGAATTCATTGGTCTCGCCACTGGGACGTGCTTTCGACGACGATGAATTCCGGGCTCGCCCGCCTCGCTGTGCTCGACGGGCGCCCCGAAATGACGGGAGTGAGGCGGCTCGCCGGCTCGGGTATTGAGTGAGCCGCCCATGCACCTGGTCGGTCGCCTGTCCGAAACGAAATTAGATCCCGGCCCCTTCGCCGGAAAAAGCACCGGCCTCTCGCGCTTCCCGCTGGTCGGCCGCGCGCAGGGCTCGCCGCATCAATCGATGACCGTGCTCGCGCTCGCGCCTGGCGGCAAGATCGAGCGCCACATGCGCGCCTTCGAAACGGGCGTCTACGTGCTCGAAGGCGGCCTCACGCTGCAAGTCGCGGGCAGGGAAGAGACGCTCGGCCCCGACGATTATGGTTTCGTCGAATACGGCGTGCCGCATTCCTGCTCGAACGCGGGATCAACGCCTGCGCGCTGGTTCGAAGTCTCTGCGCCTGCGCCGGGCTCGGACCATGACGACATCGCCTTCGTCGGCCCGGAAATCCGGGGGCTGGAAACGAGCCTCCCGTTTCGCCGCGGCCATTTCGACCTTGCGGCCCTTCCCAAGTCGTCCAGCGCCATTGGACTCGCCGGCTTCAGTGCGACCAATGTCGGCGCTGCCGCGCTGCAATTGATCATGGAGCGCGAATTCGGTCCGAGCCAGTTCAACCTTATGGTCGTGCAATATGCCGAGGGCGGCTATATCAACGACCACGACCATGCCTTCGAGGAGGGGTTCTTCTTCCTGACCGGTGAGATCGACTGCGCGCTCGACGGCAAGGCGTACACGCTCAGGGCCGGGGATTATTGCTGGAGTTCGGTGACCAGCATGCACAATTTCAAGGCCCGCGGCAGCGAGCCGGTGCGCTGGCTCGAGACCCAGGCACCGCAGCCGCCGACGCGCCACCAGGCGCGTTTCAAGGCCGAATGGGCGAAACTGGTCAAGGGCGGGTGAGCCTGCAATGAAACGCCTCCTTTATGCCGCGCTCAATTCCCTCCGCGGACTGGCCCAGGCGGTTGGGAGCGAGGCGGCCGTCCGCCAGGAAGTGGCGGCGCTCGTGCTGGCGGTGCCGATCGGCTTGTTCCTCGCCCCGAGCGCGGGCTGGTACGTGGCCATGGTCGGCAGCCTGCTTCTGGTGCTGACCGTCGAGCTTCTCAATACGGCGACCGAAAAGCTCGCCGACCACGTGGCGCCGGAGCAGCACCCGAGCGTCGGTCGGGTCAAGGATTACGGTTCCGCCGCCGTCGCCTGCGCGCTGTCGCTGGCCGGGCTGATTTGGCTGGCCGCGCTTGCCGTTCGGGCGGGCCTCATTTGATCCGGGCCGGCGTCATTAACCTGCGAAAAGATCCCGCAGCGCACACCGGCGCCGCAGTCTTGCCAATTCTGACACATTCATAACAGAATGATGACAGTCCGCCGGGGCCCGCTTGCCGGTGGATTTTGGTCTCCGGGCGCGTTTTGCCGGTCATGCTGCCCGCCGTCTCCTTTACCAAGGTCCGTCAGATCGCCGCCGCCCGGGCCGGGCGGGACCGCGCCGCGATCGCGCTGACCACGTCCCTGCATCTTGCCGCGCTCGCGATCATGCTCTGGTCCGAGACCGACGGCTGGGCGCGCGCGGCCTTCGTTCTCACCTGGGGCTTTCTCAATTTCGCCTGGCTCGTGATCCTGCGCCGTCCCTCGCCCGCAGCGGCCTTCTCGCTCGCGATCGTCTCGGTCCTGATTCTGCTGTCGCAGTTCAAGCACGACACACTCTTCCTGACGGCGAATTTCGTCGACCTAATGATTCTCGACGAGGATACGATCCGCTTCTTGCTGATGATCATTCCGGGGCTCGGCGAAAACGTCGCCCTGACGCTGCTGCTCGTCGTCCCGGCGATCGCGGTGGCGTGGTGGATCGACCGCTTCAAGGTTCGGCTGCGCACGGCTTCGCTCGGATGCGCGGCGTGCCTTGTGGCGCTCGGCGGCCTTTCCTATGCCGTGCCGAACGACATCGACGACAAGTGGCTCCCGGACAATTTCGTGTCGAAATTCGCGCGCTCGGCTTCCGTCGCCGTCACCGACTATGTCACGCGCGGTATCATCGAGTACGACGCCGCGGTCACCGAACGGTTGAAATCGCTCACGGGCGCGACCTGCCGCGCGCCGAAGCGGCAGCCGCACATCGTCATGATCCTCGACGAGTCGAGCTTCGACATCAGCGCAGTCCCCGGCATCAAGGTGCCGCAGGACTATGGCCGGCACTTCATTTCGTTCGACGGCAAGAAGCGCTCGTTCCTCGCCGAGGGCGCGGGCGGCCCGACCTGGTTCACCGAATACAACGTGCTCACCGGCCTCTCGTCGCGCTCGTTCGGCCGCTTCGCGGATTCCGTCACGCGCTTCGCTGCCGGCCGCGTCGAGCGCGGGCTGCCGCAGGCGCTGACGCGTTGCGGCTACCGCACCTTCAGTCTTTATCCGTGGCTCGGGAACTTTCTCGGCGCGCGCGCCTTCCAGACCTCGGCCGGCATCGAGCACTTCCTCGACGCGAAGGATCTCGGCTCGCTCGACAACGAGCCCGACAGT
Organism: Xanthobacteraceae bacterium; assembly: GCA_040901465.1. Classification (GTDB taxonomy): domain Bacteria; phylum Pseudomonadota; class Alphaproteobacteria; order Rhizobiales; family Xanthobacteraceae; genus JAUSIF01. The sequence goes on from JBBDYN010000002.1 coordinate 195,721, forward strand.
TTCTATTTCGACGCCGCGCGCCGCCTGATCACAGCGGAGCGGAGTAAGGGGCCGATGTTCGTGTTCGTCTATACGATGGCGAACCATTTCCCCTGGTACTACCGCTACAAGCCGGAGCTCTTTCCCGGCTGGCGCGATACCGGCAATGCGCTCGAGATCGACGAATATCTGCGCCGCCAGGCCATGAGCGAACGCGACTACAAATGGTTCCGCTCGCACCTCGAACGCGAATTCGCCGGCGAGCCGTTCCTGATCGTGCGTTTCGGCGATCACCAGCCGATCTTCGCGAAATACATTATCGATCCCTCGCTGAACGAGACCGCAATGGCGAAGCGCATCGCCGCCATAGATCCGCGCTACTACACGACCTATTACGCGGTCGACGCGCTGAATTTCCGCCCCGCCGATCTCACCTCCGCGATCGACAAGCTCGATGCGCCGTATCTGCCGCTCGTCGTGCTCGAAGCCGCGGGCGTGCCGCTCGATCCTTCGTTCCTGGAGCAGAAGCAGATTTTCCAGCGCTGCCGCGGGCTCTTTTATCAGTGCGCGGGCGGCGCCGAGGCGAGCCGCTTCAACCGGCTCCTGATCGACGCGGGATTGATCAAGGGACTTTAGCCTGCGCGCCGGCCCATGTATCGTGGGCCCATGGCATTCACGCTTTACAACGCGCCGCAATCAACCTGCAGCCAGCGCGTGCGCTTTGTGCTGAACGCGAAGTCGCTCCCCTTCGAAGAGGTCAAGCTCGAGTTGCTTGAAGGCGACCAGCTCAAGCCGGACTACCTCAAGCTCAACCCGAACGGCGTGGTGCCCACGCTCGTCCATGACGGCGCGGTCGTGATCGATTCCGCCGTGATCATGGAATATCTCGAAGAGATCGACCCGCCGCGCTTTACGCCGGAAGCCCCCGCCGAGCGCGCGGCCATGCGCTCGCAGATGCGCTTCATCGACGAGATGCCGACGCCGGCCGTGCGCGTGCCGACCTTCAACATCGCCTTCCTCCCGCGCTTCCAGGCCATGAGCGAGGAAGAGTTTATCGCTTTCGCGAGTTCCAAACCCCTGCGCAAGGAGATGATGCTGCAGATGGGCCGCAAGGGCTTTCCCGAGGCCGAGATGAAGTCGGCGATGGATCGCCTCGCACGCACGATCGTCCGCATGGACGAGTGGATCAGGAAAAGCGGCGGGCCGTGGCTCATGGGCAAGCAGCTCTCGCTCGCCGACATCGCGGTGCTGCCGGTGCTCGTCCGCCTCGCGGATTTGCAGCTCGACAGCATGTGGGCGGATCGGCCCGCGGTCGTGCGCTGGTATAAGGAGATCACGGCGCATCCCGCTTTCAAACCCACCTATTATTTCGGCTCGCTGCTGACGGAAAAATTTCCCTGGCTGCAGGAGAAACTCGCCAAGCGGGCGTGAGCGTTTTCCGCTACGATGCCGGCGGCTTTGCAAGGAGCGATCGCATGGAAGTCTTCAAGGGCGGCACGCGGCCGACGCGGCGCGCGCCGAAGGAATATTTCACCGGCACCGTGTTGCAGGACCCGATCATCGAGGCGCCCGAGCCTGCGCGGCTGCGCTCAAGCCGCGTGAGCTTCGAGCCGGGCGCGCGCACGGCCTGGCACACGCATCCGCTCGGCCAGACGCTCTATGTCATCGCCGGCACCGGCCGTGCGCAGCGCTGGGGCGGGCCGGTGTTCGAGATCCGCGCCGGCGACGTGGTCTGGTTCGACGCGAACGAGAAGCACTGGCATGGCGCGGCGCCCACGACGACCATGGTCCACATCGCCATGCAGGAGGCCAAGGACGGCAAGTACGTCGAGTGGCAAGCGCACGTCACCGACGCGGAATACGGCAAGCCCGTCGGCGGGTAGAGAAACCCAGCCAAATCAACACTCCGCGAGCGGCCCGAACGATTCCCGCGCCGAGGCATATATATTGCTTGGGGAAGACCGCGTGATTCGGAGGGACATCATGGGGAAGGGACCGGGGCCTGCACGTTTCTCTTTGACGGGGGTGTTCGTCGGCGCGGCGCTCGCGTTCCTCGCCGCCGCTCCCGCCGCGGCACAGACGAACGGCAAGCCGGAAATGCCGAAGCTCGACGAGCTTCTTTCCGGCGTCGTGCGCATCAAGACCTTCATAAATCCCGAAGGCCGCACCGTGGAGAATCTCGGCCGCGAGCGCGCGGGCTCCGGCGTCGTCATCGACAATAACGGCCTCATCGTCACCATCGGCTATCTCATGGTCGAGGCGCACTCGGCCGAGGTGATCACCCAGGACAATCGCAGGATGCCGGCCGATGTGCTCGGCTACGATCATGAGACCGGCTTCGGGCTCCTGAAAGCGACGCAGCCCTTGAAGGTGCGCCCCTTCGTGCTCGGCAAGTCGGTCGCGCTGAAGGAGAAGGACCCCGTGCTCGCCGCGAGCCACGGCGGGCTCAATGGCGTCGCGCCCGCGCTCGTCACCGTGCGGCGCGAATTCGCCGGCAGCTGGGAATATCTCATCGACGGCGCGATCTTCACGACGCCGCCGCACACCGACTGGAGCGGCGCCGCGCTCATCGACAAGGACGGCAAGCTCGTGGGCGTGGGCTCGCTCATCGTCGGCGACATCACCGGCAAGGGGGCGAACGCGCCCGGCAACATGTATGTGCCGATCGATCTCTTGACGCCCGTGCTCGCCGATCTCATTGCCGGCTCGAACGGGCAGGGCAAGACCAAGCCCTGGATCGGCCTCACCACCGAGGAAGTGCGCGGCCGTCTGTTCGTCGCGCGCACGACGGCGGGCGCGCCGGCGGAGAAGGCCGGGCTCAGGAAGGGCGACATCATCGTGGGCGTCGGCGGCGAGCCGGCGTCGGGGCTCGCGGATTTCTACCGCAAGATCTGGAAGCAGGGCGAAGCCGGCGCCGTCGTGCCGCTCGACATCCTGGGCGATTCAGGCATCAAGCGCGTCGAGGTGAAGTCGATGAACCGCAACGATCATTTGCGGTTGAAGAGTACGTTTTGAATTTTGGCGGAGGTATGCAGTCTAATTTCCGTTCCTACTTCCTCCGCGCCTGTACCAACAACCCCACGATTGTCTTCTCGCCGAGCTCCTTCGCGGCTTCTAGCCGGTGCAGGCCTTCCACGAGCACGAAGCGGTCGCCATCCTCGCGCACCTGGATCGGCGTCTTCTGCCCGTTCGCGAGCCAGTCCTCGGCGAGCGCCCGCACCTTCGCGGGCTCGAGCGTCTTCCGCTTCGCCGCCGGCACGTAGATCTTGTCGATCGGGAACGACTGGTTGCGGAGCATGGCCGCATCATGCGCGCGGCGCGGCTTTCATAGCAATCGTCATGGCCGCGCTTGTCCCGGCCATCCACGTCTTGAGTCTTGGCGAGTGCCTTAAGGCGTGGATGCCCGGCACGAGGCCGGGCATGACGAGAGCAGCAAATTCGTGCGGACGCCTCAGCCTGTGACCAGCTCAAACCGGTCCACGTCGAACAGGCCGAAATCCGTGATCTTGAGGTGCGGGATCACCGGCAACGGCAGGAACGCCGCCTGCAGGAACGGCTCCTTGAGCGTGACGCCGAGCGCCTTCGCCGCCGCGCGGAGCGGCAGAAGCCGCGCGTGCACGTCCTCATAGGCGAGCGTGGACATCAGCCCCGCGACCGGCAGCGCCAGCTCCGCGCGCACTTCGCCGCCTTCCGTCACCGCGAAGCCGCCCTGCAGCGCGATCAGCCGGTTCACCGCGAGCGCCATGTCGGCGTCGTTCGCGCCGACGACGCAGATATTGTGGCTGTCGTGGCCGATCGAGGAGGCGAGCGCGCCGCGCTGCAGGCCGAAGCCCTTCACGAACGCGCGCCCGATATTGCGGTTCTTGCCGTGGCGCGCGACCACGGCGACCTTGAGCACGTCGTTCGCCACGTCCGCGTGCTTCGCGCCGCCGCGCACGGGAAGGTTCATCGTGAGCTTTTCCGTGATGATGCGGCCCGGCACGACGCCGATGACATGGGTCGCAGCGCCGGCGGCCGGCACACGGAAATCCTCCGCGCGCACCGACTCGCGCTTTACGGACTTGAGCCCCACCGGCGCGATGGTTTTTCGCGCGGCGAACAGCTCCGGCTCCATGAGCCGCCCGCCCGCCATCACGTTTTTGACGGCGCAGGTTTTGATGTCGTCGAGCAGCACGATGTCGGCGCGCCAGCCGGGCGCGATCAGCCCGCGATCGCGCAGGCCGAACGCGTTCGCGCCCGACCAGCTCGCCACGCGATAGACGTGATGCAACGGCGCGCCCAGCGCGATCGCGGTGCGGACCATGTAGTCGATATGGCCTTCCTCGGCGATCTCGAGCGGATTGCGGTCATCGGTGCAGAAGGCGAGGAACGCCGACGTGTCGGCAGTGATCAGCGGCGCGAGCGCGTGCAAATCCTTGCTCACCGAGCCCTCGCGGATCAGCACGGTCATGCCTTTCTTGAGCTTCTCGCGTCCTTCTTCGAGCTTGGTCGCCTCGTGCTCGGTGCGGATGCCGGCCGCGAGATAAGCGTTGAGATCGCGGCCGGAGAGGAGCGGCGCGTGCCCGTCGATGTGCCCGTCGGAGAACATTGCGAGCTTGTCGAGCGCCTGCGGCTCCTTCGCGAGCACGCCGGGAAAGTTCATGAACTCCGCGAGCCCGATCACCTTCGGGTGGGAGTGCAGCGGCACGAGATCCTTGGCGAGCAACTCTGCGCCGGAGGTCTCGAATTTCGTCGCCGGCACGCAGGAGGAAAGCTGCAGGCGCAAGTCCATCGCGGTCGCGAGCGAGGATTCGAGAAAATATTGGATGCCTTCGAGGCCGAGCACGTTCGCAATCTCGTGCGGATCGCAGATCGCCGTCGTCACCCCGTGCGGTAGCACGCAGCGGTCGAATTCGAGTGGCGTCACGAGCGAAGACTCGACGTGCAGGTGCGCGTCGATGAAGCCGGGTGCTGCGAACGCGCCCTTGGCATCGATCTCGCGCTTGCCCTTGTAGGTGTCATACGTCCCGACGATCAGGTCGCCGCAGATCGCGATGTCGGTCTTCGCGATCTCGCCAGTGATGACGTCGAGGAGCCGCGCGTTCTTGACGACAAGATCGGCTTCCGCACGCCCGGCGCCCTGGTCGATCGCGCGCGCAAGCTCCGCGCGGCTGCGAGGTGTGCGCTTCATTGCGACAATCTAGAGCGGCTGCCATGCGGCCGAAAGGACGGCCGAGGTTTCGATTACTCCGTCATGGCCGGGCGCCTGTCCTCGGGCTCGACCCGAGGATGACCCGGCCATCCACGACTGAGTCACCACTTGTCGGAGATGTCGTATGGACCCCCGGGTCAAGCCCTGGGGTGACGGGGAGAGGGCGTGGCAGGCGGTGATCACGCGGATATCGGCGCTGGCTTCGTCGGCAAGGCGAAGAATGCGCCCCGGAATGACAAAACTACTTCCCGCCGCGCGGATCGAGGAGCGACCAGATCGGCGAGCCGAGGAACGAGTCGAGTTCGATCGTCGCCCGCCGCATCCAGTCCGGCGCGGCGTCGCTGTAGCCGAACACCATCAACACGAAGACGAGGAGCGGAATCGCGCCGATCCAGATCGCGGCCTTGATCTGCCGCCTGCGCAGTTCCGCGATTTGTTTGGGCGTGGGCGGAGGGATGTACTCGCGCATTACTGGTCCTTCAACTCGACGCCCATTTCCTGCTCGACGAAGCGCACGATCTCCGTCGTGACCGCGCCGGGCCCGAGCGTCTCGACCGCCTTCTGCCAGCGCGCGCGTCCAAGTTCGCTCATGGGAGCGGGAAGCCCGTGCGCCTCGGCGAGCTGGCGCGCGATGCCCATGTCCTTGAGCATGAGATCGAGCTTGAACTGGTCCGCGAACTTGCGAGTGATGACATCCAGCAGGAAACGGTTCTGCGTGGCGAAACTGTAGCCGGTGGAGACGTTCATCACGTCGAGCATGGCCTTGGCATTGAGGCCGTAGGACTTGCCGATGAGCAACGCCTCGGCCGTGCACAAAAAACTCAGCGCCGTCGTCACATTGTTGATCGCCTTCATCGTGTGGCCGGCGCCGATCGGTCCCACGTGGAAAATATGTTTGCCCATGAGCTCGAGCAGCGGCCGCGCGCGCTGGATACCTGCTTCATGACCGCCGCACATGAACACGAGCGTCGCCGTGCGCGCACCTTCCTCGGCGCCGGAGACCGGCGCGTCGACCATCTCGACGTTTTGCTTGGCGAGGCGCTCGGCGATCTCGCGGCTGATCCACGGCTCCGCCGAAGAGGTGTCGAGGAGGAGCGAGCCGGGCTTGAAGCCTTGCGCGAGGCCGTCCGCGCCGAACACGACCTCGCGCACGACGTTGCCGTTCGGCAGCATCGTGATGACGATCTCGGCGGCTTCCGCCGCCGCACGTGGGCTCGCAGCGGCTTTGGCGCCTGATTCTGCTGCGATCTTCTTCGTGGTGGCCGCGTCGATATCATGGATTGCCGCCGCGTGCCCGCCATTCACGAGATGGCGCAGCATGCGGCTGCCCATCACGCCGAGCCCGATGAAGCCGACATTCATGATCTGGTCGCCTCGATCGATCCAAGTTGTCGCGGGAAAATCTGCGCCCGACCGTCCAGCCGGAACAACAAATAGTGAGCCCGTGCCAGCCGCCTTGGCAAGGTCCGGGCGCTTCCTGCGGCTCCTCAGCATGAGGCCGAACAGTGACACGGCTCAATGTCGCGTGAATCTGACGCCATCGGCGCGCACCGGCGCTCCGGCAAGGTTTTCGAGCGCGGTTGCGGGCGTTGTCGCGGACTCTTGGCAAGCGTGCGCGTTTCGGCTTTGCTCCGAGGCCGCACCGACCGCCGGAGCCCAAGGGCAGGAATGACCCGTGCCCGATTGTCTCGATGAATGCCGCTACGAGCTTGCGCCTCTTGGTCCATAGGGAGAACACGGTCATGAATGCACGACATCTCGTAACGCTGGCCTCCGCACTGGTGCTGGCACTCGCCGGCACGGTGTCCGCCGCAAATGCGCAAGACTCCTTGAAGGTCGCCATCGGCCAGATCAACAACTGGGAGAACCAGGCGCCGACGCTCGGCCAGGACGTCGGCATCTTCAAGAAGCACAATCTCGTGCTCGACAATTTCGGCACCCAAGGCGCCGGCGAGACCATGCAGCCGATCATCGCCGGCAGCGCCGATATCGGCGCGGGCGTCGGCGTAGCAGGCGTGATGCGCGCCTTTGCCCGCGGCGCTCCGATACGCATCCTGGCGCCGATGTTCACCGGCACCGGCGACATCTACTGGTACGTGCGGGCGGACTCGCCAATCAAATCGCTGAAGGACGCGACCGCGGAGCACACCATCGCCTATTCGACCAGCGGTTCAACCAGCAACAATATCGTGCTGGCCTTCGTCAACGACCTCGGCGTCAAGGCCAAGCCGGTCGCGACCGGCGGCCCGCCGGGGACGTTCACGGCGGTGATGTCCGGGCAGATCGACATCGGCTGGTCGGCGCCGCCGTTCGGCCTGCAGGAAGAACGGGACGGCAAAATCCGCATCATCGCGCGCGGCAGCGACGCGAAATCGCTCGACGGGCAAACCGTCCGCGCGCTCGTCGTCAATGCCAACGCGCTGAAAGATCGCAAGGACGCAATTGTCCGCTTCGTCCGCGCCTACCGCGAATCGGTCGATTGGATGTACTCGAATCCCGACGCCATCAAACGGTACGCCGAGAAAACCAGACTTCCGGAGGCTCTGATCAAAAGCTCGATCGAGAAGTTCCATCCGAAATCGGCGTTGCAGACCGACGCGATCAAGGACGTCGAGGGCATCATGCGCGACGCGGTGAAGCTGAAATTCCTCGACAAGCCGTTGACCGAACAACAGCTCGCGGAATTCGTCCAGATCCCGCCGCGCTAGCGAGACTTCGACCGGGCCGGAATCGCGCTGCACCGCGGCTCCGGGCCGGCGCGCCCGCTCAATACTCGTTCGCGATCGGCAAATCCTCGGCCGGGAACAGCGAGATCACAACGCCGCCCTTGTTGGTGACGACGATCTCTTCCTCGATGCGCGCGGCGGAGAAGCCGTCCTTGGCCGGACAATAGGTTTCCAGCGCGAACACCATGCCTTCCTTGATCTCCATCGGATGCTCGAGCGAGACGACCCGGCTGATGATCGGCCGCTCGTGCAGCGCGAGACCGAGGCCGTGGCCGAACTGCAGGCCGAAGGCCGCGAGCTCGTCCGGGAAGCCGAAATCCTGCGCCTTCGGCCACACCTTCGCGACCTTGTCGGTGGAGACGCCCGGCTTGATCAGCTCGATCGCGTTGTCGAGCCATTCGCGGCAGAGCTTGTATGCGTCGCGCTGCGCGTCGGTGGCGCGGCCGACGTTGAAGGTGCGGTAGTAGCAGGTGCGGTAGCCGTTATAGGACTGCAAGACGTCGAAGAACGCCTGGTCGCCGGGCCGGATCATGCGGTCGGTGAAATTGTGCGGGTGCGGATTGCAGCGCTCGCCGGAGATCGCGTTGATCGCCTCCACGTCGTCTGAGCCGTTCTCGTACAGGAAGCGGTTCGCATTGGCGACGATTGTGGACTCCTTCACGCCCGGCTTCAGCTCTTCGTAGATCTGGTGATAGACGCCGTCGACCATGGCGGCGGCGCGGGTCAAGAGCGCGACCTCGTCGATATTCTTGATCTCGCGCGCCTCCAGCATGATCTGCTGGCCGTCGACGATCTTGAGCCCGGCCTTCTCGAGCTCGAACATCATCGGCGGCTCGACGATGTCGACGCCGACCGGGAGCTTCGCCACGCCCGCTTCTTTCAAAAGCGCCGCAAGCTCCTCCGCATGGTGCTTCATCAGGCCGAAGCTCGGCGGCACCGTGCCGCGCAGACCGACGAGGCCCGCCTTGCAATGTTCCTTCAGCAACCACGGCGAGTAGAGCCGGTGATGCACCGCGGCCGAGCCGAAGTCCCAGATGATCGGCTCCTGGCCCTTCGCCAAGAGCGCGAAGCGCGCGAGCTTGTCGCGCTCCCATTCGCCGATCTTGGTGGCGGTCACGTAGCGGATATTGTTGACGTCGAACAGCAGCAACGCGCCGCACTCTGACCGCTCGAGCGCCTGTTTCGCGCGGGCGATGCGGTAGCGGCGCATGCGGTCGAATTCGACCCGGCTTTCGAAGTCGACCCCCATCGTGCCCCACGCCGGCAAATGACGGTCCCAGCGATAATGCGGGTCGAGGTCGTCCGGTTCGGTGCGTCGTTTTCCAACGATCTGGTCCATGGGGCCCTCCTCAAATCCGGTCTTTCGTTCCTTCGATAGTCATCATAGGCCCTTTTCGCCAATACGGCGACCGGCCCCGAGTCCGTTCTGCAACTGCGGAATGGGTGCGTGGCGCGTCGCGGCCCACAACCGGCCGACGACGCCGCCGAAAATGCGCGAAGCCGCGGCGCCTATTTATTCTCGCCTGCGTCCGTACCGCGAACGCCGCTTTCGGCGGGCTTGTCGCCGCCGCGGCTTGCCTGCTGACTGCTGTCCTGGCTCGAAAAGATCGTCGGGATCGTGACCGACGACAGGTTGACGTTGTTGATCGCCCACAGGCCGCCGAGCGCAACGAGACCCGCAAGCAGGATCGTCGGCAGCGTTGCGACCAGCACCACGAGCAGGCTTGCGAAAGCCGCGAGCACTCGCACCGCCGAAGCCCACAACCGCATTGCCGCCGTGAACAGGATCCAGATGACGGCGACGGCAATGATCACGAGCAGGAGCTGCTTCCAGAGCGGCCAATTCTCCCACGGCGCTTGGAATACTTTCGTTATCTCGCCGCTGGACCAGGTCCAGACGAGCCGTACGAAGCGGAAGATCGCAGCGAGGCCCTGCTGCAGGAATTGCAGAATCTGGTCGATTATCTGTTGCATGCGCGAGCCGGCGAATAAGCGCCGCCTCCAGCTGGTTGCCCCCGCCCGCACTAACAACGCGCCCGCAATCGGCGGGTTCCGGCAGATCAGGCCGCGCTTTTCTTGCCCCAAAGCCTGGACGAAGCGATGTCGGCACCTTCGCGGATCGACTTGAGCTTCAGCCAGACCGCCGGCTCGATCACATATTCCCGGTTCGTGAAGGTGCCGAAGCCGCAATCGGTCGACGCGATGACGCGCTCGCGGTCGCCGACCGCCGCCACCGCCTCCTCGATGCGCTTCGCCACCACCTCCGGGTGCTCGACGAAATTCGAGGTGGATTCGACCACGCCCGGAATGAGGATCATGTGGTCTGGCAGCCAGTTGCGCTTGAGCGCGGCATATTCGTGCGCGTGGCGCGGATTGGAGAATTCGATCGAGAGCGCGCCGACATTGGCCTGATAGAGCGCGGGCAGGATCGCACCCAACGGAACGTCGTCGATGTGCGGTCCTTCCCAGTTTCCCCAGCACGCGTGCAGCCGGATGCGGTCGCGCGGGATACCCTCGATTCCCTTGTTGATCGCGGCGATGTGGCGTTCGCAGTCCTTCACGAACTCGGACTCGGTCTTGTCGCGATAGAACATCGTGCGGTCCATGGCGAGGTCGGGCGCATCGATTTGCAGAATGAGCCCAGCCTGGTGAATCGCGCGGTATTCCTTCTTCATCTCGCGCGCGATCGCATCAAGATAGGCGTCGTGGCTGTCATAATAGGCGTTGTACATCGTTGTCGAAATGATGCCGGGCGATGCCGCGGTCATGAACAATTCGGCGAACGCGCCGGCCGACTTGGCAATCTCCTTGAAGCGCTTGGTTTCGCTTTCGATCGGGCCGGTGTCGACATACTTGATCTCGGCCTGCGCTTCCGGTGCGTTTTGCTGCTTGCTGACGTTCGGGAAGCGCCGCATGAGCGTGGCCAGAAGTTCGGGGAACTTCTCGAAGTCCAGCCCGCGCCGCCGCTTGGACACGCCGCCGAAGCCGGTCATGCGTTGCGGCACGTAGGTCTGGAACCCGACCCGCTGCTGCTCGCCGTCATTGCCGATGTCGATGCCGGCTTCCTTCTGCTTTGCCACGACGTGACGGACCGCCTTGTCCATTTCACCGTTCATGAGGGCCGGTTCGATTTTCTCGCGAGCTTCGCGCCGGACCAGAAGATCGGACAAGGTCTCGTTGCGCGGCAGGCTGCCGACATGGGTCGTGAGAATTCGGTCGCGGCTCTTGAGCATGGCCTGTTCCTCTGGGCGGATTTTACAGCGACGACGTCCGTGAAAAGCCACGAAATGCGCCAGCCGATCAAGCCCGAATTGTATCCGCGCGCGGCTATGGGCATTATTCTGCCGCGACATGCCGGTGGGCAATGGGCGGCGCTCGCCGGGATCGCCGCGTCCCACTAGGATGTCGGGGGAGACCGGTCATGAAACGCGCCGATCCGTCGGCCATTCGCACGGCCGCAACGCGGCCGCCGCAGCCCGCGTCGGCGATCGGCGCGGTCGAACGGCCGCAGAAATACGCCGGCGGCAATGTTCTCTTCGCCAGCGACACGATCGCCGAGACGCTGCGCGCGCTGGAAATTCCCTATGTGGCGATGGTGCCGGGCGCGAGCTATCGCGGGCTGCAGGACAGCCTCGTCAATCACCTCGGCAACGAGCGTCCGCAGATATTGCTCTGCATCAACGAAACGCACGCCGTGGGCATCGCTCATGGCTGGGCCAAGGTGACCGACCGCGCGATGGCGGCGGCGCTGCATTCGAACGTCGGCCTGTTCGAAGGCACCATGGCGATTTTCAACGCCTGGTGCGATCGCATGCCGATGCTGGTCATCGGCGCGACCGGACCAATGGATCCGGCCAAACGCCGCCCCTGGATCGATTGGATTCACACCGCGCGCGATCAGGGCGCGATCGTGCGGCCCTACGTGAAATGGGACGACATGCCGGCGAGCGCGGCGGGCGCGCGCGAAGCATTCCTGCGCGGACTCTGGCTTGCGGAGAACGAGCCGAAGGCGCCGGTCTATGTCTGCCTCGATGCCGGCTTGCAGGAATCGCGGCTCGAGGCGCCGCTGCCGCCCTTCGATCCGAAACGCTTCACCCAGCCGGCGCAGAGTGCCGCGCCCGAACATCTCGTCGAGGAGGCCGCGAAATTGTTGACGTCGGCGCGGCGTCCCTTGATTCTCGCCGGCCGCTGCTCGCGCTCGCTGTCAGCCTGGAACGAACGGGTCGCGCTCGCCGAGGCACTGAACGCTCGCGTCGCCACCGACATCAAGATCGGCGCGGCCTTTCCGACCGAGCATCCATTGCACGTCGGCGCGCCCGCGATGTTCCCGGTGCCGGAAACAATCGCGGCCATGCGCGAAGCCGACGTGATTCTGTCGCTCGACTGGGTTGACCTCGCCGGCACGCTGAAACAGGCGTTCACCGACGCCGGGCCGTCCGCGAAAATCATCCAGGTGTCGCTCGACCACCTGATCCACAACGGCTGGAGTATGGACCATCAGGCGCTGCCGCCGGTCGATCTGATGCTCGCGGCCGCGCCCGGCGCCCTGGTGCCGGCATTGCTCGAGGCGCTCGGCGCCGCGAAAGCACCGAAGCCCGCGGCCCGCGCCAAATCCGCGCCGCGCGCGCTGCCGTCGGGGCCACTGTCGCTCGATCATCTGGCGCTCGCGCTCCGCGCCGCGCTCGGCGAGCGCGAAATTTCCTTCGCGCATTTGCCGATCTCGTGGAACGGTGCGCTCTGGCCGTTCCGCCATCCGCTCGATCACCTGGGCGCGGAAGGCGGCGGTGGCGTCGGCGGCGGCCCCGGTATTGCCGTGGGCGCAGCGCTTGCGCTCAACGGCACCGGGCGCATGCCGGTGGCGGTATGCGGTGACGGCGATTTTCTCATGGGCAATACCGCGATCTGGACGGCGACGCACTATCGCCTGCCGCTGCTGCTTGTGATCGCCAACAACCGCTCCTTCTTCAACGATGAAGTGCACCAGGAACGCGTCGCCAAAGCGCGCGGCCGGCCGGTCGAGAACAAATGGATCGGCCAGCGCATTGCCGATCCCGTGATCGACCTTGCGGCGATCGCGCGCGCGCAGGGCGCCGTCGGCCTCGGGCCGATCGCGCGCACGAGCGAACTCGCGGCCGCCTTCGGCGAGGCCATCGCCGAGGTCGAGGCCGGGCAGGTCGCCGTCGTCGATGTGCATGTGGTACCCGGCTATAATCCGATCATCGCCGCTTCCACCGGCGGCAAGGCGGAATGATGCCGGCCGCAACCGCGCGTTCCGAGCGGTCCGGCGCCGCGGTGGCCGCGGCCAAGCCGATCCTCGTCGTCGAGGAAGTCACCAAACGATTCGAATCCGAGGACGGGATTCTCACGGCTGTCGACCACCTGTCGCTCGACGTCGCGCCCGGCGAGTTTCTTGCCGTGATCGGTCCCTCCGGCTGCGGAAAATCGACGCTTTTCAACGTGATCGGCGGCCTAACCGACGGTTATGAGGGCCGCATCACGGTCGCGGGCGAGACTGTCTCGGGTCCGCATCCCTCCATCGGCATGGTGTTCCAGGAAGAGTCGACGTTTCCCTGGCGCACGGTGATCGAGAACGTGTCGTTCCCGCTTGAAATCGCCGGCATGGCGAAGCAAGAGCGGTTCGAGCGCGCCCGCCATTTCGTTTCGCTTGTCGGCCTCAATGGTTTCGAGCGCCGCTATCCGGCGGAACTTTCCGGCGGCATGCGCCAGCGCGTGTCGTTGGCGCGGTCGCTCGCTTCCGAACCGAAAATCCTGCTCATGGACGAGCCCTTCGCCTCGCTCGACGAGCAGACGCGGCTCCTCCTCGGCGACAAGGTTCTGCAAATCCAGCAGGAACTGAAACAGACGACGCTGCTCATCACCCACAACATCACCGAGGCGGTGCAAATGGCCGACCGGGTGCTCGTGATGACCTACCGTCCGGGCCGGGTAAAGCGCATGGTCAAGATCGATCTGCCGCGCCCGCGCACGTCGGAAATTGTAGGCAGCGAAGCCTTCGGCCGCTACGTCGCGCAAATCTGGAGCGATTTGCGCGAGGAGGCGAGCCGCGGCATGCGCGAGGACGAATCGCGCGCGCTGCACGCCCCGGAGCACAAAAAATGACGGCGGCCGCCCTCGGCAAGTCCAGAATTTTTCCTCTGTTTCTCGGGCTGGGCACGCTCGTTGCCGCGATCCTGCTGATCGAAATCCTAATCCGCATCGGCGCGATCAACCGTTTCATCGTGCCGATGCCGTCGGAGATCGCCGAAAGCATTCCGCGCGTGATCGTCGAGGAAAACGTGCCCGCGCGTTTCTGGCTGACGATCAAGGAGGCGTTCTGGGCGTCGATCCTCGTCACGGTTGTCGGCGTCGGACTCGGCGCGCTCCTGCACCGGGTGCAGCTGTTGCGGCTCGCGACCGAAACCTGGATCGCGGCGCTCGCGTCCGCGCCGACCGTGCTGATGTATCCGCTGTTTCTCGTGATATTCGGCCGCAACGCGATCACCATTGTCATGATGGGCTTCGTGGCGGGCCTGCCTCCGGTGATTCTGAAGACGATCGAAGGCCTGGCCGGCACGCGGCGCGTGCTCGTCAATGTCGGCAGGAGCTTCAAGCTCACCCAGACCCAGATGTTCTGGAAGATCTTGTTCCCGGCCGCCATGCCGACGATTTTCGTCGGCGTGCGGCTCGGGCTGATCTTCGCGCTGATCAATATCGTGGGCGTGGAGTTCCTGATCAATTTTGGCGGCCTCGGCCAGCTGATCAACGAGCTTGCCGAGCGTTACGACCTCGCCGGCACTTACGCCGCGATCTGCTTCGTCATTCTCGTCAGCGTGATCGTCTTTGAAATCACCGAAAGGATCGAGCGATGGCTGAGACCGGCCGGCTGACCCGCTCGCGCTCCGCCGCGCTGACGATGGGCCCGGTTACGCTGTTACGCGTCGCCATCATCGTGGCGATTGTCGTCGTCTGGGAAGCGACTGCGCGCTCGGGCCTCTTGTACCGCGACGTCGTGCCGTCGCTGGTCGTGATCGGGCGCGCCGTGGTGGGGCAGGTTCTCGAGCGCGAATTCTACTGGCATCTTGGCTGGACCGGTGTCGAGATCGGGGGCGCGCTCGTCATCGGCGGGCTGTCGGGTCTCATTGTCGGATTGGTCTTGGGCGGCAGCCGGCTGCTGAGCAGCTCCTTCGAGTCATTTCTTTATTATCTCGGTCCAACGCCCAAGATTATCTTCTTCCCGGTGATGATCATGTGGTTTGGCGTCGGGCCGAGCTCCAAGGCGGCGCTCGGCACCATCTCCTGCTTTTTCCCGATTGCCCTCTCCACCGCCGCCGGAATGCGTCAGATCGATGAAATATTGATCCGCGTGGGCAAGAGCTTTCGCGCAAATACTTGGCAGATGGTCACGAAAATCTACCTGCCGGCCATGCGCCATCCGATCATCAACGGCGTCAGGCTCGGGCTCGGGGTCGCCATCATCGGCACGCTGCTCGCCGAGACCAAACTCTCCAATCGCGGCATCGGGTTCCTGATCATCAACAGTTACAGCACCTTCGATATGCCGCGCATGTACGCGTTGCTGATCATCTTGTTCGTGCTCGCCATCGGCGCCAACGCGCTGGTCAGCCGGCTCGGAGGAATCGAAAATATCCGCAGAAACTGATAGAAAAGAGCAGTCCAGGGAGGTACAAGATGAGACCAATCAAATGGCTAGCCTACGCGGCGGCGATTGCGTTCTCCGCCGCTCCGGCACTCGCGCAGGACAAGGTCGCGCTCACGATCGGCCAGCGCGGCTTCTGGGATACCGCCGTCGCCCATCTCGGCATCGAGGCCGGCATCTTCAAGAAGCACAATCTCGAGCTCGACATTACCTACACCGCCGGCAGCGGCGAGACCTTGCAACCGGTCGTCGCCGGTCGGGTCGATATCGGCATTGCGGCCGGCACCCTCGGCACTATGTCGCAATTTCTCCGCGGCGCCCCCGTGCGCATCATCGGCGCCGAAGCGACCGGCGCCGCCGATTACTGGTACGTCAAGGCGAGTTCGCCGATCAAATCGCTCAAGGATACCGACGGCAAGACGCTCGGTTTCTCGACGGTCGGTTCCTCCACCAATTCGATCGTGCTCGCCTTCATCAAGGAGTTCAATCTGAAGGCGAAGCCGCTGTCGACCGGAAATCCCGCCGCCACGCTCACCGCGGTCATGACCGATCAGGTCGATGTCGGCTGGGCCGCGCCCCCGCTCGGCCTTCAGCAGATCGAAGAGGGTCAGATCCGCGTGATCGCGCGTGCGACCGACGCCACGATCGTGCGCGGACAGACCATCCGCGTAATTGCGGCCAACGCGCAGTCGCTGGAGAAACGCAAGCCGGTCATCGAGCGATTCATGCGCGCCTATCGAGAGGCGATCGACTACATGTATTCGGACAATCCGAAGGTGTTCTCCGACTACGCCAAGTTCGCCAACATTTCAGAGGCGCGCGCCAAGCGCGTGCGCGAGGAATTTTTCCCGAAGGCACTGATGCAGACGACCGAGATCAAGGGGCTCGATACGCTGATGGCCGAAGGCGTAGGCTTCAAGCAAATTCCCGCGCCGCTCACCAAGGAACAGCTCTCCGAACTGCTCCAGATTCCGAAGTGAGGCGATGACAACTGGCGCATCCCCGCGCATGGTCGCGCGGGGATGTGCGCGCCGCCCTTGTTGATCGCGGCGACGGGGCTGCAGCCCGCAAGCGCGAGATGCGCTTGCGGCTAAATTTGTCGTGCCCGCTCGCAATATTCGGAGGCATTCGCACCGCGAACTACCTGCCTCGGCGTTTTTTAATGATCGCGCCGCGTCGTTTTGATTGGCATCCGTCCCACAACTTGGTATTCCTAATAATAGCTTAAAGTCCAATCGCGGAACGCCACGGGGACTTGGCATAAGCCTTTCTCCGCCAACGCGAAGAACCGGTCGAACCGGCACCTAATAGCGAACTGTCAGGGAGGAACATAATGACTCGCCCACTCAATATTTTTGCCTTTGGTCTCGCTGCCGCGCTCCTTTGCGCGCCGGCGCTGCCGACCCAAGCGGCTTGGGAACCGAACCGTCCGGTTGAATTCATCATTCCCGCCGGCACCGGCGGCGGGGCCGACATCATGGCCCGCACCGTTCAGGGCATCGTCGCCAAGCACAATTTGATGAAGCAGCCGATGGTCGTAATCAACAAGGCCGGCGGCGCCGGCGGCGAAGGCTTCCTCGACGTCAAGGCTTCGGCCGGAAACCCGCACAAGATCATCATCACGCTGTCGAACCTGTTCACCACGCCGCTGGCCACCGGCATTCCGTTCAACTGGAAGGATCTGACGCCGGTCGCCATGCTCGCGCTCGACGAGTTCGTGCTCTGGGTCAACGCCGACAAGCCCTACAAATCCGTCAAGGACTTCGTCGACGCCGCCAAGGCCGCGAACGGCCAGTTCAAGATGGCCGGCACCGGCGCGAAGCAGGAAGACCAGATCATCACCGAAGCGATCCAGAAGAGCAGCGGCGCCAAGTTCATCTACATTCCGGAGAAGGGCGGCGGCGCGGTGGCGGTGCAGCTCGTCGGCGGCCACGTCGACTCCTCGGTGAATAATCCGAACGAGGCGGTGTCCCACTGGCGCGGCGGCAAGCTGCGTCCGCTCTGCGTGTTCGACGGCAAGCCGCTCGCCTACAATGAGAAGATTGCCGGTGACCTGGCTTGGAGTTCGATTCCGACCTGCAAGTCGCAGGGACTCAACATGGAGTACCTGATGCTGCGCGGCATCTTCATGTCGCCCGGCGCCACCAAGGACCAGGTCGATTATTACATCGAGCTCTTCAAGAAGGTTCGTGCGACGCCCGAGTGGGCGGATCTGATGAAGAACGGCGCCTTCAATCAGAGCTTCATGACCGGCTCCGCCTACGTGAAGTGGGTCGAAGCCGCGGAGAAGGAGCACGTCGAGCTGATGAAGGCTGCGGGCTTCCTCGCCAAGTGAGGTCTTTCAAACTGATGGCCGCCGGCGGGTTCAATCCGCCGGCGGTGCGTTCTGTTGGCTGAGATTGGGGAATGACTGAAAAATCGCAAGGCGCGACAGCGCCCGGACCGACGCACCGGTCCGTCGAAATCGGCGTCGCGGTGGCGATGATCCTGTTTTCCCTGATCGTGATCGGCGGCAGCATCCAGGTCGGCGTCGGCTGGGCATTCGACGGCCCGCGAGCCGGATTTTTTCCGTTCTACATCGGGCTCATGATCCTGGCCGCGAGCAACATCAATTTGTATCAGGCCGTGTCGGCGGGCGCGCAGGTCAGGCTGTTCGCCGAATGGGGCCAGCTGGGTCAGGTGCTTCGGGTCGTGATCCCCGGGGGGATCTACGTCGCGCTCGTGTCGTGGGTCGGAATGTACCTCGCGTCTGGCCTGCTGATCGGCGTGTTCATGAAATGGATCGGCCGCTACGGCTGGAGCATTGTCGTCCCGATCGCCGTCGGGGTCCCGGTCGTGACGTTCATCGTGTTCGAGAAATGGTTTCTCGTGCCTCTGCCGAAGGGGCCGATCGAGGAACTGCTGGGGTTCTGAGAAATCGGGGCAGATGTCCGCGCAGCGGGCTCGCGGACGGGGAAAACGCGGGAAATGGAAGAAATCGGAAACCTGTTCCAAGGCTTCGCCACGGTGGTGCAGCCCTTCAACATCCTGGTGATGGTCGTCGGCATCGTGCTCGGTGTCATCATCGGAGTATTGCCGGGTCTCGGCGGCGCCAACGGCGTCGCGATCCTGCTGCCATTGACATTCTCGATGTCGCCGACTTCGGCGATCATCATGCTGTCCTGCATCTACTGGGGCGCGCTGTTCGGCGGCGCGATCACCTCGATACTCTTCAACATACCGGGCGAGCCCTGGTCAGTCGCGACCACGTTCGACGGCCACCCGATGGCGCAGCAGGGCCGGGCCGGCGAGGCCCTGACCGCCGCGTTCACTTCGTCGTTCGTGGGCGCGCTGTTTGCCGTCATCATGATCACGCTGGTGGCGCCGTTGGTCGCCGCGTTCGCGCTGCGCTTCGGGCCGGCGGAGAAATTCGGCGTCTATTTCCTCGCCTTCTGCAGCTTCATCGGCATGAGCAAGGAGCCGCCGTTCAAGACAGTCGCGGCAATGATGATCGGCTTCGCGCTCGCCTCGGTCGGCCTCGACGGCATGACCGGCCAGTTGCGCCTCACATTCGGATTTACGACTCTGCTCACCGGTTTCAATTTCCTCATCGCGGTCATCGGGCTTTTCGGCATCGGCGAAATCCTGCTGACGATGGAGGAAGGCCTGCACTTCAAGGGCCGCTCCGCCGTGATCAATCCGCGGGTAGTGTTCCAGACCTGGAAGGAGCTGCCGCGCTACTGGATAACGTCGCTGCGCTCGTGCGTGATCGGCTGCTGGATGGGCGTCACGCCGGCGGGCGCGACGCCAGCATCCTTCATGAGCTACGGCATCGCCAAGCGGATATCGAAGAAGGGCAACAATTTCGGCAACGGAGAGATCGAGGGGGTGGTTGCGCCCGAGACTGCGGCGCACGCCGCCGGCACCTCGGCGTTGCTGCCGATGCTTGCGCTTGGAGTGCCGGGCTCGCCGACAGCGGCGGTCCTTCTCGGTGGCTTGCTGATTTGGGGCCTTCAACCCGGTCCGATGCTGTTCGTCGAGCACAAGGAATTCGTCTGGGGCCTGATCGCCTCGATGTATCTCGGCAATATCGTTGGTTTGATCATCGTGCTGACCTGCGTGCCGTTGCTCGCCGCGATCCTGCGCATTCCGTTCCCGATTATCGCGCCGATCATTCTGGTGTTGTGCGCCATCGGTGCGTATAGCGTGAACAACTCGACCTTCGATGTCATGCTAATGATGGTGTTCGGAGTGCTCGGGTACGTCCTCAAGAAATGCAACTACCCGCTGGCGCCGCTGGTTCTCGCGATCGTGCTCGGCGACAAGGCCGAAGAGTCGTTCCGCCAGTCGCTGCTCGCCTCGCAAGGCAGCCTCTCGATCTTCTGGTCGAACTGGCTTGTGGGCACGATCATGGCGCTCGGTCTGATCGCCCTGTTCTGGCCCTTAATTCAGGAGGC
Source organism: Xanthobacteraceae bacterium (assembly GCA_040901465.1). Classification (GTDB taxonomy): domain Bacteria; phylum Pseudomonadota; class Alphaproteobacteria; order Rhizobiales; family Xanthobacteraceae; genus JAUSIF01. The sequence goes on from JBBDYN010000002.1 coordinate 215,710, forward strand.
TTGGACGCGGGTGCGCGCCACGGCCACTGCCTGATCGGAAACCTGCGAATTGAAGCCATCGGGCCGTAAGGCTATAAGGAATTATGTATGCCAGTCCGGTTTTGGGCTGTCATGAGTTGAAAAAAATATGAGCACCACGCCGCTACGTAGCCGCGAGCCAGCCGCGCCGATGCGTATTGCGCTCGCACCGCTCGACGATACGTCGACCTTCAAGGACCGCGCTTATGTGTCTTTGCGGGACGTGATCGTGTCGTTGAATGTCTATGACCAGCCCGGCGAGGTCCGCCTGGACGAGCGTCGTCTGGCGCAGGATCTCGGCGTTTCGCGCACGCCCGTGCGCGAGGCCATGGCCCAGCTTGAGCGCGAAGGCTTCGTGCGCTCGGTACCGCGCCGCGGCATCTACGTGGTGCGCAAGACCAAGGTCGAAGTGCTCGAGATGATCACCGCTTGGGCCGCGCTCGAAAGCATGGCCGCGCGCCTCATCACCACGATCAGCTCCGACGAGGAGATCGGGCAACTCCGTAAGATGTTCGCGAAGTTCGAGAACGGCACACTGCACGCCAAGCTCGACGAATATTCCGAGGTCAATATCGAGTTCCACCAGACAATCATCCGCATGAGCCGGAACAGCGTGCTCATCGACCTCGCGGAGAACCTATTCACCCACATGCGCATGATCCGGAGGAAGACGATCGGCGAGCAGGACCGCGTCGATCGCTCGATCCGCGATCACTTGAACATCATCGAAGCGCTGGAGGCGCGCGAGACCGAGCGCGCCGAGGAACTCGTGCGCAATCACGCACTCGGCCTCGCCGAGCACGTGCGGCGCTACGCCGACTACCTGGATTGAATTCAGGATTTGGAGCGGAGAATTCCCATGTCAGATGCGGCTGTGAAGGCTAAGCCGGAGACGACCACGGCGGAAGCGCAGCAGGAGCTGACGGACGGCTTCCACCTCGTCATCGATGCGCTGAAGCTCAACGGCATCAACACGATCTACGGCGTGCCGGGCATTCCGATCACGGACTTCGGCCGTTTCGCACAGGCCCAAGGCATCCGCGTCATCTCGTTCCGCCACGAACAGCATGCGGGCAACGCCGCGGCCATCGCCGGCTTCCTGACGAAGAAGCCCGGCATCTGCCTCACGGTGTCGGCTCCCGGCTTTCTCAACGGTCTGACCGCACTGGCCAATGCCACGACCAACTGCTTCCCGATGATCCTGATCTCCGGCTCGTCCGAGCGTGAGATCGTCGACCTGCAGCAGGGCGATTACGAAGAGATGGACCAGCTCGCCATCGCGAAGCCCCTCTGCAAGGCGGCATTTCGCGTGCTTCACGCCGCAGACATCGGCATCGGGGTCGCGCGCGCGATCCGCGCGGCCGTCTCGGGGCGTCCAGGTGGCGTCTATCTCGATCTTCCGGCCAAACTTTTCTCTCAAGTCATGAACGCCGACGCTGGGCAGAAGTCGCTCGTCAAAGTCACCGACGCAGCACCGGCCCAGATTCCCGCGCCATTTGCCGTCAAGCGTGCGCTCGATGTCCTGAAGAGTGCCAAGCGTCCGCTGATCATCCTCGGCAAAGGCGCCGCCTACGCCCAGGCCGATGAGGCGATCCGCGCGCTCGTCGAAAAGAGCGGCATTCCGTTCTTGCCGATGAGCATGGCGAAGGGTCTTCTGCCCGACACGCATCCGCAGTGCGCGGGCGCTGCACGCTCGACGGTCCTGAAAGACTCCGATGTTGTCATGCTGATTGGTGCACGCCTCAACTGGTTGCTATCGCACGGCAAGGGCAAGGCCTGGGGTGAGCCCGGATCGAAGAAGTTCATCCAGA
>JBBDYN010000003.1:0-9293 GCA_040901465.1 Xanthobacteraceae bacterium
GGGCGCCCCACTATGCGGCGCACGACCCCCGCCTCGCTTCGCTCGGCGCCCCCTTTCAGGGGGAAGGATAAAAGGTCGGACCACGGAGGGAGCTAGAGGAAATGATCGACCACGTCTCCATTACGGTCCGCGATCTCGCCGCGAGCGTCCGCTTTTACGAACAGGTGCTCGGCATCCTCGGCTTCACGAAGCTGCGCGACCTACCCACGACTGTCGGCTTCGGCAAGGAATATCCGGAGTTCTGGCTCAATCATCGGCCGCGCATGCCGACGGATCTCGACACGGGTTCGCATGTCGCCCTGCGGGCGCGTGATCGCGAGACTGTGGAGCGCTTTTTTGCGGAAGCGCTGCGCCTCGGGGCCACGTCCGACGGTGCTCCCCATGTGCGCAGAGAGACCTACTATGCAGCCTTCATCCGCGATCCGGACGGCAACCGGATCGAAGCAGTGACGTTCCTGCCGAATCCAAAATAAATACCTCATGCGCGGGCTTGACCCGCGCATCCAGGGAATTGGGCTCTGGATTGCCGGGTCATCCCCGGGTTTAACCCGGGGACGGCAATGAGGGTGAAAATCAACTAACGCGTTGATCGTTCGCGATCGTCCGCCGCCGCGGAGAAATCGAGCGCACTCAAGCCGACATTGCCGAAGCCCGGCAGCTTCAACGCAAGCCCGCGCAGATCGAAACCGGTGACGAGCCCAAAAAAGTTCAACTCAACCCCCTCGACCCAGCCGAGCTTGAAGCCGGCGATGCCCCAGAGATTGAGCTCGACGCCTGTGCGGCTGTCGGCGAGGCCGAGATAAAACTCCGGACGGAAATCGCGGCCCACTGCGTTCGCCGGCAGGATCGCGCCGATCTCCGGGATCGCGCGCAGCACCGTCGCGACGAACGTGTTGCTGTTGGGACCCGGCCACGCGCGATAGTCGCCCGCGTTGCGCCATTGATATTCCTTCACCGCGGCCTCGATTTTTGGAATGAGGCGCTCCGCCGCGCGGCCGCTCACGTCGGTGACGACTGTAGGATCATTGCCGCGCCAGCGCCCGTCCGGCTCCCAGCCGTTGGTGCGGACCGGATTGCCCCAGCCCACGACATCGTAACGCATCCAGCGATTGCCGTTTTCGGGCTTGATCACGATCCAGCTGTGAACCGCGACCACGCCGCGCCAACCGCCCGTGCGCGCCGACAGCACCAGCACGCGTGCGTCCGGGTACTGTGCCGCGGGCGGCAGGCTGCCGATGCTCGACCAGCTCGCTGCGTTCCAGCCCTGCGGCCGTTCGTCGAACGCGAACAGCGCCGCGCGCGCTGCGATCGGCAGTAGAAATGCAGCTGCGAGCACGAACACCAGGATGCGATGGGGTCTGCGGCGGCGAGGGGAGGAGGCGGGCGGCATGACGAAGTCAATATAGATGCATCGGCCTGAAGTTTGCAGCGTCAGCATGCCACTGGCGGATTAAATATACGTAATGCCGTCGCCGAACAGAAGGACGGAGCGCACGGAACGTTGGGCCCCTGAATGCGTTTCTTTTGGCGCAACGAATGGGGCGAAAATGTCACGCAAGCGATCTCTTCGTCAGCATCGAGGACCGGGCCAAGTCCCGGTGCCGCGCCAGGACCGGTTCAGCTGGTTTGCTCACGAAGCTTCACGGCTCGCGGGCAAACCGCCAGCCTTTCTCGCGGCCTTCAGTCTCGTTGTCGGCTGGGCTCTTACGGGACCGTTCGTGGGCTTCAGCGAAACGTGGCAATTGTTCATCAACACGACGACCACGATCATCACGTTCCTGATGGTGTTCCTGATCCAGAGCACGCAGAACCGCGACACGCTCGCGATTCAAGTGAAACTCGCAGAGCTGATCCTGCACATGCCCGGGGTGCCCAATCAGTTCGCCGACGCCGAGGACATGTCCGAGCGGCAACTCGAGCACGTGCACGCGCAGTACAAGTCGCGTGCGCGGGAGAAAATGCGCACTGCAGGTCGCCGCAAGCCGCGCCGCGCGTGAGCCCCTGCCTCCGTCTTCGCTTCGCGGACCTTGCCTTCGGTGATAAGAGAAGACGACTGGACGGCTGGAGGTGCGCATGATCGCGCGTTTCTTTGCGACGGCGTTATTGACTGGCCTTGTCTTCGCGTCGATGCCGGCGGCGGCGCAGCCGTCGCCGGAAGCGATGCTCCGCAACATGGACGCCGACAGGAATGGCAAGATTTCCCGCAAGGAGTGGCGCGGCCCCGCGAAAGGGTTCGACCGGCTCGATGCCAACCGCGACGGAGCGCTGACTCCGGTCGAATTGCAATCCGCTTCGGGGGTCGGCCAATCAAGGGCCACGACGTCCACGACGCGCATACCTCTGGTCGACGTTCACGTGCATATTCACGGCCACCCGAGCGGGTCGGTGCAGGATCGTATGGAGCTTGATTATGCAGGTGCCGCCAATCTTGCCATTGCCCAGATGGACGAGAACAACGTGCGCACCTCGATTGCGATGGTCCCGCCCGGCAAGCACGTCGGCCGCTTCGACGACCAGGGCCTGCTCGCGCAAGCCCGGCGCTTTCCCGGCCGCATCGCCGTGCTGACCGGCGGCGGCACGCTTAACCCCATCATCCACACGACGGCGGCGGATGCGGTGAGCGATGAGATTCGGCGCGACTTCGAGGACAAGGCCGAAAGCGCGTTGCAGGCGGGCGCGATCGGATTTGGCGAGATGTCGGCGCTGCACATGTCGTACTTTCCCCAGCATCCGTTCGAGGAGGTGCACCCGGACCATCCGCTCTTCTTGTTGCTCGCCGACATTGCCGCGCGCCGCGACGTGCCGATCGACCTGCATACCGAGATCGTGCCGGAAGACATGGCCGTGCCCGGAAAGCTCCGCGCCGCCAGCAACAACAATCCGCTCCAGGTCAAGGCCAATCTCGCCGATTTCGAGCGGCTGCTTGCGCACAATGCACGCGCGCGCATTATTCTGTCCCACTCCGCGGACGCGACCGGAGCCCGCAAGGCTTCGCTGATGCGACGCTTGTTCGAGCGCTATCCGAATTTATTGATGAGCTTGAACGTGTTGCCGGCATTTCCGTTCATAGAGAATTTGCCGCTGCGGGGAGCAGGCGACATCAAGCCGGACTGGCTGCAGCTGATCAAGGACTTTCCGGACCGCTTCATGATTGGGAGCGATCAATTCTACACTCCGCAATGTCCGACCTGCGAGAAGCGCAACAGTGCGACGCCTTCGCTCCGCTGGCTTGAGCTTCTGCCGGCCGACATAGCCCGGAAAGTCGCGATCGAGAATCCGCAGCGCGTGTTCAAGATTACCGCCGCGCGCTGAGGACGCGACGGTGTCTACATTTCCTCGGCGACGAGCTTTGCGCCGCCGTTGCGCAATTCCGCTTCGGAAATATCGCGTGCGGCCTCGCGCAACATCGGAACGACATCCGAGACGCGCTCCGCGACCAGAAAATCGAACGATCCCGGATGGATGAATCCCTGCTTCTGCTGATGCCTGAGAAGTACGAGCAGCGGCTCCCAGAAATTCATGAGATTCAGCAGCAGGAGCGGCTTCTTGTGCCGGCCGAGCTGCACCCAGGTCATTTGCTCGACCAGCTCTTCCAGCGTGCCGATTCCGCCCGGCAGCGCCACGAACGCGTCGGCAAGCTCGAACATGGTGCGCTTGCGCTCGTGCATGTCGTTGGTGACGATCACGCCGCGTCCGCCGTCGAGCGCCTTCTCGCGCGCCACGAGAAAATCGGGAATGACGCCGGTGACTTCGCCGCCGGCCTCAATCGCCGCGCGCGCGAGCTGGCCCATGAGCCCGATGCCGCCGCCGCCATAGACGAGCTTCAGCTTCTCGCGCGCGAGCGTGCGCCCGAAGTCGCGGGCGGCCTCGAGATAGATCGGATCGTTTCCGTTGGAAGAACCGCAATAGACGCAGACGCTTTTAATTTCTGCCATGGCGGAGATGTGGGCCAGTGGCTGCGGGTCGTCAAGGCAGGCTTACCTTCGTCATGGCCGGGCTTGTCGCCCAAGTCGGATTTATCCGACTTGGGCATTTTATGTGCGCAACTCGGGCAAGCCCGAGTTGCGTTGCCATCCACGCCTTAATACCTCTGACGCAAAGACGTGGATCACAGCCGAAGTCGGCTGTTGCCGACTTCGGCAAGCCTTAAATGGGCGAGCCGGGTCCAACCGGCTCGCTGACTCGCCGCGCCAAGGCGCCCGCTGCGCGGCAAGAAAGCCTCTAGACGCCGCGCTGGCTTCTTCGACAGCGCCGCGGCGCTGCGGCCCGGTGATGACCAACAGAACAAAATATATTGCGCGGCGCCTCAACTTGCCGTCAATTGTCCGCCGACTGGCTGAACCCCTTGTCGGTCCAGCGATAGCGCGCGACATGCGTGCTCTTACGCCCGTCCGGGCGCGTGGTCTCGTATTGCGCCTCGATCGTGCCGGCGCCGTCGATCAGGACTGGCAGCCGCCCGTCCACCACCAGGAATTTCGTCGTCTGGTCGCGGTCATCGGTGAATTCCACCGGCACGAATTCGCCGGCCGAGCGGTCCCAGCGAAACACGAGCAACGCGCCGCGCTCCGGCGGCACCAATCCGCGGATGACGATCTCGTCGACGCCGTCGCCGTTGAGGTCGCGGGCGAGGAGCCCGCTGCCGTCCGGCTTGCCGTCGATTGCGACCAACTCCGTGCCGAGTTGCGGGAAGCTCTGCGAACGTCCGCCGGGGAGCGCAATTTCGAGGAGCACGCCTTCGCCGGGGACCGGCGCCGCCGTGATTCGCGCGGTTTGCCCGGCGCCGATGCGCGCCGTCACATTGGCGGATTGCGCCGATGCGGTGTCGGTGGTCCCGCCGACCGCGGCGAGTACAAGGATCAGCGCTACGATTGCTCGCATTTTTTTCCTTCGCATTCGGCGTCTCGGTCTCATAGCAAGCTCAAAACCTTCGGCCCAATCCGGTTCCGCTGCGGCAATCCGCCTCCCGGCGCCCGCCTCTTGCCGCGGCGGAATTGATCGGTTATCGTCGATGGACGATGATAACCCAGACCCATCCCGGCCGTGAGGCGGGCGCAAGCGCGGACGCGCTTTCGCAAAAGCTGCGCGCGCTCGCGCATCCCGCCCGTCTCCGGATTTTGGCGGCACTCGCCGCCAACAATGCCTGCCAATGCGGCGACATCGTGCGCGGCCTGCCGCTCGCCCAATCGACCGTCTCGGAGCACCTGCGCATCCTGTGCGAAGCGGGCCTGGTGCGCGGGGAGACGACGGGTGGCCGCCCGTGCTACTGCCTCGACCGGGCGGCGGTGCAGAAGCTCGCCGGCGAATTCGACCGCCTGCTCGCCGCAATCACCCACCAGAGGGCGCCGCCGCTGAGGCGCGGCGCGCGCAAGGGCGCAGACAAAGCCGCGGAGAGGAATTGAGATGCGAGGCATGAGCGGGGCCGGCGCCGGCACCTCCGGCGCGAGCGAGCGGGCGCGCGCTGCCGCCGTGTCCGCCGGCGGAGGCACGCTCTTGTCCACGCTCAAGGGATTGTGGCCGCACATGTGGCCGTCCGCGCGTGCCGACCTGAAGCGGCGCGTAATCCTGGCATTCGTGCTGCTCGTCGGCGCAAAGCTCGCAACCATCGTCATGCCCTTCGCGTTCAAATACGCCACCGACGCACTCGTCGCCGTGTCGGAAGGCAAGCCCCTCCCGCCCGAGGCGATCTATTACTTCATTTCCGCGCCGATCGCGCTCGTGATCGCCTATGGCTCGTTGCGCGTGGGCGTAGCGCTGCTGACGCAACTGCGGGACGGCCTGTTCGCAAAAGTCGCGCTGCACGCCGTGCGCCGCCTTGCCTATACGACGTTCGAGCACATGCACGCGCTCTCGCTGCGCTTTCATCTCGAGCGCAAGACCGGCGGCCTCACGCGCGTGCTCGAGCGTGGGCGCAACGGCATCGAGGAACTCGTTCGCCTCGTGATCCTGCAAATGGCGCCAACGATCGTAGAGCTCACGCTCGTGTTCGGCGTGCTGTTCTTCTATTTCGATTGGCGCTACGCGGCTGTTGTGGCGGCGACCGTGGTCCTGTTCATGGCGTTTACCTACCGCGCCACCGAATGGCGCATCTCGATCCGCCGCCGCATGAACGAATCCGACACCGAAGCGAACGCAAAAGCCGTCGACTCGCTCCTGAACTACGAGACCGTGAAATATTTCGGCGCCGAGACGCTCGAGGCCAAGCGCTACGACCGCTCCATGGAGCGCTACGAGGCGGCGTCGGTCTCGACCTACACCTCGCTAGCGATCCTGAACGCGGGGCAGGCGGTGATCTTCACGCTCGGCCTCACCGCGATCATGGTGTTGGCCGTCCTCGACGTGAGCCAAGGGCTGCGCACCGTCGGCGATTTCGTGATGATCAACGCCATGCTGATCCAGCTCTATATTCCCTTGAATTTCATGGGGATGCTCTATCGCGAGATCAAGCAGGCGATCACCGACATCGAGATCATGTTCGGCATTCTCTCGCGCGATCCCGAGATCGAAGACAAGCCGGGCGCGAAACCGCTCGTCGTGCGGAAAGGAACTATCCGCTTCGAGGACGTGCGTTTCAGCTACGACCCCGAGCGGGAAATTCTGAAGGGCGTCACGTTCGAGGTGCCGGCCGGTCAGACGGTCGCCGTGGTGGGGCCATCCGGCGCCGGCAAGTCCACGATCTCCCGCTTGATCTTCCGCTTCTATGATGTGAGCGCCGGCCGCATCACGATCGACGGCCAGGACATCCGCGACGCGACGCAGGCGAGCCTGCGCGCTGCGATCGGCATGGTCCCGCAGGACACGGTGCTGTTCAACGACAGCATCCGCTACAACATCCAGTACGGCCGTTCGGACGCGACCGACGCGGACGTGGAAGAAGCCGCGCGCCAAGCGCAGATCGACGATTTTATCCGCTCCGCTCCGCGCGGCTACGAGACCGAGGTTGGCGAACGCGGCTTGAAGCTCTCAGGGGGCGAAAAGCAGCGCGTCGCGATCGCCCGCACGATCCTCAAGGGGCCGCCGATCCTGCTGCTCGACGAGGCGACCTCGGCGCTGGATTCTCACACCGAGATGGAAATCCAGGATGCGCTCGAGCGGGCCGCGCGCGGGCGCACGACGCTCGTGATCGCGCATCGGCTTTCGACAGTGGTGGACGCTGACGAGATTCTGGTGCTCGACGAGGGGCGGATCGTCGAGCGTGGCAATCACGCCCAATTGCTGGCGCGCAGCGGGCTCTATGCCGGCATGTGGAACCGTCAGCGCGAGGCCGAGGAAGCGCGCGAGAAGCTGCGCGAGGCGGGCGAGGACGCGATCGAATCCGCGCAGCCCAACCGCAACCCGCCGCCGCTCGATGCCGACGTCGACAGGCCCGTGGCACCTGAAAAGGCGCAGGCCGCCGAATAGCGGAAGTAAAGCCTCGCGAAACCTATACGCATCCCTCATGCGCGGGCTTGACCCGCGCATCCAGGAGAGTTTCGCTGGCGCGATGCCGCACTGGGTTTACATTCTCGCAAGTCAGCGCAATGGCACGCTTTATGTGGGCGTGACGCGCGATCTGCCGAAGCGCGCATACGAGCACAGGCAAGGGCTCACGGGCGGCTTTACGAAGCGCTACGGCGTGCATCGATTGGTATTTGCCGAACCGCATGACAGTGCGGTTGCTGCGATTCAACGAGAGAAGAATCTGAAGCATTTGCCGCGGCGCTGGAAACTTGCGTTGATCGAACGGGACAATCCAAACTGGGACGATCTTTACGATCGGATCGTTTGACTCTGGATGGCCGGGTCAAGCCCGGCCATGAGGGAATCCCTCACTTCGGCGACGATCTCATACGAGCGCTTGCGCGCGATGTGATCGTAAATCTGCGATGTGATGATGAGCTCGTCGGCTTGCGTCAGGTTGATGAATTTCTTCAGTCCCTCGCGAATGATGTCGCGGGTCCCAACCAGCGCGTACTTCATGGCGTGATCGACTCCAGCCTTCTCCGCGTCCGACCAGAGACCGTCCATGCTCTTTACCGGCGGCTGCAATTGTGTCGGCTGCCCGCGCCGCAGGTTCACGAACTGCTGCTGCAGCGACGTGAAGAGAAAGCGTGTGTCCGCTTCGGTGTCTGCCGCGTAGATGCCGATGCCCGCCATCGCGTACGGCTTCTCGACGAAGCCGGTGTGCCGGAAATTCGTCCGGTAGACTTCAAGCGCGTCCAGCAGCTGGTCCGGCGCGAAATGCGAGGCGAAGGCAAAGGGGAGCCCAAACATCGCGGCGAGCTGCGCGCCATAGAGGCTCGATCCCAGAATCCACACCGGCACTTGCAACCCCGCGCCCGGATACGCGCGTACGGCCTGTCCCTGCTGTACCGGCTGGAAATAGCGCATGAGCTCGACGACGTCCTGTGGAAATCGGTCGACGCTGTCGGGGGCGTCGCGCCTGAGCGCATAAGCCGTGCGCTGGTCCGTGCCCGGCGCGCGGCCGACTGCGAGATCGATGCGTCCAGGGTGGAGCGACTCGAGCGTGCCGAACTGTTCCGCGATCACGAGCGGCGAATGATTGGGCAGCATCACGCCGCCCGCGCCGACGCGGATCGACGACGTTCCGCTCGCCACGTGGCCGATCACGACTGACGTCGCCGCGCTCGCGATCCCCGGCATGTTGTGATGCTCGGCGAGCCAATAGCGCTTGTAGCCGCGGCGCTCGGCGTGTTGCGCGAGGTCGAGCGTGTTGCGGAACGCGTCCGCCGCCGTGCCGCCGGCGAGGATCGGTGATAGATCGAGAACCGAGAACGGAATCATGAACGGGTCGCCGCGGCCGGGCAGGGAATGATGGGAGGGGTCTGCACGCGAATCCGGAGATAAGCGCATCGACGGGTAGCACAAGGGACGCGTGCTGCGTCATTAGCCTTGCGGTAGGGAAGGGGCGCTAGATAAAGCACGCCATGCATTGCTTCACCTATATCCTCGGCAGTAGCGGCGGAGGCGGTTACCGCACCTATGTCGGCTGGACCACCGATCTCGACCGGCGCCTCGCCCAGCACAATGCCGGCAAGGGCGCGCGCTCGACGCGCGGCCGTTCCTGGGTCTTGCTCTATTCCGAGCGCCACGCGAACCAGCGCAAGGCCATGAGCCGCGAGTGGCACTTGAAGCGCGACCGGCGCTTTCGCAAGCAACTGGCCGATGCGATGAGTTCGGAATTGAAGGATAGAATTCCCCCCTCATCACCGGGCCGCTGTGCGAGGCGTAGCCGAGCACGGCGTGACCCGGTGATCCAGAGTCCCGCGCCCGGTCCGCTGGATGGCCGGGTCAAG
>JBBDYN010000004.1:0-2583 GCA_040901465.1 Xanthobacteraceae bacterium
AGTTCGGCATCGGGCCCGGCGGCGGGCAATGGCGGGGCACGGTCTACGCGGGGGGGCCCCCCGGGGGGGGGGGGGGGGGGGGGGGGGGGGGGGGGGTTTTGGGGGGGGGGGGGGGGGGCGGCGCCGGCCGCGCCACCGGCACCACGTCGATCGACGCGTCGATCGATGCCGTGGCCGGTTCGCGCGGCTCGATCGAGCCGGTGATGTCGGGCGCGGGGCTGTCGGGTTTTGCGGCGACGCTCGCAGCGGCGCTCTCCGCGGGCGCGGCCGGACGGGCGATCTCGGGCGCGGCCGCTTCCGGTTTCACCGCGGTCTCCGGCGCGGGCAGCGCCGCAGCGACTTCACGTTCGGTCGCCGGTGGAGCGCTCGGCGTCGTCTCGACCGGCGCCGCCTCGACCGGCGCAGGCTCGCGCGCCGTCTCGCGCGCACGCGCGGGCGCGGGCGCGGGATCCATTCGCGTGTCCTGCCCGGTGTCGATCGCGGCCGGCCATGCGCGCGCGGGCTGCGGCAGCCGCGCCGCAACGCCCGGCAGCTTGGTGACGAAAACCGTTCCGAAATCGCGCTCGGTCTCGAACAGGCGGATCGCTTCGGGCGCGGGCGACAAGGGAATCGGCGCCGGCACCGCGGCCTGTTGCGGCGCCGGCAGCGCCTGCTCCATGATCGACGTCTCGATGCGCGGCGCCGGGCCCCTGACCCGATCCGCGACGGCTTCGTTGCCGCTGAACAGACGGAAACCGGTGAGAGCCATCGCGGTCAACGCGATCAGAGCGCCGATCAGCAAACGGAAATCCAGCATCTTTGGGGCCTCCGGGGTCGATAGCTCGCCGCGAGTCGGCGTCGGCATACAGTCCGCTTCGGCCGGCGGGTCTGCGGGCGCGGCGGGATCCTCGTGCGCCTGCTCGCCGGGCTCAGGCGCGGCCGAATTCTCGCGCTCCTGCGCACCCGGCTCGGGCGCCGCGGAATTCTCGTTCGCGCACTCGCCGGGCTCGGGCGCGACCACGCCGCGGGCGGCAAAGCCGCGCAGCTTTCTGTTCAGGTTGGGGACCGAAATTCCGAGCACGCTCGCGGCGAGCGCGCGATCTCCGGCGCAGCTTTCCAGCGTATGGCGGATCAGCTCGCGTTCCACCGCCTCGATCGTATGACCGACAAGCCAGGAGGCGATTTCACTGACCGTCGACAGCGGCAGGTCCGGCGGCAAGTGCGCCGGCGCGGCATCGGGAATGCTGTTCAGCAAGGGTCTTGTCATGGCCGCGTCCCGATCTGCGCGCGTCAGGCGCGAGCCGGATGCATCGAGAATGGCCCCCGCAACAGCGTCAGCGTCCGTCGATATGGTTAACAAATTGTTAACGCGGCGACGCGGGGCAACCCGCGATTGTCGCAATCCACGCGCGCGCCGCATCCGTGCGTGCCCGACCACGGGCTCTCGCACGAAGGCACCCGTTTCGCCATGCTCCGGCACATGGTCAACAATCCCGTGATGCTGACCGTCATGATCGCGCTGATGCTGGCGCTCATGGCTGCCGCAATGATGATGATACGATGATAAGCTTGAACCTGCCGGCGACGGAAGATTGAGTCGGCATTCGCCGCCCGGTGATGCCGGCGGGCCCAGCACGCGCCCGATAACGTAGGGACGACGCTAGTTAGATTTTTTTGTCGCCGTCGGACGTTTGGTCGGCTTTGGGGGCGGCGGAACACTTGCCGCGGCGCGCGAAGAAAATGCCAGATCGACGCAAGCAGCGTGGTTGGCGTCGCATTGGTTTTTGCATTGTTTGTATTCCAGGTCCGACAAGCCGCCCCATGGCGGAGGGAGCAAGACGCCCCTGGCGCAGGCTAACGTGCAGCGATTATCCATCCCGATGCACTGACCCAATGACACGCGCACACGCGCCGCTGCGAAAATTTCTTGCGCGTAGACCGGCACCGACGAGCCGAATAGTGCAACCAGCATCAACACGACAGACTTGCGCATTGTGGTTCTCCCTGAAGCGCACCGCCCCGTCTACCTGCCCGAATGAAAATGCTACCCACGCCGCCCGGCCAAGTCGAGACGGCCCCGTGCCGAGTGGCACGTGACCGCACCGCCAAACTTGAAACCAAACGCCGCCGAATTTGTTTAAAGTTACCTTTGCCCGCCCGACAACGCTTCACGAGCGCCCGCCCATGACCCCCGACGAACGCGCCATTCGCGACCTTGTGGCGACCTGGATGCAGGCGAGCGAGGCCGGCGACCTCGACACCGTCCTCAGCCTGATGGCCGACGACGTCGTCTTCATGGTCCCGGGTCGCGCGCCGTTCGGCAAGGACGTGTTCGCCGTCGCCGCGCGCGAGATGCAGGATGTCCGCATGCAAGGCACGAGCGAGATCAAGGAGCTCGAGGTGCTCGGCGACTGGGCCTGGCTGCGCAACCGCATCACGGTCACGATGACGCCGCCCGGCGGCGCGCCCGTGCGCCGCGCGGGCTACACGCTCACCATCCTGAAGAGGCAGCCGGACGGAAAATGGTTGCTCGCGCGCGACGCCAATCTGCTCGCGAAAGAGGATTGAGTCGGCGTGTTCGTGCGTCATTCCGGGGCGGGGGGG
>JBBDYN010000004.1:2593-8986 GCA_040901465.1 Xanthobacteraceae bacterium
CCCCCCCGAGCCCGGAACCGCGTCAGCGGAACGTGATTTCCATCCCGCTCAGGTCGACGTCGAACGACAGGCCCACCGAAGACCCTTGCAACGAGAGCACGACGCCCCTGCCGTTGCGCAGCTCGATCACCCGGCCGCCGCCCCCGACCGTGGCTCCGGCGCCGATCGCCGTATAGGTGCCGGTGATGTCCGACGCCGTGCGCAGGTTTCTCGCCCTGCCCGTGAGCGTCGTCTTCGACGCGCCGAACGTGAAGCCCGCGCTCAATCCGCCGACATTGAGCGGATAGGTTCTGCCCGCGTAGTTCAGCGTGCCGCTGCCCGCGGAGCCGCCGACGAACCAGCCTGCCTTGACGAATTCGAGCCGCACGCTGCCCGTCTGCGCCTGCGACGGCGAGAACACGCCGGCGAAGAGCAACGCGAGCAACGCAAAAAAGCCAACACGGAATACCGACGAAAAGCGCATCTGAGCATCCTCCCTTGCACGGCCCGTGACAGCGGCGGGCCGGCCGCGCACCTGGACTCGATCTGAACTGCCAGAATGTCGCCGCTCGCCATCGTGCCGTCAAGCAAGCGGCCGACCCGTCCCGGCTCACCCGTTCCGCCCGTCCTCTTTCTGATCCTTCATCCAGCCCGTCAACGTGCTGCCCTGCGCCTTGCCCTGCTTCGCCTTCGCTTGCGTTTTCTTGCCCGGCTTCTTCTTCGCGGGCGCGGCGGGCTCGGCGGCGGCTTCTTCCGCGTCGCGCGCGAGGCGTAGCGCCTTCAGCCGCTCGGTCTTCTTGCGCATGGCGATCGCGTTCGCTTCGTATTCCGCCATCGCCTTCTTGCCTTCCTCGGCCTGTTGCGCCTTCTTGAATTGGATCTCGGCCGCATTCTTGGTTCTGGAACGATCTGCCAAAACAATCTCCTTCCGCTGAAATGCGCTCACTTGCCGGCGAGCTTCCTGAGCGCGTCGTTGATCCGCTCCTGCCAGCCCGTCCCGCCCGCCTGGAAGTATTCGAGCACGTCGCGGTCGATGCGGAGCGTGACTTGCTCCTTCGCGCCCGGGAGCGAGGGCGCGCCCGGCGCGCTCGGCATGGGCTGGATGGGCTTCGGCGGGGCCGGCTTGAACGCGGCTTCCGCCGCCTTGAGCGGGTCCATGGGTCTTCGTGCCATGGCACCATTCCTAGCATCGCGCTGCGATTCGGGCGCATCCTTTATCGCCGCATGCATAACGGCGGGCAAAAGTGCGAATTGAGTAGGCCGCGGCGCGTAGGAATGACGCACTCGTCATGCCCCGGCCCGGGCAGCGCTTCGACCGCCGCCTATTTCGATGGATTGCCGGGTCGAGCCCGGCAATGACGATCTAATTGACGCCTCAGCCCGCCGTCCCCAGCACGTTGCCGAGATCGTTGTAGATCGTGTGCAGGTGCTGCGCCTCGGCATCCACCGACGCCATCTCGATCACGAAGTTGTCGCCAATCACGCGGTAGCCGAAGCCTTTCTCCGCCGTGTTCGGGCCGTGCCAGGCGAAGTGTACGGCCTCGCGGTCACCCGCGCGCACGCGCGCGCGCTGCGCGGCCGAAAGCGCCGTGGGCAGATGCTCCACGGAATAGGCCTCGACGAGCTGCCACAGGAGATCACGCTGCGCGGAAGGAAGCGACGCAGCCGGCACGCCGACTTTCTGCGCATTCGCGCGCTCGCGCCCGGCCGCCGACAGGATGTTGTAGATGGGCTGCTCGGAGACGCGCGCCTTCGCCGCGAGCGCGGGCGCAAGATCGCTGTAGAGCCGCCGCGCCAGCGCCTCCTCCGATTTCAGCGTGACCAGGCCCCGGTGCGCGCCCGCGGGCACGCGGTTCGGATTGGACGAGAACGAGGACGGCGTCACCGACACGATGCGGCCGTCGCGCACCGCGACCGACTGCGTGAGGTGATGCCCCTCGAGCCGGAAGCCCCACACGCCCTGCGCCGCCGGCGCGCCGAACACCGCGAACGAGAATTTTCCCGACGAGCGCCGGTCCGGCGCGTTGCCCATCGACGCGAGCACGTCCTGCAAGAGCATCACGTTCTTCGCCTTGTCGATGCCGGCGGGCGACCAGACAGCCGCGAGCAGATCCCAGGCCGCGGCTTTTTGCGCGGCGCTCATCTGCTCGAGCCGCAGGCCCGGCTTCGTGTAGCCGCTCGCGCCGAAATAATTCCAGCCGCGCCATTCCGGCCCGTTCCACGCGAACGAGGCGGCCTTGCGCATATCGGGATCGAGGCCCGCGAGGAACTTCTGCACACGCGCGAGCAGCTCGGCCGCGGAGCCGAGCGCTTCGTCCGCGGCGCGCGCGATCGCGCGCGGCAGCGTGGCCGCGGCGAGCAGCGTTCCGCCCGCGACGAGCAGGTTCCGGCGGTGGACGCTATCGTATATCGTTTTCGCGTCGGTCATCGGGATTTCCAAGGCGCGACGGCGCCGTGCGACAATCTCCAGCGCCGCAATTTGCGACGCGGCAGCACTTTGCACCAGCCTTTTCACATCACACGCGCGTGACGCGATGCTGCGCCAAAGGCGCATTGAAAGGGCGCTTTATTTCACCGCCGACGCGGCCGTGCCGGCGGGAGCCCGCCACGTGCCGCGGGACCGGTCAAGCCATCGGAGGTCGTATTGATGACGCAGTCGCCGGAGCAGGCGCTGCGCCCGCGATTTCGCGAACGCCCGGTGGGTCAAACACCAGGGCGCATACACGTGCTGTCTGTTCGTGCTCCACTGCGACGGGTGATCGCGTATATTCAGCAATCTAGCTGCCCCGCGCGCACGAGACCACCCATGGCACAGCGTCAACTCCGGCTCGGCGCCTTCATGCGCCCGGTCAGTATCCACACCGGCGCCTGGCGCTTTCCCGGCGCGTTTCCGGACGCCAACTTCAACTTCGCGCACATCAAGCGCTTCGCGCAAACGCTGGAGCGCGCGAAGTTCGATGCCTTCTTCATGGCAGACCACATGGCCGTGCTCAACATGCCCATGGCCGCACTGAAGCGCAGCCACACGGTGACTTCGTTCGAGCCGTTCACGCTGCTCTCGGCGCTTTCGCAGGTGACCGAGCACATCGGCCTGATCGCCACCGGCTCCACCACCTTCGACGCGCCCTATCACGTGGCGCGCCGCTTCGCCTCGCTCGACCATCTCAGCAACGGCCGCGCCGGCTGGAACATCGTCACCACCTCCAATCCCGACGCCGCGCTGAACTTCGGGATGGAGGAACACATGGAGCACGGCGAGCGCTATCGCCGCGCACGCGAGTTCTACGACGTGGTCACCGGCCTGTGGGACAGCTTCGCCGACGACGCCTTCGTGCGCGACGTGGAGAATGGGATCTATTTCGACCCGGAACGGATGCACGCGCTCGGCCACGAGGGAAAATATCTCTCCGTGCGCGGCCCGCTCAACATCGCGCGGCCCGTGCAGGGCTGGCCCGTGATCGTGCAGGCGGGCGCCTCGGACTCCGGGCGCCAGCTCGCGGCCGAGGTCGCGGAGGTGATCTTCTCCGGCGTGAACAACTTGGCCGACGGCCGGCGCGTCTATGCCGACATCAAGGGCCGGGCGGAGAAGGCCGGCCGCTCGCGCGAGCACGTGAAGATTCTCCCCGGCTGCTTCGTCGTGGTCGGCGACACGCTCGCTGAGGCGCGCGCGAAGAAGGCGCTGCTCGACAGCCGCGTGCATCCCGATAGCGGCATCGGCACGCTCTCGGCCCAGCTTGGCGTCGACGTGTCGCGCTTCGATCTTGACGGGCCGCTGCCGGACATTCCCGAGACCAACCAGAGCAAAAGCGGCCGGCAGAAGCTGATCGACATGGCGCAGCGCGAGAACATGACCGTGCGGCAGCTCGCCCAGCGCGTCGGCGGCAGCTTCGGCTCGCTCGAGATGCTCGGCACGCCCGCGATGATCGCCGACGAGATGCAGGAGTGGCTCGAAACCGAAGGCAGCGACGGGTTCAACGTGCTGTTTCCCTGGCTGCCGGGCGGGCTCGACGAGTTCTGCGAGCGTGTGGTGCCGGAGCTCCAGCGCCGCGGGCTCTTTCGCCGCGAATATGAAGGAAGCACGCTGCGTGAGAATCTCGGCCTGCCGCGGCCGAAGAATCGATTCTTCTGATCGGCGCCGCAAACGCCGACATCCTGAGGAGGGAGCGTGGTTCGAGGTGCGGCGTCATGGTGAGGCGCGAACCGCGAAGCGGCGAGCCTCGAACCATTGCGCCGCGCGCCCCGAAGGATGACGAAGGCCGCAGCCGTCAATTGATTTCAATTACTTCGAGCGCGCTCCCGGCCTCTTTGCCAAAACCCTTATCCGTTGCCAATCACTGCGCGCCAAGGCTTCCTTCTTCGCGCGGCTCCAACCCTTTATCTTGCGCTCGGCCGCGATTGCATCGGTGATGCGGTCGAAGTGTTCCGACCAAATGAGCGTCACAGGCCGCCGCGTTGCGGTGTAACCGCCGTAGCGGCCGGCCTGGTGATCCGCAATCCGAATGCCCAAGTCGTCGCCCGTCGCGCTGCCGACGTAATAAGAGCCGTCCGAGCATTTCAGAATGTAGACATATGCTCCCATGATATCGCCGAGTTGTCCGCCGTCATCCTTCGAGGCTCGCTTCGCTCGCTCCTCAGGATGACGGCTGGATTCAATACCCCTCCGCCAATCCGCCCGAACGCGGATCGACCACCCCCGCCCATCCCTCACCCGTCCTCAGGATCGAATTCACCGAGCGCCCGCCGCCGCCCTCGACGATCACGTGGCGGCGCTCCGCGAGCGCGCGCAACACGTCCGGCCTGATCCCGGGCTCCGCGCTCACTTCG
This sequence comes from Xanthobacteraceae bacterium, assembly GCA_040901465.1. GTDB lineage: Bacteria > Pseudomonadota > Alphaproteobacteria > Rhizobiales > Xanthobacteraceae > JAUSIF01. The sequence goes on from JBBDYN010000004.1 coordinate 7,397, forward strand.
TCCGGCAGCCATTGGTGGTGCACGCGCGGCGCCGCCACCGCCGCGCCCAAGTCCATCCCGAAATCGATCACGTTCACGATCGTCTGCAGGACCGCGGTGATGATGCGGCTGCCGCCCGCGGCTCCCGTCACGAGAAACGGCCTGCCGTCGCGCACGACGATCGTCGGCGTCATCGACGAGAGCGGCCGCTTGCGCGGCCCCGGCGCGTTGGCGTCGCCGCCGATGAGGCCGTAAGCGTTCGGCGCGCCGTGCGCGGCAGCGAAATCGTCGAGCTCGTTGTTGAGCAAGACGCCCGTGCCCTCGGCCACCATGCCGAGGCCGAAGAAGAAATTCAGCGTGTAGGTGTTCGCCACCGCGTTGCCGTCGCGATCGACCACGGAAAAGTGCGTCGTGTGATCGCTCTCGTACGCGGTGGGCTTGCCCGGCCTGATCTCCGCCGCCGACCGCGCGCGGGCGCGGTCGATCTCCTTGCGCAGCTCATCCGCGTAGCGCTTCGACACGAGCCCGCTCACCGGCACCTTGACGAAATCCGGATCGCCAAGAAATTCCGAGCGGTCGGCGTACGCGGGCTTCATCGCCTCGATCAGCAGGTGCAGCGCCTCCTCCGAGCCCGCGCCCGCCGCGCTCAGGTCGAAGCCTTCCAGCAAGTTCAGGATCTGCACGAGATGCGCGCCGCCCGAGGACGGCGGCGGCATCGAATGGATGTCGTAGCCGCGATAGCTGCCGCGCACCGGCGCGCGCTCGCGCGCGCGGTAGGCCGCGAGGTCGTGCCGCGTCATCAGCCCGCCCGCGAGCCGCACCTGCGCGGCGATCCGGTCGGCGATCGGCCCCTCGTAGAAGGCGAACGGCCCTTCCTGTGCGATCGCCTCGAGCGTCTCCGCAAGGTCCTTCTGGATGAGCCGCTCGCCCGCGACCGGCACGCTGCCGTCCGGTTTGAGAAAAACGTCCGCGGAGGAGGAGTGGCGCGCAAGCGTAGGCTGCGCGCGCGCGAGCGAATAGGCGAGACGCGCGTCGATCTCGATGCCGTCGCGCGCGAGCGGGATCGCGGGCGCGATCAACTGCGCGAGCGCGAACTTGCCCGAGCCGTACTTCTGGTGCGCGTAGGCGAGCCCCGCCACCGTGCCGGGCACGCCGACGGCGAGCCCGGAGAAGCGCGAACGCTGCGGGTCCGGCCTGCCGTGCTCGTCGAGGAACATGTCGCGCGTGGCCGAGGCCGGCGCCGTCTCGCGGTAGTCGATCGCCGTCACGCGATTGCGGTCGGCGAGGCGAACGAGCATGAAGCCGCCGCCGCCGAGATTGCCGGATTCCGGGAGCGTGACGGCGAGCGCGAAGCCGACCGCCACCGCTGCGTCCACCGCGTTGCCGCCCTGTTTCAGAATCTCGACGCCGATCCTGGTGGCGCGCGCCTCCTCGCTCGCCACCATGCCGTTCTTGCCGAGCGCGGCCGACGGCGCCTGCGCGTGGGCCGCGACGCTCGCGCCGATCAGCGCGAGGAGCGCGACGAGCCCGAATACTCGGATACTTGGTCTGTCTCTCATTCCCTCATGCCCGTCCCCCGACTTGATCGGGGGATTGACCCGGGCATCCAGA
>JBBDYN010000005.1:0-8979 GCA_040901465.1 Xanthobacteraceae bacterium
GAAATACTCGCGCACGATGATGGCGTACATCGGCACGATGCCGCCCTGGAACAGGCCGAACAGGCCCGAGATCACGTAGAGCGATGTAAGCCCGTCGAACCAGAGATAGAGAAGCAGCGCGACCCCCTGCAGCGTCGAGCCCACGAGCAACGTTGCCACCCCGCCGATGCGGTCGGCGACGATGCCGGACGCGATGCGGCTCACGATGCCGAGGCCGAGCATGAGCGACAGCATTTCCGCGCCGCGCGCAACGCCGTAACCGAGGTCGCCGCAATAGGCGACGATATGCACCTGCGGCATCGACATGGCGACGCAGCACGATAGGCCCGCTATGCACAGCAGCACCTGCAGTGCGTTCGGTGAGATGCCGAGCTGCGCGCCTTTCGATCCCGCCGCGAACGTCGTGCCCGACACGATTTCCTGCACAGGCGCCCGCCGTCGCATCACGAGCACGAGCGGCAGCGTGGCGGCAATGCAAAAGAGACCGATGCCGATGTGTGTCGGCCGCCAGCCCGCCGTCGAGATAAAATGCTGCACCACCGGCGGCCACACCGTGCCGGCGAGATAATTTCCCGAGGCTACAATCGCGACGGCGATGCCGCGTCGCGCGGTGAACCAGTAGGAAATGTCCGCGAGCATCGGGCCGAAGGTTGCCGAGCTGCCGAATCCGACCAGAAGATGCGCGAGCGCAAACGCCCAGAGCGTTGGCGAAGCGCCCGCGGCCAGATAGCCGACCGCGAGCGCGAACGCGCCCAGCACCAGCGGCGCCATGATTCCGAAGCGGTCGGCGAGCCGTCCCATGACGATCCCGCCGCCGCCGAAGCCGATCATGGCGAGCGTATAGGGCAGGGTCGCGTCCGCCCGTGCGACGCCGAAGTCGGCCTGCACGGCGGGAAGCGCCACGACGACCGACCACATGCCGACGCTGCCGATCGTGCCAAGCAACAGCGCCGTGCCCAGCCGCACCCACGCGTACGCGGATTCCGCTTCTCCGGGAGGGTCGGTTCGGACTTTTTGGGGGGTCGTCACGGCGGGCGACCATCGTTCGCCGGACCGTGGGGGTCAAGCTTTGACCGATGCAACCAGGTCAAGGCAGGGAACCCGGAACCGCAATGCTGCCTGGGTAAACCCGGGGACGAGTCGGCTTGTCGGGCCGAATTGCCGTGGAATGACTCCCGCGCTCAAGGGTAGAATGTGACGGGGAAGTCGGCCATGAGCGCACTCGACTGGGCTCCGCTTGCCGGCGTGGATTTCGCGCGTCTCCACGATGCTCGCGTGCACGCGCATTATGCGGCGCAGTGGCTGGCGCGCGTCGCGCGTGCCTACCTTCCGTCAAAGCCCGACGACAGCCACACCAATTTGGGTTGGGACGACGCGTTTGGCGGGTTGGAGACCCACAAACTGCAGGGCGCGCGCATCGGACTGAAATTCGCGCCGCTCGCGCTCGCGATACTGGAGGGCAAGGATTCCACGCCTTCGCGCGCGTTCGCCCTTGACGGTCGCAAAGAGGCCGACGCTCGTGCTTGGCTCGGCGAGGAGTTGGGACACCTTGGTCTCGACGCGCGCGCGCTCGACGCGGCGTTGCCCTACAAGATTCCCGTGCACAAGCTCTCGGCCGGCGCGCCCTATGCCGCGGCCACGATAGCGGACGCGCTGCGCGATCTCGCCGCCTGGTACTCGAACGCCAATCGCTCCATCGGCCGCGTCCGCGACGCGATGATCGAGCGCAAGTTCGATGTATCGCCGGCGCGCTGCTGGCCGCATCATTTCGACTTCGCCGCATTGATCGCGGTCGACTCCGGCAAGGGTACCGTCGAATCCGCGCGCTCGGTCGGCGTCGGGCTTTCGCCGGGCGACGAGAATATCGGCGAGCCCTATTTCTATGTCACGCCGTGGCCCTATCCGCCGCCCGCGAAACTGCCGCACCTGCCGGAAATCGGCGGCTGGTACGCGAAAAATTTCACCGCAGCGGTCGTTCCTGCGCATCGCATCCTGGCGGCGAAAGGCCGGCAAACCGAAACGGAAAAATTCCTGGAGGCGGCAGTGGAGGCCTCGCTGAAGGCGCTGGGATAAGCGCAGCAGGGCGCCTCACACGCGCTCGGCGATCATGATCGTGAACTCGATCGCGCCTGCCTTCACGCGATGCGCCGACGTGCTAATTTTCGGAATTCCGAGCGTTGCGCCGATTTTTTCCCCGGCCTTGCCTCAGTGCACCTTCGGTCGCTTGAGGAAGCGGTCGCGGTCGCCCGAATTCACCCGCACCTCGAACGTGTCGCCCTCGCGCCAGATGAGCAACGGCACTTCCACGCCGGCATGTCCGAGCGACCAGATTTTGCGGAAGCAGGCGGCGAGATCCCGCACGTCCGTCCCGGCGACCGCGATGACGAGATCGCCAGTTTGCAGCCCGGCGCGTTGCGCCGGTCCGCCCTTGGCGAGGCCGGCAACGACAATGCGGTCTTCCACCTCGATGCAATAGAGGCCGAGCCAGGGTCGCGGCGGCCGTTTCGGCCGGCCAAGCGTGAGCAGGTCGTTGTAAATCGGCTTCAGGAGATCGATCGGCACGACCATGTTCAGATGCTCGGACTTGCCCTCGCGCGCGCCTTCGAGCTGCAGCGAGCCGATGCCGAGAAGATCGCCCGCGGGCCCGATGAGTCCCGTACCGCCCCAGTGCGGATGCGCGGGCGCGGTAAAGAACGCTTGGTCGAGCACGTATTCCCAGTAGCCGGCGAATTCCTGCTTGCTGACGATGCGCGCGGCGACCGAGCGCGTGCGCCCGCCCGCGCCGCCGAGCACCGCTTCCTCGCCGACCTGCGCGCTCGACGATTGATCGAACGCCAGCGGCGGCAAATCGAGCCGGCCGAGCGTCTGCACGAGGCCGAAGCCCGTCTCGTAGTCGTAGCCGAGCACGTGCGCCGGCACGACGCGGCCGTCGATCAGCGTAAGCCAGACTTCCTCGGCCTCGGTGATGAGATAGCCGATGGTCAGCACCACGCCGTCTTCGCGTACCAGAACGCCGTTGCCGACGCGCTCGGTCCCGAGGATGTCGGCGGTGAAAGCGTCGGCGGGGATGATGGCGCGCAGGCCCACGATCGCGGAAAGCGCCCGCTCGAGATCGTAGCCGCAGTCCTCGGGCCTCGGTTGCGCTGCGCGCGGCACGGTCCAGTCGCCAAGGGACGGCATTCCGAGGCTCCCGTTTTCCCTAACGGCGACATTCGGGCAGGGACTTGCCAAGGTCAATGCCCGCGGCCGTTCCGCCGCGGGACGCACCGTCGTTTCATATCACGCCACAATTGCACCTTGATGCGCGGGCGTGTATTTGGCCTGGGCCAATATTCGCAACCGAACGGCGCGCTGTGAACCGGAAGCCTCAATACGACCTCGACGGCGAGTTGCTGCTCTTCGAGCAGAAGCTACCGGCCTTCTTTGCGCGCGTCATCGATTGGGTGCGGCGGCCGACGTCCCGTCTTGTGCGCCTGCCGTTGGGCGGTATCCTCGTGATCGGCGGATTGTTCGGCTTCCTTCCGATCCTCGGCTTCTGGATGCTTCCGCTCGGGCTGTTGCTGCTTGCGCGCGACATTCCCGCGCTCGAGCCGCCGCTTGCGCGCATGCTTGCCTGGATCAATCGCAGTTGGCCCAATTGGAAGGCGAGCGGGCGTCCCGACCAGCCGCCGACTTGATCGCGCGAACTAGTGCGCCTTGATCCAGTCGGCGATCATCTTGACCACGTCGCCTTCGATGCCGAGATAGCCGTGCTGTGAATTGGCGTCGCATGGCGCAGAGCGCGGCGGGCTTCCACCCGTGAACAATTTGAATTCCTTCGCGGACGCTGCGCTGAGTGCTGCGATCAGTTTGGCGCCCACTTCTGGTTTGCCGGGACTGCATGCGCAGCCGTCGTCCTTGTGCGAGACCACGAGCACTGGCCGTTTGATCGTCGCAAGCGGTGCGTTGTAAACGGTCATGCCGCAATGTCCGGCGTCGAGCGTCGTCATCGTCGAAGTGAGCACGATCCCGTCGGGCGCTGGATTGCCGCGCGCGCCCACGCTCGCGGCCGAGAGCGTACCGGCGCTCGTGCCGATCAACCAGACCGGCACGCCTGTGCGTTTCTTGATGTCGGCGATCACCTTGCTGACGTCTTGTGCGTATTCGGCCGACATTCGCACCTTGCCGTTCATTCCACCCTGGTGGTCCGCGGCGGCGTCGAGTGCGGCAACCGCAAGTCCCTGCCGCGCGAACTGGTCGCGCGTGCGGATCAGGAAGTTGAGGCTGAGGTCGCCGAACGAGCCAGTGGGAGAAAGTTTCAGCGCACCGTTGCCGCCGGCAAGCAGGATCACCGCGGCCTTGGCTTGCCCGGCCGCGGGAACGGCGAGATAGCGCATATTCACGCCGGGCCGTACCTCGACGTTCACCACTTGCGGCCCGGATTGCGCCGGCGCGCGGTCAGGAAAAATAAAGATTGCGGAAAGCAGCGCGAGCAACGCTGCCGGAATTACCAGAGAAAGTTTGCGGTGCATGGTTCGCCCTCACCGAAGCGAGAAGGGACCAACGCGCCGATCTTACACCATTCCGGCGCGCCGGGTTAGAGGCCTTTCTAGCCGCCGCGATAGGCCCGCGCGTAGCGGCGGCCGAGGTTGGCAAGCACCTCGTAGCCGACCGTGCCCGCATGCGCGGAAAAATCATCGACCGTGATGCCGTCGCCGATTAGCGTCGCGAAATCGCCGCGCTTGGCCGCTGCCTGCGGTACGTCCGTGACGTCGACTGCGATCAGATCCATCGACACGCGCCCAACGAGCGCGCAACGGCGGCCGGCGACAACGGCTTCCGCACCGCTGCGCTTGTCCGACGACCCGGCAGCGCGGAAGATTCCGTCCGCGTAGCCGGCTGCGCAGACAGCGATCCGGCTGTCGCGCTTGAGATGCTCGGCCGCGCCATAGCCGACCGGCTCGCCCTTGGCGGCGTGGCGCACCTGCACGATGCGGAGATCGAGCCGCACCACCGGACGCATGGGATTTTCCGCGCCGATCACCGCGCGCCCGCCGTACAGCGCGATCCCGGGCCGCACGAGATCGAAATGCGTGTCCTTGAGAGCAAGCAGCCCCGCGGAATTCGCGAGCGAAGCCGGCGTACCGGGAAACAGCGATGCGATCTCGCGAAACGCTGCGATCTGTTTCGCGTTCATCGGATGCGCGGGCTCATCGGCGCAGGCGAGGTGGCTCATTACGAGGCTCGGCTTGAAATTCAGAAGCCGCGCGCGCTCGGCCAGCACCTTGGCGTCCGCCGCCGCAAGCCCATGCCGATTCATGCCGGTGTCGAAATGGATTGCGGCCGGAAACGATTCCGAGCTTTGTTTCGCAAACGTGTCCCACTCGTCGATCTCGGGCCACGAGCCGAGCACCGGCTGCGCGCGCAGCGTCAGGAATTCGGGAGCCGTGTCCGGATTGAGACCGTCGAGCACATAGATCGCGGCGGCCGGGAGCGCCGCGCGCAGCCGCCGCGCCTCCTCAAGCAGTGCCACGAAGAAGGTGTCGCAACCAACGCCGGCGAGCGCGAGTGCGACCGGCTTCATCCCGAGCCCGTAGCCGTCGGCCTTGATCACGGCCGCGCAGCGGGCAGGAACCGCGCCCTTCTTGAGCGCGCGATAGTTCGCGGCAAGCGCGCCGAGATCGATCGTGAGCACGCCGCCCGCTTCCTCTTCTGCGGGGCCCGCTCGATTGGTTGCGACTGTCGGCTTCATGCGCGCTCCGCCCGATTTGCATTGCAACCCATAACCCGGTCGGGCTCAAGGCGGCCATCTTCTTGATGATATGATTGATCAATCGGCGTGATACGGGAGCCGGGACGGCAACCATGATCCGCAAGCTGAAGTCGGGGAAATACCGCCTCTATTCGCGCCGCAAGGATCCACGCACCGGCAAGCACCGCAACCTCGGCACCTTCGCGTCGCGCGCGGCCGCCGTGAAGCACGAGCGCGAAATACAATTCTTCAAGCGTCGCGGTTGAGCCTTTAGCGCGTCCGCTCGGGCAGCCGCTCCTCGCGCGCGAGATTGCCGAACCGGGTGAATTGCGCCTCGAAGGAGAGCTTCACGGTGCCGGTCGGGCCGTGGCGCTGCTTGCCGATGATGACCTCGGCGCGGTTCTCGGAAGCCTTGATGTCGGCGTCCCACTTGAACCATTCCTCGGTGCCTTCGCGCGGCTCCTTGTTCCGCAGGTAATATTCGTCGCGGTAGACGAACATCACGACGTCGGCGTCCTGCTCGATCGAGCCCGACTCGCGCAGGTCCGAGAGTTGCGGGCGCTTGTCGTCGCGGCTCTCCACCTGGCGCGAGAGCTGTGACAGCGCGACGATCGGGACATTGAGTTCCTTCGCGAGCGCCTTGAGGCCAGTGGTGATCTCGGTCACCTCCTGCACGCGGCCTTCCATCGCGCGCCGCGACGAGCCTGACAAGAGCTGGATGTAGTCCACAACCATCACGTCGAGCCCGCGCTGTCGCTTCAGCCGCCGTGCGCGTGCGGCGAGTTGCGCGATGGAAATGCCGCCCGTCTCGTCGATATAGAGCGGAATCGACTGCATCACCTGCGCCGCCGCTGCGAGCTTGGCGAAATCTGACTCAGAAATGTCGCCGCGCCGGATGCGGGAGGAGGGGATCTCGGTCTGCTCCGAGAGAATGCGGGTCGCGAGCTGTTCCGCGGACATTTCCAGCGAGAAGAAGCCGACGATGCCGCCCGACACGGTTTCAATCGACCCGTCCGGCCGCGGCTTGCCCCGATACTCGACGGAGACGTTATAGGCGATGTTGGTGGCAAGCGCGGTCTTGCCCATGCCGGGCCGGCCCGCGATGATCACGAGGTCCGACTGCTGCATGCCGCCCATGAGCTGATCGAGATCGATGAGCCCGGTGGCAAGCCCGGACAGATGGCCGTCGCGCTGATAGGCCTTGCTCGCGAGATCGACCGCGTCCTTGAGCGCGTCCGAGAAGCGCAGGAATCCGCCGTCGTAGCGCCCGGTCTCGGCCAGCTCATAAAGCCGCCGTTCCGCGTCCTCGATCTGTTCCTGCGGCGCGAGATCGACCGGCGCGTCATAGGCGACGTTGACGAGGTCCTCCCCGATGCGGATCAGGTCGCGCCGGATGGCGAGGTCGTAGATCGTGCGGCCATAATCCTCGGCGTTGATGACCGTGGTGGCCTCTGCTGCGAGCCGTGCGAGATATTGGGCGGGCGTGAGCCCGGCAATGTCGGCGTCCGGCGGCAGGAATGTCTTGAGCGTGACCGGCGTGGCGATCTTGCCGGCGCGGATCAGGCCGGCGGTCACCTCGAAGATTTTCTGGTGGATCGGCTCGAACAGGTGGCGCGGCTCGAGGAAGTCGGAGATGCGATAGAACGCCTCGTTGTTGACGAGGATCGCCCCGAGCAACGCCTGCTCCGCCTCGATGTTATGCGGCGCCTGCCGGTAATCGGCCTTGGTCTCTTCGGGCAGTTTGCGGAGGGCGGAGTCGAGCGCCATCGGAGTGCCGGGACCTTTCAAGAGTTGCGGCCGTCTACGAGCGACGTCCGATGGACCGCAAATTTTTCATAGCACGATGTGCGGGCACGTCGGCGCATAACGGCGCCACACGCTCGCAATTCACAACTCAGACGCAACGGTGAGTGAATTCAGAATCGACCTTGACTGTGGCCGGAAAAAGGAGGCGCAAGCCCTTCTGGTCGTTCCGGCCGACGCGGACTACTCGCCCGCCAAGCGGAACGGCGGGCGCTGGCCGCGTTCGGCCATGCGCAGCCGCTCTTCGCCCGGACCGATATAGTCGCGCGTGAGCGGCACCGCATCCTGCCGGCGGGCAAGCTGGATCTGAAATACGATCAGTCCCCGGTGGCGAAACGACATTTCCGAACTGGCGAGATAGAACTCCCACATCCGGTAGAAGCGCTCGTCATACAGGCGCAGCACTTCCTCGCGGCGGGCGAGAAATCTTGCGCGCCAGGCCTTTAGCGTCTCGGCGTAATGCAGACGCAATATCTCGACGTCCGTGACGACGAGCCCGGAACGCTGGATCGCGGGCAGCACCTCGGAAAGGGCGGGGATATAGCCGCCGGGGAAGATGTATTTCGATATGAAGGTCGCCGTCGAGGTCGGCGGCCCGGAGCGGCCGATCGAATGCAGCAGCGCGACCCCGTCCTCGTTCAGCAGATCACGCAGCTTTCGGAAAAAGCGGTCGTAATGCGTGACACCCACGTGTTCAAACATGCCCACCGAGACGACGCGGTCGAAGCGACCTTCCACGTCGCGGTAATCTTCCAGCCGGAACTTTACCCTGGGACTAAGTTTCCGCTCCGCCGCGCGCGTGGTGGCGGTGGCTAACTGCTCCTCCGAGAGTGTGACGCCGAGCACCCTCGCGCCCGTCACTTCCGCGAGGTAGAGACCGAGCCCGCCCCAGCCGGAGCCGATGTCGAGCACCGCGAGGCCGGGCTTGTCCATTAGGAGCTTGGCGGCGAGGTGGCGCTTCTTCGCAACCTGCGCGTCGTCGAGCGAGGCGTCCGGTTGTTCGAAATAGGCGCACGAATATTGCTGGTCGGAATCGAGGAACAGCGAATAGAGCCGACCATCGAGATCGTAGTGATGGGCGACGTTGCGCCGGGCGCGCCCGCGCGGATTGAACTGGGCGATGCGGCGAAAGACATAATGATAGGCGTTGATCAGCAGGCCCACCGCGAGCGGCGGCTTGATCTGAACCTGCGACAGCACGAGATCGAGGAAATCGGCGATTGAGCCGCGCTCGACCTGCATGGTGCCGTCCATGTAGGCCTCGCCGAGCTTGAGCTCGGGATTGGCCAGAATCGAAAGCAGCGCGAACCGGCTCTTGAATGCGATCTCGATGGGCTCGCCGGTACCGTCGCCGACCTCAAACGAACGGCCCGGGCCGATTGCGACCCTGAGCGTCCCGCGCTGAACGAGCTTCGCGAGAATGCGTTGCAGCCAGCGATCCATGG
>JBBDYN010000006.1:0-8888 GCA_040901465.1 Xanthobacteraceae bacterium
GATGTTGCAGGGCGCGGCTTCGTTCCAGCAGGTGGCGACGCCGACGAACGGCTGATGGATCTGCTCCCGCGTCAGACCCATCGCATAGTAATACGAGCGATGCGGCGCACGCTCGGGCCCCTCGGTGACGTGGCGGCTCGGCAGCTTGGATTTATCGAAGGTCCTAGCGTCCATTTCCTGCTCGGTGCCGCTCCGTTGGGACAATCGTCCCTGCGCATCTACGGCGGGCCTACCCCTTCGTCCTCGGTTTCGTTTATGGCGGGACGGCGGCGTTGGCAGCCCCTCTCGGCTGGTGTGGTTGCATTCTTGTAACGGTGTGGCGCGAAGGCCACACTTGGCCTCGGTCCCGACACCGGTGTTAATTCCGGAAGTAACATCGGGGATAGCTTGGAAAGGCCCGCATGACGCCCGTTGTCGCCATCATCGCGCCCGGAAACATGGGTGCGGCCGTTGGCGGGCGCCTCACCGCAAACGGGCTTACGGTCTTAACCTCACTTGCAAATCGCGGCCCGGAGAGTACGGCGCGCGCAGCCGCCGCTGGCCTCAAGGCCGTGAGTGACGCGGAAATCACACCGGCGGATTTTCTGCTGTCGATCGTGCCGCCCAAGGAGGCGCTGGCGCTGGCCGAGCGGCTCGCCCCTGCCCTCGCAGCTGCGAACCGGAAGCCGATCTATGTCGATTGCAATGCGGTAAGCCCGGACACGGCAAAGCGGATCGCTGCTGTCATCGAGGCGACCGGCGCGCCGTTCGTGGACGGCGGGATCATCGGCGGCCCGCCGCGGGAAGGCTATGCCGGGCCAAAGATATTTGTCTCCGGGCCGAAGGCACCGCGGGTCGCCGAGCTAGGCCAATTTGGCCTCGTGGTGCGCGTCGTCGAAGGGACCATAGGAGCCGCGTCCGCGCTGAAGCTCTCTTACGCGGGCATCAACAAGGGCATGATCGCGATCGGTTCCGCCATGGTGCTGGCGGCGCGGCGCGCGGGGGTCGAAGACGCGCTCATGCGCGAGCTTTCCGAAAGCCAGCGCGCGCTTCTCGCGCAGCTTTCGCGCGGGGTGCCCGACATGTTTGCCAAGGCCGAACGCTGGGCGCCGGAGATGGAAGAGATCGCGAACTACGCCGGCCCCGGCGGCGAAGCGGAAATCTTCCATGGGATGGCTGAACTCTACGAGCGACTCGCCAAGGATTTCAGCGGATCGAAGGAAGAGATCGCCGCGCTCAAGGAATTCTTCGCCAAGAGTGGCAAGAACTAATTCCTCATGGCCGGGCTTGACCCGGCCATCCAGAATAAAGGGCAAGGCCGATGGATGCGCGGGTCAAGCCCGCGCATGAGGTTCTGATATGAAATTCGTGCCGCGCGTCAGGATGCCTATGAGTAGGCAATGATGAACTCGCAGCCGGCGGCGGTCGGGAAATCCCGCGTCACGCGGCCGTTCGCCATCTCGAATTCCAGCACCACCGCCGCATCGTGGCAGCAGACATAGGCGTGCGTTCCGTCGGCGGCGAAGCCAAAGCCCATGGGCGCCTTGGGTGTCGCGATGGAACCGATCTGGCGCGGGCCGTCGACCTGGAAAATCGCCACGTGATTATCGAGGAGCGACGAGATCAGCAGGAATTTCCCGTCGGGCGACACGCGCACGCGCTTGAGCTGACGGTCAGTGCCCTCGGCGCCATTGATCTTCACGGTCTGGCGGATCGCGTGGCTGCGGGCGTCGATCACGTGGAATTCGCCCGCGAGATGCGCCGCGAGGAAAACGGTTTCGCCATCGGGCGTCACGGCAAGGCCTTCGGCGAGATTGGGAATTCTGATCCTGTCGAGCGGCTTGCGCGTGCGCTGATCGACGACGACCGCGAATTCATTCGCCTTGAACGATGCGAAGACTTTACTGACCGTATGGCTGACCGCGACCCAATGCGGCTTGCCGCCGAGCGCGATGCGCTCGACGCTTCCGGTATCAGGATCGATCGCGAGCAGGCACTCGCCCAACTCAGCGGTGCTCCAGATCGTTCCCGCTGCATCCAGCATGATGCCGTGCGGCGCGAGATTGCCGCCGACGTCGATGGTGCGTGCGAGCGATTTCGCGGCGAGGTCGATCACAGCGATGCGCCGGTCCGGGTCGCTGTTCCTGCCAAAAATGCCGCCGCCATAGATCGTGGCGAAGATCCGCGCGCCATCCGGCGAGAGGATCATCTCATGGGTCGAGGCCGGCATATCGATCTCGCCGGTCTTCGTCAGCGTTGCCGCGTCGAAGAACTGCACCTTGTCCGCGCTCTTCGCGGTCACGATCAGGTTCGGGCCGCCCGGGCGGTTGTTGGGGTCGTGCAACATTCCATTCATGCCGATTGCGCGCGAAATGCTATTGCTTCGGCCCGCCCGGGTCGAGTTTTCACCGCATGCCGAAACCGCGCAGGCTTGGCCGAGATTTCTTCGCGCGCAGCGTCCATGAGGTCGCGCCCGAGCTCATCGGCGCGACGCTCCTGTGCAAAGGCGTGGGCGGGATCATCGTCGAGCTTGAGGCCTATCATCATACGGACCCGGCAGCCCACTCCTATCGCGGGCCGACCAAGCGCAACGCGGTGATGTTTGGGCCGCCGGGCTTTGCCTACGTGTATCGCTCCTACGGCATCCACTGGTGCGTGAATTTCGTGTGCGAGGCGGAAGGGAGCGCGAGCGCGGTGCTGATCCGCGCGGTCGAGCCCACCGAGGGACTCGCCGCGATGCGTCGCCGGCGCGGCGTGCGCGAGGAGCGGCTCCTGTGTTCCGGGCCGGGCCGCGTGTGCCGGGCGCTCGGGATCACACGCGTGCACAATGCGCTGCCGCTCGACAAGGCGCCTTTCGAACTGCGCGCGCGCGTCGAGAATTTGGAGATCGTCGCGGGGCCGCGCATCGGCATCACGAAATCAGTCGAGCACCCGTGGCGATTTGGCCTCGCGGGATCGCGCTTCTTGAGCAAGCCGTTCCCGAAAACCTAATTCGGCTTGCGACCAGGTCAAAACACATCCGCTCATTCCCGCGAAAGCGGGAATCCAGTCTGGGTCCCCGCTTTCGCGGGGACGAGCGGACTCTCCTAGCTCGCGCGCGGAAAGCGGATCGTCGCGATGAGCAAGATCTGCGGCAGCAGGCTGATCGCGATCGGCAGAAACGCCCAACGCGGATCGCCCGCAAGGTCCCAGGCGGCTCCGCTCAATACGGAAAACAACATCGCCACCGCGTAGCTCACCGCGAACATCGCCGCCGAAGTGCGGGCGACGTCATCGGGCGCGCTCAGGATCGCCGGCAGTGTGAGGCCGAGCGCGAGCGTCGCCGCACCCGCGAAGCCGAGGAGCGCCGCGAATGCGACGGTCCACGCGCTCGCGCTCATCGCGATGCCGCCGACGGCGACGAGCATGACCAGGCCGATGGCGATCAGCGGCCAGGCGCGGCGCTCGAGCCGGTGCGCGACTGCGAGCATGATCACCGAGGCCGGCAATTGCGCGAAATTGAGCGCGGTCAGCGTTGCGCTGACGAGGTCGGCGCGGCCGGCATTGGTGAGGTAGCTCGGGATGAAGGCATTGGCGTTGAAATAGACGCTGTTGACGCTGCTGAAGATGAGCCCGATCCGCCAGATCAGGCCGTCGCTCCAGTCCGGCCACCAGCGCCGCGAGCCGGCGTTGGCGGCGGCCTTTGAGCGCGGCGCAAACAGCATCAGCGCGGCAAACACGAGCAGCGGAAGTCCCCAAACAACGAAGCTCGCGCGCCAGCTTCCGCCGACGAGCGGCAGCACGAGCGACAAGGTGAGCGCCACCGGCACGGTCTCGCCGACCAGCAGGCCGTTCGTGTAGATCGCGGTAGCAAAGCCGATGCGATGCGGCACCCAGGCGCGCACGAGCGCGGGCATGGCGGGCTGCATGAACGCGATCCCTGCGCCCATGAGGATCGTCATGGCGTAAAGCCAGCCGAGCTCGGGAATCGCGCCGCGCAAACTCCCGGCAATGCCGGCAAGCAGCAAGCCGACGATGACGGCTGTCAGCGCGCCGAAGCGAGCGATCAATAGCGAGCCCGGGAGCGCCGCGACGGCGAACAGAAAAATCGGGAGCCCGGAAAGGACGCCGATCTGCGTGCCCGTAAGGCCGAGATCGATTTCGAGGAGCGGGAGGACCGGCGGGACCGCGAGCACCGTGAGCCGGAGACCGACGCCGGCGATCCACAAAAGAAGAATCGCCTTCCAGAGCGCGCGATGATCCATGCTTCAGGCCGCGCCCTTGAGCCGCTCCAGCGCCTCGCGCAAGATCAATTCGTCGCAAGTATCTGCGCCGGCGCCAATTAGACTCATATCTTACGGCGGCGGATTTTCGAAGCAGCCCTCCCCAATCTCAAAGCGCCCCTTAATTTCCGATTCGAGGCAGCACGAAGCTTCCGCTTCCTTCGTGTCGGCTTGTGACGTCGCGAAGTCCTCGCCTTCACCTTTCCGCGGCCTTTTCGCGGCCGCAACTTTGATCGACTGCGGACCACGTTCGGTGCCCGCCTCAGGCTAGCGAGTGCCGCTCGAAGCTTCGCACGACGCGTTTTTTCTTCCTTCAGTCGCGCCCGTTGCTCTTCTACAACTTCGCTCGGCGCGTTCCTTATAAAATCCGGATTCGACACTTTTTCGTTCAATCGAAAAATTTCGCTGTCGATCTTCTTTATTTCATCACGAAGACGGCGCTGCTGCTCAACAGGGTCAAACGACCGCGGCATGACAATTTTCAATTCCGCACCGGCTACCCCAGGAATTGAAACGCGGTATACGAACAAACCGGTAGCTTTGTTTGACCTCTGTCGACGGCCGCGCTCTATTTGCGAGTTTGAAAGCCGCTCGATCGCTTCGGTATTTGCGGCGAGAATTTTCGTATTCGCCATCGGTAATTTCGTCGGCGCTATCACAATCCGTTCGTTCGCGGGCATTCCGAAATTGACTCGTACTGACCGCGTTTCTCTCACAATCTGGTATGCAAATTCGATCGTCTGTTTTTCACTTCGACCTTCCAAATGCCTGAGTGATGGCCACTTTGCCAATGTCAACAATTCTGCCTCTGCAATGCGCGTTTTACTTGTAGTCCGCCATAACTCCTCAGTTACGAACGGCATGAACGGATGCAATAGCTTCAAAATCTGGTCGCGCACCCACGCGACAGTGCTTTGTGTTTCACGTCTAATCTGATTGTTTGAACTCGTTAGCTTTGCCTTGGCAAACTCAAGATACCAGTCGCAATACTCGTCCCAGGTAAGCCTGTAGATTGTGTCTGCGGCATCGTTGAATCGGAATTCCTCCAACGCTTTGGTTAGTTTGGAGGCTGCCTTTGCAGTCTTGGCGATAATGCTACGATTTAAAGCATCGCCAACGTGCCGCGGTTCAAATTCTTCCGGAACATTGCACTGATATATTTCCGCCAATCTCACCGCATTCCAAAGCTTTGTCGCGAACGCCCGATAGCCCAATACTGCTCTTTCTGAGAGCTTAATATCGCGACCCTGTGCGGCCATCACGGCGAGCGTGAAGCGAAGGGCGTCGGCACCAAGATCGTCGATGATCGAAAGGGGGTCGATCACGTTCCCCTTCGACTTCGACATTTTTGCGCCCTTCTCGTCGCGGACGAGCGCGTGGATATAGACGTTGCGGAACGGCACTTCTTTCATGAAGTGCATTCCCATCATCATCATTCTGGCGACCCAGAAGAAAATGATGTCGAAGCCGGTGACGAGCGTGCTCGTGGGATAGAAGCGCTTGAGTTCGGGCGTCGCGTCGGGCCAGCCGAGCGTCGAGAAGGGCCAGAGCGCCGACGAAAACCAGGTATCGAGCACGTCCTCGTCGCGCTTAAGCCAGTCGGCAAATGCGGGCTGCCGCTTCAAATCTTCGTAGTCATTCTCGGAAATGAAGCCTGTCGAAATGTAATGTCTTCGTGCCGCTTCATATGCTTCGGCCTCGCTCTGTTCGACAAAGATCTTCCCGTCGGGCCCGTACCACGCCGGAATCTGGTGACCCCACCAGAGCTGGCGCGAGATGCACCAAGGTTTGATGTTTTCGAGCCACTCGAAATAGGTCTTCTCCCAGTTCTTCGGCACGAACTTGGTGCGGCCGCCGCGCACGGCCTTGAGCGGCTTCTGCGCCATGGTCTTCGCGTCGACGTACCACTGATCGGTGAGATAGGGCTCGACCACGACGCCCGAGCGATCGCCATGCGGGACGGTGTGTACGGTCGGCTCTAACTTTTCGATCAAGCCCTTCGACTCGAGCATCTCGACGATCTTCTTTCGCCCAACAAAACGGTCGAGTCCTCGCAATTCTTCTGGAATTAGTTCGAAGGTCTCCTCTCCAACAAGGTCCTCGTCCGCCATCGTCACGTCCGGATGCCTCGGATCTGTGCCCCGGTGGCCCCACGCGTAGTCGTCAAACGTGCTCGACTTTAACTTTGCTTCTGGCGTAAAGATGCTTATCGGCTGGACGCCCTTTAATTCTGCGTCCTCGTGCCGAAGCCACACCTCATAGTCATTGAAGTCGTGGCCCGGTGTGATCTTGACCGCGCCCGAACCCTTCTCCGGGTCGGCGTATTCGTCGGCGATGATTGGAATGCGGCGGCCGACGAGTGGCAGGATCGCATGCTTGCCTATCAGGTGCTTCCAGCGTCCGTTCTTGGGATGCACGGCCACCGCCACGTCGCCGAGCATGGTCTCCGGGCGCGCGGTCGCGACGACGATGAATTCGCCGGGGACTTCCTCGAGCGGATATTTCAGATACCAGAGGCTGCCCTTGGTCTCGACCTGCTGCACTTCGAGGTCGGAGATCGCGGTGAGCAGCTTCGGGTCCCAGTTCACGAGCCGCTTGTCGCGATAGATCAGCCCCTCCTTATGGAGTGCGACGAACACCTTGATCACCGCGCGCGAGAGGCCGTCGTCCATGGTGAAGCGCTCGCGCCGCCAATCGCATGACGCGCCGAGCCGCTTCAATTGGCGGGTGATGGTTCCGCCCGACTCCTCTTTCCAAGTCCAGACGCGGCGGATGAATTCCTCGCGACCCAAAGTGCGGCGGTCGGGCTCCTGCCGCTCCATGAGCTGGCGCTCGACCACCATCTGGGTCGCGATGCCGGCGTGGTCGGTGCCGGGCTGCCATAACACGTCCTTGCCGCGCATGCGTTCGAAGCGGCAGAGGACATCTTGCAAGGTGTTGTTCAGGGCGTGGCCCATGTGCAGCGAGCCCGTCACATTGGGCGGCGGAATCACGATGCAGTAGGGCTCTGCGCCGTTGCGCCCCGATCTGCCCACTTCGAAGGCACCCGCTCGCTCCCACTCGCCGTAGATCCGGTCCTCGATTTTGGATGGCTGATAAGTCTTTTCGAGCATGTCCTTCCAACTCAGGGTTTGCAGGTGCTAAAAAGCGGACGCGACGGCGATGTGTCAATGCGGGGCGTTCGCCTACCGGCGCGGGGTTTCCTAGCATGGCAAACGCCTAAGCCATGCATACCGCGCGCCTCTGTCGCTGCTCTGCCGTGCTAGAGGAGCGCCGTGGACGCCGGACCGATCAAGCCCGACAGTCAGATCGCCGGTCCCCGAACGGGGGCCGGCATTACGTTTGTGCTCCTCAGCCTCGCGGGCTTCGCGATCGGGGCCAATATCCGGATCACCGATCCGCTGCTGCCCACGTTCGCGATCGAGTTCGCGACCACGGTCGGCGCGGCCGCGATCGTGGCGACGTTGTTCGCCGTCGCGCACGGGGCGCTGCAAATCGCCTACGGCCCGCTCGGCGACCGCATCGGCAAGCTGCCGATCGTGGCCTTCGCGTCGATCGCCTCGGCAATCATCTCAGCGGCGACGGCGTTCGCGGAATCGCTTGCCGCCCTCGCCGCGCTGCGGCTCCTCTCAGGCTTTGCCACCGCGGCGATCGTACCGCTCACGCTCGCCTTCGTCGGCGACACCACGACCTACGCGCAGCGCCACGCAGCGCTCGCGCGCTACACGGGCACGGTCATGCTCGGCCTCATCTGCGGGCAGGTGCTGGGCGGGTTCATCGCCGAGCTCTGGGGCTGGCGCGCGGTGTTCTATTTCATCGCGGGCGTGTTCGCCGTTGCCGGCGTGGGGCTCCTGCTCTCGCCCGAATTGCGCGCGGGGCGGAACGGCCATGCCGGCGCGAGCGGCGGCTACAAGCAGATGTTCTCCCTCTTCAAACGGCCGGCGGTGCGCTACGTGCTCGCCGCCGTGTGCGCGCAGGGCGCGATCAGCTTCACCACCGCGGCCTTCGTCGGCGCGCACCTGCACGACCGGTTCGGCTTTTCGCTCGGCGGAATCGGGATCATGCTTGGGCTGTTCGCCGCGGGCGGCCTCGCCTACAGCTTTGTCACCTCTCGGGTCGTGGCGCGGCTCGGGGAGCGCGGCGTGCTTGCTATTGGCGGCCTCGTGTTCGGCGCCTGCTTTTTCGTGATGGCGCTTGCCGGGGACTGGCACGCGTACATACCGGCGCTATTCGTCGCCGGCATCGGCCTGATGATGGTGCACAACACCTTCCAGGCCCACGCCACGCAAATGGCGCCGGAAGCGCGCGGGGCGGCGCTGTCGCTGTTCGCGGCGATGATTTTCCTCGGGCAGACGATCGGCTTCGCCGTGGCGAGCCTCGTCTATGACCAATGGGGGGCGATTCCGATCTTCCTCAGCGCGGCGATCGGGTTCCCGATCATCGCGTTCGCCTTCCGCAGCACCGTGGCAAAGAAAGACGCGACTTGATTGTCTGAGACAATGGCAAAGGAGTCAGGACTTATCCCTCCCCTTCAGGGGAGGGTGGCGAGCGCCGAGTGAAACGAGGCGCGAGCCGGGTCGGGTGACCGCGTGCGGCATGGGGGGGGGGGGGGGGGGGGGGGGGGGGGGGGGGGGGGGGGGGGGGGGG
>JBBDYN010000007.1:0-3723 GCA_040901465.1 Xanthobacteraceae bacterium
GTGCGGTGAGGAACGTCTTGACGATGCGATCCTCGAGCGAATGGAAAGAGATCACGACAAGCCGCCCGCCGGGTTTCAGCACACGCTCGGCGGCGAGCAGCGCCCGCGCAAGCTCGTGCAGCTCCTCGTTCACGAGCAAGCGTAGCGCCTGGAAACTGCGCGTCGCGGGATCGATCTCGTCCGGCCGCCCGCGCACCACGCGGCGGATGATGTCGGCGAGCTCGCCGGTGCGCTTGATGCGCCCGCCCGCGCGCGCGTTGACGATCGCACGCGCGACTGCGCGCGCGCGTCGTTCCTCGCCGAGCGTCGCGAACGCGCGCGCGAGCTCCGCTTCCGGCCATTCATTGACGACGTCAGCGGCACTCAAGCCGTCGCGGCCCATGCGCATGTCGAGCGGGCCGTCCTGCCGGAAGGAAAACCCGCGCTCCGCCTCGTCGAGTTGCATCGAGGAGACGCCGAGATCGAGCAGCACGCCGTCGAGCGGCTCGAAGCCGAGGTCGCGCGCCGCCTCATCCAGATTGCCGAAGCGTTCCTCGGCGAGCACGAGCCGGCCGCCGGATGCTTCGACCAGATCGGCGCCGCCGGTGATCGCGCTGCGGTCGCGATCGAGCCCGAGCACGCGGCAGTTCACCGCTTCCAGGATCGCCCGCGCGTGTCCGCCCGCGCCGAACGTGCCGTCGAGATGGAGACCGCCGTATTTGGGTGCGAGGCACGAGAGAACCTCACGGAGCATCACCGGACGATGGCGGACCGGTCCGCCAGCGGCGCCGGAAGCGGCGCCGCGGCCCGCCATCATCCCTTTGCTCCGGGAGGTTCTCCCGCGCCCTTGGAGCCAAGCTGCCGACGCAACGCCTGCACCTTCTCGCTGGCCTCCTCGAGAAAGATGAAGAAGCGCTCCGGCTCCCAGACTTGAAACTTGTGACCAAGACCGACGAACGCGACCTGATCCCCGATATGCGCGTGCGTCTTCAGGCTCTCGCTCAGAACCACCCGGCCTTCCGTGTCGACCTTCAGGATCTCGCTCTGCCCATAAAGTGCGGCCGCCAGCTCGTCCCGCTCCTCCGAATAGGGCGGGAAGCGATCGATCAGCGCTTCGATTTCCCGGATCAGGGCATTGCCTCCCGCATCGAGCGCCGGCTGCCCCGGCGAAGGCTGGCAATAGAGTCCGTCGAACCCATCGCGTGCGAGCACGGCGCGGAAACTCGCCGGAATCGACACGCGACCCTTGGCGTCGAGACGCATCGTGTAGGTCGCTACAAACCGGTCCATCGCCCCGACCGACGCCCGCAAACATCCGTTCCGGACAAACGGGCAGCGCTGCGGGCGGGAGCGGCAAGCCGCCCCGCCCCGCCAGGATGCTGTTACTCCGGAACGGGATGATTTGGGATATCATGGGACCATATGGTCGTCAATGGAAACGCGCCAAATCGCGCCGCGCCTGTGCACAGCGGCGGCCGGGAGCGATTAACGCGTTGGAAGGCTTAAGAAACGGTTTGCGGCGGGCAGCATGAGCGGCAGCGCCGACCGCGCTGGCCTAAAGTGGGCCTTCGTCGATTCCGAACGTCCGGAGCCTGTCTTGTCCTTCCGGCCCGATTCCAAGCTCGTGAGCGACATCGCCGCCTCGCCCAACCACGAGGAGCGCAAGGGCGGGCGCGCACCCGACATGATCCTTCTGCATTACACGGGCATGCAGAGCGCGCTCGCCGCGCTCGCGCGCCTGCGCGACGCGGCCGGCGAGCAAAAAGTTTCCGCGCATTATTTCGTCGACGACGACGGCACGATCACCCAGCTCGTGCCCGAGGCGCGCCGCGCCTGGCACGCCGGGCTTTCGTTCTGGGAGAACGAGAGCGACGTCAATTCACGCTCGATCGGGGTCGAGATCGTCAATCCGGGTCACGAATTCGGCTATCCGGATTTTCCGCCGCACCAGGTCGACGCCGTGATCGCGCTCTGCCGCGACGTCGCCGCCCGGCACCAGATCCGCGCCGACCGCGTGCTCGCGCACTCCGACGTCGCGCCCGGCCGCAAGCAGGACCCCGGCGAGAAATTTCCCTGGCACCGGTTGCACATGGCCGGCGTCGGCCATTGGGTCGCGCCCACGCCGATCGCCGACACTCCGCGCCTGTCTGTCGGCGACAGCGGCGAGACAGTCTCGCAATTGCAGTTGGAGCTTGCCCAGTACGGCTACGGAATTTCCGTCACCGGCGATTTCGACGCGGCGACGCGCGACGTCGTCGCTGCTTTCCAGCGTCACTTCCGTCCGGCGCGCGTCGACGGCGTGGCCGACGGCTCCACATTGACGACGCTTACCGATCTGCTCGCCGCGCGCCCCAGCGTCGCCGCCTGAGCGCCCGCCCGCAGCCGCAATCGAAACAATCGTTCGCGCGAACGATGCAATGCGCATGATGCGCTCGGAAATGCGCGCGCCCCTGCGACACTACGACTCGCATTCGAAGGGAACGAGAACAGATTTAGCCCGGGTTTGACGGTCCTTCTCCGCCGTTTTTTGCGCAACAGGAAAAGGACCGCCGAGAATGATCTTCAAGAAAATTTGCCTCAGCCTCGCCTTGCTCGTTGCCCTCGCGGATATGCTCGCGCCGGCTGCTGCGTCGGCCGCGGCCGGCAGCCGCGATCTCGAAACGATCGTGGATCGTCACGCGGCGGCAAACGGGATTCCCGCGGATTTCGCGCGCGCGATCGTCCGGGTCGAGAGCAACTGGAACTCGCATCTCACCGGCGCCGCCGGCGAAGTCGGCCTCATGCAGATCAAGCACGAGACCGCACGTTACATGGGGTACCAGGGCACGCGCGATGATTTGTACAAGCCCGACACCAACGTGAGATGGGGCATGAAATATCTCGCCGGCGCCTGGGAGCTCGCCGAAGGCAACCATTGCGGAACCGTGTTGCGCTACCAGGCCGGTCACGGCGCGAAATCCATGACCGGTGCCGCCCGCGCCTATTGCGCCCGTCTGCGCAATGTCATGGCCTCCATCGACTGACCGGGTGTTTCCGTCGCACGACGCTTTTTAGGATTGCTTGGCCACCCGACTTGGCTACAATTTGAGCCTGCTCGTCCCGCAACCCGCCACAGCCCCAGAAAGCCCATGCGACGCACCCTCCTCGCCCTCGCCTTCACTATTGCCGTCTCCAGCGTGGCCAACGCGCAATGTTCGGCTTCCCAGGTGCCCGTCCGCGTCTACTTGATGTACGGGCTGGTCAGCGGCCTGATGTCGAGCGGCATGTCCGACCTCGTCGCCAAGATGAACCGCATCCAGGGGGTCAAGGCCTCCGTGCACGAATGGCTGGAGTCCGGCTCGATCGCTTCCGACGCCGCGAGCCAGAATGCCGCGATCGTATTCGGCGGCCATTCGATCGGCGCCAACGCGGCGGTCAGCGCCGCACGCCAGTTGAACGGCAAGAAGCGAGTCGCGCTGATCCTCGGCTTCGATCCCTCGAGCCTCTCCTCGCTCGAAGCCGTGCCGTCGAACGTCAGCCGCGCGATCGGATTCCGGCAGGACAGCAATCCGTTCGGCGGCAACAAGCTCGTGGCCGCCTCCGGTTCGACGTCGGTTTCCAACATCTACCGCGATCTGAATCATATCGCGATCGACAAGAACGACGAGATTCACCGGATTTCAATGAGCGCGGTTTGCTCCATCGGCAGCCGCAGCTGAACGTATTCTTCTTACCCTCATGGCCGGGCCGCGCCGGTTGTAACCG
>JBBDYN010000007.1:3733-8254 GCA_040901465.1 Xanthobacteraceae bacterium
GCCCCGAGACCCGGCCATCCAGTTTCTTGCGCAGGCGTTTCTGGATCGCCGGGCCAAGCCCGGCGATGAGGGAAATTGCTAACTTCGTTGTTCGGATCGCCCTTGACGGCAGGCGCATTGCGTCTCATCTGTCTCTTGTCAGTCGGCCGGGCGGCCGCTGCGCGCGAGCGCAGAGGAAAGTCCGGGCTCCACGGAGACACGGTGCCGGATAACGTCCGGCGGGGCCTGTCCCCGCGCAAGCGGGGAGCGACCTCAGGGAAAGTGCCACAGAAAACGTACCGCCTCGATCTCGCATCGGGGTAAGGGTGAAAAGGTGCGGCAAGAGCGCACCGCGCTTCCGGCGACGGAAGCGGCAGGGCAAACCCCACCGGGAGCAAAGCCGAATAGGGACGACGCGGAAGCAATTCCAGGCCGGTCTTCGGTCCAGTCGTCCGGGTTGGCTGCTCGAGGCGCCGCGCAAGCGGCGTCCCAGAGGAATGGCTGCCGCGCGGGACCTGGCCTCGCGAAAGCGGGGCGCAATCCCGCCATACAGAACCCGGCTTACAGGCCGGCTGATGATCGTGAGAGGGCTCGGCGGAAACCCCGCCGGGCCCTCGCCAATTTTGGTTAGTGTGTCGGATTGAAGGGCCACTACCCGAAAGGCATGCCTGCTCGCCAAAAGGCAGTGCCTTCTGTACTCTGAAAGCCCGAAGCCCGCACCTTAGAAATAGGTGTCGCGATGCGTGTCCTGCGTCTCGTGCTTCCGGCGATCCTTTCACTGTTGCTGGCAGTTGCTGCGATCGGGGCGGAAAACGCACCCGGCGCGGCCGCCATCAAGGGCCTTCTCACGAAGCATAAAAAATGGACCATGTACTACGATATCACGGATGCGCCGCTCCCGAGTGAGCGGGCCCACAAGCTGACTTGGGAGTTTTTCGACCGTGACCAGAAACTGATGGCCCGTCTCGTTGTCGAATTCGGAGGCTGCGAGTTCGAGGTCCCATTGCGACCAGACGGGATCAGTATGCGGTGGTGCATCCTTGAGGGGGAACCCTCGCTCACATTCGATCCCAGTGACGCGAAATATCCGCTGAAGGACCGCGATAATCCACGCAAGCTGTGGCTTACCCCGGCAAACTAGGCTGAGGCCGAACCCCGCCCCGGACGTCGCCGCCAAGCTCGCGGTTCTTGACGCGGTGCGCGCTGCCGGCATGAGCAAGGCCGACTTCGCGCGGCTGATCAGCAAGGACGAGCGCGAGGCGCGGCGAATTCTCGATCCACGGCATCCCACCAAGCTGCCGACGCTGGCCAAGGCGCTGTCCGTGCTTGGCAAGCGTCTCGTCGTAACGGTGGAGGATTTACCGTCGACCGCGCGCGCCGTAAGAAGCCGCACCGGCCGCAATCGCAGCCGCAAAGCGTTCGAATCGAGAATGGTGCAATAAGTCGGACTATCGCTGATCCAGCATCGTCGACGGTAGCCACAGCGCGAGCCCGGGAAACGCCACGATCAGCACGACGGCAAGACACATGATGAGGAACAACGGAAACGCGTAGCGGCCGATCGCGAAGATCGAACGGCCGGTCAGCCCTTGCAGCACGAACAGATTGAAGCCGACCGGCGGCGTGATCTGCGCCATCTCGA
Organism: Xanthobacteraceae bacterium; assembly: GCA_040901465.1. GTDB lineage: Bacteria > Pseudomonadota > Alphaproteobacteria > Rhizobiales > Xanthobacteraceae > JAUSIF01. The sequence continues at coordinate 5,355 of JBBDYN010000007.1, forward strand.
CGACGAGCACGAGATAGATGCCGAACCAGATCAAATCGAAGCCGGCGCGCTCGACGAGCGGCATGATCACCGACGTCGTGAGCACGACCATGGAAATGCCGTCGAGAAAGCAGCCGAGCACGATGAAGAGGAGCGTCAGCGCGAACAGCAACTGCCATTGCGACAAGCCGAGTGTGCCGATCCATTCGGCCAGCGCGCGCGGAATGCCGGTGAAGCCCATGGCGACCGTGAGGAACGCCGCGCCCGCGAGAATGAACGCGATCATGCAGGACGTGACCGTCGCGCCGAGCAGCGCATTGCTGAAATTCTCGCGCGTAAGCGAGCCCGTGATCCACGAGAGCAGGAGCGCGAGCGCGACGCCCACCACCGCCGCCTCCGTCGCCGAGGCGAGGCCCGCGTAGATCGAGCCGATCACCCCGAGGATCAGCAACACGACCGGCACGACGCGTCCGCTCGCAGCGATGCGTTCGCGCAGCGTAGTCGCCGGCTCCGGCGGCGGCATGCGCGACTGATTGAGCAGCGCCCACGCGGCGACGAAACCCATGAACAGAAGCGCGAGCATGAGGCCCGGCACCACGCCCGCGATGAACAGCCGCGCGATCGACTGGTCCGTCGCCGCGCCATAGACGATCAGGATGATCGAGGGCGGGATCAAGAGCCCGAGCGTAGCCGACCCGGCGAGCGTGCCGATCGCCATGCGCTCGTCGTACTTGCGCTTGTAGAGCTCCGGCAGCGAGATGCGGCCGATCGTGGCGCAGGTCGCCGCCGACGACCCCGACACCGCTGCGAAGATCGCGCATCCGAGCACGTTCACGTGCAGCAGCCGTCCGGGCAGCCGCGCGAGCCAGGGCGCGAGCCCGTGAAACAGGTCCTCCGCGAGCCGCGTGCGGAACAGGATTTCCCCCATCCAGATGAACATCGGCAGCGCCGTAAGATCCCACGCGTTCGACGCGCTCCAGAACGACGTCGACAACACCGCGCCCGGCGGCGCCGCGACCTTCACCGCCATGGCAACGAAGCCGATCATCGCGAGCCCGAACGCGATCCAGATGCCGGAGCCGAGCAGCGCGAACAGGAGCAGGATCAGCAGCGCCGTGAGGGGCAGGAGATCCACTCAGCCCTCCCGCGTTCCGAGTGCGCTGTCCTCGCCGGTGCGGAACGACGGCCGCCCGGTGCGCCACGTCGCCGCGAGCTCGTCGACGAGCGCGATTAGCAGCGCGATCGCGCCAGCGGCCATTGCCGCCTGCGGAATCGCCAGCGGCACCGGAATGAGCCCATAGGAGATTTCCTTGAAGCGGTACGAGTCGTAGACGAGCGCAATCAGGCTGTAGCTGACGTACGCGACGAACGTCGTCCCGGCCGCGAGCACCCATAGCTCGAGCCACCGGCGCACGCGCGCCGACGCGATCCCGAGGACGACCGTGACCCGAATATGCGCGCCGCGCTTGAGCGTCGCCGCGAGCGCGAGAAAGCTCCCCGCCGCGAGCAGATAGCCGCCGATCTCCGCGAGCGAGGCGACAAGAAATCCGTACGGTGGATAGCCGAATAGCTTGAGCAGCGTGTCGGCGATGCGGCCGATCACCTGCGCGCCGACAAGCACACCGATCAGGACGAGACACGCCGCCGCTAGATAAAGCGTGAGCGCGTAGAAGCGGTCGAGGATGGCGCGCATCATTGGCCAAAGTCCCTCTCCCCGCTTGCGAGGAGAGGGTGGCGAGCATGGAGCGAAGCGACATGCGAGCCGGGTGAGGGCCGGCAACCGTGCCGAACTACGCGCCAGCCCCTCACCCGCCTCGCTCGCATTCGCCCGCTCGGCACTCTCTCCCCGCCAGGCGGGGAGAGGGAATGAGAACTACTTCCGGAACGCGTCGAGGATCGTCTTGCCGTCCGCGCCCGCCGCCTGCTGCCATTCCTCAGTCATCTTGGCGCCGATCTCGCTGAAGCCTTTCTTCAGCGCGTCCGACGGCTGCACGACCACGATCTTGTTCAGTGCAAGCGCCTTGATCTTCTCGTCGGTCTCCGCCGCCGACATTTCCCAGCCGCGCGCTTCGGCGGTTTTCGCGGCATCCGTCAGCGCCCTTTTTTCCGCGTCGGAGAGCTTGTCGAACGCAGCCTTTGCGACGACCACGACGTTGCGCGGCAGCCATGCCTGCGTGTGATGAAAATGCGTGAGATAATCCCACACTTTGGAATCGACGCCGGTCGTGGGCGAGGTGATCATCGACTCCACGCGGTTCGTGGCGAACGCCGTCGCAATGTCGGGCACCTCGACCTGGGTCGGAATCGCGCCGGTGAGCTGCGCGATCCGCTGCGTCGCCGGATTGTAGGTGCGGAGCTTGAGACCCTTCAGGTCGTCCAGGCTCTTGATTTCCTTCTTGGCATAGATGCCCTGGGACGGCCACGGCACCGAATAGAGGAGCATGAGCCCCTCCTCGCCGAGCTTCTTCTCGAGCGCCGGCCGTTGCGCGGCGTAGAGCTTCTTCGCCGCGTCGTAGCCGGTGGCGAGGAACGGCACCGAGTCCACACTGTAGATCGGGCTCTCGTTCGCGTGCAGCGAGATCAGGATTTCGCCGATCGGCGCGACGCCGCGCTTCAGCGCGTTCTTGATCTCCGGATGCTTTACCAGCGAACCCGCCGAATGGACGGTGATCGTGAATTTCCCTCCGGTCGCTTTCTCCACATCACCGGCAAACGCCCGGACGTTCTTGGTATGGAAGGTGCCGTCGCCGTACGGCGTCGGCATGTCCCATTTGGTTTGTGCCGCGGCGGCCGTAGAAAAGATTGCGGCAACTGCGGCGGCGAAGATACTTGCACTGATCTTATGCATGATGCCCATTCCCTGCTTGTAGCCGTTTGCCCAAGCTTGCGGCTTTCGGTCCCCATGCGCAAGCATGCATTCG
>JBBDYN010000008.1:0-8023 GCA_040901465.1 Xanthobacteraceae bacterium
AAATCCGCCGACATCGCGTCGGCCTTCGACGAGTTCAAGCGCAACTTCGAGATCTACAAGGAGCAGAACGAGCAGCGCATCGCCGAGATTGCGGGCCGCGGTCCGGACCCGCTCACCGAGGAGAAGATGCTGAAGCTCGGCACGACGCTCGACGCGAACAAGCGGACGCTCGACGAACTCGTGCTGAAGAGCAGCCGGCCGACGCTCGCGGGCGAGACCAAGACGCTTTCCGCAATCGAGGTCGAGCACCGGAAGGCATTCGACGCCTATATCCGTCACGGCGAAGTGAACGAGCTGAAGCGCCTCGAAGCGAAGGCGCTCTCCGCGGGTTCGGGCGCCGACGGCGGATTCCTGGTGCCGGAGGAGACCGAACACGAGATCACCCGGCGCCTCGCACAGGTGAGCGCGATCCGCGCGATCGCGGGCAACCGCCAGGTGAGCACGACCGTCTACCGCAAGCCGTTCCAGATCACGGGCGCCGCCTCCGGCTGGGTCGGCGAGACCGCCGCACGTCCGCAGACCGACAGCCCGGCTTTCGCCGAGCTCGCGTTCCCGACCATGGAGCTCTACGCGATGCCGGCGGCGACGCAGACGCTGCTCGACGACGCCGCGGTCAACATCGACGAATGGATCGCGGGCGAGATCGACACCGTGTTCGCCGAGCAGGAGGGCACCGCGTTCGTCACCGGCGACGGCACCAACAAGCCGAAGGGGTTCCTTGCCTATACCGCGGTCGCCGAAAGCGCGTGGCAGTGGGGCGAGCTCGGCTATATCGCGACCGGCGCCGCCGGCGCGTTCGCCGCAAGCGATCCCGCCGACGCGCTCGTCGATCTCGTCTATGCGCTGAAGTCGGGCTACCGCCAGAACGGCAGCTTCGTGATGAACCGCCGCACGCAGGCCGAGGTGAGGAAGCTCAAGGACGACAGCGGCAATTATCTCTGGTCGCCGGGTCTGGCCGCGGGGCAGCCCGCGACGCTGCTCGGCTATCCCGTGATGACCGACGACAGCATGCCGGACATCGGGGCGAACTCGCTCGCGATTACGTTCGGCGATTTCCGCCGCGGCTATCTCGTCGTCGACCGCATGGGCGTGCGCGTGCTGCGCGATCCCTATTCGGCGAAGCCGTACATTCTGTTCTACGTGACGAAGCGCGTCGGAGGCGGCGTCGCCGACTTCGACGCGATCAAGCTCCTGAAGTTCGCGGCCTCTTAAAGAGGCCGCGCCGTGACTAGCGCTGGTTCGCCGCGTACATCGGTACCGTTTTGACCAGCAACGGCCAGAGCGTCATCGGTACGTGCGTGAGGAATTCCGCGCCGACGTTGAAGTCAAAGCTCATGGGTGACGCGATCCAGGGGCCCTGCACGGCGAATACGAGGTCGCCGTTGCTCTTCTGATTGACCAGCTGCCAGGGCTCCAGGGACGCAGGCTCTGCTTCCGGCGGATCGGGCTCTCGCTCCGGTGCGATCTCGACAAGCCTGGGCGGCTCGACCCGCTCGTCCGCCGGCCACTGCAGCTGCTCCTTGGGGGTCTCGCGCGCCCCAAGAAACCAGCACTGCTTGCCGTCGATCAGTCTCCACGCCCAGCGGCCCGGCCCTTCCGCTTGCGACCGGCACTGGATTTTTTGCGCCGGCCGCAACGCAACTTGCTTGGCGGGTTCGGTCGGCACCGTCCATCGCAACGACTCTTTCGGGGCGTTGCGGTCGCCGATATACCAGCAAAACCTGCCGTCGATCCGCTGCCACGACCAGTTCCCGCGAATCGATATGTCCGGTAGCGCGAAGCATTGGATCGCTTGCGCGGCGTTTGTCGTACAGAGCATCAACACAAACATAGAGAGAATGGTTCTTGCCATGCCTGCCTCCACTGCGGTTGTTGGGCGCAAAGAGTCGGCCGAGGCGGGCCCCTGCGGCGCCGCTGCGAATCGATTCGTCTGCTTTCGAGCAAGGTGTCGCCGATTCGCTTCCAAGGTTTGGCTTGGACGCGGCGAAAATAAGAGAAGGAAACTTATCCCCCGAGCTGTTTTCGAGTTCCACTTGCGTTGGGCCGCGGCGGCGTGGCGCCGGTGACGCGGCCGCAATCGCGGCGCAATTTCTTTGTCGGCTGAGCGAGTGCTCACGCGTCCTTGGGGCAAGCCGGGGCTTTGCCGAACTGGAGGACAGAGATGAGAAAGGTCATTACCGGGGCGTTCATCTCGCTCGACGGCGTGATGCAGGCGCCGGGCGGGCCGGAAGAGGACCCGACCGGAGGCTTCAAGTTCGGCGGCTGGGTCGTGCCCTACGCCGACGCGACGTTCGGCGAGGGCGTGGACCAGCTGTTCGGGCAGCCGTTCGACCTCCTGCTCGGCCGCAGGACCTACGAGATCTTCGCCGCGCACTGGCCGTTCGCCGAGGGCGGCCGGGACGACGACATCGCGCAGAAATTCAACCGCGTCACCAAGTACGTGGCGACGCGCAAGGGCCTCGAGCCCGCCTGGAAGGGCACGGTGGTGCTGCGCGACGCGGCGAACGACGTGGCGAAGCTGAAGCAGGAAGAAGGCCCGGCGCTGGTGACGCAGGGGAGCAGCGAGCTGATCCAGACGCTGCTCACGCACGACCTGATCGACGAGATTTGGACGTTCACGTTCCCGATCGTGCTCGGCCGCGGCAAGAAGCTCTACGGCGCGGGCGCGACGCCGGCGGCGTTCCAGCTCGCGGAAAGCAAGGTGTCGCCGAACGGCATCGTGATCGCGCGCTACGCGCGCGCGGGCGCGGTGCAGTCCGGCGACTATGCGATGGACCCGCCGACCGCGGCGGAAGTCGCGCGGCGCGCGCGCATGAAGCGCGAGGGCTGATGGCGCGGTCGCCGACTTCAACGCGATCAAGCTCTTGAAGTTTGCGGCGGCGTAGTAGCAGTCGTCAGCTGGTCGACTTGGTTTCCGTCATGGCCGTCCCCGGGTTAAACCCGGGGATGTCCCGGCCATCCATGCCTTGGTCCCCACTGAGGCGTGGATCATCCGAAGTCGGGTTTACCCGACTTCGGACTTCTTAGTGCGCAAGTCGGGCAAGCCCGACTTGCGATGACACGCGCCGCCAACTCCGCTCGGCTTCGCCTCGCGGGGCGACGCGGCCCGGTGATGACGGGATTGTGGCTCGCAAGGGAATCAATTCCCCAAACTGCTCCCGAGCGCTTGCGCAGTCTTCGCGCCAGTCGAGTTGCGGCGCGACGAGCGGCGCGCCGGTGACGAGGCCGCATTCACGCGCTTTTGTACCGGTGCTCCAGCCGATGATCGCGGCGACGCGCCGCGCGTGGACACGATCAGCGCCGTCTGCGCGGAGCGGCGGGCGCGTGCGCGCAACGAAAAGCCCCGGCTTGCGCCGGGGCTGATCCAGATCCGCGTTGTTGGAAGGGGTCAGTACTTCGTGACGACCGGCGCGACCGGCGCTTTGCCGGTGGCGAAGCGATAGTTCAGGCCGGCGCGGACGAGATGGAATTCCGCCGATGCATTCACATCCGGTGTGCAGGTGCGGCAATAATTGAACGAACCGAGGTCAATGAAGAGGTATTCGACCTTGGCCGACCAGTTCGGAGCGAACGCGTATTCCAAGCCGCCCCCGGCCGTCCAACCGGTCCTCGTATCGGTCCGGTTGAAGATGGCTATTCCCGAGAGCTCTGCGTGAACTCGACCGTACGCGAAGCCGCCGGTCACGTAGGCAAAGAGCCGATCGAAGGTTGGCCCCAGCCGCACGCGCGCAGTTCCAAACCAGTCCACTTCGGTCTTGCAGCCTGAGGCTGTCCCGCAGCCGAAGTTGCCGACGTTTCCAGGGCCGGCGGACGCATCGATGTTCGACCAGGAAATGTCGGCTTCGAGGCCGAGCACCCACGGACCAGCGAATTGCCAATTGTAGCCAATCGTGCCGCCACCGGCCCAGCCCTCGAGATCGAACTCGCCGGTGCTCGCGGGAGCTTGGGTGTGCTCGGTGTCGCCCCAGCCATAGCCGCCCTGCACGCCGGCATAGAACCCGGTCCAATTGAAGAGCGGTGCGGCGACAGAGGCGGGCGCCTTCGCCACCCGCGCCGGCATATCGGCCGCAACCGTGGGCGTGGCCGCGATCATCAACGCCAGCAGGCTGGCGCCCGTGAGCTGCAAAGCTCTCATCATTCCCTCCCGCGGAGTCGCGATGGGTGATCTGATGCCCGCTTATCTTCCAATCGCGGGAAGGCCGCTAGTGCAGTCGTGCAACAGTTCACTGAATAGAGCAGTCGTGCAACAGTTCACTGAATAGATTTTGCAGTCTTGTCCGTGACTTGGGCCTGGTTCCCGAGGCTGCTGCCGAGCGTTTGCACCGTCTTCGCGATCCAATCGAGCTGCTGCGCCACAAGCGTCGCGCCGGTGACGAGGCCGCATTCGCGGTCCTTCGTGCCGGTGGACCAGCCGATCACCGCGGCGACCCTCGGGTCAGGCCCGAGGGCATGCTTCTCGCCTTGGAACACCGGCCCGCCGGAATCGCCGGTGCAGGCGCCGGCCGCTTTGCCGCCGGCCGCGAGCCGCACCATGATCACGCCGGTCGCATCGATCGCGTTGCCGATCGCCGGGGCGTCGCGACCTCGAGCTTGCCCGCAGGCTTGTCGCCTTCTTTGGATGCCGCAGCCGGCTAGCGCAAAGGAAGCGCCCCCGCTCGCGCTCGTTGGCCGCCGAGGCGATTGATCCGCAGCAAGCCACTGTGCAAACGCAATAATTTTGTGTCGCCTTTTGGTCACGCTCTGTGAAAAAGACCGATATCGGCGCCGGGAATCAACGGAGGCGTGGTACGTTGATAGTGGTGCAACCGAGTTCTGCCAGGGCATCGATATGAAAGCGCTTCTCATCGCAGGCATGGCGGCAACCGCACTCTGCGTCGCACACGCGCGCGCGGCCGACATTCCCGCCAAGGCTCCCGTGCGAACGCAAGTCGTGGCGCCCCTCGGCGATTGGACCGGATTCTATGCCGGCATTTACGCCGGAGGCGGAGTCAATCAGTCCAGCGCGACCTCCGATGACGTCGTCATCGGGACTTCGGTCGATATCAACGGGACCGGTCACACCGGCGGCGTGCAAGCAGGATACAACTGGCAAGTCAGCCGGCACTGGGTGATCGGAGTCGAAGGGGACATCGGCTGGCTGGGGATCGACCGCTCGTTCACCGATTGGGGTGATCCATTCTTTTTCAATGTCAAAACGGGCGCCTATGGAACGTTGCGCGGTCGCGCCGGCTACAGCACCGGGCCGTCGCTACTCTATGCAACGGCGGGAGCGGCATTCATCAATGTGAAGGATCGCTTCGGCCCGACCGGCACCGTCGTCACGCACTCGAAGACAGTGAACGGCTGGACCGCGGGCGGCGGCATCGAGACCATGCTCGCGCGTAACTGGTCCGCCAAGGTCGAGTATCTCTATATCGACGCGGGCGACCGCAGCTTTGCGTCCGGCACCGACATCGCGTACTTCGACAACCGTTTTCACGTCATCAAGGTCGGGCTGAATTATCAGTTCGGCGGCGGCCCCGCGATTGCCGGGCCGGGCGCAGCCGGGCTGCCGGTCAAGGCGCCGGTGGCGGCGTCCCATGGCAGCTGGACCGGGTTCTACACCGGGCTCAACGCCGGAATCGGAATTGCGCACTCCAAGGGAGATGAGGGCTGTTGCACGGGTTCGGTCGACATCAACGACAGCGGTTTCACCGGCGGGGTGCAGGCGGGCTACAACGTGCAGCTCGGTCCGCGGTGGGTGGCCGGGATCGAAGGCGATATCGGCTGGCTCGGGATCAGCCACTCGCTCTGGCCGCTCAACGAGTCTCCGTCGCGGTTTGGCATCAAGACCGATGCCTACGGGACGTTGCGGGGCCGCTTCGGTTACAGCACGGGTCCTTCGCTGCTGTATGCGACGGTGGGTGCCGCCATCGTGCGGGTGGAGAACATCTTCGGCTCGCCGGGCGGCACCGGCGCCGTGTTCACAAATTCGAAGACTGCGACGGGCTGGACCGCCGGCGGCGGCATCGAAACCGTGCTCGCCGCCAACTGGTCCGCAAAGACGGAGTATCTTTATATCGACGCGGGCGGCCAGACCGTGACCGACCCCACCGATCCCATGACGCTGCGCTTCGAGAAGAATCGTTTTCACGTCGTCAAATTCGGCTTGAACTACAAGTTTGGCGACATCGGCAAAGCGCCGATAGCCGCGAAGTATTGAACCGATCCCGAGTATTACGCGAAGAGTCGAAGCCGCGCGGGGAGGGCTGTAGCCCATCCGCTGCAATCGCGGTCGCGGCCGCTAGTTTCCGAGGCTGCTGCCGAGCGTTTGCGCCGTCCTCGCGATCCAGTCGAGCTGCGGCGCGACAAGCGTCGCGCCGGTGACGAGCCCGCATTCGCGGTCCTTCGCGCCGGTGGTCCAGCCGATCACCGCGGCGACCCTCGGGTCAGGCCCGAGCGCCTGCGCCTCGCCCGCGAACACCGGCCCGCCGGAATCGCCGGTGCAGGCGCCCGCGGATTTTCCGCCGCCGGCCGCGAGCCGCACCATGATCACGCCGGTCGCATCGATCGTGTTGCCGATCGCGGGCAGCGTCAGCGTATGCAGCTTGCCCGCGGACTTGCCGTCGCCTTCCTTGGTCATGCCGTAGCCGACTAGCGTGAACTGGTCGCCGGGCCGCGGCTGCACGATGTCGCGCGCGAGCCGCGCCGGCCGGTAGCTCGGCGGTAGTGCTGCGGAAATCTTCACGAGCGCAAGATCCGGCGTCGGCCGCCGTGCGCGAAATGCGTCCTGATCGAAGCGCGGATGCAATGCAACGCGCGCCACGGGCACGAGCTTCGGCCCCGCCGCCTCGAACACGACGACCGCGTAATCCGCCTTCGGCTCCACGCAATGCGCGGCCGTGAGCAAGAGATCCAGCGTCAGCACCGCGCCCGAGCACGAGGCGCCGCGCGTCGAGACGATCAGCGCGGTTTGCTCGGCGATGCCGCTTGGCGCCGGCGCGCCGCCGATGATCGCGGCCGCGGGAACGGGCGCGAGCAGCGCGAGAACAAGTACGGCGCGGGCGGCATGGCGCATGAGTTTCACCGGCGCGTGTTGTGGCGGTGCTCACCGCGAACGTCAACCGCGACCCGTCATCCTGAGGCGCTCGCGCGTAGCGCGGGCCTCGAAGGATGACGGCCAGGACGCCCGAATTCACGCGTCATCCTTCGAGGCTCCCTCGCTGCGCTCGCTCGCACCTCAGGATGACGCCTAAGTCGAGAATGACCGATGCCCGCAATCCTCCTCACGCCGCCGGCAAGCGAGCCGCTGTTGCTCGCCGAGGCGAAGCAATTTCTCCGCGTCGAGCACGACGCCGACGATGAGCTGATCGCGGCGCTTGTCGCCGCCGCGCGCAACGCGGTTGAGTTTGCAACGCGGCGCGTGCTGATTACACAAGCGTGGCGCATCGTGCTCGACCGCTGGCCGGCCGCCGGCCGCATCGTCGCGCCGGTCAATCCGCTGCGTGCGCTCGCCGCCGCGCGCGTGCTGGCCGAGGACGGCGAACCCACGGCGCTCGACGTCGACGCCTTCACGCTCGATACCGCTTCGCTGCCGGGCGTGATCGCGTTCGAGCGCGCAAATGTGGCGGAGCCGGGGAGGAGCCTCGCCGGCATCGAGCTTGATGTCACGGCCGGGTATGGCGATGCGGCGGACGTGCCCGCGCCGCTCACCCACGCGATCCGGCTTCTCCTCGCGCGCAGCTACGAGCATCGCGACCAAATTCAATCGAACGCATTGCCCGACACGGTCGCATCGCTGATCGCGCCGTTTCGAATTCTCTCGATTTAGAGCGTGCAGCGATCAGCACCGACACCATCCGCTCATTCCCGCGCCGCGCTGGCGACCCCCGACTGGATCGGGGGGAGCGGCCAGCGCGGCAACTTAGAATCGCCGCGCCGCCGCGCTGTCGAAGAAGCCAGCGCGGCGATCGTACGATTTCTTGCACTCGCCCTGATCCTCGGGTCAAGCCCGAGGAGGGCGAGCAAGACAACAAGGATCGGG
>JBBDYN010000009.1:0-5547 GCA_040901465.1 Xanthobacteraceae bacterium
CATTCCCTCATGCCCGTCCCCCGACTTGATCGGGGGATTGACCCGGGCATCCAGACGACGGTCATAAGCGGCTTCGCTGCATCATGGATTGCCGGGTCAAGCCCGGCAATGAGGGACAAGGAAATGTGAAGGAGCCCGCCAATGTCCGAACCAAAGCTGACACTGCAACCCCTTCGACCGGGCGGCCATCTGCCCGCGGGCCTGCCCTTTTCCGAAGGCATGGCGGTCGGCAACCTCGTATTCCTCTCCGGCCAGCTCGGCACGTTTCCCGGCAAGCGCGAGCTGAACAATGCGACGCGCGAAGCCGAGTTCCGCCAGATCATGGACAACATCGTGTCGACGCTGAAGGCGAACGGGATGACGACGCGGAACGTCGTCAAATGCCTCGTCATGCTCGCCGACATGAAGGACTGGGAAACATTCAACGCGGTCTACGTCACCTATTTCGAGCCGCCCTATCCCGCGCGCTCGGCCTTCGGCACGAACGGCCTCGCCTTCGGCGCCCGCGCCGAGGTGGAGTGCATCGCGGTGCGGTGAGCACTCGACGACGCCATTCCAGTCTTGCGCCTCAAAGACTCGGCAGAATGCAATTCCAGCAAGTCCGCCAGAGAATCGTCCGATTGCGCCGATGATCGCGTCGCCGGCAACGTCATCGTCGTTTCAGTCGTCGGCCTGCGCCTCTCCCAGCGCCGGCGCCTGGCAGGAGGGCGGCGCACAAATCAGCAGAGTCAAGGATTTCAGCATGAACCAGCTTCCTTCAACCGAGATACTTGCTGCCCCACAGTCCCAGCTTAATAATATTCGCCGTCTCGCGTCTGGCAATTCGTAAAACCGCCCTCATGTTGGGTGTGTTCGGCCGCTCATTTGACCAAGCAACGAACAATGTTCGAAAAATTGTTGGGCTTACAATTTTAAGAGCCTTGAGTCGGCCGGCTGCCAGTTCTTCTTCCATCTCACCGCGTGGCAAGATCGTGTAGACGCCGCCCTGTTGCGCGAATTGTTTAAGGGCGACGATCGATTCAAGTTCAGTCTGAATTTTTGGAGCCTGGCCGATCGTTTGCATGAACTGCTCGACTGCCAGGCGCAGCCCATGTTCCCGACTCGGAAGGGCGAGCGGCAATTCCGCGATCTCGGCGAGCGAAATTGATTCGCGTCGCGCTAACTTCCCGTCCGAGGCGCAAACGAGGAATTGTTCTTCCGCTGCGAGGGGCTCAGTGCGCAAGACGTCGCTCTTCAGCGTGTGATCGTAAATTATCCCGAGGTCGAAACGGCCCCGCAGCAGCCATTCGATAATAAAACCAGTCCATCCATCGATGACGCGCAGAGCGACGCTCGGCAGTTCGTTGTGCAAGCGTTGCACGAGCACGTGCGTCAACGCCTGGCTGATCGAGAACGGCATGCCAAAATCAATGCGGCCGCCCGGAGAGCGCGATAGCGCCTTGACCTCCAATTGTGCGCGGTCAAGCTCGCGCAGGACCGAGCGGACGCGGTCGCGGAATACGAGTCCAGCGTTGGTGAGGATGATGCCGCGCCCGTCGCGATCAAATAGCCGAACGCCGAGGTCGCGTTCGAGTGATCGCATGTGACGGCTGAGTGCAGGCTGGGCAATGTGCAGACGCTCGGCCGCTTTGGTGACGTTTTCGAGCTCGCTGACCTCGATAAAATACTGGAGCTGCCGCAGGTTCATCGCCAACAGTCCTTGCACTTCAATCGCCGTTCATTGATTGTATTCGGACCAATTATCCAACATTTCAGACGGATTCATATCATTTTCGGCATGAATCATCGGCAGAATCAATATTGGTCGCGGACGGACCCCCCAACTAGCATTTCCGCGTTGAGAGCTTGGTCAGCAGGTCGGAAACGCGGATTTCATTCGGGTTGCAGTGGCCCGTCGCACGAGAACTATACCGAAGGAATTAGGTAGCCACGCTCGTACCTGCGACCTGCTTTGATTCCGCGCCCTGAGGTAGACGGAAGCAAACAGATTCAGGTGCAAGCCATGGCGCGCGTTATCGTCGACCTGTCGGTCCCGCTCACCAATAATATGCCGGCGCACAAGTTCTTCCCGCGGCCGGTCATTCTCCCGCACTTTACGCACGACGAAATGGAGACGTGGGGCAACGGCACCGCCGAGGATCCGCTCGGAGGATGTACGACCTTCCTCGCCATGATGGACCACGTGGGTACGCACGTGGACTCGTTTTGTCACGTCAAGCGTGGCGGTGCGACAATCGATCAGATGCCCCTCGACATGTTCATGGGCAAGTCGGTTTGCCTCGACATGCGGCACGTCCCGGATCTCGGCGATGTGGATACGAAGGATTTCGAGGAGGCCGAAAAGAAGGCGGGCGTGAAGATCGATGGCCACATCGTCCTGATCTGCACCGGGCTACACAGGCGCCATTACCCGACCGACAAGGTCGTGTGGTCGAATGCCGGCATCACGGCCGAAGCGACACATTGGCTCGCCGACCGCTCCCGCGTGCACGGTGTGGAAGGCCCATCCACCGACCGGCCAAACAGCAATCTCTTTCCCAATCATCGGGTATGCCGGGATCGCGGCATCACCCATTACGAATGGCTCTGCAATCTCGAGGAGCTGATCGGAAAGGGAGAGTTCGAATTTACCGGCCTCCCACTGCGGATCTGTAACGGCAGCGGCTCGCCGGTGCGCGCCGTGGCGATCATCAACTGAAGGAACCCGCGCATGGTTCCCGCGCCCTTCGCAAGCGAGCAGAGCCGCGCCGAGCAGGCGCAATCGGCGAAATTGCGGCGGCAAGGTATGCCGGACGACTTCGATTTCATGACAGCCATGGAGATGCGTCGCCTGATCGAGGCGAGGCAGGTATCGCCGGTGGAAATTGTCGAAAGTACGCTGCGGCGAGTCGAGGCATCGCAGGCTTCGCTCAATGCCTTCGTCACCATCACGCCCGAACTCGCAATGGAGGCTGCCCGCAGGGCTGAGACGGCGGTCATGTCGGGTGAGGACACGGGACTGCTCACCGGACTTCCCCTCTCGATCAAGGATCTGACCGCGGTCAAGGGCGTTCGCTTTACCTCCGGCTCGCGGACGCTCGCCGATTTCATCGCGCCTGTCGATTCGCCGGCCTCGGAGCGGGTGAAGACGCAGGGCGCGGCGATCGTCGGCAAGACCACAACGACCGAATTCGGCTGCAAGGGGTCGAGCGACAGCCCGCTCACCGGCGAAACCCGCAATCCGTGGAACCTCGCCAAGACGACCGGCGGATCATCCGCCGGCGCGGGCGCGAGTGTCGCCGCCGGCCTGACGCCCTTCGCTCTCGGGACGGACGGAGGCGGATCAATCCGCATTCCGTCGTCGTTCTGCGGATTGTTCGGCATCAAGGCGCAGTTTGGACGCATTCCGGTCTTTCCTGCGGCGGCGACGCCGACGCTCGCCCATGTCGGCCCCATGGCGCGCACGGTGCGGGACGCGGCGCTGTTGTTGACCGCGATTTCCGGTTTCGACGGACGCGATCCGGCGAGCGTCGCGGCGGATGTCCCAGACTATCTCGGCGCGTGTGAACGATCGCCGAAGGGATTGCGGATCGCCTGGAGCCCGACGCTCAGCTACGCGCGTCCCACGCGAGAGGTTGCGGACATCACGGGCAAAGCCGCGCGTGCATTCGAGCAATTCGGATGTAGCGTCGAACTGGTCGAAAAAGTCTTCGACGACCCGATCGATCTGTGGATGGCGGAATTCTATGCCGGTGTCGGCACGCGGTTGAAGAAAACGCTCATCGAACAGCGCGAGATCATCGACCCCGCCGTCGCGGCCGTGCTCGACAAAGCGCTCGACCAGACCGTCGACGAGTATTACGAGCGCGTGTTCGCCCGTTACGAGTTCCGCGAGCAGGCGCGGCAATTCTTCGAAAAATTTGACCTATTGATGACGCCGACGACGCCGGTGGTGGCGTTCGACCTCGGTCGCGACGTTCCACTCGAGCTCGAAGGCGCGAATATCGTCTCGTGGGTCGCCTACACCTACCCATTCAATCTCTGTGGACTGCCGGCGGCATCGGTTCCTTGCGGGTTTACGCAGGCCGGCCTGCCGGTGGGCCTGCACATCGTGGGGAAGGCGCTTCGCGAGACAGACATTCTGTGCGCGGCGGCGGCCTTCGAGGCCGCGCGGCCGTGGGCGGACAAGAAGCCGTCGCTCGGAAATCCTGCGACAACAGCAATATCGCAGGCCAACAAGGGAGCGGCTGAAGACGGGAAGTGACTTTTTGCAACAGCAGGGAGCGAAAGATGAGTCGCACCACACCTCTATTACGGCTTGCTGCCGCCGTCGCAGTGGCGTCGCTGGGAGCAATCGGAAGCGCGCATTCGCAAGAGCCGATCAAGCTCGGCTTTGCCGGCGCACTAAGCGGACCGGCCTCCTTCGTCGGCACTGAGATCAAGCGCGGCGCGGAGATCGCCATCGATGAGATCAATGCCAAAGGCGGCGTGAAGGGACGCAAGCTCGTCCTTATTTCCCGCGACGACGAGCACAATCCAGTGAAGACCGTTGCCCAGTATCGGGAGCTGGTCGAACGCGAAAGAGTGGTCGGTATGGTCGGCGCATCGAACAGCGCTTCGATGCTCGCGGTCGCTCCGATCGTCAATGACACGTTGAAAGTTCCGGTTATCTGCCCGGCGACGGACGCTACCGAGATCACCGAGAACGATGCGAAGAAGCAGGGGCGGGAAAATTACGTGTTCCGCGTCGGCATGTACGGAACCGGTCAGGCTAACTTCATGGTCGATACAATGGTGAAAAGGTTCGGCCATCAGAAGGTCGGCCTGCTGAACTGGACCGGCGGTTGGGGCGTCACCGGCCGTGGCGAGCTACAGCGCCGGCTTAAGGAACACGGTCTCACACCGGTGGCGGATGAGACGTTCGACAACGCCGACACTGACATGACGCCGCAAATCATCAAGCTCAAGAACGCGGGCGCGGAGAGCATCCTGAACTACGCCCTCGTTCGCGAAAACACGTTTGTGGTGAAGACCAAGGAAAAACTGAGCGACAACACACCCTATGTGTCGGCCTGGGGCATCGCTGGCCCTGCCTTCTGGAAGGCGGCCGGCACCTCCGCGGAAGGCGTTCTGACCAGCACGACGGTCACGATCGATGGTCCGCAATCGCCCGAACGCATGGTGTTCATCAACGAGTACCGCAAGCGGCACAATGAAGACATGAGTGCCGCCGTGTTCGCGGTGGGTGCTTATGACGCCGTGTACTTGTTCAAGGCCGCGATGGAGCGCGATGGCGTTGAGCCGAACCAGATCCGCGCCGGGCTGGAAAACATCCCGGAGTTCAAGGGCCTGGTGAAGCAATTCAAACGTCCGGTCTTCACGCGCGACCGCCACAACGCGGTAACCGAGGAAGACATGATCATGACGCGTTGGACGAACGGAAAACTTCTGGAGGTCAAATTCGACAGCAAGGGACCTTTTGTCGAGATCGACGCGACGACCAGGAAATACATCGACAAGGCGACCATGAAGCTCATGTAATTTATTGACGAGCAGGCCCGCGCCGTC
>JBBDYN010000009.1:5557-24900 GCA_040901465.1 Xanthobacteraceae bacterium
CGTCATGGCGCGGGCCTTCTTGTCAGCAGCTTTCATCCGTCGGGACAGATCCGAGCTGGAATGTATTTCTTTCTTCAAATTGCCCTGAGTGGGATTGCAACCGGCGCGATCTATGGCCTGATCGCGGTCGGCTACAGCCTCACCTTCATGACCACGAAGGCGCTCAACTTTGCCCTTGGCATGTGGGTGATGCTCGGCGGCATGCTGACCTATTCGCTCAACGTCCAGTACGGCATTCACCCGCTGATCGTTCTGCCTGTCGTCACGGTGGCACTATTCCTGCTTGGCCTCGTGGCCGAGCGCTTTTCCGTCTATCCGTTTCTGCGCGCCGGCAGCGATGTGTGGGTGATGAGCACGTTGGCGGTAGGATTCCTGCTGATCGACCTTGCCGAGATCATTTGGGGCCGCAATCCCACTCCGGTGCCTCCATTTCTCGGAAAAGAACCGGTCTATTTCGGGCCTGTATCGATTCTTCCGCAACAGCTGCTTATCATCGCTGCTGCGTGCGTCACGTTCATTGGACTCGACTTTTTCTATCGCAGAACATTGCTGGGCAAAGCTTTCCGCGCCGTCGCTCATAGCGGCGAGGTCAGCAGCCTGATGGGCATCAACACGCGACGCGTCGAGGCGATGTCGTATGCCGTGGCTGCGGCGCTCGCGGGGATAGCAGGATTTTTGGTGGTGCCGTTGACGCTGGCCGAGCCGCAGCTGGGCACGGTGCTCGGGCTTAAGGCGTTTGCCATTGCGATCATCGCGGGACTTGCAGCACCGAGAGGCATTCTGGTCTGCGGTCTCTTCTACGGAGCATTCGAGGGTCTGGTGTCCGGCTATCTGTACACCGGCATCCGGGACATTCTCGGCTTCACGATCATGATCCTCGCATTGTATTTGCGGCCTGAGGGCATATTCGGCAGGCAGCAAGTCGAGCGCGCCTGATGTGGGGAGTGCATGCTTGGCTGATGACGCTGGCCGTCGCAGCGCTGGCGGCGATGCCCATTGTCACCGGAGGCACCTATTACGCCTATCTCGGCATTATTGTTTGCATCTACAGCATCGTCGCGATCGGACTGAATATCCTCACCGGCTATGCCGGACAATTTTCCCTCGGTCATGCTGCTTTCATGGCGATGGGAGCCTACACGTCGGCGATCTTGACCAAAGCGCTTGTCGCGATTCCGTTTTTTGCGCAGACCGGACTTCACATCTGGCTTGGCATCGTTTGCGGCACGATGGTCGCCGCCTTGTCCGGCGTCATTCTTGCCGTCCCTGCGCTCCGCGTGCGCGGGCCTTATCTGGCGATGGTGACGATCGCCTTCGGTTGGGTGATCTGGAAAATCCTGCAGGAATGGGTTTCTGTCACCGGCGGCGACCTCGGAATCTCCTCGATCCCGAAACCGCAGATCGGCGCGCTGCGGCTCGAGACGCAAGCCTTCTACTATGTCGTTCTCGCGCTGTTTCTTGCCACGCTGGCGCTGCAACAACGCCTCATCGGCTCGCAATTCGGGATGCGGATCCGCGCGGTGAAGCACAGCGAAATTGCCGTCGCATCCGTCGGCATCGATGTCTATCGCCTGAAGGTCATCGTCTTCGTCATCAGCGCCGCGTTCGCCGGATTCGGCGGCACATTGTTCGCGCATCAGCAGAACTACATCAGCCCCGACAATTTCCAGTTCTTCAGTTCGGTATTCTTCCTGCTTGCCGTGCTGTTCGGCGGCGCCGGCACGATGCTCGGTCCGGTGATCGGGGCGGGTGTCCTAATCCTGCTGCCGGAGATGCTGCATGACTTCGACAAGTACCGGCTCATCGTCTACGCATGCCTCATTCTGATTACGCTTTATTATCTCCCGAAAGGCGTCATGGGACTTGTACTGCGCCCGGGTAAGCAGCGAAGCGCGCCGGATCAACCGGCTCCACGGTCCGCCGATGCAATCGCAGCATTGCCGGCGATCACAGGTGCCGAACTGCAAATCGAGAATATTTCGCGCGCGTTCGGTGGTCTGGTCGCGTTGTCTGGAGTGAGTTTCGGCGTCGCGGGCGGATCGATTCATGCCCTGATCGGGCCGAACGGCGCAGGCAAGACGACTCTGATCAATATCGTCTCCGGAACCTACGAAGCCGACAACGGGTGCATCCGTATCGACGGCACGGAAACGGGGATCGACTCCATGCACGCAGCTGCGCGACAAGGTATCGTCCGCACGTTCCAGACCCTGAAGCTGTTTGGCGACATGAGCGTCATCGAGCACGTGATCATTGGAATGGCGCGGCGTTCGCGCTCGGGATTGTGGGATGCCTTCATCAATTCGCGCCGCGCTCGCGCGGAGGCCGTGCAACAATTGCGCGAGGCCAGGGAGCTGCTGCGCCTGCTCGGGATCGCACATCTCGAACAGGTTCCGGCGACCGCGCTTGCCTATGGCCACCGCCGACTGGTCGAAATCGCGCGCGCATTGGCTGTACGGCCGCGCATCCTGTTGCTCGACGAGCCGGCCGCCGGTCTCGTCGCCGAAGAAATTCGCGCGCTGGCTGAGGTCATCCGCAAGCTCAAGAACATAGGCATGACCATTCTGCTCGTCGAACACCACATGGAACTCGTCCTGAGCGTGTCCGACCGCATCACCGTGCTCGATCATGGCGCGGTGATCGCCGATGGATCGCCGTCCGACATCCGCCGTGACGAACGGGTAATCGCCGCCTATCTGGGGCCTTCGCATGCCGCTGCTTGAAGTTGATGATCTGCATGTCGCCTATGACGAGCTCGAGGTCGTGAGGGGTGTGTCCTTCACGGTCGAGCGCGGCGAAATAGTTACGATCCTCGGCAGCAATGGAGCAGGCAAGACAACGACACTGCGCAGTCTGGCCGGCTTGACCCGGCCGACGCGAGGCCATGTCAAATTTGCCGGCAAGCACATCGAGAATTCGCCTGCGCATGAGATCGCAAGCAGCGGGCTCGCGCTGGTTCCTGAGGGAAGGCAACTCTTTCCCGAACATACGGTGCGTGAGAACTTGGAGCTCGGCGCCTACCGGCACCTGAGCGAAGGTAAGAAAGGCGAGTTCGACGAGAATCTCTCCGAAGTCTTCGAACTCTTTCCGCGAGTGCGCGAGCGTCTCGACCAGCCGGCCGGTCTATTGAGCGGCGGCGAACAGCAAATGGTCGCCATCGCACGGGCATTGGTCAGCCGGCCGCAACTCTTGTTGCTCGATGAGCCGTCTCTTGGCCTGGCGCCGATCATGGTGCTCACTATTTTTGACGCATTCACGCGGCTGAAGGCGCGCGGCCTTACCATCCTCCTTGTCGAGCAAATGGCATGGCTAGGGCTCGAGATCTGCAGTCGCGCGCATGTGCTGGATACCGGAAGAATTGCCCTTTCCGGAACACGCGAAGAATTGGCCTCCAATCCCCGCATCATGGAGGCTTATCTTGGGGCGCCGGCCTCATAGCGATATTCCGTCGAAAACGGATGGTGCCGGAATTAGACCTCCAGGGCTCGACGCAATTGGCTCGACGCTGCGCGCCGTCCGGAATGACAACTCATCGGCCTGATGTTTCCTGACTCACTTTCTCAACCACACCTGAACCGTTTTCCCAATCCGCCTCGCGCGCAATCTTCATCTGTACGCCACCCCCGATCCTGCTGATATGATTCCGAAATCCGCCGCCGCGTTCATCGGCCCTCGCGCGCGCCTCCACGCGAACGTGCGGCGCCAGGCGATCCGATCCTGAACCAATGCTTAAAGCCCGCTACGGGCTATTCGCAGGCCCTTTTTTCGCCGTCGGCGAAGGCCTATATTCGTTCTGTCGGCGCAAGCCGGCTATGGCGATAAACGCACGTCGGAATAAACCTTTCGGACCCGGGGGCAGTACCCGGCGCCTCCACCAAAGCCCAAGGCACGAACAAGATTGGGTTTCGGCGGGGGCGAACTAGGATCGACGAGGGTGTAAAGGGCGCGGCTTTCGCTCGGGATGGTTCCGTCGTTATCGGGCCAAATCATAGTTGCAAACGACAACTATGCTCCGGTTGCTCAGGCCGCGTAAGCGGTTTGAAAGACCGAACGTAAGCCCTGGCGGGTAGCACCGTTAGGCGGGGTCCGGGGGCACCTGGCAACAGAAGCCCCCACTTTCATTCTCCACCCTATGGCGCGTGTAAACGGAATCGGGTTCACTGGATCGGCCAGGCCGGAAACAATATGCCCGTCGACTTGATCCGCTACGACCTGCTCGCCCAGGACGCGCTGCGCGGCGTCGTGAAGAAGGTGCTGGCCGACATCGCCGCGCGCGGCGTGCCCGGCGACCATCATTTCTTCATCTCGTTCGACACCCGCGCGGAGGGCGTGAAGATTTCGAGCCGGCTGCGCGAAAAATATCCCGAAGAGATGACGATCGTGCTGCAGCACCAGTTCTGGGACCTGATCGTGCACGATGAGCACTTCGAGGTCGGCGTCTCCTTCAACGGCATCCCGGAACGGCTCTCGGTCCCGTTCGCGGCGATCAAGGGCTTCTTCGATCCGTCGGTGCAGTTCGGCCTGCAATTCGAACTCGCGGCCGAGCCGAAGTCGCTCGAGAAGGACGCGGCGCAAGATACCGATGCGACCAGCGAAGCCACGGCCCACGGCAAGCGTCCGGCCGCCCGCCACGCGGCGCCGCGCGGCGCCGCGTCCGAGCCCGAGGAGACCCACCCCGCCCGCTCGTCCGTGCCCGCCTCGCGCAAGAAGGCTGCGCCGCCGGTTTCGGTGCAGGCGGCCCCTGAACCAGTCGACAAGTCGGCCGGCGCCGAAGTCGTGCGGCTCGACAAGTTCCGCAAAAAGTGAGCGGCGCCCCGCGCCTCGTGCTCGTCGCCGCCGTCGCCGACAACGGCGTGATCGGCCGCGACGGCGAACTGCCCTGGTGGCTGCCCGGCGACCTCAAGCACTTCAAGGCGCTCACCCTCGGCAAGCCGGTGCTCATGGGCCGGCGCACCTTCGGCTCCATCGGCCGCCCCCTGCCGGGCCGCAGCAACATCGTGCTGACGCGAGATCCGGCATTTTGGGCGGACGGCGTGCATGTCGTGCCGAGCCTGGATGAAGGCCTGAAGGTCGCCGCCGCCGAAGCGACGCGCCTCAACGCCGCCGAGATCGCCGTGATCGGCGGCTCCGCGCTTTATTCCGCGACGCTGCCGCACGCCGACCGCATGTATCTCACCGAGGTCCACGCTACGCCGGAGGGAACCACGCATTTCCCCGCTTTCGAGCGGAGCGAATGGAGCGAGGTCGCGCGCGAAGGCCCGCTGCAAGGCGCAGGCGAGCTTTATTCCTATTCTTTCGTGACGCTCGACCGCCGCTGATCGGTCGTAGGTCGGTCCTCTCACTCTCCGTCATTGCGGCGGCGGAAAGATTTGCGGCGTCGGGCGAATGTTGGTCGACGGAGCCGTCCCGGCCCAAGGATTGCCGGCACGCGGCCGCGTCTGCGGCGCCGGCGCTTGCTTGGCAGCCGGTGCGGCGGACGGCGACGTTCCTATCGGCACATCGGGCGTGGCTGCCGGCTCAGGCGTGGCCGCGGCCACGGGGCTCGGCTCGCCCCTGCCTCCCGGTTGCTCCGAGCGCCGCGGCGGCAGCGCGCGATCGCGCTCTTCGATCCGTTTCGTTTCCCGCTCCATCGCGCGCAGCGTGATCGCCGTCGCCAGTGCGGCCGCTTCGATGCCGCGTTCAGGTGCGGCGACCGGCCCGCGCCAGCGCACCGTCGCACCCGGCCGCGCGGTCAATCCCTGCGGCGCCGGCGCTTCGATCTCGACCGTACCGTCGACCGAGAGCCGCCCGATGTCGAAATTCGCCGCCGCCGAAATCTGCATCGATCCCGCATTCGCCCGTACTCTCCCCGTTCTTGCCACACCCGCCGCAACCACGACCGGCGCCTCGATGTTCGCGAGCTTCAGCGGTCCCTTGGCGAACGCCGGCGCAAGGGCCGCAATCACCGCGATCTCGTCCGGCGGCTCGTTCGCCTCCGCTGCCGAAAACACGGATGCCACCGCGCCCGGATCGAGCCGGTCGATTTCGAGCGATTCGAGCGCGAGCGTGCCCTGACCCGCCAGACTTCCTGCGAGCGTGGCGGGCGTCGCGCCGCTGCCGGCGAGCGTGAGCGTCAAACTCCCGCGCCCGCGTGCCGCCGCTTTCCAGGTGCCTGGCGAAAGCATGCGCGCGACTTCGAACGAATTGAGCTTGCCGCTGCTGTCGAAGCCGAGCGCCTCGCCGCGCACGAAGCGTGCGTGCCCCTCGAGCTTGCCGCCTGCAAGATCCGCCGAGAAATCCTCGAACGCCGCGTCGGCGGCACCGAGCTTCAACCGGAATTTCGAACCGGTCGCGGCGAGCCGGTCGACGAGCCCCAACGCCGCCACTTCGAATTCGATCGTGCCCGTGGCGCCCGTAAGCGGCGCTGGATTGAGCCGCGCGGCCGGCCAAAGACCGCCGTCGTTCTCGGCGCTTCCGAGCACCAGGCCGAGGAGATCGGCGAGTCCCATCCGCTCGATCGCAAGCTTGCCGCCGATCGCGGGCTTCTCGACGCCGCTCGCCGTGAGCACGCCGCGCACGCGCGCGCCGTTCACGTTGAGGGCGATATTCTCGAACGCAAACGCCTCGGCATTGCGCGAAAGCCGCGCGCTTCCGTCAGCTGCGACCGCGCGATCGCCGCCCGCGCGTGCCACCACTGCAAGCAACGGGCGCAAGTCGGATGCCTCCAGGCGCAAATCGATCCGCGGCTCGATGCGGCCTTCGGCCCCTCGGCGCAGCTCGCCGTCCGCCGATAGATTGGCACCCGGCACCGCGAGGCGCGCCGCCATCAGCATGGCCCCGCCGCTTGGCTTGGAAAAATCCAATTCCAGCGTTCCGTCGCCCGGCGACGGCGGCCCGGGCGTGAACCCAAAAAGCGAAATGAGTTTGCCGGAGTCGCGCGAGTCGACGACGATGTGCGCTTCCGACAAATTTTCCGCTAGGATGTCGTAGCTCGCGGCGAAGCTCGCCTCCATGTCGGAAAGCCGCCCGCTCGCGTTGACCTCGACGCCTGCCGCCGATCCCGCGCCCGACGCGGTGCCCGACAATTTCAGCGGGCCGCCCGCGCTCAGAATCCGCCGCACGAGCAACGCCGCGTCTTCGCCCGCGAGCTTGTTCGCGAGGAGCGCGATGCCGTCGGGCCGCACCGCCTCGATCTCGTATTCGATGCTGCCGGTCGGCCGCTCGATCGGGGCCGCGATCCTTCCCTTTGCCCGCACCGAGAGCCCATCGAAATCGGCGATGGCGAGCCGCTCGATCGTGATGCCTTCGTCCGAGCGCGCGATCGCCGCGTCGATGCGGCTCGCAGGGCGGTCGAGCAGCCGCAACGCGTTCCCGCTGAAACCGAGCACGAGATCAACCGCGGCGGAATCGGTACGCAGCGATTCCACCAGCGGCCCGAAGACATCGAGATCGAGACCGCTACCGACAAGATCGGCTTCGATCTTCGTGCGCCGCACGCCTTCCCCGGGCGTCAGCGTGAAACGCCCGCCGAGCTTGGCACCGCCGAGCGACAGATCGAGTTGCTGAATCGTGATGCGCCCGTCGGTCCAATTCGCTTTGCCGGTGAGCCGTGTGGAATCCGTGCCCTCGAGCGACAATGCGAGCGTGCCGCCGAACGCCCAGCGCGCGAATGCCGAAGCGTCCTCGGCCTCCACCGTGAGATCGCCTGCGAACACGCTGTTGCCCGCGGCCGGTCCGGCGGCCTTGATCGTTCCGCGTCCCGGCAAACGCGCCTCAAATTTCTCAAGCGCGAGCGCGTTGTCGCGCAGCGCCAAGTCCGCCTTCAGCTCGCGCAACGTTCCGCCGCCCGCGATCAGATTTTCGACCGATAGCCCGATGCGGCCGCGAAACGGAAGCCCGTTCAGAAGGGCCATCACCTCGCGCACCGACGCGAACGCCGCCGGCAGTCCCTTCGGCCCCTCGCCGCCTGTTGCCGCGTCGAGATCGATGCGCCGCGCCGAAAGCGCCCCCTCGATCGCGCCGTCGCGGCGCGGCGCGAACTGCACTTGGCCGGCAACCTCGATCGGCGTCGCGTCCGCGCCCAGCGTAAGCTCGAACGTATCGAGGGAGACGGCTTGCTCGTTGGCGCGGGCGTTGGCGGTGATCTGCCACGCCAGGCCCGGCGCTCCGCGCCGCGCCATGCTGATCTTGCCCTCGAAGCGGGGCGCAACGCCGCTGAGGGTAAGCATGCCCTCGGCATCAAACGCCGTGCTGTCGCCCGCCCGTTCCAGCGTCAGGCGCACACGGCCGGAATTGTCCGCACCAAACGCTCCGGAGTTCGCGCGCACGCTCCAGCGGCGGCCGTCGTGTCGGAGCGTTGCGTTGAATTGCTTCGGCCCTTGCCGCGCGCGCATCTCGCCGTGCGCGGAAATCTGGTCGAAGACTTGCCGCTCACCGCTTGCACGGTCTTCCACGACGAGCGAGCCGCCTTCGATCGCAATCCGTGCGAACGTGACGAGATCGGTTGCGGCCGCTGCAGCGCCCATCGCCGGCATCGTCGGCCACCCGCCCGGTTCGATCGCGAGCCGCATCGCCGGCCGCACCAGCACGAATTCGTCGGCCTCAACCGACCCGCGCATGAGCGCGCCGAGGGAAAGAATCCCGCGCGCCTCGCCCGCGCGCATGCCGGTTCCCTTGTCGGGATCGCCGATCTCGACTGCCCGGAGCACGAAGGCCGGCGTCGGCAGGATCGTCGCCTCGATGCGGCCCCGTATGCGCACCGGCGCGCCAGCGATCGCCGACGCCTGGCGCTCGAAGGTGCTGCGCCAGTCGTTCCAATCGACATAGGCGGGCGCCGCGAGCGCCGCCGCGATCGCGAGAATCAAAGCAATGCCGAGGCCGAGAAGGGCGTGTTGCACGCATCAATCCTTGCGCTTCCGCCGCCTGAAGCGTGAGCGCGCAATCAGCCCCCGCTGCACCATCGGACAGGAATGCCCGCCGCTCAAGCCCCTACCTCATCCTGTCTAAATGCCGGCTACAGCGCGACGATCTTCCCCGGGTTCATGATGTTCTGCGGGTCGATCGCCTGCTTCAGCGTGCGCATGAGCGCGAGCGCCGGCTCGCCCAGTTCCGTTTTCAGATACTTCATCTTGCCCTGGCCCACGCCGTGCTCGCCCGTGCAGGTGCCCTCCATGGCAAGCGCCCGCTGCGCCAGCCGATCGAGGAAGCGCTCGGCGCGGGCGATCTCGGCCGTGTCGTTCATGTCGATCAGAAGCGAGACATGGAAGTTCCCGTCGCCCACGTGGCCGACGATGGGCGCGACCAAGCCCATATCCGTGATGTCGCGCTGGGTCGCGGTCACGCATTCTGCGAGCCGCGAGATCGGTACGCACACGTCGGTCGCGAGCGGTCGCGCGCCGGGACGCAACTGCACGCACGCCCAATAGGCATCGTGCCGCGCCTGCCAAAGTTTCGTGCGCTCCTCGGCCTTGGTGGTCCATTGCGACGGACCGCCGCCGAATTCACTGGCGATTTCGCCGAAGCTTTGCGCCTGTTCCGCGACCGAGGCGTTGGAGCCGTGGAACTCGAGAAACAGCGTCGGCGTCTCATCGAGCGTGAGCTTCGAATAGGCATTGCAGGCGCGCACCTGCAATTCGTCGAGCAGCTCGATGCGCGCCACCGGAATGCCGGTCTGGATGGTGGCGATCGTGGCGTTGCACGCCGCCTCGACCGAAGGGAACGGGCACACGGCGGACGAGATCGCTTCCGGAATGCCGTGCAGCTTCAGCGTGAGCTCAGTGATCACGCCGAACGTGCCCTCGGAGCCGACGAACAGTCGCGTGAGATCGTAGCCGGCCGCGGATTTTTTTGCGCGCTGCGCGGTTGTCATCAGCTCGCCGTTCGGCAGCACGGCCTTCAGCGCCAGCACATTGTCCTTCATCGTGCCGTAGCGCACCGCGTTCGTGCCCGACGCACGCGTCGCCGCCATGCCGCCGAGCGATGCGTCCGCGCCGGGATCGAGCGGAAAGAACAATCCCTTGTCGCGCAGATGTTCGTTCAACTGCTTGCGCGTGATGCCGGGCTCGATCACGCAGTCGAGGTCTTCCGTGTGAACCGCGAGCACGCGGTCCATCTCCCGCACGTCGATGCAGACGCCGCCGGCGGGCGCGTTCACGTGGCCTTCAAGCGAGGTACCGGTCCCGAACGGGATCACCGGCACGCGATGCTTGGCGCAGATGCGCACCGCGTCCTGCACCTCCTCGGTGGACGCGGCGAACAGAACGGCGTCCGGCGGCTGGTTCGGGATCCAGGTCGTGGTGTGGCCGTGCTGCTCGCGCACGGCGTCCGATGTCGCGACCTTGTTGCCGAACCGGGCGAGCAACGCGGTCACCGCGCTCTCGACGGCGCGGGGTGCCGGACGTATGGTCGCAGCTTCAGCCATGCCGGAAGTCTCTCGCCTATGCTCGCTTCCCGAGCTTAGCAGAGCCGCGTGGGCCGCGTCAGGACGTCGTGCACGCGGACTTCCGGGGAGTTATAGTTCAACAGCTCACAACGGCGGGGGATGCCCATGGCGATCAGGCTTGAAGGCTCGTGCCGCTGCGGCGCGGTCAGGTTTTCCCTCGATTCTCATTCGCCGCAGCCCTACCAGCGTTGCTACTGCACCATCTGCCGCAAGACCGCGGGCGGCGGCGGCTATGCCATCAACATCATGGGCAAGACCGCCGGCATGGTGATCACAGGCAAGGACGCGATCAGCGTCTATCAAGCCGATATCTGCGACGACGAAGGCAAGAACTGCAAGATCAGCACCGGGCAACGCAATTTTTGCTCGAAATGCGCCACGGCACTCTGGATGTATCACCCGGAATGGCCGGATTTCATCTATCCGTTCGCATCGGCGATCGACACCCGACTGCCGACGCCGCCCGAGCGGGTGCATCTGTTTCTTCACAACAAGGCCGACTGGGTCATGCCCGCGGTCGGCCGGCGCGATCGGCGCTTCGACAAATATCCCGAGCAATCGATCGAGGACTGGCACAAGCAGCGCGGGCTTTGGATCGACTGAAGCAGCAGCGGCATTGCCTGCTTCGGGAGAGGCTGCAATAGTCGCGGCAATCTGGGGAAGCCTGCTAACGCCGTGGCGACGCGCCGATCAACGTCGATCTTTTTCGCACCGTTCGTCTCGTCGACCATGACGGTCGAGCCCGCCTGGATCGACTACAACGGCCATCTCAACATGGCCTATTACAATCTCCTGATCGACCGCGCCGTGGACGAAGCGTTCGAGCTCGTGGGCCTTGGGCCGGAGTACGTCCGCACTCGGAACGCCTCGTTTTTCACGGCCGAAGCACACGTGCGCTATTTGCGCGAACTCGCGGTCGATACGCCGGTGCGCGTGACGATCCAACTCGTCGACTACGACGGCAAGCGCATCCATTTTTACGCCGAGCTGCACGACGCCTCCGAGGGCTGGGTCTCGGCCACCTCCGAGCAGTTGGCGCTGCACGTCGATATGGCGACGCGGCGGGTCGCGCCCTGGCCCGACGATGTCCTGCAGCGCTTGGCAGCCATGAAGGCCGCTCATGCCAGCCTGCCCGCCCCCGAAGCCCTCGGCCGACGCATCTCCATGCCCGCTCGCAGCTGAAACCGCGATGCGGCGGCCTTCCGCCCCGTTTGCGACGCTGAGATGACGGAAGTGTTGCTAAATCCTTGATTTGCATGCACGTGATGCAGATGAGGCATGCATGCTGACCCATTCCTTTCGCGGTGCGACACGCCTATTTTGCATTGCACGCAGAGAGCCGATTGTCCCGGGAGGGTGTCCCGGATCGGCCACTCACAGAAGGAGATACACCCATGAACGCGCTGACTTACGACCTGAGAAACGCCGCGACGACCGCGAAGACCGCCGCACCGGCCAAGCCCGCCAAGGGCTTCTGGGCGCGCTTTTACGACGCCCTGGTAGAAGCGCGTATGCGCCAGGCCGAGCGGGAGATCCGCATGCATCTGCACCTGGTGCCCACGGACGTGCTGAAGCAGAGCGGGTACACGGCGAACTACAAGGACGCCGAGAAGCTGCCGTTCGTGAAGTAAGCCAATCGGCGCCTCGGCGCCACGACGAGATTTGCGCCCCGGCCGGGCTTCGCCCGCCGGGGCGTTGTTATTTGTGCGGGCGCGCGAGCGTGAGCGTCGTCCAATTTTCAATCGTGTCGCGCCGGCGCAACGCAAGGCCCTGGCTGCGCCACGCCGCAAGCGCGCTGTTTGCCTGTGACGGCAGAAGTCCTGAGAGAACAACCGTTGCTCCCGGCGCGAGCAATCCCCACACCGGCCGCGCCAGGCCTTGCAGCGGCTTCAGCAGAATATTCGCAAGCACCAAATCATAAGGCGCCCCCGCGCGGATCGCTGCGTGCGTCACGCCGTTTGCCCGAACCACTCTGACGTACGCCCCCGTCCGGTTCGCACACGCATTGATCCTCGCCGCCGTCACTGCCCCGGGATCGATCTCGCCCGCCACGGCCGGCCGCCGAAATGCCCGCGCGGCCGCGATCGCGAGCACGCCGGTGCCGGTGCCGAGATCAAGCACACGCTTCGACCTCCCTGCGCGCGCGACGCGCTCGATCGCCGCGAGGCAGCCTTGCGTCGTGCCGTGATGCCCGGTGCCAAAGGCGAGTGCCGCCTCGATCTCGATATCGATGGCGTTCGACTGGAACTTCCCACGGTCGTGCGAACCGTGCACCACAAAGCGCCCGACGCGCACCGGCGCGAGACCGGCGAGACTCGTCGCCACCCAATCCGCCGCCGCGACGCGATCGAACGAAATTTCCGGAACGGTGCCGCCGCCGAATGCTTCCCGCACAAGTTCGGTCAGCCGGCGCTGGGCGGGGGCGCCGTGAAAATGCACTTCGACAATCCAGGTGCGATCGCCTTCAAATGCGGAAACCACCGTGTCCGCCGGATCGAGTTGCGCAAAGAGAAATTCGACGATACGCTTCGCACTCGTCTCTTCGGTGGCGAAGCGCATCACGTGCGTCGCGTGCTCGGCGATCGGCGGCTGGCTCACGCGGCCTGCCGCGCCGATTTGACGGCGTCCCCACGCACGAGATCGATCAGAGCAAAGGGATCCGACGGCTCCGCGTCCCCGCGCCACGCCACGTGCTGATCGGGGCGGGAGAGTACGAGCTTGCGGTCGTAGACGGCAGCGGCTTCCGCCCCGTCGATGTCGAGCACTCGAAGCGGCACGCCGCGCGCCGCAGCGGCCTTCACGATTCCCGAAACGGAAACGCCCGGATCGAGCCGTAACAGCGTGTAGCCCTGCCCCATCGCGTCATAGAGCGAGCGCCCATCCCTGAGCCAGACGTGCGGCGTGCGACAGCCGGGCACCGTCGAGGGCGTGAAGTCGTACATGGTGTAGCCTGGCGGCGTCACGCCGTCATACACGATCAACGGCGAGCCCTCGTAGAAATATCCGAAGTTCAATCCGCCGCAGCAATACTGATTGACGTTGAGCTCGTAGGCCTCCTTGCCGATGCGCGCGCGCACCGCGTCGCCTTCCGGCCCCGGCATTTCCACCTCCGGCGGCACTGATTTGCGATGCTTCATCACCTGCAGCGCGAAGCTCATGGCGAATTTCGAGACTTGCTCGGTGATCGGTCGGCGCTCGATTTCATAGGCGTCGAGGATTGCTTCTGGCGCCCAGCCGTCGAACCGGGCGGCGAGCAGCCACGCGAGATTGGCGGCATCGGCGATTCCCGCGTTCATGCCGTATCCCGCATAGGGAATCCAAAGATGTGCTGCGTCCCCACAGATGAAGGCGCGCCGGTCGCAGAACTTGTCGGCCACGAGCCGGCGGCCGAACCAGTCTTCCTTGCTGAGAATCTCGTATTTGAAATCCGGTCCAACCCCGAGGATCGTGCGAATCGACCAGTCGCGGTCCACGGAATCGAAGTCCTGCTCATCGTCGTCAAGGTGATTGTGGATGAGCCAGGTTTCGCGCCCGTCGATCGCCACCACCGTGCCGCGCCGGCGCGGATTGAGCGCGAGATACATCCACGCCTTCTTGCCGTGCAGTTTGCCGAAAAGTTCGGGCGCGCGGATGTAGGTGGACTGCACGCGTTGCACGACCGGCGTGCCTTCTAAGTTGGCGCCGATCTTCCGGCGCACAGTGGATTTCCCGCCGTCGCAGCCGACAAGATATTGGCAGCGGATCGGGAACGTCTCACCGCTATCCAGATCGCGCGTCGTCACCATGACGCCGGCCCCGTCCTGTTCGAAATCCTCCACCAACGTGCGGCTGAGCACGCGCACGCGCGGGAGCGCCGCCGCGTGCTGAAACAGCAGCGGCTCGAGATAAATCTGGTTGATTCGGTGCGGCGGCTCCGGCGTCGGCCACCAGCCGTCCGGCCCGTCCTTCGTGGTGAAGCGCTCGTTGCGGCTGGGGATTGGGATGCGCGAGAGCTCCCTGCCGGTCACGGTCGTGCGATAGGCGCAGTCGTTCGGATAGTCCGGCGGCAGGCCCGCGTTGCGCACATTCTCGGCGATTCCGAGCCGACGGAAAATCTCCATGGAGCGCGCCGACACGTGATTGCATTTCACGCTCGGCGGCTCGCCCGGCGGGCGCATCTCCGCGACGATTACCTCGACCCCGCGCCACGCGAGATCCATGGCGAGCGTCAGCCCCACCGGCCCGCCGCCGGCGATCAGCACCGGAGTTTCCAGCTCGCGCGACATGCGAAGAATTTCTTATCGGGTAGCGCGACGCCGGACAACCAACCAGCATCGTCATTGCCGGGCTTGACCCGGCAATCCATGCGGCCGCGCCGAGTTCGCATCGAGTCAGTATGGATGCCCGGGTCAAGCCCGGGCATGACGACTAAGTATATGCCGGGACAATTTTACTCCGCCGCGTCCAGAAGCCCGCGCCGCCGCAGCAACGGCTCCGGCTTTGGATCACGTCCACGGAACAGGCGGTAGGCTTCGGCCGGGTCGCGCACGTAGCCCGCCGAATAGATGTAGTCGTGAAGCCGCTTCGCCACCGCCCGGTCGAACACGTCCGTCGCTTCCTCGAACGCGTCGAACGCGTCGGCGGCAAGCACCTCCGACCACATGTACGAGTAGTAGCCCGCGGCGTAGCCGTCGCCCGAAAACAGGTGCGAGAAATGCGGCAGCCGGTGCCGCATCACGATGGCCCGCGGCATGCCGATCTTCGCGAGCGAGTCTTGCTCGAAGCGCGTCACGTCGACCGGCGTGCCCGCTGGCTTGCCATGCAGGTCGAGATCGACGAGCGCCGACGACACATACTCGACGCTGGCAAAGCCCTGATTGAACTTCGCGCTCTTCAGCACGCGCCGGAGCAGTTCCTCCGGCATCGGCTTGCCGGTCTTGTAGTGCACGCCATGGCGCCGCAGGATTTCCGGCCGCTCCAGCCAATTCTCGAACAATTGCGACGGCAGCTCGACAAAGTCCGAGCTCACGCTGGTGCCCGATAAGTGCGGATACTTGACGTCCGAGAGTAGCCCGTGCAGCGCGTGCCCGAATTCGTGGAACAGCGTGCGCGCATCGTCGAAACTGAGCAACGACGGCCCGTCCGCCGCCTTCGCGAAGTTCATCACGTTGACGATGATCGGCCGGATATCGCCCGCGAGCTTCTCCTGCGCGCGGAAGCCGCTCATCCAGGCGCCGCTGCGCTTCGACGGCCGCGCGAAATAGTCGCCGAGGAATAGGCCCACGTGACGTTCGTCCGCGCCGCTCACTTCCCAAGCGCGCACGTCCGGGTGATAGACCGGCACGTCCCTGCGCTCGGTGAATTTCAGCCCGAACAGCCGGCCCGCCGTGTCGAACGCCGCCTCGATCATCTTGTCGAGCTGGAGGTACGGCTTGATCTCGCTCTCATCGAGATCGAACTCCGCCTTGCGCCGCTTCTCGGCATAGTGCCGCCAGTCCCACGGCGCGGTTTCGAAATTGCCGCCCTCGGACTGGATGATCGACTGCAGCGCCGCCTCCTCGCGCCCCGCCTTAGCGCGCGCGGGCGTCCATACGGAGTGCAGGAGATCGAGCGCGTGCTGCGGCGTCTTCGCCATCGCGTCGTCGAGGCGGAAATCCGCGAAGCTCTCGAAGCCGAGCAGGTTCGCGCGCTCGGCGCGGAGCGCCACCATCTCAGCGGCGATCGGCCGGTTGTCCGTGGTGCCCTCGTGCTCGCCGCGCGTGGTCCACGCGCGCCACGCCGCTTCGCGCAGATCGCGCCGCTTGGAGAACTGCAGGAACGGCTCGATGCTCGAGCGCGAGAGCGTGATCACGTGCTTGCCCTTCAGCCCGCGCTCCTCGGCAGCTTCCGCCGCCGCGCTCACCAGAAAATCCGGTAGCCCCGCCAGGTCTTCCCTGGTTTCGAGGACGAGCGTGTAGGCCTTCTCGTCCGCGAGCACGTTCTGGCTGAACTGCGTGCCGAGTGTCGCCATCCACTCGTTGATCGCCGCGAATCGCTTCTTGGCCTCCGGCGCAAGCTGCGCGCCGCTGCGCACGAAGCGCGTGTGGTAGCGGTCGAGCACCCGCGCCTCTTCCGCAACGAGCCCGAGCCGGTCGCGCTGCCCGTGCAACTGCTCGATGCGGCGGAACAAGTCCTCGTTGAGGTGGATCCAGTTCCGGTGCCGCGCCATGACCGGCGCGATCTCGCGCTCGATCTTTTGCAGCACTTCGTCGGTATTGGAGCCGGTGAGATTGTAAAAGACGGCCGAGACGTCGCGCAGCTTCCGGCCGCTCAATTCCAGCGCGTTGATCGTGTTATCGAAATTCTGTGACTCCCTGTTTCCGGCAATCGCCTCGATTTCCGCGCGTTGTTCGGCGATCGCCTGCTCGAACGCCGGCTGAAAATGCTCCGCCTTGATACGCTCGAACGGCGGCGCGCCGAAGGGCGTGGTCCACGTTTGCAGAAGCGGATTTGTCACTGGCGTATCTTGTTGCATTCGTATGCTTCACACGACTGAATCGTCATGGCCGGGATTGTCCCGGCCATCCACGTCTTTCTCGCGCGGCGATTCTAAGGCGTGGATGCCCGGAACTCGGCGCTACGCGCCGGCCCGGGCATGACGAATAATTCACGCCCTGTCGGCAAAGCTCGCCGCCGAAACAATTTTGCCGGTCAACGGATCGACTTGCCGCCGATCGTCTCGGCCCGCTCGATCTTGATCAGCACGCCGAGCCCCTTATCCGCGCCATCGTGCTCTTGCTCGCGCTTGAGCAGCTTCGAGAAAATCGCGTCCTTCACGGGGCCCGACTCGTGAATTTCCGCAGTGCCATAGAAGCGCAGTACGGGTGACTCGACCCGGCCTTCCCGCTGCGCCTGCATATTGCTGTAGACGACCACCACCCGCTTGTCGCGGCCGAGATTTTCCAGCGCCTTGCGTTTCGAACGCTCCCAATAGGCGAGATGATCGTCGTCGAAAAAGATCATGCTGCCCTTGGGACTGATATTCGGACCATCCTTGCCGACCGTACCGAGCAGGCAGACATGGCCGTCCGCCCATGCGGCCAGGACTAGGTCCTTGATTTTTTCACTGATTGCCATGCCGTCCCCTTTCGCGCCGCGAACGAATTACACCCGCTCCACGAAACTCGCCACGACCCGCTTCTCGCCCGCCTTTTCGAAGCTCACCGTGAGCTTGTCGCCGTCGATCTCGCGCACCTTGCCGTAGCCGAATTTCTGGTGAAACACGCGCTCGCCGAGCGCGAAGTTCGCCGGCCCGCTCGATTTCCGCACAGCGACGCCCTCGATCGTCACCGGCGTTTTCACGAACCGCCCCGCGCCGCCGTTCTTCGCCGCCGCGCGCGCCTGCGCGCGCTGCCAGCCCGGCGTGTCGTATCGCGACCCGCCGGTGAACGGCTCCGCCCGGTCGAAGCGCGAGCGCGGCTCGGAGAATCCGCTCGAGGCCTCGGTCACGTCCACGTGCGCCTCCGGCAATTCGTCGAGGAAGCGGCTCGGCACCGTCGAATTCCATAGACCATGAATGCGCCGGTTGATGGCGAAATAGATGCGCGCGTTCTTGCGCGCGCGTGTGAGGCCAACGTGCGCGAGCCGGCGTTCCTCTTCCAGTCCCGCGCGGCCCTGCTCGTCCAGCGAACGCTGGTGCGGGAACAGTCCCTCCTCCCAACCCGGCAGATAGACCGTGTCGAACTCAAGGCCCTTGGCCGCGTGCAGCGTCATGAGGTTCACGGAATCGACCGCCTCGCCGCCCTCCACGTCCATGACGAGCGCGATGTGTTCGAGAAAGCCGCGCATGTTCTCGAAGCCCTCCATGGAACGCACGAGCTCCTTGAGGTTTTCCAGCCGCCCGGCGGCGTCCGCCGAACGCTCGTTCTGCCACATGGCGGTGTAGCCGGACTCGTCGAGCACGATCTCGGCCAGCTCCGTGTGCGAGATGTGATCGAGCTGCGCGCGCCAGCGGTCGAATGCGACGACGAGATCGCGCACGGTTGCGCGTGGCTTCGGCTTCAATTCCTCGGTCGCCACGAGCGCGCGAGCCGACTCCTGCAAGGACGTGCCGTGCGCACGCGAATAGTCGTGCAGGATCTGCACGGTCGCGTCGCCGAGCCCGCGCTTCGGCACGTTGACGATGCGCTCGAACGCGAGGTCGTCGGCGGTCGAACAGATCGCGCGGAAATACGCCAGCGCGTCGCGGATTTCCTGCCGCTCGTAGAAACGCGGCCCGCCGATCACGCGGTATGGCAGTCCGAGGGTGACGAAGCGGTCTTCGAATTCGCGCATCTGGAACGACGCACGCACCAGGATCGCGATCTCGGCAAGCTTGTGCCCGGCGCGGCCGAGCGCCTCGATCTCCGCGCCGACCGATCGCGCTTCCTCTTCCGAATCCCATGCGCCGGTGACCGTCACCTTCTCGCCGAGCTCGTCCTCGGTGCGCAACGTCTTGCCGAGCCGGCCTTCATTGTGCGCGATGAGGTGCGAGGCGGCGGCAAGGATATGGCCGGTCGAGCGGTAGTTGCGCTCGAGGCGAATGACCTTGGCTCCGGGGAAATCCTTTTCGAAGCGGAGAATATTGTCCACTTCCGCGCCGCGCCAGCCATAGATCGACTGGTCGTCGTCGCCAACGCAGCAGATGTTGGCCGAAGTTACAGCGCCCGGCCTCCCCACATCGTCATGGCCGGGCGAAAGGCGCGAAGCGCCGTCTTCGCGCCTGAAGTCCCGGCCATCCACGTCTTCCCTTGTCTCAAGACGTGGATCACCGGGACTCGCGCCGCCACTCCGCTCGCCTTCGGCTCGCGGGGCGTTGCGGCCCGGTGATGACGAGGAGGAGGTAATGCCGTGGTCCGTCTTTTCGTCATGGCCGGGTTTATCCCGGCCATCCACGTCTTCCTTCGTTTCAAGAAGACGTGGATCA
>JBBDYN010000009.1:24910-25939 GCA_040901465.1 Xanthobacteraceae bacterium
GCTCGCCTTCGGCTCGCGGGGCGGCGCGGCCCGGTGATGACGAATGAGGCCGCTGCGCCAGGAGCCGCAGCCATAGATACTGCGCGACGTTCGTGTCCTGATACTCGTCCACGAGCATGTAGCGGAAGCGTTGCTGATAACGCACGAGTACGTCGGCGTGGCCGCGGAAGATGCGGAGATTTTCCAGGAGCAGGTCGCCGAAGTCAGCGGCGTTCAGCGTCTTCAGCCGCGCCTGATAGGCGGCGTAGAGCGACTTCGCGCGCCCGTCGGCGAAACTCATGGCATCGCCCGCCGGCACGTCCGCGGGCGCAAGCCCGCGGTTCTTCCACCCGTCCATGATCGCGGCGAACAGGCGTGCCGGCCAGCGCTTCTCGTCGATGTCGGCGGCCTGGATCACCTGCTTCATCAGGCGGATCTGGTCGTCGGTGTCGAGGATCGTGAAATCGGATTTCAGGTCCACGAGCTCGGCGTGGCGGCGCAGGATTTTCGCGCCGATGGAATGGAAGGTGCCGAGCCACGGCATGCCCTCCACCGCCTCCCCCACCATGGTGCCGACGCGGCCCTTCATCTCGCGCGCGGCCTTGTTGGTAAAGGTGACCGCAAGGATGTCGCCGGGCCGCGCCCGGCCCGTGGCGAGAATGTGCGCGATGCGGGTAGTCAACACCCGCGTCTTTCCGGTGCCGGCCCCCGCCAACACCAGCACCGGTCCATCGAGGCTTTCCACGGCCGCGATCTGCTCGGGGTTCAGACCTTCGAGATAGTCCGGCGCGAGCGAGGCGCGCGCCCGCGCGGCAATGCCGCCCGGCTTGGGCACGGGCGCAGCAAAATCGTCGTCCTGTTCAAGCGGATCGGCCACGGGGCACTTTCGCGAATCTGTATGAGAACAAAATGGCACCGCCGGCCCACATTTGCGAGGGTGCGAGGCCGCTTTTTCTCCCTCTCCCCGCTTGCGGGGAGAGGGTCGGGGTGAGGGGCAGCAGCCGAAGATATGTCAGGATGCCCCCCACCCGGGGGGGGGGGGGGGGGGGG
>JBBDYN010000009.1:25949-47257 GCA_040901465.1 Xanthobacteraceae bacterium
CTTCGCGCGCCGACCTCTCCCCGTAAACGGGGGGAAAGGTGAAGATAATAGACGCACACGTCGCCCGGCCCTAAGAACGCCCCCATGTTCGAGGCGAAATTCCAGTCCTTCGAGGAAAGGGCCAACCCGACGAAGGGGGCCGAACGCGTCGCGGGCCTCCGTGCCGAGCTCGCCAGGCGGAAGCTCGACGGCTTTTACGTCACCACCGCCGACCCGCATCAGAACGAATACGTGCCACCTTCCGAGGAGCGGCTCGCGTGGCTCACGGGCTTCACGGGGTCCTTGGGCGCGGCTGTGGTGCTGAAGGACAAGGCCGCGCTCTTCGTCGACGGCCGCTACACGTTGCAGGCGAAGGAGCAGGTCGACGGCAAGGTGTTCGCAATCGAGCACTTGGTCGAGCGCCCGCCGCACGAATGGATCACCGAAAATCTCCCGAAGGGCGCGACCCTCGGCTACGACCCGTGGCGCACGACGCTCGACGGCGTCGAGCGGCTGGAAAAAGCCGTCGAGCGTGCCGGCGGAAAACTCGTCGCCGTCGACGACAACCCGGTGGACACGATCTGGAGCGGCCGCCCCGCGCCGCCGTCCGCGCCCGTCAAGCTGCACGACCTGAAATATGCCGGCGAGCCGGCGGAACAAAAGCTCGCGCGTATCCGCGAGGAACTCGCCAAGGCGAAGTTCGACGCCGCTGTGCTGTCGGACCCGGCTTCCATCGCCTGGACCTTTAACATTCGCGGCGGCGATATTTCGCACGTGCCGGTTTCGCTTTCCTGGTCCATCGTGCCGCGCGACGGCCAGCCGCTGCTGTTCGTCGACGGGCGCAAACTCTCGAACGAAGTGCGCGATGCGCTCGCCCGCCTCGCCGATCTGCGCGAGCCGGGAGAACTCGAAATCGCGCTCACGAAATTCGCCAAGGGAAAAACGATCCGCCTCGATCAGGCGACAGCGCCGCGCCGTCTCGCCGACCTGATCGAGACGGCCGGCGGCAAAATCTCAAAGGGCGCCGATCCCGTCCTGCGCATGAAGGCGGTGAAGAACGCGGCCGAAATCGCCGGCGCCCGCGCGGCGCACTTGCGCGACGGCGCGGCACTCGTACGCTTTCTCGCCTGGTTCGACCGCGAAGCGCCGGGCGGCAAGCTCACCGAGATCGACGCGGTCGCGGCGCTCGAGACATTCCGCCGCGAGACCGGCAAGCTGAAGGATGTTTCCTTCGCGACGATCGCGGGATCGGGCCCCAACGGCGCGATCGTGCATTATCGCGTGACGAAGAAGAGCAACCGGAAAATTTCGCCCGGCGAATTGTTCCTGATCGACTCCGGCGCGCAATATGAGGACGGC
The DNA here is from genome assembly GCA_040901465.1 of Xanthobacteraceae bacterium. GTDB lineage: Bacteria > Pseudomonadota > Alphaproteobacteria > Rhizobiales > Xanthobacteraceae > JAUSIF01. The sequence goes on from JBBDYN010000009.1 coordinate 27,288, forward strand.
ACCACCGACGTCACGCGCACCATTGCCGTCGGCAAGCCGACCGAGGAAATGCGCGAGCGCTTCACGCTCGTGCTCAAGGGCCACGTCGCAATCGCGCGCAGCGTCTTCCCCGATGCCAGCACCGGCGCTCAGCTCGATCCGTTCGCGCGCCGCGCGCTCTGGGCCGCCGGACTCGATTTCGATCACGGCACCGGCCATGGCGTCGGCAGCTATCTCTCCGTGCACGAGGGACCGGCGCGGCTCTCGAAGCTCGGCACCGCGCCGCTCGCAGCAGGCATGATCGTCTCGAACGAGCCCGGCTATTACAGAGCTGGCGCCTACGGCATCCGCATCGAGAACCTTGTGCTCATTGTGCAGTCCGCCGCCCCGCCTGACGCCGAAAAGAAACTTCTCGCCTTCGACACGCTCACGCTCGCGCCCATCGACCGCCACCTTACGGAGCCGCGCCTGCTCACAGCCGACGAGCTCGAATGGCTCGACCGCTATCACGAGCGCGTGCGCGCGACGCTCGACGCCTACCTCGATGCCGAAACGCGCCAGTGGCTGGACGCAGCCGCCACGCCCATAAAAGAATAACAAGAATAAAATGTAGTATTTGTCTATTGACGAAAAATCTCTGTTGAGTGACCTTGTCCGGGACTTACGGGCCCCAAACGGGCCCCGGGAGAGATTCCATGGGTTGCTGCGATGCCGATCATGCCGCTCCGGTACCGGAGGGGCTCACGAGCGCCAATCTCGCTCCGCCGGACCTGAACCGCCGCACGGTGCTGGGCGGCGTTGCCGCCGTCGCCGGATTGCTGACCGCCACCGGCCCGGCCGGCGGGCAGCAGAAGGAATTGAAGAAGCTCAAGCTCGCCTTCTGCAGCCAGGTTCTCTGCATCATTCCCTATGAAGTCGCCCGCGCCAAAGGCCATTGGCGCAATCACGGGCTCGACGTGGAACTGGTTTATGCGCGCGGCGGTGGTGCCGCCATGCAGGCACTCGTCGGCGGCGCCGTCGACTACGCGGCAACCGCACTCGACGTGGCGATCCAGGCCTATGCCAAGGGCGCGGAAATCCGCCGCTTCGCCACCACCGGCCGCCTGCCGCTGTTCGCACTCGTCACCGGCCCGAAGACCGCCGCGACGATCCGCGGCCTCAAGGATCTCGAGGGCAAGACCGTCGGCGTCTCCGGTCTCGGCAATGCCGACCACGCGCTCTTGCTGTTCCTGCTGAAGCAGGCCGGAGCCGACAGCACGAAGGTCCAGTATGCGACGCTCGGCGTGAACATTCTCGAATCACTGCGTCAGGGCCAGGTCGACGCCGGCCTCGTGCAGGAGCCCGCCCTCAGTATTCTCACCAAGGACGGCGCGCGCACGCTCGTGAACGCGATGGACCTCAAGGACGCGCAGAAATATCTCGGCGGCCCGTATGAATTCATGGGCGTTGCCGTGCGCGCGAAGGAGATCGAGGCGCGCAAGCCGGAGATGCTGCAGCTCGCGCAGGGCCTCGACGACGCGCTCAAGGCGCTGCCGAAGATGAAGCCCGAGGACCTCGTCGGCTCGCTGCCGAAGGAACTGCTCGCCGGCGCCGACGTGGGCCAGCTTCGCGAAGTGCTCGCGCGCTACACGGCCTCGCTCTATCCGGACAGAGTGACCATCGATCTCGCCGCATCGCGGCGCGTCGCGGCGTCGCTGGTCGTGGCCGGTCTTGTCAAACCCGACGCGGACGTCAGCGGCCTGCACGACACCTCGATCGTGAAAGGCTGAAACCCTGCGCGTATCCGATATTTCGCTCGCCTATGGCGGGGGTGTCCCCGTTCTGGAGGGCGCGAGCCTTGAGGTCGGCGCCGGCCAGTTCGTGAGCCTTGTCGGCCCATCGGGCTCCGGCAAGTCGAGCCTGCTCCGCGTCATCATCGGCTTGCAGCAGCCGCTCTCGGGCAAGGTCGATTCCGAATTCGCGCCCGCCGACATCGGCATCCTGTTTCAGGACGACGCGCTGCTGCCGTGGCGCACGGCGCGCGAGAATGTCGCGCTCGGCCTCGGATTCCGCGGCATGGAGCGCAGGCGTGCGCTCGAAGCCGCCGACCAATGGCTTGAGCGTTTCGGCCTCGCCGGCTTCGGCGACCGCTACCCGCGCCGCTTGAGCGGCGGCCAGCGCAAGCGCGTCGCGATCGCCCAGGCCATGGCGCTGAAGCCGCGCCTGCTCTTGATGGACGAGCCGTTCGCCTCCCTCGACGCCATCGTGCGCGCGCGCATCAGCCAGGAAGTCGTGGAACTCGTCGAGCGCGAGAAGATCAGCGTCCTGCTCGTCACCCACGATCTGGAAGAAGCAATCGCGCTGTCCGACGTCGTCTATCTTCTCGCGCAGGGCCCGCGCGCGCGCGTCACCGAACGCTATCCGGTGCCGATCCCGCGCCCGCGCGATCTCGTGCGCGCGCGCACGCATCCGGCGTTCGCGCCGCTTCTGGAAAAGCTCTGGGCCGATCTCACGCGCGAAGTCGACATGAGCGCCAAGGCGGAAAAGGCGGAAGCGGCATGATCCGCGCTCCGAACCGCGCCTGGGTGCGGCAACTCCTTGCCTTTGGAACCCTGCTCGTCGTTTGGCAGGGTGCCGGCTACGCCGGCATGCTCAACCCGCTCTACATGCCGACGCCTACGCAAATCTGGGGCGCGCTCGTCGAATTGTTCGCCGAAGGCCGCATCTGGCCGCATATGGAAGCGACTTTCACCGCCGCGCTCGCGGGCCTCGCGCTCGGCATCGTCGTCGGCATCGTGCTCGGCGTCCTCGCGGCCTTGATCCGGTTCGTGGCCGAGCTCCTGGAGCCGGTGATGCTGCTCCTGAACGCCGTGCCGCGCGTCATTCTCGCGCCCCTGTTCGTGATCTGGCTCGGCATCGGCATCGCCTCCAAGGTGGCGCTCGCCTTCATCCTGGTCGCCGTCGTCATTTTCTTCACGGTCTTCACCGGCATCCGCCAGGTGGACCGCAAGCTCGTCGAGCGCATCGTGACGCTGGGCGGCGACCGCTGGGCGCTCTTGCGCCACGTGTATCTGCCGTCGGTCGCGGCCTGGGTGCTCGGCAATCTCAAGGTCGCCGTCGGCTTCGCCTTTACCGGCGCCGTGGTCGGCGAATTCGTCGCCGCGAGCCGCGGCCTCGGCTATCTCCTGTCCTTCGCCCAGAGCACCTACAACGCGTCCCTGATGATGGCGATCGTGCTCCTGATCATGGCGGTCGTGCTCGTAATTTTCGCGCTCGCAGGGCGTCTCGAAAGACGCCTGCTGCGGTGGAACTGAGTGGCCGATGCGCGCGATCGAAACGACAATTGGCGTGCCCCGGACGCGCTGCAGCGCAGAGCCGGGGCCCACCGGCATGTCGCTCTGGGTCCCGGGTCTGCGGCGCACCGCTGCGCGCTGCGCCGCGCCCGGGACACGTGGTCTCGACTTAACGCGACGGGCGAGACAATGACCGCCGCCTGCCGCGAGCCCTGTTGCAGCGTGGCGCCCCGCTTCACCGTCGCCGACCTGTTCGAGCGCGGCTTCCGCCGCATGCGCGAAGCGCCGCTCGCGATCGAAGGCGGCACGATCGCCGACGCGGACGGCAATGCCGCCCGCTTCAGCATCGAAGTTGACGACGGCAAACTCGCGGACGCGCGCTTCCGCGCCTCCGCCTGCACGACGCTGATCGCCTATTGCGAGGCGATTTCCGAGCTGCTGCCCGGTTTCGGGGTCGATGTCGTCGCTCAATTGACGGCGAACGAATTGGTGGCCGCGCTGCCCGGCGTTCCCGCGCTCAAGCAGGACCGCGCCGTGCTCGCCATCGCCGCATTCCGCGCGGCACTGCGTGCCGCCATTCAACGTGAACACATCGAGATTCCATCGTCGTCATGGCCGGGCTTGTCCCGGCCATCCACGCCTTGATCGACTGCAAGTGAAGTCGTGGATACCCGCAACAAGTGCGGGCATGACAATTCAACAAGGGGAGAAGCAGCATGAAGGTCGCGTATATTTTTGCCACTTCGCGCCACACGGTTTCCTACGTGCTCGGCAAGATGATCCTGCCGCAGCTCGAGGAAGGCCGCCACGGCGTCACCGTCGTTGGCATGTTCTTCTTCGAGGACAACAATTACGTGCTCATGAAGGGCAATCCGATCGGCGATCGCCTGCATAAGGTCGCGAAGAAGACCGGCATCCTGCTGATGGGCTGCGACCAGTGCTGCTACGAGCGCGAGATAGCCGACAAGCTGTTCGACGGCGTGCCGATCGGCTGCTTCCCCGATCTCTACAAGGCGCTCTCCGGCAACATGCCGGATCAGGTCATCACGCTCTGATGCCTTTACCCTCCCCCTTGCGGGGAGGGTCGCGAGCGAAGCGAGCGGGGTGGGGGGGCGGTGTGGCGCGCAATGAAGCGCGCCGTCCGATCGACGTCACGACAACCCCCACCCCGCCGCGCACTCGAGTCCGAGAATGCTTGACGCGTTTTCCATGCGCGGCGACCCTCCCCGCAAGGGGGAGGGTGTTCTTCTCGCGCTGCGCCCGGAACACGATTCATGGAACCCAAGCGCATCGCTCGGCGTTAACGCCTCGAACTCACACCCGAGGCTACGACCATGCTCGGCACAATTCTGGTCATTCTTCTCATTCTGATCCTCATCGGCGCGCTGCCGAGGTGGGGCTACAGCGGCAACTGGGGCTACGGCCCCGGCGGAATCGTCGGCGTGCTGCTGATCATTGTAATCGTGCTGGCGCTGACCGGACGACTCTAACAGCGCTCCTCAGTCTTTTCGTCATCACCGGGCCGCAACGTCCCGCGAGTGCGTAGCGCGAGCGGTTGACGTTGCGAGACCCGGTGATCCGCGACTTTTTTTACAACACAAGCAAGGCGTGGATGGCCGGGTCTCAGCGCGCCAAGGCCGCGCTTCGCCAAGTTCTTGTAAAGTGCCAGCGCTGGTTCCTTTGGCAGCGCTGGCGGCGCGCCGGCCCGGCCATGACAAATACGAGCGATCACTTCACCAGCTTGAACCACTCATCCTCGCTCAGCACCTTGACGTCGTGCTTCTTCGCCTCGGCGAGCTTGGAGCCCGCGCCGGGGCCGGCGACGAGGTAGTCCGTCTTCTTCGACACCGAGCCCGCGACCTTGGCGCCGAGCCGCTCGGCCATCGCCTTGGCCTCGTCGCGCGTCATCTTCTCAAGCGCGCCGGTGAACACCACCGTCTTGCCTGAAACGGCGCTGTCCTTCGCCACTGCCTGCATCGGGTCGACTTCGATCTCGTCGAGCAGCGTCTCGATCGCCGCGCGATTGCGCTTCTCCTTGAAGAATTCCACGATCGCATCGGCGACCGTCTCGCCGATGCCGTTGATGTTCGTAAGTTCCTGAATATCATCTTCGTCGGGCTTCGCCTTCATCAGCGCCTTCTTCAGCGCCGCGATCGACTGATAGTGACGCGCGAGCCGCGTCGCGTTCGTCTCGCCGATATGCCGGATGCCGAGCGCATAGATGAAACGGTTGAGTGGAATCTTCCGCCGCTCGTCGATCGCATCGAACAGCTTGCGCGCCGACAGGTCGCCGAAGCCTTCCTGCTCCTCCAGCTTGATCTTCTTGTTGCGATCCTTGAGCCTGAAAATGTCGACAGGTTCCTTGATCCATCCCCGCTCGAAGAACAGCGCGATCTGCTTCTCGCCCAGCCCTTCGATGTCGAACGCATTGCGCGACACGAAATGAATGAGCCGCTCCACCGCCTGTGCCGGGCAGATCAGGCCGCCCGTGCAGCGCCGCACGGCATCGGCCTTGCCGGTTTCCGGATCGACCTCGCGCACCGCGTGGCTGCCGCAGGCCGGGCATATGGTCGGGAATTGATAGCGCTTCGCGCTTTTCGGGCGCTTGTCCAGCACCACGTCGAGCACCTGCGGGATCACGTCGCCCGCGCGCTGGATCCGCACGGTGTCGCCGACGCGGATATCGACACCGCCGCGGATCGCACTGCCGTCGCCGCCGATGCCCTTGATGTAATCCTCGTTGTGCAGCGTCGCCATCGAGACGACCACGCCGCCGACATTCACGGGCTCGAGCACCGCGGTCGGCGTGAGCGCGCCGGTGCGGCCGACCGTGATCATGATATCGCGCACCACGGTCGTCGCCTTCTCCGCCGGAAATTTGTGCGCGATCGCCCAGCGCGGCGTGCGCGAGATGAATCCGAGCCGTTCCTGCCAGTCGATGCGATTGAGCTTGTAGACCACGCCGTCGATGTCGTACTCGAACTTCGCGCGCTTGGCTTCGATTTCGCGGTAATGCGCCATCAATTCTTCGACGCTCCTGCAGAGCCGCGTCATTGGGTTGGTCGGGATGCCCCAGCGCTTCAAAGCATCGACCACTTCCTTCTGCGTGTTGCCGGGCAGCTCGCTCGCCTGCCCCCAGCCATAGCCGAAGAAGCGCAGCGGCCGGCTCGCGGTCATGTTCGGATCGAGCTGGCGCAGGCTGCCGGCCGCCGTGTTGCGCGGGTTGACGTAGAGCTGCTTGCCCTCTTTCTCCTGCCGCTTGTTGAGCGCAAGGAAGTCCGCGCGCCGCATGTAGACTTCGCCGCGCACCTCGAACACGTCGGGCACGTCGCGGCCCTTCAGCTCCTGCGGCACTTCCTTGATCGTGCGGACGTTGGCGGTGACGTCTTCGCCGACGGTGCCGTCGCCGCGCGTGGCCGCGACCACGAGCTTGCCCTTCTCATAGCGCAGCGTGCAAGAGAGCCCGTCGATCTTCGGCTCCGCGGTGAGCTCGATTTTTTCGCTTTCCTTCAGGCCGAGAAAACGCCGGATCCGGTCGACGAAGTCCGTGACGTCCCCTTCCGTGAACGCGTTGCCGAGCGAAAGCATCGGTGCAGCGTGCCGCACCTTCTTGAATTTCGCCGCCGGCGCCGCGCCCACGCGCCGCGTCAGGCTCGTGAGCGTCTGCAATTCCGGAAAGCGAGCTTCGATCTGCTCGTAGCGCCGGCGCAGCGCGTCATAATCGGCATCCGAAATCGTCGGCGCATCCTGCTGGTAATAGCGTTTGTCGTGCCCGGTGATCTCGGCCTCGAGCCGCGCGTGCTCGACCTTGGCCTCTTTCGCGGTGAGTTTCTCGACCGGCTGGGACTTACTGGATGTTTTTCTTGCCATGGTGCGACTAGTCTAGATCGGGAACGGCCGTGGCGAAACTTGGCCTCGGCGTTCAGGCAGGCTGATCGCACCATGACGCAAGCAGAATCACCCTGGCCCCGCATCGTCGCCCATGCCGACATGGACGCGTTCTATGCGGCGATCGAGCAGCGCGACGATCCGGCACTGCGCGGCAAGCCGATCCTGGTCGGGCCGAACAGCGACCGCGGCGTCGTGCTGACCGCGAGCTACGAGGCCCGGCCTTTTGGCGTCGGCAGCGCCATGCCCATGGCACGGGCACGGCGCATGTGCCCCGACGCCGTGATCGTGCCGCCCCGCTTCGACCGCTACCGTGAGGTGTCCGCGACGATCATGCGCGTGTTCGCGGACTTCTCGTCCGAGGTCGAGGCCCTCAGCCTCGACGAGGCATTCCTGGACATGACCGGCTCCGAGCGGATTTTCGGTCCGCCGCGCGCGATCGGCGTGAAGCTGAAAGAGGCGGTACGCGAAGCGACCGGCCTCACAGTCTCGGTCGGGCTTTCCGGGACCAAGTACGTGGCCAAGGTCGCGAGCGGTCACCAGAAGCCGGACGGCCTGACCTTGGTGCCGCCGGAAACGGCCAAGTCATGGCTCGCGCCGCTCCCCATCTCGCGCCTCTGGGGCGTGGGTGTGAAAACCGAGCCGCGTCTGCACCGGCTGAACCTGCACACGATCGGCGACGTGGCGGCCGCCGACCCGATCTGGCTCGAACGCGAACTCGGTCGCGCGGGAGTTCATTTCTACTCCCTGGCCCACGCCGAAGACCCGCGGCCGGTTGACGGCGACCGGTCTTCCAAGAGCATCGGGTCGGAGACGACCCTCGAGCACGACCTGCGCGACGGCAGCGAGCTCAGGCGCCACCTGCGCCGCTCGGCGGACGAGATCGGCCGGAGGCTGCGGCGCAAGCAGGTGCTCGCGCTCGGCGTGCGCGTGAAGCTCAAGACGACCGGCTTCCAGATCCTGACCCGTCAACATCGCCTGACGCGACCGACCGACGTGGCCGAGGAGCTCTATTCGGTGGCGGTCGGCCTGCTCGCCGAGTTCGCGCATCCCGGTCCGTTCCGCCTGGTCGGCATCGCGGCCTACGACCTCGTCGACGAAGACGATACGGTCCAGCTCGATCTGTTCGGCAGCGGCGTCCGCCGGCGCCGCCTGGAGAGCGCGGTGGACGCGCTCACGCAGCGCTTCGGCGCAAACGCCGTGGCGCGCGCCGACGATCTCGGCAGCCGGCCGCGCATGACGCCGAACCTCGATTTCCTCGACGATGCCGATGAGGGGGATGCTTAGAAATGCCTCGTGTCCCGGGCGCAGCGCAGCGCGAACTCCGGGCGAGTGGTCAACTTAATTTTGTCATCACCGGGCCATGCCGCGCTGGCGAGCGAAGCGAGCAGCCAGCGCGGCGACCCAACGAGCGCGCGCCGGATACTCGCCCTGAACCGGGCTCGTCGGCGCGCGCCAGTCCCGCGCGGCGTCTTAAGCCCCGGGCCGCGAGGAGGCCGTTGCCGGCCTTAGACCGCCATTGGCCGGCGGGCTCAATCCGCGACGCTCCACTGCGGATTCCAGGCGATCTCCCAGAGGTGGTCGTCTGGGTCATGGAAGTAAGCGGAATAGCCGCCCCAGAAGCGGTCGTGCGCCGGGTCGGTGACGACGGCGCCGGCTCGCTCGGCCTGCTGCATGACCGCATCGACTTGCTCTTTCGAATTGACGATGTGCCCGATTGACACCGCACCGAGCCTCGCTCGCGTTGCGGCGATCTTTGCATCCTTGGACAGCGATGCCGTTGGGTACAGCGCGAGGATCAGGTCGTCGTTCATGTCGAAGAAGACCACGGCGCCATCCTCGAACTCCTGGCCGATGATCCCTTTCGTGGCGAGGCCCATGCCGTCGCGATAGAAGGCAAGCGATCTCTCGAGATCGCTTACCGCCAGCGTGATGATCTTGATCCGAGGTTTCACGTTCGCCTCCCGATCTTGGCAACGATTGGCCCGCTAGCTGGGGTCCACATCGGCCGCGATTGTGTGGGTCCCCGGTCTGCAGCGCTTCATTTCGCTTCGCTCATGCTGCGTTGCGCCCGGGACACGGCGCTCATCCTTCAAGCGATCACGCTCTACCTCGCCCCCACAATCAACGCGTACAGGAAGAGCACGAGACCGATGCCCAGCCCGCCGACCCACACCCATCGTCGCATCCTGTCGAAGAACCCCGATGATCGAGCCGCTCCCCGCTTCGCGGCGGCCGCGGTGCGCAGAGCCGGAACGGGCTGAGCCCGCGATCCATCCTGCTTGAACTTGCTGACGATATCTCGGTTTCGCAACGGTAAATTTTTCGCCGTTGCCGCGGCAGCAGGCGGCGCGACCCGCGGAGTACCGGATGCACGCTTGCCCTTCAGCGGAAAGAAAGCGCGCCAGATCGCTCTTGCCACACGCGGCGCGGCGAATGCCGGGGCGCCCTCAGGCAAACCGCGTTTGCGGTGTGGCGTCTTGGCGATACTCGCCAGCCGGAACCCGGCTTCCGCTTCCTCGAGTTGCTGGATCTGCCCGTCTTCCTCGACGGTGATGCTCAGGTGCTTGTAGCCGTGCCGCTTGTTTTCATACGGCACATCGATGAGGCCGGTTACGCTCACCCACCGCCCGATCCATGCGTTGGACGGCTGCTCCTTCAGCTTCGCAAGCCCTTCGGACCAGATCGAGATTTTGACGATGTTGCCGCGCCACGAACCAAAATTGATGAAGACATAGCGTTTGACTCGGCCCTTCCCCCGCTTCCGGGCACCCGGCTTTACCTCGACGATTCGTCCAATCAGCTCGACCCGGTCGCCCACCCGTCCGAGGGCGGCGGGGAAATTCAGCGCGTCGACCACCGGATAGGCGGGAATGTAGGCGGCGGCGTGCGGCCCTGCTGCGGGCGAGGGTGACGTCTTGATCGGCATCTTCGCCGCCGGAATGCTGCGGCCGGCGAGGAAATCATCCAGCGGCGGGACCGCGGCGAGCGGTGCATCGCAGATCGCGGCAAAGTTGCGCGCCTGCTGCTTCAGCTTCGGCATTGCCAGCAGTCGCCGGAAAATCTCGCTGCTTTGCGGGTCGGCGAAATCGTTCGCCTTGAAGATGATCGTCTCACCGCCCTCACGGAACTTTTGATAAAGCGACGCGTCCTCGATGACCGATTGCAGACTGAGATCGAGCGCAATGAAGCTGAACCGGTCCATCTTCGGACCGTAATCGGAGACCTTGCGATCGGGATGCTGGAAGTGCCGATGCCCGGTCTCGCTGCCATTCCCCGGACTCATCCCGGGGACGAACATGCCGTCATAATCGATCAGCTTGATCGTGCCATCCGTCACCATGACATTGCCGTTCTGAATATCGCCGTGGCCGATTCCCTCCCGCTCCAGAAAGCGCGCGATGGATCGAAATTCCGCTCGGGCCCTTTCCAGCGCGCGCGGATCGTTGAAGCGCTGGTCCAGCCAGATCCCGAGCGTCCCGCCCTCGACCCAGTCCATCCGTACGATCGGATAGACGCCCTGGCGAACGCTGATCCCCGACGTTTGGAAATCGAAATCGACGAAATATCCGTTCTTCAGCGACCGCAATTTCTTCGAGATCGCATGATACTTCTGCTCGATCGATGGAATCTCGCGATGAAAACACCGCACCGCGCACTTTCTGCGCGGAGTCGTGACCGCGTAGGTCAGCGCAAATCCCCCCGACATCACCAGCGGCAGGCCCAAGGTGTTTTCCTTCACCGCGCCTTGCTTCAATTCGGGGTCGATGAATGACTGTGCCGGGTGCTGCACGGCCTCGTGGTACTCGGTGATCTGCGGATAAGGCATGCTCGCCCTGTCTTAGTTAAGTCATCCCGGCTCGCGTGCACGAGCAAATACGTTCCCCGGGCGAGCGCGGATAAAGTCCGCGCGAGACCCGGGGTCCAGGAAGCGGCAGAGCAACCTTCGAGGCTGCGCTGGACCCCGGCTCTCGCCTCGCCGTTTTGGTTGCCGCGATGGCTTCTTCGGCAGCGCGGCGGCTCGGCTCGGCCGGGGAACGTCAAACTTCGCGGTCTGCGCATATCGCTCCATGTTCGCCTACCAAAGCGCCAGCAAAGTCGTGTCGTCCCGCCGCATGCGGCCCGCGGCGCGTTCGTCTTGCACAAAGCGGGCGAATACCTTTGACGTTCTCAGGTTCCGCAGGACTGCGATCGGCGCTTGGTCGCGATCGCGCTGCGACAGCAACCAATGACCGAGCGCATCGGTCATGCACAGGAGCGCGGGCCGTTCCAGCCCGCGGAATGTCCAGTCGGCGACGAGATCGTAGCTGAATTCCACGTCATCCAGAAACGCATTCTCGGCCGGGTTCGTGCAGAGCAACTGGGGAGGCCGGTCGAAGTCCGACGGCGCGGACAACCGGAAGGTCTCCTTGATGCGATCCCCGTCGCACAGCACCGCCAGACTGTCGCCGATGGCGAGCACCTGGATCAGCCTTCCCCCATCGACAACTCGAACGCCAAGCAGCGAGGCGAAGCTGCCTTTGTCGAACGACGCCTGTTTCATCCATGGCAGGCTGTCGCGGTCGTGCAGCTTGCGAAATTCAGCGACCGCCGCCGCGAGCCATTCGCGCGTGAACTCCGGGTCTTGAATGTAACGGCGAACCAGAATGCGCGCCCAGGACGCCGAATCGTAGGACACGGATGCGCCGTCGCTCAGCGCATAAACGCCTTTGGCCGAACGCTGATAGCTGTCCTCATTGCGCCGATCGTCAACCTTGGCAACGCTGAAGGCCAAAGGCAGGCGCGACTTCGGACGCACGTCCGAGTCCTGTCTCATCTTGCGTACTTTCCCCCGTCATCACCGGGCCGCGCGGCGCTCGCGAGCGAAGCTAGCGACCAGCGCGAACATAAAATGCGGCCAAAGGCGCCAGCACCGCAAGAAATAGCCGCGAGCAGCCTTGGCGCGGCGACACAGCGAGCCGGTTGGACCCGGCTCGCAAGTTAAAAATGGCCGAAGTCGGCAACAGCCGACTTCGGCTGTGATCCACGTCTTTGGATCGCACAAGAAGGAAGGCGTGGATGGCACGCAACTCGGGCTTGCCCGAGTTGCGCAATCAAAATGCCCAAGTCGGATAAATCCGACTTGGGTGACAAGCCCGGCCATGACTTACCACGTTCGCTCGGCTCACCGATCTGCGACCAGCTTCGGTCGCGTCCCGATCTCGAAGAAGTCCACAACGCACTGGGGATCGCCATTGAAGATGAAGCCGCGCGATCCGTCAGAGATCGAATAGCCCTTGTCGCCGGCGAACTTGGCGAGATGCGCCGGCAGCGGACTCGACATGCGAAAGAGCATCCGCGAGTACTCGTCGATAAGCTCCGCCTCGGAGGTCGGGAACACGATTTCCAGTCCGCCGTGGCCGGTCACGTGAAGATTGAACAGCAGCGACGGGCCGTCACTCGTCGCCATCTGGCGCAGCCCATCGGCCACTTCCTCCGGAGCGCCGTCGGTAGATTGGCCGTCGGTCACGTGCAGAATAGTCGGGGGGTATGAACGCGCGTGCGCGTCGCACCAGTCCGCGACCGTCTCCATCGTCTTGCTGAGGCCCGCCCGCATCGGGGTGCCGCCTGCGCTCTTGGCGTCGAACCAGATTGGAAACTTGGTCTTTTGCTCGACGACCCCACCCGCACCATCGTCCACTTTCTTACGCCGCTCCTCTACACGAAGCGTATTCTCGCTGATCGCATTGATCGAATGGATCACGCTCCCCGAAAGCGCGCCGCCGAACCCTGTTGCAACATCCGACCCGCCGTAGGCAATCACGCCGACATCGAAATAGTTGCGTACACCGTCGGCCTTCGAACAATTGGTGACCAAGGTGTAGAGCGTCTTGTTCAGTACATCGGCCACGAAGTTGGCCTTCGTTCGGCCCGTCTCCGTGACCTCGTCCATGGATCCTGACTGATCGATGACGAACAGAAAACAGGTGGGATTGTCCCTGCTGATTTCGGCTTGGTATGGCATGTCTTCTCCCCGGAACTCCGTTGCTCGCTTATCGATCGGCTGCCACGGCCGGACGCGTACCGATGTCGAAAAAGTCGGCGATCGCTACAATTCCGGCGTTGAATACAAATCCCCGCGCCCCGGGCCGGACCTCATAACCCTTGCTCGCCGCGGCATCCAAAGCGTGCGGCGGGAGCAGGCTCGACATCCGAAACAGCGCCTTCCCAAATCGATCCTTGAGCGCCCTTTCGTCGTTCGGGAAAACCAGGGGCTCGCCTCCGCCCACGTCGACGTGCAGATTGAAAAGCAGACACGAGCCGTCATCGGTCGCCAGGCTCTTGAGCTTGTCCGCGATCGGCTCCGGATTTCCGTCGGAGGGGTGCCCGTCCGTTACGTGCAAGACCGTCGGCGGGAATGCGGACGGATGCCTTGCGCACCATTGCTCGAGGACTTCGATTGCTGCGTTGAGGCCGGCGCACATCGAGGTCTTTCCGTGGCTTTGCGGCTCGAACCAGATGGGAAATCTCACCGACTGTTCCACGACGTTGTCGTTCACGCCGGCGACCTTCTTCATCCGCGTCTCGACCCGGAGCGGCGATTCCGCGAGGCGGGAGATCGCGTGCAATGCCTCGCCGCCCAACGCACCTTGAAAGCCGTTGCGTGCGTCCGTCCCGCTATATGCGACCACGCCGACGTGAAAGTAGTCGCGCACGCCATCTGCCTTGGAGCAGTTGGTAATGACCGTATAGAGGGTCTTGTTGAGGACATCCGCGAGGAAGGATGCCTTGGATTGTCCGCTCTTGAGTCGATGACTCATCGACGTGGATTGGTCCATCACCAGCAAGATGGCAGTCGGCGACGCGCGGCTGATTTCGGCCCTGTAATTCATTGCTCTGCCTGTGGAGATCGCCCGCATGCGCCGTTGCCGCCGAAAACGCCGAGCGCCGCATCGCGGGCAGGGCCAAAAATGTTCGTTGGAAGAAGCACTACCCCACCCAGTTACCTGAACACGACGACGCCCCGGCCCGACCGTGGGCGCGCTCTGCCGCGAACGCGTGCCGCGCACACGGCACAAATTTGACCCGTCCTCCGCGCTCGGAAACGCGCTGCACGCGCCCGAGTTCCACGGGACCAGCCGCCGCGGCCGAAATTTTCAGAGCGACGCGATAAAAAATGATCTGCGATTGTCGAGCGGCTAGAATCTATCGAAGGATCAAGGATTTCGGCGTTCGATCGAGCGGACACGCGGCCAATGCCGTCACGACGCGCGAGAAGCGCCCCGCTCGCCGCCTACCCCGCCCCCGCGATCAGCCGCTCCGCCGCCTTGCGCGCTTCCTCGGTGATCTCCGCGCCCGCGAGCATGCGTGCGATTTCCTCGCGCTTGAGCTTCGGGTCGAGCGCGCGCACGCGCGTCGCGACGCGCTTTTTGCCGTCGACCGCCTCCTTGAGCACGAGGAAATGGTTCGCCGCCCGCGCCGCCACCTGCGGCGCGTGGGTGACCGAGAGCACCTGTACCTTTTCCCCCAAGCGAGCAAGCCTTGCGCCGATCGCGTCGGACACGGCGCCGCCCACCGCCGTGTCGATCTCGTCGAACACGAGGGTGGGCGCCGACCCGCGGTCCGCGAGCACGACCTTGAGCGCGAGCAGAAAGCGCGCGAGCTCGCCGCCGGACGCGACCTTCATCAAGGGCCCCGGCTTGGAGCCGGGATTCGTGCGCACCCAGAATTCCACCCGGTCGAAGCCTTCGGGCCCCGGTGCCGCGGGATCGCTCTCGATCTCGGTGATGAATTCCGCGCGCTCGAGCTTCAAGGGCGCCAGCTCCGCATTCACCGCCTCGCCGAGCGCCTTGGCTGCCTTTTGCCGCGCCTTCGAAAGCGCCTCGGCAGCCGCGCGGAATCCCTTCTCCGCCTCGCCCGCCGCGGCCTCAAGCGCGGCAAGCTTCTCCGCGCCGCGGTCGATCGCCTCGAGATCGGACTTGAAGCGCGCCGCCACCGCCGGCAATTCCTCCACCGTCGCACCGTATTTCCGCGCCGCCGCGCGCAAACCGAACAGCCGCTCCTCGATCCGCTCCAGTTCCTTGGGATCGAAATCGGCGATCCTGAGCGCCGTTTCCAGCCCCGCGCGCGCGTCTTCCAGCGACTGCAGCGCGAGATCGAGCGCCTTCACCGGGCCACTGACGAGATCGCCGGCGTCCGCCACGCGCCGCTCGAGGCGCCGCAGGACCGCCGCGAGCGTCGGCACCGGCGATGCGCTACCTGCGACCGCCTCGTGCGCGTCGCGCAAATCGTCCGCGGCTTTCTCGGCGCGCATCAACGCGGCGCGCCGGTCAGCGAGCGTCCGTTCCTCGCCCGCCTCGGGCGCGAGCACCGTGAGCTCCTCCACCGCGTGGCGGATGAAATCCGCCTCCGAGAGCGCACGCTTCAAGCGTTCGCGTTCGGCCGCCACTGCCTGCTCGCATAGCTTCCACGCGCTCCACAGCCGGCTCACGTCGGCCGTGCGCTCGAGATGCCCGCCGAAAGAGTCGAGCAAAGCCCGGTGCGTCGCGGAATCAACGAGCGCGCGCTCGTCGTGCTGCCCGTGGATTTCCACGAGCCGCTGCCCGACTTGCCGCAGCACCTGCACCGTCACCGGCTGGTCGTTGATGAAGGCGCGCGTGCGCCCGTCGGCGAGCTGCACCCGCCGCAGGATGAGATCGCCGTCGCCATCAAGATCGTTTGCCCGCAAAATCAAGCGCGCCGGATGATCCGCCTTCACGTCGAAGGCGGCCGTGATCTGTCCCTGCTCCACGCCCTGGCGCACGAGCGCGGCGTCCCCGCGCGAACCGAGCGCAAGCGCAAACGCGTCGAGCACGATCGATTTGCCGGCACCGGTCTCCCCGGTGAGCACGGTCAGCTTGGGTTCCAGATCGATGTCGAGGCGGTCGATCAGGACGATGTCGCGGATGGAGAGATGAGCGAGCATGGGCAGCCGGAAGTGGACTTGGGAAAACGGAGTCTATCCCAAGTGCCGGGACGGATCGCAAGCCATAGCGATCTTATCGCTTTCGTTCTGTCATCCCGGCCAAGCGAACCCGCGTCAGCGGGCGAGCGCGAGCCGGGATCCAGGAACACAGAATCAAAGGTAATTCGCAGCCAAATCTCGCTAATCAGGATTGACCTTCTCGATCAGTTCAATTTTCCACGCCCTCCGCCAACGTTTGATGCGTTTCTCCGCCGCAATCGCATCCTCAATCCGCTGAAACTCTTCTACGCCTGGTCACTCCGTACCGAGCTGTAAAACCGCCGACCTCCCCGGTCTTGTGTTGCGCTACGCGCAAAGAAAGTTCGGACGTAACGCCAACGTACAGCGTTCCTTTCGGTCCACTCGCCATGACGTAAAGAAAGTAAGCCATCAAGCGCGATGTTCCTGGGTCCCGGCTCGCGACACCTGCGGCGTCGCTCGGCCGGGATGACATCATTAAAGCGCTTGCATTCGCGCACGATAGCCGGACGGTCGTCGGTCCGTGGCTGTCAGCTGTTGCTCGGCTTGATCCCGAACGCACGGCTGATCCAGGAGCCCTTGTCTTCCTTCGGCGGGGTGCCGCCGGTCTGCACGAGGGCGTAGGCGTCCTTGTACCAGGGGCTGTCCGGGAAATTGTGCCCAAGCACGGCGGTCGCCGTCTGCGCCTCGCCCGCGATGCCGAGCGCCATGTAACACTCCGCGAGGCGCATCAGCGCCTCCTCCACGTGCCGCGTCGTCTGATATTGCGTCACCACCGCCTTGAAGCGGTTGATCGCGCCCGTGTAATTGCGCCGGTCGAGGTAATAGCGCCCGACCAGCATCTCCTTGCCGGCGAGCTGGTCGCGCGCGACCTCGACCTTGCGCCGCGCGCTCTCCGCGTATTCGGTGTCGGGATATTTCCGCACCACCTCGTCGAGCGCCCGCATCGCCCGCACCGTGCGTTCCTGATCGCGGGTGATGTCCGGGATTTGATCGTAGTAGGACGAGGCCATCAGGTACTGCGCGTAAGCGGCATCGGGGCTGCCCGGATGCAGCGCCACGTAGCGGCGCGCGGCCTGGATCGTCTCCTCGTGCTTGCCGATTTCGTAATATGTGTAGGCGGACATCAAGAGCGACTTGCGCGCCCATTCCGAATAGGGGTGCTGCCGGTCGACTTCCTCGAACTTCTTCGCCGCGTCCTCGTATTCCTTGCGGTTCAGCAGCGTCAGGCCTTCGTTATAGAGCTTGTCCGCCGGCTCGTCGGGCAGGAGCGATTGCTTGTCGTCGCCGAAAAAATTGGCGCAGCCGCCGAGCGAAACCGCGAGCAGGATCGCCGCGAGCCCGAAATAGATGCCGAAACCGGCGCTGCGGATGCGGTCGAGAAGCCGACGCATGAACCCAACTACCCCTCTTCGGCCCGGCCGGCCCGAGCCGGCCCCGTCCGGGCCACCTCGTATCAAGAACGAGAATAGCGCGCAAAGGCGCTAAAGACGCAATAGGACGCGATTGTGGCGAGGGTTAAGACAGGTCGGCGCGATAGGCCGGAACAGCCACCGGAACGCCGAGATCGGCGTGGCCGCGCGGACGGCGGCGCCTGGACTCGATCACGGTCCAAGCCGATTTGTCGGCCGCGAGGGCCGAAACCACCTGGGCATTGAGCTTGTGGCCGCCGCAGACCGAGCGGTAGCGGCCCAAGATCGGCAGGCCCGCAAGCGTAAGATCCCCGATCGCGTCGAGCGCCTTGTGGCGGACGAATTCGTCCGGATAGCGCAGTCCGGTCGGATTCAGAATGCGGTCGTCGGCGAGGCAGATGGTGTTTTCCAGGGACGCCCCGAGCGCGTAACCGGAGCTCCAGAGCTTTGCCACGTCCGACATGAAGCCGAACGTGCGAGCCCGCGCCAGATCGCGCTCGAACGTTTCGCGCGAAAGCGTGGCCGCGTAGCGCTGGCGTCCGATCAGGCGATGGTCGAAATCGATCTCGATTTCGATCCGGAAGCCCGCGTCATAAGGCAGCAATTCGCCGCTCGCACGGCCGTCCTGCACGCGCACCGGCTTGAGAATCTTGAGGTAGCGGCGCGGCGCGGCCTGGGTCTCTAGCCCGGCCGAATTGATGGCTTCCACGAAAGCCGCGGCGCTGCCGTCGAAGATCGGCACTTCGTTGCCGTCGACCTCGATGATCACATTGTCGACGCCGAGCCCCGCGAGCGCCGCCAACAGATGCTCGACGGTCGAGCAAAGCGCGCCATGGCCGTCGCCGATCACGGTGGCAAAGTCGGTATTGCGGACGGCGGCCGGCGAGGCACTGACAACGCGGTGCGGCGTGCCGTCATGGCTCGGCCGGGAAAACAAAATGCCGGAATTGGCTTCCGCAGGAAGCAGCGAAACGCGCGCCGGCGTCCCGCTATGGACCCCGCGGCCCATGAGATCGACGCGCTGCGCCAATGTGGTTTGGAAACTCGCCCTCATCCCCACCGTCCGGAGTCCATCGGCCGCTCGAACGCGCCTTTGGACCCCTGCCCCAACACTGGTCCCCGTCACTGCGTTAACCGCGTAGTCGGGTCAAAAAGCCAAGAACCCGTGCGGCTGCTTTGGTTAAGCGAAACGATATCGGTGACAGGGATTGTCGCAAGTCACGGTTTTTTACCATTTGTTACCGAAAACCGTCGGGATCGCGCCTGTTTCCGGCCATTTTCTCCGCCCCTTGGGCGGTCTGTCACAAATGAAAAGGCGCCCGACCATCACGGCGCGGCGCCTTTTTTTGCGGGAACCTGTGGATAGCGGGCAGTTCAGTTGGCCTGGCGACGGAGGAAAGCAGGGATTTCCAGTTCGTCGTCCTCGATTCGCCCGCGGCTGGACCGGGCCCCCGAATCAAGGGTCGCCGGCCGGCCTGCCGGGCGTCTCGAATACTCCGATACCTGCTCCTGCGTGCGCCGCTCCGGCGCCGGCCGGTATTCGCGCTCGTCGCGCTCCTGCCGGTCGTCGTGCCGCGGTTCTAGTTCGTGCGGCTCGTAGGCTGGCTCCGCTTCCTCGCGCCGGCCCAGGCCGACTTGGGCAAGCCGTTGCAGGAGCGACATGCGCTTGCGCTCCAGCGCGTGATGTTCGGTCGGTTCACCACGGTTCGCACGGATCTCGTTCTGCGCCGGCACCGGCAGCTCCTCGACGCGCGGCATGCGCGGCATGCGGCTTCCGGCCCGCTCCGGCCGCGGTGGCAGGAACGGCCGGATCGGCTCTTCCGCATGGTCCTCGATCGACTCTTCGTCGCGCATGGGCTCGAAGAACGACGGCCGCGGCGCCAACGGCCGGATCGTCACTTCGTCGATCGCCGTCTCGCGGTCGTGGTGGTCGTCGTCGTGCAGCGCCGGCTGCAACGGCGCGGGCGCCGGCTCCCGATAGGAATGCGGCGTGCGATGCTGCTCGCGGCCATGATCGAAAGCGCGCGCGACCGCCATGCGTCCGGCGACCGACGCGGCGCTGAACCGGTTGTTGATTGCCGGCGCCATCTCGGCGCGCGAGGTTCCGTCGATGCCGGTGGCCACCACCGACACTCGCACGATGCCATCGAGGCTCTGATCGAATGTCGCACCCAGGATGATGTTCGCATCCGTATCAACTTCCTCGCGGATGCGGCTCGCCGCTTCGTCGACCTCGTAGAGCGTGAGGTCTTGCCCGCCGGTAATGGAAATCAGCAGGCCCTTGGCGCCGCGCATCGACGTCTCGTCGAGCAGCGGATTGGAAATCGCAGCCTCGGCGGCGACCGTCGCACGCTTCTCGCCGGAAGCCTCCCCCGTGCCCATCATCGCCTTGCCCATTTCGCGCATGACCGTGCGCACGTCGGCGAAGTCGAGATTGATGAGCCCTTCCTTGACCAT
>JBBDYN010000010.1:0-7953 GCA_040901465.1 Xanthobacteraceae bacterium
TTACCGCCCCCCGAACCTGAGCCCCGCCGACGGCCGCTCCGCCAGCACCTCGCGCCGGAACCGATAAAGCGCCGCCGGCCGTCCGCCCGTGACCGTCGACGTGTCGCCGGTCGGCTCCACGAGCTGCGTCGCATCCACGAGCCGCCGGAAATTCTGTTTGTGCAGGTGACGGCCCGCGATCGCTTCCACCGTGTGCTGCAAGTCGGTGAGCGTGAATTCCGGCGGCATCAGTTCGAACACGACCGGGCGATATTTCATTTTTGCGCGCAGACGCGAAATCGCCGTCGCCAGAATGCGCCGGTGGTCGAGCGGCATGGGCTCACCGAGCGGCGCGAGCTTGCCGCGCGATGGCGCTTGGCGCCCGTCGCGCCGCGCTTCCTCGACGAGCACAGCCTCGTAGAGGAGCTCGTAGCGATCGAGCGCGCGCTCCTCGTCCCAGGGAAATCCTTCCGTGCCGAAGGCCTGGCGCAGCCGCTCGCGCCCGGCGAGGGCGCGCTGCGCATCCTTCGCCCACGTTGCGAGCGCCGGCAGGATCGTCTTGTCGAGCAGCGCGGGGCGGCCGCCGCGCCAATCCTCCCAGGGAAAGAACCGGTACCACGGCTCGAAGCTCGCGCCCGCCGCGGCGAGCGCCTTGTCGTCTTCCGGCAACCGCGTCAGCGCGAGATAGCCGACCGAAACGACATGCGGGTCCCTGTCGCCCGCGCGCGCTTGCCGGCCACGGTCGCCGAACGTGTAAAGTTGCTCCACGTAGCCGACTTCCAGCGCGGTCTGCTCGGCTACGAATGTGCGCAGCGCGAGTTCGAACGTGCGGTGCGCGAGCGGATCGAACGGCCCGGTCGGCAGCCCGATGGCTTCGCCCGGCCCAGCGCCCGCGACGAGGATTTGCGGCGCGTCTCCGCGCATCGCGACGATCGCGGCCGTGAGGCCGATTTCTACCGGGTTGCTCGGGCGGGGCGCCATGCCGCCAAACTATCACGTCCGGCAGGCGTGCGATCAAATCGACGTCGTCTGACGCGTGATCGCGAAAAGTGGGAACCGATTTTCGGAAAAGATCACGCGCAAAACAATAAACAGGATGGCGATTCGAAGAAAAGCCATCCTGCTCTAGCCGTTGACGATGGCGATGGCGAAGCCGTCGTATCCCTTGCTGCACACGGTTTGAATTGCCGTCGCGCTCACGCGCGCATCGGCGGCAAAAAGCTCCATCAACCGGCGCACGCCCTGCACGTCGGCATCGCGGCTCGCGCCGTCGACCACCGAGCCGTCGCGCACGACGTTGTCGACGACGATCACGCTCCCGGGGCGTCCGAGCTTGATCGCCCAATTGACGTAGTCCGGATTGCCGCCCTTGTCCGCGTCGATGAAGAAGAAGTCGAACGGTCCGGCGCCTTCCACCGCGAGCTGCGGCAGCGTATCGATCGCCCGCCCGACCCGGACCTCCACCCGGTCGGCGAGTCCGGCGCGCACGATGTTCGCGCGCGCGAGCTCGGCGTTTCGCTGCTCAAGTTCGAGCGTGATGAGCCGGCCGTTGCCCGGAAGCGCGCGGGCGAGCCAAATCGTGCTGTAGCCGCCGAGCGTGCCGATCTCCAGAATTTTCCGCGCGCCCTGAAGCCGGGCGAGGAGATGCAACAGCTTGCCGTGGGTCGGGGCCACGTTGATCGCCGGCAGGCCCGCCGCGTCGCTCGAAGCGAGCGCCGCATCGAGCGCAGGATCGGGCGGCACCAGATGCTCGATGAAATAGCCTTCGACCTCATTCCATCGCGCTTGGCTCATGCGTTTTCCCTTTGCAGCGGTGACAAAGTGCAGCCGGATTCAGTCGACCGGCAACTCGAACGGATCGGCCTCATACGCGGCGAGCCCGTATCCGATGCCCGAAACGGCGCGCACCATGCGGCCTCGCCGCCCGAGACGCACGTCGGCGAGCGTCACGAGCCGAGGATTAGGTGTCGCTGTCGGCGAGGCGGCGCGCAGGCGTCTGGCGATCTCTGCTTCGTCGCGCTCGGGCGCGAGCGCGCACGCGGCGATGAAGGCCGCCGCGGTCGAGCGCGAAATTCCCGCGAAGCAATGCACCACGAGCGGCTGCGCGCGGTCCCAGCGGCGCACGAACGTCAGCAACTGCTCGACGTGCTCCTCATTCGGCGCTATCAATCCGTCCACCGCGTCGGCAATGTCGTCCATCTGCAGCCACAGGTGATTGTCCGGCTCGATGCCGTTCGGGCGGAACACGCGCGCCTCGTCGCGCACGAGCGTCACCACGTGCCGCGCGCGGCAGCCTTCTACCGTTTCGTTGAGCCGTGAAAGCGAGCAGACCCTGATCATGGTTCCTTGGACAATTCTTCGAAGCGCTTGAGGAATCGCTTTTCGGCGGTCTCGCCGTTCCACGAGCTCAGATAGTATCTCGCCGTCGCCCCGTCGAGGGCCGGCGGCTTGCCGAAGAAGCGCCGCGCCTCGCTTTCCGAAAATCCGGCGAGCCGCGTCGCTTCCAGATAGGCGGCGGAACGGTCCGTGGTCTTGACGATCTTCACGAGTTCCGGCGGCCAGCGCGCCGGCAGGCCGAAGCGAAGATTGACTGCGTGCAGCAGCCGCGCCTCCACCTTCTTATAGTCGTCTTTTAGCACTGCCTTGAACGGGCTGATGAGGTCGCCGATCACGTATTCCGGAGCGTCGTGCAGGAGCACCGCGAGTCGCCAGCGCCGGTCGACGTTCGGCGCGGTCCTGCGCGAAATCGTTTCCACGAGCAGCGCGTGCTGCGCGACGGAAAAAATATGCGGGCCGTCCGTCTGTCCGTTCCAGCGCGCCACGCGCGCGAGCCCGTGCGCGATGTCCTCGATCTCGACGTCGAGCGGCGAGGGGTCGAGCAGGTCGAGCCGGCGGCCCGAGAGCATCCGCTGCCAGGCGCGGTGCGGTTTGTCACGGAACGGCATGAATGGCGTCTGACGTCTTCTGTCGTGTGGGACGGAACCGTTTCCCACACGGCGGTGGATTTGAAAAGCGAGGCATTCCACGGTTCGCGGATTGGCGTAGAATAGCTGTCGGCCGGGAGCCGCGTCGAACGCGTATCCCGATGGAGGGGCGATATGAACCGGTTTTCGTTTGCACTGGTGATTCTGCTCGCAGGTTTGGCGCTTCCATACCTGATCCCGGGTGAGCCGCGTCCAGCCTGGGCGGTGCGGCCACTGGAGAGCCTGACGATCAAGGCCGAGATCAAGCCGCTGACCGCGGCCGAGGCGAAGAAGATCGAATCCCATCTGCGCCGTACCGTGGGCATCCCGGCCGTCAGACTGGTGATGCAGTCCGTGGACGCGGACGTGATGATCGGCGAAAAAATCATCGGCATCGTCTATCCCGACGAGGATGGCGGCGAGCGCACATTCTATTTCGAGATGGCGATCCACAGTTCCGATCTCGACGGCAACGCCACGACGGAGTCGAAGCGCTAGCGCCGCCGCTTGCGTTCTGCGACCGCAGCGTGGCGGTGGCAGGTCGTGAGATGATCATTGACCATGCCGACCGCCTGCATGAACGCGTAGACGATCGTCGGTCCGCAGAACTTGAATCCGCGCGCCTTTAGATCCTTGGAAATTGTGCGCGACACGTCGCTCTCGGCGGGAATCTGCTTGATCGACCTGCGCTTGCCGTCGATCGGCTCGCCGTCGATGAAGCCCCACAAATATTCCGAAAAGCCCGGCCCCTTCTCCATGATCTCAAGATAAGCGCGCGCCGAGAGCACCGCGCCGTCGATCTTCATGCGGTTGCGGACGATGCCGGCGTCCTGCATCAGCGACGCGAGCTTGCGCTTGTCGTAGCGCGCGATCTTTTCCGGTTTGAAGCCGTCGAAGCCGCGGCGGAAATTGTCGCGCTTGCGCAGGATCGTGATCCACGACAACCCCGCCTGGAATCCGTCGAGCAGCAATTTCTCGAACAGCGCGCGGTCGTCGCGCTCCGGCACGCCCCATTCGGTGTCGTGATAGTGAACGTAAACGGAATCCGTGCCGCACCACGGGCAGCGGCGCAGACCGTCGGGATGACGAACAGCGGACATACAGATTCTTGTCCTTATTTTATTCCCTCATGCGCGGGCTTGACCCGCGCATCCAGGCGGCAACTCAGCATCGTGCTTGTCACAATGGATTGCCGGGTCAAGCCCGGCAATGAGGGAGAGGGAAAGGAAGTCGAGCCGCGCGCCAACTTCAGACAGATGCCTTCTCGCCCGGAAACGGAAAGTTCGCCCAGTCCGGTTTCACGAGCTGCAGCTCGACGCCGCCGGCGACGAGCTTGCCGCCTTCCTTCATCGCTTCGTCGACGCGGTCGAGCCGCAGGAGCGCGAGGCCGAGCCGTCCCGCGGCCGAGCCCATGAAGCCCACGGTGCGCTCGCCCGCCGTCACCTCGATGCCGGGCGACGGTGCCGCGTCTGCGAACGCCACAGGCACCACGCGCTTCCGCGCCACGTCGCGCCGTTCCACGCGCGAGACCACCTCCTGTCCGATGAAGCAGCCCTTGTGGAAGTCAACGCCGCCGAGGAGATCCATGTCCGCCTCGTGCGGGAAGGTATCGCCGTAGATGAAATCCTTGCCGCCTTCGGGGATGCCGAGCGAAATCCGACGGCCCTGCCAGGCATCGGCGCCGACGAGCTTGGCGCCCGCGCGTGCAAGCGCCTGCGCCGCGCCCTCGGCGGGCAGCACCACGCGCCAGCCGAGCCCGGCCTGGCGCGGATCGAGATAGACGAGGCCAAGTTCTTCGACAGGCTCATGGTCGAGCACGACCGCGACCGCGAGATCGGGCCGCGCGACGATTTCCACCTTCGCGCGCAGCTTGTAGAAGCCGAGCTTCCTCACGAGTTCGTCCGCGAGCGCGCTTGGCGCGTCGAGCACGAAACCGCCGCCTTCGTCGGCCGCGACCGCCACGGCATGGAAGTCGACCACGATCTTGCCCTGCGGCGTCAGGAGCGCCGTGAACACGGCCGCCCCCGGCGCCAAGTCTTCCACCGCGTTCGTCACGATCCCGTTGAGAAATCGCGGCGCGTCCTCGCCGGTCACGCGCACGACGGCGCGGTCGGAAAACAGGATGGCCCGCATGGATGCCTCGCGCTCGCTCTTCCTTGCAAATCCTCGCGCCGAGACGTAAGGCCGCTGGCGGCGCGGGGCAAGGCCGCAGAATCGCGGCGTGGACAAGCATGGCCGACACCTACGACCTGATCCTTTCCGGCGGCACCGTGGTGAACCAGGACGGCGCCGGCCGGCGCGATATCGGCGTCGCCAAAGGCAAGATTTCCGCGATCGGCGACCTCGCGCGCGCTTCCGCGGGCGAGCGGCTCGATTGCCGCGGGCTGCACATCCTGCCCGGCGTCATCGATACTCAGGTGCATTTCCGCGAGCCCGGCCATGCCCACAAGGAGGATCTGGAGACTGGCTCGCGCGCCGCCGTGCTCGGCGGCGTCACCGCCGTGTTCGAAATGCCGAACACCGATCCGCCCACGACCGACGCCTCCGCGCTCGCCGAGAAGCTGCGCCGCGCGCGCGGACGCATGCATTGCGATTTCGCCTTCTTCGTCGGCGGCACGCACGCGAACGTCGCGGACCTGCCGGAGCTTGAGCGGCTGCCGGGCGCAGCCGGGATCAAGGTGTTCGTTGGCTCGTCGACGGGCAAGCTGCTGGTGCCGGACGACGCCGGCATCCGCGCGGTGCTCAAAGTCATTCGCCGCCGTGCATCGTTTCATTCCGAGGATGAGATGCGGCTCGAGGAGCGCAAGAAGCTGCGCGTCGAGGGCGATCCGCGCTCGCATCCGGTCTGGCGCGATGAGATCGCCGCGCTACGCGCGACCGAACGCCTCGTCGCGCTTGCGCGCGAGACCGGCAAACGCATCCACGTGCTGCACATGTCGACTGCCGAGGAGATTGAATTTCTCGCCGGCCATAAGGACGTCGCGAGCGTGGAGGTGACTCCGCATCATCTGACGCTCGCGGCACCTGATTGCTACGAGCGGCTCGGCACCCGCGCGCAGATGAATCCGCCCGTGCGCGAGGCGCGGCACCGCGACGTGCTCTGGCGCGGGGTCGCGAACGGCGTCGTCGACATTCTCGGCTCCGACCACGCGCCGCACACGCTCGCGGAAAAAGCAAAGCCGTACCCGGCGAGCCCGTCCGGCATGACCGGGGTGCAGACGCTGGTTCCCCTGATGCTCGATCACGTGAACGCTGGCCGCCTTTCGCTCGAGCGCTTCGTCGATCTCACGAGCGCCGGCCCTGCGCGCCTATTCGGCATCGCCGCCAAGGGCCGCATCGCCGCGGGCTACGACGCCGATCTCACGATCGTCGATTTCAAGCGCAGGCAGACGATCAGGAACCAATGGATCGCATCGAAATGCGGGTGGACGCCCTATGACGGCGTCGAAGTGACCGGCTGGCCGGTCGGCACCTTCGTGCGCGGCGCGAAAGTTGTATGGGAAGGCGAGGTGGTGACCGTCGGCTCGGGCGCGCCGGTTCGCTTTCTCGAGGCGCTGCCGAGCGCCACGTAGCATGTTGGCGAAAATCGGGCCGGTTTGACCCCGGAAGTCCGGCGCACCTATCATCACCGTGCGACGTGCCCTCGTCGGCGCATGATTGGTTGGGGGGTGTCAATGAACTCGACTCATCTTCGCTGGCTAGCAGGCATGACAACAGGTTGCCTTGCGGCCGCCGCCTCGTTTCCGGCCATGGCGCGCGATTGGCGGCCATGGGAGGGTCCGAGCGGCTACTACTGGTACGATCGCGATTCCGTGCGCGAGGACCGGGCTAAGAACACTCTCTCCTTCGTGTACGTGCACTCCAAAGGCGGCCATCCCGACCAGGTCGGCGTCTATTTCACTAGCGAGGCCATCCTCGAATGCGGCCCTCGAACTGTGCGGACTCGATCGAGTGGCGGCGCTTGGAGCAACCTCGGTCGATTTGAACCGAACTCGAACCATGGCCGGATGTGCCAGGGGATTTGGAAGCAGCGCTGACGTCGGTCCAGACAAACCCGTTCACACGCTCGAATTGCGGCCGAGCGCGGGCTAATCCCCCGCCACGAAGAAATGCCAAACGCCGTCGGGCGAAATGCCGACCCGGAAGAATATATAGGCGCCGAAGTCGAGCATCTCGCGCCAATCCGTGCCAGTGATGAGCCGGAACAGCTCGACCTTCTGTTCGGGTGTCAGCCGGTTCAGCGGCAGCCCATAGAAATAGGGCCAGACGTACATTTCCTGCGGCGAGCCCCTGTCGAGATGCACGAACGGCATCTCCAGGATCTCGATCAAAATCGCGAGCGCCTCGACGCCGTCGCTGTCCGGATAGCTGTTCTGCCAGAACTCGACAGGATTCTTGCCGCCGCCGAAGGAAAACACCGGCATCATCTCGTTCGACTGCATCACGGTCGCGACCTTGTTGAGGTCGCCGGTCTTTGCAGCTTCGAGGATGCGCTCGCGCGTCCGCCGCACTTTGTCGGGGAGGCGGGAGAGATTGTTGATGATTTCCGGCAGCGCCGCCGGCTTGTCGGCCTTGGCCGCATCGTCGGATTTCGCCGGTGCGGGAGCCTTCGGCGACACCGTCTCCGTCTTCACCTTGCCCTGCGCGGCGACGGGCGCCGCGAATGCAAGCGCGGCGAGAACGATGGCCGGACGGAGCAGGCAGCGCATGGCGGCCTCGGCGTTGGGGAGCGAGCCAAGCCTAGCCGAGCTTGGCGATGCATGCGAGCGGCACGGGCGGGTTGGCCGCTTGTCCCCTTTTCGGACGTTTCCATGCGTTGAAACCCTTGGCGAAACGAAAAACTTATCCCCGCACTCCGCGGCGGCCGTAAAATGATGCCGTCTCGATCCACCCGAACTCGCATGTTTGCGAGTTCGTAGATGTGAGGGGCGCGTGGCCACGCGTATTCACGTGCGGATCGGGAGCGGCGCCCGCGAACGTGCCTCGCAAGCACGCGCTCGGGAGCCCCGGG
>JBBDYN010000011.1:0-7905 GCA_040901465.1 Xanthobacteraceae bacterium
CGTTCGAGCCGGTGCTGATCGAAGGCAAGGCGATCCAGCTGCATCCGCTGGTCTGTGCGGCGTTCAACGCGGACTTCGACGGCGACCAGATGGCGGTGCACGTGCCGCTGTCGCTGGAAGCGCAGCTTGAATCGCGTGTGCTCATGATGAGCACGAACAACATCCTGCATCCGGCGAACGGTTCGCCGATCATCGTGCCGTCG
Organism: Xanthobacteraceae bacterium; assembly: GCA_040901465.1. Classification (GTDB taxonomy): domain Bacteria; phylum Pseudomonadota; class Alphaproteobacteria; order Rhizobiales; family Xanthobacteraceae; genus JAUSIF01. The sequence continues at coordinate 204 of JBBDYN010000011.1, forward strand.
CAGGACATCGTGCTCGGCCTCTACTATCTCTCCCTCGTCCGCGAGGCGGAGGTGGGCGAGGGCTCGGCCTTTGCCAATATCGGCGAGCTCGAGCACGCGCTTGCGGCGGGTGCGGTGACGCTGCACACCAAGATCAAGGGCCGCTTCGCTTCGGTCGACGAGAAGGGCAACAAGGTGTCGAAAATCTACGACACCACGCCCGGCCGTCTGCTGCTCGGCGAAGTGCTGCCGAAGAGCCCGAAGATTCCCTTCGACCTCATCAATCGTCTGATGACGAAGAAGGAAATCTCCAACATGATCGACAACGTCTACCGCCACTGCGGGCAGAAGGAGACCGTGATCTTCTGCGACCGCATCATGGCGCTCGGCTTCTATCACGCGTTCAAGGCCGGCATTTCGTTCGGCAAGGACGACATGGTGGTGCCGACCAAGAAGTGGAGCTTGGTCGAGGAGACGCGCACGCTCGTGAAGGAATACGAGCAGCAGTATAACGACGGCCTCATCACCCAGGGCGAGAAGTACAACAAGGTCGTCGACGCCTGGGGCAAGTGCACCGACAAGATCGCCGAAGAGATGATGCGGGAAATCTCGGCCGTTCGGAAGGATTCGAACGGGCGCGAGGCGCCGATCAACTCAATCTACATGATGTCGCACTCGGGCGCCCGCGGTTCCCCGGCGCAGATGAAGCAGCTCGCCGGCATGCGCGGTCCGATGGCCAAGCCGTCGGGTGAGATCATCGAGAGTCCGATTATCTCGAACTTCAAGGAAGGGCTTTCCGTGCTCGAGTACTTCAACTCGACGCACGGCGCACGCAAGGGCCTTGCCGACACCGCGCTGAAGACGGCGAACTCCGGCTACCTCACGCGCCGGCTCGTGGACGTGGCGCAGGACTGCATCGTCACCGAGGAGGATTGCGGCACCAAGGCCGGAATCCGGATGCGCGCGATCATCGACGCAGGCCAGGTGGTAGCCTCGCTTGCGAGCCGCATCCTCGGACGCACCACGGTCGAGGACATCGCCGATCCCAAGACCGGCAAGACCATCGTCAAGCGCGGCACGCTCTTGGAGGAGCCGCAGGTCGAAGCGGTCGCCAACTCGGCCGTGCAGGAAGTGCGCATCCGCTCGGTGCTCACTTGCGAGACGATCAACGGCGTGTGCCGCAAGTGCTACGGGCGCGATCTCGCCCGCGGCACCCCGGTGAACCTCGGGGAGGCGGTCGGCGTGATCGCGGCCCAGTCGATCGGCGAGCCGGGTACGCAGCTCACCATGCGCACGTTCCATATCGGCGGTGCGGCGCAGTTCGCGGAGCAGTCGTTCATCGAGTCGAACTTCGAAGGCAAGGTGAAGATCAAGAATCGCGAAGTGGTCAAGAACTCGGACGGCGAGTTGATGGCGATGAGTCGCAACTTGTCGGTGACCGTCATCGATCAGGACGGGACCGAGCGGGCAGTGCATCGCGTTCCCTACGGGGCGCGGCTCAAGGTGGACGACGACAACGTCATCCGCCGCGGCCAGCGTATCGCCGAGTGGGATCCGTACACGCGGCCGATCTTGACCGAGGTCGACGGCACGGTGAACTACCAAGACCTCGTGGAAGGGCAGTCGCTCGCCGAGAGCATCGACGAAGCGACGGGCATCGCCAAGCGTTCGGTCACCGACTGGCGCACGGCGGGCTCGCGCGCGCAGCCCGACCTGCATCCGGCGATCCTGATCACCGGTTCGGAAGGCAAGCTCGCCAAGCTCACACGCATCCGGCGCGGGGGTGAGGCGCGCTACACGCTGCCGATGGACGCGATCCTCTCGGTCGACCCCGGTGCGCAGGTGAAGGCCGGCGACGTGCTCGCCCGCGTGCCGACCGAAGCCGCGAAGACCCGCGACATCACCGGCGGTCTGCCGCGGGTGGCGGAGCTGTTCGAGGCGAGGCGGCCGAAGGAAGCGGCGATCATCGCCGAGATCAGCGGCACGATCCAGTTCGGCAAGGACTACAAGAACAAGTACCGCATCTCGATCGTGCCGAACGACGGGAAGCAGGAGCCGGTCGAGTACCTGATCCCGAAGGGCCGGCACGTCTACGTGCAGGACGGCGATCAGATCGAGAAGGGCGACTACATCGTCGACGGCAATCCGGCGCCGCACGACATCCTGGCGATCAAAGGAATCGAGGAGCTTGCCGCTTATCTCGTGAACGAGATTCAGGATGTCTACCGGCTGCAGGGCGTCACCATCAACGACAAGCACATCGAGGTGATCGTCCGGCAGATGCTGCAGAAGGTCGAAGTCACCGACTCGGGCGAGACCGAGCTCATCCAGGGCGAGCAGCTCGACAAGATCGAGTTCGACGAGCTCAACGCCAAGGCCAAGGAAGAAGGCAAGAAGCAAGCGAAGGCCCACTCCGTACTCTTGGGCATCACCAAGGCGTCGTTGCAGACGCGCTCGTTCATCTCGGCGGCATCGTTCCAGGAGACGACGCGCGTGCTCACTGAAGCCGCGGTGCAGGGCAAGATCGATACGCTCGACGGGCTCAAGGAGAACGTCATCGTCGGCCGGCTGATCCCGGCCGGAACGGGTTCAACCATGGGCAAGCTGCGGCAGGTCGCGACGCACCGGGACGAGCTGATCCTCGCCGAACGCAAGAAGGAAGCGGCGCAGCCCGCGACCGTCGAGGAGAAGCTGATCGAAGGGCCGGTCGGCGCCGCGGAATAAGGCGGGAACCCACTGGAAACCAAAGAGAAAGGGCCGCCCGCGGGCGGCCCCTTTTCATGTCGCAGCTTCGTCGCCAATTTCAGTCAATCTCTCACGCTTCAAACAGGCAAGCTTTTCCATGTTGAACCCGGGATCGGTTCTTCCCCGCGGGGAAGTCGATATCGCCGTGATTGGCGCCGGTGCTGCCGGGCTCGCGGCAGCGCGGCGCCTCGCGGACGCCAAGTTCAATTTCGTCGTGCTGGAAGCGAGGTCGCGGGTCGGCGGCCGCGCCTGGACCGCGTCGCATGGCGGCTATCTGCTTGATCTCGGCTGCGGGTGGCTGCATTCGGGCGACCGCAATCCTTGGACGCGTATCGCGGAAGCCGCGGGCTTCACGATCGACCACACCCCCGCGCCGTGGACGAGGGAAGACAGCGATCTCAGCTTCGCCGAGGGCGAGGAAGAGGATTTCGACGCGGCCTCGGGGCGGTTTTACGAGCGCATCGCAGAAGCGAGCGCAAAAGGTCTCGATATCTCGGCCGCCAGTTTCCTTGAGCCGAACGGCCGCTGGAACCCGTTGCTGAACGCAATCAGCACCTACGCGAACGGCGCCGAACTCGAGCTCGTTTCGGTCAGTGACAGCGCGCGCTACCAGGACACGGGCGTCAACTGGCGCGTCGTGGAAGGCTATGGCACGGCGGTCGCGGCGCACGGGGCCGGGCTGCCGGTCGTTCTGGACTGCGCGGTCGCGCGAATTGACCACGGAGGTCAGCGGGTTCGGATCGAAACCGCATGCGGAGATGTCAGCGCGCGTGCCATCGTCGTCACGGTACCGACCACGCTGATCGCGAGCGAGGCCATTCGCTTCACGCCGGCGTTGCCGGACAAGGTCGAGGCGGCGGCAGGCCTGCCGCTTGGCCTCGCGGATAAGATCGTGCTGGCGCTCGATCGGCCCGAGGCAGTCGCGGCGGAGACGCGCCTTTTCGGCAGGACCGACCGCACCGGCATCGGCGCCTATCATCTGCGGCCGTTCGGGCGGCCTTTGATCGAGGGCTTCTTCGGTGGCCGGCTCGCGCGCGAACTCGAGCAAGAGGGCGAGGGCGCCTTGGCGCGCTTTGCGATCGACGAACTTGCGGCGCAACTTGGCAGCGACGTGAGGCCGCGCCTCAAGCCGCTTGTCGCGACCGCCTGGAGCGCCGATCGGTACGCGCGGGGTTCCTATTCTCACGCGTTGCCGGGAAATGCGGGCGCACGGTCGATCCTCGCGCGGCCGGTGGATGGGCGGCTCTTCTTCGCCGGCGAAGCTTGCTCGCCGGAGAGCTTCTCGACCGCGCATGGGGCGTACCAGACAGGGATTGCAGCAGCGGAAGAGGCGATCGCGGCGCTCGCCCCACGCTCGCTCCGGGCCGGCTAAGCGCGTTACGGAAAATTCCGGATTTTTTGCCCTCGCGGGCCGGCAAGTGGCGTCCCGGATGCGCAAAATCTCCAATTCCCGCGGGTTTTTCCTTGACGAAACGCGACTCAGGCGGGTAGAAACCCCCAACTTTGCGGCAGGCGGTCGGGACCGCCGGTCGGTAGCGCCAAGCATCGACCAAGGGTCCCGAAACGCTGCCTCTGACAGCCACTGTCAGATCGAGTATGCGGCCTGCGGCGCATCCCGCGCTGTGGTCCCCGGTGCAACCAATGAGCACCCTCCGCGAGCGGGTTCGCGGACGGTGCGCATTTCGTTTGCGCCGATGCATGCGCGATCGGGCCAACGCGACGACGGAATTCGAGGAAGGTTCGGGCGAATGCCGACCATCAACCAGCTCATTCGTAAGCCGCGGGTCGCACCGCGCTTCCGGAACAAGGCACCGGCGCTGCAAGCCAGCCCGCAGAAGCGCGGCGTGTGCACGCGCGTCTACACGACGACGCCGAAGAAGCCGAATTCCGCGCTGCGCAAGGTCGCGAAGGTTCGCCTGACCAACGGCTTCGAAGTGATCGGCTACATCCCGGGCGAGGGCCACAACCTGCAAGAACACTCGGTCGTCATGATCCGTGGCGGCCGCGTGAAGGATCTGCCGGGCGTGCGCTACCACATTCTGCGCGGCGTGCTCGACACCCAGGGCGTCAAGAACCGCAAGCAACGCCGTTCGCTTTACGGCGCCAAGCGTCCCAAGTGACCTGAGCGAAGCGAAGGTCATCCGCGGACAAGCGAGGCGAAGCCGAGCGCGATCCGGGGATCGAATGAGATAGAAGAGAAAGACGTGGATGGCAGGCCAACTCGGGCTTGCCCGAGTTGGCCAGGGTAAAGAGCGAAAGTCGGGTAAACCCGACTTTCGATGACAAGCCCGGCCATAACGAAGGAAGAAAGAGATGTCCCGCCGTCACCGCGCCGAACGCCGCGAACTGCTGCCGGATCCGAAATTCGGCAGCCTGACCGTCAGCCGTTTCATGAATTCCGTCATGAAGCAGGGCAAAAAGTCGGTCGCGGAAACGATCGTCTATGGCGCGCTCGATCAGATCGAAGGAAAAGTGAAGCAGAGTCCGGTCGCCGTTTTCGAGCAGGCGCTTGAAAACGTGGCGCCGGCTATCGAAGTAAGGTCACGTCGCGTCGGCGGCGCCACCTATCAGGTGCCCGTCGAAGTCCGCCCTGAACGCAGGACCACGCTCGCCATCCGCTGGATCATCGACGCGGCGCGCGAGCGCAACGAAAAAACCATGGTCGACAAGCTGTCGGGCGAATTGCTCGACGCGTCCAATAACCGGGGAAACGCCGTCAAGAAGCGCGAGGACACTCACCGCATGGCGGAGGCGAATCGCGCCTTCTCGCATTATCGCTGGTGAGGACCCAAAGGATTCCCGGATATGCCACGCGTTCATAAAATCGAGGACTACCGCAACTTCGGCATCATGGCGCACATCGATGCCGGAAAGACGACGACGACCGAGCGGATCCTCTTCTACAGCGGCAAGAGCCACAAGCTTGGCGAAGTCCATGACGGCGCTGCCACCATGGACTGGATGGAGCAGGAGCAGGAGCGCGGCATCACGATCACGTCGGCCGCGACGACCGCTTTCTGGAACGACAAGCGCCTCAACATCATCGACACGCCGGGCCACGTGGACTTCACGATCGAGGTCGAGCGCTCCTTGCGGGTGCTCGACGGCGCCGTCGTCGTGCTCGACGGCAACCAGGGCGTCGAGCCGCAGACCGAGACGGTCTGGCGTCAGGGCGACAAGTACAAGGTCCCGCGCATCGTCTTTGCCAACAAGATGGACAAGATCGGCGCGGACTTCTTCCGCTGCCTGAAAGACATCGTCGATCGCCTCGGCGCAAAGCCGGTCGCGATCCAGTTGCCGATCGGCATCGAGCAGACGTTCAAGGGAATCGTTGACCTCGTCCGCATGAAAGGCGTGATCTGGAACGACGAGTCGCTCGGCGCGAAGTATGAAGACGTCGAAATTCCCGCCGACATGCTCGATCAGGCCAAGGAGAACCGCGAGAAGCTCGTGGAGGCCGCCGTCGAACTCGATGACACGGCGATGGCCGCCTATCTCGACGGCAAGGAGCCGGACGAGGCGACGTTGAAGCGGCTCATCCGCAAGGCTGTCATCACCGGTGCGTTCTATCCGGTGCTGTGCGGTTCGTCGTTCAAGAACAAGGGCGTACAGCCCCTGCTCGACGCCGTGGTCGATTACCTGCCGTCGCCGGTCGACGTGCCGGCGATCAAGGGCATCGACGAGAAGGGCAACGAAATCCTTCGCAAGCCGGACGACAATGAGCCGATGGCGCTTCTCGCGTTCAAGATCATGGATGACCCGTTTGTCGGCACGATCACCTTCTGCCGCATCTATTCGGGCGTGCTCACGAACGGCATGGGCGTCTACAATTCCACGCGCGAGAAGAAAGAGCGCATCGGCCGCATGCTGCTGATGCACGCGAACAACCGCGAGGACATCAAGGAGGCATTCGCGGGCGACATCGTCGCGCTTGCGGGCCTGAAAGAAGTGCGCACCGGCGACACGCTGTGCGATCCGCAGCACGTGGTGATTCTGGAAAAGATGGAATTTCCGGATCCGGTCATCGAGATCGCGATCGAACCGAAGTCGAAAGCAGATCAGGAGAAGCTCGGCGTCGCGCTCGCGAAGCTCGCGGCCGAGGATCCGTCCTTCCGCGTCTCGACCGATCAGGAATCGGGCCAAACCATCCTGAAGGGCATGGGAGAACTGCATCTCGATATCAAGGTCGACATCCTGAAGCGCACCTATAAGGTCGACGCCAATATCGGTGCCCCGCAGGTCGCTTATCGCGAGAAGATCACGAGGCAGGTCACGGTCGATTATACGCACAAGAAGCAGACCGGCGGCTCGGGCCAGTTCGCGCGCGTAGAGATCGTGGCCGAACCGGGCCCGGCTGGATCGGGCTTCGAGTTCGAGAGCGATATCGTCGGCGGCTCGGTGCCGAAGGAATACATCCCCGGCGTCGAGAAGGGGCTTGAGAGCGTGCTCGGGTCGGGCGTGCTCGCCGGCTTCCCGGTGGTCGACCTCAAGGTCGCGCTTGTGGACGGCGCTTATCACGACGTGGACTCGTCGGCGCTCGCCTTCGAAATCGCCGCCCGCGCCGCGTTGCGCGAGGCGCTGCAAAAGGGCGGCCCGGTGCTCTTGGAGCCGATCATGAAGGTCGAGGTGGTGACTCCCGAAGACTATACGGGTGGCGTCATCGGCGATCTCAATTCGCGTCGCGGCCAGATTCAGGGGCAGGACATGCGCGGCAATGCGAATGTCATCACCGCGATGGTGCCGCTCGCGAACATGTTCGGTTACGTGAATAACCTGCGCTCGATGTCGCAGGGCCGAGCCACCTTCACCATGCAGTTCGATCACTACGAACGCGTACCGCAAAACGTCGCCGAAGAGGTCCAGGCGAAATACGCTTGAGACCTCTGAACATTTTTTGAGCCTGCCGAAGACGTGGAGAGAGTGCGATGGCCAAAGCAAAGTTTGAACGGAAGAAGCCGCACTGCAACGTGGGGACGAT
>JBBDYN010000012.1:0-25629 GCA_040901465.1 Xanthobacteraceae bacterium
ATCGGGAGCGGCGCCCGCGAACGTGCCTCGCAAGCACGCGCTCGGGAGCCCCGGGTGTGACGCGCAAGAACGAGTGTCACTCCGGGATCAGCCGGGAATGTCCGGGAACGGGCGGGAAGCCGCGCAATGACGCGGTGTTTTGCAAGGAAGGCCGACAGCCCCCAAAAAAGCACGCGCGCAACATCATTGTCACCGGCCGGCGCGAACTGGAGTGGAATCCTGAAATTCGGGGAGCGACGCGCGCGAAGTGGGACCGTTCAAGGATGCTTGAAGAGGGAGAGTCCCAGTTCGGATTCGCGGCGTGGTCGGCATATCCCGCGTCGGCGCGCGCGGAACCGGGACAAAAACTGGGACTCTCAATCCGCCGGAAAAGGCTGAAATCCGACCCGGGAATCGACGTAGCTCGGCGCGGTGAGCGTCGCGCCCTTTCGGCCGCACCTGGTGCAGCGGGCGGCGTGGCGCAGCCGGTCGCTGGAAGCATCGTGTCCCCACCGGATGATCAGCGGCACGAGCGCAATCGGCGCGCGGTGGTGGCAGTCGATCCGGCGGCAATGGACCCAGAACCAGCAGCTCGTGCGGCGCAGCTCGCCGAGCGTCGGCACCGGCGGCAGCGGCTCCTTCGGCCGGCGCGGGCGCGGAGGCGGCTCGTCGTGCGGGTCGCCGCGGCGGCGCATGTCAGCGACCGCGGCGCCGTTCGACGGCTTCGAGAAGCCGGTCGGTCGTCGTCTTTCCGTTCACTTTGACCGTGAACGCGCTTGCCAATTTCGGGTCGCCGTCGAGCGTGTCGTAGGCGCACTCGGCCAGGCCGCGGATCGGCGTGCCGTAGACATTGGCGGCGTCGAACTCGAAGACGGCGACCGAGCGCACCGGCTTCCAGCCCTGTTGCCGGTGGAACGCGGCGACGGCGTCGCTCTCGGCAGCTGCGATTGCGTGACGGCGATGCGCTTGTAGGTCGACGGCGAGCGCAGGGTGTCCCTGATCGCCTCGTCGCACGCCTTGATGAACGGCGGGTCGAACGGCCAGCAGCCAGCGACCGCCGCGGCGGCGAACACGGCGCCCGCCCGCCTCATGGCTTGCGGAAAACCCAACGCACCAGGCCGAGGATGCGTAGGTCGTCGCGGCCGAGGTGCACGACGAGCTCGTCGTAGCGGGGATTGTCGGGCGAGAGCTTGATCATGCCGTTGCCCGGCGTCTGCACCCGCCGCACGTGCAACATGCCTTCGAGCACGAGGACATAAATCCCGCTAGTCACCACACGGTCGAAGGTGCGGTCGACCAGCAAGAGATCCCCGTCGCCGATCGTCGGCGTCATCGAGTCGCCGGCCGCCTCGATCATCTCGGTGCGGCCCGGGTCGATGCCGTGGCGCCGCAGCCAGTCGCTGCGGAAGGCGATGAATTCGGACTCCTCTTCCTGCACCGCCAAAGTCCCGTGGCCCGCGCTAGCCCGGACATCCAGGCGCGGGATCAAGGAAAATTCAGGCGCCAGACCGGGCCGCGCAGCCTGCGCCGAAGCAATGGTCTCGGGGTCGCCCAACGGCATCTCGTTTGTAAGCCCTGCCAGCCAATTCAAGCTTACGTTGCAGGCTCGGGCAATGATCGCGAGATCGTCGATCCCCGGCGTCGTCGGTTTCTTCGCCGTGAAATTCTGCAGCGTCCGCACCGGAATGCCGGTGAGGAGGCTGACCTCGGTGACGCCGCCGCAATGATCGTAGGCGGCCTTGAGCCGCTCGGCCGCGGTGGACGCCGCTTGCGCCCGTTCCGCACCTAATCTGGCGTCCCGCTCCCCGCGCGCTTGACTTGGCATGCCTATTCCGGCATCCTGACGCCCTGCAAATCAGTTTGCACCGCAAACTGAAGAAAAACCGCCCTGGCGGGGGCGGCCGCGAGGCCGGGAATGCCGACGAAGTCAGGCTGGCACAGAGCCGACATCATCGCCGCGATCCACAAGAAGGGCTCGTCGCTGCGCCGGCTCGGCCGCGATCACGGCCTCGCCGAATCCACGCTGAGCGCCGCCCTCTCGCAACCGCGCACCCCGTCCAACCGGATCATCGCGAACTTCCTGGGCCAGCCGCTGCACGCGCTCTGGCCGCAGTGGTTCCGCGCGGACGACGCGCTTCTCACCTCACCGACCAAGGCTGCCAGACGCGGGGTCCGGCCGTCGAGTCAAAAACGCAGGGCCGCTTAGACAGGGGAGCCGGGGGATGGGGGGACTTTTCCGACACCTTTTTACCGCCTCCGACGCGCCGCGCGACCGCGCAGGCCGGGCCATCGACCGCGGCACGCGGGTGCTCGTGCTGGTCGCGGTCCTGCTCTCTGCCGCGAACGCCGTCGTCTGGCTCCCGATCGTCCGCCTCGCGTGGGGGCAGTGATGGCGCAGCTCGGCAAGATGTTCGCCGCCACGCGCCCCGCTGCAAACTCGCTGCCGGTGGTCGCCGTCAACGTCGCCGGCGAGCTGCTCGAAATCGCCACGAAGCTTGACGTCGTGGGACCGACGCTCGCCGGCGCCCTGCGTCTCCACGCGGCCGAGCTCACGATCGCGGCGAAGGTCGCGCCGGCACCGGCGAATGCCGGCCTCGCGCAGCTGTGTGCCGCCGCGCTCGAAGCCCACGCCGAGATCAACGACCTGCGCAACGGTTTTCTCGACAACAGTTGCGTGCCGGACGAGTCCGGCGTGCCCGACCCGGCGACGCTCGATGCCAGGGACCGCGCGGAGCTCGACCGCCTCGACGCCATGCTCGCGCGGCTCGACGCGGCGATCAAAGCAACGGAGGGCGCGAAGTGAGCAGCAACACCGTTCGCGCCGAGGAATCCTTCGCCGCCGCCGCGTCGCGCGCCCGCCTGTCGCGCCAGCAGGCGGTGATGTTCGGCGTACTGCAGCGCGCCGCCGACGCGACGCCCGGACGGTTCGTCAGCGGCCCCGATCTCGCCCGCGCGCTCGGCGTGAAAAAGGTCGGCGACCTCCGCCTCTATCTCGGCGTGAAGCTCCAGCGCGTCGGCATCATCCTGGAGTCGAGGGGGGGGGCCGGCGGCGGCTTCCGTCTCGTGACGCCGCGGGCCGGGGGCGCGACGTGAGCCGCCGGCTGGCGTGCATCCTCCGGGCCGCGGCCTTCGCCGGCGCGTGGATGGCCGGGTCAAGCGCGGCCATGACAAGCGACCTGCGCGCGATCGTCACCGCCGCCGCCTTCGAGGCCGGCGTGCCCGTGCAGCTCGCGCACGCGGTCGTCACCGTCGAGAGCGGCTGGCAGCCGCACGTGCGCGGCGCGGCCGGCGAATACGGCCTGATGCAGATCAAGTGCCCGACCGCGCGAGCGGTCGGCTTCACCGGGAACTGCGGCGCGCTTGCCGATCCCTCCTTCAATGCCCGCTTCGGGACCCGGTACCTGCGCCTCGCGCTGGACCGGGCGGGCAATGATTGGGCGCGCGCCGCCTCTTTATACAATCGCGGCGTTTACGCCGCGCCCGCCGTCACCGCCTATTCGCGCCTCGTCATGGGCGCGGCCAATCGCGGGGGCACCTCGGCCGGAAACGCGCCCGTTCAAGCGGTTTTGAAATTCCCCGGGCTCGCCCGGTTCAATTTCTGGTCCGCCGGCTCGAAGCCCGCGCCGGAGGCTCCCTTCGCCCAACCGATCGAAGGCGGCAGCTGATGGCGAAACAGCCGCGCCGGGTCGTGACCGCCGAGAGCCTGCGCGAGTTCGCGTTCGGCGATCTCGTGCCGCGCTTTGCGCCCGAGCGCGTGCGCGCGGCGGGCGCGGCCGCCCGCATCGCGCGCGCCGTCTCGGCCGCGCTCGCCGACTGCGGCTTCGAGCGCGAAGCGGTGGCCGCGGAAATGACCGCCTACCTTGGCGAGGAAGTGTCGAAGGGAATGCTCGACGCCTACGCGAGCCAGGCGCGCGAGGGCCACAACATCCCGGCGCACCGCCTGGGCGCGCTCGCCGTCATCACCGGCGACGCGCGGCTCCTGAACGTGGTGCTCGAAGGCACCGGCCTGATCGCAATTTCCGAACAGTACGCGGCGCTCCTGCGCCGCGAGCGCGCGGCCGAGCTGCGCGACGCGCTGCAATCCGAAGTCGAACAAGCCGACCGCGATTGGAGAAGCAAGACGTGAAGATCATCGACATGCTCGACGACGACTGGCGGCCCGGCGGCAACGCCGAGGCGCTGGTCGATCAGATCGCGGTGCGCCTGGCTGTGACGGCGCCGGTCGCGGTCGAGCGCGCGGCTTCACTCTGGGCCTGGAAACGTGTATACGAATCGAAGCACGGCAAGGACCGCGGCGGCGACCGCAAGTCGGCCGAGTTCAAAGCCAAGGATCAAAACGAAAAGTTTTCGTTTTGCTCCGTCGCCGCGCAGAGGCTCGGTCTCACCGAGCGCGCCATCCAGCTCGACGTTCAGCTCGCCGAGGATCTCGGCCCCGCCGACATGCGGCGGCTCTGGGACACCTGCATCGCGGATAACGGCGCGGCCCTGCGCACGTTCGCCGCGCTCGCGTCCGACGTGCGGGCGAAGGTCGTCGCGCGCTTCAAGCGGCAGCCGCACGCGTCCTGGAACGATCATCTGCTCTACCTCGACCTCAAGGCCGAGCGCGACTCCGAGGAAGCGGCGTACCGGCGGCTCGCGGACCTCTGGGCGTCGTCGAGCGCGCGCGTGCGCCGCCGCTTCCTGCTCGGCATCGGCGTGCCGGACAAGTCGATCGCGGGCGTCATGCAGCGGCTCAAGTCGAGGGCCGCAGCATGAAGAGCTGGTTCACCGCCGCCGAGATCGCCGCGCTGCAGCTGCCGGGCGTGCCCACCACGAAGCGCACGCTCAACCGCTTCGCGCGCCAGCAGGGGTGGCTCGACCGCGCCGAGCTCGTGCGGCCGCGGGCGGGGAACGGCGGCGGCCTAGAATTTCACCTGGACGCGTTGCCGCCGGCGGCGCGCTCGGCCTACGTCGCGCGCCATGTGCCGGCGATCGAAATCCCGGCGTCGATCGCGCGCGAGGCGGCGGGCGAGCCCGCGGCGGAAAATCTCACCGGCGCGGCGACCGACGCGCGTGACGCGCGGCTCGCGCTCCTCGTCACGGCCGAGCGCTTCGCCGCCGCCGCGGGCGTGCTGCGCAAGCGCGCCGACCGGCAATTCTGCGATGTTTATAATGCCGGCGCCCGAGCAGCCGCCGAAGGCGGCGTAGCGAACGGCGCCGCGCTTCAAATTGCTTCCTGGATACGCGCGGAGGTGAAGTCGCTCACCCCGCGCACGCTCGCGCGCTGGCGCGCGTTGCGCAAAGCCGGGAAGCTCTCGTCGCTCGCCGTCGACCGCGCGGCCGCCCGCCGCGGCACCGGCGTGCTCGACACGGCGAACGACGGCGCGGTCAAGACCTACATTCTCGCGCTGCTGGCGAAGCAGCCGCAGCTCACCGCGCACCACATCAGGTCGCTCGTCGCGGATCGATTCTCGCCCGGCCTATCGGTCGGGCTCGCGGCCATTCCGGTCCCGCCGATCCGCACCTTTCAATACGCCTTGAAGGCGTGGCGGCACGAATACCGGAACGAGCTGCTGCTCGTGCGCGACCCGGACGGATTCAAGAGCCGCGCCCGCTTCGCCGCGCGCAATCTGCACCCGGCCGCGCGCGTGAACGAGCTCTGGCAGATCGACGCGTCGCCGGCGGACGTCATGACGACCGACGGCCGCCACTCGCTCTATCTCTGCGAGGACATCTATTCGCGGCGGCTCGTCGGCCTCGTCTCGAAGACCGCGCGCGCCCAGGCGGTCGGGTTGCTCGTGCGCAAGGCGATCATCGCCTGGGGCGTGCCCGAGTGCGTGCAGACCGATCGCGGGGCTGACTTTGTGGCACGTGAAACCCAGCGCCTGTTCGCGGCGCTCGGCGTCGAGCACGCCATGACCGCGCCGTTCAGCCCGGAGAAGAAGGGCCACGTCGAGCGCGCGATCGGCACGTTGCAGCGCGGCCTCATGCGCACGCTGCCGGGCTTCATCGGCCACTCGGTCGCCGACCGGAAGGTGATCGAGGGCCGCAAGGCGTTCGCCGCGCGGCTCGGCGAGTCGCCCGAGGACACGTTTCAGGTCGAGCTCACCGCGGCGGACCTGCAAGCCCGCGTCGACGAATGGTGCGAGCAGGTCTACGGCACCGCGCCGCACGCGGGCCTGAAGGGCATGACGCCGTTCGCGGCGGCCGCGACGTTCGCGGGCCAGCTGCGACGGATCGAGGACGTGCGCGCGCTCGACATGCTGCTCGCCGCCGTCGCCGGCAAGAACGGGCTCCGCACCGTCACGAAGTCCGGCATCCGCATCGGCCATTCCCACTATCTCGGCGGCTTCCTGGAAGTCGGCGCGACCGTGCTGGTGCGCATGGACCCGGGCGACCTCGGCCGCGCCTACGTCTTCACCGAGGACGGCGCGCGCTTCCTGGGCGAAGCGATCTCGCCCGATCTCGCCGGCATCGATCCGCAGCAGGCGATCCGCGCCGTGCGCGCCGAGCAGAAGCGCATCATCAGCGAGCGGCTCGAAGGCGCGCGGCGCGAGACGCGCAGGATCAAGGCGGGCGACTTCGCCGGCGCGATCGCGCGGCAGGCCGCGAAGGACGCGGGCAAGCTCGTGGAGTTTCCGCGCGCGATCCTTTCCAGCGATGACCGCGCTGGCCGCTCGCCGGAGCGGCTCGCCAGCGCGGTCGTGCCGCACGACACGCCCGAGCTCGCCGCCGCGCGCGACGCGCAGCGCGGCGCGCCCGAGCCGTCGTTCAGCGACGACGTGCGGGCGCTGCACGCGGAAATGATGGCCGAAGCGTCGCGGACTGCACTCGTCGACGCTTCGGCGACGCGCGTCACGAAGCTGCGCGAGCAGGAAACCGCGCATCACCGCTACCGCCGCGCCTGCGCGCTCGAAGGCGCGCTCGCGCGCGGCGAGGAAGCAACCGCCGGCGATCTGCTGTGGCTCGGCGGCTACCGCGAAGGGTCCGAGTACCGCGCCTTCCGCAAGACCTACGGCGCGGACCACCACGACGAGACAACTCAACGGAGCACATCATGACGAAGGCAAAAGCCGCACCCGCGGCCCAGGGTCCAGTCGCGTTGAAGAACGTCGCCGGCTTCATGGCGATGACGCAGCGGCTGGTCGATCGCGGCCCGTTGTTGCCAGGCATCGGCGTATGCCAATCGGTTTCCGGCTACGGCAAGACGCTCGCCTCGATCTTCGCCCAGAACAAGACCGGCGCCGCGCGCGTCGAGATCGGCGACACCTGGACGCGCAAGACCACGCTCAAGGCGATCCTGCGCGAGCTCGGCGTGTTCGACGAGAAGAAGCGCCTCACGATCGCCGACATGGCCGAACTGGCCGTGATCGCGCTCGGCAACGACCCGAGCCGGCCGCTCATCATCGACGAGGCCGACAAGCTCGTGGACAAGGGCATGATCGAGCTGGTGCGCGAGCTGCACGAGCACTCGGGCGCGCCGGTGATCCTGATCGGCGAGGAGCGGCTGCCGGCGAAGCTGCTCAATTACGAGCGCGTGCACAACCGGGTGCTGGAGTGGTTCCCGGCGCAGCCGTGCGACCTCGAGGACGCGAAGCTGCTCGCGCACGCGTTCGCGCCGAAGATCGCGATCACCGACGACCTGCTCGACGCGATCCGCGCGGCCTCGGGCGGCCGGGCGCGGCGCATCGTCGTCAACATTTCGCGCGTCGCCGAGCTCGCCCGCAACCAGGGCAAGCACACGATCGACCTGAGGAGCTGGGGCGACGCCCAGTTCTACACGAGCGAGCCGCCGCAGGCGCGTAGCGTACCGGCCTACGAGCGCGCGCCGCGGGCGGCGTGATGAGCGCGCGCCCGCTCCCGGAAATGATCCGTCTCAACGCGCGCCTGCCGCGCGGGCAGGACGGATACTGGAAGGTCATCCGCACGCTCGGCGGCGGCGGCGTGGAGTTCACCGCCTCCGACGTCGACGGGGAAACCAACGCGCCGCTTTCGAGCGTGAGCCAATACATGCGCCGCCTCGTGCGCGGCGGGTTCCTGATCGAGCGGCCGATGCGCGGGTCCGGCCAGCGCCGCGAGCGTCCCTACAAGCTGCGGCGCAATCCGCCCGCGGAGGCGCCGCGTCTGCGGCAGGACGGCACGCCGTGCCCGCCGCGCAAGCAGGACCAGATGTGGCGGGCGATGCGCTCGCTGCGCACGTTCACCGCGCGCGATCTCGCCTTCGCGGCCACCACGCCCGAATGCAAGGTGCCGGTGCGCTCGGCGCTGCGCTACGCGTCCGAGCTCACCCGCGCCGGGTATCTCGTCCGCACCGGGGCGCTCGGGTCGCACGCCGGCATGATGTACCGGCTCAAGCCCGGCATGAACACCGGCCCGCTCTCGCCGGTGATCCTCGCGACCTACGCCGTCTTCGATCGCAACCGCAAAGAGATCGTCGGCGACGCCGCCGACGCGGTCGAGATGGCGTCATGAAACGGGGACCGAGGAAAGGCGCGGCGACGCGCACGGACTTCGTCGCCAACGCGCGCTCGGCGTGGGGGCGGCACTTGCAGGACTGGGTGCTCGTGCTCGCCGAGGAGGCGGCCCGCACCACCGCGACCGCGGCGGCGAAGAAGATCGGCTATTCGCCCGCGGTCGTCACGCACGTGCTGGCGAACGCCTATCCCGGCGACATGGGGCGCGTCGAGGGCAAGGTGCGCGGCGCGCTCATGGGCGCGACCGTCGGCTGCCCGGTGCTCGGCGACATCCGGCTCGACCAGTGCCTCGACGAGCAGAAGAAGCCGTTCGCCGGCACGAGCTCGATCCGCTCGAAGCTCTACCACGCCTGCCGCGGCGGCTGCCCGCATTCCCGCCTGAAACGGAGCGACGACGATGCTGAGTGAGGACCTGCGTTCGCTGAAGGTCTGGTTCGACTGCACCCTCGACGGCTGCGAATTGAACTACGAAAACGCGCTCGCGTTCTCGCGCAATCTGGAAGACGCGATCGCGCAGGCCGAGCAGCTCGAACAGAACGGCGCGCCGCTCCTCGCGTTCGCCGCCGCCGGCGGGCCGATCGCGGGCCGCGTTTCGGGTGAGCGCCGCGCCGGCCGCGCGCGCCGGCGACAACGTCGTCGTCTTCCGCCCGCGCGAGCGGCCGTGAGGCGGCGATGAAACGCCTCGCGCAGAAACTCAGGGACGAGACGGTCGCGCGCCGCGAGCGGTTCGAGCGCGCCGGCCGCCGGGCGGAGCGCGCGGCGGCGGCGCGGGAAGACGCGAAACCGCCGCGGCAAGCCGATGCGAAACCGCCGCGGCAAGAGCCGGTCCCGATGGGCGAAGCCACGCGCGCGATCGTCGAGGCGTGCGCGGCGGCATTCCACGTGAACGCCAATCTCTTGCCCTTCGACCTCGACGCGGCGGGCTACCAGGAGGCGCGGCGGCTCGCCGCCGCGCTCCTGGTCGCGCGCGGGGTGAGCAACGTCAAGGCGTTCAGTCTCTTGCGCATGTCGCCGGCGGCGCTGCGCGAAGCCGTGAGCTTCTACCAGGCGGCGCTGCCGAGGTCGCCGGACTTCGAGCTCGCCCCGGCCGTGCTCGAGGCGTGTGCGCATTGGCGCCGGGAGAAGCAGAGCGACGTCGTCGCGGTGCGCCCGAACGTGCGCACGATCCAGACGGCGGTGGTGAATCGCTTCGGCGTCTCGCTCGTCGATGTGCTGTCGAGCCGGCGCACTGCCGGCATCGTCCGCGTCCGCATGCTCGCGGTCGGACTCGCGAAACGGCTCACCCTCAAATCGCTGCCCGAACTCGGGATGCTGTTCGGCGGACGCGATCACACGACGATGCTGCACTCGGCGCGCAAGGCGGAACGCGCGCTCGACGCCTGCAATCTGACGCCGGCCGCGCCGCTCCCGGACTGGGTCGAGGCGCTGCATCGGGTCACGGGCGGGGGAAAAACGCTCAACCCCACGGAAGGAACCGGCAATGCGGAAAGCTAGGAAGCAGAAGCCCGAGGCGATCGTCGTGCGCGACCGCGGGCACGCAATGGAAACCGTCGCGCGCGTCGGCGCGATGCAGCGCGCGATCGCGGCGCTGGAAGCGGACCTGAACAACAACATCGCGGCCGCGGCCGAGAAGTCGAAGAAGCTCGCGGAGGCGATGCAGGCGAAGCTCGGCAACATGATCGCCGGCCTCGAGGACTGGTGCGACGCGCACCGCGGCGAACTCACCGAGGACGGCAAGAGCAAGAGCGCGGACCTCGGCACCGGCACGGTCGGCTGGCGCGACCGGCCGCCGAGCGTGAAGCTGCGCGGCAAGATCGAGGACGTGCTCGTGCGCATCCTCGGCGAGCGCGCGCCGCGGTCGTGGCGGCGCTTCTTCATCCGCACGAAGTACGAGCTCAACAAGGAGGCGATGCTCGCGCGCCCCGAACTCGCCGCCCAGATCGACGGCGTCACGATCGTCACCGGCAAGGAGGACTTCTTCGTCGAGCCGCTGGAAGCCGACATCGCGGAGGACGGCGCATGATCACGCAGACCGCCTTCGCCGCCGTGCGGCTGCCGGGCACATCCAGGACCGCGACCGGCTACGTCGCGACCTGGACCGTGCGCGAGATGGCTTTTTCAGCGCGCAGCGCGATCGCCGACTCGCCGCCCTACCGCGTTGTGCCCCGCGGCATGCTGCCCGACGTCGAGGAGCGCCGGGCCGCCTGGAAGAAAGCCAAGGCGGACGGCTGGCGCATCATCAAGGTCACGATGACCGCGAAGCTGAGTTGGGAGCTATGAGCGCGACCACGCGGCAGATCGCCATCATCCACACCCTGAAGAGCCGGCTCGGGCTCGACGACGCGACCTACCGGCAGATGCTGCACGGCATGACGGGCCGGCGCTCGTCGAAGGAGATCACGCGAGAGCAGGCCGGCGACGTGATCGAGAAGCTGCAGGGATCTGTTGGAGGCCGCGCTGGCTCCTCGGCCTCCGGCCTCGGCAGCGCGGCGGCCGGCGCCGTCGCCGGCATGGATTCGCCGGTCGCGAAGAAGCTGCGCGCGCTCTGGATCGCCGGCTGGAATCTCGGCGTCGTCAAGGCGCGCGGCGACCGCGCGCTGCTCGCCTTCGTCGAGCGGCAGACCGGCGTCTCGCACACGCGCTTCCTGAAGGAGCCGGGCGAAGGTTCAAAGGCGATTGAAGGCGTCAAGGCGTGGCTCGCGCGCGAGGCCGGCGTGAAGTGGCCGGCGCAGCAGGACGCGGTCGAGAGCCGCGTCGCCGTGATCGACGCGCAGTGGCAGCGGCTCTTCAAATTCCGCGCCGTGTCGTTCGAGCCGTACCCGCGGCCGTTCATCGCCGCCTATGCCGAGAAGGTACTCGGCCACCCCGTGCCCTTCATCGAACGCTTGACGCCGCGCGAGCTGGACGAGGTGTCGAGCGCGTTCGGCAAGAAGCTGCGTGCGGCGGCAGGGGGCGCGTGATGGCACGGCCTCGCAAGACCGCAACATCGACCGCAACGCCGAAGCGGCGCCTTCCGGAGTTGAAGACCGGCGACTTCGTGCTGATGGGCGGCACGCGCGCGTCATATCCGAGCGGCTGGTTCCTCGGGAAGGTTCTGTGGTCCGACAGGCGCGACGTGCTGATCGAACGCGATCAATCCTGCGGCGGCCGCGTATGGCGCGAGGTCTACAGCATCCTCGAAGTCCGCGCCGTCGGAACGATCGAGCAGCTCGTCAAGGTGCAGAACGAGGCGTTCAAGGCGACGCTCGATCTTGTGAGGGAGGTCCACGCGGCCGAGTACGTGCTCGGCCGCGCGCGCGATGCCGTCCACGCGAAGGTCGATGAGCTCGCCGAACGACAGCCGCTGATCTTCCCAGCGGACTTCGCCGCGATCGACGGGGCCAACGCGCAAGCCCGTGAGGCGGCCGGGGCGGTGACGCCGCGTCTGCCGTTCGAATTTGATGCGGCCAAAGAACTGGCCGCCGAAGGCAGCGACGGCGCTGTCGCGAAGGAGGCCGCCCGATGAACTTAGTGACACCCGTTCCGCCGTCGATGCCTGGCAACCGCGGCTGCCGCCACGGGAACGGCTGGACCGACGAGCGCGTCGAGATATTGAAGGCGCTCTGGGCCGACGGCGAGTCCGCGACCGAGATCGCCGTCGAGCTCGGGGGGGGGCTGACCCGGAACGCCGTCATCGGCAAGGTGCACCGGCTCGGCCTGGCCGGCCGGCGCCGCGTGTCCGCCTTCCGCGTGCCGAAGCCGAAAAAGCCGCGGCCGCCGGCCTCGCTGAATCGCTTTCCGCGCGCCGGCGTCACGACGGAGCCGGCCCCGATCGAGGAGGCGCTGCCGCCGCCGGAGGCGAAGCGGCTCTCGATCCTCGATCTCACCATGACGACGTGCCGCTTCCCGCTCGGCGATCCGGGCGCCGACGGCTTCGCCTATTGCGGCTGCGAGACCGAGTCGCCGCCCTATTGCCCGTACCACGACCGCGTCGCGCACGAGCCGCTCGCCGTGCGCCGCGCCCGCACGCTGCGCGCGATCGCAAACGCGGCGAAGCCGGCCGCCGCGCGCACCGACACCCGCGGCGCCAGGCGCAGCCGCCTTTCCTTTCTGAGGAGCCCGACATGAACGACAACGAAAGCCGCCTCGTCGAAGTGCCGCGCGGACTCGGCGCGGAGATCGTCGAAATGGTGCTCACGCCGGACAACATGCAGCAGCTGCGCGACGAGCGGCAACGGATCGTGCTCGCCTGGTGCGAGGCGACGTTCGGCGCGGGCCCGGCCGCGGATCTCCACGAGCGCGCGTCGCGCGTCGTCGAGGAGGCGCTCGAACTCGCGCAATGCGAGGGCGTCGACCCGGACCTCCTGCACGAGCTGATCGACCACGTGTTCGCGAGAAAGCCCGGGCAGCCCTGGCAGGAAGCCGGAGGCGTCGGCGTCACGCTGCTCGCTTACTGCGAGCGACGCGCCATTTCGGCCGAGCAATGCGAGCGCGCGGAGTTCGCGCGCGCGGTTTCGGTGCCGAAGGAAAAAACCCGCGAGAGGCAGAGCGCCAAGGCCGCCGCCGGCATTGCGCGCTACCCGGAGTGAGCGATGGGCTTCCGCGCCTTCCGCGAAAAGCATTTCCCGACGACGGTCGCGCGCGACCTGTTCGGACTCGTCGCTGGCGCGCGCCTCTCTTTCGGTATCAGCCGCGAAGTGTTCGCCTACAAGCTCGACGAGCGGCTCGTGATCAAGTTCGAACGCGGCGCGTACGCGTTCCAGAACGTCGTCGAGTGGGAGACCTGGGAGCGCGTCGAGGACTCGCCCGCGCTCAAGCGCTGGCTCGCGCCGTGCACCGCGATCAGCCCGTGCGGCCGCGTGCTCGTGCAGCGCCGCACCTGGCCGGTGCCGCCACACGTGAAGATGCCGAAGCGCGTGCCGGCGCTGCTCGCCGACCTGAAGCGCGACAACTGGGGTTATCTCGACGGCCGCATCGTCTGTCACGACTACGGCTTCACGCGCGTCACCGGCGTCGACCTTGAGCCGGCGAGCTTCGGAGGCCGCACGTGAGCGCAATGCCGCCGAGCAGCGGCCTCAGCCGAAAGAACCGCGCGATCGCCGCCTGCCTCGTGCGCGGGCTCGGCGTGCAGGACATCGCCGTCAAGCTCTGCATGCCGGAAGCCGCCGTGCGCGCGGAAATCCGCGGGATGCAGGATGCGGCGCGGCAGAGGACCGAAGCCGCGAAGCGCGGGTGGCGTTCGCGCGCGAAGGCGCCCGCGGCCGACTGGTCGCCGGAGGAGTTCGCGCACCTGCGCGCCACGCGCGAAGAATGCGGCACGGACATCGAGTGCGCGCGCAGGCTCGCCGACGAGCTCGGTCGCTCCGAAATGTCGATCCGGGCGAAGCTGCAGACCATGCGCTACGACGACGAGCGGGAGGCGAACGATCTCGCTGGCCGTCCCGCCCGGCCCGCCGCCGACGCCGCGCCGCCTTCGGCGCTGATCGAGCGTGAGCGGCGCGAACGCGCGCGCGGCGCCCAGGACATCACCGGCCTCACGTTCGGCGACCCGCCGCCGGGCTTCTCCGCGCTGGATCGCCGCAAGCCGGCCGAACGACCGCGCGAGCGGACGATCACGGGCGGCGCCGCGCACAAGGTGTTTGAGGCGCGCGCGAGGTCGCGGTCATGATTTGGCAGGACGCGGTGATCGCGACGGTGCAGCTCGGCTTCTGCGCGGCGCTCGTTCCAACGGCCATGCCGGCCGCGGATAAGCCGCCGCTCGCCACGTCGGCGCCGACGGCGATCGGCCTGTTCGTCATCGCCGCAACGATGGCGTCGCTCGGACTGTGGTGGTCGTTCACGACCGCCGGCGCATCCGGCGCGCTCTGGGCGGTGATCGCGTTCCAGCGTTGGAGCGCGCGGCAATGAAGACGGCCGAGACCATTCTCGACATCTACGGCATCGCTGGCGCGCTGCAGCTCGTCTTCAAGCTGACGTTCAAGGAGGCGCGCTTCGTCGTGTGGCTGCTGCGCCTCGGCTACGCACCGCGCGGCGAGCTGCGCCGCATCGACCCGGCGCTTGCGAACGTCATCATCGCGAGCCTGCGCCACAAGCTGAGACGCCACGAGATCGGATTCGAGACCGACTGGGGCCGCGGCTATCGGATCTCCGACGACGGCCGGGAAAAAATCCTCGCCTCGGTCGGGCAAAAGTTCGCGCCGACTCTTGCCGGCGACTCGACGAAGACGTATTCGAAAAATCATGAGGCGGCGAAGTGATTGCGGCGGCGAGACCGTGCACGAGCTCGCGGTGGACTTCCGCGTGGCGCTCCTGCGCGCGTCGTTGTCGATCGAGAAAGTGCAGCGCCTCGCGCTCGACTGCCCGGGCGGCGGCGTCGAGCTCGTGCTCGCCGATCCGCGCCGCGCGATCGCCGTGGCCGAGACGGCGCGCAGGTTCTCGCGCCTCGCGCTCGACATGGATCGCGACCTGCGCATTTTACTCGCCGCGCCGCCGCCCGGCTGACGGCCACCGGGGGGGGCGCCCGTGAAGCTGCCCCTCAATCTGCCGATCGTCACGCAGCACGCGCTGCTCCGCTTCATCGAGCGCGCGCTCGGCATCGACGTCGAGTCGCTGCGCCGGCAGATGGCGGAAGCGGCCGCGGTGGGCGTGAAGCACGGCGCCGGCGTCGTGATCTGGGGCGGCGCGAAGCTCGTGATCGAGGACCGCGTCGTGGTGACGGCGCTCCCGCGCAACGCGGTCACGAGCGAAACCGCGACCGCGACCGTCGAGCGGCCGCTGCGTCCGGTGCGGCGCCGCCGCAGGCGCAAGTCATGAAGAGCCGGCTCCCGCCGCTGCTCGCCGAGATCGCCGGCGTCGCGCGCGACGCGGCGGCCGTGCAGCTCGCCGCCAAGGTCGGCGGCGTGAAGGTGTATATTCCCGCGCGCGCGGAACCCGATCACTGGCTGGTCGAGTGCGTCGGCCGCGCCGCCGCCGACAAGGTGTGTGCGCACTTCGCCTCCGACGGGCGCGGCCGCCAGGTGTGCTTTCCGCTCGGCCCCGCGGCCACCCACAAGCAGCTCCTGCGCGTGATCGCGCAGCGCGTGCACGAGCTCGACGACGGCTCGCGCTCCTCGCGCGAGATCGCGCGCACGGTGGGCATCACCCAGCGCAGCATTCATAAGCACCGCGCCAAGCACCGCGGCGGCGGTGGCGACCGACGGCAGGGCAGCTTGTTCTAGGGCGGGCTGAAGCCGTTCAGACTTATAGCGGGACAATCCGGGAAGCATATTCGGGACAGCAACTCGCTCACCCCGGAGAACGTTCTCATGGAAGCATTGTCTCTGCTCGTCGTCTGCGCCGCCGCGTTCCTCGCCGTGCGCTGGTACCAGACCGGAAAGTCGCCGATCGACTGGAGCCGCTGACGTGCGGCGGTGGATCATGTTCTGCGCCGTCGCGGCGGTGCTCGCCGCGGCGGCGTTCGCATTTCCGGCACGCGCGGGGCTGGTGGCGTGCGCCCCAGCCGAGCTCGACGTCATCATGCTGGAGGCGGAAGCGGCGGCGCTCGGCGGCGCGGTGGTGACGCTCACGGACGCGGGCGAGATCGCGCGCTACGCCGCCGTCGTGAACGAGGAGCCGCCGCCCGTCGGCCCGGCCGACCAGCTCGTCATCTTCGTGCACCCGGTGCTGAAGGCGGCCAAGGTCGTCGCCGTGTTTCAGGGAGTCGCGTGCATGCGATTCCTGATCGGGCCGGAGCTGCATCAAAAGGCGTGGGCCGCCGCGCGCGGTGGCGGCACCTGAGGTCACGATGAATCCGCGCGAGGCGCAGGCCGACGATCCGGCGTGGCTCAAGGCCGCGTTCGGAGATCTCGGCATCAAGGAAGTCCCGGGCAAGGCGGCGCACCCGCGCGTCGTGGAAATGTTCGCGGACGCGCGCGCGCCGCACGTGAAGGACGACGAGACCGCGTGGTGCTCCGCGGCGGTGTGCTCGTGGATGGTGCGCGCGGGCCAGCGGCCGACCTATTCGCTCGCGGCGCGCTCGTGGCGGCAGTGGGGCAAGCCGGTGTCGGGCGTGGTCCCGCGCGGCGCGGTCGTCGTGTTCCGCCGCGGCTCCGGCTGGCAGGGCCACGTCGCGGTCGCGCTCGGCGATCAAGGATCGAACATCCTAGTCATCGGCGGCAACCAGCAGAACAGCGTGAGCATCATCGGCTATTCGCGCGCGGCGCTCGTCGACGTGCGCTGGCCGTCGAGCGCGGCCAACTCCAATGTCGTGCGCGCCGGCGCGGTGTCGATCGCGTCCGGCCTCGGCAGCACGGTCTGGGATTTCGCCGGGCGCCTCTTCGGCGGCGGCGGCGACGGCGAGGACGGCGGCGTGCTCGATACGCTGCGCGACGCGCTCTACGACGTGTCCTACACCGAGCTTGGGCAGAAACTGCTGCTGCTCGTCACCATCGCGAGCGTCGGCGTGATGCTCGTGCGCTACGTCAAGCGGCAGCTGCGCCCGCTGCCGGAAGTGCCGCTGCCGGAAGGGCCTTCAATCGAGGTTGAACCGGCCGCGCTGGCGACCCCGGACCTGATCCGGGGGAGCGGCCAGCGCGGCAGAAAAACCAAGCCCGCGCCGAAGCGCCGGCGCAAGCGGAAGGCAGCAGAATGATCGGGGCCATCGTGCCGCGTCTCTTCAGCATGCGCACGTTCGCGCTCGGCATCGCCGGCGCGTTCGTCGCCGGCAGCGCGCTCGGCGGCTGGGCCGCCTGGAGCTTTCGCGACGCGCAGTGCGATGCCGCGTACTGGAAAGAGGAAGCCCGGCAGAAACAGGCGATCGTCGACACGCTCAACGCGCAGGTCGGCACGCTCAAGGGCCGCATCGAGGAGCGCGACACGGCCGCGCAGAACGACGCCGAGCGCGCGGCCGCCGACGCGGCGACGCGCGCAACACTTGAAGGAGCCATCCGTGAAGTCGCATTCAAGGTCGCTAACGGCAGCTGTTTCAGCGCTGGCACTGTTGAGTGGCTGCGCGAACGATGGCCGGCTCTCGCCCGAGGTCGCACCGCTGGAAGAGCGCACGCTCCCGCCGGTGCCCGCGGATCTCCAGGTCTGCCTCGAAAGTGAGGGCGTGCCGCCGCCCGCGCCCGGGAAAAAGTCCGAGCGCGAGGTGGCGACGCTCGTCATCCATCTTGTGAGCAGGGACGAAGTGCTCGGCCAGTGCGGCAGGCGGCTGATTTGCTGGGTCGCCGATCTTTCCGCCGGATCGCACGTTGCCAGGGATTACTGCGCCGTGTTCCGGGCGGAAGAGCAAGCGGCGGCGTCGAAGAGGAAGTGAAATGCTTCAGGAACTGCAGCCCTATCTCAGTGCGCTGATCGCGACGGTCGCGCTCGCCGTCTCGATCATCACGGCCAGCAAAAAGGCGTTGCGCGACAAAATGCGCTGGCTCGCCGACCGCATCGATGTGCTTGAGGACCGCTGCACCAAGATCGAGGGAACGCTCGCGCACCTGCCGGACAAGGACTCGACGCACCGCCTGGAGACGGCGGTCACCGAGCTTCAAGGCCAGATCAACGTGATCGCCGAGCGGGTGAAGCCGATCAGCTCGATCGCCGACCGGCTGCAGGAATTCCTGCTGGAGAAGGCCCGCTCGTCATGAGCATGGACAAGATGATGCGCGAGGAAGCGCGGCTGATCATCCTGCGCACGCTCGCCAACCAGGTGGACGGCCGGTTCAATTCCGAGCTCGTGCGCCGGACGCTAGAGACGTTCGGCATCACGCGCACGCGCGCGTGGGTGCACGACGAATTCCGCTATCTCGCCGATATGGGCGCGGTCGAAGTGTCCGACGCCGGCAGCGTGCAGGTCGCAAGCCTGACGGGGAAGGGGCGCGACCACGTCGAGCGGCGGCTGATCATCGAAGGGGTGAAGCGGCCGAGCCCGGGCGAGGGTTGATGCGATGGAACGGCTCGCCGGGTTCTTCCTCGTCTTCACGCTTCTGATGCTCTGGCTCATCTGGTCGCTGCGGTGAGCGCGATGCGCGCGGGTTCTCCGCTTCGCGGCGCGGCGCGGCACGCAAAACGCGGGCGGCTTTCGTCGATCGACACGCTGCCGGAGTGGGCGGACGAAGCCAAGGTCTGGGCCTTCACCGAGCTGAAGAAGCGCAAGAAGGCGCAGCTCGACATCCTCGACGGCTTCAACGCGCGGCTCAAGGTCGCGGCGTTCGCGAACGGCGTCACCGATCCGCCGGTGATCTCCAAGTCCGCCTTCAACCGCACGGCGCTCAGGCTCGCCGTGCTCGGCCGCCGCCTCGAGGAGACGCGCGAGATCGCGGCCGTGCTCGCGCCGAAGCTCGACCAGGCCGGCGACAGCTCGGTCACGCTGCTCGTGTCGGAGTCGATCAAGATGCTGATCGCGGAAATGCTCTCGAACGCGGGCGAGCTGAAGCCCGACGGCGACACGGCGCAGATGCTGATGTTCGTCTCGCGCGCGCTGATGCAGGCCGAGCAGGCGAAGAAGATCAGCGGCGACACGCGCCGCAAGATCGAAGCGGAGCTGCAGGGCAAGGCGAGCGAGGCGGTGGACCGGGTCGCGCGCGAGAACGGCTTGAGCGCGGAAACCGTCGACCGCATCAAGACCGACGTGCTCGGCATGGTGAAGGTGAAGAAATGAGCGACGCGCCGGCGAGCGCCGATCTGCCCGTCACGGCCGAGGGCTGGGCCGCACACCGCCGCGCGGCGATGCAGGAAATGCCGGAGCAATTCCGCGGCGGCTCGCTGCCCGACGTGCTGCTGCCGTACCAGAAGGAACGGCTCGCGGCGACCGCCGCCTACCAGCTCGTGGTCGACGAGAAGAGCCGGCGCATCGGCGCGACCTGGGGGATCGCGGCCGACGCCGTGCTCACCGCCGGCGCGCAGAAAAGCGCGGGCGGCATGGACGTCCTCTATATCGGCTACAATCTCGACATGGCGCGCGAGTTCGTGGACGTCGCCGCCATGTGGGCGAAGGCCTTCATGCCCGCGTGCAGTGACGTGCAGGAATTCCTTTTCACCGAGCAGGACACGAAAGCCGCCGACCGCGCGATCAAGGCGTTCCGCATCAGCTTCGCGTCGGGCTTCGAGATCGTGGCGCTCACAGCCCGCCCGCGGTCCCTGCGCGGCCGCCAGGGCTACGTGATCCTCGACGAGTTCGCGTTCCACGACGACGCCGGCGAGCTCCTGAAGGCCGCGATCGCGCTGCTGATCTGGGGCGGCAAGGTGCTCGTGATCTCGACCCACAACGGCGCCGACAATCCGTTCAACGAGCTGGTGCAGGAGGTGCGCGCGGGCAAGCGCCCCGGCATCGTCGTGCGCACCACGTTCGACGACGCACTCGAACAGGGTCTCTATCAGCGCATCTGTCTCGTCACCGGCAAGGAATGGTCGCCGGAAGCCGAAGCCACGTGGCGCTCGGAGATCCGCGCGTTCTACGGATCGGACGCGGCCGAGGAGCTCGACTGTGTGCCGGCGCAGGGATCGGGCGTCTATCTCACGAGCGCCGTGATCGAAGCCTGCATGAGCGCCGACGTGCCGGTGCTGCGCCTCGCGTGCCCGCCGGGCTTCGAGCTCAAGAGCAACACCGAGCGCGAGGCGTTCGTCGGCGACTGGCTGGAAGAGCACGTCGATCCGATCCTGAAGACGCTCGACCGGCGATTGCAGCACGTGTACGGCTTCGACTTCGGCCGCACGGGACACTTGTCGGTGCTGCAGCCGCTCGCGATCGGCCGCGACCTGGTCGCCCGCGCGCCCTTCATGCTGGAGCTGCGCAACGTTCCGTTCCGCCAGCAGGAGCAGGTTCTGTTTCACGTGGTCGACAAGCTGCCGCGCTTCGCCGCCGGCAAACACGACGCGCGCGGCAACGGCCAGTTCCTCGCCGAGTACGCGCAGCAGAAATACGGCGCGGCGCGCGTCGAGGCGGTGATGCTTTCGCAGCCCTGGTATCTCGCGAACGCGCCGCGGCTGAAGACGCGCTTCGAGGAGCGCACGATCGTGCTCGCGCGCGACGCCGACGTGAAGGTCGACTACCGGCAGATCAAGATGGTGCGCGGCGTCGCCAAGGTGCCCGACGACGCGGAGACGCAAGGCGCCGACGGCGAGCAGCGCCACGGCGACTCGGCGATCGCCGGCATGCTCGCGGTCGCGGCGGCGGAATCAGAATTCTGGGAGGCCGGCTACCGCTCGGCGTCTACCGAGAGTGCGGCGCGCGAAGGCGGGCCCGATGAAGACGATCGCGACGACGACCGCCCGTGGTGGAAGCAGCCGCTCGGCGCCGGCGTGCGCGGGAGCGTGTGATGGCGGCAAAGAAAAAATTCGGCGGCGACGCAAGGAAGGCGAAGACGCTCGGGCAAGCGAGCGCGAACGGCGACGGTACCTTCAACGGCGCGCGCGCGATCGCGTGGCTGTCCGAAGCAATGCACCCCGGGGCGGGGTTGTCGGAAGCGGAGGTGCTGCGCCTGTGGGACGAACAGCAGAAGAAGACCCGCGCGCAAGACGTGGATGGCCGGGACAAGCCCGGCCATGACGGGAGAAAGTGATGGCCGAGAAAAAGATGCAGCTCGTCGACCAGTTCGGCCGGCCGATCGAGCGCAGCGTGCTTTCGCAGGAGATTGCCGGGCCGACGATCACCGGCGTGCGCTCGCCGATCACCGGCTATCCCGGCGACGGCCTCAACCCGGGCCGGCTCGCGTCGATCCTGCGCGAGGCCGACCAGGGCGACCCGCTGCGCTTTCTCGAATTGGCCGAGACGATCGAGGAGCGCGACGCGCACTACGCCGGCGTGCTCGGCACGCGCAAGCGTTCGGTCGCGCAGCTGCCGGTCTTCGTCGACGCGGCCGACGACACGCCAGAGGCGGTGAAGCACGCGGACATGATCCGCGACTGGCTCAAGCGCGACGAGCTGCAGGATGAATTGTTCGACATCCTCGACGCGATCGGCAAGGGCTACTCGGTCACCGAGATCGTCTGGGACACGAGCGCGAAGCAGTATATGCCGCGGCTGCACGCGCGCGACGCGCGCCACTTCCGCCCGCGCCGCGACGACCTCACGACGCCGATGCTGATCACCGATGCCGGCGACCGGGAGCTGCCGCCGTTCAAGTTCGTCTTCGCGCGCATCCGGGCGAAGTCCGGCCTGCCGGTGCGGTCGGGCGTCGCGCGCGTCGCCGCCTGGATGTGGATGTTCAAGGCGTACACGCAGCGCGACTGGGCGATCTTCACGCAGACCTTCGGCCAGCCGATCCGCGTCGGCAAGTATCCGGCCGGCGCGAGCGAAGCGGACAAGGACACGCTGTTCCGCGCCGTCGCCAACATCGCCGGCGACTGCGCCGCGATCGTGCCGGAGTCGATGCTGATCGAATTCGTCGAGAGCAAGAACGTCACCGCCGGCACCGACCTCTACATCAAGCGCGCGGACTGGCTCGACCAGCAGGTCTCCAAGCTCGTGCTCGGGCAGACCGCGACCACGGACGCGATCGCCGGCGGCCACGCGGTCGGCCAGGAGCACCGCCAGGTGCAGAAGGACATCGAGCGCGCCGATGCGCGCGCGATCGCCGCCGTCCTCAACCGCGACCTGGTGCGGCCGTGGATCGACCTCGAATACGGCGCGCAGGAAATCTACCCGCGCATCCGCATCGGGCTGGAAGACGACCGCGACGTGAAGCAGACGATCGATGGCATCAACACGCTGCTGCCGGCGGGGCTCGAAGTCGAGGAAGCCTGGGTGCGCGACGTGCTCGGCATCCCCGATCCGAAGCCGGGCGCGAAGCTCTTGAAGGCCGCGCAGCCCGCGCCGAATCCGTTTGGGCTGCCCGGCTCGCCGCTGACGCCGGCCAGGAAGGAAGCGTTGCTCGCGGCTCTCGCGAACGAAGCGCGCCGCGATCCGTTCGAGGTGCCGGCGGCGGACGCCGACGCGCTCGCGGCCGCGGCACAGGACGAAATGCTCGACGCGATCCGCGCGGCGATCGCCGGCGCCGCCACGCTCGAACAAGCGCAGGCCGCGCTCGCGCGTCTCGACGTGCCGAAGGAAAAGCTCGCGCTCGTGATGCGCCAGGTGCTCGTGCTCGCCGAGCTCATGGGTCGCGCCGAAATCGCGGCCTGGGCGAAGCAACAGTCATGAGTCGCCGCGCCGGTCCCTCGCTTCGCTCGGCGGCGCGACATGCCTGACGTCGCCGGCATCGCCGTCCGCTTCGCCGAGGCGATCGAGTTTCAGCGCGCGCGCCTCGGCCTCACCGACGCTGAGTGGATTGCGCTGTTGCGCGGCGCGGAAGCCGCCGCGGCCGCGGCGGCCGACGACATGACGGCGGCCATGCAGCGCGACTTCGCCGAAGCGATCCTGCGCGCGCTGGAGGAAGGATCGACCGCGGCCGCGTTCCGCGCGGAGTACGATCGCATCGCCGCCGAGCACGGCTGGTCGTATCACGGCGACGCCGGCTGGCACTCGCAACTCGTGTTCCGCATGCAGACGGCGACCGCGCGCGCGGCGGGGCGCTGGGAGCAGGTGCAGCGGCTCAAGGGCACGCGGCCCTTCTGCCGCTACGTCACCGCGGGCGACGCGCAGGTGCGCGCGACGCATCGCCTGTGGCACGGCGTCGTGCTGCCGGCCGATCATTCGTTCTGGCGCACGCACTGGCCGCCGAACGGATTCAACTGCCGGTGCGAGGTGCAGTCGGTCAACGAGCGGGATCTCGTGCGCTTCGGCTGGAGCGTGACTGCCGACGGCGATCCATATCTCCAGGTGCAGCCGGACCCGGGCTTCTCCGGCAATGCCGGCATTGCCTGGCAAAGCCTGCGCGCGCGTTAACGATTAGAATCCCGAAAATCCGAAGATCGCCACGCCCGCGCCGCCGAAGGAGCCGGCGCGGGCTTCATCAATATGGGCGCGATGGCTTCTCGTTTAGGCCCGAGGGGCGGAACTCGCCATCGCGCCCCGGCCGCGGGATCGGGCCGGCCCCCGCCGGGCCTTGCCTCGGCTGGCGTCGCCGCGCCGGTGGCTTTCAAAACCGCTTCAACGAGGCCGCAATCGGCCGCCCGTCGGCGGTGGATTCCGCCGCTTCCGGCCGCGCCCGCAATCGGGCTGGCCTGAACGCGCGCGCCGCGCTTCGCGCGGGGGCCGGCCCCGCGAGGGTCTGAAGGTGTTCAGACTTACGGGCGAGCCCGCCCGGCGACTATGTATCGCCGTATGCCGCGTCCCGACGCAACCATGATCACCGCGCGTCACGTTTTCGTCGTCGAGCTCGCGCTCGCCGCGGCCGGCGCAGCGCCGGAATGGATTCAGATTTTCCCCGCCGGCGGCGATCTCGCCGCGAGCGACGGCCGCCGCTGGAAGCTCGCGGACGCCACCGCCGTGGTCGCCGCCTCGCTCGGCCGCGGCGTCAGCCTCGCGATCGACTGGGAGCACGCGCAGGACCACCGGGCGCCGAAAGGCGAACCCGCGCCCGCGGCCGCCTGGATCGAGGACATGCAGGTGCGCGGCGACACGATCTTCGCGCGCTTGCGCTGGAGCGAAAGCGGCAAGCGCTCGGTCGAGGCGGGCGAGTATCGCTACTTCTCGCCGACCTTCGTCGCCGACCGCGCCGGCAAGGTGCTGCGCGTACTCGGCGGCGCGCTCGTGAATCGCCCCGCCTTCACGCAATTGCCCGCGCTCGCGGGCACACAGGAGAACGACATGGAATTCCTCAAGGCCCTCTGCGCCGCCCTCGGCATCAAGGAAGACTCCGACGAGAAGACGGCGCTCGCCGCAGTGAAGAAGCTCAAGGAAAATCCGCCCGCCGACGCGACCGCGATCGCCGCCGAAGTGACGAAGGCAATCGCGCCGATCGCGAAAGCCGCGGGCCTCAAGGAAGACGCGACCGGCGAGCAGGTCGTCACCGCCGTCACCACGCTCGCCGCAGCCGGCGGCGACAAAACGGCGCTCGCCGCGGTGCAGGGCGAGCTCAACGACGTCACGAAAAAGTTCAACGCGCTTTCGACGCAGGTCGCGACCGACCGGGCGACCGCCTTCGTCGACGGCGCGATCAAGCTGGGCCGCGTCGGCGTGAAGCCGATGCGCGACCACTACATCGCGCGGCACGCGGCCGGCGCCGAGAGCGCGGCCGCCGTCGAGAAGGAGATCAATTCGTTCGCGATCCTCGGCCCGGGCGGCGTGCCGCTCACGCCGCCGCCCGCGGACGGCAAGGTCGCGCTCAGCGCCGAGCAGCTCACCGTCGCGCGGCTCACCGGCGTCGACCCCGAGGCGATGAAGAAGACGCTCGCCGCGGAAGCCGCAGCCGCGGGCTGAGGCGCAAGGACGAAGACACCGCCGCCGCCGCGCGCGGCCGGTGAACCGAACAGAGGAACGCAACGATGAGCGCACTTGCGAAAGGCCGCAACACGCCGGAAGCCGGCGGCAACATCTACGAATTCCCGATGCTCGCCGCGACCATCGGCTACGAGGGCGGCATCGCCGTGCTCGACGCGTCGGGCTGGCTCAAGCCGGGCGTGACGGCGACCGGGCTCAAGGCGGTCGGCCGCTTCGAGGCGCGCGCGGACAATTCCGCCGGCGCGAACGGCGACATCAGGGGCAAGGTCAAGGCGAGCGTGTTCCGCTTCGCCAATTCCGCCGGCGGCGACGAGATCACCAAGGCGCACATCGGCGCGTTCGCCTACATCGTCGACGACCAGACGGTGGCCGCGGTCGCCACCGGCCGCTCGATCGCCGGCCGCATCATGGACGTGGACGCCCAGGGCGTCTGGGTCTCGGTCGGCGAAGGCGTCACCAACGCGCCGGGCGGCGCGCTGCTCGCCGCGCAGAATCTCGCCGACGTCGCCGCCAAGCCGACCAGCCGCGCGAACCTCGGCGTCTACGAGAAGATGGGCACGCCCGCCTTCGTGATCGCCGCCGAGGCCGGCAACGTGATCAACGTCGCGATCCAGCTCAAGGACTCGCTCGCCGGCGACCTCGCGGTGCGCGGCTCGGTGTTCGCCTATCTCTCCGACGACGCCAACGGCGACTCCATCGCCGCCACCGCGCCCGACGGCGGCATCGCGATCGGCACCGACGGGCTCGCGATCCCGCTCGTCGCCGACAAGGCGTTCCAGCTCGTCTCGGAAGCCGACGGCGACATCGACGTCGACATCACCGAGGCGGGCGCCGACACCTGGTTCCTGATCCTAGTCATGCCCGACGGCAGGCTCGTGCCCTCGGGCGCGATCACCTTCGCCTGATCCCCGGCGGGGGGGGGGGGGG
>JBBDYN010000012.1:25639-31961 GCA_040901465.1 Xanthobacteraceae bacterium
CCCCCCCCCCGCTTCACCGCTTTCTGTCACGAGGAACCATTTTCATGCTGATCAACGGCGTAAATCTCGACGCACTCCGCGTCTCCTTCTCGACCGCGTTTCAGGCCGGGCTCAGCCAGGCAATGAGCCAGTGGCTCCAGGTCGCAACGACCTTCACGTCGACGACGCGCAAGAACAGGTACGGCTGGCTCGGCGACGTGCCGGGGATGCGCAAGTGGATCGGCCCGCGCCACATCCACAATCTCGCGCAGTACGACTACGAGCTCGCGAACGAGCCCTACGAGGAGACGATCGGCGTCGACCGCGACGACATCGAGGACGACAATCTCGGCATCTACGCGCCGCGCTTCACGGCGATGGGCAACGCGGTCGCGGCGATCAAGGACGAGCTCGTGTTCGCCGCGCTCAAGGCGGGCTTCGACAACGACTGCTACGACGGGCAGAAGTTCTTCGACACCGACCATCCGGTGCTCGACGCGGACGGCGTCGAGCAATCGGTCGCCAACACGGACGGCGGCGCCGGAGCGCCCTGGTTCCTGTTCGACTCCAAGAAGCCGATCAAGCCGATCATCCTGCAGGTGCGCAAGGAAGCGCAGTTCATCGCCAAGGACGACCCGCGCGACGACCGCGTGTTCATGAACAAGCAGTTCGTCTACGGCGCCGACGGCCGCTTCGCCGCCGGCTACGGCTTCTGGCAATGGACATGGGGATCGAAGCAGGCGCTGAGCAAGACGAACTACCGCGCCGCGCGCGAGGCACTCATGGAGATGAAGGGCGACCACGGCCGCCCGTTCGGCAACGTGCCCGACACGCTCGCGGTGCCGCCCTCGCTGGAAGGCGAAGGGCTGGAAATCCTGAACGCCGAGCGCGACGCGGCGGGCGCCACCAACGTCTACAAGGGGACCGCCAAGCTCGTCGTCATTCCCTGGCTCGTGTGATTTCTGCCGAAGCGTCGCGGACTACGCTCGTCGACGCTTCGGATCATTCCCGCGGTTTTCTCACGAGGTGAGCGATGGCGAAGGAAACGAAGGTCGAGCGCAAGGCACGCGAGCGCGCGGAAGCGGAAGCCGCCACGCGCGCCGCGGCCGAACAAGGCGAGCGCGCCGGCGCGGAAGCAAGCGGCGACGACGCCGAGCAGGCCGCTCCCGAGAACGAAAATCCCGCGCCGGCGGAAGTCCACGTCCAGGCCGAGCAAGAACTCATGCCGGAGACGCAGGCGGCGGCCGAGACGATGGCGAAGAGTGCAGCCGACGCGATCCGCGGCGAAGGCGCCGCGAGCGCAGCGAAGGAGCCCCAGCCGCCGGCCGGCCCAAGCGGGCCGATCGATCCGGTGGAGCTGTACGAATCCGCGCCGGCCGACGCGGTGATGACCGTCACCGCGCGCAAGCCGCGCCGGCGCGGCGGCCGCGCGTTCGGGCCGAGCCCGACCGAGATCCGCGTGCGCGATCTCACCGCCGAGCAATTCGCGGCGATCTGGAACGACCCGGCGCTCAAGTGCGTGCCGAAGGTCGCGACGGCCTGAGCTTCCGAGGTTCGCTCGCCCGTCGGGATGCCGGGCGGGCGGACATTCACCGGGCGGCGAGACCCAATCCCGCCGCCCGGACTTTCTTCAAGAAATGCGGCCCGCGGTCAGGCCGCATCAATGCCCGGCCTCCCTCACACGGATTGTCGGGCACGCCGGCGGGCGTCATCCGTCGCCCGCCGGCGCACTCCGCAACGGACAACGGAGCGCGGCGATGACACCGAACCAGGAGCGCGAGTATCTGCGTCTGCGCGGCACGAAAGTCGGCGGCCTGAAGCCGGCGAACGTCGTGCAGGCGGCGGCGCGCGATCTGGATCTCCGCGCGAAGAAACTTTCGGCCGCTGCGCCGGCGACCGAACCTTACGCGTTCCACCGCGTGCACGTGCGCAAGGCGAAAACGGTGCGCGAGCTCGTGGCGCTCGCCTTGGCGGAGCGCGACCGCGGGCTCGGCAGCGCGAAGTTTCACACGCGTCTGATCTACGAGGGCATCGAGGTGTTGCGTGCCGCCCTCGCAAGTTTCTCCGGGGGGGGCGAGCTGGAGAGCCCTCGTCCCGTCGATGACGTGTTGAAGGGCGATTGAACATGCCGGCGGACAAGCAGGAGATCGACCTTGAGGCGTACGGCCGCGGGCGGCAGGCGTTCGCGTCCGGCGTCGCGCTGCTCGACATCGCGAAGAAGATCGTCTCGCTCGCCTCGTCGGCCGAACCCGGGCTCTCCTACGCGCTCGGCTTCTTCGACGCGGCGTTCGACCAGCTGCGCGGAATCGGGGATCGGCCGTGAGAAAAGTGCTCGCCGCCTACGCAAGGATGCTGGTCGTCGCGGCGGTCCTGTTTGTCGCGATCGGCGCGTTCGTCGCGCTCGGCGGCTGCGGAGAGTTGCCGCAAGAGGCGCGCGACCGCGAGCAGCGCGAGGAAACGGTCAAGTGGCTGGAGCGCCGGGAAATCGAGCGCAGCACGCGTGAGCGGGAATCCGGTCAATGAGCTACGCGACCCTCGCCCAGCTCAGCGAGCGCTACGGCGCGGAGGTGATCCAGAGCCTCACCGACCGGGCGACGCCGCCGGCCGGCGCGATCGACGAGGACGTGGTCGACCGCGCGCTCGCCGACACGGACGCCGCGATCGACGGCTATCTCATGCGCCGCTACGCGCTGCCGCTCGCCACGACGCCGGCGCTCGTCGTCGACCTCGCGCTCGCGATCGCGATCTACAAGCTGCACCGCTTCGTGCCCGACGACAAGATCAAGGCCGACTACGAGCACGCCATGAAGACGCTGCGCGAGACCGCGCAGGGCATCGTGCAGCTCGCGGTCGAGGGCGTCGAGCCCGCGAGCTCGGGCGGCTCGGGCGTGCAGACCAGCGACCGCGACCGCGACATGACGCCCGAGAACATGAAGGGCTTCATCTGATGGCCGCCGGCATCCGCGTGAGCGTCGACGGCGCGGACGCGGCGCTCGCCGCCGGGCGCCGCGCGGCCGGCCAGGCGGCGCAGCCGCGCGGGCTCTGGGACAATATCGGCGCGTCGCTCGTGCAATCGACCAAGGTGCGCTTCGAGCGCGGCCATGATCCCGAGGGCAATCCCTGGCCGCGGTCGATCCGCGTGCAGCTCGGCCAGGGCGCGGGCAAGACGCTGATCGACACCGGCACCCTCATGGGCTCGGTCACGCACGAGGCGAGCGACGGCGGCGTCGACGTCGGCACGAACGTCCTCTACGCGGCCGTGCACCAGTTCGGCGACATCATCACGGCGAAGAGCGCGCAGAGCCTGCACTTCGTGATTGGCGGGCGCGACGTGTTCGTGGACTCGGTCGAAATCCCGGCGCGGCCGTTCCTCGGGCTCGACGACGACGACGAAAAGGAAATCGTGATCATCGCGGACGAGTGGCTCTTGGGCGAGAAGGGCGCGGGCGCGAATGCTTCTTGATCCGGTGATCGCGCGCGTGAAGCAGGCGGCGCCCGCGCTTGGCGGGCGCGTCGAGGGCGCGGCCGAGCTCAGCGCGCTCGTGAAGTCGAACGCGCTGCCGCAGGTCACGCCCGCTTCGTTTGTGCTGCCGAACGGGCTGCGCGGCGGCGCGGCCGACGCCGTCACTGGCCTGTTCCGCCAACAACTCGACGAGGTCGTGAGCGTGGTGCTGATCGTGCGCGTCGCCGGCGACCGCACCGGCGCCGGCGCGCTGCCGACGATCGACACGGTGATCGGCCAAGTGGTGAACGCGGTTTGCGGGTGGGCGCCGGCGGGACAGATCGGCGTGTTCCGGCTCAGCGCCGGCCGGCTCGTCTCCCTCAACGCCGGCGCCGTCATTTACCAGCTCGACTTCGCGATCGCGGACCAGCTCCGCATCGCGTCCTGAGGGAGAACGACATGCAAGGCGGCAGCTACGTGAAGCAGAAGGACGGCACGCTGAAACGCGAGGAATTCACCGCACCGGCGGCGGACCGCAAGGCGAGGCCGAAAGGCGCGGCCAAGGAATCGTCAAACGCCCGCGCTGGATCCTTTGGCAGCGCGGGAGCCGCGCGGCAACCGGCAGAGCCGGCGCGATCGGGCGCGTTCGATCACGACGGCGACGGCAAGCCGGGCGGGAAGCTGCCCTTCGACAACCGCGGCCTCGACGATCTCAAGGCCGAGGCGGTGCGTCTCGGCATCACCGTCGACAAGCGCTGGGGCGATGAACGTCTGCGGCAGGAGATCGCCGCTGTGCGCAACAAGCCGAAGGAGTCCTGACGATGCCCGAAGCGATCAAATGGCGCTCGAAGGTCATCCTCGCGAAGATCGAGGCCCTGTACGGCGCCGACCCGGTGCCCACCGGCGCCGCGAACGCGATGCTGATGACCGACGTCGCCTTCCAGCCGATGGAAGGCGAGGACGTGAACCGCAATCTGGAATTCCCGTACCTCGGCAATCAGGGGACGATGACGGCGGCGATGCGCGCGGTGCTCACCGGCTCCACCGAGCTCGCCGGCTCAGGTGCCGCCGGCACCGCGCCCGCGTGGGGGCCGCTCGCGCGCGCGTGCGCGCTCGCACAAGTGATCGATCCCGGCGTCGAGGTGGTCTACGCGCCGGCCTCGGACGGCCACGAGAGCGTCTCCATCTATTTCTGGATCGGCGACACGCGCCAGGTGATGACGGGCGTGCGCGGCACCGGCGTCCTGGAGATCCCGGCGCAGGGCATCCCGCGCATCCGCTGGACGTTCATCGGGCTCTGGACCAAGCCGAGCGAGTCGGCGCAGGCGACGCCCACGTTTACGCCGTGGCAGCAGCCGCTGATCGCGACCCACGCCAACACGCCGACGTTCACGATCGACGCGGTGCCGCTCGTGCTGCGCGATTTCTCGCTCGACCTCGGCAACCAGGTGGAGCCGCGGCTCCTGATCGGGCGCGAGGAGATCAAGATCGTCGACCGCATGGAGACGATCGCGGCGGCGGTCGAGGCGGTGCCGCTCACGACCTTCGACCCGTTCGACCTCGCCGAACAGGGCGAGGACGGCGCGGTCGAAGTGGAGATCGTGCACGGCACGCAGGCGGGCTCGATCGTCACCGTGAACGCGCCGAAGTGCCAGGTGCAGCGGCTCGCCGGCTACGAGAACCAGCAGAACGTCCTGGAATGGCCGCTGGCTCTGCGGCCGCTGTTCACCGCCGGTGACGACCAGTTCAGCATTGTTTTGACGTAGGAGGCGAGCATGCCGGGCAAGCATTTCATCGTGCTGGACGAGGGCGGCGAACGCAGCTGCGACGCGCAGGGCAAGCACGAGACGTTCGATGACATCGCCGATGCCAAGGCGCGCACCGTCGAGTTCGCGGTCCTCAATCCGGGCGTCGAAATCTTCACCTACGAGGCCGTCAGCGTCGCGAAGTGCGGCGTTGCGCCGGTCACATGCGCAAATCTCAAGTGACGCGAGGAGGCTTCAATCCATGTTCAAGATCGTCGACCGCCTGACCTTCACCCACACCGTCCGCGTCATGGTGCCGGCCGACAACGGCCACCGCGAGGAGACGCTGCGCGCGACCTATCGCGTGCTGCGCGTCGACGAGATCAACGCCTTCAACGTCCGCGACCCGAACGGTGCGCGCGACTTTCTGCGCGAGGCGATCGTCAAGCTCGACGACCTCGCCGACGAGAGCGGCAACGCGCTCGCTTACAGCGACGCCGTGCGCGACGCGGTGCTCGGCCTGCCGCACGCGCGCGCGGCGCTCGCCTCGGCGTATTTGGATGCGGTGGAGCGCGCCAAGGCAAAAAACTGAGACGGGCCGCCCGGGCCTGGGCCGAAGGTCGCGGCGCACCCGCGGACACCGAGGCCGAGGCGGCCCGCGACGCGCGCCGGTTCGGCATGGACGACGCGACGGTGGCGGCGATCGCCGGCCGGCTCGTGCACGGAGAAACCGTCGAAGTGTGGCGGGAGAATTGGGGCATCGTTTGCGCGTGGCTCGCGGCGGCGACGCAGTGGCGCACGACGACCGGCTTCGAGGAACGGCGCTGGCGCGTCGTGTGGATCGGGCTCGACTACGCGGGCGCGCGCGCCGGCATCGACGCGATGGGGATCGCGGTCACGCCCGAGTTGTGGACCGGGCTTCTAGTCATGGAAGCTGAGGCGCGCGCCGCGCTGAACGGAGTCAAAGGATGAGCCTGCGGCTCGCGCTGACGATCGAAGGCGACGCCTCGGGCGCCAAGAAGGCGCTCGACGACACCGCACAAGGGATCGACAATCTCGGGCGCAAGGCCGGCGCCGCCGCGGGCGAGACCGACCGGTCTGCCAGAGCGGTCGCCGCGCTCGGCGATAACGCGGCGGCGGCCGCGCCCGCGCTCAA
>JBBDYN010000012.1:31971-126855 GCA_040901465.1 Xanthobacteraceae bacterium
AAGAAGTTCGTTTTGCGTTTCGACGCCAATACCTACTTGCGCATCGTCAACATGTGGCAGCGCTTCGACCTGATGGCGCGCACGGGCGGCGACCTCGTCGAGGCGCTCCGGCCCTGCCGCCACCATCACTTCCTCGTCTTCACGATCAACAGCGACGTCTGCTTCTGGCCCGACGAGCAGGACGAACTGTGCGCCGCGCTCAAGGGCGTCGGCGACTCGGGCGCCGTGGCCGCCAAGGGAATTATCGACACCGGGTCCGCCGCGGGCGCGGCCGCCGGCTCGGTCGCCGGCTTTGCGCGCTCGGTGGCCGGCCTCGCGGTCGGCCTGGGCGCCGGGCTTGCGATCGGCGCGCTGACGACGGCGGTCACCGGACTGGTCGGCGCCGTGGCGAGCTTCGTCACCGAGCTCGTCGACCCCTCCGGCCGCATCGAGCGGGCGCTGAAATCGCACGCGGGTCTGATCGACGACATCAGGAAGAAGTACGGCGAAGCCGCGCGCGGCGTGGAGGACTACGGCCGGCGCTCGGCGGCGGTGCTGCGCTTCGAGGCGCAGCAGGACGTGAGCCGGCTGGAGCGCGAGGCGCCCGCGGCCGCGTCGAGCGCGGCCGGATCGTTGCAGGCGCGGCGCGTCACGGTCGGCACGGCGGGCGGCAGCTTCGGCGTGCCGGAGGATTTCGGGCCGTTCACCGACGCGGTCGCCAAGTTCCGCCAGGAAGCGCGCGCGGGCACGGCCGATGTGAACCAGTTCCGGCGCGAGATCGCCGAGATCGCGGGCTCCTTGCCGAAGGGCGATCCGTTCCGCGAAATCGCCGAGGGCATCGTTGCGGCGACCGACCCGGCGTCGAAGCTGCAATCGGAGCTCGGCCGCGCACGCGACGCGGTCAAGGGCCTGGAAGGCGATATCCCGGCGGCCGCGGCGGCGCTCGGCACCTTGCCCAAGGGCTTCGACGAGGCCGGCGCCGCCGCGGAGCGCAACGCGCAGAGCCTCGCGGAATTTCGCGCCGAGCTGGAGCGGCTCGGCGGCGGCGGCTCGATCAGCGCGCCGGCCGGCGCCATCGGCCAACCCGACACCTTCGCCGCCGGCGGCGTGGTCGACCGGCCCACGCTATTCCGGTTCGGCGCCGGGCAACTCGGGCTCATGGGTGAAGCCGGCCCCGAGGCGATCCTGCCGCTCGATGCCGCGGCAAAGGTCGGCGCGATCGGCCGCGACGGGCGCGAGGGGTCGCTGTCGCTCGCGCGGCTCGCCTCGGGGAAGCTCGGCGTCAAGACGTTCGCCGACGGCGGCGTCGTCGGCGCAGGTCTTGGCGGTGGAGGCGTGATTGGCGCCGTCACCAGTTCGCTCGGCGGCTTCGTGCGCGCCCTGATGCGCGGCAAGGACGAGTCGGAAGCCTTCTCACAGGCGATGCTGCAGCTGTCCGCGCGCGTCACCGAACTCGCGCTCAACAATGTGCTGAAGGGCCTGTTCGGCGGCGCGGGCGGCGGCTTTCTTTCCTCGCTGTTCTCGGGAGGCTTCGCCGATGGCGGGTTCATTCCGCCGGGCCGCTGGGGCATCGCGGGCGAGCGCGGCGCCGAACCCGTCTTCGGCGGCAGCACCGGCGTCACGGTCTTCCCCGCGGCCACGGGCCAGCCCGTCAACCACTTCCATATCCAGACGCCGAACCCGCGCGCCTTCGCCGAGGACCGCGTCGCGGTGCTGCGCGGCGTCAACCGCGTGCTCGCGCAAGCCGCGAGGTTCAGCTGATGGCCGACACCTCGTTCATGGACGACGTCGTGTTCCCCATTCATATCTCGTGGGGGTCGGCCGGCGGGCCGGACTGGCCGGCCGAGATCGCGACGCTCGGCTCCGGGCACGAGGAGCGCAACACGCCGTGGAGCGCGCCGCTGCGCTTTTACGACGCGAAGTACGGCGTCCGCTCGCATGATGAGCTCTACGAAATTCTTGCGCTCTACCACGTCGCCATGGGACGCCTGCGCGGCTTCCGGCTCCTGGACTGGACCGACTACCGCTCCGGCGAGCCGTTGCAGGCGCCGAGCTTCGACGATCAGGCGCTCGGCGTCGGCGACGGGGTGAAGACGGCGTTCGACCTGGTCAAGCGCTACGAGGTCGGGCCGCACGTGTTCGATCGGCGCATCGCGAAGCCGTTCGGCAGCGTGCTCGTCGGTGTCGACGCCGTGCAGATTTTCGTGGGCTTCAGCGTCGCGCTCGCCGCAGGGATCGTGAATTTCACCGCGCCGCCGGCAGAAGGCGCGGTCCTCACCTGGGGCGGCGAGTTCCACGTGCCCGTGCGCTTCGACGGCCGGCTCGACCAGACGGCGGTGCACGGCCCGATCGGCGACATCCCATCGATCCCGATGAAGGAGCTGCGGCTATGAGGGAGCTGCCGGCCGGCCTGGAGGCGCAGCTCGCGGCGGGCGTCACGACGCTATGCCGGTGCTGGCTCCTCGAGCGCACGGATGCAGTCAAGCTCGGCTTCACCGATCACGACCGCGATCTGGCGTTCGACGGCGCCACGTTCGAGGCGCTCGCCGGCATCAACTCTGCGGAGGTGACGCAATCGTTCGGGCTCGCGATCGACACGACGGAGATCGCCGGCGCATTGCAGAGCGAGAAGATCGCCGAGAGCGATCTCGCCGCGGGGCTCTACGACAACGCCAAGCTCACCCTGTTCCTGGTCGACTGGAGCGAGGTCGCGAACCGGGCCGTTATTTTTGCCGGTTCGGTCGGCGAGGTGTCGCGCGGGCGCGTGCATTTCCAGGCCGAGATGCGCGGGCTCGCGCACGCGCTCAACCAGGAGCGCGGCCGGGTCTATTCGCGCGGCTGCGACGCGGACCTCGGCGACGCGCGCTGCGGCATCGATCTCGATCTGCCCGAGTTCAAGGGCACCGGCACGATCACCGCGGCGACGTCGAACCGTTCGTTCGCCGCCTCCGGCCTCGCAGCCTTCGTCGACGGCTGGTTCAAGAGCGGCAAGCTCGTGTGGGCCACCGGCGCGAACGCAGGCGCGGCGATCGAGGTCAAGTTTCACTCCAACAGCGGCACCACCGTGCGCTTCGAATTGTGGGAGACGATGCCGTTCGACATCGAAGTCGGCGACACGTTCACGGTCACCGCCGGCTGCGACAAGGCGCTCGCCACCTGCCTCGACCGCTTCGACAACGTCGCCAACTTCCGCGGCTTCCCCTACATCCCGGGCAACGACGCGCTCACCAGCTACGCCAACACGGGGGACGTCAATGACGGCAGCTCCCGCTTCGGCTGAGCTCACGCGGCAAAGGATCGTCGAGACCGCGCGCGGCTGGGTCGGCACGCCGTATCGCCATCAAGGCAGCTTGAAGGGTGCGGGCGCCGATTGCCTCGGGCTCGTCCGCG
This sequence comes from Xanthobacteraceae bacterium, assembly GCA_040901465.1. GTDB lineage: Bacteria > Pseudomonadota > Alphaproteobacteria > Rhizobiales > Xanthobacteraceae > JAUSIF01. The sequence goes on from JBBDYN010000012.1 coordinate 35,341, forward strand.
GCGTCTGGCGCGATCTCTACGGAGCGGAGCCGGAGCCGATCGTGCCCTATTCGCCGAACTGGGCCGAGGAGAGCCGCGCGGAGACGCTGCGCGACGCGGCGGGCCGGCACATGCCGAGCGTCGGCGACGGGCTCGCCGGCGAGCGCCTGCTCGCGCTCGTGCGGCCGGGCGACCTCATCCTGATCCGCGTGCGCGAGCGCGGGCCGGCAAAGCACGCAGCGATCCTGTCCAAGCCCGGCTTCATCGTGCACGCCTACGACCGGCATGCGGTGATGGAGTCGGCGCTGCCGGAAGCATGGCGGCGCAAGGTGGCTTTTGCGTTCGTCTTTCCGGGAATCTTAGACGTGCGCGCGCCGGACACTCGCCCGCCTGCGGCGCGCTCGTCGGCGCGCGGTGTGGACTGATGGCGGCGCTCCTTCTCACCGTCGCCGGCCAGGCCGCGTTCGGCCCGTTCGGCGCGCTCGCCGGCGGGCTGATCGGCAGCTTCATCGACCGGCAGATTTTCAAGCCGTCGCCGGTCCAGCAGGAGGGGCCGCGGCTCACCGATCTCCACGTCACCTCGTCGAGCGAGGGGGCGGCGATCGCGCGGCTTTACGGCCGCATGCGGGTTTCGCCGCAGCTGATCTGGGCCACGAACCTGCGCGAGGTGGTGAAGACGACGACCCAGTCGTCGGGCGGCAAAGGCGGCGGCGGCGGCGGGTCGGTGACGACGACGACGTTCGAATACTTCTGCTCGTTCGCGCTCGGCCTCGCCGAAGGCGCGATCCAGGACATCGGCGCGGTGTGGGCGGACGGCAAGCCGCTCGACCTCTCGAAGTTCACGACGCGGCTCTACAAGGGCACGGAGGCGCAGGAGGCGGACCCGAAGATCGCGGCGGTCGAGGGGGCGGAGAACACGCCGGCATTCCGCGGGCTAGCCTATCTCGTGTTCGAGGAGATGCCGCTGGAAAAGTTCGGCAACCGGATTCCGCAACTCACCGTCGAGGTGATCCGCCAACCGGCCGCGACGGGCGTGCGCATCGAGGACATCCTGCGCGGCGTCGACATGATCCCGACGCTCGGCGAGTTCGCCTATGCCACCGATGCGGTGTTCCGCGACGACGGCTTCGGCAACACCGTCCCGGAGAATCAGCATGGGTCCTCTGGCAAAGCCAATCTTCTCGTCTCGCTCGACCAGCTGCAATCGGCCGCGCCGAACGTCGACACGGTGGCGCTGATCGTCGGCTGGCACGGCACCGACCTGCGCTGCGAGCAATGCGAGATGCGGCCCAAGGTCGAGGTCGCGGGCAAGACGACGACGCCCTGGAGCTGGTTCGCGGGCGGCATCTCGCGCGCCGCCGCGCTCGTGGTCAGCACCGACGAGCTCGGGGCCCTGCAGGGCGGCGCGCCCTCCGACCGCTCGGTGGTGCAGGCGATCGAGGAGCTGACCGATCGCGGCTTCAGCGTGCTGTTCTATCCGTTCGTCATCGTCGACATCGACGAAACGAACGCGCTGCCGAACCCCTATAGCGACAACGCCGCCGGCGTCGGGCAGGCGGTGTTTCCGTGGCGCGGCCGCATCACGATCTCGCCGGCGATCGGCTTCGCCGGCTCGCCCGACAAGACCGCAACCGCGGCGACGCAGGTGGCCGCCTTCTTCGGTACCTCCGAGCCCGGCGACTTCGGGAGTTTCAACGGCGACACGATCCCCTACAGCGGGCCGGACGAATGGAGCTACCGCCGCTTCGTGCTGCATTGCGCGAAGCTGTGCGAGCAGGCAGGCGGCGTCGACGCCTTCCTCATCGGCAGCGAGATGGTTCAGCTCAACGCCGCGCGCTCGGACGCCGACACGTTCCCGGCGGTCCAGCACTGGATCGATCTCGCGGCCGACGTGCGCACGATCCTCGGCGTCGGCACCGAGATCAGTTACGCCGCGAACTGGGACGAGGCGATCAATTACCGGCCGACCGACGGCAGCGACGACGTCTTCTTCAACCTCGATCCGCTTTGGGCGGACGCCAATATCGACTTCGTCGGCATCGACAATTACCAGCCGATCTCCGACTGGCGCGACGGCCGGCAGCACCTCGACGCCGAAGCGGGCGCGGCCTCCATCTACGACATCGATTATCTCCAGTCGCAGATCGAGGGCGGCGAGCTGTACGACTATTTCTACGAGAGCTTCGAGGATCGGGAATCGCAGACGCGGACGCCGATCGCGGACGCGGTCTACGGCGAGCCGTGGGTGCACCGCTACAAGGACCTGCGCTCCTGGTGGTTGAACGAGCATCACAACCGCCCGGGCGGCGTGCGCGACGTGGCGACCACCGCATGGGCGCCGGAATCGAAGCCGATCTGGTTCACCGAGTTCGGCTGCCCGGCGATCGACAAGGGCTCGAACCAGCCCAATGTCTTCTTCGACCCGGAATCGTCCGAGAGCGCGCTGCCGTTCTTCTCGAACGGCCGGCGCGACGACCTGATCCAGCGCGCCTACTTCGAGGCGATCATCCGCTATTGGGACCCGGCGGAAGGCAACAATCCGCTCTCCGGCATCTATGCCGGCCGCATGATCGACACCGCCCGCATGTACGCCTGGAACTGGGACGGGCGGCCGTACCCGCAGTTCCCGAGCAACAGCCTGGTCTGGCGCGACACGCAGAAATACCGGCGCGGCCACTGGCTGACCGGGCGCCTTAACCTCGTGCCGCTCGCCGACGTGGTCGCCGAGATCGCCGGCGGGCTCGGGGTCGATCTTCTCACCGGCGAGCTCAGCGGCATCGTGCGCGGGTATCTCTTGGACGGCGTCATGTCGCCGCGCGCCGCGCTCGCGCCGCTGATGCAGGTGCATTTCTTCGACGCGGTGGAGACCGGCGGCGCCATCAAGTTCGTGCCGCGCGGCGGCCCGGTGGCGCGGCAGTTCACCGCCGACGAGCTCGTGGACGGCGGCGATCAGAACGGCTTCTACCGGCTCACGCGCGCGCAGGAGACCGATTTGCCGCGCACGGCGCATTTGAAGTTCACCGACCCGGACAGCGACTATCGCGTGTCCGACGTCTATTCCCGGCGGCTGAAGGGCTCGACCGACAAGACCATCGAGCTCGCGCCGCCGATCGCGCTCGACTTCGGCGAGGCGCAGGGCATCGTCGACAATCTGCTGGTGGACCGCCACGTGATGCGCGAGCGCGCGGAGCTCGTGCTGCCGCCCTCCGCGTTCGCGCTTGAGCCCACCGACGTCGTCGTGCTCGACTTGAACGGCCGGTTCTTCGAGATGCGGCTCGAGGATATCGGCTTCCTGCACACGCGGCCGGCGCGGCTCGCGCGGACGGACGCCGCCACCTACGGCATCGCGGACGGCGCCGCACCGACGCGGCCGCCGACGCCGGTAAGCGAAGCGGGCCCGGTGGTCCTGCACGTCATGGATCTGCCGATCCTGGAGCCGACCGAGGTGCCGGGCGTCCCGCGGCTCGCGGCCTATGCCGCGCCCTGGGCGCGCTGCGCGGTGTTCCGCTCGCCGATCGACGTCGGCTTCGTTCTCGACCAGCTCGTCCTGAATCGCTCGGCGATCGGAGTCACCACCGCGGACTTCGCCTCCGGGCCGACCGCGGTGTGGGACGACGGCAACGAGCTGCTCGTGCAGATTCCGCCAACCGAGGCGCTGCAATCGCTCGACGAGACCCTGGTGCTCGCCGGCGGCAACGCCTGCGCGGTGAGGAACGTCGACGGCGAATGGGAAGTCGTGCAGTTCGCCGATGCCGAGCAGACGAGCCCCACGACCTACAAGCTCACGCGGCTCCTGCGCGGCCAGCTCGGCAGCGAGTACGCCATGCGCGACCCGGTCGCCGCCGGCGCGCCGTTCGTCATGCTCACGAGCGATGCGCTGCAATCGTCGATCGCCGTGTCCGAGCGCGGCAACCCGTGGAATTTCCGCTGGGGCCCAAGCAACAAGCCGATCGACGACGACGTCTATCGCGAGACCGCGTTCACGCCGGCGAACGTCGGGCTGCGCCCCTACAGTCCGGTGCAGCTTGCCGGGGACCGGCACGCGCCTGGCGCGAACGACTGGACGCTCTCCTGGGTTCGGCGCACCCGCATCGGCGGCGACAACTGGGAGGGCGCCGACGTCCCGCTCGGCGAGGAATCCGAGCTCTACGACGTCGAAATCCTCGATCCCGGCGACGAAAGCGTGGTGCGAACGACGCGCGTGAGCTCGCCGTCCTTCGTCTATACCGAGGCGATGCAGACCACCGACCTCGGCGGCGCGCAGACTTCGATCCTGTTCCGCGTGTACCAGGTGAGCATCGGCTACGGGCGCGGCACGCCGAAACAAGCGGAGGTCATCTAAATGGAGACACCGAATCTGGCATTGCCGTTCATCGAGGCGGCCCAGTCGCAGAAGCACGTCACGCACAATGACGCGCTGCGCATCATCGACGCGGTCGTGCAGCTTGCGGTGGCGGGCGTCACTTCCGCGCCGCCAGGGGCTCCGGCGGACGGCGAGCGGCATATCGTGGGCCCGGCTCCGAGCGATGCGTTCGCCGGGCACGAGAACGAGATCGCGGTCTGGCAGGACGGCGCCTGGGTGTTCCTGACGCCACAGGTCGGATGGCGCGCGTGGGATGCCGATGCCGACTTGCTTCGCATCTGGAACGGGTCCGCATGGATCGAGTTCACCACGGCGGGCCCGGACGATCGCGTCACGGTTGACTATCTCGGCGTGGGCACGGCGGCGGACGAGACGAGCACGGACACGTCGAACCGGCTGACCGTGCGCGGCAGCCGCGCGCTGTTCGACGCGATCCCGGAAAGCGAGACGCCGGGCAGCGGCGACTTCAAGGTGCAGATTTCCAAGGAGGCGGTCGGCAAGACCGCATCGTTTTTCTTCGCCGACAATTTTTCCGGGCGCGCCGAACTCGGCCTGATCGCTGATGATGACTTTCGGCTCAAGGTCTCGCCGGACGGCGCTGCGTTCTCTACGTCTTTCGTCATCGACAAGGACACAGGCAACGTCGCGCTCGCCGACCTCTCGGACGCCAACAACAGGCTGCTGGTGAACGGCCAAAACGTACTGCTCACGAACGCCGGCGAGCTCAACCTCAGCATGAGCAAGGGCGCTGCCGGCGACAATCTCCAGCTGATCTTCAATACGAATTTCAGTCAGCGCGCCGCGTTCGGCCTGCTCGGCGACGATGACTTCTGCGTGCAGGTGACGCCGGACGGGAGCAACTTCTATCGCACCGTGCGGGCGCACCGGAATCTGTTCGGGCGCGCCACGATCCGCGACGCGGCCCGCCGCCAGGATTCCGAGTGGCGCCCGCGGCCGAACTCGACCACCGTCGACCAGCTCGGCCTCGGGCTCACCCTCAACGTCGGGACCGCGACGGTGGCGGCCGTCTCCTCGACCAGCTTCTGGACGAACGCAAAGCGCATCTTGTACGCCTCGGCCGCGGGCGCCGGATCGTCGGCGCAGATCCACGGAAACGATCTCGTCGTGTGGCGCGGAAACTCCGGCGACCGTGGCGGCTTCTTCCTGCTGATGCGCGTGGCCTTCGAGGTGCACCAGGCGCAGGCGCGCATGTTCGCAGGACTGCGCGGCGCCCTGACCGCGATCGGCAATGTCAATCCGAGCACGCTCACGAACGTCATCGGCATCGGCTACGACTCGGCCGAGACGCAGATGGCGCTCATTCACAACGACGGCGCCAACGGGGCGACGAAGGCGGCGCTGGGTGCGGCGTTCGTCGTGGGCGGGCACGAGGTCTACGAGCTGATGCTGGCCTGCGAGCCCTTCGGCAGCGCGATCCAGTACCGCGTCGAGCGCCTGAACGGCGGCGACGTCGCCACCGGCACGATCAGCACGGACATCCCGGCCGCCACGCAATTCCTGACGCCTGTCCTCTGGGGCAACAACGGCACGACCGCGGCTGCGGTGCAGATCGGCTTCGCCCGCATGTACCTGGAGAACGCCAGCATGTTCGGGTCGCGCGGCTTTGCCCTGCAATAGACGGAGACACATCATGTTCGCGAATCTTTCGCCGGAACTGCGCGGCTACATCGCCGAACTTCAGCACCAGGTGCAATTCCTGTCCGACCGCTGCGCGCAATTGTCGAGCGCCTACTACGGCGCGCGGCAGGAGGCGGCGTTGCTCAAGGGCGAACTCGACGGGCTGCGGAAGGAAGCCGAAGGGGCCAAGCCGAACGGTGCGGGGCAGCCCGGCGCCGACATCACCAGCTAGCAAGCACGGAGGCAAAGATGGGACAGAAGGCACAGCTGAAGCGGACGGACAGCGACTTCCAGGATTTCGACGTGTTCATCTACGGGGTGCGACAGGACCTGAGCCGGGTCGTGTCGGCCGACGCGGTCAAGGGCGAGGTGTGGCGCTATCAGATCGATGCCGGTGGCGAGATCCCGCCGCCGCTCGAGCTGGCCACCGGGACCGTGACAATTAAGCCGAAGAAGAAGCAGGCAACCGGGGCAAGCGAACCACCTACGGCAACCAGCGAGCAGCGACCTGCGCAAGCGCGCCCCACAGCCCGTAAAGGACGATGAACCAGATCGCGGCGCTGCCGACGATCGCGACAGCGGTGAACGCGCGGTTCTCCATGATCTGGGCACGCGTCCGCTTGCGGAAACGGCGCCAGCGGCCGGACGGTTCGATGAGATCAAACTCGTCGACCCGCTTCCAGTTCTTCGGCGGATTCGCCTCGGCGACCGATCGGCTCATCGCATCGTCCTACCGCCTGCCGCCATCCGCTGCGCAATCGCCGCGAGCCGCGCCGCGCAGTTGGCGAGCGCCCGGATCACCTCGCGCTCGATCGCGGAGTCGAGAACGCGCCTGACATCTTCGGCGGGGGCGAGCTGCATGGCGGCAAATCCTACCGCCAGTCGAGCCTGATGCAACCTGAAACTGTCAGCCTTACGGGGCCGCGGGCGGGCGTGGTAGCTCCGAATCGGAGCCCCCGCCCGAGGAGGCGGGGGCCGGAGCGTTGACGCGCTCCGAACCGCGGGCCCGACTTGGCAGATGGACCCGCGCGGCGCGACCAGTGATCAACGCCACCCCGCCGCTGCTGCGCGCAGCGGGGCAAGGGTGCCGTGAATCATGGTGGCCAGGATAGATGCAATCGAAGCAATTCCGCGACGTCAGGCCGGCCCGGCCGGCGGCGGGCTATATCGGCGGCAAGAAGCAGCTCGCCGCCCTCATCATCGAGCGGATCGAGGCGACCCCGCACGAGCTCTATGCCGAGCCCTTCGTCGGCATGGGCGGCGTGTTCCTGCGCCGCACGCGCGCGCCGAAGTCCGAGGTGATCAACGACCGCAGCGGCGACGTGGCGAACTTCTTCCGCGTGCTGCAGCGCCACTACGACCCGTTCATGGACATGCTGCGCTGGCAGCTCGCCGGCCGGCGGGAGTTCGAGCGGCTCAAGGCCTCGGACCCCGCGACGCTCACGGACCTGGAGCGCGCCGCGCGCTTCCTCTATCTCCAGCGGCTCGCCTTCGGCGGCAAGGTCGCGGGGCGGAATTTCGGCACGACCACGACCGGCCCCGCGCGCTTCGACGTGCGCAAGCTCGCACCGATCCTGGAGGCGATCCACGAGCGGCTCGCCGGCGTCGTAATAGAGTGTCTGCCGTGGGCGGACTTCATCGGCCGCTACGACCGCCCGCACACGCTCTTTTACCTGGACCCGCCCTACTGGGGCAGCGAGGACGACTACGGCCGCGGCCTGTTCGGCCGCGAGGAGTACGCGGCGGTGGCGGATGCTTTAAGGGGGCTTCAAGGCCGTTTCATCCTCACGATCAACGACCGGCCGGAGACCCGGAAGGCGTTCGCGGGCTTTGCCCGGCGCTCGGTCGGGCTCTCCTACACGATCGCCGGCGGCGAGCACCGCCGGCCGGCGCGCGAGCTGTTCATCACCGGGCCGCGGCGCGCGCAAACTGTCAGACTTACGAACGCGCGCCCGGCAGGCTAGCTACGAATCGGACCCGCCCGGAGTGGCGGGGGACCGGAGCGTTGACGCGCTCCGAACCGCGGGCCCCACTTGGCAGAGAGACCCGCGCGGCGCGACCAGTGATCAACGCCACCCCGCCGCTGCTGCGCGCAGCCCGGCGATGGTGGGCGAGGGTCTGGAACTGGGCAAGTGGACGAGATAAGGTGCGGCAGTTGCCGGGCGTTGCTGTTCAAGGCGGTGCCCGGCGCGATCCGTGACCGGATCGAAATCAAGTGCCGCCGCTGCGGCACGATCAATCAGCTGAGGCCGCCAGAGCCCACACCCGAGCGCCAGGAGCGTCCACGGGAAGGCGTAACGTGTGGCTCTACATCCCGATCGACTTCATGAATCGCGAAGGCTCGCCGGCATCGCGCTCTGCGCAGGATTTGGCGGGCTGGAGCTCGGCCTGCACATCGCAGAACCCGGCTATCAGACTGTTTGCTACGCCCTCGTGGCACGGATGGAAGACCAGGCGCTGGATCACGCGCCTGTCTGGGACGACGTGCGCACCTTCGGTGGCCGCCCGTGGCGCGGCAAGGTTCATATCGTCTCTGCCGGCTATCCGTGCCAGCCGTTCTCGTTTGCCGGCCGCCAGCGCGGCACGTCGGACCCGCGGCACCTGTGGCCGCACGTCGCCCGGGTCGCGCGCGAGGCCCGGCCGGAATGGATTTTCTGCGAGAACGTCGAAGGACACGTCGACGTGGGATTTGCCGAAGTCGCGGGCGAGCTATCGCGGATGGGCTTTACGATCAAAGCAGGCCTGTTCTCGGCGGCAGAAGTCGGCGCGGCCCACATCCGGCGTCGGCTCTTCATTCTGGCCCACGCCAACGACGTCGCTCTATTGCAACCGCGTGCACCTGCAATTCGACGCGCGCGGCTTTCGCTTCGTCGACGACCCCGGGCAGACCGGAAGCCAGATCGCGATCGGCCAGACGGCGCGCGCCTGGACGCTCTTGTGGCTGCTTGTGAGGATCACCGGCGCGTGGCCGCGCGGGCGGGCGACGTTCCCCTATTCTCGCCCGCTCCATGTGATTTTGCGGCCTGGGGCTCGATACTGCGCCGGCGACCTGACCTTCAACCCGAGTTTTTCGGACTGGTTGATGGGGTGGCCCATCGGCTGGACCGATCCCGAGGTGCGGGCAACGGGGTTGTCGCGCTGGCTGCGGCGTATGCGTTCCGCACTCTCAAGGCTGCCTTCACTGCCGATTGAAGGGGTGCCCGGCCTCGTGACTTCCCGGCCGGAGATCAAAGCGAAGGCGCGGCCAATCCGCTAGCCGGAGGTGGTGACATTTGAACTTGCGCGGAGGTGACATTTGAAATTGCGCGCTACACCGGGGCCCCGCCCGGCGGCACTACGACCGCCTGCGAGGAGCTCGCTGAGACGGAGCCGCAAGGCTCCCGAAAAGCGCGGCCCGGGGTTGAAGACGCCGCGATGGAGCGCCGGAAGGCGCCGCGCTCCCGTTGGAGCGCGACCAAGAACGAATGGACGCGCCGACCGGCGCTTCATCCCCCTCGCTTGCGAGCGAGGGGAACCAAAGCAAGCCTCGGGCGCGAATGCGTCGCGGGAATAAACCGTCATGGCCGGGCTTGTCCCGGCCATCCACGTCTTGAGTGTGGCAAGGCGGAAAGGCGTGGATGCCCGGCACAAGGCCGGGCATGACGAATTGGAAAGCGCCGCGAGAACGAGACCGGCTGTTTGAAAATTGAATCCGAAACGAAAGCGACTAGCGCTCGCCGGTGCGGATCACGCCGGTACCCCGGCTCCGCCCGGAAGCGGAAAACGCCGGGTCATAGGCGATGACGCGATTGCGGCCCGCGGCCTTCGCCTGATAGAGCGCGAGGTCGGCGCGGCGCAGCAGATCGTCGATCGTATCGCCAAACTCCCACTCCTCGACGCCGAAGCTCGCGGTGAACTTCACGATGTTGCCGTGCGCTTTGAGCTCGAGCGCGGCCATGGCCGCGCGCAATTCCTCGGCGAGCACAAGCGCGCCCGGCAGCGCCCGGTCCTGGAGCAGCAGCGCGAATTCCTCGCCGCCGAGCCGCCCGACGATCTCGTTCCTGCCGGCGGCCGTTTTCGCGACCGCGCGGATCACCTGGTCGCCGGCGTCGTGGCCATAGCCGTCGTTGATGCGCTTGAAGTGGTCGATGTCGAGCATGATCGCGGAAAGCCGGCTGCCAGCACCGGCGTGCGCGCAAACGTCCTCCGCCTTCTCGAAGAAGGCGCGGCGGTTCAGTAACGCGGTGAGCGGGTCCGTGGTCGCGAGCCGCACGAGGTCGCGCTGCATCGAGCCGAACCGTTCGGCCGCACGCAGGCGCGCGTACAATTCCTCGGTCGCAGGCGGTTTACCGATGAAGTCGTCGGCGCCACCTTCGAGCGCCTTGATGAGCTTGCCCGGCTCGTTACTCGACGACATCACCATGATGTAAATCGGCCGGTCTTTGCTCGCGAGCGTGCGCGCCATGCGGCAGAGCTCGATGCCGGAGATCGTCGGCAATTCCACGCTCGTGATCATCGCCTCGATGTCGGGGTTGGAGCGCAGGCAATCGAGCGCCTCGTGCCCGTCGGTGAACGCGTGCGCGCGATGGCCGGCTGTCTCCAAGAGCTGGCCGACAATCTTCAGAACGGTGCGGCTGGGGTCGACGACGATCGTCTGCATGAACCGGCCGAATTGCGGGAAGCCGATTTTTAGGCGGCAAATGATTAGGAACGGTTAAGCATCGGATTTCGTCGTGCCGACAGACACATAAAGAGCCGGTACCGAGGCGCGCGCAGCGGAACGTGCGCGCAAAAGTTCAGCGCCGATGTCGCGAGCGGCGGCGCGCCTCGCGCCTCTTCTCGTTGCACTTCATGCACTTGCATCCCTTGGGCTTGATGTACGCGTCGAAGTGATCGCGGCCGTAATCGTAGGCGATCTCGTCGCCCGGCTTGATGTTCCTGGTCGCACGGATCTTGATCATGTGGCCGACGAAATAGACTTCGGCGTTCGGCCGACAGGAATGGTTGACGTAGCGCGCGACGTTCTTGCGGCTCTTGCCGTCGATCGTCCAGCGGACGTTCAGCTCGAACAGATATTGATTTTCGCTCGCGTCGGCCTCGGCGTTGGAAATCCGGCGTCCGGCGTAGCGGACGATGAACGCGCCCTTCTTGATCGGCGCGATCGCGAACAGGCCGAGACCTGACTTCGAGCGGCCGACCCGGAACGGCCGGCGTGACGGAGAGCGGTTCATCGAAGAATGACTGGACTGACAGAAGCCGAATACAAAATACGACCTCACCCGTTTTACTCAAGGGGTGAGGTCGCTGATCGGACGACCGGCCGTGCCGGGCGGCGGCTACATCTTCTTCAGCGCCGCCTCCACCTTCTTTCTGGAATGGCCGACCTTCCGGATCGTGCGTTTGACGACCACGCCGGTCACGCCGAACTTGCGGGCGAGACGCCGCACCTCGTGCGGCTGGGTCGAAACCAATCTGCGGTCCGCGCGGCGGCTGCGCCGTGCGGTGCTGCGACGTCTTTTCGCGCCGCGCCGTTTCTTGGTGCTGCGCTTCCTTCTCCTGAGGGCCATCGGGGTTCCTCCGTTCTCGATTTGCAGCGGCTGCTTCACGCACACTGGTCCTATCAAGAAGCACGCAACGCCACTTTCATCGACGGGTTGCCCCGCGGCGGCTCGCGCTATCGACGCGTGCGGTAAATATAATGATACTGATTCCAGCCGCCGCGCACGAACGTGCAATCGAATTCTTTTTGAATGTTCTCGTCGAAACACTTCCAGTCGCCGCGCTCGATGCCAGCGGGAAACGTCGTATAGGGCGGCTGGAAGATGCCGTGGATGTACATGTATTCGTAGCGCGCGTGGTCCGGGTGCTTCGGCTCAAAGCATCCACTGACCAGCGCGCCGATCACCGCACTGAGCAACGCCGCCAGATTCAGCCTTGCACGCATGCCGCCCTCGGACTCGAAAGGAAGACCTGCAGACGGTCGAATCACTCTAATCTAGCAATATAGCGCTCGGAATTGAGGCAGTGCGCGTCCCACGTCAGAATGCGGCGCGCGCCTGCAGCGACAGGCGGCGCGGCGGCGCGGCCGGATCGAGATTGCGCGCTTTTGGCGCGGTCCATTTCCTTCGCCAATCGCGCCGGGCCGCCTGCGACGCGGCCGCAATGCTTGGCAGTCCGGGCGAAGTCTGGTTTAGCTTTTTCCACCCGATTTGCTTCCGTTGCCGGTTCCCAAGCGATGCTGCCGTACCCGCCGCGCTCGCCCGACATCGTCAAATCGGTGCGCCAGCGATGGCTGTTCGGTTACTGGATGCGCCTGCGCGCCACTCGCGCGCTGCCGCTCTGGTCGGATCTCGACATGGCGGAACTCGACTCCTGCTTGGACGATCTGACCATCGTGGTCGTGAGCGGGAGTGTCGGCTCCCTGCGCTTTCGCATCTTCAATCACGGCAAGAATGTCGGGGCGATGTACGCGGGGCAATCTCGACGACGTGCTACCCGCCGCCGCACGCGACTATACGCTCGAGACCTACGATCAGACCGTGCGCATTCGTATGCCAGTCTATACCGTTTCCAAGGTGACCGACGCCGAGTCCCGTCCCGTGCTCTATGAGCGCCTGTTGCTACCGTTCAGCGATTTCGGTGAGAAGGTCTTTCGGATCATCGCCTTTCTCGAAACAATCAGTCCGGCGGGCGCGTTCGAACGGCAGAAATTGATGACCGACCCGCAGACGGCGAGCGGCTTCGCGGTAAAAGCGGTATTGCAGCCGAGCTCCGGCGTGAAGCAGGCCCGACTTGCGCGGCCGGCTCGATCTTGAGCGCGAAAAACGTATTGATTTGGCGGGGCGCGATCGGCGGCTGACTCTGGTTCATCAATATTAGCCGGCCCGAGGGCGAAAATTTTTGGGGTCGCGATCGTGAGCGAGGAACGGCGAAAAACCCTGCGCAAACCATTCAGCCAACCGGCGGGGCTATTTTACCCGAACGGCAAGCCAATCTGCGGCTGCGTGATGCGCGAGATCTCCGACACGGGCGCCCGCCTGAAGCTCGGCGATCCGCCTAGCGCGGCCGCCAGCGAAATTCCCGGCGAATTCATTCTGGCGATTTCCAAGAGCGGAAACGTGTTCCGGCGCTGCAAACTGGTCTGGCGCTGCAACGACGAACTCGGCGTGCATTTTTCCGAGTTCAGGTAGGGGCGTCCGTCCGGTATCGTTCCAAACTTCAATCCGCCGCGCAATAAAAAACCCCTCCCGCCTGAGCGAGAGGAGGCTTCCGCCGACTGCGCTGCGACCGCCATTACATCCGTGGTCGGGCGCGCTGCAATCAGGCGGGGGCAGGTCTCCCTGCCCTAACCGTGGTCGGCTCGTCAGACGGCGCGGAGATTTTCCGCGGCTTCCTTGCCGTTCTTCGGGCTCTTCACAACGTCGAACGAGACCTTCTGGCCTTCATTCAAATTGTACATGCCCGCACGCTCGACAGCGCTGATGTGGACGAAAACGTCCTTGCCGCCGTCATCGGGCTGGATAAATCCATAACCCTTTTGCGCGTTAAACCACTTTACCGTTCCGGTGCTCATCGAGAGCCCTTTCTTCGTGCGTGTGTCAGATAGGTCGCGCTTGCACGCAACCTCAGTTTTCCATCGATGTTTTGGAGAAGGTCCTTCAGCATCGCGTGGATCGCGCCACGCAGGGCCAAGTCGTTCGGCCGAAAACTCGATGCGTGGTAGATAGGCGCAAAATACGCCTGATTCAAGGCCTGCCCTTGATATTCCGCAATTGCCGTTCGCAAGCCGCTGAATTTGCTGCTAAGATTAGGTATGTCGCTGATTGCATGACGAGTCGCCGCCCGCCCCGAGCGGGGGCGGCTCGCATGTTTTTGGGGAGATCAACGTGAAGACACACAAGTTCACAATCGGACAAACCGTGCGTTACACTTCCGGCACCGTCGGCCGGCCGGGGGCGAGCGGCACGTACAAGGTCGTGCGGGTTCTGCCGCTGGAAAACGACGAGCAGCAGTACCGGATCAAGAGCGCGCATGAAGCGCACGAGCGCGTGGCCCGCGAAAGCCAGCTCGACCGGGCGACCTGATTCAACGGCGCCAACCGTATCGCGGCACCGTGGCCGTATAGCGCCGATACTCATCCCCGAATTTCGTCTCGAGATACCTCTCCTCGCGCAAGATTACGCCGTAGTGGATGACGAGCGCGAAGGCGACGAGCGCGACAAGAACCCAGTCCGAGGCAAGCCCGAAGGCAATTCCGGCGATCAGCAGACTGAGACCCCAATACATCGGATTGCGGGTGCGCGCGAAAATATCGCTCGTCACGAGGGCGGTTGAAGGCCGCCAAGGTTTCACCTACCGTGCCGGAACGCGCGAACGCACGCGTCGCGCGCAACGATATGAAAGTCGCGAGCGCAATCAACACCACCGCGAGCGCGTAACGCGCGTAGGGCGGGAGCGCCGCGACCCAGCCGATCGGCGCGAGCCGGTCGAAGGCGACGCCAGCGACGACCGCGATGAGCGCCAGAAGCGGCGGCGGCGCAATCACGCCGGCAGTGTCGGGAGATTTCGTCATGCGCCGAACCAGTTCACCAAATGCTTCGTCACCGCCTCGGGCTGTTCCAATGTCGAAAGATGGCCGCAATCGGTGATGATCTCAAGCTGCGCGCCGGGTATCGCGCCGGCGATCTCCTTATTGGCCGCAATCGGCGTGATGCGATCGCCCTCGCCGACGATCACAAGCGCCGGCGAACGGATCGTCGGCAGCGTCGGGCGGGAGTCGATCCGGGCAATAAGCGCCTTCGACTGGCGGACGAATACCTCGGCCCCGGTCTCGATCAGCATCGCGTCCACGATCGCGCGCAATTGCGTGTCACCCTGCCGCTGCTCGTGCACGAGCACTGGCCAGAGCGCGTCATTCACCTCCATCAGACGCCCCTCTTCAGCCAGCGCGATCAACTTCGGGCGGCGTTCGGTCTGCTCGGGCGTGTCGGCGCGCGCGGCCGTGTGGAGGAGCGCGAGCTTCGCCACGCGATCCGGCGCTGTCGCAAGATTTCATAGGAGATGTAGCCATCCATCGACAGACCCACGAGATGGAACCGTGGCGGCACATGTTTGAGAATCGCGCGCGCGATCTCGGCCATGGTGTCGGCCGCCGTGTGGTTCGCGACGGTGACGGAGCCAAGCCGCCAGAGCGCGGGAATCTGATCGGCATAGAGCCGCGCCGAGCAAGCAAGGCCCGGAATCAGCACGAATGGAACGGACTTGGACATAATGAGAGTTTCCTATAGTGGATCGCACAACTTTGCGTCGCAATGGCCCATTCACCCTGGCCATAGAGTGGCCCCCACAGCCGCGGAAATATGCGTGATTCGACATTGACTTCGGCGCGTTAGTTCCTATTTTGCGGTGCGTCGACCGAAGCAAATCAGCGAATTGCGCTCCTCCCGTCGACCGCCCGCCCGCCCTCGATCCGCGATGGCTTGGCTTTACCGGAGCGCCAAGATCAGCGCGATGAGCGCGCTGGACACGGAACTACATGTCATTTGACCAACTTGGACTGAGCGACAAGGTGCAAGCCGCTGTCGCCGCGTCCGGCTATACGATCCCCACCCCCATTCAAGAACAGGCAATTCCGCACGTTCTCGCCCGCCGCGACGTTCTCGGCATCGCGCAAACCGGCACCGGCAAGACGGCAGCCTTCACGCTGCCCATGCTGACGCTCCTGGAAAAGGGCCGCGCGCGAGCGCGCATGCCGCGCACGCTAATCCTCGAGCCGACGCGCGAACTCGCGGCCCAGGTGGAAGAGAGCTTCGAGAAATACGGCAAGAACCACAAGCTCAACCTCGCCCTCTTGATCGGCGGCGTCTCATTCGACGATCAAATTATGAAGCTCACGCGCGGCGTCGATGTGCTGATTGCGACTCCGGGCCGGCTGCTCGATCATTTCGAGCGCGGGCGGCTGTTGCTTTCGGGCATCGAAATTCTCGTCATCGACGAATCCGACCGCATGCTCGACATGGGCTTCATCCCGGACATCGAGCGCATCTGCAAGCTCGTACCGTTCACGCGCCAGACACTGTTTTTCTCGGCCACCATGCCGCCGGAAATCCAGCGGCTCGTCGGCCAATTTCTGCACAACCCGGTGACGGTCGAAGTCTCTCGTCGGGCAACGACCGTTTCCACCACCACGCAACTGCTCGTCTCCTCGGCTGCCGATCCGGAAAAAAAGCGCGAAGTTCTGCGCAAGCTTATGCGCAGCGAGCCGGGGCTGAAAAACGGGATCATTTTCTGCAACCGCAAGACCGAGGTAGCGAAGCTGCACCGCTCGCTCGTCAAACACGGTTTCTCGTCGATCGCGCTGCACGGCGACATGGACCAGCGCTCGCGCATGAACGCGCTGGAATCCTTCCGCAACGGCGAAATCTTGTTCCTGATCGCGAGCGACGTGGCGGCACGCGGGCTCGATATTCCCGACGTGAGCCACGTGTTCAATTTCGATGTCCCGCATCATGCCGAGGACTATGTGCATCGGATTGGCCGCACCGGCCGCGCCGGCCGCAGCGGCGCCGCGATCACCCTCGCGTCGCCTACCGACGGCAAGTCGCTCGCCGCGATCGAAAAGCTGATCGGGCAGAAAATTCCCTGGCGGGAGCGGGCGGCGGACGGCAATAGTCCGGAAGGGCCTGGGCCCCTGCCGCAACCCGAAAGGCAGCCGAGGACGCAATCACGGCCGGATCGGCGGCCGGCCCATCGCGAACCGCCCCGCCCCGCCCAGACCGCCCAGCCCAAGCCTTCGCAGCGGCCGGTGGAAAGCCCGGAAACAGCGACGTCGCACCTTCCCGCCTTCCTATTGCGGCCGGTGCCACTCAAGGCCGAATAACCCCCGGTTACGGCGATCCATCTACCGGGAAAGCCAGCGAATTTACCGCTCGTTCACAACCGCCCCTTAGTCTCGACGGCCAAGTTGGTTGGGTACGGATCCGACTCCCGTCACGGGAGCGGCCCGGCAATGGCGCTTGCAGGCATGACCGATCACGACGAGCACGCGCGCACGATCGCCTACGCGGAGACTGCGCTCGGCCAAATCAAGGCGCTGAGGCAGCCGGCCACGCCGCGCAATTTTGAGATTTGGTACACCTACGCGACCGGCCACAATCAAGAGCTCAATCAGTTCATCAACGACACGCTGGTCCGCGAAGGCCAGTTGACCGAAGAGGATCTCGCGCGCGCGTACGACCAGCACCTGTCGCCCATCCGCTTCAGCGATCGCGTCGACGAAGTCGGCGCGCGGATTGTCGGCGAGATCGAACAAGTGATGTCGATGATCGACGCGGCGATCGGACAATCGACGGATTTCTCGCAATCACTCGCCGGCGCGCACCAGGAGATCATCAGCTCCGGGGACCGCGATCAGTTGCGGTTCATCGTCGAGACGCTGGTGCGCGCGACGAAGGAAGTCGAAGAAGCGAACCAAACGCTGCAGAAGCGGCTCGTCGACTCGCGCGAGGAAATCAGCGTCCTGCAGGAAAACCTCGAGGTAGTGCGCACGGAGTCGCTGACCGACCCGCTGACCACGCTCGCCAACCGAAAATTCTTCGAGGAATCGATCAAGCAGTTCGTCGAAGAGGCTGCGACCAAGGATATTCCGCTCTCGGTGATCCTGACCGACATCGATCACTTCAAGAAATTCAACGACACCTACGGCCATCTCACCGGCGACCAGGTGCTGCGGCTCGTCGCGATCGCGCTCAAGCAGAACGTGAAGGGCCAGGACGTGGCTGCGCGCTATGGGGGCGAGGAATTCGTCGTGCTGTTGCCGAAGACCGCGCTGATGGCCGGCGTTACGGTCGCGGATCACATCCGGCGCGCGGTCATGGGCAAGGAATTGATGCGCCGCTCGACCGGCGAAACGCTCGGCCGGGTCACGATTTCGCTCGGCGTCGCGAACTGGCGCAAGGGCGATACAATCGGCACCCTCCTGGAACGCGCCGATGCCTGCCTTTACGCGGCCAAGCGCGCGGGGCGCAATTGCGTGGTCGCGGAAACCGCGCTCGAATCCGAAGCGGAAGTCGAAGCAAAAGTAGCCTAAGCAGTCACAATCCTAATGTCGGCGTCCGTTGCGCCTGCGCACTGGCTTGCGCCGTTGCGGCCTGATCGCGGCCGTACGCTGTGCCGCGCCTAGCGCGGCGCGGGCCCATTGGGCGAATTCCTCGGGCTCGTCGAGCAGCCGATCGGGCAGTCGCCAATAGGACATCACGACCCGGCGGCCCTTCGCTCCGTAAGAAAACGGACCGGAGCCTTCGGCACGAAAAGCGGGCATCGTTTCCGCATCGACCTTCAGATAGAGCTCACCGTCGGACACGAGGGCAAACATGATGCCCTCGGCAAAAATGCCGATGCCCCCGAACATGCGGCGGATCGAAACAGATCCGAATGAAGAGAGAAGTTCCTTAAGTTGCTCGGGGTCGTTGAGCGACACGGATCAGGCACGGCCCTCGACGAGCTCGGCCTTGGCCGGCGCGAGCGTCACAGACTCGCCGCAGCCGCAGGCCGACGTCTCGTTCGGATTGCGGAACACGAAGCGGGCGGAGAGCTTGTCGACCGTGAAATCCATCTCGGTGCCGAACAGAAACAGGATCGCTGCGGGATCGATCAGGACGCGCACGCCATTCGCATCGACGACTTCGTCGCCTTTGCCGGGGGTTTCGGCGACGTCCATCGTGTAGGTCATGCCGGCGCAACCGCCCTTCTTCACGCCGAGGCGCACGCCCGCCACGGGCTTCTCTGCGCGCGCAACGATCTCGCGGATGCGCGCGGCAGCGGCGTCGGTGACGCTGAGAACGGCGGGCTTCGGGCGGACTTCGGCCATGATTCCGGTTCCGGCTCCTTGGAGCCTAAAGGGAAGCTAATCTTACATAAATCAACATGGGGTGAACAGGACCGGGACGCAACCCCGCTTTGCGTGCCCTGCGGCCCTTGCCGGGCCAAGGGGCTATTTGCAGGTCACGGAATCCACGTTCAGGAGCACAAGGGATTCGGCGTCCACGACCTTGCCGGAGGCGCTGAACGTCGTGCCTTGGGTGCAGCTCCCAGGCGGCTGACCGCGGCCCCACAGCTGCTTCACGGCACAAGCGCCGGCCGGCGTGCCCTGCGGCGTGATGATCCAGATGCGCTCACCGGGCTCCGGTTCGCCCCGTTCGATCTTTTGAATCGTTCCGGTCAAGTTCGCGCGCGAGCCTTCCTTGCATTGGCGCTGGGCCTCCGCTGCCTGCGGAAAAATTGCCGCACCGGCGGCGGCGAGAATTGCAAGCGGGACGAATCTGCGCACGATTTTCTCCGCGCAAATTTCAGCAATTCAATTGCAACTCATCCTGTCCACATCCAAGACCATAAATATAGCATTGTCGGACAACCGTCCCGATGCGCTAAATTTCCCCCTTGCGCGCACCCCGCGGGAAGTCGTCCGTTGCCCCAGAGCTCATCATTCCGCATTGGGCGATCGGCGCATCGCGCGGAACGACGATCCATTGGTAATCCCCGTCCTTAAGTCTCTGCTGCGTGGCGCGATGTATCGTCCCTCTCACGGTGGCGGAAGCGCCATCCTCGCACCCGCGTTGGGCTAGAGTAGGTGCTACGCCGAATAGGCCGAACGTGCAGACAGCAAGCACCAGAGCGCGCATGGGTTACATCCAAAAAATTGATGATTACTGCTGTCGAAAACGAGTCGCCCCAGCTTTTACCAAAGGTTCAGCGCGAGCCTCGCCTCTTCCGACATGCGGCTCTGATCCCAGGGCGGATCGAAGGTGACATTGACCTTGACCGGGCCGACGCCCTGAACCGAGCTGACCGCGTTCTCCACCATGCCGGGCAGTTCGACCGCGGCCGGACAATTGGGCGAGGTCAGCGTCATGTCGACGGTGACAGCGCGGTCGTCGGCAATGTCGACCTTGTAGATCAGCCCGAGCTCGTAGATGTCGACCGGGATTTCCGGGTCATAGACGGTCTTCAGGCCACCGACGATGTCATCGGTGAGGCGCGCGAGCTCCTCCGGCGGAATCGCCGACTCGATCCTGGGCAGGTTCGGCGCCTCGGCGGCGGCCGCCTGCTGTTCGGGGTTGGTCTTCTCGTCTCTCATGCGAACAAATCCTGCGCCTTCAGGAGCGCCTCGGCAAGAACGTCGATCTCCGCGGCCGTATTATATAGCGCAAATGACGCCCGACATGTGGCGGTCGTGCCGAAGCGGCGCAAGAGCGGCAGCGCGCAATGAGTGCCGGCGCGGACCGCGACCCCGGAACGGTCGATCACGGTCGCGACATCGTGCGGATGCGCGCCCTTCATTTCGAAGGAAATGATCGCGCCCTTGTCCTTGGCGCGGCCCAGGATGCGGAGGCTGTTAATGCGGGAGAGCCGGTCGGTCGCGAGCTTGAGGAGTTCGTCCTCGTGGGCGCGGATGCGCGCCTTGCCGAGCGAGCGCACGTAATCGATCGCCGCGGCAAGCCCGATTGCCGGCACGATCGCGGGCGTGCCCGCCTCGAATTTGTGGGGCGGCTCGCCGTACGTGACGTTGTCCTCGGTGACTTCGCGGATCATCTCGCCACCGCCGTTGTAGGGCGGCAATTCGTCGAGCCATTTCTTCTTCGCGTAGAGGACGCCGATGCCCGACGGCCCGTAGAGCTTGTGTCCGGTGAAGACATAGAAATCGCAGTCGATGTCCTGCACGTCGACCGGCAGATGCACCGCGGCCTGGCTGCCATCGATCAGAACCGGGACATTATGTGCGTGGGCGATGCGCACGACGTCCTTCACCGGCACGATGGTGCCGAGCGCGTTCGACATGTGCGTAATCGCGACGATCTTCGTGCGCGAAGTAAACAGCCTTTCGAATTCTTCCGGCAGGAAATTTCCGTCCTCGTCGACCGGCGCCCACTTGATCACGGCGCCCGTGCGCTCGCGATGGAAATGCCAGGGCACGATGTTGGAATGGTGCTCGAGGATCGAAAGGATAATCTCGTCGCCTTCCCTGATCTTGGCGAGACCGTAGGACGAGGCGACGAGATTGATCGCCTCGGTCGCGTTGCGGGTGAAGACGATCTCGGCGGAGGATTCGGCGTTGAGGAACCCGCGAACGGTCTCACGCGCGTTCTCGTAGCCCTCGGTCGCGGCGTTGGCAAGGAAATGCAAGCCGCGATGGACGTTGGCGTATTCCTTCTCGTAGACCTCGCGCATGCGGTCGAGCACCGCACGCGGCTTCTGCGCGGAGGCGGCATTGTCGAGATAGACGAGCGACTTGCCGTAAACTTCGCGTGAAAGAATGGGGAAATCGGCGCGCACGCGTCCGATGTCATAGCTGCCGTCCTTCACCGCCGGGTGCAGCCAGTCGGTCACGATACGCGCTCCCGCGCGGTAAGCCAGCCTGCCGCGCGCGCAATTAGCGCCCCGCGCACGCCGTCGTGCGCGATCTGCTCGAGTGCCTCGCCAAAAAACGCTTGAATCAAGAGCGCCTCGGCTTGCTTGCGCGGAATGCCGCGCGCCATGAGATAGAACAGCAATTGCGCGTCGATCGCGCCCGACGTGGCGCCGTGCGCGCATTGCACGTCGTCGGCGAAAATCTCGAGCTCGGGCTTATGATCAGCCTCGGCACCCTCGGCGAGTAGGAGCGCCCCGAGCGACATGCGGGCATCGGTCTTTTGCGCGTCGGGCCGCACGACGATGCGGCCCTGGACGATCCCGCGGCTCGTTTCGTCGAGCACGGACTTGAAGAGTTCGCGACTGGTGCAGTCGGGCACAGCGTGATCGACGAGCAGCGTCGTGTCGGCATGCTGGCGGTCGCGCAAGAGCGTGGCTCCTGCGAGCCGTGCATTTGAATGTTGTCCCGAGAAGCGAAATGTCGCGCTGTGGCGCGAGATCACCGCGCCCGTCGTCAGCGCACAGGTCGAGACCTCGGCGTTACCGCCGATCTCGGCAAGGAGCGTCGACAGATGCAGTGCGGCATCGCCCTCGATTTGCAGGCGCACGAGCGAGGCAATCGCGCGGTCAGCCACATGCATCTCGAGCGCCGAATTGACCTGATAGCCGATGCCGTTCGGACCCTCGAAACTCTCGACCAGCGTGGCGTTGCTGCGCGTGCCGACGATGAATAGCGTGCGGGCGAAGGCTGCCGCGGCGTCACCGGCGAAGACATGACGGACATAGATCGGGCGTTCGAGCAAGGTCCTCTCGCCCACATCGATCAACACGCCGTCGTTCAGGAATGCGGTATTGAGCGCGAGCGCCGCGTCAGGCGTCTCGGGCTTCAAGACAGCGATGCGCCTGGCGAGCGGATGCTTTTCCGCGAGCGCGCGGGCGAGCGGAACGATCGTGAGGCCCTTCTCAAGGCCCTTCAGATCGGAGAGCTCCGGTACGAATGCGCCGTTGACGAGCACGAGCCGGCGCAGATCGGCGCGTGCAAGCGGATCGAATTTCCTGGCCCGTGCGATCGCCGCCGCATCGGGCGGGCCCGCAAGCGGCGCGGCCTCCCGGAGCAGCGTGCGCAGGTCGGTATACTTCCATTCCTCGATGCGCCGATGCGGCAGGCCGGTATCCGCGAACGTGGCCAATGCCCTCTCGCGCAGGCGAGCGAAATCAGGCCCGCCGGGCAAGCGCGTCTTCGTTGCCTCGAAAGCCGCGACTAGTGCTTGTTCCGCTGCGGTGCGCGTGGGCCTGACTTCGGCATTCATTGCCGTTTCCTCAGGCTGCTTCGGCTTCGATCGCGGCATAGCCGCGCTCTTCAAGCTCGAGCGCAAGCTCGGGCCCGCCGGAGCGGACGATCTTCCCCTTGGCCATGATGTGCACGAAGTCCGGCACGATGTAGTTCAGGAGCCGCTGATAGTGGGTGATCACGATCATGGCTCGCGTGGGCGAGCGCAGCCGGTTGACGCCGTCGGCAACGATCTTGAGCGCGTCGATGTCGAGGCCGGAATCGGTCTCGTCGAGCACGGCAAGCTTGGGCTCCAGAAGCGCCATCTGCAGAATTTCGTTGCGCTTCTTCTCGCCGCCGGAGAAGCCGACATTGACCGCGCGCTTCAGCATTTCCTGATCGATGCCGAGATCCTTCGACTTCTGGCGCACGAGGCGCAGCAAGTCCGGCGTGGAAAGCTCGGGCTCGCCACGGCGCTTGCGGAGCGCATTGAGCGCTGCGCGCAGGAAGATCATGCTGGCGACGCCGGGAATTTCCATCGGGTATTGGAAAGCGAGAAAAATACCCCTGGCCGCGCGCTCGTCGATCGGCAGCGCAAGCAGATCTTCGCCTTCGAACTGCACCTCGCCCTCGGTGACTTCGTAGCCGGGTTTGCCTGCGAGCACGTAGGCGAGCGTGGATTTGCCGGAGCCGTTCGGGCCCATGATCGCGTGAATCTTGCCTGCATCGACGGTCAGGTCGAAGCCCTGCAAAATCGTTTGTTCCGCGACCTCTACGTGGAGGTTCTTGATTTCGAGCATTTCGAATTCCTATTCACCGTCCCAGTATTTGACCGCCATTTCACGGCGGCCAATGAAGCGCAGGCCCATCTTGTTGCGCGCGCCGCTCGGATCGGGCAGCGACCAGACCGCAAATTTTCCGGAATCCGGATAATCGACTGCGTCCGGATATTTCATGGTCGAGATACCGAGGTAGCGCATCTCCTCGGAGCCGGTATTGACGATCTGGTGCGCGACCTCGGGCCCGCCCGCAGGCGCCGCGAGTACGTCGCCGGCGCGGATTGGATAGGTTTTGCCGCCAAAGCGATACTCGCCGCTGCCCGCGAGAATGACGAACATTTCCTCGTTGGCATGGTGCGCGTGATAGGGAAAGGCGATCTTGCCCGGCGGCACGATCGTCAGCATGCAGCCGAGCTGCTTCGCACCGACGATCGGCCCGACGTAACAGAATTTTGCGGCGAACTTGTCACCATTGCCCCAGTCCATGAGCGGCACATCGGCAAGACTTGCGACAGGCTTGGTCTCGACGGCCAGCGTCTCTTTACTCATGGTCAGCCGACGCTCCCTTCGAGGCTGATCGCAATCAGCTTTTGCGCCTCCACGGCGAACTCCATCGGCAGGTGCTGCAGCACGTCCTTGACGAAGCCGTTGACGACGAGCGCCACCGCCTCTTCCTGCGAGAGGCCGCGCTGCATCGCGTAGAACAGTATGTCCTCGGAAATCTTCGAGGTGGTCGCCTCGTGCTCGAACACCGCGGACGAGTTCTTCGCTTCGATGTACGGCGTCGTGTGCGCGCCGCACTTGGAACCGACGAGCAAGCTGTCGCAGTTCGTGAAGTTGCGCGCGCCCGTGGCCTTGCGGTGCGCGGAAACGAGGCCGCGATAGGTATTGTTCGAGTGACCGGCGGCGATGCCCTTGGAGACGATCCGGCTGTTCGTGTTCTTGCCGAGATGGATCATCTTGGTGCCGCTATCGACCTGCTGATAGCCGTTCGAGATCGCGATCGAATAGAACTCGCCGCTCGAATTGTCGCCACGCAGGATGCAGCTCGGATACTTCCAGGTGATGGCGGAGCCGGTCTCGACCTGGGTCCAGGAAATCTTCGAGTTCTTGCCGCGGCAGTCGCCGCGCTTGGTGACGAAGTTATAGACCCCGCCCTTGCCTTCCTTGTCGCCTGGATACCAGTTCTGCACGGTCGAATACTTGATCTCGGCATTGTCGAGCGCCACGAGCTCGACGACTGCCGCGTGCAACTGGTTCTCATCGCGCATGGGCGCGGTGCAGCCTTCGAGATAGCTCACGTACGCCCCTTCGTCGGCGATGATGAGCGTGCGCTCGAACTGGCCGGTTTGGCGCTCGTTGATGCGGAAATAGGTCGAGAGCTCCATCGGGCAGCGCACGCCCTTCGGCACATAGACGAAGGAACCGTCGGAGAAAACCGCGGAATTCAACGTCGCGAAGAAATTGTCGGTGATCGGCACGACGGAACCGAGATACTTGCGTACAAGCTCGGGGTGCTCGCGGATCGCGTCCGAGATCGAGCCGAAGATCACGCCGGCCCGGGCGAGCTCTTCCTTGAAGGTCGTGACCACCGACACGGAGTCGAACACGGCGTCGACGGCGACACGCGACGGCGTCGAGCCGTCCTCGCGCACGACGCCGGCAAGCATTTCCTGCTCGCGCAACGGAATGCCGAGCTTCGCGTAGGTCTTCAGAATCTCGGGGTCGATCTCGTCAAGGGACTTGGGACCATCCCGCTTTTTCGGCGCCGAATAGTAGTAGAGGTCCTGATAGTCGATCGGCCCGTATTTCACCCGCGCCCATTCGGGCTCGCGCAGGGTGAGCCAGCGGCGGAAGGCCGCCAGCCGCCATTGGAGCATCCATTCGGGCTCGCTCTTCTTGGCCGAGATGAAGCGGACCGTGCTCTCGTCGAGGCCCTTCGGAGCCTTGTCGGATTCGATATCGGTGACGAATCCATACTTGTATTGGTCAACGTCGATCGAGCGGACGCGCTCAACGGTCTCCCGTACGGCCGGCATTTCACTCTCTCCTCATCCTTGCGGTTTCAAGGACCGCAACGTGGGGCAGTCAGGCGGCGCGTTCGCGGCGACGCTGACTGAGGCTCAGATATACGCGCTTCCAGACTTCCAGGAAGCGCGAAATGTCGCTTTCGCTCGTGCTCCAGCCGAGGCTGACGCGTATTGCTCCCTTCGCAGTTTCGGGCGCGACCTGCATCGCGGCGAGCGCCTCGGACGGACCCACCTTGCCCGACGAACAGGCAGCGCCTGCGCTCACCGCGATCCCCTCGAGATCGAAGGCGATCACGGCGGTTTCGGCGGCGATCCCGGGCACGGCGAAGCAGAGCGTATTCGGCAACCGCTTCGCGCCGGACGAGAGCACCACCGCATCGGGAGCGACCGCGCGGATGCCGGCTTCCGCCGCATCGCGCAAATCCGTGAGGCGTGACGCCTCGACGGCGAGATCGTGCCTCGCCTGTTCGGCGGCGGACCCGAAACCGACGATCGCCGCCACATTCTCGGTTCCAGCGCGGCGGCCGAGTTCCTGGCCGCCTCCACGCAGGAGCGGCGGAACCCGGAAATCCTCGTTGCGGGCGATCAGCGCTCCGGCGCCCTGCGGCCCGCCGAGCTTGTGTGACGATATGCATATAAGGTCCGCGCCGCTCGAAACAATGCCGAATGGCAGGCGGCCCGCGATCTGGACGGCATCGCTGTGCAGGATGCCGGCGGCGGCGTGCACGCGGCGGACGATCTCGACGATGGGCTGGATCACGCCGGTTTCGTTGTTCGCGGCCATCGCCGAAACGAGCGCGCGGCGGCCGGCGGCGCGATGGCGATCAAGCATCGCGTCGAGTGCGGCGAGATCGACGACGCCCTCGCGATCGACCGGGATGATTTCGATCCTGTCGGCGGGAAAACGCCCGCCCGCGCGCACCGCCGGATGCTCGACGCCCGAGACGAGCAGCACGTCGCAGCGCACGGGGCGACCATCGATCTGGAATTCGGGCGAAAGCGCGAGCGCGATCGCCTCGGTGGCACCGCTCGTGAACGTCACGGCCTTGGGGCTGGCGCCGAAAAGTGCCGCGACCTGCTTGCGGGCCACCTCGATGCGTGCGTGGGCCGCGCGGCCCTCTTGATGCACCGAGGAGGCGTTCCCGGCCAACGCCAACGCGCCCGCCATCGCCGCGCCCGCTGCCGGGCGCAGCGGAGAGGTGGCGTTATGGTCGAGATAGATCCGCTCTATCGTCATTATCACCGGACCTCGCCCGCAAAGTCTTGCCAACGGGCCCCGATTTCGCCATATGTGGGTTTCCGCTCGTTTCTGCCGCGTGCGATTGCGCGCATCCGGAGCGGGACCCAAATTTAGAATAATTCTAAAGAGATAGGCCGATCGCAAGGTCGAGTCAAGCCGCCGAGCACCCTAACCCAACAGCCCGGCAGCGGATATCGGCCGCAAGCGCCTGATCGGCGCGAACCGCGCCCCCGGAGTAAGAAATGCCCGAAGTGATATTTGCCGGCGAGGACGGACGGCTCGAAGGCCGGTTCCATCCCGGCCGCTCGCGCAACGCGCCGATCGCCATCATCCTGCACCCGCACCCGCAGTTCGGCGGGACCATGAATAATCCGGTCGTCTATCACCTCTATTACGCGTTCGCGAACCGGGGCTTCGCGGCGCTGCGCTTCAATTTCCGCGGCGTCGGCCGGAGCCAGGGCGTGTTCGATCACGGCCAGGGCGAACTGTCCGATGCGGCGGCGGCGCTCGACTGGGCGCAGGCGGCCAACCCCGATGCGCGCGCATGCTGGATCGCCGGCTTCTCGTTCGGCGCGTGGATCGGCATGCAGCTCCTGATGCGGCGACCGGAGGTCGAGGGATTTATCTCGATCGCGGCGCCCGCCAACCTCTACGATTTTTCGTTTCTAGCGCCCTGCCCTTCGTCTGGTCTGTTCGTGCACGGCGACAAGGACTCCGTGGTCCCGATATCGGCGGTCGGGACGCTCGTCGAGAAACTCAAGACGCAGAAGGGCATCGTGATCGATCAGCAATTTGTGAAGGGCGCGAACCACTTCTTCGATGGCAAGACCGAGGACCTGATCGAAGTCGTGGACGAATATCTCGACAGGCGTCTGCCTAAGACGCGCGAAAGCGCTGCCTAGACTTCACTTCGCCAGAAACAGCTCGATCTCCTCGAAGAAACGCTTGGTGTCGGGCTCGCCCTCCAAGAGGAGATGATTTCTGCCTTGCAGCGCGACAAAGCGTGCGCCGGGAATCGCCGCCGCAAGCTGACGTCCCATTTCGAATGGAACCTGAAGGTCGCCGCGCGCATGGAGGACGAGAGTCGGTGCGGTGACTTTGTCCGCGAACTCGCTGGTATCGACTTCGCCGGATGCCTCGAAGTACCGGCATGCCATCTCAGGCGAAGTCGTCCTCCGTTGTAGCTCGTTGAACGAATCGGCCTGTTCCTTCGTCGCGTCCGGCGCCAGATGCATGGCGAACATCTGGCGCAAGGCGGGACTATCGGCTCCCCAATCCAAGCGGATCAGAGTCGCGAGTGCTTTGCGCTTTTCCCGGTTCTCCGGCGCCCGCTTGTTGCCGCCGACTAAGTAGCCGCCCAGGAGAATGAGATGGGAAACGTGTTCCGGGTGGTGTGCTGCATAGGCGACAGCAATCGCGCAACCTTGTGAAACTCCAAACAGCGGGAATCTTTTTATGCCGGTCGCTTCAACCACTGTCTCAAGATCGCTGACCCAGGCGTCCAGAGACAATTCCGGCACATCCCAGTCAGACAGACCATTGCCGCGCGCGTCGTATCGGATCAGCGTGCGATTTAGCGAAAGCCCGTGAAACAAGTGGTGAAAAATCGGACTTTGCCAGTCGTATTCTAGGTGATTCAACCAATTCGCAGTCTTCACCAAAGGGGGCCCGTTGCCGCTGATGGCATAGGCGAGGCGCACACCGTCGGGCGTGCGGCAATAGCGGATTTCCTGGCGGTCGTCGGCAACCGCGAGACCGTCACCTTTGATGGCGAAAGCCTCGACCGGATCAGGAATATTCCTCAGGCTCCGCGGCCCGAGGCTGCGATAGCCGAGGGAGAGCTTCTTTTGCACTTGGTCATATGCTTGGCGCGAGATGCAGATGCCGCCGGGCTCTGCAATGCCTTCCAGGCGAGCCGCGACATTGACGCCATCGCCATAGATGTCGTCGCCCTCTACGATCACGTCGCCCAGATGCACGCCGATGCGAAGCACGATCGCCCGCCGGTTCGCGGCGCCGGCATTGCGCGCGGCCATCTCCCGCTGGATCTCCGCCGCGCAGTCGACCGCTTCGACGACGCTTGCGAACTCGGCAAGCACGCCGTCGCCCATCAACTTGACGATCCTTCCCTGATGCCGGGCGATCGACGGTTCAATCAAATTGGCACGGTATTCCTGCCAGGCGGTGAGCGTGCCCGCCTCATCCTCGCGCATCATCCGGCTGTACGCGACGACGTCGGCAGCGAGGATTGCAGCAAGGCGTCGTGTCACGAGCGATTCCTTCTCAACCGATGCGGGCACTCAGGGTAGCACTACCGTCCAAGGCTGCCGAGAAGGTCCGGTTTCGCGAGCACGCCGCCGGAGGTCGGTTCCTTGACGCCCGTCGTGGTGGGAAACGTGAGCGGCAACCCCTTCAGCGACCGCACGGCCAGATAGCCAAACGCTTGCGCTTCGAGGGCGTCCGAAGACCAGCCGACCGCCTCGGCGACGTGCACGGGCGCCAGCAGATTGGAGCGCAGCAGCTTCATCAGGCTGCGGTTGCGCGAGCCGCCGCCCGCGACGATCCAGGTCGCGGCCATGCGCGGCAGATGGCGCAACGCGCGGCCGATCGAGCCGGCGACAATCGCGGTCGCGGTCGCCACGGCATCCTCGACAGTAAGGGCATCCATCGGAAAGCGCGCAAATTGCGCGCGGTCGAGAGACTTCGGCGGCTTGCGCGAGAAGAACGGATCGGACAAGGCGGATTCAACAATGTCCCAACGCGCGGTGCCCTGCGAAGCGAGGATGCCGTCCCGATCGAAACGCTTTCCGGTACGGGCGAACACGACCTCGTCGATCGGCGCGTTGCCGGGACCGGTGTCGAAGGCGATCGGGTCGGCGTCGCCATCGATGTAGGTGACATTGGCGACTCCGCCGACATTCAACACCGCGATCGGATGCGGCTCTTCGAGTTGGCGCGCGAGCGCGCGATGGTAGACGGGAACAAGCGGAGCACCCTCGCCGCCTGACTCCATGTCAGCCGCGCGGAAATCGTAAACGACAGGAATTCGAAGCTGGCTCGCAAGCGCGGCACCGTCGCCAATCTGCACGGTGAGCCCTGCTGCCGGCCGGTGCAATACGGTCTGGCCGTGGAAACCGACGATGTCGACTTTCTCGCGCGCGATGCCGTTACCGCGCAAAAACGCTTCGACGGCCTGAAAATGCGCGCCCGTGACGAGCCGCTCCGCGTCGTCGAGCGCGCCGGTCCGGTCGGCGCGGTTCTTGACCGCCGCCGCCACGGGGAGCGCCGACTGCAACAGCCGCCGTTCCTCCTCAGCATACGGGCGATACCCAATCGGACCCAGGCGCGCGATCGTCTCGCCGTCGGTCTCGATCAACGCGACGTCAATCCCGTCGAACGAGGTGCCGCTCATCAGGCCGATCGCCGTCAACGCGCTCATTGCCGCCTAGGGTTCCTTTGAATCACGCCGCAGACCTGTTACACCAGCAGCCCGGCTGCGGCGAGCGGCGCGCCCAAGACATGAACGATTTCAAGCCCATGAGTGAATTCAAATCCGATTTCCTGCGCGTGCTTTCGAGCCGCGGCTTCATCCACCAAGTCTCCGAGCCCGAGGCGCTCGACGCGCTCGCCAAGGGCGGCCGCGTCACGGCTTATATCGGCTTCGACTGCACAGCGCCCTCGCTACATGTCGGCTCGCTCCTGCCAATCATGATCCTCTACTGGATGCAGCAGACCGGGCACCGGCCGATCGCGCTCATGGGCGGCGGCACCACACGCGTCGGCGATCCGTCGGGCAAGGACGAAAGCCGCCAGCTTCTCACCGACGCACAAATCGAGAAAAACCTCAAAGGCATCCGCGCGATCTTCGCGAAGTTCCTCAAGTTCGGCGACGGGCCCGGCGACGCCATCATGGCGAACAACGCCGACTGGCTGAACAATCTCAATTACATCGACTTCCTGCGCGAGGTCGGCCGACATTTTTCGATCAACCGCATGCTGAGCTTCGAATCCGTCAAGCTCCGCCTTGAGCGTCAGCAGGAACTCTCGTTCCTGGAATTCAATTACATGATCCTGCAGGCCTACGACTTCGTCGAACTGCACAAGCGGCACGGCTGCGTGTTGCAGATGGGCGGCTCGGACCAATGGGGGAATATCGTCAACGGCATCGATCTCGGCCGCCGTATGCTCGGCGCGCAATTGTTCGCCCTCACCTCGCCGCTGATCACGACCGCTTCCGGCGCCAAGATGGGCAAGACCGCGCAGGGCGCCGTGTGGCTCGATGCCTCGATGGTCAGTCCCTACGACTACTGGCAGTTCTGGCGCAACACCGAGGACGGCGATGTCGCGCGCTTCCTCAAGCTCTTCACCGTGCTGCCGCTGGAAGAGATCGCGCGCCTCGCGGCACTTAAGGGTAAAGAAATCAACGAAGCGAAGAAGGTGCTCGCCACCGAAGCGACCGCGCTCGTTCACGGCCGCGAGGCGGCCGATAAAGCCGCCGGGACTGCGCGAGCGACCTTCGAGCAAGGGACACTCTCCGAGACATTGCCGCAGGTTGAGATTCCAAAGTCCGAATTGAAAGAGGGCTTGGGCGTTCTCACCGCGGCGGTGCGCGCGGGCTTCGTCGCTTCCACGAGCGAGGCGCGGCGACAGATCAAGGGCGGCGGACTCAAAGTGAACGATTCCACCGTGACCGACGACAAAATGGCGCTGACGCAGAAGGATCTTACGCGCGAGGGCGTGATCAAGCTATCGCTTGGCAAGAAGCGACACGTCCTGCTGCGGCCCGTCTGAATTTTTTCGGTTAGCGGTCAAGCGGCCCGGCAGCGGGGGCGGTGTCAGGTGCACCGCGGAATTCGAACAGCTTGCGCAGGAAACCGGGCGCCGCCGCGGACATCGGATTGACGCGCAGCGTCGGTCCGCTTGCCGGACCCACGATCTCAAACGTGATCGCAATGAGCCCTTCTTTCGGTCCGCCGAGGAACAGGCCCACGATCGGCAATTGCCCGAACAAATTGTTGAGCCCGAATGCGGGCACGTAGGTGCCACGCAAATGCACGCGGTCGGCTGCGAAATCGAGCACCCCATCGACGGTGGCGCCGATCGACGGGCCGTAAATCACCGCCTCGCGGATATTGAACTTGCCCGGCGTGCGGTTGAAGTCGACCTGCATGCGCAGGAACGGAACGCCCTGAGTCGCTGGACGCGGGCCTGGGCGCGGGTCGTTCGGATCGTTGGGCGCCGCGGCCTGCATGCGGTCGAGCGCGGGCTCGCCGCGGATCGTGAATTCCTTGAGATTGATGACACCCTCTTGCGGCGTGCCGTCCGGATTCGGCGGCTCGATCACAATCCAGGCTTCGCCGCCGTGGACGCGGCTATAGAAATCGGCGTAGCGGAATAGTGCTCCGGCGTCGCCCGTCGTCACGTAGATCACAGGCCGATTGTTTTCGCGCGCACGCAACTCGCCGACCATGCTGGCGTCGCGGCCAATCTTGCCGACCAGGGAGAAATTGCGGATCTCGCCGCTGCGGCGCACGACCTTCAAATCGACTTGCCGGGCCACTTCGCCGTTATGCCCGGTGGCCGCCCCGAGACGCAGTTCCAGATCGAGATCGCGCGGCCTGTCCTTCGGGCGGCCGGCTACCGATTGTTCCGGCCCGCCGGTAAGGCCGCGAATCGCGCCGCGGGCGTCGAGAACGTCGCCGCGCACGCTCACGCGCAACGCGCCGTCCGGCGCGCGCTCAGCGCGGAGGCTCGCCTTGTCGCCGTCCGACAAATGGAAGACCGGCAGGTTCGCCGAGACGAAACCGCCGTCGCGGTCGAGCTCGAGCGAACCCTTGAGGGTCGTGCCGGAGCCCGACACGGAGAGATCCTCAAGCCTTACGCTGCTGTCGCGCTCGATCAGCCGGAACACGGCCTTGGATGCGCGACCGGCCGGCTTTTGCCAGCCCGGCACGAGGTCGCTCACCTTGGCGGTGGTCAGATCGGTTTCGACATCGATGCGGTTCTCGCGATCGCTGATGCGGCCCTGCGCCTGAACCTTGACCGGACCGGTGAGCCATGGCGCGAGATCGATGCCAACGCGCGCCCGTGCCGCCTCGTCGAGCGTCGCGGTCACGCGGAAATCCGCCTCGCCTTTGTCCTTGGCCTTGCGATACTCGAACGCGGCCGGCGCACCGGCAATCTTGCCCTCGCCCTTCGCCTGGACCACAGCGGCGTCGACCGAGACCTTCGCATTCACGCCGTCGACCCTTTGGCCGCGCACGATCGCATCGGCGGCGAAATCCTTCACCTCGCCCTCGGCGACATAGCTCACCTCGTCGCCGCGCACGTCTCGCCGGAACACGAGATCGACCCGGACGTTCGCAGCCACCGAGCCTTTCGCTGTTGCCGGATCGACGCTAAAGCCCGCGACACGTTTCAGAAAATCGGTGGAAGCCATTTCGGCGACCGCGTCGGCCGGACCGTCCATATGGAAGCGGATCGTGCCGTTCGGATTTGGCGGAACATGATCGGCCACTTCAAGCACGCCGTCGGAAAGGGTGATCCGGCGGCCTTGCGGCGTGTCGACGACCGCTTTCGCCACGCGCACGCGGGCGGTTTTTCCGGTCACGACGGCATTCACCTGCGCATCGCGAACAAGCGGCAGATTGGCGGCGGGCCGAAAAATGCCGCCGGAGGCGCTCAGTTCAAGGCGGACCGCGGAATCAGGAAGGTCGACGCCCGGCTTGCCGATGGAATCGAGCGGCACGTTGAGCGCGATGAGAATGCGGTCGATGAGCCCCTGCTCGACCCGCTCGAGCGCCCAGCCGCGCGTGCCGCGCGCGATCAAAGCGGGCCAAAGACGCTTCGCCGCCGAAACCGGCACTTGCGAAGCAGCGATGCCAAGCGCGAGCATCGGCTTCGGCCCAAAACTGAGCGAGCCTGAGAACGCTCCGCCGGCGGTGGCGCCGGCAAGGTTGCCCTGCTGAACGATCAGGCGCTGCAGGCTCGGATCATAGACGCCGCGTGCAGTGACCCGATCGAGCACGAGCGGCGGCTCGCCCTCACGCCCGGTCGCAAGAAACAGCACGCCTTGGGTGATGGCAACCGGCCAATTCCGCTCGCCGTCCTTCGGCGCTTCGAAGGCCGCGGAAAGCGCGAGGCGGTTGGGGCCCACTTGAATGACGAACGGCTCGATGATCGTCGCCTTGCGCTCGGGATCGAAACGGGCCTGTATCTGCACGTCATCGACGCGAAAGCGCGCTTCCGGATCGTTCGCGCTGCCGACGATCCCGGCTCCGGCCGAGGCACGAAAGACCGCAGACACGAGCCGTCCGTCCCTGGCAATCTGGGCGCGGAGGATTCCGGAGAGCGCGGTTTCGGCCATGAAATCCACGCCGGCGATCCCCGCGGCGAGCATGATGTCGCCGGGCGCCAGATTGTTGGCGACGACGTCGATCGCACGGATCTCGTCCTGCATCGATGCGATCGTGGCGGTCAGATTCCACTTTTCATCGGCACTGCTGGAAGAGAGCGAGAACAGGAGGCCGCCCTCGGCCGGGCGCGCGAGTTGAATATTGATGTCGTGAAAGGTCCATTTGCGCCCGGTATCGGCGTCCTCAACGATCAGGGAGCCCCTCTTGAGCCCGATTTGCGCGAGCGCGACACCGTCAAGTCCGCCCTTCTCGAAACTGTCGAGCCAGCGCACGAGCTCAGGATAGTGGAACGGCTTGGGCCGCGCGGTGGCGGGACCGGTTCGGGACTGCGCCTTCGGCTGCGAAGCCGCGGGTGCGCTCGCCGCCGGCGAAGTCGTGTTTCCCGCTCCGTCCGCCGGCATAATCGGCGTCGCGTCGCGGCCCGCGGTGATCGCCACGCGACCGTCGCTGCCAACACGCACCGTCGTCTCGGCACCCACGAGGTCGATGCGGCGTGCGCGGAAATTGCCCATGAGCAGGCTGGAACCGTCGAGCCCGACCTCGGCGCTCGGCGCGCTGGCGATGACCTTGCCGCCGGGACCGTAGACGCGAATGCGCTGCACCCGCAGAACCGGCGCGCCGGTCTCGTCGTGATCCAGCCGCGTGTAGCCGATATCGACCTTGTGGCCGGGACCCAGTTGGCGCTCGAGCGCGGCCTCGATCCACGGGCTTGCAACGTCGAACGGGAAGAATCCCCGCACCAGTAGCACGTATACCAACCCGACAGCGAGGATTCCGAAGCTGATTATTTTTGCGCGCGAGAGATTTCCGTAGCGGGTGCGGAAGAGAAGTTGACCGGTCTGCGAAAGGAAACGCATGAAGCCGTTTCGCGCGTGTGGGCGACGCTGACCGAAATGATGGGCCTGCTGATGGGCATGGGGATGCGTCCGACGATGCGCCGGATGCGCATGGGAGTGGTCGGTCCGGTCGGGACCTTGGGAATGCACAGGACTCATCGGTATTGGCGCCTCAGGCCGTCCCCTAATTCCCCGGTAGGCTGGCGCGCCGCGCGGTAACCGTGTACGCGCCCGGCAACGTACGGTCCGCGCCCCGCGAACCACTTATGACTTCAGCATATTCCACCGACAAAAGGCTATGAAAAGGCGACGAAAGGAAGGCAGATGAAGGCGATGCCCCAGGCCGGATCGGCGGCACCGGACTTCTCGCTCCCGACCGATGGCGGGGGCACCGCATCGCTAGGCGCCCACAAGGGCCGCAAGGTGGTGATCTATTTCTACCCCAAGGCCGACACACCGGGCTGCACGAAAGAATCGATCGACTTCAACCGGCTAAGGCCGGAATTCGAGAAGGCCGGCGCTGCGATCCTCGGCGTGTCGGCAGACCCCGTGAAGTCCCAGGACAAGTTCAAGGCCAAATACGACCTCACCTTCCCGCTCGCCTCCGACCCGGCGCACAAGATGCTCGAGGCTTACGGCGTCTGGGGCGAAAAGAGCATGTACGGCCGGAAATACATGGGGATAGTGCGAGCGACCTTTTTGATCGACCAGAACGGACGGGTCGCGCGGGTCTGGCCCAAAGTGAAGGTCGAAGGACACGCGGAGGAGGTACTCGAGGCGGTCAGGACCTTGTGAGCCTGCGTCGCCGCAATGGTTCAACCCGGCGTTAACCATACCGGGCCATTGATCGGGCAGTTGCGCCGGGCGTACCGGCGGCATGAGGCCCGATGTACCGCCACGATCCCGGCTTCGGTCATAGCGATCCGAGCGACCGGTTCCCCGACCCGCACGTGCCGCCGCAGGGGTCGCGCGGCCGCGGCGGCAAGGTCGCCGCCCTTTGCACAATTGTCTTCCTGTCGGCATGGTCGGGCGTGACCACGCTCTACATTCTTTTCCGCGACGACGCGCTGAAGCTGATCGCCGAGCGCCAGGTGGCGGCCTCGCACGCCTACGATGCGCAGGCGATGCAGCTGCAGGCCGAGATCGAGCGGCTCCGTTCACTGAAACTCATCGACCAGGAACGTGTGGACCGGGCAGTCGCCGAACTCGTGCGCCGCCAGACCATGCTTGAGTCCCGCCAGTCGGCGCTGATCGCGTTCGGTGACGAAAAATCGATCGCACGCGACCGCGCACCTGAGGCCACCGGATCGGTGCCGGCATCGCGAGCCGTTCCCGCGGCGCAGCCGCAAGCGAAACCCACGCCCCTCTCCAATACGATTTTGTTGGCGCCGCCTACCGAACGATGGTCGCGGCTTGAATCGCGTCCGCTCGCGCCGATCGGCGCGGACGTCGAGACGAGCCAGGCAGCCACCGCGACGGAGGTGCGCGTGAGCAATCTCGCGCGCGAACTGGAGCAATTGGAGGTCGCGCAAGGCCGGGCACTGAACGATCTTGAGGAGCGGTATGACGGCCGCGAGCAACGGATGCGAAAGGTTTTCGCGGAGCTCGGTCTGAAGAATGCGCGCGGATCGCGCTTCCTCGCCGGCAAAGGCGAAGCGGCGACAGGCGGACCGTTTCTGCCCTGGTCGCGGCCCCCGCAAGACCCGTTCACACGTCAAGTTTACCGCATCCGCGCCGCGGCACGGTCGGTGCAAGCACTGGAGCAGGAGATCGTTACGGTGCCGGTGCGCAGGCCGACGAGCGGGGAGACCGACGTAACGAGCCCGTTCGGCGTGCGGCTCGATCCGTTCGTTCGCCAGCTCGCCATGCATACCGGCGTCGACTTTCGCGGTGAGCCCGGTGATCCGGTGCGTGCGGCGGCTGCCGGTAAGATCGTGCAAGCGGAACGAAATGGCGGCTACGGTCTCATCGTGGAGATCGACCACGGCAACGGCATTGCCACGCGCTACGCCCATCTTTCCTCGCTTGCGGTCGAGGCAGGCGGGAATGTCGCTGCCGGCGCATTGATCGGGCGGGTAGGCTCGACCGGCCGCTCGACCGGCCCGCATCTGCACTACGAGGTCCGTTTGAACGGCGACCCGGTCGACCCGCAGAAATACCTGCGCGCAGGATTGCGGCTGGAAGCGCCCAACTGACTACCAGACGAAATTTCCGAATCTTATCGAGTCCTTAGTCACGGTCGCTTCATGCATTGATTCAATTTGTTGAGAAAATGAATCAAGACACGATTGGCCGACGCGGCAAGCGAAGCCGATCGCGCTTCCGCCCGCGTGCGCGAGCCAATCAAATGGTCCGGTCTTTGGTGTTCAGGCCGCGCGCTTCCAGTCGATGACCGAAGCGATCCAGGCGCCCTGCTCGGAATCGAAGCGGACCCGATAGGCGGTCCAGCCCTTCTTCCGCAGCCGCATGGCGATTTCCACGGGCTCCTCGGCCGCCGGGGCGGAAAATCCGGCCCGGTGGCGGCCCCTGGCGGTGTCCAATAGAACCGGAAAACGAGGCCGACGCATGGCCGTCTCCCTGTTGCTCTCGGATGCAGATATAGGGGGCGTCCTGCCGCTTTCCATTGCGTCGGAACGGCCGATCGGCGGCGGAAAAGATTGCGAGCCGGAGCCTATTTGGGGATGGA
This sequence comes from Xanthobacteraceae bacterium, assembly GCA_040901465.1. Classification (GTDB taxonomy): domain Bacteria; phylum Pseudomonadota; class Alphaproteobacteria; order Rhizobiales; family Xanthobacteraceae; genus JAUSIF01. Next base: position 72,961 of record JBBDYN010000012.1, read on the forward strand.
ATTCTTGTAGAAAAACAGCATCAGTTGGCTCATTCCATCGGGCTGGGCCTCCGGCGCCCGCGCGGTCCCGGTGGCCCGACGCGGCTTGGGCTTGGCCAGCGGCTTGGGCTCGGTGGCGGGCGTCGCGGCCGGGTTGACGGAGCCGGTGATTTCGCTGGCCGGGGATTCGGACGCGGCAGTCTTGGCCGCTGGGGTCGGGGTCACGGCCGGCTTGGCGGCGGCGATCGTCGGTGCCGCCGGGGCCGGAGCCGCGGGCGCAACGATCGGGATCACGGCGGGTTTCGTGGACGCCGCGCTGGTTGAGGGACGCGTGGACGCGGCGGCGGCCGAGGCAGGCTTCGTCGGCACGAGCGGCGGGCGCGGTGCCGCACTGATATTCAGATCCGGCCGCTCGCCGGACGAGATCCTGCGATTGGGCCGATCGTTGCCGGTCGCAATCAGCGCTTCGTTCGTCGCCAGCAAGCCCGCGCCGATCACGAAGATCGAAACGCACACTATGAAGGCACCGAACAAAATGCGGATATCCAGCATCGCCGCGCTCCTCGGCTTTCGCCCGCCGTCCAATCCCGGACGAAGTCCGGCGGATTGATTCGGGAAGCGCGTACTTTAAGCTGAGTCGCGCGACCACAGGTGGTGCGCGGGGCAGATTTTTTCCGCAGGCGATGAGTTCCGTTCCATGGACCGAGCCGCCCGGCGCTACTTCTTGACCGCGCACGCAAGAAGTAGCGCCGGGCGTGGCGCAACCCGCGGGACTGATCTAGGCTTCGCTCGGGTTGGGAATTCGTTCTCGGGGGTCCGGCGATGCCAATGCTCGCACGCATGCGGTTCGTCTCGGCCGCGTTGATGGCCGCCGCCCTGGCGGGTTGCGCGGGTACCGACACGATGCAGCAGGCGAGCCTGCCCCCGGCGCCGCTCCCACCCGCGATTCCGGCCGAAGCCGTGGTCGGCCGCTGGGGCCTCGCCTCCTATCACCGCGACGAGGACCGCGCGCGCACCGAGATCGCCGCGCGCGGCCAGTGCGGGAAGCCCTACGAAATCGGCCGCGGACCGAGCGGCGGAGTGATCATGCATCTCGCCGATCAGCCGGAAGCGCAGGAGCTCGCGCTCAAGGGGGCGCCGGGCGGCCGCACCTTCATCGGCCCGCCGGGCGAAGCCGGCGGCCGGCAGGACCGCGAAATCCTCTCGCACGACGGCAAGACCATGATCATGCGCTGGGTCGATGCGGAAGTGGGCGCGCGCTACGGCACGCTCGTGTTCGGGAAATGCGAGGGTGCTACGGCTGGACGACCACCCGCGTCCCGACCGGCACCCGCTCGTCAAGGTCAATAACGTCGTTGTTCACGAGCCGGAAGCAGCCGGACGAAACCGCTTCGCGGCAAATGACAAAGCGCTGGTGCGCCTCCAAGAGCGCGCGCACGCCCCTGCGGACCACTTCGTGGTCGTCGGCAAGCAAAATGCTGGTCATCGATGATTCCGAATGAAACCATGTCCAGGAGGCGCTATTGCACCGCCTCAACTCGTAAGGTTCCCGGAATCAATTCGGAAAAGTTCGAACTAGAATGAGTCCAGCGACTGCTGGATTTACCTGATGCGGCGTAGTGGAGATCACTATTCGCAACATTGTGAAGCGAAGAGGCCGTCCAGGTTTTGGTCGGCCTCCAAGCGGAACCGGTCAAAATTTCGCTCAGCCCTTGGACTGCCAGAACCCGAACATGGCGCCCTGCGGATCGGTGATGATCGCGAGCCAGCCCATGCCCATGACCTCGGTCTTGCCGAGCATGGTCTTGGCGCCGAGGCTCTCGGCCTTCTTCACTGTCACGCCGACGTCGTTGACGTGCGCGTAAGGCATCCAGTGCGAGCCGCCGTTCGGCATGGGATTCTTCAGCATGCCGCCGCCGGTGCCCTCGCCCACCTGGATCATCGTGTATTTGCCGCCCGGAGCGGCCGCGTTGTCGAGATCGTCCGTCTTCCAATCGAGCAGCGAGGTGTAGAACTTTTTCGATTTGCCGACATCGTCCGTATAGAGCTCGACGAACACAAACGGGTTGCCCATGGCACTCTCCTGTAGCGGCTGCGGATTGATTTTATTATTTGAGCATTATGTTAAATAAAAGACAAGCGCGGACGCCCCGCAAAGCGCGCACAAGCTAGAGCTTGAACTCGTACATCACGAACGGCTCCTCCGTCCGCGGATTGCGCCACTCGCAGAGACGCCGCGCCGCTTCATTGTCGGGCTCGGTGCCGACCACCAGGCCTCCTCGCGGCCCAGGATTTTCCGAGCGCGAACATTTCGTCGATCATCCGGCGCGCGACTATTTCGATAGCCGGATATGCTTTGTCCACCGTCTGCTTTCGAGAAAAATACTATGGGACGGAGCGTCAGCTTTCGTTCGTGTTTCGTAGCGGGCCCTCCTTATCGCAGAGGCACCCCTCACGCGCGTGGATCGCTACGAGGCTGCACGCGACGGCAATGTCAGGCGCACGATGGTACCCTTGTTGCCGCTCTCCCGTTCGACTTGGCCGCCAAGTTGTCGCGCAAAGGTGTCAACCAACCGGCCGCCGAGCCCGGAATCCGCGCGTCGAGGATCGACCCCCTTGCCGTCATCGGAGACCATCAGGCGAAGCTCTCCCGGAATGCGCTTCAGCGTCACCACGACCGTGCCGCTTGTCTCGCTGGGAAACGCATACTTGACCGCGTTCGTTACGAGCTCGTTCACAATGAGCCCGAGCGGAATCGCACGATCGACCGGTAGCGGCTGCCTCTCGATGTCGGTCTTGAGCGTGATGGAGGTGCCATTCTCTTTTTGCACGGACTGGATCAGGTCGCGACACAATGCCTCCAGATAGGTCGCCGCATCGACCTCTTCAACCGAATTGGTTTCCCCCAGCGTGGAATAGAGGCGTCCGAGCGCGGCGATGCGATGCGACACCCTCTCGAGCGCCGCCTTGCCCTCGCCGCTCTTGTGGTTCCGCGATTCGAGACTGACCATGGCAACAATGATCTGCAGGCTGTTCTTGATCCGGTGGCCGAGCTCTTGCAGCAGCGCCGCGATACGCTCGTGCGCAACCGCGTGCTCGTGCTCGAGTCTCCGGCGCTCGGTCACATCTTCGATCGCCAGCAAGACCTGCTGTGTGTGCTTGCCGGGCCGATCGACCTTCCGCGCATTGAGCAGCATCATCCGGCGTCCAATCGACGGGAACACGCGGTCCACTTCGAAGGCCTCGATCGTCGCATGTTCGGGAAGGACGGTTTCGATCAAGGAGCGCAGCTCGCGAATATCCCACTGTCCGTTGCCGATTTCGTAGAGCTTCCGGCCGACCGTATCCTCTAGGATGACTGCGAAAGTCTCGCAAAATGAACGGTTCGCAAACCGGACCGTCAGGTCGGGATCGAGCACGAGCACGCCTTCACGGATCGTCTCTACGATATCCAGCGGGTCGACTTCGCGCACGGCCGGCTCCTGGGCACCTTTCGATGACGGGGCTCGCCCTCGACAGCAAGAACGCGATCCTGCTGGAAACGCTACGTCAGCCTGCCGCCAGTCCGGATTGTGAGCCAGTTACGGGTGTATCGTCGGTAATGTACATTACCGAATGCCGCGGGAATCTGACTTTTTATGTGTAAGTTTTGGGAAGGTGCAAAGCGATGCGCGTCCGGACCAGCTGATAACATTCACAAGATGCCTTCGTGAGGCCCTGCCGATTCTTTATCGTGACTTGCCGTCGGCCGCGCGCAATCAGACCGGCGCCTTCCAACTCCCGGGCAGCATTCGTGATCGTTGGCCGCTGGACACCCAACATTTCGGCGAGCAGGCTTTGAGAGATCGATAGTACGTCATCGTCATCACGGTCACGCATCATGAGCAGCCAACGCGCCAGCCGCTCCTTCAGGCTGTGTGCACCGTTACACGCGACTGACACCAGGACCTGCTCGAGAAAGGCGTGGAGGTAAGCGTACATGAGACTTCGGAAGGAAGGCATCGACTCCATGGCGCGTGTGAACGCCGCGCGCGACATTTTCGCTGCGGTCCCCGGGATTTGGACGAGAAGCCGGACTGAGGCTCTCTTGGCACCGAGAACGGCTTGCACCCCCGTGCAGCCCTCCCGACCGATCGTCGCCATCTCGATGACACTCCCATCCGAATAAACTGCCACCACCGAGACAACACCGCTATCGGGGAAGAATACATGGCTGAGCGGACTATCAGCATCCATGAGGACCTGCCCGCGTTGGCAGCGAACCTGTTCAAGCTCGGGCATAAGCAGCTTGAGATTGCGGGATGGCAGCGCCAGCAATAGGCGATTGCGGGGCCAATTTGATAAAGCGTTCATACCCTTGAACTGCGCCGGGTGGACAAAGAGGGAGTCGGCGAGCGACGCAACGGCCAAGATACTGCCGCCCGGCGTGGCGTCTCACGCGCAAGGATTTGCGCGGCCTTTTTGATCCCATCAAACTGACTTTCGAAATTGATCTTGTTATCTGCCTGGATGCTCAGGCCGTCGGACCGGGCAAACATCCAGCCGGAGCCTCGCGTATGCGCTTCCAGCACGAACAACTCGCCGGTATCGACATCACGCACGATGTCGGTCGAAAGCAGCGGGAATTCAGCGAACGCCTCGCGGTGCGTCCGTTCGGCGAGCGCGATTACCGCTTCGTCGTTATCCAAGGCGACCTTCATGTCCTTGACGTTGGATACGATCGGTATTCCGCCCGTCGTGAACTCCCAACGGCTTTTAAGCGGATATCCGCGCATCGACCATTGCCGATAACAAAGCAGCGTCTCGCCGAAAAACGTAATTACGCGGTAACTTGTCGGCCGTTCGCCGGTGTAAATAAAGCGCTGCACGATCATCGGTCCCTTTCGTCCATGGTGCTGCGCAGGATATGAATCCGGCGGCGCGTACCTGACGCGGCCGGTCCTACGGATCCGCACGAACGCACCGACCCGTCCCGCTTCGGGCTTTTCCACGACGTACGGTCCCCACGTCGCCGGGTCGAGCCGCGTCTCGGGCGTAACGACCGTCCATTTTGGAACCGGGATACCGGCTGCATCCATCCGCAGCGATTGACTGCACTTGGACATGTGGACGCCGGTAATCGTCCGCCCCGGCAGCCGCATTCGCACGCGCGGCTCGCGGAGCGACAGGGACAAGGTGGGCTGGAAATAAAGCGGCAACAGCTTCCACAGGAAGCCGGGCCGGCATGGCACCAGGCGCGCGCGTATGCTTCTGTTGATTTCCTGTACGTGCGCCGCGATACGCTTCAAATCCTCGACATACTTCTCCGGCCAAGCGACGAGGACGAGGTTGATCGTCATGCCACACTACTCCAGCCGCTACTACAATTCGACGCGCGGTGATTGTGGCGGGCGAGGGCGCTGCCCGCAAGCGCCGCCGGCATCGGAAGGCAGGCTCGGCGAGATAGGCCTTGAGCACGATGGGGTGCCGTTCTCTACTTGCACTTGGTCGATCAGGCCGCGGCCGCGATTGCCGAACTGCCTAATGCGAGGCCCAATTCAAACTCAGGTGCTATCGGGGGCGCCCCACGTCTTAGGCAGCCGCGCTAGGCACGCATCGCGCAACCGGCGGTGATCGCGCTCGCCAAATGTGCAAGAATCTGCGTAGGTCTTCGCTCCCGGAGGTCCGATCACTTGCCGAAGCGGGAGAACAACACGGCGCCGTTAGAGCTTTCGCGCTTGACGGAAAAAGGGAACCGCCGAAGTCGACTTCAACCGCAGGAGTATCCGATGCGCTATGTGTCTCTATGCAGCGCGATCCTTGTCGCCACGATCCTGTTTGCTGCACCGACCACGGTGGACGCAGCCGGCTGGTGTCTTCTGTCTTCCGGTCGTGGCGCCAGCGGCACGCTGTGCCGCTTTCGCACCTTTGAACAATGCATGGCAAGCGCGGGCGGCACTGGCGGCAGCTGCGTTCAAGACAGCTCGACCGAAACAACCCCGTCGAAAACGCGCACCAAAGCGAGCGGAACGGAGCAAAAGAAAAAGACGACGCCGGACACCGCATCGAAACCGCAGCCGGAACCCGCGAAGGCCAAGGAGCAACCGGCCAAGCAAGCCACGCCCACGCAAGCACCGGCTGCACCAACGTCGACTCCACAAGCTGCGGCTCTGCAGGACCCCGGACTCAAATTCGCCGCGGCGCGCGATCTCATTCTCGCCGGCCAGTACGAAGCGGGCATCAAAGCCATGCAGGCATTGGGCTTCGACAAACACCCCGACGTGGCGGCCTATGTCGGCCTCGCGCACAACAAGCTCGGACGCGTGGCCGAAGCGCGGTCATGGTACGACAAGGCGCTCGCCGGCAATCCCAAACATCTGCTGACCCTGTCGTATTACGGCATGCTGCGCGCCGAGCAGGGTGAGATGCAGAAGGCTCAGGCCGATCTCGCAACGATCAAGGGCTTGTGCGGCGGCACGAGCTGCAAGGAATACGTCGCGCTCCAGGCGACGATCGCGAGCAAGAAGCGCTGAGCCGCGTACGTCGGCTGCAGGCGACCATGCGGTCGCGGCGCGTCAATTCGGTTGTGGCGGGCTCGGCTTCGGAGGCCCGCCGCCGCCCGGACGGCGGCCGCCGCCGCCAATGCCGATTCCGAATTGGATAGTGAGTCCGGGGCTGGCCTTTGGCGGGCTGTCCTGCACGCAGCGGCCGCCTTCCAGGTGGAATCCCTTTTGGCAGACAACCGCTTGTGGCTTCGGCTTTGGCTTCGGTTTTGGCTTTGGCTTGGCCTTCGGTGTCACCGGCGGGCTGCCACAAGTCTCGCTTGTGATCTGTTCCTTAGTGCAGCAGGTCTTGCCGTCGTTGCTCGGGAACAATCCTTCTTTGCAGCCACGGGTCGTGGTCGGTAGGGTTTGCGTGCCGCAGGTGCCGGCCGCGACGGCCTCTGGCGTGCAGCATTGTCCGTTCACCAGCGTCGAGGGCGGCTGACAAGCCGCACTTGCGGGCGCCGCATTGGGTTGCGCCAACTCAATGCAGCTGCCAAGCCGGCAGACCGTGCCGGAAGGACAGTCGGTGTCCTTGCTGCACTGATCGGCTGTGTCGGGCAAGCTGCAGAGAGCTCCAAGGACGGGGATATCGCAGAACTCGGGCCAACCGCCAGTGGCGGACGGTGGGTTCGGCGTCGGGGTCGATGGCGGAGTGCAGTTGCCCGCCGGATCTTCTCGACAGCACGCCGAAACCGCCCCGTCTTCGATCGGTACCTCGCCGGACGCACAGGACGCGTTTGCTGATCGAATTGTGCATCGAAAAGCCGATTGTCGGCAGCATTGCGCCGAGACACCCTCGCCGACGGAATTGTACCCCGGCTGACATGCGATGCCAGATTTGAAATAACATTGCCCGGCGGTAAACAGATTGCAGCACGACGTACCGACCATCCGGAACAACGACGGACAGTAGCCGAGTTGTGCCCCTGGCGGTGGGGGCGACGGTGTGACGATGGCCTTAAGCGGCGGCGGAGCAGCCGGCTTCTCCCCGCAAGTGCCCTTCTCGAAGTCGCCCCGCTTGCAGCACACGCCGTCCACCAGGACATTGGGGAACGCACATTCGCCGGTTGTGGGCGGCGGTGCGGGCGGCGTTTCGGCGACGCAAGTGCAAGTGAGCTTCGGGTCTGTTCCGGTGCATTGTCGGACGGTGCCGCTCGGGCACTGGTCGTCCCTCTTCTCGGGTTCGCAACTGCATGCGCGGAGCGGCCCGTCGCCGCGGCATACGCGAACGGTACCGTCCGCACAGACGTCGGTCGGCGTAGGACAATAGCCGGTCGGCCTACAGCACGTCGTCGCGTTCACCGGTCCCGCGCCGGGGCCGCAGGTAGCGCCGGCGGGCTTCGAGAAGCAGGTCAAGGCAACGTTCGGGAAGCCGGCTCTGGCTCCGGTACAGCACCGACCATCGACATTCGTGAAGGGAGGCACGGGACAAAGCGTCGATTCCGGCGGCGTCGGCACGGGACAAATGCCGGTCGCTGAACAGCACGTCGTCTCATTGATGGTGCGCTCGCCGGGGCCGCAAGACGCGCCGGCGAGCTTCGCGCGGCAGCTGTAGGCGTTGTTGGGGGAACCTTGAAGATCCACGCTACAACATGTTCCGCCGACAATCGTGAAGGGAGGGACGGGACAAAGGCCGGTTGGCGGCGGAGTTCGCACGCAGTTGCCGTTCTCATTGGGCTTGGTCCCGTCCGGACACCCGCAATAGCCCGCGCAGAGCTTTTGGCCGCCATCGCCGGGGCATCGACCGTCGACCGATGATCTTCCATCGGGACAAAGGACGACGACACCGTTCTGGGGAGGACCGATTCCGTTTTTGGGAGGAGCGATTCCGTTTTGGACCAAGTTGTTCGTCTGGCCGCCGCCCTTCAATATTTTGGGCACGTCTTTCAATCTACCGTTGGTCCCGTCCTTCGGCGGCGTTACGACCAGTCCGGGCGGACACATCGCCGGCGCGCAGCGTCCGTCGGCGTAGGTCTCGCCGGCCTTGCAGAGCACGGGCGGCGGCACGCACTTGCCGTTGATGCTGACGTAGCTCGGCGGGCAATCCTTATAGACGCAGCAGCCGTCCTCGAACGCGGTACCCGCGGGACAAGTTTGGCCGGTCACGCACACGCCGCCGACGCCGAACCAGCCCGGTGGGCACACGAGCGGCGGCGCAACTGGCACCAGCAACGGCGCCGCCGCCCGCGCGCACACGCGCCAGATTTCCACGTCGCCGAGATGCCCCCTCGCCCCGGCGTCGTCGAAGCGATCGTCGTAGTCGATGAAATAGGATGCGAACGGCGGCTCGTTCTGCGGACGGACGAGATCGATAGCATTGCCCTGGAGGCCGTTGACGACGAGCGGGCCGCCGGGCTGCAGCCGCGCGACGATCGCGGGATCACGCGCGTTGCGCAGCTGCTCGCCGGTGCTCCAGAGCGTGTCGCCGCATACGGTGCGGTTGACGGCGCCGTTCGCGCCGTAGCCGTAGCCGATCGCGAGACCCCCGTTGTCGTTGCGGAAGTTCGGCGGAAAGCCGATCGCGTACTCCTCGGGTACGGGGTACCAGAAACCGGGGCTCGGCGGATCGCCGGGCCGCTTCGGCCGGAAACGCAACACGCGGTTCTCGCCTGCCGCTGCCAGCGCCACGTAGTCGTAAGCCCCAGTCGGGGCCCCGCGCTCGGCCAGGATCATGCGGCCGTCATCGTCAAATACGACATTCGAGATTTCGGCCACGCTCAGCCCGGGCGGGACATTGAGCTCGAGCCGCGGATCGGGGCCGAACCCGCCATCGGGCGCGATCGCGACCGACCAGATCTGCAGACCGGCGGCAACGGCATAAAAGAGTCGTCCGCCGCGCACGGCCAGGCCAAAGACGCGACGCTGCGGCGGCGCGTAAGCCCAGGTTGCCTGATTGCCGCTGTCGAACGCCGGATTGGTCAGATCGAGCCGCTTGCGCGGGTCGAACACGACAGGCGGAGAGCCCGCCGCGGGCAACGCGTTGACGCCGTGATCGAACCGGCCGCGATCGGTCCCGTCGAGACTGAAGCGATGGATCATGCCGGTGTCGCGATCGGCAACAAACAACTGGCGCGAGCCGGGATCGAAAGCGAGCCCGCCGAGCGCCGGGCCGGAATTGGGCGCGCCGTCGAGCATGACGTTGGCAAACAACGCGACGGCCCCGGTGCGCCCGTCGATCTTCCAGATCGATCCCGGTCCGCCGTTGACGGTCACGGGCCCGAACAGGCCGGGCATGAAGCTCGCATTGGAGCCGCCGCGGCGCGAGCGATCGGGCCGGCCGTCGCCATCGAGGTCAGGTACGACGATCGGCAGGCCATAGGCCGAGGTGGCGGCGAGATAGATGTTCGGCGGTGCGGCGTCGTCGAGCGCGATCGAGAACACCTGTCCGACCTGAGCGGCGGTCACCGAGAACGGCTTTGGCGCCTGCACGACCTGTGCCCGCGCCGGCCCGCGCAACGCATCGAGATTGATCACGCGCGCGGAGGGGCGGTCGAGATCGATGAACGTCCTTTCGATCGGGTCAACGCGCGGCGGCAGCGGTGCTGCGGGCGGCCGCACACCGGAGAAGCCGGTGACCACCGCGTTGCCGAGTCCCAGGATGCCGCGCGAGGAATCCTGCGCCGTGGCGGCGGTCAGCCCGCCCCACACCAGCATCGATACGGCGATCGACACGGCGGCGCTGAAGGCAGCAAGAATCGTAAGGCTGCGAGATAATGCAAATCCCGCACAGCAATTGCCGCGCGACGCAATCAGCGCCCGCCTGCTGCCCCCCAACGTTCCCTCCTTCGCCTCGTATCAGGGTGCGCTTTTTCCGTTTTCGCCGCAAGCAACGGAAAACCGTCAGGAACTTCGCTCGACGCGAACGGAAGCTAGCGCCAACGGCAGGTACGCTGTCACGTGCGCAATCGGATTCGATCGTCGGCACGTGGTCTGGACCGGGCGGCCAGGCTCGTGCCAACCTTCGGTGTCACGAGGATGAGGGCAGGTCATGGTCAGATGCCGCGCATTAATGCCAATTCTGTTGTTTGCCGTTTTGGCGACGCCGGCGATGGCGCAAGGCGAATGCAAGGACGGAACCCGGACAACGGCGACAGGGACGATCGCCAAGGTCTCGCGGGTTTCGCCCACGTCGGCCGACATCTTTCCGGCCGGAAAGCCCAGGGGCCAATGCGCGGTCAGCGATCTCACGCTCGACGGGCGGCCGCTTCCCGCCGGATGCGTCAGCGGACGAAAGTTCACCGCCTCCGGCAAGATGGGACCCGACCCTCTCGACATCGCGGACGGCATACTTACCTTGTACGTCGATACGATTCGATGCGAGTAGCACGCGCGTTGCGCGGGCGCTGCCAGCGCCAATGGCAAATCAGACAGCCACCTCGCCGCCCGCGAGCGCGGCCAGCATCAGATGATTGGGCTCGGCGAGATAGATTTTGAGGCGCGCGGGGTCGAGGGGCTCGTCGAAGACTTCAGGGGCGATGCGAGTGAGGCGTCGGCGGCGGTCATTCGTTTGGGCAAGTCCCGTGTGCGTCGCCATCCACGCCCCATTGCCTCAGTGGCCGGTCACTTCTCCTGCAACTCCACCTCTTGCGACACCACCGGAACGTACATCCGCTCGGCAGCGTCAAACACCGCGACCTGAATCGCCGGGAAGCTCTGCTTGAGTTTTGTGCCTGCCGTCATGGCTTCCTTCGAGGTCTCGTAGCGCGCTTTCAGTTTGCCGTCGATCGACAGGACAAAGCCGTCGGTCGGAAACGCATTGGCACGCAAATTTTGCGGTCCCTTGATCTCTTCGTTCATGTCCGTTTCCTTTTTGTCGTTGGTTGGAGCCTGCGCGATCGGCCGCCCGGCGGGCGACAGGCCGGCCGCGCTGAAGTTTCGGTGCAAGACGGCCTTGTCAGAAGTCGGTCGCGTCCAGGTCGTAAGAGCCTTTGCGGCCGCGCGCATAGACTTTCGCCGCGGCGGCGTGGATCAGCTCGCGGTTGCCGTCGAAGGCGCGCAGCAGGCCCGCCTCGCCCGGCTGCAAGTTCGGCTGAATGCGCAGCAGCGCATCCGCGCTCACATAGAACGCACTTTCCATCGAGCGGTCATGTCCCCAGAAGCGGACCACGCGCCGCGCCGCGTCGTAGCTGCGGCTCCGATTGGGAAAATTCATCGTCATGTCGATTGCTGCTTTCTCAGGCGGCGGCTCGGCTTTTCTGTCAACCGGCGGCGGCCCGAAGCGTCCCGAGGTCACTTGTGCGCGCTCCGCAGGCAAAGCGCAAATTCGAGGGAAAAGGCGGCCGGCTGGGGAGAAACGGCGCTGTCCATGCCGAAGCGTGCGGACCGGTCGGCATCCTCACCGATGAAGCCGCTAAGCCAAAATCGCGCACTCCTGAATTGATGCCTCCAAGGGCACTGAATCAGAAGCGCTCAGATGGGTACAGGCCTTAATTCAATCTTACGCGCTGCGGAAACAACACCTAGCCGCGGAGCAGCGGCCCGAGATCGGTAATCGCCTTGACGACGGCGCTTGCCTGGAATCCCAGCTCCTCCGGAACGTCGGCCGTGGTGCGCTGGATCCAGAAAGTGTTGAGTCCGGCCGACGCGGCGCCGTTGATGTCCCAGGAGTTCGCCGAGATGAACCCGAGTTCCGGGTTCGTGACCTTCATGCGCTCGGGGCCGAGATTGTAGACGCGCGGGCTGACTTTAAAGATTTTGACTTCCTCAACGCTGATGATGTCATCGAGAAGATCGCTGATCCCCGCGCTTTTCGCCGCCGCCTCCAACATCTTTGGCTCGCCGTTGGATAGAATGGCGAGCTTGACCCCTTGCTTCTTCAGCACCTCAAGGCCGGGCTTTACGTCCGGAAATGCAGCGAGGCTCAGATAGGAATCCATCAGCTGTTTCTTCTTGTCGGCCGTCAAATCGAGCTTCAGGTTCTTGGTGGCCCAGACCAGACCGTCTTCGGTCAAGCCCCAGAAATCGCGATGCCGCCCCATTAGGCTGCGCATCAAGCTGTATTGCAGCTGCTTCACCCGCCATATCTGCGCGACCTGATTGCCCTTGCCTGGGAAAAGCTGCTCGCACAACGCCGTGACCGAGAAGACGTCGAACAGTGTCCCGTAGGCATCGAAGGCCAATGCCTTCACTGCCTTGAATTGCCCGGCCATCTGAGCCGCCGCCGGTGTCGCGGCCCAAGCCGTGCCCGCGACTGCCGCCGTGGCACCGGCTAGTTTCATGAACTCTCTACGATCATTCGACATTTTTCCCTCCCTGCGGACCTGCCGTCACAATTTTCTCAGACGACTATTGATAGTCGTTTGCGGTGACCATAATCCGGCATTCCCCTGAACGCCGGGCATTTAGTCTATGCTCTATCGATTCTCGCTGCAAAGCTGATTGGCAGCAACACCTGCCATGGAACGCTGAACCCACGTAAGCTTCCGCTTCGGGTCAAACTGAGACGAACTGACTGCGAGCAAATATCTTCCGCACTTCCCGCGACAAAGACATCGCCAGCTACCTTCACAGCTTCATGTATTCAAGATTATCAATTGCGAGTAGCGGCGATGGCAAAGTGAAGATCACGCCGCCTTCTGCTTCGCCTTCTCGACGATGACCCCCGCGCCTTCGACGAGCATCACCTTGTTGAGGAGCTTCACCAGCGCGTAGACGGACTCGATCGCGGGCGCGGGCGTGTTGGTGATCTTCGCCATCTCAAGGATCGAGCCGATCAAGGCTTCCGTCTCGAGCGAGCGGCCCGCCTCCACGTCCTGCAGCATCGAGGTCTTGTGCGCGCCGACGCCTTCGGCGCCCTGAATGCGCTTCTCGATGGAGACGCGGAACTTGACGCCGAGCTTCTCGGCGATGTCCTGCGCCTCCTTCATCATGCGCGCGGCGAGCTCGCGCGTTTCAGCAAACTGGCAGATGTCGACGAGCGTCGCGTGGGTGAGCGCGCTGATCGGATTGAAGGAGAGATTGCCCCAGGCCTTGAGCCAGATCTCCGAGCGGATGTCCGGGAGCACGCGCGATTTCAGGCCCGCCTTGACGAAGGTGTCGTGCAGCGCCTTGACGCGCTCGGTGGACTTGCCGTCGAGCTCGCCGATCGGGAAGCGGTCGCCTTCTACGTGATGGATCACGCCGGGCGCGGTCACGGCCGCGGCGGGATAGACGACGCAGCCGACAATGCGGTCGGCGGGAATCTTTTTCGCCAGCACGCCCGTCGGGTCGAGGCTGTCGAGCTTCTGGTTGTCGTACTTGCCGCCGAGCTTCTGGAAGTACCACCAGGGCAGACCGTTTTGCACGGTGAGCACGATCGTCTCCGGCCCGAGCAGGCTGTCGATCTCCTTCACCACCTGATCGAGATAGTGCGCCTTCACCGCGAGCACGACCACGTCCTGCTTGCCGGCGTCGGCGGCCTTGTCCACGGCCTTCACCTTCGCGGTCTGCACCTTGCCGTCGTGCCATTCGAGCTTGATGCCGCTCTTCTGGATCGCGGCGAGATGCGGGCCCTGGTCGATCACGGTCACGTCGTCGCCGCCGAGCGCGAACTTCGCGGCCATCAAGCCGCCGATCGCGCCCGCGCCCACCACGCAGATTTTCTTCGCCGCGGGCGGCTTGCCGTAGAGATAAGGACTCGGCAGCACCTGATCGAACTTGTTGACCAGGCGGCCGACGCCGTCGATCACGATCTCGATCGTGTTCTCGGCCTTGTCCATCACGCCGGCGCCGAGCGAGGTGCCGCAGGCGATGATGTCCCCGGGCTCGAGCGTCATGTCCTTGGAGACCGCGGCGACGAGCTTCTCCGGCGGGAAGAACATGTCGGCCACCGGATAGTTCTGCACCTCTTTGCCGTTCAGCACGGTGCGGATCACGAGCTTGTTCGGATCGACGCCGGTGGTGATCACGGGCCCGAACACGCCGAAGGTGTCGAAGCTTTTGACCCGCGTCCACTGATCGAAGGTCGGGAACTTCTTCATCAGGTCGACGGCGGTGACGTCGTTCACGCAGGTGTAGCCGAAGATATAATCCTTGGCCTCGGACTCCTTGATGTTGAAGCAGCGCTTGCCGATGACGACGCCGAGCTCGCCTTCATACATGATGCGGCCGGAATAGGTTTTCGGGCGCTCGATCGGCGCTCCGTGCGGATGAAACGAATTCGGCGCCTTCAAGAAATAGAGCGGCTCGTCGGGGTGTTGGAAGTCGTTCTTGGCAGCGAGCTGGTGAAAATTGTTCCAGAGCCCGATCAACTTCGTGGGATCGCAGGGTGTCTGCACCTTCACGTCGGCAAGCTTGACCTTGTCGCCCGTTGGCTTGGCGCCCGCGAACAGATCGCCTTCGTGCACGCTGATCGTGTCGCCCTCGAGCGCGCCGAAGCCGCGCTTGCCGCCTTTTTCGTACCTAATCCACTGAGCCATCGACGCATCTCCCCTACGCAAGTTCTTGCGCTTCTGATTTTGTGCAGCGCGGCATGAGCGACCGCGGGTTTGTCGAAACGATCATGCCGCTTCGGTGGGTGTGTGGGCAAGCAGGCAACCGTGAGAGCCGCGTTTCGCGTGTCCCGCTAGCCGCGCCCACGCCCGGTTCCGGACGAATGCGGAATGGAGAATATCACCGCCTCTTATCCGGGCTGGCCCATGGCAAGATAGAGGCCTAGACTAATTCTTCGAGCTCAAGAACAAGCTGCAAAACGGGGCTCTGCTCAAACCAACTTTTTCGCGTCTCACACTCCGTAAGGGGAGGAGCTTCATGGAAAACCAAGTAACACGCAGGAACTTCCTGAATAGCGTAGGTGTCACGGCGGTTGCAGCCGCAACCGGGGCCACCTATTTCGCCGGCCCGCGGCCGGCGCATGCGCAGATGAAAGCCAAGGGAAACATCCCGGACAAGCCGTTCAAGACCGGCCACATCACGTTCCTCACCGGCCCGGCCAACCTGTTGGGTGAGCCCGGCCGCAAAGGTCACCTGTTGGCAGCCGAAGAGATCAACGCCGAAGGCGGGTTCCTGGGCAAGCGCAAGATCGAAACCATCATTGCCGACGAAGCCGCCGGCACCGACGCCAACGTCAAGGAGCTTCGCCGTATGAAGCTCTCGGAAAACATCGACCTGTTCACCGGCGTCATCTCCAGCGGCAATACTCCGGCACTCGGCCCGGTCGCCGAGGAACTCAAGATCCTGACGATGTTCAACGACGGCTGCACCGACTTCCTGTTCGACAAGGCGGTGCCGAAGCCGAAATACGTGTTCCGGGTGACCAACATCCAGTCGGCCGACGGCGTCACGTCGGCGGTCGGCGCGGCGAAGGCCTGGCCCAATGCAAAGAAGATCGGCTCCATCCAGCCGGACTACAGCTACGGCCGCAACGTGCATGAGCATTTCATGCTGGCGTTCCAGAAGCTCGTTCCCGGCTCCACCTCCGTCTCCGAGGCATGGCCGAAACTCGGCGCCACCGACTTCACCCCGCACATCACCAAGCTCCTTTCCGACCAGCCGGAAGTCCTGATCTGCGGCTTGTGGGGCGGAGACTACGTGGCGTTCTACAAGCAGGCGCTCCGCTACGGCCTGTTCGACAAGATGAAGGTCGCCACTACGCTGGCATTCGGCGGACAGCCGCATGCGATCGGCAAGGACCATCCCGAGGGCGTGCTCGCCGGCTGCCACGCCAACTACTTCTTCACGCATCCGGCCAAGGGGCGCTGGCCGATCAACGACAGCTTCGTCGAGCGCTACCACAAGCGTTGGAACGAATACCCGAGCTTCGAGTCGGACGGCGCTTACACGGCGCTTTACCTGCTCAAGGGCGCGATCGAGAAGGCCAACCAGCTTGTGGGCGGCTGGCCGGAGGACGACGTCATCATCAGCATGCTCGAAGGCATGGGGATGGATACGCCGGCCGGCTACATCTACATCCGGGCCGACAACCACCAGGGCTACAAGGACACGATCATCGGGATGACCAAGAACGATCCCAAGTACGACTTCCCCGTTTGGGATCCGAAGTCGATCATCACGATTCCCATCCGGGACATCACGGCGCCGCCCAATTGGCCGAAGCCCGGCACGTCGCACAACGAATCGACCGCGGCGGCCAACTGGCTGAAGACCACCTGGCTGGCCTGACGCAACTGATCGGAAGGCGGCCGTGTTTCATCGACACGGCCGCTTCTTTCCGAGCGGACGCAAGATTCTGGCGATGCACCCGGGCAT
This sequence comes from Xanthobacteraceae bacterium, assembly GCA_040901465.1. Lineage (GTDB taxonomy): Bacteria > Pseudomonadota > Alphaproteobacteria > Rhizobiales > Xanthobacteraceae > JAUSIF01. Next base: position 89,649 of record JBBDYN010000012.1, read on the forward strand.
TGATAAGCCGGTCGGGCGAAGGAAACGCCCCGGCCGATTGACTTCGCGCGATCCGGCCCCGCGCGGGATCGTCCGGGGCGCCGCTGGCGCAATCATGGTTGCCGGCTTGCTCGTCGCCGGCGGCCAGGGCAGCGCCGGTCACTCGGTGGGCCACTTTCCCTCCTATTACCCCGATGAAATTCGCATCGAGGCAATCGAACCGGCGGCCGCCGCCAAGCGCCTGAGCGACGAAACGCTGCATGCTTATGTCGGCGCTGCGCCGGACTTCGCAGGACTCGTGCCGCAGCACGTGCAGTCGGTGCGTTCGCTGGGATCGTTTCTGATTCTCTCTTTCGACACCGCCTCCGCGCGCTTCGCTACCGCCGACGCCCGTTGTGCTGCCGCGCGCGGAATCCTGGCGGCGCTACGGGACGAAAAGGCGGGCGGCTTCGTCTTTCATCCCTATCCCGTGACGCCCTATCACGCCGACTACCTGCACCATCTGGACCGCGTCGAAGCGGCAATGGACGCCGTCGGCGGCGTATCCATGCCGGCGTCGTCCGAGAAGATCGGCGCCAAAGGCCGGCTCGCGGCGGCCATCGTTCGCGCGCGGTGGCAACTTGCCGCCGACAATGCGAACGTCGTCCTCGAGGAAGTGCCGGTCGATGAGCTGCTCGCGAGCACTGGCGTTCCGTTTGACGGTTGGTCGGGACCGCCCTGGGCAAAGGAAGGGTGGTTCGAGGCATATCGGCTGCTGGCGCCCGCTCTCGACAGCGCGGCGCGGGAGGCGATGGATGAAAACCACGCGCGCCTGATCCGCGGTGAAACGCTTGGCCTCGCGGAACGAGCTGATCTGGAGCGGCGCCTGGTGGCGGCGCTTACTGACGGCTGCGCGCGCATGGTGGTCGGCTACACGGCAAAGGAAGAATACTTCGACGCCGCCTACCCGGCAGGAATCGAGAACGTCGCCTACGACTCGCTCAATGGCCTCAACAGTCCCATTTTTCTGCGCACCGTGAAGCTCAAGGAATATCCGTGGAACGGCAAGCTGCACCTTGGCGTGCGCGCGCGTTCGGCGGGCGCCTGGAATCCCGTGGCCGGCTTCACCGATCCGATGGGGCGGTTGATCTGGTCGGCCGTCGGCGATCCCGCCATGATTCAGTTTCCGTTCAACGCGAGCTGGATGCCCAACCGCGTGCAATCGGTCGTCACCAGGGTGGAGGGCCAGTCCGGCGGCATGCGCGTGCCTGACGACGCATTTCGCGTGCAGCCGGGAACGGGGGCACTCGAGCCCGTGGCGGCCAGAACCTTTGCCTCGGCGAAGGTCGTCTATGAGGTGCTTGCCTCGCCGTTCGAGGACGGCTCCGAGATGGGAGCGGCCGACGCGATCTATCCGTTCGTCTTCGCCTATCGCTGGGGGGCAAAGGCGAATGCCGGCGACGACGCCCACGAACCGCGGCTCGAGGCGACGCTGGCCGCAATGCAGGAACGCCTGGCCGGACTCAAGATCGTGCGCGTGGAGCGGGCGAAGCACGTCATCGCCGAAAACTGGGAAATTTTTACGAACAGCCCCGTGGTCGAGATCTATCTTCGGGACGTGCCCCACGACGAGTTACAGGTCGCGGCGATGGCGCCGCCATGGAGCACGATGCCCTGGCATCTGCTGGCGTTGATGGAAGAGGCGGTGACGCGCGGCTATGCGGCCTTTTCCGAACAGGAGTCGGAACGGCGGCGCATCCCCTGGATGGATCTGGTTCGCGATCAGGAGCTGCGGGCGAAGCTGCTGCAATTGATCGCGCAGTTCGAACGGGAAAGCTATCGCCCCGAGGCGCTGAAAGAGTTCGTGACCGCCGAGGAAGCGCAGGCGCGCTGGCGCTCGCTCGCAGCCTTCGCCGAAAAGAACGGCCATTTCCTCGTGGCCAACGGCCCGTATCGGCTGACGGAATGGAATCCCGCCTCGGTCGTGCTGCAAGCGGTCCGCGAAGTCACCTATCCGCTCGGCTTCGGCACCTTCGACCGCTTCGTCAACCCGCCGCGCGCAGTGATCGAATCCGTCACACACGACGGCGGCACGATCGCCGTCCGCGCCAGCGCGGAAATGATTTTGAAGATGGGGCGCGACTACAAGCTCACGAAGGAACCGCTGCTGCGGACGACGATGCGGGGGACCTTTGGGCTGCTCGTCGTTTCGCGTTATCTCCTGATCGGTCCGGATGGTACGGTGCGCGGCCTCGACAAGATGCATTGGGGGGAAGACGGGCGCTTCACGATCGATCTTCCGCAGCGACTGCCGCCGGGCCAGTACACGGTAAACCTCGCCATTTTCCTCGACGGCAATTCCCTGGTTCCGTCGGCCAAGTCGTTGCGCTTCCGCATCGGCGGGGCGGGCTCCCCGGGCTAGGGTAAGACATGCGGTTGACGGCGAGTATGCAGGCGAACCGAGAAAATTCGGCGGGGGGAAAATGGATATCCTGATCATTCAAATTCTGAATTCCATTTTCTACGCCTGCATCCTGTTCCTCATCGCCGCCGGCCTCAGCCTGATCTACGGCGTGATGCGGATCGTCAACCTGGCGCATGGCAGCCTCTATGCGCTCGGCGCCTATGTCACCGCCTGGGCGATCGGCACCTTTGCCGCCGGCGCCCCGCTCTGGGTGTCGTTCCTGCTGCTGCCGGCTGGCGCCGTCGCCGTGGCCGCGGTCGGCGCCCTGATCGAGCCGACGCTGCTGCGGCCGCTCTATAATCGGCCGGAAGAATATCAGCTTCTGATCACCTTCGCCCTGCTGCTGATCCTCGAGGACGCGATGCACTTCCTGTTCGGGGGCACGCCGCTCACGGCAGGCGCGGTCATCGACAGCATGGGAACCATGCGGGTCATGAACCTGCGCTATCCCGTCTACAATCTCGTGGTCATCGTCATCGGCATCGCGGCCGCCGTCTTCCTCTGGGCCGTCATCTATCGCACGCGGTTCGGCGTCATCCTCAGGGCCACGTCGCAGAACATGCGCATGGCCTCCGCGCTCGGTTTGAACGTGAAGCGGGTGTACGTGCAAGCGTTCGCGCTGGGCTGCTTCATGGCCGGCCTCGGCGGCGCGGTTGTCGTACCTGCGCAGGCCGCCGTGCTCGGCATGGGCGTCGAGGCGCTGATCCTGGCATTCGTGGTCGTCGTCATCGGCGGGCTCGGCAGCCTCGAGGGCGCATTGATCGGTGCGCTCATCGTAAGCTTCGTGCGCACGGCCGGCATCCAGTTCTTTCCCGAGATCGAGCTCGCGGTGCTGTACCTGATTGCGGCCATCGTTCTTCTGGTCAAGCCCACCGGCCTGTTCGGGAGGGCGTGACGATGCAGAACAACGCCTCCCGCACCGGACCCTCGATGCTGCTGATTCTCGCCTGCGCGATACCGATTGTCGCCGTGCTCGTGGCGCTGCCGAGATTTGTCGACGTCTATCAGACGCAGTTGTTCACCTACGGATTAATTTACGCGATCGCCGGGCTCGGGTTCAATTTATTGCTCGGCTATACGGGACTGCTTTCCTTCGGCCATTCCGCCTATTTCGGCGTGGGCGCTTATTCCGCCGCCTTTCTGGTCAAGTATTTCGGCGTCGGCTCCATCGAGATCTACATCCTGGTCGGAATCTTCATCACCGGCCTCGTTTCGGCGGCGTTCGGCTACGTCTGCGTCCGCCACACGCGGATTTTCTTCTCCATCCTTGCGTTGGCGTTGTCGCAGGTGCTGTGGACGCTGGCCTACAAATTCTTCTGGGTGACCGGCGGCACCGACGGCCTGCGCGTGTCCTTCGCCAATTTGACGCTGCTTGGCGGGTTGATCGATTTCAAGGGCCGTGACGCGTACCAGTCGTTCGTGCAGTCTTATTATTATTACGTGCTGTTCCTGTTCTGCATTTGCACGGTGCTCATGTGGGTGATCGTGCATTCGCCGTTCGGCAAAGCGCTACAGGCAATCCGCGATAACGAGACGCGGGCGCAATTCCTGGGCATTCCGATCCGGCGCTATCGCTGGCTCGCGTTTCTGTTGTCCGGCAGCTTCACGGGTCTCGCCGGCATTCTGTGGGTGCCGCTGAACGGCTTGGTCACACCCGATATCCTGTATTGGCCGTTCTCGGGCGAGATCGTGTTCATGACCGTGCTCGGGGGCTTCCGCACCTTCACCGGACCGATCGTCGGCGCTATCGTGTTCAACTATCTCAAAGTTTACGCCGTCGCCAGCACCGCCTACTGGCAATTCCTGCTCGGTGCCGTGCTCCTCGTGCTGGTGTTGGCGTTGCCGACGGGCATCGTCGGAACCTTGTCTCGCCTTCTCGTCAAGATCACGAGCAAGTTCACGAAGAGGGGGTCATGACATGAATCTCCTCGAGACCGTCAATCTGAAAAAATATTTCGGCGAGACGCGCGCGGTCGACAACGTCAACCTGAGCATCGCCGAGCGCGAATTCGTCTCGCTGGTCGGCCCCAATGGCGCCGGCAAGACCTCGCTCGTCAACGTGATCAGCGCGTTGCTGCCCTCCGACTCAGGCAAGATCCTGTTCAGGGGCGAAGACATCACCCATGCTTCCGTAACCGACCGCGTCAAGGCGGGAATCGCGCGCAGCTTTCAGATCGTGAATCTGTTCGACGACCTCACCGCTTTCGACAACGTGACGCTGGCGATCTTTTCGCGTCAGGGCAAGACGGCCAATCTGGCGGCGCTCGCGCACCTCGATCACGCGGTGAGCGCCGAGGCCGATGCCGTGCTCGGCCAATTCAACCTTGCCGGCAAACGCAAAGAGCGCGCGCGCGATCTTGCGCAGGGCGAGCGAAAGCTGCTCGACGTGGCGCTCGCCTATGCGCTGAGGCCGAAGCTCCTGTTCCTCGACGAGCCGACCAGCGGCGTCAGCACCCGCGACAAGGGCCAGATCATGGATACGATCGCCTCGGTGGTGCGGGGCGAAGGCATCACGGCCGTCATCGTCGAGCACGACATGGACGTCGTGTTCAAGTATTCCGACCGGATCGTGGTCATGCAACAGGGCGCAATTCTTGCCCAAGGCACGCCCGATGAAATCAAGAACAACGACCAGGTCGCGATGGTCCTGCTCGGCGCGTCCGGGCCAGACGCTTTCACACGAAAGGATTGATCGACGTGCTCGAACTCAAGGCGATCGATACCTACCGCGGGCCTGCCCACATCCTGTACGGGGTGTCCTTGCACGTCGACAAGCAGGAGGTGGTGTGCCTGGTCGGACGCAACGGCGCCGGCAAGACCACCACGATCGAAAGCATCATGGGATTCCTGCCGCTCCGTTCCGGCCAAATCCTTTTCGACGACGAAGATCTGGCGAAGCTTCCGCCGCACGAACGGGCCAAACGCGGCATCGGCTTTTCACCGGAGGACTGCGGCGTCTTTCCGGAACTTTCGGTGAACGAGAATTTGATGATCAGCCGTTGGCTGGGCGACGAGGTCGCCCGCAAGCGCGACGGTAAGGAACGCGCGAATCCGGAAACGCAGGCCTTTGGCATTTTTCCGGAAGTGCAGGCCCTGTTGCAGCGCCAGGGGCTGCACCTGAGCGGCGGCCAGCGCAAGATGGTGGCGATCGCGCGCGCCATGATGCTGTCGCCCAAGCTGCTCTTGCTGGACGAGGCGTTCGAGGGACTGGCGCCGGTCGTGGTCAACCGCTTCATCGAGGCGGTGATGAAGATCAAGGCGATGGGGATTTCCATTCTGATGGCGGAATCGAATCTGGCGGCGGCGACGCGGATCGGCGACCGGCTCTACGCCATCGATCGCGGCGAGATCATCTTCCACGGACCGCCGAAAGAAGCGCTTGCCAATGAGAAGGTGGTGAAGGCATTCCGCGGGTGAGGCCGCCGTGGACCTAGCGGCCTGGATGCCACAATGAGACATCGCCGCGCATTCATCTTCCTCGCGATGGCGTTTTCCGTCGTCACGGCGGCCAGGAGCGGACACGAGTCGCCGGTCTATCCGTCCTATTATCCGCACGAGATCGAACTTGCGGCCGTCGCGCCGGAGCGCGCGGCGGAGCTGCTGCTCGCCGGCAAGATTCAGGCCTATGTCGGCGGTGCGCCGCGCTTCGCGAGCGCTCCGCCGGACTCGATCGGCAGCGTCGAGTCGCTTGGGTCCTTCGTGGTTGTCCGCGTCAACCCTTCCTCGCCGCTCGCCAGGGACGGACGGTCCGGCTGCGCGGTCGCGGAAATCGTCGTCCGCGATCTCGCCGGCAAGAGCGGAGATTTGATTGTCCATCCTTATCCGGTCACGCCCTTTCACGGCGACTATCTCAACCACGCCGACCTCGCCGAAGCGGCGAAGGCGCGTGTTCTCGACAGCCGCGCCGATTCACCGGGCTCCGGCATCCAGAATTTGAAGGTGAAGACGGCCGGTGATTTTGCACGCTCCCTCGTCCGTCCCGAGTGGCGGACCCAAAGTTCGGATTGGGATGTGGAAGTCGCGGAAATCGACGCCGCGGAATTCGTCGCCTCCGCGAGCTATTCGATGAACGGCTGGCTCGGTCCCGCCTGGCTCAGGACGGGTTGGTTTCACGCCTCTCTTCTTCTCGGCGAGCAGGCCGGCGAAGAAGATCTGAAGCAGCTCAAGCGCCTACAGTTGATTGACTACGCCGATGCTGTCGAACGCATCAATCTTGAGCGGTCGCTCGTCTCGGCGCTTGCCGGCGGCTGCAGCGTGCGCGTCGCCGGCTACACCGTGAAGCGTGAATATTACAGCACCGTGTTCACGGCCGGCGTCGAAAATATCGCTTACGATTCAGTGACGGGCTTCAACTCGCCGATGTTCATCCGCACCGTGAAGCTGAAGGATTTTCCCTGGAACGGGTGGCTCGCGCTCGGGATCGATGCTGCGCCGACGGCCGCCTGGAACCCGGTCGCGGGATTCACCGATAATTTCGGACGACTGATGTGGTCCGCGGTGGGCGACCCGGCCTTGATCCCCTCACCCAACGAGTCGGCCTGGATGCTCAATCGCATCTCGGACGTTCAGTCGAGCGCGAGGCGGTGAACGCGTCATGCGCATGATCTCCGTTTCATTCGCCCGATGTTTCCTCGCGCTCGCGCTTGTTTTGGCGCCGGGTTTCGCCGCCAACGGCGCGAAGGCCGACGAGGTCGCGTTCGAATTGCGCATCGAGAATGGCCGCGTACCCGCCGGCGCGCGGCTGATCCGGGTCAAGCAAGGCGACGTCGTCAAACTGCGGTGGCGCACCGATCAGACAACGATCGTGCATCTCCACGGGTACGACATCGAAACGAAGGTCGAGCGCGGCACTATCGCGGAGATGAATTTCACCGCGCGCGCCACCGGACGGTTTCCGGTCTCCATTCACAAGCCCAAGCAGAGCGGCGGCCACACCGATGATCCGCCTCTGGTCCATGTCGAGGTTTATCCGCATTAGCGCGAACGCATGGCGCCGGACGGCCGGAGCGATCCGGCTGCCGGCGGCGGCGGCATTGGCGGCTTGTGCGCTTGCCTCTCCCGCGAGCGCCCACGGCTTCGGTCAGCGCTATGACCTGCCGTTGCCGCTCTCGCTCTATCTCTACGGTACGGCGGCCGTCGTCATCGTCACGTTCGCCGTCGTCGGTCTCTTCGTTCGCCGCACTTCGCACGCGCGCGATTATCCGCAGTTCGATCTGTTTGCTCACCCTGCCGGGCGGATGCTCGCGCATCCCGGTCTCGTTCTTCTGCTCAAGCTCGTCGCGCTCGTCTTGTTCGTCGTCACTGTGGCGGCCGGCTTCATCGGCGACCAAAATCCGTACCGGAACATCGCGCCGACCATGGTGTGGATCATCGTATGGGTCGGCCTCGCGTACGTTTCGGCTTTCGTGGGCGACCTCTGGGCGCTGATCAATCCATGGCGGACAATCTACGAAGGGGCTGAGTCGCTTTACCGACGGATTGCGGGTGGACGTCGCATCTCTCCTCGCCTGCACTATCCCGAAGCGCTCGGCGTCTGGCCGGCGGTCGTCCTGCTGCTCGCGTTCGCTTGGTTCGAACTCATCTATCCCGCCCCCGCCGTACCGGCGACCATCGCTTGCTTCGCGGTCGGCTATTCCATCCTCACCTTGACCGGCATGGCGCTGTTCGGCCGCGAGACCTGGCTGCGGCACGGCGAAGTCTTCTCCGTAGTCTTCGGCACCTTTGCCCGCTTTGCGCCGACGGAAGCGCGCGCCGGCCCGCGGCGGGAGTTGATCTTGCGTCCGTTCGGCGCCGGGCTCCTAGATAGCCGGCCCGCTTCGCCGTCGATGACTGCCTTCGTGCTCCTGCTGCTTTCCACGGTCCTCTATGACGGGCTTCTGAGCACACCGGAATGGGCGAGTCTGGAGAATGCTGTTCGCGCCCTCCTACGCGATCCCGGCGAGCTGGAATTGGTTGCGATCAGGTCTGTCGGTCTCGTCGCGTTCTGGCTCCTGTTCCTCGGCATTTATGTCGCGGTGAGCGCGATGATGAGCGCGGCGGCAGGAGGAAACCACTCGCCGATCGAGCTCGCGCAGAGCTTCGTCTTCACATTGATTCCGATCGCCGTCGGCTATCACCTCGCGCACTACCTCGTGTTCCTGCTGATCCAGGGACAGTACATCGTTCCTCTGATTTCCGATCCTTTCGGCTACGGCTGGAATCTATTCGGAACCGCAGGCTACCGGGTGGACATCGCCGTCGTCGGCGCCCGCTTCGCATGGTACGCGGCGGTCGCGGCGATCGTCGTCGGGCATATCGCCGCCGTCTGTCTCGCGCACGTAAAGGCGATGCAGGTGTTTGCACATCGCCGAGCGGCGCTGCGATCGCAGGTTCCGCTCACCGCACTGATGGTGGTCTACACTTTCGTCAGCCTCTCCATTCTCGCCGAGCCGATCGTCGCGCGGCCCGAACCCGCGCAGCCGTCCGTGTCAGCAGACGCCGAAGTCGCGATTCCCGCCGAGGCGGCGCTGCCCGAGCCGGGAAGCGGCGTTCTGAAGGCGGTCGGGCCGGACAAGACCGCCAGGGTGAAATTGACCTACCGCGTGCTCGGCTCCGCCTTCCATGACGGAACCAAGACGACCGTCGCCGATCTCCTCTACGCCTACATGTTTGCTTATCGCTGGGGCGTTCGCAGCGAGGGCAGCGAGGCTCGCTATGACCCCTTCATCGACTCCGCGACCGCTTCCATGCGCACGCAGCTCGCGGGATTGCGCGCCACGGGAAGCGATGCGGTGTCGAGATCCTTCCGGATCGGCGACGTCGATTTCGTTCGGGAGCTATTCACGATCGACGTCTATGCAACGGTCGTGCCTGAGGACCCGGAGCGGGACGCGGTGATCGCGCCGCCATGGAGCACGCTTCCCTGGCATCTGATCGTCTTGATGGAGGAAGCGGTCGGCCGAGGTTGGGCCGCGTTTTCACAAGCCGAGGCCGCGCGCCGTGGCGTCGAATGGCTCGATCTGGTCCGTTCCCAGCAAATGAGCGGACGATTGGCATCGTTGGTCGAGACGTTCGAGCGCGAAGGCTATCGGCCCGCTGCACTGCGGCCGCTCGTAGGCGTCGAGGAGGCCCGGCGACGTTGGGCAGCGCTCGCCGCCTTCCATAAAGCGCACGGTCATTTCCTCGTCACCAACGGGCCGTACCAGTTGAAGCGCTGGTCGGCGGAAAGCGTCACGCTCGAGTCGTTCAGGGACCTGACCTATCCGCTCGGCGTCGGCTCGTACGACGCCTACGCGACACCGCGCCGGGGCTACATCACCAAGGTCGAGCGGGAAAAGAACCGCATCAGGCTTTTCGGCGACATCGAGACCATCGTGAAATTTGCGAGAAACTACCGGATCGAGCGGGAGCCGATGCAATCGGTCTCGCGCGACGCTTTGAAACGAGCCGCACCGGAATGCCGGTACGTGGTGATGGACGATAACAGCCGCATCGTATTGGCGGGCACTGCCGCTCTGACCGAAAATTCGACCTTTGAAGTGGACTTGGACGGGAGCCTCACGGCCGGCCGCTACACCATGCTTGCCCTGATCGCCGTTAACGGCAACGTCATGAACGCGGACATCCGCCGTATCCCTGTGTCGATTTCGACCAATCCGTGAAGATCACGCGTCCGTTCGCTCTGAGGCTGCCGCCCGAGAAACGGAAAGCGCGGGCGTTTCACTCCGCCGCCGCGCGGGTCGACGCTCGGTCAGCGCGCGTCTGAAATCAGACAGAACCGATTCTGAGCAGCGCATTTTGCGCGCGCTTCCGACCGGTCCTTTCCTGTCTCGGTGCAGGTTCTGTGATTGACCGGAAAGAAAAAGGGGCACGCAACGTCGAACTTGTAGCCGACGAGATCTTTCCAGGCCCGCTTCACCCGCTGGGTCAAGGTGTCGGACTTTTTCTCCTGCACGAGCTCGAATGCCGAAATGTCAGCCGCGCCGGGCGCGAGCCGCGGAGTCAAGGGCGCAGCGGCGCCGACGCCGATACTCGCAGTCAGAAAAAGAACAGCCCCAAGGCATGCGTGAGTGCGCATGGTCGTAACCTCCATTGGTCGCCCTCACTCGCCCGCCCACGTCGACCGTGTGCAGCCGATGCTCAGGCCAGCGCATAACAGCCTTCAAGGCAAGAAAGTTCCACCCCGCGTACGGGAGGGGAAGAACCAAAGGTGAGAAGACCCTACTCCGCCGCCGCGCGGGTCTTGTCGAAGGCAGGGATGATCTCGCGCTGGAACAGTTCCACCGACTTCAGCGACTCTGCGAGCGTGGTGTCGCCGAACGCGAGCCAGGAGCAGAGATAATTGATTCCGGTCGCCTTCTCTTCGGCCGCCACGTAATCGCGCACGGTTTGCGGCGAACCCGCGATGCCGTTCCCCTTCTCCTGCAATTCGTCGAACGTCGGCGGATAGAGCCCGGCGATGATCGGAAACAGTACGTCGATATCCTGATCATGCTTGCGCCAGGCCCAGGTGAAATTGTCGCGCCAGCGTTTGTAGGCGCGGTTCGCGATCTTGCGCGCCGCTGCGTCGGTGTCGGCGATAACGACGTGACGCGTCACACCCATGAGCGGAACCTTATCCATGCGCTTTCCCGCTTTCTCGCGCTCGGCGCGATAGCGGTCGGTGATTGCGCGGATGCCGGGCCGGTGGCCGAGGGTCACGATATTGATGTCGTTCTGCGCGGGCCAGGCGGCGCTGTCCGGGAACGCAGTCGCATACCAGAGCGGCGGATGCGGCCGCTGCAGCGGCCGCAGGATCATCGGCACGTTGTGGTGCCTATAATATTTTCCGTCGAAGTTCAGCTCGTCCGATGCGAGGCCCTTGAGCACTAGCTGGAACGCCTCGTGATACATCTCGCCGGTCTTCTCGAAATCGACGCCGTAGAATTCAGCTTCGAAATGCGAGACGCCGCGGCCAAGCCCGAGCTGAAAACGGCCGCTACCGAGATGATCGAGCATGCAGATTTCCTCGATCAGCCGCAGCGGGCTGTAAAACGGCAGCACGAACACGAGCGGGCCGAAGCGGATCGTGCGGGTGCGCGCTGCGACTGCTGCGAGGAATATGCCGGGCGAAGAGGCGCAGCCGAGCGGCGTGGAATGGTGCTCGGCCAGGTGATAGCCCCAGAAACCGGCGCGATCGTAAGCCTCGACGAGCTTGAGCCGGTCCGCGAACTGGCGGTCGAGCGAGCCGCCGCCATGGTCCATGTGATCGAAAATGCCGAATTTCATCGTTCCCCCGCCCTCCACCCGCGCCCGATGATGCGGCTTCCCCGGCCAAGAGAGCAAGCGAGCAGGCGCCCGTTTACCGCGCCGCAACCATCCGGGCGCACACTCGCATTGGCCTCGGTACAACCCCGGGGGGATTCATGGCGGAACGGAGAAAAATTCCACGCCAGCGCACGTTCAAGGGCGGGACCATCGCCTTCAACCAGCGGTTCTCGTCGATCGATTGCCTTGTGCGCAATCTCACCAAGAAGGGGGCGATGCTCAAGGTCGCAAGCACCGTCGGCATTCCCGATCATTTCGAGCTCAAGCTCGAGCACGATGACTTCCGGCTCTGCCACGTGATCTGGCGCCGCGACGACGCGATCGGCATCGAGTTCGATTGACGGCAGCCAACAAAAAAAGAGAGGCCGGCCTGAGCCGGGTAGTGGGTCAGTTTGATTGTGACGATAATTTTTGCCGTTTTTCCAAGCGGCCGTGAAACTCCGGCGATCAGCCTGCTAGCTGGTCGTTTATTTCCATCAACTCATGCACGATTTGCGGTCCCAGCCAGCAAATCAACATGATGATCGCAGAAAGCGATAGCGGCACAATTGCATTGCCAGAAACGCCAAAGACATTCAGCGAGGCAACGATAAAGACGCCAGATGCGAAGCATCCGACCGCCTGACCTCTCATCAAATTGCCGAATCCTTCGTGCTCCTTCTTCATGCGACCCTCCGTCCTGAGCCGGCCTTCCTTTTTTTCTGCCGCGCGACGGCTACTTTACAACGCCCGGCACGAAGGCCGCGACCGCCGCGCGCGTCTCCGCATGATCGAGGATCTCGTGGCTGCCGCCCTTGATCAGGATCGAGCGCGAGCCGTCACGGCTTGCCAGCGCCGCGCCGCAATCGCCGCTGATACCGATTTTCTTGTAGAAATCGTCGGCGGTGCCGAGGACCGCAAGTGCAGGTCCCTTGCCCTTCACGCCGTTCTGCGACGGCGCGCGCGGATTGTTGCAAGTCCAGGCGACGATGATGCGCGCCTTGAACTCATCGCCGGCATAGGTCGCCGTAGTCTGACCGCCGTTCGAGTAGCCGGCAAGCACGAGCTTCGCAGAATCGGCCCAGGCCGCGGCCTTGAGCTGGCTCGCAGCAAAGGCGACGTCCGCGTAACGATCGGTCAGGAGTTTCGCAATGGCCGCGGCATCCGTTTTGCAGGAGGCGCCGCCGGCGAAACTGTTCGGCGCGACCACAATCGCGCCAAAGCCGAAGAACGTGCGCGGGCTGCGCGGTCCGCCGCAGCCGTGCAGGAACACGATCACCGGGTGCTTGCCCGGCTTGATCAGGCCTTCGCATTTTCCGCCGACCTCACTCTCGCAATCGGCATTATTGGTCGCGAGCGCGGCCGGAATGAAAAACTTGCCGGCTTTCCACGCGCTGGCGCCGGCTTGCGCATGCGCCGCGCCAATGCCGGCGAGCGCGAAGAACGCGACGGCGAGCGCTGCGCGCCCGGCCGCAAACTTGATCGTCATGTTGAAAACCTCCCCAACGCCGCCCAGACGGCGGCGTGCAACAACCCTAACAGGACGGCGGTATTTTCGGCATCGTCATAAAGGGCTGATTTTGAACTGGATTCCGCGCCGGACAATCCAGCCGGGAATTTTGCGCCGGGATCAGGCCGCGGCCTTTTTCTTCGCGAATTCCTCGTCGCGCAACGCGCGGCGCAGGATTTTTCCAATATTCGTCTTCGGCAATTCGTTGCGGAACTCGATGAATTTTGGCCGCTTGTAATTGGTCAGCTCGGCGGCGAGGAATTTGCGCAACTCCTGCTCGGTGAGATTGGGGTCCCGCTTCACGACGAAGAGCTTCACCGCCTCGCCGCTGTCGCCGTTCGGCACGCCGATGACCGCGCTTTCCAGCACCCCGGGGTGGTGCGCGACCACGTCCTCGACTTCGTTCGGATAAACCTTGAAGCCGGAGACGATGATCATGTCCTTCTTTCGATCGACGATCTTCACGCGGCCGGTCGCGTCCATGATGCCGATGTCGCCGGTGCGGAAGAATCCATCCGCAGTCGTCACATTCGCGGTCTCGTCCGGCCGCCGCCAATAACCGGCCATGACCTGGGGCCCGCGCGCGCAAATCTCGCCCGGCTCGCCGAGCCGCAATTCGCCGCCCAAATCGTCGCGGATCGAAATCTCTGTCGAAGGCAGCGGCAGGCCGATGGTGCCGGAATATTCTGTGCTGTCCGGGCTGTTGCAGGTGAGCACCGGCGACGTCTCGGACAGGCCGTAGCCTTCGATGATCGGCGAGCCGGTAAGCTCGAACCAGCGTTCGGCGACCGCCCGCTGCACCGCCATGCCGCCGCCGACGGAAGCCTTCAGCATGCTGAAGTCGATCTTGCCGAAGTCGCGGTGATGCATGAGCGCATTGTAGAGCGTGTTCACGGCCGGAAAGAAACTGATCTTGTATTTTGCCAATTCCTTGACGAGCCCGGGGATGTCGCGCGGATTGGCGATGAGCAAGCAGATGCCGCCGGAGCGCATGCCGAGCAGGCAGCAGCCCGTCAGCGCGAACACGTGATAGAGCGGCATCGCGGTCACGATGAAGAGCCGCTCCACATGTGGCGGCCTTTCGATCGCGGGCTGGAGCCAGGCGTCGTTCTGCAACACGTTCGCGACGATGTTGCGGTGAAGCAGCGTCGCGCCCTTGGATATGCCCGTGGTGCCGCCGGTATATTGCAGGAAGGCGATATTGTCGGGAGCGATCTTCGGCGCGCTCAATTGCATCCGGCGCCCGGCGGCGAGCGCGGCACTGAACTTGACGGAGCCCGGCAGTGAGAACGCTGGCACCATCTTCTTCACGTACCGCACTACGAAATTCACGATGGCGCTCTTGGGAAAGCCGAGCATCTCGCCAATGCTCGCGACCACCACATGCTTGACCTGCGTATCGCCGATCACCTGCACAAGCGTGTGCGCAAAATTCTCGAGAATGACGATGGCCTCGGCGCCGGAATCCTGCAGTTGGTGGTTCAGCTCGTGCGGCGTGTAGAGCGGGTTCACGTTGACGACGACGTACCCCGCACGCAACACGGCCGCGAGCGCGATCGGATATTGCAGGACATTCGGCATCATCAGCGCGACGCGCGCCCCGCGCTTCAAGCCCCTCGATTGCAACCAGGCGCCGAACGCACGCGACAGCTCGTCGACGTCACCAAAGGTCAGGCGCTTGTCCATGAACACATAGGCGTCGTCGCCGCGAAACTTTGCGAAGCTCTCCTCGAACAAGGCCGCCACCGACGCATAGCGCGAGGGGTCGATCTCGTGCGGCACGCCCTTCGGATAGTGCTTGAGCCAGATGCGCTCCATGAAACGGGCCTCTCCGTTCTGCCGCAGGCGATAGCCTAGACTCTAACGGACGCGTTGCGAATCCGTTGCCAGCCTCAGCAGGCTATAGGCTTATTGCTGCCCGGCTGAACGCAACGCGTCGTTATCGTCGGCGTCTTGCCCTTGGCGGAGTTGCCTTTGTCGGCCGCGGCGACGGCGCCTTTGGAGGCGTCACTCGGAGCAGCTTTCATATACTTGTCCTGTGCCGCGGCATTTGGGAGATCCGACGCGAGAAATGCGAATAATGCTGCAGTGCAGATCGCCGTGCCCTTGGTCATGGATTCCTCCCTTGTCCTATTCCACGTCCTCGACGCTCTCCGGCCCCTCGCCAAAGACCTTCTGCGCCAAAGTCGCCTGCATGAAGTCGTCGAGATCGCCGTCGAGCACTCGCTGTGGGCTCGGCGACGTCACGCCAGTGCGCAGGTCCTTCACGAGCTGATAGGGCTGCAAGACGTAGGAGCGGATCTGGTGGCCCCAGCCGATGTCGGTCTTGGCGGCCTGGTCCGCGGCGGCCTGCTCTTCGCGCCGTTTCAATTCCGCCTGATAGAGCTTCGCGCGCAGCATGCGCCAGGCCTCGGCGCGGTTCTTGTGCTGGGAGCGGTCGCCCTGGGAAACCACCGCGATGCCGGTTGGGATGTGCGTGAGGCGCACGGCGCTCTCGGTCTTGTTCACGTGCTGGCCGCCGGCGCCGCCGGAGCGCATCGTGTCCACGCGCACCTCGTTCTCGTTGATCTCGATCTTGATGTCGTCATCGATCGCCGGATAGACGGTGACAGACGCGAACGACGTGTGGCGGCGCGCGTTCGCGTCGTAGGGCGAGATGCGCACGAGGCGGTGCACGCCCGCCTCGGTCTTGAGCCAGCCATAGGCGTTCTTGCCCTTGACCTCGACGGTCGCCGACTTGATGCCGGCGCCCTCGCCGTCGCTCTGCTCGGCGACGTGCACCTTGAAGCCGTGCGCCTGCGCCCAGCGCGTGTACATGCGCAGCAGCATCTCGGCCCAGTCCTGGCTCTCGGTGCCGCCGGCGCCGGCGTGGACTTCGAGATAGGCGTCGTTGTTGTCGGCCTCGCCGGAGAGCAACGCGTCGATCCGGCGCGCCTCCACCTCGCGATTGAGCGCGGCGATCCTCGCCTCGGCTTCGGCGATGATGCCCTGATCCTTCTCGGCCTCGCCGAGCTCGATCAATTGCACCTGGTCGGACAATTCCTGCTCGATGCGGCGCACGCCATCGAGGCTGTCTGCCAGCGCGGTGCGCTCCTGCATGAGCTTGGAGGCGCGCTGCGGGTCGTCCCAGATTTTGGAGTCTTCGGCGAGCTGGTTCAGCTCGGCGAGGCGGCGCTCGGACTTCTCGAAGTCAAAGCGCCCTCCTCAGCAGCCCGACCGACTGCTTGATCTCTTCGACGACGCTTTCCGTTTCGGCGCGCATTCTGAGTCTCCAACTTAAGCGGACTCTATAGTTTGCCGGAGCAGTGCGGACAACCGTTTCCTGTCATCCCGGGCGAGCCGCCGAAGGCGGCGAGACCCGGGACCCAGGACCCCGGTGTTCCTGGCTCCCGGCTCTCGCGCGGCTTCGCCGCGCCTCGGCCGGGATGACGGAATGTGAAGGCAAATTCGGAAGATTGTGGTGCCCGGATTCACGCGGCCGAAACCACCGTCCTCTAGGCTTGCCGGAACCTTTCACCCTGCAGTTCGGCATCCAATGAACATCCATTCCGACGTGGCGCCCGCCCTCGCGATCCGCGGCCTTGTGAAGCAATTCGAGCGCCGCGCGGTCGACAATCTCGATCTTCTGGTGAAGGCCGGCGAGTTCTATGCACTCGTGGGACCGAATGGCGCGGGCAAGACCACAACGCTCCGCATGGTCGCGGGCCTGCTGGCGCCCGACGCGGGCGAAATCTTCATTGCCGGGATCGACGCACGCAAGGATCCGGTGGCGGCGAAGCGCGTGACGGCGTGGATCTCGGACGAGCCGATGATCTACGACAAGCTGACGCCGTTCGAATATCTCGAGTTCGTGGCCGGGCTCTGGGACATCGGGGCGACCAAGGCGGAGGCGCGGGCGCGCGAATTGCTTGGCTGGCTCGGGCTCGAGCCTTACGCGCATGAGCGCTGCGAGGGCCTCTCCAAGGGCATGCGGCAGAAGGTGGCGCTCGCCGGCGCGCTCGTGCACGAGCCGCGCCTCATCATCCTCGACGAACCGCTCACCGGGCTCGATGCGGGCTCGGCGCGGCAAGTGAAGAGCGTGCTGCGCGAGCGCGTGCGCGCGGGCGATGCCGTCGTGATGACCACGCACATTCTCGAAGTCGCCGAGCGCATGGCCGACCGTATCGGCATCATCGCGAACGGCCGCCTGATCGCCGAGGGAACGCTCGATGAGCTGCGGCGCCGGGCCGGGCGCGGCGACGCGAGCCTCGAAGAGACATTCCTGACGCTCATAGCGGAACAGGCGGCAGCGGCGTGATCGCTTTCTTCGTCATTCCGGGGCCGAGCGAAGCGAGGAGCCCGGAATCCATGACCGCGGCTCTGGAATATGGATTCCGGGCTCGCGCCACCCAAGTCGGCTTTAGCCGGCTTGGGCATTTTGAAGCGCCGATCTCGGGTAAACCCGAGATCGGTGGCGCGCCCCGGAATGACGACTCGACGGTCCGCCCATGAGCGCCCCCGCCACCTACGCCTGGTTCGCCGCGCACGAGTTCCGCCTCGCCTGGCGCGACTGGGCGGCGATGCTCGCAGCCGGCTCGCGCCGCCGCACCCGCGCGATCGTGGTCGGCGTCGCGATTTTTCTCGTCTTCATGCATGCGATGGCCCTCGTGGCCGTGGGGCGCCACGCAGGCGTCGGTACGGATCCGGACTCGTCCCTGCTCGTCGTCGTGACCGCCTTCGCGCTCCTTGCCTGGTGTCTGATGATTTCGCAGGCAATGGAGTCGGTAACGCGCGCTTTCTACAGCCGCTCCGACCTTGATCTCATCCTGTCGTCGCCGGTGGCGGCGCGGCGGCTGTTCGCCGTGCGCATCGGCACGATCGCGCTCTCGGCGATGGCGATGGCGATGCTGCTCGCGGGACCGTTCGCGAATGTTCTCGCCGTGCTCGGCGGATGGCGCTGGCTCGCGGGTTATGGCGTGTTCGCGGCAATGGGCGCGAGTGCGGCGGCGTTCGCAGTCGCGCTCACGGTGGCGCTGTTCCGCACGATCGGCCCGCGCCGCACGCGCTTCGTCGCGCAGGTGGTCGCGGCCGTGATCGGCGCGTTTTTCGTGATCGGGCTGCAGATAGCGGCGATCCTCTCCTATAATTCGCTGTCGCGCATCAGTCTGCTCTTTTCCGACGCGTTCGTGCGCGCGGCGCCGGAGCCCGGAAGCTTCGTCTATCTGCCCGCGCGCGCCATCCTCGGCGATCCCACCGCCATTCTTGCCGTGCTGGGGACCGGCATTGTTCTGCTCGGTGCCGCTATCGCGATGTTCGCTTCGCGCTTCGGCGAATATACGCTCGCCGCAGCCGGCGCCTCCTATTCATCGTCGTCGCGCGCGCAAGCGGCCGGAGCCTTCGGCAGCAGGTCGCCCGCGCACGCGCTGCGCCAGAAAGAGTGGACGCTGCTGCGGCGCGATCCATGGCTCATGTCGCAGTCGCTGATGCAACTCCTTTATCTTCTGCCGCCCGCGCTCCTGCTATGGCGCAACTTCGGCGAAGGCGGCAGCGCCTTGTTTCTGCTCGTGCCGGTGCTCGTCATGGCGGCGGGACAGCTCGCGGGCGGGCTCGCCTGGCTTGCGATCTCAGGCGAGGACGCGCCCGATCTCGTAGCGACGGCGCCGGTGCCGGCCGGGTTCATCATGCGGGCCAAGATCGAGGCCGTGCTGATGGCGGTCGCGATCGTGTTCGCGCCGTTCGTGCTCATACTCGCGCTGATCGCACCCGCGTTCGCGCTTGCCACCGCCGCGTTCGCCGCCATCGCCGCGGCATCGGCAACGGCCATTCAGTTCTGGTTCCGCTCGCAAGCGAAGCGAAGCCAGTTCCGGCGGCGCCACACGTCCTCGCGGGTCGCGACCTTCGCGGAAGCATTCTCATCGATCGCCTGGGCCGCGACCGCGGCCCTCGCCGCGCATGGCAGCGGGATAGCGGCGATCGTCGCGCTGCTCGCGATCGGCGTGCTCGCGGTGGCGCGGACGGTCAGCCCGCACAGGGAAACGGTCCACACGACCTGAAAATTGATGGGTTCCGGCGCGCCGCCGGTTCAGATCACCACAGCCCGCCCGGGCCGCGGATGATGGCGCGGTCGGACTCCGGCGAAATGCCGCCGCCGAACGGCCGGCCTTCCTCGTCGGTGAGCCCGATCATCGAATAGCTGTCGGACGGCTGCGTGCCGGGCTTGAAGGCTTCCAGGATCACGCGCTCGTCGCCTGGCTGGGCGCGCAAACCTGTCTTCCCGTTGATGCGGATCAGCTTGATGCCGGGCGGAACGCGGAACGGCTGCGCCGGCTTATCGGCGAGCGCCACCTTCATGAAATCGGAAACGATGGGCGCCGCGTAATGTCCGCCGGTGACGCCGCGGCCGAGCGAGCGCGGCCGGTCGTAGCCGAGATAGACGCCCACCACCATGTCGGGCGTGAAGCCGATGAACCAGACGTCCTTCTCGTCGTTGGTGGTGCCGGTCTTGCCGGCGACGGGGCGGCCGACGTCGCGCAGCCGGGTGCCGGTGCCGCGCTGGACGACGCCTTCCATCATCGAGGTCATCTGATAAGCGGTCATCGGGTCGATCACGATCTCGCGGTTGTCGACGAGCATCGGCTCGGGCTGGTTCGCCCATTGCTTGGCGTCGCAACCCCGACATTCACGGCCGTCATGCTTGAAGATGGTGCGGCCGTAGCGGTCCTGGATGCGGTCGATCAAGGTGGGCTTGATCTTGCGGCCGCCGTTGTCGAACATCGAATAGCCCGCGAGCATGCGCACGAGCGTGGTTTCGCCGGCGCCGAGCGCGTAGGAAAGATACGGCGGCAGGTCATCATAGACGCCGAAGCGCTTGGCGTATTCGACGATGAGCGGCATGCCGACGTCCTGCGCGAGCCGCACGGTCATCACGTTGCGCGACTGCTCGAGGCCAAAACGCAGGGTCTGCGGCCCGAAGAAATTGCGCGAATAGTTTTCCGGGCGCCAGATGCCCTGCCCCGCGCCCTGATCGATCTCGATCGGCGCGTCCATCACCACCGAAGACGGCGTGTAGCCGTTATCGAGCGCCGACGCATAGACGAACGGCTTGAACGAGGAGCCGGGCTGGCGCAGCGCCTGGGTCGCGCGGTTGAACTGGCTTTCGTCAAAGGAGAAGCCGCCGACAAGCGCGAGCACGCGGCCGGTCCACGGATCCATGGCCGCTATCGCGCCGCCGATTTCCGGCACTTGGTGCAGGCGCCACTGGCCGTCCCTTGGCACTTCCTTGGGAACTTCCTTCGGGTTGCTCTTGGCGGCGGTCTTCGGATCGGGTTTGGGCTCGACGTACGGCTCGACATAAACGACGTCGCCGGGCGAGAGCACCTGGCGAACGCTCTTGATCGGCTTGCCCTTGTCGGCGCCGGTCGCCCATTTGGCCCATTTCATTCCGTCGAACGGAATGATGCCGATCTCGCGCTCCTTGGACAGTTCGCCGGACGGCTGGCGCTGCGGCATCAAACCGATGCGGGCCGCCTTGTCGTCCGCCTCGAGTACCACCGCGAGCCGCCACTTTATGTCGGAGAGCGTGCGCACGTCGGCAAGCCTCACGCCCCAATCGCCGTTCACATCGATCTGCGCGACGGCGCCGCGCCAGCCCTGCGCCTCGTCGAATCGCACGAGACCATCGGTGAGCGCCTTCTTGGCGATCTCCTGGAGTTTCGGATTGAGTGAAGTGCGGACGGACAATCCGCCTTCATAAAGTTTCTTCTCGCCATAGCGATCGTAAATCTCGCGGCGCACTTCCTCGGCGTAATACTCAGCCGCAAAAACGTGCGCACCGGTCGGCCGCGGCGTGACCGCGAGCGGCGAGGCCTTGGCCGTATCGCCTTCCTTCGCGGTCGCGTAACCGTTTTCCACGATGCGGTCGAGCACCCAGTTGCGGCGTTCGATCGCGCGGTCGCGCGCGCGGAACGGATGCAGGCTGGTCGGCGCCTTCGGGAGTGCGGCGAGATACGCCATCTCCGGTAGCGTCAGCTGATGCACCGACTTGTCGAAATAGATAAGCGAGGCGGCGGCGATGCCGTAGGCGCCGAGGCCGAGATAAATCTCGTTCAGGTAGAGTTCGAGGATCTTGTCCTTGGAATAGGCGCGCTCGATGCGGAGTGCGAGCAGCGCCTCCTTGATCTTGCGTGTGTAAGAAGTCTCGGACCCGACCAGGAAGTTTTTGGCGACCTGCTGGGTGATTGTGGACGCGCCCTGTGGGCGGCGGCCGGTGCCGAAATTCTCAATGTTCGAGATCGCCGCGCGGGCGATGCTCATCAGATCGATGCCGCCGTGATCGTAGAAATTCTTGTCCTCGGCGGACAGGAACGCCTGGATCACCGGCTTCGGCACCGCCTGGATGGGCAGATAAAGGCGCCGCTCCTTGGCGTATTCGGCCACCAGCGAACCGTCGGCCGCGTGCACGCGGGTCATCACCGGCGGCTCGTAATCCTGAAGCTGCGAATATTCGGGTAAGTCCTTGGAATAATGCCATATTGCAGTGGTCGCCGCGACCGCGCCGACGACGAACAGGATCGCGCCGGCGGCGAACAGGAAGCCCAGAAACCTGATCAGAAATCGCATTCTTGCGTCCGCCCGCAATATCCGGCGCTTGCGCCGCGATTTATATAATACCCCAGCGGCTTTCCGGTTTCGACCCTTCGCCCCCTGCTATGGCCAGAATAGGGCCGGAACCGGCGTTCCGGACGGTCAATTTGGCGCGAATTCCTACCGTCCGGGTTAACGGGCGGGGAACCGGTCAACGAACCCCGTAGCGGGCGAACAGCGCCTGAACGGCCGGATCGAGCTTCCTCGCCGCGGCCACGTCCTCGGTGCCGCCCGCGCGGTCGCCGCGGCCGATCCTGGCAACGCCGCGGCCATAGAGCGAGGTCGCGAGCTTTGGGTCGAGCTTGAGCGCCGCATCGTAATCGGCGACGGCGCGCTGGAGCCGGCCGGATTTCAGATGCACGAAACCGCGGCTGTCGAGCGCGTGGGCGTCCTTCGGGGTGATGCGCAGCGCCTCGTTGCAATCCGCCAAGGCTTCGTCGAGATGACCGAGCAACGCGCGCGCCCAACAACGGCTGTTCAGCGCCGAGGCATTGGCCGGCTCGGCGCGGATCACTTCATCGAGATCGGCGACCGCGCGTTCGTAGTCGCCGACGCGGTTAAAGGCGACCGCGCGATTGAAGCGGTTCGCGTGATTGCCGGGCTCGCGCGCAATCGCCTCGCTGTAGTCACGGATTGCCGGCTCAGCCGCGCCCTTGCTCCAATAGGCAAAGGCCCGGTTGCCGTAGGCGGCGGCGTGCCCGGGTTCGAACCGGATCGCATCGTCAAATGCAGCGATCGCCTTGTCGTATTGGCCGCGCGCAAGCGCGGCTTTACCTTCTTTCATCGCCTCCTGTGCCGCGACGCCAAAGCCGGTGCCCGTGAACAGTTCCGACACGGCGGCCGGCGGTTGAACCGATCCGCGCCCGGCGGGAGCCGATGGCTGCGGCGCCGTACGCGGACTGACGCGATCGAATTCGCTCCAAAAGAAACCCACGATCACGACGATCGTGGCAATCGCCAAGCCCGCCACCGCCGCGTAGACCACGAACTTGCGCGGTGCCGCGACGTTCGCGACTTCCTCCTCGGCATCGGCGTGCGGCTCATCTAATAACTGCTCCGGCACGATCGCCGCGATTTCTTCGCGCGGCGCGGGCGGCGCTTCGGCTACGTCGTCGGCCGGCGCCGGCTCTTCTTCGGGTAGAGCTTGACCTTCGGCCGGCGGTTCGGGCGCGGCGTCCGCGACCGGCGCAGGCTCGGGCGCCTTCTCAGGTTCGGGTTTCGCCTCCTGAGGCGGCGGTACGGGCGCGGGCTTCGGACGCGACCGAGGCGGCTCCACGGGACGCGGAGGCAGCGGCGGATCGTGGCGGCGCGCTTCCGTTTCAATCGCGAGAATCGCAGCCTCAAGCTCACGTTGCCGGGCAATGGCGGCTGGGACCGGAATGTTCGGCGCGGACGCGCGCACGTACTGGCGCAGCGCTTCGCGCGCCTCGTCATAGACGGTGCGACGCGTCACGGGCGTGCTCGGCTTCAAGGCCGCAATCTTTTCGGTCAAGCTCGCCTGGAAGTCGAAGTTCAAGTCGCCCCATCCGTCGGAAGACAATCCGGGCTCAGGGCGGCCATTATACGCTGAAAGCCCGCCCCGGCGGGCTAGGGCGTGCGGATGCCGTAACGGCCAAAGATCGCCTCGATTTCCGGGCGCATGGCCTTGGCCGCCGCAATATCGGCATTGCCGCCGTTGTTGTCGCCCGCCATGAGCTTGGCAACGCCCCGCCCATAGCGCGCGCCCGCGAGCTTAGGGTCGATCTTAAGCGCCGCGTTGTAGTCGGCGATGGCGCGATCACCGTTGCCGCTCTTCAAATAGGCAAAGCCTCGACTATCGAGCGTGTTGGCGTCGTTGGGCCGCAGGCGCAGCGCTTCGTTGCAGTCGGCGAGTGCGGCCGCGGCCTGGCCGGCGAGCGCGCGACCCCAGCAGCGGCTGTTCAACACGTCGGGACTGTTCGGCCTGAGTATGAGGGCGTGATCGAGATCGCGGATCGCGAGCTCATAGTCGCCGCGGAAATTGTAGGCGACCGCGCGATTGGTGCGGGCGACGGCATTGTCGGGATCGAGCCGGATCGCCTCGTTGTAGTCGGCGATAGCGCTGTCGGTCATGCCGCGGCTCCAATAGGCGAAGGCGCGGTTGTTGAAGATGCTGGCGTCCGCCGGCGCGAAACGGATCGCCTCCGTGTAGGCCGCGATCGCGCCGTCATAATCCTGGGCGCGGCTGCGTTCGTTGCCGCGCTCGATCGCCTCGCGCGCGCGGCGCGCGCGCTCCTCCGCACCGATCTGCGGATCGGTGCTCGACTTGCCCGCTGGCTCGCGCGCGATCGGAGTGGTCTTGTTGATCGTCTTCGGCGCCTCAGTCACTGGCGCTTCGGACGGCAACAAGATCAACACGAGAAGCAGAATGACAATCAGCGCGAGAGCCGCGAGCCCGGCCCAGATCCACCAAGCACGCTTCGCTTGCGGCGCCGCTTTGCCCGCGCGGCGTGTTGCCGTCCGGCGCGGTGGAGGCGGAGGCGGATAAGGCGGCTCGACCTGCAGCTCGTATTCCGGCTCGTACTCCTCGTACTCCGGCTCAGGTTCCAGCGGCGGCGGAGGCGGAAGCCGCAGTTGCCTCGGCGGCCGCGGAGGTGGCGCCGGCGGCAGCGCGGGTCGCGGGCGCACCGGCTCGGGCGGATAGAGCGCCTCGACCTCCTCGATCGCCTCTTCAAGTGCGCGTTGCTCGCGCACGATCTCCATCAATTGCCAGGGCGGGTCGGCGGTGTGCGCCTCCTCCATCAAGAGACGGCGCGCACGGTCGTAGATCGCCTCGCGGGCCGCGCGCGTGTTTCTGGCGAGACGCCGCGTCGCGCCGGCCAATGCCTCGAAATAATCGGGGGGAGATTCACGCATTGCGGCGGTTGCTTGCAGCCATCGGCCGGATATTAGGCACTATCGGTGCGGGCGGAAGGCGCAATTCCGCCGCTTGGATTGCCGTGCAAGCTAGCGCGCCGCGGCCAAACGGCTCTCGAAAAATCGCTGGATGGCGCCGACCATGGCGTCGGCCACCTTATCCCGCCAGGTGTCCGAGGTGAGGAGCTTGACGTCCTCAGGGTGCGACAGAAACCCGAGCTCCAGCAGGACCGAAGGCACGTCCGGCGCGCGCAGGACGGTGAAGCCCGCCGACCGCAACGGCGTCTTGTGCATTTGCGCCGCCGCCTTCATGCGGCCAGCGAGGGTGCGGGCGAATAATCCGGAGAAATTCTTTGTCTCGCGATGCGCAAGGTCGACCAGGATATCGGCAACGTCGTCGCTCTTGTTCGATAGATCGACGCCGGCGATGAGATCGGCCTTGTTCTCCTTGTCGGCGAGCTTCGCCGCTTCCGCGTCGGAGGCCTTGTCGGAAACCGTGTAGACGGTCGCGCCCCTCGCCTCGCCCTCGCCGCGTGAAATCGAGTCCGCGTGAATCGAGATAAAGAGCGACGCCGCGTTCATGCGCGCGACCTTCACGCGATCATTGAGCGGCAGAAACGTGTCATCGTAACGCGTGAGCACGACGCGGAAGCGGCGCGTGTGCTCGAGCTTTTCGGCGAGTTTCTTCGCGACCGCGAGTACGACATTCTTCTCCTCGACGCCGGACGGGGCGAGCGCGCCGGAATCGATGCCGCCGTGGCCAGGATCAACGACGATGACCGGCGGACCGGGAACATCCGCGCCGGTCGCGGGCTTGAGCGGCACGCTGACGACCGTCGCGGTGTCGCCGCGGGTCTTCACGGCGGCGTTGCGGATGAAGGTCTCGCGGTCGGTCGGCACGAGGTCGACGACGAGCCGCGCGGGCTGGTCGTCGTGCTGGTCGATCACGTAAGCCTTGTCGACAGCGACCGGACGCTCGGCGTCGAGCACGATGCGCGCCTTGCCGGGCGCGAACAGGCCATAGCGAAACGCGGTGACGAGGCCCCGGCCGCTGCGGCCGGCCGCGGCGGGCAAATCGAACCGAAGTTCGGGAAGATCGATGATCACCCGGTAAGGGTCGGCCAGCGTGAAGGCCGCAAGGTCGACCTTGCCGTTCAGATCAACGATGAGGCGCGTGCGCTTGTCGTCGCCGGCAAGGCGCGCGTCCATGGCGACCACGCGCTTGCCCGCTGCAGCCTCCGCGCCGGCGGCGTGCGCGGGCGGCGCGCCAAAGAGCGCGGCCAGCAGCAATGCCGACAAAAAGGCAGCGAAATGCATGGGCGGTCCCGCGGCGCGTAGTTCTCCACCCACCGGGATAACGCTTTGTGGTTAATCGGTTCTTGCGCCTGGGCTGTTCAGGCCGCCCGGGCGCTGGCCGGCCCGGCGCGGGCGTCGGCGAGGATCATTTCCGAGGCCTTCTCGGCGATCATCGTGGTCGGCGCATTGGTGTTGCCGGAAGTGACGGCGGGCATCACGGAAGCGTCGACCACGCGCAGACCGTCGGCTCCGATCACGCGAAGCCGCGCGTCGACCACCGCCAGAGGGTCGGACGGCAGGCCCATCTTGGCGCTTCCGACCGGGTGAAAGATCGTGAAAGCGATGTTCTTCGCGGTCTGCAGGAACGCCGCGTCGTCGTCGCCGGGCACTACGCCTTCGGTCACCTGCTTCGGATTGAACTGGGCGATGGCCGGTTGCGCGACGATCTTTTTCACGAGGCGGAGTGCTTCCACGGCCACGCGCTCGTCGCGATCGGTGCTGAGATAATTGAAGCGGAGCGACGGATGCCGGGCGGGGTCGGCGCTCTTGAGGCGCAGCGTGCCGCGGCTCGTCGGGCGCAGATCGCAGATCGAGAACGTGATCGCCGACCCCCGCATGAGGTTCTTGCTAGCCGCGGATTCGCGCGCGTAGGCGATCGGATAAAGCGCGAGGTTCGGCCGATCCTGATCCGGGCCGGAGCGTAAGTAAACCGCGAGCTGCGACGGCGACATCGTCAGCGGCCCGCGCCGGAACAGGGCGTATTCGATGGCAATCCACGCGCGGCCCGGCAGCGAATGATAGCGGCTGTTGAGCGTGCCGCCGCCGTCGATCGAATAACGCTGCGGGTATTGCAGGTGATCGTGGAAATTCTCGCCCACGCCGGGCTTGTCGAGCACGAGAGCGATGCCCTTTTCGGCGAGATGCACGGCGGGACCGACGCCGGAGAGCAACAGAAGCTGTGCCGAACCGATGCTGCCGGCCGACAGGATTACTTCGCCCCGCGCGCGCGCGGTCCTGGAGATTCCGTTCCGGCGATACTGCACGCCGGACGCACGGCGCCCTTCAAACAGGACGCGCTCGCACAAAACGCCCTTTTCCAATTGCAAATTTGAGCGGAAAAGCACGGGTTTGAGGAACGCGCGCGCGGCGCTCATGCGGCTGCCGTTCTTCTGCGTCACCTCGACGAGGCCGGCACCATCGGTCTCACCGGCATTGAATTCCTTGGTCGTGCGGATGCCCGCCTGCTCCATGGCCTGCGCGAACGCCTTGTTCATCCGATAGTCGACGCGCTGCGGATCGACGCGCAGTTCGCCGCCTGCGCCGTGGTAGGCGCTCTCGCCGCCGAAATGGTCCTCGTGCTTGCGGAAATACGGCAGCACGTCGTCCCAGCCCCAGCCGACGAGGCCGAGCTGCCGCCAATGGTCGTAGTCGCCCGCCTGGCCGCGCATGTAGACCATGGCGTTGATCGAGGAAGAGCCGCCGATCACCTTGCCGCGTGGACACGGCATCCTGCGCCCGTCAAGGCCGGGCTCGGGCTCCGACATGAAGCACCAGTCGGCGCGCGGATCGCCGTTCGTGTACATGAAGCCGGCCGGGATACGGAACCAGATCCAGTTGTCGTTGCCGCCAGCCTCGAGCAGAAGCACGCGGTTGCCCGGGTCCGCCGACAGACGGTTGGCGAGCAGGCAGCCGGCGGAGCCCGCGCCCACGACGATGTAGTCGAAAGCCTCTGGCTCGGCGGACGGCATGCAGCGGCGTCTCCGGTCTGGAAGTGCATGATAGGACATTGTCGTGCGCCCGCGGACACGACCTTTTTGCCGTCGCCGGGAGGCACCTTCCCTCGAAAAGCCTCCGCAGGCTCTACGAAGAGACCATGGCCGGCCCGAGCTGGCGCACCCACGGTTTGCCCTGCGGGCACGAGGTCATGATCGAGATGCCGGAGCGGCTGGCGCAGATCCTCGAAGGATCCGCCTTGTGGTAAATCCCGCATTCCACCATGTGGAAAAGGTCTTACAACGCCTGCTTCCTTGCCATTCGGTGGCTTCCGGCCTAGATAAACTTGGACTCATGGCTTGTGCTGCGGATTCGCCAATTGCAATCCGCCCGGGCGCTCGCAGCGACCGGCTTCTCTGACGAAGCCGCGACGTGCGGACCCCTTCGAAGGCAGCCCTGAGCCCGGACGGCGCTTCGGCCGTTCCGAACGGATCGAGACGCATGTACGAGCTTGGATTACCGGCCGGACCGGTTCCGATCCAGCAGATTCCGGCCGAGCATTCGGCTCGCGAGATTGGACGCGTGCGACACGCGGCCCTGAACATCCATCACCACATCATACGGCGCGCCGGCTTGAACGTCCGGCCAGCGCCGTTTCGCGGCGTCGCATTGCGACTCCGCCAAGAGAGATCAACATGGCCAATAAAATGCTCATCGACGCCACCCACCCGGAGGAAACCCGGGTCGTGGTCGTGCGCGGCAGCCGCGTCGAGGAATTCGATT
Source organism: Xanthobacteraceae bacterium (assembly GCA_040901465.1). Classification (GTDB taxonomy): domain Bacteria; phylum Pseudomonadota; class Alphaproteobacteria; order Rhizobiales; family Xanthobacteraceae; genus JAUSIF01. Next base: position 118,133 of record JBBDYN010000012.1, read on the forward strand.
TCGAGGCCGCCAATCGCCGCCCGTTGCGCGGCAACATCTACCTAGCCAAAGTCACTCGCGTCGAGCCGTCGCTGCAGGCCTGCTTCGTCGATTACGGCGGCAACCGGCACGGCTTCCTCGCCTTCAGCGAAATCCATCCCGACTATTACCAAATCCCGGTCGCCGACCGGCAGGCGCTGATCGCCGAGGACGAGCGCGCGGCGCGCGCCGCCGATCACGACCAGGAGTCGCGCGGCCGGCGGCGTGAGCGGACGCATGCCGCGGCTCCGGCCGAGACCGTGAGCCAAATGCCGGCGGAAGATACGGCGGCGGCCTCAGACGCGATCGAGCCGGAAGCGGCCGAGCCCGCCGAGGCCGAAGCAGACGCGGAAATAGAAACAGCGCCGGCCGGAACAGCGGCTGAGCCTGCGCCCGAGCCGACATCCGAGGGCAACGGTTCCGCAAACGGCTCGGACGCCGATTCACGCGACGAACGTCAGGAAGAAGAAGTCGTGGAGTCGGTCGGCGCCGGCGACGCGCTCGAGGAAATACCGGAACGCCAACAGCGCCCGCGCCGCCATCATTACAAGATTCAAGAGGTCATCAAGCGCCGGCAGGTGATGCTTGTGCAGGTGGTCAAAGAAGAGCGCGGCACCAAGGGCGCGGCCATGACCACGTACCTGTCGCTCGCCGGCCGCTATTCGGTCCTGATGCCGAACACTTCGCGCGGCGGCGGCATATCGCGCAAGATCACCGACGGCGCCGACCGCAAGCGGCTCAAGGACCTCGTGGAGGATCTGGAAGTGCCGGAAGGCATGGGCGTGATCCTGCGCACCGCCGGCGCGTCCCGCACCAAGGCCGAGATCAAGCGCGACTACGAATATCTCCTGCGGCTGTGGGAAACCGTGCGCGAGCTTACGCTGAAATCGAGCGCGCCGGCACTCGTCTACGAAGAAGGCTCGCTCATCAAGCGCGCGATCCGCGACCTCTACAACAAGGACATCGACGAAATTCTGGTTGCCGGCGACGAGGCGTACAAGGAAGCCAAGGAATTCATGCGCATGCTCATGCCGAGCCATGCGAAGAACGTGAAGCCCTACAAAGAATCGCAGCCGCTCTTCGTGCGCTACGCCGTCGAGAGCCAACTCGACGCCATGTTCTCGCCGATCGTGCAGTTGAAGTCCGGGGGCTACATCGTGATCAATCCGGCGGAAGCGCTGGTCGCGATCGATGTCAACTCGGGCCGCTCCACGCGCGAGCACCATATCGAAGACACGGCGCTGAGAACCAATCTCGAAGCGGCGGAGGAAGTGGCGCGTCAGCTTCGGTTGCGCGACCTCGCGGGCCTGATCGTCATCGACTTCATCGACATGGAGCAGAAGCGCAACAACCGCTCGGTCGAGCGCAAGCTCAAGGACTGCCTGAAGAACGACCGCGCACGCATCCAGGTCGGGCGAATTTCACACTTCGGCTTGTTGGAGATGTCGCGCCAGCGCATCCGCACCGGCGTACTCGAATCCTCGACCGTGATCTGCCCGCATTGCGGCGGCACCGGCCACGTACGCTCGGTATCGTCGGTGGCGCTGCATCTTCTGCGGTCGCTCGAAGAGCAATTGCTCAAAAGCTCCAGCAACGATCTCATCGTGCGCACCAAATCCGAGGTTGCGCTCTATCTCCTCAACCAGAAGCGCGCGCACCTGCGCGAACTCGAGCAGCGCTTCGGCGTGAATATTCTCATTCAGGCCGACGCGACGCTCGCCGGGCAGCAATATTTTGCGGTCGATCGCGGCCCGGCGGCGCGGCCGCCGGTCGTCGCGGTCGCGCATCGCATCGCGCCGGACACGATCGCGCCGCGGGTGGAGACCGCGGACGACGAGGTCGAGATCGAGGCAGAGGTCGAGGAAGAAGCCGAAGCTGATGCGAGGCCGGGTGCTCCAGACGAGGAAAACGGCGCGCAAGGCCCGGGCCGGCGCAAACGCCGGCGCCGGCGCGGACGCGGCCGCGGCCGCGAGGGGCAGGACCAGCCACCACCGGCTCAGGTGTCGGCCCCCAAATACCGGGTCGAGCACGGCGACGATTTCGAGGAAGAAATCCCCGCAAATGCGCAGTCGGGCGAAACACCGCACGTGCGCCCGGCAGAGCCAGGGCGTCCGGAAGGCGGCGAGCAGGACGGACAACGCCGCCGGCGCCGGCGCGGACGGCGCGGCGGACGCCGCAACCGGCGCGACCGCGAGCAATTCGAGCAGCGCGAGCCCGGCATGCCGACAGAGATGGGCGCAACCGAGACACAGGAAGCACCGGAACCAAGTTCGCCCGATCCGTATCGTTCGATCACAGAGCCTGCGCCGGAGCCGTCTTACGAGCCGCCGGCACGCGCCGAACCGCCGCCGCAGGAGCCGGATCAGCAGAAGCGCCGCTCGACGGTGCGGGAGCCGGCCGTCATCAACTTCGACGAGTTGTCCCAGCCTGCGCCGGCGACCTACGAGCGGCATACGCCCGCGCCGGAGCCGGCGAGCGATGACAGCGGCGGAGCGAACGACGGCCCGATCGCCCCGGAACGGCCGCGCCGCTCAGGCTGGTGGCAGCGCCGGTAGCCTAGAGTTTTTCCGCGTTTTCCGCGGCGAAGCGGATTCTTCGCCGGGAAAGCATCCTGTGGGTAAGAGAAGCGGAAGGCGACAGTGGGGGTAGACGGACATGCGCATCGCAAATTCCGCGGTCTTGGTCGGGGCATTGCTTGCAGCATCCACCAGCCTTGCCTTGGCGCAATCCGCGCCGGCGCTCGTCATTCGCGACGTGAATCTCCGTTCCCAGCCGACGACGCAGTCCTATTCGCTCGGCATCATTCCGGGCGGCACCACGGTCGAAGCCGGCCCTTGCGGTGGCGGCTGGTGCCAGGCGCTTCTTGGGGGACAATCCGGTTTTATTTATCAGAGCTATCTCGATTTTGGTGGGCCAGGCTATGCGCCGCGCGTGTACGCGCCGCCTCCGCCTCCTCCGCCGGTCGTCTACGGACCGCCCGTCGTCTACGGACCGCCGCCACCGCCCTATTGGGGCTGGGGCCGGCGCTGGTAATCGTCAAAGCGGACTTAGAACTGCCCCAGCGCGGCGCCGCCGAGCGCACATAGCGCCACCACGAGCCAAGGCGGCGTCTTCCAGACATAAAGAAGAAGGAAGGCGGCGGCGCCGAGCGCGAAGTCGCCGCCGCTCTTGATACCTGCGGTCCAGACCGGATCGTAGAGTGCCGCGAGCAAGAGCCCGACCACGGCCGCGTTCACGCCGCGCAATACTGCCTGCGCCTCGGGGCGCGCGCATAAATCCTGCCAGAACGGCAGCGCGCCGACGATCAACAGAAACGACGGCAGAAAGACTGCGACGAGGCAGATCGCGGCGCCAAGCCAGCCGTTGGGCTCCGGTCCCACGACCGCGCCGAGATAGGCGGCGAATGTGAAGAGCGGACCCGGCACGGCCTGCGCGGCACCGTAGCCGGCGAGGAACGCGTCTTCGCTTACCCAGCCGGGCGGCACCACCTCGGCCTGCAAGAGCGGAAGCACGACGTGGCCGCCGCCAAACACGAGCGACCCCGCACGATAGAACGCGTCGAAATAGGCAAGCGCCTGATTGCCGGTGACGGACGCAAGGATTGGCAAGACGATCAGCAGCGCAAAGAATAAAGTGAGCGCGCCGATGGCGACCGCGCGGCTCACATTGACCGCAAGCTTGCCGTCGGCATTGGCCGTGCCGTCGCGCAGAAGCGTGAGGCCGACGATGCCCCCGACTACGATCGCACCGATTTGGCCGAGCGCGGTCGGGATCGCGAGGACGACGGCCGCCGCGACCACCGCGAGCGTCGCGCGCGCACGGTCGGGCGTGAGCGAGCGCATCATGCCGAGCACGGCCTGGGCGACCACGGCGACCGCGGCGACCTTCAATCCTTGCAGCCAGCCGGAGCCGGCGGCGTCGCCCATCGCGTCAACGCCATAGGCAAACAAGACGAGCGCGATCGCGGACGGCAGGGTGAAGCCAATCCACGCTGCGACCGCGCCGGCGTAGCCCGCGCGCATGAGCCCGAGCGCGATGCCGACCTGGCTCGAAGCGGGGCCCGGCAGGAAGTTGCAGAGCGCGACCAAATCGGCGTAAGCGCGGTCGTCGAGCCAGCGCCGGCGCACCACAAACTCATCGCGAAAATAGCCGAAATGCGCGATCGGCCCGCCGAATGAGGTCAGGCCAAGCTTGGTGAAGGCTTGCAGCACCTCCAGGACGGGCGAACGCGACGGCGCAGGCGCCTCCGCCACCCGCGCACGCTGCTTTTTCTGTCTAGCCTTGCCGGATTTCACTTTTGCCCCGCCCCTGCCCTGCGGCGACCCTAGCCCCGTTTCGCGAGCCAACGACCAATTCGCTCCACCGCCTCGCGCATTTCGGCGGCGGAGCCGGCGTAGCAGAAACGGAGAAACTGATTGCCGCGGCGCGTGTCGAAATCGACGCCGGCGGTCGCGGCGACGTGCGTCTCCTCCAGCATGCGGCGTGCAAAATCGAGGCTGTCGTTCGTGAAGCGCGAAACATCGGCATAAAGATAGAACGCGCCGTCGACCGGAAGAAATTTTTCCAGCCCCGCCTTCGGCAGTCCCTCGACCAGTATGCGCCGGTTCTCTTCGTAGCCGTGCTTGACCTCGTCCATTTCCGCGCGGCCGTCGAACGCGGCGACGGCGGCGATCTGCGAGAGCGTCGGCACGGAGATCGCGAGATTCTGTTGCAAGCGTTCGACGCTGCGCACGAGCGGCTCGGGCACCACCATCCAGCCGACGCGCCAGCCGGTCATGCAGAAATATTTCGAGAAGGAATTGATTACGAGTGCGTCGCCGGAGACCTTCGCAGCGGTCGCGGCAGGAAAAGCGTAGTCGAGCCCGTGATAGATTTCGTCGGAGATGAATCTGATTCCGGCATCGCCGCACGCGGCGAACAACTCGGCGAGCGTCTCTTCGCGTACCATGGTCCCGGTTGGATTGGCCGGGCTCGCGACGATCACGCCCTGCAGCGGTTTCTTCCGATGCTCCGCGAGCAGCGCATCCACGGTCAACGCCCAGCGTGTGTTCTCGGAAATCTCGATCGCCACCGGCTCGCAGCCGAGCGCCGTCAGAATGTGACGGTAAGGCGGATAGCCGGGCTCGGCCACGGCGACACGGTCGCCGGGCTCGAATAGGGCGAGAAACGCGAGAATGAATCCGCCCGACGAGCCGGTGGTCACCGCGATGCGCGCCGGATCGACGTCGGCCGCGTATGTTTCAGCATAATGACGCGCGATGCGCATACGCAGCGGCGGAATGCCTAGCGCCTCGGTGTAGCTGATGCGGCCCACGTCGAGCGCGGACTTGGCGGCGGCGATCGCGGTCGCGGGCGCCGGTGCGGCGGGCTGTCCCACCTCCATGTGAATCACCCGCCCACCCGCTTCCTCGATGCGGGCCGCGGCCGCCATCACGTCCATCACCATGAACGGCGGAACATCACTGCGACGTGAAGGCTGCAACAGGCGCCGCGCCGCCGAAATTTTCGCCGATTTGAGACCGTCTTTCAGCATTGGTAACTGCCGTGCCGCGCTCTCGCCGCATTCGCGCGGTGTGTCGTCCGCAGAGGGCGCAACCCGCCGAATTGCGGACGATAGGCGCGTTGACCCCCGCTGGCCCCACCCGTAGCGTGCAATCGACGGCCAACGGAGCGCGGTAGCGGATTCCATGATCGAGGCCAATACTGCTAGCAGCCCGGACCGCGCGAGACCAGCACTCGTGACCCGGACAATGCCGAAACTCAGACAGCTCGTGACGTTTGGCGCGATCGCGGGCCTCCTGACGGGCCAGGTCGGGCCGACGCTTGCGCAGGCGCCGCCCGGCGGACCGAAACTCAATGTCATTCGCGACGCCGAGATCGAGGAGCTGCTGCGCGACTATACCCGGCCGATCCTGCGGGCGGCGAAGCTCGGCGGCCAGAGCATCGAGGTCGTGCTGATCGGCGACCGCGCCTTCAACGCGTTCGTCGCGGACGGACACCGCATCTTCGTCAATGTGGGCGCGCTCTACGAATCCGAGACGCCCAATCAAATCATCGGGGTACTCGCGCACGAAAGCGGCCATATCGCCGGCGGACACCTTGCGCGCATGCGCGATCAGATCGCCACCGCGCAGACCGCGTCGATCGTCGCGATGCTGCTTGCGGTCGGCGCCGCGGCAGGGGGCGTCGCCACAAATACGCCCGGCGTCAGCCAAGCGCTCCCGGGACTGATGCTCGGCCCGCAGGAAATGATCCGGCGCTCGCTACTGGGCTATGCGCGCCAGCAGGAGGAGTCGGCGGACCGCGCGGCGGTGAACTTCCTGAACGCCACCGGCCAATCGACCAAGGGCATGCTGGAGACCTTCCAGCGGTTCGCCGACCAAAGCATGTTCGTTTCGCGTTCGGTCGATCCCTACACGCTCAGTCATCCGATGCCGCGCGAGCGCATTGCGTCGCTCGAGAATCTCGCGCGCGAAAGCCCGTACTTCAGCAAGAAGGATTCGCCCGAGCTCCAGCACCGCCACGAGATGATGCGGGCGAAGCTCTCCGGATTCCTCGACCGCCCTGACGCGGTGTTGCGGCGCTATCCGTCATCGAACAACGGCCTCGCGGCGCGCTACGCGCGCGCGATTGCGGGCTACCGGTTCGGCAACGTGCGCGACTCAATTGCGACCGTAGACGCGTTGATCGCCGAGATGCCGAACAATCCGTATTTTCACGAGTTGAAGGGCCAGGCTCTCCTGGAGAGCGCACACGCGCGCGAAGCGATCGCGCCGCTGCGCCGTGCCGTAGCGCTCTCGAACGGGTCGCCCCTCATCCGCATGATGCTCGGGCAAGCGTTGGTGCAATCGGGCGACAAGGCCTTGGCCGAAGAGGCCGTCGGCGAATTGCGTCTCGCGCTCGCGAAGGAGCCAAATGCTCCGCTTGGTTACCGGCAACTCGCCATTGCGCTCGGGCGCAAGGGCGACCGGGCGAACGCCGATCTCGCCTCGGCGCAGGCGAGCTTCAACGAAGGCGATTTTGCCACGGCGCGGCAGCTTGCCGCGCGCGCCCTGCGTAGCTTTGCCAGGGGTTCGCCGGGGTGGCTCAAAGCCGACGACATTGTGAATTACAAACCGCCCAAGATCGGGCAGAATTGATGCGGTTGCTAGGAGACCGCCCGATGATTCCTTTCCCTACGCTGCGTACGCTGTTTTGCGGCCTACTCTGCCTGAGCGGGGCTGCCCTCGCCGCGGCAATGCCCGCGCTCGCGATCGAGGCCAAGGACCGTCCGGCGATCGAGGCGATCATCAAAGATTACTTGCTGAAAAATCCGGAAGTGCTGCGCGATGCAATGATCGAGTTGCAGCGGCGCACGGCGGCGACCGAGGCGAAGACGCGCGCTGCGGCGGTGAAGTCAAACGAGAAACTCATCTACGATTCGCCGCGCGGAGTGGTGATCGGCAATCGCAACGGCGACGTCGCGCTGGTCGAATTCTTCGATTACAACTGCGGCTACTGCAAGCGCGCGCTCGACGACATGACGGTACTGATGAAGGCCGATCCGAAGATCAAATTCGTGCTCAAGGAATTTCCGGTTCTTGGGCCGGGCTCGCTCGACGCGGCCAAGGTCGCGGTCGCGGTGCGCATGCAGGACAAGGACGGCAGCAGGTACCTGGATTTCCACCGCCGCCTGCTTGGCGTCCGCGGCGAAGCCAATCGCGAGCGCGCGCTCGCGGCCGCGAAGGACGCGGGCCTCGACATGGGTCAGATCGACAAGGATCTGAAGAGCGAGGAAATCGACGCAACGCTCCTGGAGAGCGTCGTACTGGCAGACGCGCTCGGAATTTCCGGCACGCCGAGCTATGTGATCGGCGGCGAAGTGATCCCGGGCGCGGTCGGCGCAGACGCGCTCAGGAAGCGGATCGAAGCGGTCCGCAAGTGCGGACAAGCGACCTGCTGACCAGTCTATCGCGATCAATGTTGCGATAACCCTCTCCCCCTGCGGGAGAGGGTTTTCCGTTGAGCCTTTCCCTTCGTCGCGGGCCTTTCTATAAGGTGCCTTGCGCCGGCCATGGGGGTCGGCGGCGAGAGCACCGCTGGCCCCATGGCAAGCCTCGTCTACGTCATCAACGGACCGAACCTGAATCTCCTCGGCAAGCGCGAGCCCGAAACCTACGGGCGTGCGACGCTCGCGGACGTGGAGAAGCTGTGCCGCGATACCGCCAAGAAACACGGGCTGTCGATCGAGTTTCGCCAGTCGAACAAGGAGGGCGAGATCGTCGACTACATCCAGGAGGCGGGAAAGAAAAAGGCCGCGGGCATCGTCATCAACCCGGCGGGCTATACCACAACCTCGGTCGCGATCCTCGACGCCATTCTCGCCGTGAATTTGCCGACCATCGAGATTCACATTACCAACATCCACGCGCGCGAGAGCTTTCGCCAGAAATCCCGCATTTCGAAGGCCGCGCGCGCCGTAATTTGCGGGTTCGGCGTCGAAGGTTACGCACTCGCCCTCACCGGCCTCGCCGCCTTGCTCAAATCGAAGAAGTGAACGCATGTTCCGCCGCAAGATCGTCGTCGATCCGGACCTGATCGCGGAGCTCACGAAGCTCCTCGAAGCGAACAATCTCACCGAGATCGAAGTGCAACGCGGCGACCAGCGCGTGCGCGTCGTGCGCGGCGGCGCCGGGAGCGCGGAGGCGCCCGCGGGCCCCGTGCCG
>JBBDYN010000012.1:126865-168231 GCA_040901465.1 Xanthobacteraceae bacterium
GGCCTCGGCTGCGAACGCGGCCGAGGCCGCGCGTCACCCCGGCCTCGTCACTTCGCCCATGGTCGGCACCGCGTATCTCGCACCGGAGCCGGGCGCCAAACCATTCATCGAGGAAGGCAGCGAAGTCACCGCCGGCCAAACGCTCGTCATCGTCGAGGCGATGAAGACCATGAACGCAATTCCGGCCCCGCGCGCCGGCAAGGTGACGCGCATCATGGTGGAAGACGGACAGCCGGTGGAATTCGGCGAGCCACTATTGATCCTCGAGTGAGGATAGCCGGCGCATGTTCGACAAAATTCTGATCGCGAACCGCGGCGAGATCGCGCTTCGGGTGCTGCGCGCCTGCAAGGAACTCGGTATTGCCACGGTCGCCGTGCACTCGACCGCCGACGCAGAGGCGATGCACGTCAAGCTCGCGGACGAGAGCGTGTGCGTCGGGCCGCCGCCGGCGCGCGAGTCGTATCTCAATATTCCGTCGCTGCTCGCCGCATGCGAAATCACCGGTGCGGAAGCGGTGCATCCGGGCTATGGGTTTCTTGCGGAGAACGCGCGCTTCGCGGAAATCCTACGCGATCACGGTATCAAATTCATCGGCCCCGCGCCCGAGCACATCCGGCTCATGGGCGACAAGATCGAAGCCAAGCGCACGGCGAAGCGCCTCGGCATTCCGGTCGTTCCCGGCTCCGAGGGCGGCGTCACTTCGGACGCCGAGGCGCTGAAGATTGCGCGCGCGATCGGCTTTCCCGTGCTCGTGAAGGCGGCCGCCGGCGGCGGCGGGCGCGGCATGAAAGTGGCGCAGGACGAAGGTTCGCTTTCAACCGCACTTTCCACGGCCCGCTCCGAAGCCAAGGCCGCCTTCGGCAGCGATGCGGTGTACCTGGAAAAATTTCTCGCGCATCCGCGCCATATCGAGATTCAGGCGCTCGGCGACGGGCGCGGCAAAGCCGTGCATCTCGGCGAGCGCGACTGCTCCTTGCAGCGCCGCCACCAGAAAGTCTGGGAGGAAAGCCCTTCGCCCGCACTCAACGCAGAAAGCCGCGCGAAGATCGGCGAGAGGGTCGCCGCCGCCATGCGCGAACTGAAATACCTCAGCGCGGGCACGGTGGAATTTCTCTACCAAGACAGCGAGTTCTATTTCATCGAAATGAATACGCGGCTCCAGGTCGAGCATCCCGTGACGGAGATGATCACCGGCATCGACCTGGTGAACGAGCAGATCCGGATTGCCGCAGGCAATCCGCTCTCGATTACGCAAGGCGACATCGCGTTCGATGGCCACGCCATCGAATGCCGCGTGAACGCGGAAAATCCGCGCACTTTCGCGCCGTCGCCCGGCCGCATCAGCTATTATTATCCGCCCGGCGGCCTGGGCGTGCGGATCGATAGCGCAATCTATCAGGGCTACACGATCCCGCCGTTCTATGACTCGCTGATCGGCAAACTGATCGTCCACGGCAAGACGCGCAACGAGTGCCTGTCGCGCCTGCGGCGCTCGCTCGACGAATACGTGGTGGACGGGATCGAGACCACGCTGCCGCTGTTCCGCGCGCTCGTGCGTCACCGCGAAATCATCGACGGCAACTACGACATCCACTGGCTCGAGCGGTACCTGGCCGGCGCCGACAGCGCCGAGTAGACACAGACGGGAGTACACCCATGTTTCGAGCAGCTCTCTCCGCCGTCCTTATCCTCGCTGGCGCATCCGCCCAGGCGCAGGAGAGTGTACAGGTCGGCGGCAAGCAGGCGTTTTTGCATGTTCCCGCGAACGCACGCGCGAGTGCCGTTCTGTTGCCAGGCAAAGGCGGCATCGATCCTTCCGACCCGCTGCTGAGGAACCGCGCAGCCTTGAATGCGCAGGGCATCGCCACACTCACGGTCCCGCACGGCACCGTCATCGGCGAGGCGGTGAACTACATGCGCAAGGTCAAGGCGCCGGTCGGGCTCGTCGGCATGAGCGCGGGTGTTTCTTTCGCAGCCCGCGGAGTGGGAAACGGCGCCAAACCTGATGCTCTCGTCCTGATTTCCGGCAACCTGATGTCGCCCGGAAAAATGCCGGCGCAGGCGTCACTGAAGTCCCCCTCGATCCTGCCGCGCACGCTCGTCCTTCATAATCGCAACGATGCGTGCGATCTCACGCCCCCGTCCGGGGCTGAAGCATTTGCGAAATGGTCGGGCGGCCGTGCGACGGTCCAGTGGATCGGCGGTAGCGGCGGCGGCAAGGACCCTTGCGGTCCGAGCTCGGCGCACGGGTTCATGGGTGCCGACGGGCAAGTGGTCGGCGCGATCGTCGGATTTATCGCGCGCTGACCGCCCGGCGCGGCCTTCCCGCAACTGGACCCCCTCCGACCCCTCGCCTATGCTCGCAGCATGGCGAGAGCGATCAGTTGGTGCATCGGCGCGGTACTGATCCTGTGCGCGGCCGCTGCCGACGCGCGCGCGCAGAGCGGGCCCCGCGTGCATGTCATCGACATCAAAGGCGCGATCGGCGTCGCCACACAACGCCAGCTTAATCTCGCACTTGAGAAGTCGAAGAGCGAGGGCGGCGCGGCGCTGATCATTCGGCTCGATACGCCGGGCGGGCTCGTGTCGGCAACGCGCGAGATGATCCAGCAGATGGTGGCGGCACCCATCCCGATCGTGGTCTATGTGGCGCCCTCCGGCGCGCGGGCGGCCTCGGCTGGAACTTTTCTGGTTTATGCCTCGCACGTCGCCGCCATGGCGCCCGGCACGAACATCGGTGCTGCGACGCCGGTCTCGATCGGCGGCCTGCCCGGCCTTCCGGGAACGCAGCCGAAGGACAAGGAAGGTCAAAAGGATTCCAAGAGCGCGGCCGAGCAAAAGGCGATCAACGATGTGGTGGCGATGTTGCGCAGCCTCGCGCAATTGCGCGGGCGCGACGTCGATTTCGCGGAAAAGGCGGTGCGCGAGGCGGCGACCCTTACCGCCGAAGAGGCGCTGAAGCAGAACGTGATCGACGTGGTCGTGAACGATCTAGACGGACTGCTCGCGTCGATCGACGGGCGCAAGGTCAAGGTCGGCAATGAAGAGCGCGCGCTCGCGACCAAGGGCGCCACGACCGCCGTGATCGAACCCGACTGGCGCACACGGCTCCTCTCGGTCATCTCGGATCCCAATGTCGCATTCATTCTGCTGATCATCGGCTTCTACGGCCTGATCCTGGAATTCTGGAATCCCGGCACCTTCATCCCCGGTACGATCGGCGGCGTCAGCCTCATTCTCGCGCTGATCGCGCTCTCGGCGCTGCCCGTCCATTACGGCGCGCTCGCGCTTCTGCTGCTCGGAATCGGGTTGATGATCGGTGAGGCGTTTACACCGGGAGTTGGCATTCTCGGCGCGGGCGGCCTTGTCGCCTTCGTCGTCGGGTCGATCTTTCTGTTCGAGGGCGGCGGCTGGGACATCGACGTCGCCGTGTCGCTGCCGGTGATCGCGGGCGCCGCCATCGCCACGGCGGGCGTGATCTTCGGGATCGTGGGTGTCGCCATGCGCGCCTACCGGCAACCGAAAGCGGACATGATCGGCGTCGAGGGCGAGATCATCGACTGGGACCGCGATCACGGCCATGTGCGCGTGTTCGGGGAAATCTGGACCGCGCGCGGCGACCGGCCGCTGCGGCCGAAGGATAAAGTGCGGATCGTCGCGCGAAAGGGCCTGACGCTCACCGTCGAGCCCAGTTAAGGAGCTGCCATGTTTTTTCTGCCGGACTGGTCGGGGCTGATCATCCCCATCATCGTCATTCTCGCGATTCTCGCCTATTCGATCCGCATCCTGCGCGAATACGAACGCGCGGTCATCTTCCTGCTCGGCCGCTTCTACAAGGTGAAGGGACCGGGACTGATCCTGGTGATCCCCGTGATCCAGCAGGCGGTGCGGATCGATCTCCGCATCCGCGTGCTCGACGTGCCGCCGCAGGACATCATCACCAAGGACAACGTCTCGGTGCGGGTAAACGCGATCGTCTTCTACCGCGTGCTGGATGCGGAGAACGCGATCGTTCAGGTCGAGCACTATGACGTGGCAACGAGTCAACTCGCGCAGACCACGTTGCGCTCGGTGCTCGGCCAGCACGATCTCGACGAGTTGCTCTCCGAGCGGGACAAGCTCAACGCCAACATCCAGAAGATCCTCGACGAGCAGACCGATGCCTGGGGCATCAAGGTGTCGAACGTGGAGTTGAAGCACGTCGATCTCAACGAGACGATGATCCGTGCGATCGCCAAGCAGGCCGAGGCCGAGCGCATCCGCCGCGCCAAGATCATCGACGCCGAGGGCGAGCAACAGGCGGCCGAAAAACTCGCGCAGGCGGGCAAGATTCTTTCCGGCCAGCCGGAAGCGATGCAGTTGCGCTACCTCACGGCCATGCAGAACGTCGCCGGCGACCGTTCGTCGACGATCGTGTTTCCGATCCCGATCGACCTGTTCGAGAAAATCAAAGGCAAGTAAAGGATTGGGCGAAAACGAACCGGCGCGCTTTGCAGCGCGCCGGTTGTTTTCTGCAAACGCGTTTTTGCCGCGGATCAATTAATGGCGGGCTGCGCGAACAGCACTCCGCCGAACAGGAGCCACGCCAGCAACAACGTCCAGAAGATGTTGAAACCCTGGGCGCCGAGGAATGCGAGCGCCGGCCGGCCCTTGCCGGTGGTCGCGAGCTCGATAAAACGGGTCTCGAGCCCGATGCAGACAAACGCAAGCGCGAACCACCAGGTCCTGAGCTCGGTCAGCGCACTGCGGGTTCCGCCCACCAGATCGCCGGCGAGGAAGAACGAGAAGATCGCCGACGCGATGACGAATCCGAGCACGAATTTGGGGAAGCGCTCCCAGATCACGGCCGCACTCGGCCGCTCGCCGGCCGCGGCACCCTGACGGAGCGTCCACCAGATCGCCAGGATGAAGGCGGCCACGCCGATGAGCGCGTTCTGCGAAAATTTGACGATCACGCCGGTCTTCATGGCGGCTTCGCTCACGAGCGCACCCGCGGCGACCACGGTGGCGCTCGTGTCGAGCGTCCCGCCGAGCCACGCGCCCGCGACCAGTTCATTCATGCCGGTGGACTTCGCGATCCACGGCATGACGATCATCATGGGGACCGCGACGACCAGCACGAGCGATGTGACGTAGGAAAGCTTCTTCTTGTCGCCCTTGATGGCGCCGCAAGCGGCGATGGCAGCGGAGACGCCGCATATCGCGACCGCGGTCGACAGTATCGCGGCAAACTCGTCGTCGACGCGCAGCTTCCGGCACAGCCAGAAGCACACGTACCAGACGACGAACACCACGATCACGGCCTGGGTAATGCCAAGCGCTCCCGCCTGGAGCACCTCGTAGAAAAGCAGGCCCGCGCCGAGAATGACGAGACCGGTCTTGATGAAGAACTCGGTCTGGACCGCGGGCTTGAGCCAGCCAGGAACGCCGATCGTGTTGCTGATGAGCAGACCGAGAAGCAGCGCGAAGATGACGTACTCGATGCCCCAATTCACGAACAGTCCGTTGCCGGCGAGAAAGCGGGCGAGCCAGGCGAGACCGAACACGACGGGCAAGCCGACGAGAAACGGCACTACTTTCGACCCGAGCAGCGCAATGCCGATCGCCGACACGACGATGAACCCGATACCCACGTAAAGGATTTTCAGCAGGTTGGCCTCCGTGAACACCCGGCTCGCGGGGACCGCGGCCGCGTGCCCGCTGATCTCGGCGCCCAACCGGCCGGCGATGGTGCGGCTGCCGAGCCCGGCCAATTTGCCGGCTGTCGCCTCGATCGCACTCCGATCCTGCTTTACGAGCGCGTCCCGGGTGGCGCGGCTCAGCGCCACCACGTTTTGTTGCCCTCTGGACTCGGCTTCCGCCGTGACCGAATCCAACGTCGCGATCCAGTCGGGGGCCATCGACACGATCTGGCTGTCGGTCGTCCAGCGGAAGCTCGAAATCAAGCTTCGCACGTCTGCGATCTTCCACTGAAATGCCGCCAGCACCGCGGCGATGACGAGAAATCCGAGCAGCACGGCCACCCAATCTTCGGTGAGCCGTCCCCGCGGCACGCTGGCAATGGCCGTTTCCCTGTCGATCGCCGCCGGATGAGCAGTCGTTTGATTTGACATGATGAGCCCCCGTCCCTGAGATAAAATGACTTCAGCCGCCCTGCACCAGCGCGTGAATCCCGCATTCAGTCTTGGCCCGACCGCGCCAGCGGCCAGCACGCATCGGCTCGCCGGGCCGGAGGCGGCTGGTGCAGGGCGCGCAGCCCACTGACGCGAACCCCGCTTCTTGCAACGGATGCCGAGGAAGACCGGTGCGCTCGAACAGCGCGTCGATCTCCTCGCGGCGGGCGCGGGCGAGCGGGTTGAATTTCAGCCGCTCGCCGTCGAGCTCGACAGCCGGAATGTTCGCGCGCGCGCCGCCGTGATACCGCTTGCGCCCATTGATCCAAGCGGCGAAGCCGGCAAGCGCCGATGCGAGCGGCTCCACCTTGCGCAGATTGCAGCAGGCGACGGGATCGCGCGCCCAAAGATCGCCGGCCGGGTCGACATTTGCAACCGTCTGCGCAGCCGGTTCGATAACGCGCACGTCCCTGAGCCCGAGGCGCTCCACCAGAGTGTCGCGGTAGGCCAGCGTCTCCGGAAACAGCCAGCCGGTGTCGAGGAACAGGATCGGTACGTCGCGATCGATGTCGGCAATGAGGCAGAGCAGCGCGGCAGACTCGATGCCGAACGAAGAAGCCACGGCAATCCGCTTGGGCGGGACCGAGCGGATCGCCTCGCGCGCGATCTCATGCGGGCTCGCGTGCGACAGCCGATGATCGAGTGCTGCCGTTACGTCGCGCAATGTATCGACGACGATCATTGCGCGGCTTCCAACGCAGCCGTCGCATCTTCGCGCGCGCGGGCAAGCCGGGCGCGCAGCGCCGTGGAACGGCCGTCGCCGGTCGGCTGGTAGAACACGCTGTAACGGCGGCTCGCTTCCTCGAACGCACTGGCGTCGGCTTCCTTCTTCACTTCGAACGCGTCGAAGCCGGCGCGATCGAGGAACAGGAATTGATCGCGCAAGATTTCGCCGGTCGCGCGCAGCTCACCGCGGAATCCGTAGCGCTCGCGCAACTGCCGCGCCTGACTGTAGGCGCGCCCGTCCTTGAACTTCGGGAAGACCAGCGCCACCAGCGCGAGCCGGTCGAGATGCGGCGCAAGCTCCGCGACGCGGCGGTCGTTCGGCCACAGCACGCCGGTCGGCGCTTCGCGGCGCGACAATTCCGCGGCATCGGCAAGCAGGCGTGCGGCCGGCACGATGACTGCGGCGCCCTCAGGAATCGGCGCGTCGTCGAGCGCGCGCGCGTAGCGATCCTCGACTAGGCGGCCTTGCTTAATCAGCGGCATAGACGCGCTCCTTGAACGGCTCGATGCCGACCCGTTTTACGGTTTCGATGAAAAGCTCGTCGGGCCGCTCGCGCAATTCGAGATAGGCTGTGACGATGTCTTCGACCGTGTCGACCACCTCGTCGTACGGCACCGCTGGACCCAGCAACTCGCCGAGCTCCGCCTTCTCGTCGGCGCGGCCGCCGAGGGTGATCTGGAAGTATTCCTCGCCGTTCTTCTCGACGCCGAGAATGCCGATGTGGCCGACGTGGTGATGACCGCAGGCGTTAATGCAGCCGGAGATGTTGACGTGCAGGCGGCCGACGCCGCGCGCGCGCTCAAGGTCGCGGAAGCGGCGCGTGATTTCCTGCGCCACCGGGATCGAGCGCGTGTTGGCAAGCGCGCAATAGTCGAGACCGGGGCAGGAAATGATGTCGGAGATGGTATTCACGTTCGGGGTGGCCACGCCGATCGCATCGAGCGCCTGCCACAGCGCCGGCAGATCGCGCTGGCGCACGTGCGGCAGGAACAGGTTCTGTTCGTGGCCGACGCGGATCTCGCCCGCGCTGTAGCGGTCGGCGAGGTCGGCTATCGCGTCCATCTGCTCGGCGGTGCAGTCGCCGGGCGGGCCGCCCTCCGGCTTGAGGGAGAGCGTCACAATCGCGTAGCCGGGTAGCCGGTGCGGCCGCACCGAATTCTTGAACCAGGTGTCGAAGCGCGCGTCGGCGGCGCGCGTTGTCCTCAGCTCACTCGGGTCGTTTTCCAGCTGCTCGTATTCGGGATACCGAAAGCGCGCGGCGATTTCTGCGATCGCCATGGGATCGAGCGCGAGTGCCCCGTCCTTAATCGTCTGCCATTCAGCCTCGACTTCCTTGGCAAAGGCCTCGGCGCCGATTTCGTGCACGAGGATCTTGATGCGCGCCTTGTAAATGTTGTCGCGGCGCCCGAACTGGTTATAGACGCGTAGAATCGCCTCGACGTAGCTCAAGAGATCTCGCTTCGGCAGGAACGGCCGGATGGTCTTGCCGATGAAGGCGGTGCGGCCGAGCCCGCCGCCCACCATCACCTCGAAGCCGGATTCACCTGCGCCGTTCTTGTGCAGCCGCAGGCCGACGTCGTGCACCTTGATGGCGGCGCGGTCGTGCGAGGCGGCGGTGATCGCGATCTTGAACTTGCGCGGCAGGAACGAAAATTCCGGGTGCAGCGTCGACCATTGGCGCAGGATTTCACCCCACACGCGCGGGTCCTCGATCTCGTCGGGTGCCACGCCACCCCATTGGTCGGTGGTGATGTTGCGGATGCAATTGCCGCTCGTCTGCATGGCGTGCATCTTCACGCTGGCGAGATCGGCCATGGCGTCGGGCAATTCCTCCAGCTTGATCCAGTTGAACTGGATGTTTTGGCGCGTGGTGAAATGCCCGTAGTTCCTGTCGTAGCGGCGCGCGACGTGCGCGAGCATGCGCATCTGCCGCGACGAAAGCGTGCCGTAGGGGATGGCAATCCGCAGCATGTAGGCGTGCAGCTGGAGATAGACGCCGTTCATCAGCCGAAGCGGCTTGAACTCGTCCTCGTTCAATTCGCCGGAAAGCCGACGCTTCACCTGATCGCGAAATTCATCGACGCGTTCCAGAACGAGTTTTTCGTCGAAGTCGTCGTAGAGATACACGGCTCAGGCTCCCGGAAGCGCGAAGGTCGGACCGGTCAGACGGATGTGCTCGCGCAAATTTCCAGGCAGCACCGCGCGATCCGGCGCGAGCTCAACCGGCGCGATATAGGGGTCGACGGCGAGCACGCCGTCGCCGAAAGCGGCGGCGAGAAGCGCCTTTGCCTGTTCGGCCGTGGTGGCGATGGCGGCGTCGGCCAGTTTGGTCGACCAATTGTTGTCTGCCGTACGATAGATGACGGTGCCGTCGTGAAGCCGGTTGGCGGTCACCACGACCGGGCCCTTGATTTTCAGCTTCTGCTGTTGCGGAGCGGTCATGCGACTTCCTCCGTGGCGTTCTCGGCGGCGCGCCAAGGCGCCGAATGGCGCACGACTTCGCCGATGATGATGAGCGCCGGCCCCTCGCCGATTTGCGCCGCCAGCGCGGGCAAGGCGTTGAGCCGGCCGGCGACGGATTTCGAATTGGTCCAGGTTCCGCGCGCGAGAATGGCGGCGGGCGTCGCCGGATCGCGGCCGACGCGAATGAGCCCGTCGCGGATTTCGGCGGCGGCGGCGAGGCCCATATAAACGACGACGGTGGTTGCGGGATCGGCGAGGCCGGACCAATCGACCTCGCCTGCTTGCACACGGTGGGCGGTGAGCAGCGTGAGCCGCGTCGCCACATCGCGCAGCGTGAGCGGGAGCTCCGCTTCGGCGGCGCAGCCGAGCGCGGAACTGATGCCTGGAATTACGGTCGCCGGGATGCCTGCGGCGCGCAGATGCTCAAGCTCTTCCCCGCCGCGGCCGAACACGAACGGATCGCCGCCCTTGAGGCGGACGACGCGCTTGCCGGCGCGCGCGGCCGCGACCAAGCGGCGGTTGATCGCGTCCTGGCCGATGCCGGGCCGCCCGCGCCTTTTCCCGACGAACACGCGTTCGGCATCGCGGCGCACGCGATCGAGCACACCCTCGGTCACGAGGTCGTCGTAGAAAATAACGTCCGCATCGGAGATCGCGCGCAGCGCCTTGAGCGTGAGAAGATCGGGATCGCCAGGCCCGGCACCAACGATCGCAACGGAGCCGGTGCCCTTCTCCGTCGCCTCGGCGCGAGCCAGCGCGTCGATCAAGAGTGCTTCCGCTTCGCCGGAATTTCCGGCGAGCGCCGCCACCGCGATCGGCCCGTCCACCGCATTTTCCCAAAAGCGCCGCTTTTCCGCGAAGGTCGGCAACTTGGCGATCACGCGCGGCCGCCAGCGCCGGAGCAACGAAGCCAACTCACCGATGCGGGCAGGCAGCAGCGCTTCGATCTTTTCGCGAATGCGGCGCGCGAGCACGGGCGAGGCGCCGCCGGTGCCGACCGCCACGACCACGTCGCCGCGATCGACGACGGCGGGCATGATGAAGGTAGAAAGTTCGGGTCGGTCGACGACGTTGACCGGAATTTTGCGCCGGCGCGCCCAGACCGAGACGTCTCGATCGATCGGGTCGCCGGCCGCCGAGATCACGACCGCTGCGTCGTCGAGATCGGTCTCGACCGGCGCGCGCTGGGTGATTTGAGCTTCAGCCTCGTCGATGGCGCCGCGACCATGCGGTGCCGCGTACCAATGCACATGCGCGCGCGCCGCACGTAGAATCCGGAACTTGTTCTCAACAGCGTCGCTCGATCCGACGAGAACGGCCGGCTGTCCTGCAAGGTCGAGGAAGATCGGCAGGAAGCGCATGGAGCGGGCTCCAATTCCCGTGGATGCCGATGTAGTATCCCCTTATATCACGATTTTATCGAGTGCAAAATATTTATATCACATATTATTATTGTTATTATTTGTTGGGCGCGCGTCAGCCCTCGCCGCGCCCCGGTTCGCCTAATAAACTCGCATCATGACCCGTCATGGCGACATCGAGGTCGAGATCACGCCGGAGGTGCTGCTCAAGGCCTATGCCTGCGGCATCTTCCCGATGGCCGAGAGCGCGGACGACCCGAGCCTTTATTGGATCGAGCCGCAGCTGCGCGGTGTCATTCCACTTGACGGCTTTCACGTGCCGCGGCGGCTCGCGCGCGCAGTGCGGAGCGAGCGGTTCGAGATTCGTATTGATCACGATTTCGACGCGGTCATCGCGGCCTGCGCCGCGCCCGCGCCCGGACGCGGCAAGACCTGGATCAACCGGCGCATCCGGCGGCTTTATCGGGATCTCTATCTGCGCGGCCATTGCCACACGGTGGAATGCTGGCGCGACGGAGAGCTCGTCGGCGGTCTCTATGGCGTGCGCCTCGGGCGCGCGTTTTTCGGCGAGAGCATGTTTCATCGCGAGCGGGACGCATCCAAGGTCGCGCTGGTGCATCTCGTGGCGCGGCTGCGGCGGAACGGATTTCGCCTGCTCGACGCGCAATTCATCACGGAGCATCTTTGGCAGTTCGGCGCAGTCGAGGTCGAACGCGAAAAGTATCAGCGCCTGCTCGCGGACGCCGTGCGCGGCGACGCGGCGATCGGCGGTGCGCCGCTTTCCGGCGCGGCGTGCCTGGAATTGATTGCCGCAAAATCCGACGACGGCGGCGAATTAACCTGACGCCTTGCTCGGATCGGGCGGGCCCTGCTTGCAGTCGACGAGCCACACGTCATAAATCGCGTGCTCGACCGCGTTCAGGCCTGGGCTCGCTGCGAACATCCAGCCGTTGAAGATGCGCCGCATCTTGCCGTCGAGCGTGATCTCGTCGACCTGAACGAAGCCGGTCGTGTTTTGCGGCTCGGTGGGCGGGCGCGTATAGCAGGAGCGCGGCGTCACCTGGAGTGCGCCGAACTGCACGGTCTCGTCGATCGCCGCCTCGAACGGGAAAATGCGGCCGGTGATCTTGTCGAGCCCGGAAAAGACCGCGGTCGGATTGGCGATCTTCTGTTCCGCCGGCCGCTCGACCGGCACCTCGGCCGGCTGCTGTTTCTGACCGGGGCGGCCCTTTTGCGCGGGCTGGTCCGGCCGCTGCTGCCCGGGCGGCGGGAGCGGTGCCGATTGAATGCCGCCGGGCGGTTGCTGCGGCTGGCGCTGCTGCGGGAAGGTCGGACGCGGCGCGAGCAAGTCGTCCCACGGATTGCGTTGCTGGGCGAGTGCGGAATCGGCGGCGATCGCCGCGGCAAGCAGGACAAAAAACAGGATCAGGGGCATGGGGGCAATCGACGACGAAGCGGAATCCCCCGCCTCAGGGCTCGCGCTCGTTAACATGGTGTTTGCGGCGGCGAAAGGGCGCGGGCCACGCCGGAACTTCCCCGCTCACCCGGTGTTGATGCCCGCGTGGCGAGCCTATCCGCTATTGCCCTTGGATTGCCGCAAGACTTGCGCCATCTATTGCCCGAGAGAGACCTCCCCGCTGCGCATGAAATCCGCTCCCGCCACAAAGCCGACCCTTTCCCGCCGGCGCCTGCTTGCGCTTGCCGGCGCGTCGCTCGCCTTTCCGGCAAGCGCGTTCGCGCAAAGTCCGTTTCCGTTCCCGCCGCTCTTTCCACCTCTCTTCCCGCCGCAGAAGGTGCAGCCGCCGCAGCCGGGCGCTGAATTGCCGCCGGGACTGACGGCGCCGGCAAAGCCGGACGCGCGGCAGATCACGCAAGAGGACTGGTTTCTCGAGTCCACTCCCGACGGCGCTTTTGAAATCCGCAAGGTGAATTTCGAACTGCTCGACCCGGAATTCCGCCGCCAGCTCGTGTCCTATCCGGGCAACGAATTGCCCGGCACGCTCGTGGTCGACCCGCGCAATCATTTTCTCTATTCGGTGCGCGAAGGCGGCCAAGCCGTGCGCTATGGCGTCGGCGTCGGGCGCGAGGGCTTCGGCTGGAGCGGCCGCGCGGCGGTCGGGCGCAAGGCCGAGTGGCCCGACTGGATTCCGCCGAAGGAAATGCGGCTGCGGCAGCCGGAATTGCCGGAACGCATGGCGGGCGGGCCGGACAATCCGCTCGGCGCACGCGCACTCTATCTCTACGAAGGCAACCGCGACACGCTCTATCGCATCCACGGCACGTTCGAGCCGTGGACGATCGGCACCGACGTGTCATCGGGCTGTGTTCGATTGTTGAACGAAGAAGTCGCCGATCTTTACCTGCGCACGCCCGTCGGCACGCGGGTGGTGGTGCTCTGACGCAGCAACGTGAATATTATTCCGGCGTCCAGGGCTGGTAGTCGCCGGTTGCGCGCGGGCGGCGGCCGGCGGCAAGTGTCGAGCCGGGCGGGCGCCACGCGAGCGGCGTGCCGGTGAGATTGGGGCGGTGCGGCAGCTCCCACGGATGCGGCTCGTAGCGATCCGCGTCCGGCGGAAGATCAACGGTATGGTGTAGCCAGCCATGCCACGAGGGCGGCACGCGCGAGGGCTCGGCGAGGCCGTTATAGATGACCCAGCGCCGCTCGAAGCCGAGCGTCGGATCGATCTTGCCACCCTTCGTGCGGTAGTAGCGGTTGCCGGATTCATCCTGGCCGACGGCCTCGCCGTAGCGCCAGGTCCAAAGCTGGGTGCCGAACGTGGCACCGTTCCACCAGGTGAAGAAGCGGAGGAAGAAGTTCTTCACGGTCATCGGCGCGCCCGGCTGCGAGGATCGCGCGGTTCATGCCAGTTCGGCAACGCACTGTCCAGCGACTGAACCAACGCTTCGTCGCTCGAGACAACCGTAGTCTAGGCCGTTGCGCTTCGCCCGCGAAGAAGAAATACGAACGTAATGTAGTGAGTCACCAAGAGTGCCGGAACCCAGAAGGCTGGAATCCAATATGCGGCCCCCATGAAGGGTGCGGCATCGTAGATGGTCGCGAGAGTGATGGCGGCGAGCAGGTCCAGCGTGCCCTCGATGTTGAAGAGCCACACGAGCGGCAAGGCGAGACGCGCACGCATGGCCACGGCCGGAATCGCAATGATCGCGAGCAGTGCGGCCAACAGATCGCCGAACGCCGCGGGGTAGGCGAACTGGGCCGGCAGCCCGGCGTAGACTGCGCCGGGCGCGAGGAACATCAAGCCGAGATGGCGAAAGGAATGCAGGAGCAGGATCGGCAGGAGCACCGTCCGCGGCTCAAGCTCGTCGAGCCTCGGAAAAACGTAAAGTCTCGCCGCAATCCAGAAGACCAGCGTGCTGAACAGCAGATTGACGGTGAGGATGTTCATGCCCGTTCTCCTGAGCGCCACGCCGAAGATCGAGCGTGCCGAAACGCGGCGCTAAGCCTCGACCAGGGTCTTGAACCCGCCCCAGATCATGCGCCTGGCGTCGAAGGGCACCGACTTCAAATCCATCGTGTGCGCGATCCGCTTGTCCTTCATCACCTTCGCGTTGACGCGATCGCGGTGCGAACGCGACTTGTAGACGATGTAGGAGAAGAACACGGTCTCGCCGCTCTTCAGCTTCACGCTGCGCGGAAACGACGTGCGCTTTCCGTATTTGACGTCATCGGCGACGCATTCGCGGAAGTCGAGCGCACCGTGCTCGCGCCAGACCTTGCCGGCCTTCTGCGCCATCTTGCGGTATGCCTGCACCTTCTTTTTCGGAACGGGCACCACAAATCCATCGACGTAGCTCATCTCAGGCTCCTTTGGTTGGCTCGTCAAACCGCCGGGCGGCGACGCCGCTCACTGGTTGTTGATGTGAAGGATGTTGCCGTCGGGATCCCTGAACCAGGCGGCTTTGAAATCGCCCATGACATGCACGTCGCCGTCGAGACGCGCGCCGGGCATGGAGTAATGCTCGAACGCGACACCCTTTTCCTTGAGCGTCCGCAAGATCGAATCCATCTCGCTGCCGACGCCCCATGTCGCCGACGTCGCCTTGTTGGTGCCGGCGAACTCCGATTCATAGACGACGATCGTCGATTTCCCGCTCTTGAGCGTCACGCCCATGCTCTCCGGGCCGGCCGGCGCAAAGCCGAGCGTCTTTTCGTAAAACTTCCTGGCGGCAGCGATGTTCTTCACCGCGATCGTTGCCATCGCATCCTTGTTTGCAAGCATGTCCGTTCTCCTGTTCCTACTCCAAGGAACGCGTCAATCAGCGAAACGATCCGTTCGGCGGTCCAGAAACGCCGCCCGCGCAACAAGAACCTACTTCTTTTTTTGCACACGTTCTTTGATCAGCTGGGCACTGATGAATTGCGCTTCATCCGGCTTCAAATAGCGGATCACATAGAGGTCATCCGGCGGAAACGGCGTCTTGGTGTTCTGTTGATACTTTCGGATGAAATTGCGCGTCGCGATGAACGCCTTGACGCCATCCTCGTTGCGCTTTGCGGCAAGCGCATCGAGGCTGTACGACCCAACTTGATCGTCGATGATGGCGGCAATTTCCCTGGATGCCGGGTCAAGACGAAGCTCTTTCAGAAACGCCACGCTCTTTTCCTGCAACTCACCCGCTGTTGCCGTGGTCACACCGACAACGAGGAAGGCAATCAGAAATATACGCGGCATCACTGCTTCCTCCTCGGGTCGGGCCGCGAGACTGCGCGTGCGATCTGCGGCTTCCGCTCCATGGGAAAGAGCGGGAAATAGGGTTCGGCTTCGCGCAGCACCCGCGAGAATGAGGCGCGCGCCAGCAGCCGGTCGAGATATGCCGTGAGATTTCGCGTCTCGCCGAACGGTTCAACCGTGTTCGCGTAGAAGAGCGCGGGCGCCGCCGAGCAGTCGGCGAGGGTGAATTCGTCGCCCATCGCCCAGCGCTTCGATTCCATCTCGCAATCGAGCAACGCATACGCTTCGCCGAGCTGCGCCCTCGCCTGCTCCACGCCAAGCGGATCGCGCTTGCCTTCGGGGCGCAGCCGGTCCGTGACGATTTTCTGCATCGGCTTCTCGACATACTCGTCGTGGAAGCGATCCCACATGCGCGTTCGCCAGGCGCGGTCCGCGTCCGCGGGCACGAAACGCGTGGTCCCGGGATAAAACGCGTCGAGATACTCGACGACAATCGTCGACTCCGCGACGGTCGAGCCCCTCGCCTCGTCGCGCAGGACCGGAAACCTGCCCATCGGCCAGATCGCTTTGAAGGCAGCCGCCGATTTCTCGTCGGCGAGATCGACGATCGCCGGTTCGAACGGCGTCGCGTTCTCATAAAGCGCGATCAGCGCCTTGTGACAGAAAGACGCGAGCGGATGGTAGTAGAGCTTGAGCGACATCTTCGTTTTGCCTTGACGATTTTTCCGATGTGATGTCCGGCGCGCGTCAGACCAGCGAATCTTCCAGCCGGTCGAAGGCGCTGTTCCAGCCACTCTGATGCCCGTCGCGCTCCTCGGCCGACTGGAACGGCGTCTGATGCAGCGTCAGCAACGTCCTTCCGCCGAGATCGGTGAAAGTCAGCGTCACGATCGTCTCCAGGCCGCGCTCGCCCTCCTCGTCCCAGGCGAAGGTGAAGATGAGCAGCGACGGTTCGACGATCTCGCGGAACACGCCGCGATGCGTCAGTTCCCGGCCGTCCGCGGTCGCGCGCAGTCGGCCGCTCCAGGTGCCGCCGACGCGCACATCCATTTCGAGGAACGTCGCCGGGTAGTCCTTTGGGCCCCACCATTTCACGGCGAGCGCGGGATCGGTCCACGCCTCGAACACGCGCTCGCGCGGCGCATTCAGCACGCGCTTGATGATCAGTTCCCCGCCCGCGGGAAGCGTGCTGCGCGCTGGGGCGATCATGGCAGGCTCCTTCCTCGGCCCGTCTCTATTTCTCCGCGACGGACTTCAAGCTGACGAGTCCTTCCTCGAAGTCCTTGCCGACCATCTTGTCCATGTCGACGAAGGTGCTCATCACCTTGGTCATGTACGGCATGGGGCCGTGCATTTCCCAGGTGACACGGGTCGTGCCGCCGTTCGGTTCCATCCGGTAGTCCACGATGTTGTTCACCATGAACGGCCGGACCATGTTGAGCGTGAGCGTGACCTTGTTCGGCGGCGCCACGTCCACAATCTCGATGCGCCCGGCGCCCACGTTCTTGTCGCCGTCCCATTCATAGACCGCGCCCTTGCCCGCTGCCGGACCGCTGAAGGCCCGCTTCATGCCGGGATCCTTCTTCTCATATGGCGACCATTCGATCGAACGGCGCATATCGCTCAGGATCGAATAGATCTTCTCCGGCGGCGCCGAAATATCGAGCGCGCGCTGGACGCGGAACGTGTCGGGCTTGGTCGCCGCATAAGCGAGCACGCCGGCGATCAGAATGGCGACGACGCCCGCAATCACGGCAAGAGTCTTGAGCATGACTTCACTCCATTACGGTTCGGGAAACGCCGGCGGCCGACCGGCCGCCGGCAGTTCTGCCTCACGCCTTCGCCAGATATTCGTCGAGCTGCTCGAAGGTGCCAGTCCAGCCCTGCTTCATGCTGTCGCGGCCCTGGTCGAAGGTGCGCCATTCCTCGTCGGACGGATCGATCGGAAGCCACTCGACGGTGAATCGCGTCTTGTCGCCTTCCTCGGTGAAGGTGACGGTGGTCAGCATCTGCTGCGGCCAGCCCGGGCTCATGGGATGGCGTGTCAGGCCGCCCTCAGCGTCCGAGAAGGAATTGACGAACACGATGCGCGAAGGCGGCACGATCTCGCGATACGCCATCTTGCCCCACATCTCATGGCCTTCGGGCGAGACGAGTTGGTAGTGATAGACGCCACCCGGACGGAAGTCCTGCTTCGCATATTTCGCCGTGAAGCCCTTCGGCCCGAACCATTGCTTCATCTGCTCAAGCTCGGTGAACGCCTTCCAGAGCCTCTCGCGCGAGGCCTTGAACGTGCGCGAAATGACGAACGGTTTCATTTCCTGCACCTGCGCTTTCGCTGCTGCTTTCGAACTCATTGCTCCACTCCTTTTCTCTTCGACGCCCCGGCGCCCATGTTCCTTCGCGGCACGCTAGTTCTTCGCCGGCAGCGTCGCGTTCAGCATCCATTGATGGCCGTAGGGATCGTGCAGGATCGCAAAGCGCGCGTTCCAGAACGTGTCCTGCGGCTCCATCACGCCGTTGCAGCCCGCGTCCACCGCGCGCCGGTAGGCATTGTCGATCTTGGCCGGCGCGTCGTAATTGACGACGACCGCGACCGGCGCGGGCCGCTCGGGCGTCGCCGCGTGAACAGTGTGACCCATTCCTTGGACTGCATGTTCCGGAAACTCGTCCATGACGAACACCGAACCACCATTGATCGAGAGGTCGGCGTGCAAAATGCGGCCATCCTCGGCCGGCGCGCGCGAGACTTCCTTCGCGCCCAGCGCCTTCACATAGAAGTCGATGGCTTCCGGCGCGTTCTTCACCGTGAGATAGGGAACGATGGTCTGCATGATTGCCCTCACATCTGTACGATCGTCTTGAAGCCGCCCCAGAACATGCGCCTGGCATCGAACGGCATCTTCTTCGGGTCCATGAACTTCGCGAGCCGCCGATCGGCCATGACCTTCTTCATGATGCGGTCGCGGTGCTTGCGCGACTTATAAGTGATCCAGGCGAACACCACCGTCTCGCCCGGCTTCATCTTGACGCTGCGCGGAAACGAGGTGCGCTTGCCGACGCTGATGTCGTCGGCGACGCACTCGCGATAATCGAGCGCGCCGTGATCGCGCCAGACCTTGCTGGCAAGCTTGGCGATGCGTTGGTACTCGTTCACATTCTTCTTCGGCAGCGGCAGAACAAACCCGTCGACATATTCCATGCGAAGTCTCCTTCAGCGTTGATCGTTGGGCGGCCGGTTTTGCGCCGGCCGCCGTGTCAGTTCCGCTTACGCTGCTTTCTCCGCATACGTCCGCTCGAGCGCAGCGAGGTCGAACTTCTTCATCTGCAGAAATGCTTTCATGACGCGGTCGGCCTTCTTGCGGTCGGGGTCCGACAGCATCTTCGGCAGCGCCGCCGGGAAGACCTGCCACGACAGGCCGAATTTATCCTTCACCCAGCCGCACGGGCCTTGCTGGCCGCCTTCGGTAAGCTTGCTTGAGAAGTAATCGATTTCCTTCTGCGTTTCGCATTGCACCTGGAAGGAGATCGCTTCGTCGAATTTGAACTGCGGGCCGCCGTTCAGCGCGACGAATTTCTGGCCGTTGATCTCGAACTCGGCGACCATGACGGAGCCGGGCTTCTTGCCGTGAATCTCCTGGCCTTCGCTGCCGTAGCGGCTGACCGTGCCCATCTTCGAGTTCTCGAAGACGGAGACGTAGAATTTCGCGGCGTCCTCGGCTTCGGTGTCGAACCAGAGGCACGGCGTGATCGGTCCTGAAACTTTCATCGTGTTACTCCTTTCACTTCGTTGATCAACGAACGCGGCTTTCACCGCGCGGGGCGAAACATGGGAATGAGCGGCGGCGAGGAGCCGGCCTGGATCGTGCCAATGACCTTGAAGCCAAACCGTTCATAGAGCGGCACGTTCCCCGGACTGCTCGATTCGAGATAGGCCGGCAGCCGATCCTTGTCGCAGCGGCGTATTGCGTGTTCGAGCAGTGCCGAGCCGAAACCTTTGCCTTGATGGAGGGGATCGGTGCCGATCAGCGGCAGATACCAATGCGGCTCGGTTGGGTGGAATTTTCCCATCTGCTCAAAGAGACCAGCGCCGTCCTGCTTGCGCGCGGCGGGCATATTGACTTCGATGATCGCGCCCATCGCTTCGTGATCGGGCTCAATGCCCGGCGGGAGCCAAAGTGCGGCGGCGAAATCAGCGATCTGGTCTGCCGCGTTGTGTGCGAAAGCGTTACCGCCGAAGGCGCGCACGAAAGCCGGAGCAATCGCGAGATACCGGTCAGGGTCGGGGAAACTCCATCGCATCATCGGGTCGCTTGCGAAGGCGAGCGCAATGACGGCAAATACTTTTTCCTGGTCGGCCGGCGTCGCAGCCCTAACCGTCACCCGATCTGCTGATGAACTTTGCTTCGAAACGGTTGCTTGTTCACGCATGATTGGTTCTCCAAACCCAACTGCTCACGCCGCGTCTGATTTCGATGCGCAACAGGACGCGACCTTGTCCGTGTTTTCGTATTCGTCGTTGCGCTTCACCCACTCCATGATTTCGACCTCGTTGCGGCCTTTCGGCGTCAGATCGAGGAAGTTGTAGGCGCCGAGCAGCACGTCGCCGCCGCGCGCGTAACTCGAATAGGTGTGAAAGACGTCGCCGTTCGCGTCCTTGTAAAAGACGCTGGTACCGGGCAGCTCGTCGAACGCGTCCTTCCCGTCGATCATTGCGTAGTTGTAGTTGACCTTGCCCTTGAGCTGTTCCTTGGTGAAGGAAACGCCGTAGTCGAAATTGAAGTCGCTGCCGTAGGACGAGATCAGCGGAAACTTCCACCCCAACCGCTTCTTGTAGGCATCGAGGTCGGCGAGCTTGCCGCGCGAGATCGCGACGAACGTGACGTCGTGATTGGCGAGATGGATGTTGGCGCCGTCCACATGGTCGGCGAAGAACGAGCAGCTCGGGCATCCCTGCCCGAGATCCCAGCGCCACATGAAGTGATAGACGATGAGCTGGCTGTTCTCTCCGAACAGGTCGGCGAGCCGTTTCTTTCCCTCCGGCGTGTCGAACACATAGTCTTTCTCAATTTTCACCCAGGGCAGCGTGCGCCGCTCGGCGCTCACCAGATCGCGAATGCGCGTGAGCGCCTTCTCGTTCTTCAGGTGCGCCTTGCGCTCCTTGAGCCATTCTTCGCGAGAGACGACTTTGTGCGGTTGCATATTTTGACTCCTCTGACGCTCGAATGATTAAGCCGCCGCTGCGACGGCCGTGGGAAACGGCTCACGCCACGCCGGCAGTTCGTTCAGCCGGTCGTGCCAGCGCACGACTTCGGGAAACTCCGCGACCGGAATGTGCGCGGCCTTGGCATAAGGCAGCGTGATCGCCACTGCGAAGTCCGCGACGGTCAGCGTATCCCCGAGGAGAAATTTCCGGCCGCGCAGATGCTCGTTCAACACGGCACCATATTTGCTGAAATTGCCCGCCGCCTGTTCGAGCTCCGCGGCGCTCGGCTCGCCCAGGCCGAAACGCGGCTTGATGAGATACTCGAAATAGAACGTGCCCGCCGCCGGCACGAAATGCTGTGCGTCCCAATTCAGCCAGCGCATCACCTCGACCTGCCGTTCGTCCTGCGGCCACAGATCGGAGCCCGCAAAGCGCGCGAGAAAGCACATGATCGCGTTCGATTCCCAGATCGTGCGGTCACCGATGTCGAGGACCGGCACTTTGAGGTTCGGATTCATCGCGGCGAATTGGGGCGATTTTTGCTCGCCCTTGCCGAGATTGACGTGCACGAACTCGACCGGCGAATTGAGATGCTTCGCCACGGCGCAGGCTTTGCGCGGATTGATCGTTTCGGCATAATAAAGTCTGAAGTCGGTCATTTCCTTCTCCATAGGCGTCATCACTCGAAAATCGCTGCCAGCTTGTCGAGCGTTCCGGCCCAGCCGTGCGCGTGACCGTCGCGCGCCGCCTGATCGAAGAACTGCTCGTGCAGAAGCGTCAGCATCGTGCCCTCGCCGTCCGGGCGGAACGTGAGCGTCACGAGCGACTCGCGTTCCGGCGTCGAATGCCACGCCCACGAGAACTGCAGCCGCTGATCGGGTACGACCTCGCGGTAGACGCCGCCGACCTCGTGATACTCGCCGTCCATGGTCTTGAAGCTCGCGCGGAAACGCCCGCCCTCGCGCACGTCCAATTCCGCCTTCACGGAATCGAGTACCGTCTCGTGCGGTCCGAACCAGCGCACTAGCTGCTCCGCTTGCGTCCACGCCGCGTAGACTTTCGCGGGCGGCGCCTTGATGTGGCGCTTGAGCGTGAGGCTTGGCTTGGTGAGCATGGCTTCTCCTCAACAAAAGCGGCCAGGCGTTCGAGCTGTTCGTTCCAGAAGCGCTCGTAGCGGTAGAGCCAGTGCATGGCCTCCTCCATGGGCGCCGCGTTCAACTGGCACGTGACCGTGCGGCCGGTCTTGGTGCGTCTGATCAGGCCGGCGTCGGAAAGCACGTCGAGGTGCTTCATGACGGCCGGCAGCGAAACCGGAAACGGCCGCGCCAGCTCGCTCACGGAAACGCCCTCGCGCTCGTTCAGTTGCGCGAGCAGCGCCCGCCGCGTGGGGTCGGCGAGTGCGGCGAAAGTGCGGTCGAGTACGGGCTCTTGATACTTAACCATGAGGTTAAGTATTAGGGCGTTGGTTCGGACCTGTCAACCGCACGCCGCAGAAAATTTGCTCGGGCTGAAAAACCGGGGCCGCACTCAAGCGGCATTTGTCACAATGCCTTGTTCGCCTGTAATCTTTTGCGGACGTGCGAGGCCGAAGCGGAATGTTCCGCCGGGCTGGCGCCGCCGGAGGAACGATGGCCAAAGACCGCCGGCAGATGAAACTCGGGGCGTTCTTCCACCCGACCGGCCATCACATTGCCTCCTGGCGCCATCCGGACGCCTACGCGCGGGCCGCCGTGGATTTCGCGCATTACACGGAGCTCGCGCGCACCGCCGAGCGGGGCAAATTCGATCTTCTGTTTCTCGCCGACTCCCCCAGCATGCGGAACTGGCCTCCCGATCGCGCGAGCCGCGTCGCCACCTA
Source organism: Xanthobacteraceae bacterium (assembly GCA_040901465.1). GTDB lineage: Bacteria > Pseudomonadota > Alphaproteobacteria > Rhizobiales > Xanthobacteraceae > JAUSIF01. The sequence goes on from JBBDYN010000012.1 coordinate 149,349, forward strand.
TATCGCGGGCTTCGAGCCGATCACGTTGCTGTCGGCGCTCGCGGCGGTCACGAAACATATCGGCCTCGTCGCCACCGCCACCACTACCTACAACGAGCCGCTGCACATCGCACGCAAGTTCGCCTCGCTCGACCACATCAGCGGCGGGCGCGCGGGCTGGAACCTCGTCACCTCCACCAATCCGATGGAAGCGCTCAATTTCGGCAAGGAGGTGCATCTCGCCCACGACGACCGCTACGACCGCGCGCGCGAGTTCGCCCGAGTCGTGCGCGGGTTGTGGGACAGCTGGGACGAGGACGCGTTCGTGCGCGACAAGGAGTCGGGACGCTATTTCGATCCGGCCCGGCTGCACGTGCTCGATCACAAGGGCGAGCATTTTTCCGTGCGTGGGCCGCTCAACGTGCCGCGCCCGCCGCAGGGGCACCCGGTGATCGTGCAGGCGGGCTCGTCGGACGTCGGCAAGGAGCTCGCCGCGGAAATCGCCGAGGTCGTGTTCACCGCGCACCAGACGCTCGAGAACGCGCGCAAGTTCTACGGCGACCTCAAGGGCCGGCTCGCAAAATACGGCCGCGCGCCGGACGACGTGAAGATCATGCCGGGCGTGGTCCCGTTCGTCGGCCGCTCGCAAGCCGAAGCCGACGACAAGTTCGAGCGCCTGCAGTCGCTCGTGCATCCGGAGATCGGGTTGGCGCTGCTCGGCGAGCTCCTCGGCAACATCGATCTCACCCCCTACCCGCTCGACGGCCCGCTGCCGGAAATCGCGAAATCGGATTCCAGCCAGCACGTGTTCAAGATGTTCACCGACATGGCGAAGAACGAGCAGCTCACGATCCGCGAGCTTTACCTCCGCATTGTCTGCCGCGGGCACTGGATCGTGCCCGGCACGCCGGAGACGATCGCCGATCATCTGGAGGACTGGTTCGTGAACGGCGGCGCCGACGGCTATAACGTGATGCCGCCGTACCTGCCGGGTGGGCTCGACGACTTCGTCGATCAGGTCATTCCCGAATTGCAGCGGCGCGGGATTTTCCGCAAGGAATATGAGGGACGCACGCTGCGGGAAAATCTCGGCTTACGCCGGCCAATAAGCCGCTTCGCGGAGAAGCCGGCGGAGCGCAACGCGAGCTAGATCGGCACCGCGTTCGTGCAGCTTTTAATGATCGTCATTCCGGGGCGCGGGCGAAGCCCGCGAGCCCGGAATCCAAGTGGCATTGCCGAACCTGTCTACGCTGCCCTTTGGATTCCGGGCCCGCGCCTTCGGCGCGTCCCGGAATGACTCAGATTGAGCCGCATCTTCGCTTCGCGGCTTCGCGGCTTCGCGGAATTACGGATCACGGGCTGCTATGATAGCCGTGACATGACTGGAGGAATTCGTGGAAGGATCCGCAAGCGAACTGGCAAAAGTCGTGGTGCTGCTCGCCGCCGGCGTGATCGCGGTGCCGATCTTCAAGCGGCTCAGCCTCGGCTCGGTGCTCGGCTATCTCGCCGCCGGCATCGTGATCGGGCCGTACGGGCTCGCGATCTTCGCGGAGCCGGAGACGATCCTGCACGTGGCCGAGCTCGGGGTCGTGATGTTCCTGTTCGTGATCGGTCTTGAAATGGTGCCGTCGCGGCTATGGGCCCTGCGGCGCCAGATTCTCGGGCTCGGCGTCCTGCAAGTGCTCGTTTGCGGCGCGCTGCTGACCGCGGTCGGCATCGCCGCGGGCTTCGCGCCGGTGGTCTCGTTCATCGCCGCCATGGGCTTCACGCTCACTTCCACCGCGATCGTCGTGCAAATTCTCGACGAGCGCGGCGAATCCTCGACGCCGATGGGTCAGCGGGCGATCTCGATCCTGCTGCTCGAGGATCTCGCGATCGTTCCGCTGCTGGCGCTCGTCGCGTTCCTGGCGCCGGTGACGCCGATGGCCGCCTCGGGGTCGCGCTGGGAGCACATGGCGATCGCGCTCGCCGCCGTTGCGGCACTGGTTGCCGCCGGGCGATGGCTGCTCAACCCGATGTTTCGCATTCTCGCCCAGGCCGAGGCGCGCGAGGTGATGACCGCGGCGGCGCTGCTCGTGGTGCTCGGCGCGGCGCTCCTCATGCAGGTCGGCGGCCTCACGATGGCGCTCGGCGCGTTTCTCGCCGGCGTGCTGCTCTCGGAATCGACGTTCCGGCATCAATTGGAAGCCGACATCGTGCCGTTCCGCGGCATCCTGCTCGGGCTCTTCTTCCTTGCGGTCGGCATGTCGCTCGACTTCCTGCTGATCGCGCGCGACTGGCGCCTCATCCTCGCCGCGGTCCTCGCCTACATGACGCTCAAGGGAGTCGGTATTTTCCTAGTAGCGCTCGTGCTGCGCACGAACCGCCGCGAGGCGATCTTGCGCGCGGTGCTGTTCGCGCAGGGCGGCGAGTTCGCCTTCGTCCTCTATTCCGCCGCGGCCACTGCCGGAATTTTCGATGCTGCCACCAACGCCGCGCTCACCGCCACCGTCATTCTTTCGATGGCGCTCACGCCGCTGCTGATCTTCGCGCTCGGCCGCCTGATGCCGGAGGAAGAGCAGTCTTTCGACGGGATCGAGGTCGCCGAGGGGCTGGAAGGACAGGCGCTGATCGTCGGCTTCGGCCGGTTCGGACAAGTGGTGAGCCAGCATCTGCTCACGCGCGGCATCGACGTCGCGATCATCGAGAACGACACGGAGATGATCCGCGCCGCGGCGGATTTCGGCTTCAAGGTCTATTACGGCGACGGCACGCGTCTCGACGTGCTGCGCACTTCCGGAGCGGAAATCGCGGAGGCGATCCTGGTCTGCGTCGACAAGCCGGAGACCGCGAACAAGATCGTCGAGCTGGTGAAGGCGGAATTCCCGCTCGCGCATCTGTTCGTGCGCGCCTTCGACCGCACGCACGCGCTGCACCTGATCAAGCAAGGCGTCGACTACCAGATTCGCGAGACGCTCGAATCCGCGATGGCGTTCGGCGAAGAGGCGCTGAAGGCGCTCGGCGTGCCGCCGGAGGAAGCGGCCGAGATCACCGCGGAAAACCGCCGGCGCGACGCCGCGCGGTTCGAGCTGCAGCTCCAGGGCGGCATGTACGCGGGCCGCACGCTCCTGCGCGGCAACATTTCGGTGCCGACTCCGCTCATCCCGCCCAAGCGCGAGGGCAAGGTCGTGGACGCTGCGACCGCGAAACCGATGGACGAAAGGGCGCGGCCCGATGAAAAAGCGGAACAATCGCGGCCGTGACTGGTTTTACCGGTTGCATTCTCGCCGCATGTTGTCCGAAAATGCGGTCGTCGCGCGCGGCGTCGCACGAACGTACGTGGCTCTAATAGAATGCGGGCGCGCCCGCAACAGGAGAACTATTCGATGGACCAGCGGAACATCATTATCGCCGTCATCGTCGTCATCGTTCTCGCCGTCGGGTATTACTGGTGGTCGGGCGGCATGCAGGGGACGACGCCGGCACCCACCTCGCCGCCGGCGACCACGACGCCGCCCGCCAAAGCTCCGGCGCCGACGCCGAAGTAGCAGCGCAAGAAACGGGAGCGGCGACGCGATTGCCGCTCCCTAATCCCATACCTCTACGTCCACCTGCTTCGCGATCCTGCCGTTCGCGAGGTGGATGATGGATGGTAGGTCAGTTTAGTTTTCGTCATGGCCGGGCCGGCGCGAAGCGCCGAGACCCGGCCATCCGCGTATCGGATTTTCCGCATATCAAGGCATGGTAGTGTCTCAGTTAGTACACTTCCCATCGTCATCACCGGGCCGGACCGCGCTGGCGAGCGAAGCGAGCAGCCAGCGCGGCATGGCTAAAGCGTGCGCGCGCCGGGCACTCGCCCTGAACCGGACTCGTCGGCGCGGTGATGACGGGGAAACTGAGACACAACCCAAGGCGTGGATCACAGCCGAAGTCGGCCGTTGCCGACTTCGGCCAGTTTCGAATTGCGAGCCGGGTCCAACCGGCTCGCCGACTCGCGCCGCCGAGCGTGCAGGTGACGATCCCAGGTCGCAACCCGGCTTGAAATCCCCGCTGTTCGCAATCTAGCGCCCGCGCCGCCGATTTAGCCCTTTACGCGCGGCCCGAATCTGCCTCTCTTGGGCGTTCTTTCGGGGCGGGCGCCGGCTGGCGCCTCGCCTGTATTTTCGATAAATACCACCATATATAGATTTTTAAGTTCCCTGCCCTACTAAGGCTTGACGCGTTTGTCCGAGTCGTCCTAGGGTCATTTTCCGTTCGGGGCGCTGTTTTGGGTCGCACCGAGCATCCCCGTAGCGATCGATTCAGCAGCGCCGCCGGACATGAACGCCCCGGCGCGTGGGAGTGGTCTTGCTCCCATGGATTCGCCGCGCGGGACGTAGATACTGGGCCAGTCCCAGAAGCGTGAGCGGCCCGGACACATGGGCCGAATGCAACAGAGCGGACCTTGAGGTTCGCCAACGAATACAAGGGGACGAAAAAATGCGCATCGAGCGCCGCTATACGAAAGAGAACCAATCGCCCTACGCCGAAATCCCGTTCCGCACGGCGGTGAGCGAGATCAGAAATCCCGACGGCTCGATCGTATTCCGCCTCGACAGCATGGAAGTGCCCGCGCACTGGTCGCAGGTCGCGACCGACGTGATCGCGCAGAAATATTTCCGCAAAGCGGGCGTCTCCGCGCGCCTGAAGCGCGTGGAGGAGGAAACCGTCCCCTCGTTCCTCTGGCGCTCGGTCGCGGACGAGGCCGCGCTGCAAACGCTGCCGAAGGACAGGCGCATCGTCGGCGAGACTTCCGCCAAGCAAGTGTTCGACCGGCTCGCCGGCACCTGGGCGTACTGGGGCTGGAAGGGCAAGTATTTCGACTCGGAAGCGGACGCGAGCGCGTTCTTCGACGAGATGCGCTACATGCTGGCACAGCAGATGGCGGCGCCGAACTCGCCGCAATGGTTCAACACGGGCCTGCACTGGGCCTACGGCATCGATGGCCCGAGCCAGGGCCACTATTACGTCGATCCCTTCACCGGCAAGCTCGAAAAGGCCGCGAGCGCCTACGAGCACCCGCAGCCGCACGCCTGCTTCATACAGTCGGTGGAAGACGATCTCGTGAACGAAAACGGGATCATGGACCTGTGGGTGCGCGAGGCGCGCCTGTTCAAATACGGCTCGGGCACCGGCTCGAACTTCTCCAGGCTGCGCGGCGAGAACGAGAAGCTCTCGGGCGGCGGGCGCTCGTCCGGCCTCATGAGTTTCCTCAAGATCGGCGACCGCGCGGCGGGCGCGATCAAGTCGGGCGGCACCACGCGCCGCGCGGCCAAGATGGTGGTGGTCGACGCCGACCACCCGGACATCGAGAACTACATCAACTGGAAGGTGATGGAGGAGCAGAAGGTCGCGAACCTCGTCACCGGCTCCAGGATCAACGCCAGGCACCTCAAGGCCGTGCTGAAAGCCTGCGTGAACTGCGAGGGCGACGGCGACGACTGCTTCGACCCGGAGAAGAACCCTGCCCTCAAACGCGAGATCAAGTTCGCGCGGCGCGCGAGCGTGCCGGACAACTACATCAAGCGCGTGATCCAATTCGCGAAGCAGGGCTACAAGGACATCGACTTCCCGATCTACGACACGGATTGGGATTCGGAGGCCTATCTCACCGTCTCCGGCCAGAACTCCAACAATTCCGTGCGCGTGACCGACGAGTTCCTGAAGGCGGTCGAGGCGGACGGCAAGTGGAACCTGACCTGGCGCAAGAACGGCGAGGTGGCGAAGACCGTCGAGGCGCGCGAGCTCTGGGAAAAGATCGGCTTTGCCGCCTGGGCGTGCGCCGATCCCGGCATCCAGTTCCACACCACGGTGAACGACTGGCACACGTGCGTGTCGTCGGGTGCGATCCGCGCGTCCAATCCGTGCTCGGAATACATGTTCCTCGACGACACGGCGTGCAATCTCGCGTCGCTGAATTTGCTGACGTTCCGCTCTTCTCCCTCTCCCCGCTTGCGGGGAGAGGGTCGGGGTGAGGGGCAGCCAGGGACCGCAGCGTCAGCGACGGCCCCTCACCCTAACCCTCTCCCCGTAAGTACGGGGAGAGGGAACGAGTTGATCGACGTCGATTCCTACGAGCACGCCGTCCGCCTCTGGACCATCGTGCTGGAAATCTCCGTGATGATGGCGAGCTTCCCGTCGAAGAACATCGCCGAGCTCAGCTACCGCTACCGCACGCTCGGGCTCGGCTACGCCAATCTCGGCGGGCTCTTGATGTCGTCGGGCATCCCCTACGACTCCGAGGAAGCGCGCGCGATCGGTGCCGCGCTGACCGCGATCATGACCGGCGTCGCCTATGCGACCTCGGCGGAAATGGCGCGCGAGCTCGGCAGCTTCCCGGGCTACGAGCCGAACCGCGAGCACATGCTGCGCGTGATGCGCAACCATTGCCGCGCGGCCTATGGCGAGAAGGACGGCTACGAGCAGCTCGCGATCGCGCCGGTGCCGATCGATGCGGCCGCCTGCCCGGACAAGAACCTCGTGGAGCACGCCAAGCGCGCCTGGAACAAGGCGATCAAGCTCGGCGAGGCGCACGGCTACCGCAACGCGCAGGCCTCCGTGATCGCGCCCACGGGCACGATCGGCCTCGTCATGGATTGCGACACCACCGGGATCGAGCCCGACTTCGCGCTCGTCAAGTTCAAGAAGCTCGCCGGCGGCGGCTATTTCAAGATCATCAACCGCGCGGTGCCCGACGCCCTGCGTGCGCTCGGCTACAGCGAGAGCGACCTCGCCGAGATCGAGGCCTATGCGGTCGGCCACGGCACGCTCTCGAACGCGCCCGGCATCAACCTCTCGACGCTGAAGACGCGCGGCTTCGACGCGGCAACGATCGCCGACATCGAGAAGAAGCTGCCCACCGCCTTCGACATCAAGTTCGTGTTCAACCGGTGGACGCTCGGCGACGAGGTGATGAAGAAGATCGGCGTGCCGGAGGACAAGCTCGCCGATCCCGCGTTCGATCTCCTCGCGCACCTCGGCTTCGGCAAGCGCGAGGTGGAGCAGGCGAACCTGCACGTGTGCGGGGCCATGACGCTCGAGGGCGCGCCGCATCTGAAGAACGAGCACCTGCCCGTGTTCGACTGCGCCAATCCGTGCGGCCGGCTCGGCAAGCGCTATCTCTCGGTCGAGAGCCACATCCGCATGATGGCGGCGGCGCAGCCGTTCATCTCGGGCGCGATCTCCAAGACCATCAACATGCCGAACGAGGCCACGGTCGAGGACTGCAAGCAGGCCTACATGCTCTCGTGGCGGCTCGCGCTCAAGGCGAACGCGCTCTATCGCGACGGCTCGAAGCTGTCGCAGCCGCTCAACTCCGCGCTGATCGCCGACGAGGAGGACGAGGACGACACGCAGGAAAACGCCCTTTCGGCGTTCCTGGAGAAACCGCAGGCCGCGCGCGCGCAGATACTCGCCGAACGCGTGGTGGAGAAGATCGTCGAGCGCGTCACCATCACGCGCGAGCGCGAGCGGCTGCCCGGCCGCCGCAAGGGCTACACGCAAAAAGCAGTGGTGGGCGGGCACAAGGTTTACCTGCGCACCGGCGAATACGACGACGGCCGGATCGGCGAGATCTTCGTCGACATGCACAAGGAGGGCGCGACGCTGCGCTCGCTCCTCAACAACTTCGCGATCGCGATCTCGCTCGGCCTGCAATACGGCGTGCCGCTCGAGGAATACGTGGACGCCTTCACCTTCACGCGCTTCGAGCCTTCCGGCGCGGTGCAGGGCAACGACACGATCAAGATGGCGACCTCGATCCTCGACTACGTGTTTCGCGAGCTCGCGATCTCCTACCTCGGCCGCTACGACCTCGGCCACGTGGACCCGCGCGAGGCCGGCTTCGACGCGCTCGGCAAGGGCGTGGAGGAAGGCAAGCCCAGTTCTTCCGCCACGTCTCGCGTCGTGTCCAAGGGTCTCGTGCGCGGCAAGAGCCTCACTGCGGTCGCGGGCGGCGCCGTGGCGCCCGCGCCCACCGGCGGCGAGACCATGCTCGGCACGAGCAACGTGACGGCGCTGCGCGGTGCGGTCGCGCAGGGACTGACGCAAGGAGCCGTGGCGCTCAAGGCCGAGATCGCGCCCGAGCCCGAGAACGGCCACCGCGCGGCGCTCATCGAGCAGCGCGCGGCGGCGAAAGCCAAGGGCTACGAGGGCGAAGCCTGCCCCGAGTGCCAGAACTTCACGATGGTGCGCAACGGCACGTGCCTCAAGTGCGATACGTGTGGGAGCACGACGGGGTGTTCGTGACGGGCGTCACATCGGACGGTTGATCTTACTGTAAAGAATGGGCCGGCTCAGCCGGCCACCATTCAAAGGGGACTCAGATGCTTTCTTCTCTCCGCGTTGCTCTTGTTGCGCTCGCCGCCATGCTCGCGGCTTCCGCCTCGGCGGTCGCCGACAGCGGCACCGTGCGGATCTCGTTCGTGAAGGCGGGCTGGGTGATCGGCGGCTCGGTCGGCAGCGGCACCCTCAATTTCCGCGGCCGCACCTATCCGCTCTCGATCGGCGGCCTCAGCTACGGTTTCACGTTCGGCGCATCGCAGACCGACCTGCACGGCCGCGTGACCAACATCTTCCGCCCGTCCGACATCGAAGGCGTCTATGGCGCCGGCGGCGCGGGCGCCGCGGTTATTCGCGGGCCGCAGGCGATCATTCTCACGAACCAGAAGGGCGCGGTCCTTGAACTGTCCGGCAACCAGAGGGGCCTGATGGTCAATCTCGACCTGAGCGGCATGGCGGTTTCGTTGAGATAGGACGTTCGAGAACCGACACAGGAGCAGAAGGTCCATTTCGCAGAGCAGCGCGCGGCGGCGAAAGCCAAGGGCTACGAGGGCGAAGCCTGCCCCGAGTGCCAGAATTTCACAATGGTGCGGAACGGCACGTGCCTCAGGTGCGATACGTGCGGGAGCACGACGAGGTGTAGTTAACTGGCAATTCGGTGGGTCGGTTCGCAGTTAGGGTGGATCTCGTCGCCGGAATCGCGTATGATGCGGCTTCCCAAAGAAACTAATTCCGGATGCGAAGATTGCCAGACGGTCGCAAGGGGTGGGCAGCGCGTCGTAGACCAGCGACGCTGAAAACCAAACGAAAAGCGCAAAAGGTAAATCTTCAACGACCATTCATTTGGCAAGGAAGAGTGGAAGAATTTATCGACCGTCTGCCGGCCAAACCTATTTTCGATCTTGTCATCACTTCCCCGCCGTACAATATCGGAAAGCCGTACGAGCGAAAAAGAAAGGCGCTGGCGCGCTATTTTCTTGAACAACGGAAAATCATTCAGGGGGTCGTAGCCAGGCTAAAGACCGGCGGAAGTATCTGTTGGCAAGTAGGCAACTATGTTCACAGAGGTGAAATTCTCCCTCTTGATCTCGAGTTTCACAAAATCTTTCGCAAGCTCGGCCTGAAGCTGCGGAATCGAATTGTTTGGCAATTCGGGCACGGCTTGCATGGCAAGCGCCGGTTTAGCGGCAGATATGAAGTCGTGCTTTGGTACACTAAGGGCGATAGATACAAATTCAGTCTAAATGCGGTGCGTGTTGACTCCAAGTACCCCGGAAAAAGATCCTACAAGGGTCGAAACAAAGGCAAGTTTTCAAGTCACCCCCGAGGGAAGAATCCAGAGGATGTGTGGGCCATTCCAAATGTCAAAGGGAACCACGTTGAAAAAACAATACACCCTTGTCAGTTTCCAGTTGGACTTGCGGAGCGTTTGGTACTCGCGTTAACGCGCAAAGGAGATCTCGTCTTTGATCCGTTTTGCGGAGTTGCCTCCGCGGGGGTGGCAGCGGTTCATCATTGTCGCCGCTTTATCGGATGCGAACAGGTCGCTCGATACGTCCAAGTGGGTAGGCAACGGTTAGTACGGGCTTCAAAGGGAGAAGAACGCTTTAGACCGCACTATCAGCCAATATACGATCACACCAAGTCAAAACTATCTATTCCGCCGAAAGCGGCTGAGAGACGGAGAATGACTCACGGGTAGACAACTCGCCAAGCCCAGCACAATCTATACGTGAATTGGGGGGCAACATGAAATTTGGCGATAGCTTGCCGGCTAGACGCGCGCTGATTAGGCAGGTCCACGGCACATCCTCAACAAAATCGTTTCCGGTAGATTTTCAGGGTGAGCGAAACTACCTGCCGGTTCATTCAGTAAGTATCGATTTTCCGCGGTACCGTCTCGCCAACGGGAGAACGGGAGCGGAGCAAGTAGAATACTTGGCGAAGCATCGAACTCTTCCCAAGGATCTTTTTACGAAGCCTGAAAGCGATCTCGCACAGGAGCACCAGCACGTCATCCTAAAAGGGATGATCGATGAGCAGCACCTTCGGACCTACTTCAGAAACAACAAACAGCTTGAGCCACTAATCTTGGATAGTGACGGCTTCGTCGTAAACGGAAATCGCCGTTTATGTGCGATGCGCGAATACTATTACTCGAAAGAGAGAGAGAAGTATAAGCACTTCAGAAATATCGATGTCGTGTTCCTGCCGCCTAGCGATCAAAAGGCAATACTCGAACTCGAAGATAGGCTGCAGCTTCAGCAGGACATCAAAGCAGAGTACAGGTGGTACAACACTCCGTACATGTACAAACGACTCCTCCGCGAAGGTATGGCGGCAAAGGAGCTGTACCGGATCTACGAGATCGACCAGAAAGAGCTGAACTACCGGTTGGCGACGTACGACGAAGCGGAGCGTTATTTGAACGCCCAGAAGAAACCGGGAGAATTCTCAACGATAACTGATTCGAAGTACGCGTTTGAACAATTAGTAAAGGCGCTAAAGGTGGTTGGGGAGGACAGGAAGGATTCATTCCTGCCGCTCGCGTACCTCGTTATCGAAAAAGCTGAAGGCAAGCGAGCGTACGATCAGATACCCGGAATAGCCAGAAATCTAGACAAAATTCTGGAAAAGGTGCCGACCGTTGCAAGCTCGGCGAGGCCGAAAGGAACGGGACCGACAAAGTCAGGGCTTAAGTTGCTGGGGGGCAAGAAAGCACAACGGATCGGGAAGGTCGTGGTACCGAGGCTCGAAACTCAAAAGGCGCGAGACGATGCGCGAGCGACAATTCTAGACATACTAGGCGAGCAGGAGACTCTTCGCCGCGAGCATAAAAAAGGTAACTTTGTCCGAGCTCAAATCGAAAAAGCTGATCAGTGTTTGCAAAACGCCTTTGATGGATTGAAAACGGCCAAAGACAAGAAAATACTAGCCGGCCTCCTAACTAGGGTGGAGAAAAGCGCCGCACGCCTGCGCCGCGCAATCGGCCGATGACCGAAGTCTATTTTACGTTGGACGTAACTACACAGCAGGTCGCCGCGAAATCGAGCGACCGAAGCGAGAGCTGGGCCCGCATTCGGGGAGTCTTTTCTAGTGAAACTGAGCATGTGGAGCTAGTTGGCGAGCGCAAGATCCAGGTGCCGTTGTGGCTCTTCTTGGTTAAGCGCGATGCACTGGCCTACCGGCTCAATTCCGAAGAGGTAAATTTCAACTTTGATAGCAATCTCACTGCGGTGTTGAGGCGCGTGCTTTCGCAGTCTGCTGAATACGATCGACTTCCAAGCGCACGCATATTGTCTGCACACACGCTGCAAGGTCGATTAAAGGGGGCTGGCTTTACCCGTCACCTCAAGTTCTACCAGTCTCGCAATGTCCGGAAATTGCTCAGGTATATTGCGGGGGCAACGTTTTCAGTTCCGGGTGCGGGGAAGACCACGGAGGCACTCGCTTACTTTTCGGTAAGCGCACGCAACAATGAGAAACTCCTAGTAGTCGCCCCGAAGAATGCGTTTTCCGCCTGGGAGACTCAGTTCGAATTGTGCTTTCCCAGTTCAAGACACTCATTCACGCGGCTCGTGGGAGGCCGAAAGCAAATCGCGGCACTACTCGCAACAGAGCCCCGCTATTCAATCGTTTCGTATCGCCAACTTGGAACAGTCCTACCAGAAATACTTTCGTATTTGTCCAAATACCCGGTCGCGGTCTTCCTGGACGAAAGTCATCGAATGAAAGGTGGGCCAGCGCGCGAAACCGGTCGCAATGTACTTCAGTTGTCCGGACTGCCGACGAGGAAGCTTCTGTTGACCGGCACGCCTATCCCTAACTCCCAACTTGACCTAGTTGCTCAAGCGCAGTTCCTCTTTCCGTACAAAGAAATTGATGAAGGGAACGCGCAATCGATTGTCGATCCAATTTATGTCCGAACGACAAAGGCCGAACTAGGACTGCGACGGCCGGAGCGGATCACCAGAGATATCCAGATGTCGCCGGCACAAAATCGATTTTACTCTTTGATCGCAAGGGAAGAAGCGCGCCGGCTTTCGAAGTTCAATATTCTTGACAAGATCCAACTTAGATCGCTTGGAAGAAGTGTTATGCGACTTATTCAAGTTGCATCGAATCCTCTTTTGCTAATTAACAAGACACAGATTCCGACTGAGTTGCTGCGAGAACTTACCGCTGAGGAGGATAGCCCGAAAATTCAATACGCATGCCACCGTGCTCGACTACTCGCTCGACAGCGAAAAAAAACTGTAATTTGGTCAACGTTCGTTGATACGGTTGAGTTGATAGCTTCGAGACTGACCGACCTCGGTGCGGACTACATTCATGGCGGGGTTGACGCGGGGTCCGATCTTGAAGAGGACACGCGCGAAAGGAAGATCAAGGATTTTCACCTCGATGACAAGAAATTCGTCTTGGTCGCCAATCCGGCCTCTTGCGGTGAAGGAATTAGCCTTCACGAGGTTTGTCATCACGCGATTTACGTAGACCGGAACTTTAACGCCGGGCAGTACCTTCAGTCTGAGGATCGAATTCATAGACTCGGCCTGAGCAAGAAACAACGCACAGTCATTGAGATTTTGATCTCGCCAGGATCAATCGACGAAGCCGTGCAGAATCGGTTGAGCGCAAAAGTCCGGGCGATGGGACGCGCTCTGAACGATCAGGAATTGAATATAGATCCGATCTCGCTGGACCCGGAAACATTGTCGGACGATGAGGTCCTCGATGAGGCAGATGCGCAAGAAATAATCGATCACCTGGTGAGCCATGCCTGAACTTGGTCCTGACTTGTGCTACTCTTGTCAGGAGCTTCTGACCCTTGTCAGTGAGGGCGATTTAGAACTCGCGTATTTCAAAGGCCGATCGGTTCGATCCGTTTCCACAGAAGTTGTGCTCGCGACCTGTCAGGAGTGTAATTGGATAGCCTTCGACAAACGAGGAAGGATCACTCTCACCGAAACTGGACGAGAGATTGGCGGCCGCCTAAGTGAAGAAAAAAACGCGGAAGCACTGCAGTTGCAAATCGTATCGATGGTTCGAACGTACAATTGGGTCTGGACCGCCGCGTTACCCCGCGGGCGTGAAGACGCTTTTAGGCGGATGCCAGAGGACGCAAAACAATGTTTCCGCGAATGCAACGCCATGGATCGTCGATGGCCAAAAGAGCTGATAAAGTTATGGGATAATTTCTCGAAAGATCAACGCCGCGTGCAGGCCGATGAAAATCTGGAAGTCGGTCGGCGGGCGGAAGAATTGTCATTTGAATTTGAGCGAAGGAGGATTGGTAAGCGACCAGAGTGGAGATCTCTTGAATCGGAGTCCGACGGCTACGACATTCTGTCCAGACAGTCGCGCGGGAGCAACGACCGACTGAGAATTGAGGTGAAGGGGACGAGCGCAGCTGCATCAAGCGCTGAGTTTTCAATAACTCGACATCAATGGGAAACTGCAAAGGTTAGCGGCGATTATGTTTTTCATTTGTGGGCATTGGGCCGCAAGAATATTCTTTCCATCGTAACGGCCGCTGCAATTGAACCGCATGTGCCGACGGATAGAAGCAAGGGGAAGTGGCAAACTTTTCGAGTCAAATTCGGCCTGTTCTTTGCCGATGCGCGGAAACTAGTAGATTTTGCCCCGATGGGAACCCTTCGTACGTCGATTCCAAAAAGGGTACAGCGTCAATTTTTAGCGCAGATTTCGTAGAAGTGTAATTCAGTTGCCGATGATATAGACCGACAAGCAGAAAGATATTTCGTAGGTATCACGGATTATATTCACATCCACGTGAAAACTTTTCCTCACCCTCCTGCGCGACAAGGGCTATCTGCAATTCCTCTCGCGCGGCACCTACCGGCTCAACCGCCCGGACTAGGAGCCGGCTTCGACAACTGCGCTAGGGCCTGCTCGCGCGTGCCGAAGCTCGCCACCGTCTGATAGTCCGGCGTCGCCTCGGCGTCATCGGATGACCGCAACAGCGCGAATCCGTCTTTGCTCGGCACGACGACTTCGGTCAGATCGTCCGAGTCATAGGGCGACATGTGCCTTGCACCGCAGGCCCGGCAATCGTCGTCGCACATGGCCGACCATTCGTCGGTCCATTTCGCTCCGCAGCGCGCGCATTGGTAGTGATTGTGAAACCAAGCCATGGCAGCCTCCATCCTTGCTAATCCATTGTGAGGAAAGATAATTTTCTGGCCTCGATAGACCTGTCGCTGGTTCGATGGGCTCTTCCGTGGTATAAATAGATGCTCATGGACAAACTTGCAGCATCCAAATTACCACCCGCCCTTGCCGCCGAACTGGAGCAAAAATTCTTCTGGTGGGAGCCGGTGGACGCGCACCCGCGCTCCGACGCGCGCATCCTCGCGCAGGCGATGAACCTCGCTCCGTTCGGCGAGGTCCGCCGCCTGGAACAGTCGCTCGGCCCGCATCGCCTCGCCGAAGCGCTGCTCCAGGCCGAGCCCGGCTGGATCAGCGAACGATCCTGGGAGTTCTGGCGCGGGCGTCTGGCGCTGGCGACCGGCCGGCAGTTGCCCGACGCGCCGCCCCGGAGAGCATTCGATGCCGGAGGCGTTTGAGCCCCGCACCGATATCCTGCCCAAGGCGCAGCAGGAGATCTGGCCCCTCCTCGCTCCCGCTCCAAAGCTCTCTTTCGTCCTCTACGGCGGGACCGCGGTCGCGCTTCACTTCGGCCACCGCGTTTCCGTCGATTTCGATTTTTTCCGATCGGCGGCGCTGGACAAGAAAGAACTCGCGGCGGCGTTTTCGTTTTTGCCGAACGCGACAACGATCGTGGAAGACCCGAATAGCCTCGTCGTCAATGTGCCGATGCCTTCCGGTACCGTGAAGGTGTCGTTCTTCGGAGGACTCGCCTTCGGCAGGATCAACAAGCCGCGCCCGACGGGCGACTCCGTCTTGCTCGTCGCCTCGCTCGAAGACCTGCTCGCGACAAAGTTGAAAGCAATCCTCGACCGCGCCGAAGCGAAGGACTACCGCGACATCGCCGCGATACTCTCCGCCGGCACGTCCCTGGAACGAGCTTTGGGTGGGTTCGCGAAGATGTACGGCCAGGATGCCGCGATCCCGCTCAAGGCAATCGGCTATTTCAAGGACGGCGACTTGCCCACGCTTCCGGCGGCCACCCAAAAGGTTCTTCGCGCAGCACGCGACAAGATTGCCGATATTCCAGAGGTTGCAGTTGTCTCCAGCGATCTCTCCGGCTGATTGCCGCGAAGCGGGTCTGTAGTGCCCGTAGGGCGGCCCCGCAACCAAGGCTCTCACGGCAAAATTCCGCCCCGTGTGAATTCAAACAGTGCATAGGGCTGCGCGTTCGTGTCTAGTCCGCCTGTAATCGTACCGCGCTCGTTAGAGGGGTAGAAATGGGCGATACCTACAAGGGCAATTGCTTTTGCGGCGATGTTGAATTCCAAGTTACCGGCACACCGGCAATAATGGGGTATTGCCATTGTGAGGACTGCCAAACTTGGTTGGCCGCGCCGATCAATGCCTTCAGCTTCTGGGCACCGGACAGCGTGCGTATCACCAAAGGCGAGTCCCGTGTCGGCACCTTCAATAAGACCGAGGGCGCCTACCGCAAGTTTTGCAAGACCTGCGGTGGCCATCTCATGACCGACCATCCCGGCATGAAGCTCGTGGATGTCTATGCGAGCCTATTGCAGGGCTTCATGCACCAGCCGACGGTGCACGTAAATTACGGGAACAAGATGGTCTCCGTGAAGGACGGCCTGCCGAAGTTCAAGGATCTGCCGGCCGATTTCGGCGGCTCGGGAGAGATGTTGCCCGAGTAATCCCGACGAAGCTCGCCGCGACGAGTCGTCAATCCGGTGCGCCGGCGCGGCGCATCGTCTCCACAAATCGCGACCAACTGATATCGTCGCGATACGGCAGAGGATGCATCTCGCGGAGCTGAAGCTCGGGCTCTTCCTCCAGGAGACGGGAAAGCACTTGGTGGGCGCCGTCTTCGTCGCCGTCGAGCCAACGGCTGACGGCGAGACCTGCCAAGTTGAGCGTCAAGGCCGGAGCAAGCTGGTCGGCCCGCTGGAACCAGTCGACGGCTTTGTCATAGCGCCCGGCGCCTAGATGGCCATAGGCGGCGATCCGGCTGTACAGGTGGACGTATGGATCACGGATGTCGATGTTCACGGCCCGCATCGCGCTCTCCGCTCCGGCGTCGCACTCACCCGAGAACACCTGTGCGGCGCCAAGCATCCACAGGCCCATATTGTACTCCGGATTGAACTCCAGAGCGCGACGGGCCGCCGCGGCCGAGTCATGGTGGTGCTTCCGCGCAAAAAGCAGAAGACCGGCGTGCACCGCGTTCAACATGTCGCTGCGGGCGTTAAGGCGGAGCGCTTCCTCGGTCCTCTTGAACGCGAGACTTGTCACGGCGGCGTCGGGCTTGCGGAAGCCATAGAGGTAATCGGCGAGTCCCAGTCCCGCTGCGGCCATGGCGAGAGCCATAAAGTTCTTGGGTTGGAGTTCGAGGGCCTGTTCGGCGATCTCCCCGCCGCCCCGCCAGCCTGTCTTGGTGGGAGTGAAAAAGCTGGCTCCAGCGTGCGCGAGCAGCTCTTCAAACGAAAGTTCGTCGAGCGGCCGGTTCGTCAGCCGCGCCGCATCGTCGGCGGCGACGCGCCGTCGCACGCTCATGGCCATGCGGTGGGCGCAGCGGTCGAAAATCTCGAAGGGGTCGTTGGTGTCCTCGTCATAGCGGTCCGACCAGATCTGCCGTTCCCCTTCAACTGCGATCAGCCGTGCAACGACGCGGGATCGGTTGGCCGCAAGTCGCACGCCGCCCTCCACGACGTAGTGCGCCTTGGCCCGGTCCGTGGCGATCTCAAGCCCCGTAAGCCGGGCGAGGTGCGCCCTGAGCTCGTCGCCGAGATCGGCGCCGATCCGCGCCTCCTCCGGGCCGCCGCCCTCAAGGTTCGCGACGAACACGCGCGGCTTGCCCTGCGCGCGCAAGGAAGGAAGCTGACGGGGCCAGGACCAAACCCGGATCGCCCGGGAGATATTCTTGAACTTGCGCTCGCCGTTGTCGAAGAAGACGGCGTCGAGGTTGTCCGCCATGCCGTCGCGAACCGACTGCGAGATGAGCACGCCACCGGGGTCGGCCATGCCCTCGAGCCGCGCCGCGACGTTGACGCCGTCGCCGTAGATGTCGTCCTCCTCGACGATGACATTGCCTAGGTTCACTCCCATGCGGAACACGAGGCGCCCGCCCTCCGGCGCGTCCGCTTCCCGTGCCGCCACGACTTGCTGGAGCATGATCGCGCAGCGCACCGCATCGACGGCGCTGGCAAATTCAACCAGCGTGCCGTCGCCCATCAGCTTGACGATGCGGCCATGGTGCTCGGCAATGGTGGGGTGGAGGAGCCCGTCGCGCAAGGCTTTGAGCCTGGCAAGGGTGCCGGCCTCATCCGCTTCCATGAGCCGGCTATAGCCAACCACATCGGTAGCAAGTATGGCGGCGAGACGGCGCTCCATCGAAGTCCCCCAAGGAAATTCTAGCGGCGAGTCATGGGAGAAGCTATTCGCGCATGTAAGCGGGCCGAATGCCTGAGGTTGGTGCAAAGCAGACTTGACGGGACCTAGCAAGCCTCTTCGCGACGACAAACAATGTTGGTTGCATGCCCCGATTTGAACCTGCACCCTCGTCACGAACGAGGAGTGTGCGCGTGATCTCGGCAAGCTGCGCGCTCATCCGGCAGCGCTCGGTCCGCCTGACGACTCCCTGCGCCTCGCGATGGCCGTCCACACCGCGGCCGCAATGGCGAGCGCCGCGGCCCCAAGCGAGACCCAGGCTTCCGGCGCGCCCATGGTCCATAGCGTCATACCGCTCGCGACGCACCAGAGCACGGGGATCGGAAAGAGCAGCGCCGAGAGCCTGCCCCGCGCGAGCAGCAGGAAACCGAGCGTGCCGATCGCGGTGGGGTCGGGCGCAATGCCGAAGATTTCCGCGGCGATCCAGGGACGCCCGAGCAGCGGAGCAAGCATCGGCTGGACGGCCAACGCAAATGCGACGAAGAGCGCGCCAACCCAGCGGGCAACACCCAGGCGGTCGAAGGTCAGCCGATCGGACAGACCGCCGATCGCGAGCAGGAGCAGCACCTCGAGCGCAAACACCGGCGCCACATACGCCGCGGCCCAATTGATCGTGGCGTAGCGTGTCCAGAAGAAGCTCCAGCCGACAAACAGCCACAACGCGGCAAGCAGCCCCGCGATCAGGCGGCCGTGGCCGCGCGGCCGCCGGGCGACGAGCAAGACCAGGACAAAGCCGACGGCGAGAGCGAGGAGCTGCAGCGGCCAGAGCGCCTGGTTGTGCAGCTCGAACAGCCGGTAGTAGACGCGCGGAGAGAACAGCAGGAAATCCGCGAGCGTGTAGGTCCACCATTCGGACATCTAGTGAGGTCTCCGGTGAGGTTTACCTTGATGTCATGCCCGGGCTTGTCCCGGGCATCCACGACTTAGTCTTCGACTGGCTCAAGACGTGGATGGCCGGGACTCGCCGCGGCAATCGCTCGGCTTCGCTCGCGGGCCCGCGCGCGCCGACGAGCCCGGTTCAGGGCGAGTGTCTGGC
>JBBDYN010000012.1:168241-176109 GCA_040901465.1 Xanthobacteraceae bacterium
GGCGCGCGCACTTTTGATTGACCGCGCTGGCCGCTCGCTTCGCTCGCCAGCGCGGCGCAGCCCGGCCATGACGATTCAATTGAATCGGAAACGGCTCTATAGCTGCCTGACATAATCCGCCATGCGCCGGCGCAGGGATTCGTCCGGAACGATCCCGGCCGCCGCCGCCATGTTCTCGCGCACGTGGTCGACGCGCGTCGTCGCCGGAATGGCGCAGGTGACCGCGGGATGCGAAACGATGAACTTCAGGATGAACTGCGCCCAGTTCGACGCGCCCGTCTCGGCGGCCCATTGCGGAAGCGGGTGACGCTCGATCTGCCGGATGAGATGGCCTTCGCGGAAGGGGCGATTGACGATCACGGCAATGCCGCGGTGGCGCGCGAGCGGCAGGATGCGCGCTTCGACGTCACGGTCGAGCACGTTGTAGGTCACCTGCACGAAGTCGATCGGCCGGCTTGCCATGATGCGCTCGACCTCGGCATGACGCCGGCCTTCGGACGTGGTGATCCCCACGTAGCGGAGCTTTCCCTCCGCCTTCATGGCGAGCAGCGCCGGCAGATGCCGTTCCCAGGAGACGAGATTGTGCACCTGGACGAGGTCGAAGCGGGGCACGTCCCAATGGGCGCGCGATCGCTCGATCTGCTCTGGCCCGGCCGCGGGGTTCGAGATCCACACCTTTTCCGCCGAGAACAGCGCCTGCGGAAGGCCCAGCCTGCGCAGGCCGTAGCCGATCGTCGGCTGCGACGACCCGTACATCGGAGAGCTGTCGATCATCCGGCCGCCGGATTCGAAGAACGCGCCCATCACCGCGGCGCATTCCTCCTGAAGCTCCCGGTCGTTGCCGACATTGAAGGTGATCCAGGTGCCAAGTCCGACCGCCGGCAGTTCTTCGCCGGTCGAGGGGATCGATTTCTTGATGGGTGGCC
Source organism: Xanthobacteraceae bacterium (assembly GCA_040901465.1). Taxonomy (GTDB): domain Bacteria; phylum Pseudomonadota; class Alphaproteobacteria; order Rhizobiales; family Xanthobacteraceae; genus JAUSIF01. The sequence continues at coordinate 169,168 of JBBDYN010000012.1, forward strand.
GCGACTGCGCCCGACCCGCGACGGGCCGCAGCGCGAGCGCTCCGGCCGTTGCCGCGATCGACGCAAGAATACTGCGGCGCGTCGGAGCTGGATCTTGCGGCATGATCGGCCTCCTTCTCACAAACAGCCAACGCGCCGGAGGGTTGCAGCCGCCAAAGAGGCGGCGACGGGGTGTCGTCGAGGCGCTGCCCGCGCGGGATTCGCTTTGCTGTCCTGATCTAGTTCATCGGATTCGTTCGACCCCGGCGACGCCATTTTTCGCAAACCTGGCGCCAGCGCCGCTTCGTGCATCGAAGCGCCGCCGGGCTGCATCGACACGCTGGCGGTTGGCAACGGCCCAATCACCCAGCGCCTTCACCGGGACGAGCAGGTCGCGGCCGAGCGCAGTCAGCGCGTACTCGACGCGCGGCGGCACCGTCGGGAAGACCTTGCGCGTGCAGAAACCGTCGCGCTCCAGGCCGCGCAGCGTGGTCGTCAGCATCTTCTGGGAAATGCCCTCGATCGCCCGCTTCAATTCGCTGAAACGCTTGGGCCGTTTACCGAGCTCGCCGACGATGAGAACGGTCCACTTGTCGCCCACCTGGGCGAGGACCTCGCTCACGGACCGGCATTCCTCGCTGAGGTTCAGGTGCCTTGGTTTCAAAAAAGTGCCTCCTTGGCAGCGCCCCGCAGTCACTTAAATAGTGCAGCGAACCGAAAGTTACCACCCAAGAGTCCCACCATGGCCAAACCCAAGCTCGCAATCGTCGTTGGCAGCGTGCGGCCCAACCGGTTCGCAGACCACCCGGCACAATGGATCGCGGCGATCGCCAAGGAACGGGGCGACTTCGACGTCGAAGTGATCGATCTGAAGGACTACCCGATGCCGTTGTTCGCCGAGGCGACCTCGCCCGCCTACGGGCCCTCCGAAGACAGGATCGCGCAACGCTGGCAGAAAACGGTGGCGCAGTTCGACGCCTATATCTTCACGGCCGCGGAATACAATCGCGGCCCAACCGCCGTGCTCAAGAACGCGCTCGATTACGCCTACAAGGAATGGAACAACAAGCCGGTCGCGTTCGTCGGCTACGGCGGCGTGGGCGGCGCGCGTGCCGTCGAGCAGCTGCGGCTGAATGCGATCGAACTGGAAATGGCGCCCATTCGCCATGCCGTGCATATCCAGCTCCCGGTCTATCTCGCCGTGCTCAAGGAAGGCAAGAAGCTGAGCGATTTCGATTTCCTCAACCAGAGCGCCGAGCACATGCTGGACCAGCTGGCCTGGTGGACTCATGCGCTGAAAGCGGCGCGCGAGAAGACCGAGCATCGAGAGGCGGCTTAATGTACGATCGGCCTAGATTGAATCGTCATGCCCGCGCTTGTCGCGGGCATCCACGCCTTCGCGTGCAGCAAAGAAAGGCGTGGATGGCCGGGACGAGCCCGGCCATGACGAGGGAGAGACTACCCCTCCGGCTCCGTCGTGAAGAACAGGCGATACCCCTTGTACTTCCCGAGCTCGGTCGTTTCCTTCCCCTCTTTGCAGAGGCGCAGATGGTGCAAGCGGGCGGCCTGATTTCCTACGGCCACTCGAAGACGTGCGGCGCGGCACCGATATACTGGCGAAGGTGTTGCGCGGCGCAACGCCAGCGGAAATCCCGGTCGATCAAGCCTCGCCCTTGAAGTTGGCCGTCAACCTCAAGACTGCGAGCGCGATAGGCATTCGCGTTCCGCCTTCGATCCTCACACGCGCCGATTGGGTGATCGAGTGAAGTGCCCGGGGATTTTCACCGAGGCGTACTCATACTCATTCGCTCGCGCTTGCGCCCGCATCCGTATGGTTCGCCCTGTATAGGAATATGGTCAGCCGACCGCGACAAAGCGGTCGCGCGACGGCCTGCGCCCCAACAAACCCCGTCATCACCGGGCGTGACCCGATGATCCAACTTAGTCTGGGAAAATGCGGAAGCGTCACGTGGATGCCCGCTAGATGGATCACCGGGTCTCGCCGCGCCGACCGCTCCCCGCGGGTCAAGCCCGCGGATTAGCGGAGCGCGTAGATGCCGAACCGGTGCGCCCCAACAAACCCCGTCATCACCGGGCTTGACCCGGTGATCCAACTTAATCTCGGAAAATGCGGAAGCGCCACATGGATGCCCGGGTCAAGCCCGGGCATGACGGGAGAGAAGCTACTCCTCCGGCCCGGTCGTGAAGAACAACGGATGCCCATTGCTCTTGCCGAGTCCGGTCGCTGGCTAGAAGTTTTCTTGGGCCTTGGTCCCGGCGACGTCGCGCGTCGCGCCGTTCTTCACGATCGACGCGAAAGTCTGTGGCTCTAATTAGATAATGAAGTCGAGGCAGAAGGCGGAGCCGCCGTACCCCGGTCGGGGCCGGCGGCTCCGTTGCATATTAGTTGCCGTTGCCCCCGCCATTGCCCCCGCCATTGCCCCCGCCGTTGCCCCCGCCGTTGCCACCGCCTGCGGCACCGCCGGCAGCTCCGGCACTTCCGGAAGCTCCGGCACTTCCGCCTGCGCCGCCGCCTTGCGCGGAGCTGCTGCTGGAGTTGCCGGGACCGCCCGGTGAATCACTCATACCGTGGGTGCCCGGACCGGGGTTAAAGCCGAACTCAGCGGTGCGGCTGTCGTTGGGCGGACCTTCGCCCGCACGGCCCACGTTCATCGCATTGCCAGGATTGCCTGAAATTCCCGGTCCCGGTCCCGGCCCGGGTCCTGGCCCTGGTCCTGGCCCTGGCCCTGGCCCTGGTCCTGGTCCTGGTCCTGGCCCCGGTCCCGGTCCCGGACCAGTGCCGCCGAATACTCCCCCGACAGCTGCGGTCGCGCCCTCAGGCGGGCACGTCCAGCGCAAGAACGGAACCTGCCGCCAACGACATTCGTCAATGGCTGCTGCGCTTCGGTACTGCCGTCGATGGTCGGCGGTCTGGCTCGCGTGCTTTTGCGAGTTTTTCGCCTGCTTCTTCGCGTTCCACTTTTCGGACTGAACGGAGGAAGCTGCTGAGGCGGGCGGAACAATCAACAGGGCGGTGAGAACGGTTCCCAAGAATACGCTTGCAACATACTCGGAACGCATGACGCCACCTACAAGATTGGCCCTCCGCCAAAAGGTTAACGAGATGTAAAGAAAAAGGTTCCAAATTGTTTCGCTGCGTCGCACGTATAGACCGCGATCAGCGCCAAGCGCCGCGCGGGTGCGCCGACGGCCTCACCGCAAAAAAAATAGCCGATCTGGCTGCCACTTGCCTTGCCCTACGGCCATATTGTAGCTACAATTTGCTTTCATGGCTCGCTCGCCGCTCTTTGAGTGGGACGAGGCCAAGCGGCGCGCCAATCTCGCGAAGCAAAAGTCGACTTTGCCGCCGCCGGGCGCTTCGAATGGCGGACCGCCCTCGTCGGCGAGGACCGAGGGCGGGACTATGGCGAGCCTCGCTATGCGCTGCGGACGATCGGACCAAGTCCACGTCCTCGCGTTCACGCTGCGCGGCGAAAAGCTGCGCATCATTTCGTTGCGCAAGGCAAACCGAAAGGAGAGTGCCAGATATGCCAGGTCGCTCTAAGCGCACGAGCCGCAGGAACCGGCGGACTTCCACGCAAGCTCGCATGCGCGTCGCTGCGGCGAGCGCGCGGGAAGACGCTGCGATCACCGCCGCCGCGCGCCGCGATCCCGACAATCCGCCGCTGACGGCGGCCGATTTCGCAAAAATGCGCCCTGCGTCAGAAGTGGTCCCGCAGATCGTGCGCCGCTTTCGTGGCCTGCAGAAGAAGCCGAAGAAAAAACTCATCTCGCTGCGGCTCGATCCGGAGGTGATCGCGCATTTCAAGCGCGGCGGCCCCGGCTGGCAGGCGCGCATCAATGCCAAGCTGCGCGAGCCGCTGGACAGTCGCCGCGGGGCCAAGCGGCGCGCGCTGTGACCGGGAGGATCGCGCGCCGCCCTATCCTTGGCACGACCTACCCTTCCCCGACCGGTTCCTTTTCCATAAGCGGCCGCGCGGAAGTCTCCGGGCCGTCCCGCCGCGCCGCAGCATTTGATCCAGAACAACGCGGGGGGTCCGCCGGAGCTACCGTTTCGTCAAGATCATGCGCCGCCCTCCGGGCGAGCAGGAGGACGCCATGGCGAAATCCATAAGCTTGACCAGGACAGGTACTCTCAACTGGGATCGCCCGATCAACATTCTGGCCGCGGGTTGGGCCAGTTGTTCTCGGTCGCGCCGATGAATTCTGGCCTCGTGTGGATCGAGGGCATTCTCGGCAGCGTCGCGTTCGCGTGGCTGGCCACGGCGGTCGGCGGACTCATCTACAATCGCTTCACTACCTGATCCCCGGGCGCCAGCCGCCGGCGCGCTACTCTTCGTCGTGAAGAACAACGGAGCGCGCACTCCGATGCTTGGCCTTCGCGAAGTGAACTGCTCGCGTCGCAGCGCAGCAAAACCGCGGCACTCGAATCAATTTTTATTATGTCGGCGTAGTCAGTGGCGCCGCCTTGTCGAAAGGTGTGTCATGCCTTCGACGCAATCGAGCTCTACGCTTTTTTAATCGGACAGCACTGCATTTTATTGCAGGAGAAAACTGCGCAGGGAGAGGCCCCCATGACGGACCAAGTTATGGAATTGCGAAAACAAGCAGCGGACGAGTTCAGGGCTGCAAGACGATCCAGGTCAGCCTCGGATCGCGAAACCCACGAAACCAAAGCGCGCAGCTATCGGCTTCTCGCCGACAATGAGGCGTGGCTCGCCGGAAAAATGAAACGCCGCAAGCTCAACGATTTACTTCGCGCCAAATAGGACGATCGTTGCGACCGCTGCATGCCGCCGACCCACGCCCCGACAGGGTGCGACGCCACGCAAGACGGGTCCACCCGGCCTCAGACTAAGGTGGCTGTCAGGAACGGCGGTACGCTACTCCTCCGGCTCGGTCGTGAAGAACAAAGGATAGCCCTTGTGCTTCCCGAGCTCGGTCGCTGGCTCGACGGTTTCCTGCCTCTCGGCGACGTCGCGCGTGGCGTGATCCCGAAAAGTGGGTACCGGTTTTCGGACAAGATCACGCCCACACAAAGCACCGCGATCACGCAGACGCCGCGCCGGTGCCCGAGGGCTTCGCCATTGCGAATTGGCGCCGCGTGGCTAAGCTGCGTCCCCATGCGGCTAACGGCTCGCGGAAGCGGGCGGCGGCCCGAGGTCATGCGTCGATTCTCATTCGCGGCTTTCACGCTGCTTGTCCTCGGCTTGGGCGAGGCCGCTGCGGAGGCCACCGTCACCGGCGCACGCATTACCTGGTTCGGCATTTTCCAGGCGGCTGAATCCAAGGCTGTGCCGGACAAGACCTCGCCTACCGGGACACGATTGCAGAGCACCGGAATTGTCCCGCCGAAATCGAACAGCGATCGGATACCAGCCGTACTCAACACGCGCTTCGGCGTCGGCTATTTCCTCGAAGGCAAGCCCGACGGCGACAGCGGAAAGGTTCGACATTTGCGGCTCTTTCCGCCGGGCGGAATCGTCAATCCGAAAACCGGCCAGCGCGCCGACTCCCTCGACGTGGAACTGAGTCTCACGGTCGGGCGCGAATGGTTTCTCGGCTACACGTTCCGCGAGCCATGGGAAATCGTCCCGGGCGTGTGGACGATCCAGGTCTGGAGCAGCAACCGGAAGCTCATCGAGAAGCAGTTCACGGTGCACAAGCCCTGAGCTCGCGTTACGGTGCGGCGCCATGCAAGCAGGATTTGCCCGTTGGCCTGCGCCTACCCCTCCGGCTCGGTCGTGAAGAACAACGGATACCCCTTGCTCTTGCCGAGTTCGGTCGCTTCCTTGGCCTTGGTTTCGGCGACGTCGCGCGTATAGACCGCGATCACGCAGACGCCGCGCCGGTGCGCCGTCATCATGACGTGGTACGCCCGGTCCGCGTTCATGCGGAACACCGCCTTCAGCACCTGGACGACGAACTCGCGCGGCGTGAAGTCGTCGTTCAGCAGGATGACCTTGTAGAGCGGCGGACGCTGTACTTGCGTCCGCGTCTTCGTGCGCGGCCTGACGACGGTGTTGCTCATGGCCGGGCAATTTACCACGGACGGCGACTTGCGGCCGCTGACAATCGAATCCGACGGAACCGGGCAAGCTTCCGGTAACGACTCGTCCCCTAGCCTCTCCGGTTATGGGCGACATCTTCTCATTCCGCCGCCTGCGCTGGGGGTCGCCGAGCGGCCTCTCCTCGCCACATTTCCTGCGCAAGCGCAGTTCTCGCTTTGGTGGCGTCGGCCGCTACATCGGCTTCGTCGCCATCGCCGTTGTCGCCGGCGCGGCGTGGCTTGCTTCCGATCAATGGTACGGCGGGGTGCCGACCAACCTCAGCGAGCCGGCGGTCGCGGCCCCGATCGTCACCGTCGTCGACGGCGACACGCTGCGCGTCGGCGGCGAGACAATCCGCCTCGTCGGGCTCGACACGCCGGAAACGGGCCGAAACGCCAAGTGCGAAGGCGAGCGAACGCGTGGCGAGGCCGCAACCCGGCGGATGCGCGAACTCGTTGCCAGCGGCGGCCTGGACGTCAAGCGCGTAGCGTGCGCGTGCAAGCCCGGCACCGAAGGGACGTCGGCGTGCAACCACGGCCGCCTGTGCGGGGAGCTCAAGGCGCACGGACGGGACGTGGCCCGCATTCTGATCGCCGAAGGGCTCGCACACGAATACGTTTGCGGAACGACGGGCTGGCGCCGGAGCTGGTGCGGCTAACGCGCGGCCCAAAGCAGAAGCGCGGCGGGAGAAGCGCGGAATCCGGCGCGGCCCCTTCGAGCGGCCCGCGGACTATCGCAAGCGGCATCCGCGCGCGGATCAAGCGCGGGTCAAGCTCGGCCAAGCGAAGCGAGGAGCGCAGTTGGCGCCCCCTGCTCCGGCAATATCGATTGCGGCTATCAAAGGCCCTTGAACAAGACTCCGAGCAGCAGCGCCACGTACGCGAGCATCGCG
>JBBDYN010000012.1:176209-180681 GCA_040901465.1 Xanthobacteraceae bacterium
TCAAAGGCCCTTGAACAAGACTCCGAGCAGCAGCGCCACGTACGCGAGCATCGCGAGCCAGAACTGGTATTGGGTGAGATACTGGACCGGCGTCAAGTGCCCGATCAGCGCGAGGATGGCGAGGATCACCGAGATGATCACGACCCGTGTGCTGGGACGGTTGATGTTGATCTGATTGGCCATGGAATTTCCCCCCTGTTGCGTTGACCTCTCCCTCACGAGCGGGAGCAAGTCGGGTGCAGGTCACGAACTTTGCCTCGATCATTCGAGAATGAAGGTCACCTTGAGATTGACGCGGTATTCGGCGATTTTACCGCCCTTGATAACACATTTCTGATTGGCGACCCACACGCCCTCGACATTCTTCAAGGTCTTCACGGCGCGAGAGACGCCGACCTGGATCGCGTCTTCAAAACTTTTTGTCGACGCGGAGATGAGTTCAGTGACGCGGGCAACGGACATGACGTCCTCCTGACGAGTGAATTAGGTGGCGGATGCACTCAACTTCAAAAACCCATGCTTGGTGCAGTGAGTGTCCGGGCGCGCGGAGCGCGAAACTCCGCTCGCCCTGGTGGCACCATGTCCACGCAACGGCGATTGAATCTTCAACGTCCATAAGGGGAGGCGAGAATCACCCTCACCAATCGATCCGGCTCCACCGTCGCAATTCCAGTCGGCAGCACGATCTCCGCGGCCTTGTGAGCGGCGAACATATCGCTCTGCGCCGACCCGGAAATGAGCAACGCTGAAATTGAGGCGATGAAAAACAACCCGGTAGCATAGAGATAAGCGTCGTTGTTCATAGCAACCTAATCACCGCCATCGATTAAAGTTCCCTGCCCGCCGGGCGTTTCGGTTCTTGCCGGCCGGTTTCACTTAGTTTTCGGTTGAGGAGCTTCGAATCCTTTCGCTCCTTCTCGTTCAGGTAGCGGATCAAATCGATCCAGCGCTCAGGCAGCGGCTCAGCCACGATGTCAGCGTATTGGGCGTGTAGCGTCTTGTTGATCCGCTCGAAGATGGTGGTGTGCGCTGACCGCATGAGCCTCTCCTGAGGCTGAAGTCACTCCTAAGGGCAACGTCCGTTCGCCGGCGTAGTTCCGTCCGATTTTGTACAAATCTGGCTATTGCCGCAGTTAGGTCCTTTTGGCGCGCACCTTGCCGCTTTGAATGTCCGGTTCTGGCACCGAACGGACTTGCGTATCGCACCGACTAATGTCTGTTCATCGGAGCGAAGCAGATTTGCTCGCATTTTATGGAGTGCGATTTCAGCGGCCAATTCAACGCGCATCGAAATGTGGCAACTGCTGCTTTGTTGAGTATGCTATTTATAGCGACGCTGTCGGTCAGGATATGCTGCATGAACGTTCTCGCGGTCATCTCGCCTGCGCTAAAGGTTCTCTTCGAGCGCGTCGGCAAGACGGAGATCATCAATCGGCCCGACTTTTTTCGGTTCGGCGGGACCGGGGCGGTCATCGCCTGCAATCACATTGGATGGGCGGACAGCCTGTGGATGGCCTATGCCGTGTACCCGAGACAGCTGCGCTATATGTCAAAGCAGGAACTTTTCGGTCCGGCGCTATCACGATGGGTCCTGGAGCACGGCGGTTCCGTTTCGATTGACCGCGCGCGCCCGTCGCCAGGCTCGATCAAGACTGCGGTCGACATTCTGCAGCACGGTGGACTCATCCTGATCTTCCCGAGCGGCACGCGAAGCGACGAAAATATTGCCTTCAAGCGTGGCGCCGCGACGGTCGCGCTTCACGCTCGGGTTCCGATTGTGCCCGCCTACTTTCTAGGACCGAAGCAGATGCAAGTCGCGCATCTTCTGCACCGACCCGCCATCCGGGTGACATTCGGGTCACCGATCCCAACGGCGGAGTTGCCGATTAGTAAGCAGACGACGATTGCCCTCACGCGGCAGCTCGAAGCAGCAATCGGCGAATTACGATCGAATGCGGACGGCAAGCTGTCCGCCGCCTAGAGCTTCGGGACATTTTTGGACCGAGGTCAGCTGGCACATCTGGGAAGTGCCGCCTGCCACGTTTGGACGGCCGTCTGCGACTCCAAGCGGACTCTGAGAAGTCGTCCAACGGTGTGTTTATGAGCTCACGGTCTGGTTCACGAAGCGGGATACGGCTCGACATTCGCGCCGGGTGAACTGACGCACACGTTCCGACGCTTATCCTCATTCCGAGCTTTTCGCCCATTGAAATCCCTGCGAAAAAATAAATTAATCCCCGGCGTGCAAACCTCACCTAGAATTTGCCCGTCTCGATCCACCTGAACTCGCATGATCGCGAGTTTGGTTGGTACAAGTAGCCGGAGTCGGGCGAGCCCGATTTTGGCGAGGGGCGCGACCGGTGCGACCTGTTGTGCGGATCGAGACCGGCGCCCGCGGGTGTGGTTCGCAGCCATGCTCCCGGGCGGCTCGGGGCTCCGCTCGGCGGCAATACGACCGCCCGCCAGGAGCTGGCTGAGACGGAGGCCGGCAACGGTCTCCCGAAAAGCGCGGCCCGAGCCGTAAGACGCCGCGATGGAGCGGGCGCTCCTGCCCCGAAATGCCGAAGGCATTTCGGGAAAGCAGGCAGCGCCATTTTTTAGTGCCGCTGCCCGCTACGCCGGAATCGCAAGTGCGAATTCTGGCTGCGGGAGCGGCAAGGCGAGCGCGCCCTTCGCGGAGGGCGCGACAAGAAATGAATGGTGCGCCGACCGGCGCTCCATCCCCCTCGCCTGTGGCGGGGGCCGGAATAACCAAGGCTCGGGCGCAAATTCGCGCCGCGAGAATGAGGTCGGCTGTTTGAAAATTGAATCTGACGGAATGCGGCAAGCGTCTGGTAACGCATCGACCAGTAGCCTGCGCGGCGATGGGCAAGGCGTGGAAGCCTTCGCCGTGGCGCTCCTGGCAACAGGCGCCGCGGACGCAGCTGGATTGGAAGCGACCGGCGCAGCCGCAAAGCGCGCGGTCGCTCTTTTCATTCCGCCCTTCCCGCTACGCAGGATTTATCGCCCTCGCCGCGGTGGTCGGCGCCGGCGTTCTCTTCCAGTATCGATACGTGCCGGCAATTCCCGGCTTCGGCGGCGGCGTGCGCGTCACGGATCGTTACACTGAGATCCGCGACGACAAGCGCACCATCCGCATGGCCGTGCGGCCGAACGCGACGGCGGTCGACGGCGACAGCCTGCGCGTCGATGGCGAGGAGACCCGCCTTCTGGGCATCGACGCGCCGGAACTGTTCCAGACCTGCCGCGACGAGCGCGGCCGTGAATGGCCATGCGGCCGCGAGGCGCACGCGCACCTGCGCACGCTCGTCTCGCGCGGCACGGTCGACTGCGCCTCGAGCTCGAAGGACTGCTACGGCCGCGCGCTCGCCCGCTGCTCGGCCGGCGACATCGCCGATGTCGGCGAGGCCATGGTGCGCCGGGGCTACGCGCTGGATTTCATGGGCGGCGGCTATCAGTCCACCGAGGCGGAAGCGCGCAACGCGAAGCGAGGCATCTGGCGCGGGGAGTTCGAGCGGCCCGCGGACTACCGCAAGCGCAATCCGCGAACGGAATATTCGCGCGGCTGAGACACCACACGCCCGCAATCACCGTGTATACTGCCGCCTGGCCTCGGGGGCGGCCGAACGCCATGGACACGGAGGCATGCCGGTGCAGTTCACAGTCGGGCTGAAGCTGAAGGGCAAGTCGGACCATATCAACGTGGACGCCGAGGATGCGCTGGTTGCCGCGCTCAAGGTAAAGGCTTCGCTGCCGGAAGCGACGATCACGTACGTGCGCGCACAAAATAAGCGCGGCGACGCGCGTAACCCGGCGCATCGGCTGACGGGCGGACGATCCTGACCCTCGTCTTGGCCGGGCCGCGCCGAACGCACGAGTCTCGGCCATGACGGGGCGTAATCGACCCCGCCGCAAACCAGCCACGACGCCGCCCGGGCGCCGTGCTAGCTTCCCCGCAGAATCAAGAATTGGCAGGAGCCCAACCCATGCAGCTTCGCGTACCCGCGGCCGGTCTCGCCATCGGCCTCGCCTGTGCCGCGCTTGCCGCCACCGCCTTCGGCCAGCCCACGTCCAACATCAGCGCCAAAGAGAAGATGGCGACCTGCCAGTTCGGCGCCAAGGACCAGAACCTCAAGGGCCAGGCGGAAAAGGACTTCATCAAGAAGTGCATGGCGAACGAGCCCGCGCCCAAGAAATCCTCCGAAACGAAAAAGTAGCGCGCCCTTCCTATTGCCGCGATAATCCAGCGGCCTACAATTCGGCGCGGCCGTCCCGGCCGCCCAAGGGGCCATCATGGCAAGGAAAGCAAAACGCAAAAAGGCCAGGCGCACGACGCTGCGCAGCTCGCGCGGCAAGAAGCTCTACGCCAAGCGCGACAGGAAGGGGAGGTTCAAGGACATCCAGAGCTACAAGCGCGCGCACGGCCAGGACGTCCGGCGCCGCGCCAAGAAGGAAAAGTAGCGGCCGGCGCG
>JBBDYN010000012.1:180781-186193 GCA_040901465.1 Xanthobacteraceae bacterium
GAACCTTTCGCCCGCTCGCGCGTTCTATCGCCGAACCAACGATGGAGACGGCGATGGGACGCGGCTTGTTGCTTTGGCTGATTGGAATTCCCCTGCCAATCATTCTTCTGATCTGGCTGTTCGGCGGATTGAGCTGAGCGCTCGCCGCGCCCGATCGCGGCGTGCTGAGAAGCAAATGCGGGCGCGGCCTTACCGCCGCGCCCGTTCGTTATGCCGCGAGCATGCCGGGCATCGCCATGAAAAAAAGAGCGAGGCGGCCGAAGCCGCCTCGCCGCTCCTCAACGATGGCGCGCGCCGGTCAGCGATATTCGCAGTACCGGCGGCCCCAGTCGTCACGCCAACAGACGCGTTGCGGCTGATAGGCGTACGTGCGGGCGGTCACGCTCGCGCGCGGCGCCACGTACGCGCGCGGCGGATTCACGTATACGCGCTCCTCGACATAGACGCGCGGCTCCGCCGCCACACCGACGCTCCCGCCGATGACGCCGCCGATCACGGCCCCCGGAGGGCCACCGATCAGGAAGCCGGTTCCGGCGCCGACCGCGACACCCGTCGCGGTAGTCGCCTGCGCGCTCGCAACGGTCGGCGCAATCGCAAGCGCCGTCGCGGCCACAGCAGTGAACAGGAATCTACGCATGGTTCCATCCTCCGAGTTGTTGATGGGGACGCAGGTAAACGTTGTTCCGTACGTCTGCGTTCCGCAATAAACGCGGTTCCGGTTCCATCAACGACGCTTGATCGTCCCTGCGTCACATTGGAGCGCCGCGCGTGCGAACCATCTCGCGTCGCACTCGTTGACCTGTGTCCGCGCCAAGGCCGCGCCCGTTCCTCCCGGCGTGGTCGTACGGACGAACAAGAAGGAGATGCGATATGAAAAAGCTAGCGATTGCGGCCGCGCTTGCCGCCACCATGGCGACCCCGGCGATGGCGCAATACGTGTACGCGCCGCAGCCCGTTGCGCGTGCTTACGTGCAGGCGCCGGCTATCGGCCCGTTCGGCTACGCCTACAACGCGCCGATCGGCACGCAGATGTATGCCTTCGATCCCGACCCGAACGTGCAGCTGCAAGAGCGTCGTAACGAACTGCTGCTCGGCACGAACGAACACTGAGTTCTGACGGCAATTCTATCGCATCAGGGGGCGGCCTCGTGCCGCCCCTTGGCGCATTTATTCAAGAGTCGCGGCGGTGATGGTCGAGGAAATACGGCCGGAATTCGCGGCGACGTATCTTGCAGGGGATGCGAATCGCTTTCAGCTCGAATGCGTCCACCCAGCGGTGGCGCCCGTTCTCCTCGATGAGAAACAGGTCGCGCCCGAATAATTGCCAGCGCCGCATCAAAATCATGCAGATGAGCACCGCCTCGCGCATCAGCACGAGCGAGGCGGCGAGCGCGATGCAGAATCCGACAGGCCCCTCAAGGCGTGTGACGGCAAAGCTGCCGGCGAACGGCGGCAGCACGAGAATTGCGAGCAAGATCAGTCCCTGCATTGCAACGGTCTCCCGATGTTGCAATCCGGCCGACGCAAATCCGATGCCGCGGGGGCGCCGGGCGATCTGGCAACCAGCAAAGCGCCGGTTGGTTCCATCGCCGAGTTTGCGCGCGGGAGGCGATCGCCAAGGAGCTAAGGGCCGACTAGGCGGCGCGCCCCTCCGGTCATGGCCGGGCGAATCCCCGGCCATGACAACAAATGCGTTACGCCGCAATCTCGTCGGACGAGCGCTCCTCTTCGTGCGCGTGCGTGCGCCTGGGCGAAGCCGGAAGCTGCAAGACGGTCGCTGCCTGGCCCTCGGCGAGGCGCGTCAGCAGCACGACCTGACCGTCGGGAAATTCCAGCGCGTCGTGATGCAGGTTCGCCCGCTCAGGATTGACCTGGCGGAAACGCGCCACGCATTCGGCGATCCGCTTGTTCGGCAGGAAGCCGAAGCCGGCATCGATTTCCACCGCGCGGTCGAACGCGATCTCGGTGCCGGGCGCGAGGCATATGGCGATGTCGCGCGACTCGACCGGCGCAAAGCCGCGCGTGAACGATGTCGGGAAGCGTGTGGATACGAGCCGGTCGCCGACCTTGGCCGGCCGGGACGCGACGCCGTGAAGGCTATAGTCACACATGGAAGATTCTCCTCGGTTACGAAGAGCAATCGCCCCCATGGAAAGAGACCACCAGCAATCGGTGGCGATCCTAGGTCGAAAATGGGGAACTTGCGCCACAGTCGCGCGCCTAGAGTCGCGGCACGCAAGAAAATTTTTCGGCTCCTGCAATGACGGCACGGCTGCGCGGCGTGTCCTGATGCGAACGCATGGCTGGCACGAGCGCCTCCAGTTGCTTAAGGAAGTGGCGATGAATTGCGATGCATTTTCGCGCTCGGCGCGAGGGCAGAAATGATGACGTTCAATTCCGTGCCGGATGCAGAATTGCGTGAACTCGCGCCGAGCGGAATTTTGCGCGTCGCGATCGCGCTTTCCCCGGCACCCTCCCCGTTCTTCGCGACCGCGGATCCGACGAGCGGCGCGCCGCGCGGCGTGACCGTGACGCTCGGGAGCGAACTCGCGGCCGCGCTCGGCCTGCCGCTGGCATTCGTCCAATACCCGAATTCCGGCGAGATCACCGACCGCGCCGACAACGGCGAATGGGACGTCACCTTCATGCCGGCCGATGCCGAGCGCGCGAAGCGGGTCGACTTCAGTCCGCCCTATGTGCTCGTGGAGAGCACATATCTCGTCGCGCCGGGCTGTCGGGTGCAGACTATGGAAGAAATCGATCGGACGGGCCTGCGCATCGTCGCGATCGACAACACGGCCACTGCACGCAGCGCCGCACGCACAGTGAAACACGCAGCGCTCGTTTACGCCGCAACGGTCGACGAAGCCTTTGCGCAGCTACGCTCCCGTCAGGTGGAAGCCATGGCGCTCTCGCGCGACGCGCTCGCGGTCCTGGCGGAGAAACTGCCCGGGAGCCGCATGCTGGAGGGCCGGTTCCATGCGGCCGGCGTGGCCGGGGCGGTGCCCAAGGGCCGGCCGAACGCGCTTACGCTCGTGACCGCATTCATCGAGACGGCCAAAGCCTCGGGCCGCGTCCAGCGGGCGCTCGACGCAGCCGGGCTGAAACATGCGGTGGTAGCGCCGTCCGCTCAGGCGTGATGACCGGTCAGATTCGGAAAGATTGTTTGAATTGCAGCTTATGTGGGCAAGCCTGAAAAATAGCCTATACCCGTCATCGCAATGTTATAGTGCATACGAACGGTGATTCGTTTTGCTGGTTGCACTGATCGGAGGCTGCAAGGACGACTCGGTTCCGGAGCCTCCAAATTCCTCCTCCCGGCGTAGCGTACAAACTTGGGGCGGCTGAAAGGCCGCCTCCTCCATTTTTGGCGCCCATGCAATTTCCTGGCGTGCGTTCCGAGGAAAAAACTGGGTCCGATGAAGCGGTTGATTGACGGGCCTCAACGTCAGAATCCGGTCGAGGAAAGAATTCGTTACCGGCGTGGGAGCCTTACGCGGCGCCCGCCTGCGCCAGGAGTTCAGGGACCACGCTCAGCTTCGGGCGCTCCATCGCCCCGACCAGCGCCAGGTACGAACTCCCGGGCAAGGGCGGCGCGAACACATAGCCCTGGGCCTCGTTCACGCCCTTGAGGCGCAGGTACTCCACCTGCTCGAAGCTCTCGACCCCTTCCGCGATCACTTCCATGTTCATGGTGCGGCCAAGCTCCACGAGCGTCTCGATGATCGTCTGCGAGTAGCGTTCGGTGCCGATGGCATCGATGAACATCTTGTCGATCTTGATGATGTCGACGCCGAGCTTCATCAGATAGGAGAGGCCGCCGTGGCCGGTCCCCACGTCGTCGATCGCGACCTTGATGCGGAGTTTCTGGAGCATTTCGATTACGCGCCGCGCCTCGCCGAGATCGGGAAGCGGCGCGCGTTCGGTCACTTCCAGCACGAGTTGATCGGTGGAAATCGGCGAGCCGCCGAATATCTGCTTTACGTCGTCAACCACCTTCGCGTCGGCGAGGTGCCCGGCGAACAGATTGAAGCTGAGCCGCAGCCGCGGCCGCTCGCGGTAGCTCGCTCCCACCTCGTCGCGGGCGCGCCGCATCAACACCCTGGTCAACTCGAAAATGAGACCCGACTGCTCGGCCAGCGGAATGAAATGCGCCGGTGAAATGACGGTGCCGTCCGGTTTGCGCCAGCGCGCCAGCACTTCGGCGCCGCGCACGCGCCCGTTCTTGGTATCCACGGTCGGCTGATAAAAAGGGACGATCTCGCCCGCCCGAATTGCGCGCCGCAGTTCCTCGACCGGATCGTCGTGATTGCGGCGGGTCGAGAGCCAGAATAGGCCGAACCCGAACGCCATGAGCGCAAGGGCCGCAAAGCGGGCGATGAACTGCAGATCGCGGTATTCGCTCGCAAGCGCACTGCGGCTGTGCTCGGCGACAATCACGATCGGATAGCGTTCCGAAACCTGGCGCGCGACGAGGGAGCGCCCATCGTCGAGCCCAAGCCCTTCGTCGCCCGCGGGACGCGCGACGATCATTTCGCCATTCTCGAACATGAGCCGCAGGCGCTTGCCGCCGACCCCCTCCTCCAAATCGACGTCGGGCAGGAGCGCGTCAACGGCAATCAGGGCGGACAGTGAGCGCCCGCCCGGCCGCTCCAGACGAAGCCTGAGCGCACGCTCATTGAGATCGCGAAAGCGCGCGGCAGCCACGGTCAGCCGCTGGCCGGTCAGCGGATACTCGCGGGAGACGGCGTAGGTATCAAGCAACGCGCCGACGTGGGTGCAAAGCGCGCGGCCCTGGTCGTCAAGAATCGAGATGCCCTTCACGGACGTGTTGCTGAATACGGCAAGGCGCATGGCCGCGAGCGACTTGGCTCCGCAGTCTTCGACCCCCGCAGCGGCAAGGTCGACCAGGACGGTCGTCGCATGCTCGAGACGCGTCTCGGTCAAGCCCAATGAGCTGTGAGCGAGCGCCGCGAGCCGCGCGCGCGCTTGGCTCTCCGTGTATGCGATGAGCGCACGGTCGAGGGCAAACAGCGTCGCGGCCGCGAGCAAAACTCCGCCCACGACGATCACGGTCAGCCAATGTCCGGAAATGCGCACGTTCCCGTCCCAATCGGGTCCCGCACTCACTCTGATGCAACCTGGCTTAAGGATGCGTTAAGCGATGGAACCGGGCGGTGAACTTCCGGCCGACGCGCGGCATGCGCGCACGGCTACTTGTCCGGCGGCACAACGCGAATGTGCAATTCACGCAATTGCTTGGGCGAAACTTCTGAAGGCGCGCCCATAAGCAGGTCTTCGGCGCGCTGGTTCATCGGGAACAGCACCACCTCGCGCAGGTTCTCTTCGCCGCATAGCAGCATGACGATGCGGTCGATGCCGGGCGCGATGCCGCCGTGGGGCGGCGCGCCG
>JBBDYN010000013.1:0-43452 GCA_040901465.1 Xanthobacteraceae bacterium
TACAACCCCAATCCGGCTGCCCGTTACGGCACGACCGTCGCACGCGACCGGGTCGCGGTGGACGCGGGCCTGCGGGCCTACATGCTGCGGGTCTACAATTACATGGCCCTCGGTCTGGCAATTACCGGCGCGCTTGCGCTCGGCGCCTTCATGGTCGCCGTGCAGGTCGATCCGGCAACCGGCGCGCGCACGCTCACGGAAATCGGGCAACTGCTTTATGCCAGTCCGCTCAAGTGGGTCGTGATCTTCGCGCCGCTCGCGCTCGTATTCTTCCTCAGCTTCCGCATCGACCGGCTGAGCGTCGGCGCGGCGCAGTCTCTGTTCTGGATCTATGCCGCGCTCGTCGGCTTGTCGCTCTCGGTGATCTTCCTCGTGTTCACGGGGCAGAGCATCACGCGCGTTTTCTTCATCACCGCGGCTGCCTTCGGCGGGTTGAGCCTCTACGGCTA
Source organism: Xanthobacteraceae bacterium (assembly GCA_040901465.1). Classification (GTDB taxonomy): domain Bacteria; phylum Pseudomonadota; class Alphaproteobacteria; order Rhizobiales; family Xanthobacteraceae; genus JAUSIF01. The sequence goes on from JBBDYN010000013.1 coordinate 450, forward strand.
CACGACGAAGACCGATCTTTCACCCCTGCGCACGTTCCTGTTCATGGGCTTGATCGGGATCATCATCGCGTTCGTCGTCAACATCTGGCTCGCCTCGTCGATGCTGCAGTGGATCGCGTCGGTCGCGGGCGTGCTCGTGTTCTCGGGCCTCACCGCCTATGACACGCAGCAGATCAAGGAGATGTATTTCGCGGGCGACGATGAAACCACCGCCGGCCGCAAGGCCGTGATGGGCGCGTTGCGGCTCTATCTCGATTTCCTCAATCTCTTCATGCTGCTGCTGCATCTGTTCGGCAATCGCGAGTAACAGGCGGCACGTCAGCCAAAGACGACAAGGCCCCGGCTCATCGCCGGGGCCTTTGCTTTTCGGCTTGCGCCTCGCTCAGTTCACGATACGCAGCGCCGGATCGATCACGCGCAGCACGCGCTCGAGATCGTGACTGCGCTTCAAGATGCGGCCCGAGGCAGCGACCACCGCGTAGGCACCCTGGCGGCGGGCCAGGCCCGGATCCTTGACAATGCGGTAAAGGGGCATTTCGGCGGCGCGGCGGAAGACCGCGAACACCGCCCGGTCCTTGAGGAACTGGATCGCGTAGTCGCGCCATTCGCCGGCGGCGACCTTGCGGCCATAAAGATCGAGAATTCTGTCCAGCTCGCGCCGTTCAAAGGTGGTTCGGAGGCCGGGGGGTTGGGGGCGCTTGTCGCGCGCTCCGCCCCCCGGGAAAGCTATCGGATCGACATCGCTCATGGCGCCTCCCGTGAATCGCGGATCGTCGTCAGCGTGTCATGATCGCGCCGCTCCGGGCACGGAGCAAGCCCCTGAAGTCTTGCCCGTTTGACGCGCGGTTCCGCTCTCACGGGGACGTTAGAAAAATCATAATGTCGCCCGATTTCAGCCCCCGCCGCGCCAAAGCGGTCGAGGAATTTATCGGCTCGTAGCCTCCGGGTCGGCCTGCGCGAAGCGCCGGTTTATCCCAGCCCCCCAGCCCCCCGGGGCTTCCGTGGGCCGACCCTATAATTCCGCGTACGGTTCAATCCCCAAATGCTTTTCGGGCCGGTTTTCACCGGCCCGTTTTTTTTTGCGCGGGGAGTGGAGGGAGCCTTGATTCAGCGGAGCGCGATCAGCGCCGCGCCGCGGATTGGACCAGGCGCTTCGACGGAGCCCGATTGCACGAGCACGGCCGCCGCATCGGCGCCCGACTGGGCGAGATCGGCGATCGCAAGCGTCGAGCGCATGGCCGCGCCCTTCCACTCGCCGACGCGCGTCCAGCTGCGCACGACGTTATGGTAGGTGATCGTCTTGCCGCGGTTCTCGCCGCGGTCGATCGTGACCGGCGCCTTGTTCGTGATGGGAATGATCCAGACGGAGGCGTCGGGTCCATCGCCGGCGCCGACTTCGATTTCGATGTTGTTCCCATTGCGTTTGAGTGCCACCGAAATGGAAAGCTTGCTCTTGGCGTCGACGCTTCCCACGACGCGGTCGATCGCGTAGCGGTCGCTGCCGATCGTCTCGGCCGTGCCGTTGATCACGACTTGCGGCGTGTAGACCTGCCGGTCGCCACGTTGATTGGCGTAGCCCTTCTGGCGCATTGAGTGAGAGTGAAGCGCGAGCGTGTCGCGCCAGCCGAGATAATCCCAGTAATCGACCGAGAGGCTGAGGGCGATCAGGCGTGCGTCGCCCGCGAGCTCGCCGAGCAGCTTGTCGGCGCGCGGACAGGACGAGCATCCCTGGCTGGTAAAGAGTTCGACCACCGCCTTGACGTCGCCCGCAACAGCCGGCCCGCCCGGGAGGGCGAAGGCGGCGAGCAGGCAAAACGAGCCAAGACGAAACCGCATGCGGCGCTCCGGCGGGACCAGAAACGATTAGAGCGAGCGAACCCTTACCGCCAAGTCAATTCGGGGTGAGGGCTCGGCTTCCGGGGCCGCAAGTTCAGGCCGCAAGATGGCGCAACACGTAGGGCAAAATGCCGCCGTTCTTGAAGTAATCGAGTTCGTCGACCGTCTCGATGCGGCACGTTAACGGAACCTTCTTCACGCTGCCGTCAGCAAACGTGATCTCGGCGACGAGCGTCTGGCGCGGCTTTAGCGCACCCGACAATCCCCGGATCGTCACCGTTTCATTGCCCTTAAGCCCGAGCGTTTGCCACGAGGTGCCGTCCTCGAAGGTCAGCGGCACGAGGCCCATGCCGACGAGATTCGAGCGGTGAATGCGCTCGAAGCTCTGCGCGATCACGGCGCGCACGCCGAGGAGCTTCGTGCCCTTGGCGGCCCAATCGCGCGAGGACCCGGTGCCGTATTCTTTGCCGGCGAAGACAACGAGTGGCACGCGCTCGGTCTTGTAGCGTATGGCGGCGTCGTAGATCGAAAGGCGCTCGCCGGACGGAAAGTGCACGGTCACGCCGCCTTCGACGCCCAGCACCATCTGATTCTTGATGCGGATATTGGCGAAGGTGCCGCGCATCATGACTTCGTGGTTGCCACGGCGCGTGCCGTACTGGTTGAAGTCGACCACTTTCACGCCGTGGTCGACGAGATACTTGCCGGCGGGCGAGTTCGCCTTGATCGATCCCGCGGGCGAAATATGGTCGGTCGTGATCGAATCCAGGAATAGCCCGAGGATGCGCGCGTTGATGACGTCGGAGATCGCTTCGGGGTGCTTGCCCATGCGGACGAAATAGGGCGGGTTTTGCACGTAGGTCGACTTCGGATCCCAGGCGTAGGTGTCGCCCTTCGGCACCCGGATCTTGCGCCAGTGTGCGTCGCCCTTGAATACGTCGGCGTATTTCTTCTGGAAGATTTTCTTCGAGAGCGACTTGCGGACGAAGGTCGCGATCTCTTTCGAGGTCGGCCAGATGTCCTTGAGAAAAACCTTGCGGCCGTTCGCGCTCTTTCCGATCGGCTCGTTCGCGAGATCGACCTGCACGGAGCCGGCGAGCGCGTAGGCGACGACGAGCGGGGGCGAGGCGAGATAGTTCGCACGCACGTCGGGGTTGACGCGGCCCTCGAAATTGCGATTGCCCGAGAGCACAGCTGCAGCAACGACGTCGTTCCCCTGGACCGCCTTCGAGATGGCTTCAGGCAGCGGTCCGGAATTGCCGATGCAGGTCGTGCAGCCGAAGCCGACGAGGTTGAAGCCGAGCGCGTCGAGATCCTTCTGCAGGCCGGATTTCTTCAGGTACTCGCCGACGACCTGGGAGCCGGGCGCGAGCGAAGTTTTCACCCAAGGCTTCACTTTGAGGCCTTTCTGGCGCGCCTTGCGGGCGAGGAGGCCGGCGCCGATCATCACGCTCGGGTTCGAGGTGTTGGTGCAGGAGGTGATGGCGGCGATCACAGCGTCGCCGTGGCCGAGATCGAATTTCTTGCCCTTCACCTTGAAGCGCTTGGTGAGTTCCGCGCTCTTGCGGAATTCCTTGTCCATGGCTTCGGCGAAGCCGGCCTTCACGCCGGAAAGGGGCACGCGATCCTGCGGGCGCTTGGGGCCGGCGAGCGATGGCTCCACGTCCTTCAGATCGAGCGAGAGCATGTCGGTGAATACCGGATCGGGCGTCGCCGCCGTACGAAAGAGGCCCTGCGCCTTTGCGTAGGCGGCGACGAGATCGACCTGATCCTGCGGGCGGCCAGTGTCGGAGAGATAGCGCAGCGTTTCGTCGTCGACCGGGAAGAAGCCGCAGGTGGCGCCATATTCCGGCGCCATGTTGCCGATCGTCGCGCGATCCTCGAGCGAGAGCGAGCCGACGCCGGTGCCGAAAAATTCCACGAACTTTCCGACTGCGCCGTGCTTGCGCAGCAGCTCGGTGACGGTGAGCACGAGGTCGGTCGCGGTGACGCCTTCACGCAGCTTGCCGGTGAAGCGGAAGCCGACCACTTCGGGAATGAGCATCGAGATCGGCTGACCGAGCATCGCGGCTTCGGCTTCGATGCCGCCGACGCCCCAGCCGAGCACCGAGAGGCCGTTCACCATGGTGGTGTGGCTATCGGTGCCGACGAGCGTGTCGGGGAAGGCGAACTCGACGGTACCGGATTTCGTGTTCTCGGTCTTGGTCCAGACCGTGCGCGACAGATATTCGAGATTGACCTGGTGGCAGATGCCGGTGCCGGGCGGCACCACGCGGAAATTGTCGAAAGCGGCCTGGCCCCACTTGAGAAAGCGGTAGCGCTCGCCGTTGCGCTTGTATTCCATGTCGACGTTGCGCTTGAAGGCGCTGCCGGCGCCGAAGAAATCCACGATCACCGAGTGGTCGATCACAAGATCGACCGGGACCAGCGGATTGATCTTGTTCGGGTCGCCGCCGAGCATTTTCATCGCGTCGCGCATGGCGGCGAGGTCGACGACGGCCGGCACCCCGGTGAAATCCTGCATCAGCACGCGGGCAGGCCGGAACGCGATCTCGCGGTCGCTGCGGCGCTTGTTCAGCCAGTCGACCGTGGCCTTGATGTCCTGCTTGCTGACTGTGCGCCCGTCCTCGTGGCGGATCAGGTTCTCCAGCAAGACCTTGAGCGAAAAGGGGAGTTTCGAGGCCCCCTTGAGGCCGCGCTCCTCGGCGGCCTTTAGGCTGTAATATTGGTAGCTCTTGGAGCCGACCTGGAGCGTCTTGCGGGACTTGTAGCTGTCGAGCGAGGTCACGGGCTTGATTCCCAAAGGTCGCTGAAGGACTTAGACCGCTTCAGCCATGCGACTCAGCCGGCGCGGTACGCGATTTCGCAGTTTATAGAGGGAATCAAAACCGCGGTCACGGCGGGCGGTTGGGGGAGGAGGCCTGGTGCGGCTCTTGGTGGAGGATTTGGCCTGTGTCCGGGGCGAGCGGAGCCTATTCCGGGGCCTCGGCTTCACGGTCGGGGCCGGGGAAGCGCTGCTCGTCACAGGGCCGAACGGCGCCGGCAAATCCTCGCTCCTGCGCCTGATCGCGGGGTTCCTGCGGCCAGCGCAGGGGCGGATCGTGCTGGAAGGGGGCGATGCGGAGCCTTCCATCGGGTCGGCGGCGCATTTTGTCGGCCATCTTGACGCGGTGAAGGGCGCCCTCAGCGCCGCGGAAAACCTCGCCTTCGCGCGGTCGCTGTTTGGCGGCGGGCGAGCGCACGCGGACGCCGCACTTGCCCGGTTTGGCCTGCAACGACTCGCGAGCATTCCTGCGCGCATGCTTTCGGCGGGCCAGCGGCGGCGGCTCGCGCTTGCGCGGCTGCTCGTAGCGCGGCGTCCGCTCTGGCTGCTCGATGAGCCCACCTCCGCGCTCGATGCGGAAGGCCAGGAGACGCTCTTGGCGCTCGCGAACGAACACCTGAGCGGTGGCGGGTTGGTTGTCGCCGCGACACACGCGCCACTAAAATTTGCGCGGGTACGCGAACTTCGTCTCGGCGGAGGCGCGGCATGATCGAAGCCTTGCGGGCGGTGTTCGCGCGCGATCTGGCGATTGCCTTCCGCGCCGGCGGTGGCGCGGGCATCGGCGTCGTGTTCTTCCTCGCGATCGTGACGGTCGTGCCGTTCGCCATCGGCCCGGATCTGCCGCTGCTCACGCGCATCGGCCCGGCGATCCTCTGGATCGGCGCGCTGCTTGCGTCGCTCCTTGGTCTCGACCGGATTTTTTCGGCAGACCACGAAGACGGCAGCCTCGATCAATTGTTGCTCGCGCCGGTGCCGTTCGAATTGATCGCCGCAGCCAAGGGCGCCGCGCACTGGGTCGCGACCGGTCTGCCGCTTGCGATCGCGGCACCGCTGCTTGGGTTGCTACTCGGGCTCGACGCTAAGGCGCTCGGTGCGGTGGCGCTCACGCTTCTCGTCGGAACGCCGGCGCTCACTTTTTTTGGTCTCGTCGGCGCGGCGCTTGCCGTCGCGTTGCCGCGCGGCGGGCTTCTTGTTGCGGTCCTGATCTTGCCGCTTGCCGTTCCGATCCTGATCTTCGGCGTGGCGGCGACAAACGCTGCCATTGGCGGCCTCGTGCCGTTCGGCACGCCGTTCAAACTGATCGCCGCGCTTTCTCTCGCCACATTCGTGCTCGGACCCATCGCCGCCGCTGCCGCAATTCGTCAGATTCGCGACTGAAGTGCGCCCCGCACAGGCCTTATTGCGCTTGAAGGTTCGGCTCCGGCGTGGGGGCGCCTTGTAGCGAGTAGGAGTGGGGCAATGTTCTCCGTGTCCTCAGCAAATCAAACGTTCAATCTCGTGTTGGCGATGAGTCTGACCGCGCTGGCAACAGCGGCCTCCATCGAATTGCGGACGCAGCCGGCCGATCTGTTGGCGGAGTTGCAGCAACGTTGGACGGAGATCCGCACCAGCTATTCAGCGGAAGCTGCGATCGACCAGACGCCGGCAACATCGAAGGACGCATCGAGGGTCGAGCCTGCGGCGGCGAGCAATTCCGAGCCGGAGGAAATTCCGCTGGCAGTGGCGCCCGCTCCATTCGTGCCGATCAATAGCAAAATCGCTGCGGCAGTCGCTGAACCCTCGGCCGCTCCCGCGCCGGCCGGGGAGACTGCCGCAGTCGCCGCTTCGGCCGCAGCCGGTGCGTCGGGCGGCGTGCCGGCGGCGCCGACGAAAGCGAAGCTCGCCGCACTTCCAGCAAAGCCCGGCATCATTTTCGAGGACGTCGGGCACAAAGCCTGCATCGGCGGCGTCGGCTGCGAGGGGCACTGCAAGATCGAGACAGGTGGATGCGTTGCGCAGCCCGCTTACGCGATCAAGCTCGATCAGCCTGCGTATATTTCCGCCGTACAGCTCTACGCGCACGATCAGGTTGGGCCGTCGCGCCGCTCGGAGCTGATCGTGAAGGTCAACGGCGAGCCGGTCGGCGCCGCGGAAGTTCACCGCTACGGCTCCACACGTACGATCAAGGTCGGCCGCGTCGGTCAGCTCGTCACCGTCGAGTCACGGCACCAGCACAACGGCTTCCTGCGCGGCGGCGAGGAAGCGGTGATTTGGGACGTCTATCTTCTCGGCCGCAAACCGCGCTGAACACGAAGTTGTCATCGGCGAGGTGCAGAGGCCGCACGCTCGCTTCGCGCGCCTGCACGGCTCCGACATCTGACCGCATTGCCGGGCCGAGGCGGCGGGATTAGAACCCGCGCCATGGCGTTGCTCGATCTGGCCAATCCGCAGAGGTTTCTCGCGCTCGTGCGCGTGCTGGTGCCCGCGCTTGCCGCGCTTGCGGCGGCGTTGCTCGTGATCGGCTTCGCGCTCGGCTTCCGTGCGCCGGCCGACTACCAGCAGGGCGAGACGGTGCGGATCATGTACGTGCACGTGCCGTCGGCGTGGCTCGCGCTGGGCATTTACACGCTGATGGCGATCGCTGCATTGGGAACGCTAGTGTGGCGGCATCCGCTGGCGGACGTCGCGGCGAAGGCCGCTGCGCCGATCGGCGCCGCGTTCTGTCTGCTTTGCCTGATCACCGGCGCGCTGTGGGGCCGGCCCATGTGGGGCGCGTACTGGGTATGGGACGCGCGGCTCACGTCGATGCTCGTGTTGTTTCTCCTCTATCTCGGAATTCTTGCGTTGTGGCGTGCGATCGAGGAGCCGGGTCAGGCAGCGCGTGCGGTCGCGATCCTCACGCTCGTCGGCTTTATCAATGTGCCGATCGTGAAATTCTCGGTCGATTGGTGGAACACGCTGCACCAGCCGGCGTCCGTGTTCCGGCTCGACGGCCCGACGATTCATCCGGCGATCCTGACGCCGCTTCTGTTGACGGCGGCGGGCTTCGCGGCGCTGTTTCTCGCGCTGCAGCTTGCCGCCATGCGCAACGAAATTTTACGCCGGCGCGTGCGCACGCTGCGGTTGCTCGCGGCGGCTGAGGCGCGCTGATGGATTTCGGCGCGCACGCGGGATTCATCCTCGCGGCTTACGGCGCGGCTTTCATCGTTCTCGGTGCGCTCGTGCTGTGGGTCTTGCTCGATCACCGCGCGCAGCGGCAGGCGATCGCCGCACTCGAAGCGCAAGGCATCACGCGCCGCTCGGCGCGGGCGGCCGCGGAGGATACGCATTGACCAAGTCGGAAACGTACGCGCCGCGCCGGTGGTGGCTCGTGGCGCTGCCGCTTGCGATTTTCGTGGCGCTGCTCGCGCTCCTTCTGTACCGGCTCGGCGCCGGCGATCCCTCGCGGCTGCCGTCGGCGCTGATCGGCAAGGCCGCGCCTATGCTCACGCTGCCGCCGCTCGAAGGCCTCGTGCAGGATGGCGCGCCGGTGCCGGGTCTCGATCCCAAGGCGTTCGCGGGGCGAGTGACCGTCGTCAATGTCTGGGCGTCGTGGTGCGCGCCGTGCCGCGAGGAGCATCCGTTTCTCACGAAGCTCGCTGCGGACAAACGCATTCAAGTCGTCGGCATCAATTACAAGGACGCGACGGAAAACGCGCGGCGCTTTCTCGGTGCCTTCGGCAATCCGTTCGCGGTGGTTGGCGTCGACGCGAACGGGCGCGCGGCGATCGATTGGGGCGTCTATGGAGTGCCGGAGACCTACATCGTCGGTCGCGACGGCAAGATCGCCTACAAGCAGATCGGCCCGATCAACGAGCGCGGCTTCGAGCGATTCAGGAGCGAGATCGAGAAGGCGCTCGCCGGCTGAGCCGGCTTATGCGTTCTGCTTGTCGGTATTGTGCTGCATGATGAGCGGCGTCTGCGCCAGCGCGAACAGGACCGTGATCGGCAGGAAGCCGAAGGTCTTGAAGGCAACCCAGGCATCCGTCGAGACCGAGCGCCAGATGATCTCGTTCAGGACCGCCATCACGAGAAAGAAAATTCCCCAGCGCAGCGTGAGCTTGCGCCAGCCTTCCTCGTCGAGCTGGAAGACACTGTCGAGCACGAGCGCGAGCGGCGAGCGGCCCAAGACCACGCCGCCGAGCAGAACCGCGGCAAACAGCGCGTAGATGATCGTTGGCTTCAGCTTGATGAAGGTTTCGTCCTGCAAATAGAGCGTGAGGCCGCCGAACACCAGCACGATGACTGCGGAAACGAGCGGCATCATGGGAATGCGGCGCGCGAGCGCGTAAGTGAGGGCGATCGAAACGAGCGTCGCCGCCATGAAGGCGCCGGTCGCGGCAAAAATGCCCCAGCGCGAATTGACGAAAAAGAACAGTAGCAGCGGCCCGAGGTCGAGCGCGAACTTGAGCCAGGGATTGAACTCGGCGGGTTTCGTTCCGGCGGGTGCGGTCATGACGTCCTTGTGCTCGGTTCGTAAAATTCAATCAAGCGGTCGTCGTAATCTTCATCCCTCCCCGCAAGGGGGAGGTGGCGAGCCGCGAAGCGGCGAGCCGGGTGTGGGGTCATTGCATCGACGGCAGCGACCCCCACGCCGCCTCGCTTCGCTCGGCGACCCTCCCCCCTTTCAGGGGGAGGGAGAAAAAGGTTCAAGCCCCACGAGCGCACAGGCGAAATCGCCCGGCGCGAAGGGGGCGAGGTCGTCGACGCCTTCGCCGACGCCGATGAAATGCACGGGCAGGCCGAAGCGCGCGGCGACCGCCACCAGAATTCCGCCTTTCGCGGTGCCGTCGAGCTTGGTCATCACAAGGCCGCTGACGCCGGCGACCTTGGCAAAGGCCTGGACCTGGAGAAGTGCGTTCTGGCCGACGGTGGCATCGAGCACGAGCAGCACGGCGTGGGGGGCCGTGGCGTCGAGCTTCCTCACGACGCGCAGGATTTTCTCGAGCTCGGCCATGAGCGCCGCCTTGTTCTGCAGGCGGCCGGCGGTGTCGATGAGGAGAATGTCGGCGTGCTCGGCGCGGGTGCGCTCGACGGCTTCATAGGCGACGCCAGCGGGATCGGCGCCCTGTTCGCGGGCGATGACGGTGGCGCCCGTGCGCTCGCCCCATTTTGCGAGCTGATCGATGGCGGCGGCGCGGAATGTGTCCGCGGCCGCGAGGACAACCTTCTTGCCATCCGCCGCGAAGCGGGCGGCGAGCTTGCCGATGGTCGTGGTCTTGCCGGAGCCGTTCACGCCGGCGACGAGAATCACGAAGGGTTTGCGAGCGGGGTCGATCTCCAGCGGCTTCGCGACGGGTGCCAGCACGTTCTCGATTTCCGCAGCGAGCAGCCTCTTGATTTCGTCGCCGGAGAGCTCGCTGTCGTGGCGCGTCCTGCCGATCGCTGCGACGATCTTCGCCGCAGTCTCGACGCCGAGATCGGATTCGACGAGCAAATCTTCAAGCGATTCGAGCGTCGTCGCATCGAGCTTCTTGCGCGAGAGATTGGCGATGCCGTCGCCGAGCTTCGACGCGCTGCGGGAGAGCCCGCTCGCGATGCGCCGCCAGACGCCGGGTTTCTCACTCATGCTGCGAGCAGCCGCCGGCCGTCGTGGCCGGAAATCATGACGTCGAGAATCGCACCGCGCGGCGCGGCCCGCGTCAGTGCAACGCGGGTGAATTGCTCGCTGTGGCCCTCGTGGCCTGTGCCTTCCGCAAGCACGCGGCGGCGGCGGCCGATCTCGGCGGCGAAATGGCGGCGCAATGCGGTCTCGCCCTGTTCGCGCAGGCGACGCGCGCGCTCCTTCACGGTCGCGCGCGACAGGAGCGGCATGCGCGCCGCGGGCGTTCCCTTGCGCGGCGAAAACGGAAATACATGTAGGAAAGTGAGACCGCAATCGTCGGCGAGCGCAAGCGAATTGCGGCACTGCGCTTCGGTCTCGGTCGGGAAGCCCGCGATCAGGTCCGCGCCGAACACGATATCGGGGCGGAGCCTGCGCGCTTCCTGGCAGAACCCGATCGCGTCGGCACGCGAGTGGCGGCGCTTCATGCGCTTCAGGATGAGGTCGTCGCCCGCCTGCAAAGAGAGATGCAGATGCGGCATGAGGCGCTCTTCCTCGGCAAGCGCATGCATGAAATCGGCGTCGACCTCCACCGGATCGATCGATGAGACGCGGAGGCGCGGAAGCTCGGGCACATGGCGCAGAATCGCGCGCACGAGCGCGCCAAGGCGCGGCCTTCCCGGCAGGTCCGCACCCCAGGCGGTAAGGTCCACGCCGGTGAGCACCATTTCGCGATAACCGTTCTCTACGAGGCGGCGCACCTGAGCGATGACTTCGCCCATGGCCACGGAGCGAGAGGGACCGCGGCCGTAAGGGATGATGCAGAAGGTGCAGCGGTGGTCGCAGCCGTTCTGCACCTGAACGAATGCACGCACGTGGCCGTCATAAGCGTCGACCAGATGCAGTGCGGTTTCGCGCACGGAATCGATGTCGTCGATGACGACTTTCTCGTCCGCGCCGATCCCGAAATCGAGCGCGCGGCTCACGCCGGCCCACGTCTCCGCCATGAGCTTCGCGTGATTGCCGAGCACACGGTCGACCTCGTCCATTTCCGCGAAGGTTTCCGCCTCGGTCTGGGCGGCGCAGCCGGTGACGACGATGCGCGCGCCGGGACGCTCGCGCTTCAGGCGGCGGATCGTCTGGCGCGCTTGGCGAACGGCTTCGCCGGTCACGGCGCAGCTATTGACGATGATCGTATCATCGAGCCCGGCGGCTTCGGCGTGCCGGCGCACGAGCTCCGATTCCGAGATATTCAGGCGGCAACCGAAGGTGACGACCTCGACGCGCACGCGCGGCCCCTTACGCGGCGGTCGCTGCGAACATGGACGCGTCGAGCTTGCCCTCGAACTCCAACTCGACCGGGCCGGTCATCAGCACGTGGTCGTCGCGTTCGCGCCATTCGATGAAGAGATCGCCGCCGGGCAGCGTCACGCGCACCTTGCGGTCGGCCTGCTTCAGGCGGACAGCGGCGACAGCGGCGGCACAGGCGGCGGAGCCGCAGGCGCGCGTCAGGCCCGCGCCGCGCTCCCAGGTGCGCACGACGAGATGATCGCGCGCGCGGATTTGGGCGACGGAGACGTTGGCGCGCTCGGGAAAGATCGGATGGTTCTCGAGCAGCGGTCCGAAGCGAGCGAGGTCATAAGCGTTTACATCATCGACCCAGAAGATCGCGTGCGGGTTGCCGACGTTCACGGCCGACGGCGAATGCAGCACCGGCTTGTCGATGGGCCCCACTTGCAGCTCGATGTGGCGCGTATCGCGGAATTCCTCGGCGAGCGGGATTTCCTGCCAGGCGAAGCGCGGCTTGCCCATGTCGACGGTGACCGTGTTCGGCTTCTCCTCGATCTTGCATGAGGAAAGATCTGCGGTCGTTTCGAAATTGACGACCTGCTTGCCGTTCTCGCGCGCGACGAGGGAGGCGATGCAGCGCATGCCGTTGCCGCAGGCGCCGACCTCGGAGCCATCGGAATTGAAGATGCGCACGAAGGCGTCGGTGCCGGGCGTCTTCGGCGGATAGAGCACCATGATCTGATCGAAGGGGAGGGCGCCCTGCCGCGCGAGCGCGCGCGCGTCCTCGGGCTTCACCAGCACCGGGTCCGCGCGCAGATCGAGCACGAGGATCTCGTTGCCGAGTCCGTTCATCTTCACGAAGGGGCGGTTTTCGAGCGCGCTCATGGGCGTCTTATATGGCGAAGCGGCGGGGGTTTGCGAGTCGGCGCGGCAACACCCGCCCTTCCCACCTCATTCCGGCCGAGCGAGCCCACTCGCCGATTCGCGGCGCCCCGGAATGACTAGGCTACAAATCCCACACTTCGCCCGGCTTGAGCTTGCGGAATCGCTCGCCGGGGATGCCGGCGACTTTCAGCGCGGCCTCGAGCGCGAGCCCGGGCGCCTCGTAGCCATCGTCGGCCATCTGGAACGTGCCGTAATGGTGCGCCAGCGCGAATTCGGCGCCGCAGTCGTGGAATGCCTGCACGGCCTCTTCGGGGTTCATGTGGTGCTCGCGCATGAACCAGCGCGGCTCGTAGGCGCCGATCGGCAGGATCGCGAACCGGAACGGACCATGACGTTCGCGTACGGTGCGGAAATGCAGGCCGGTGCCGTAGCCGGAGTCGGCCACGCAATAGATGCGCCCCGCTGGCGTATCGATCACGAAGGATGACCACAGCGCCTTATTGCGGTCGGTGATGCCGCGCGCCGACCAGTGCTGCATCGGTGCGAGCGTCACGGCGACGTTGGGCGAGAGCCAGACTTTCTGATTCCAATCGTGCGCTTCGACCGCGATCGAACTGTCGCTGCCGCGAATGATCATTTCATTGCCAAGCGGCACGATCACGCGCGGGCGGTGCGGCGTCGCGAGCGCCGTCAAAGTCACCATGTCGAGATGGTCGTAATGATTGTGCGAGATGAGCACGGCGTCGATCGGCGGCAGGTCGTCGAAGGCGATGCCCGGCGCGTTCACGCGCCGCGGTCCGGCGAAGTTCACGGGCGATGCGCGCTCCGACCAGACCGGATCGAGCAGGATATTGAGTCCGCCCGTTTGCAACAGGATCGACGCATGGCCGACGAATGAGATGCGAAAGTTCATGCCGGTCACGCGCTGCGGCGGACGGTCCGCGAATGAGTTCGGCACGTGCGCGGGCCAGTAGCCCTGCTCGCGCGTGAACTGCCAGCGCCAGAAATCGAACGGGCCGCGCTTGGACACAAAGTTCGGATCGAAAAAGCGAGTGCCGTCGAAATGGTCGGAGAGGGGGCCGCCGTAATATTGCGCCTGGTCGGCATGGGCGTAGGCGCCTGCGCCGGCGGCTAGTCCGGCGAAGGGAACAAGGGTTAACAGGCGGCGGCGGGTGAGCGGCATGCGGAGCTATTTGGGGATGATCGGTGGGATGATCCAGTCAATTTGTGACCAGCGCGTGAATGCGGCAACCCGGCGCCAAGCTTGACTAGCCGAAGAGTGGGGCATAGTTGTGCCGCCATTACGACCGACGAGATTTTCTCGCGGCCGCCCGGGCCAGGCTGAAAAAGCCCCCAAGAGAGCCCGGAGGTCACCGCCCGACAGCGCATTGCGCCCTCGGGCGCGTTCGGCATTGAGCGCGTAGAGGAACCGGCGAACACGCGATGTTCGACAATCTGACAAACCGGCTCGGCGAGATTCTCGACCGCCTGACGAAGCGCGGCGCGCTTTCGGAAGGCGACGTCGCGGAGGCGCTGCGCGAGGTGCGCAAGGCGCTGCTCGAAGCCGACGTCGCGCTCGAAGTCGCGCGCGGCTTCATCGAGCGCGTGCGCGAGCGGGCGGTCGGCGTCGACGTGATCCGCTCGGTCACGCCTGGGCAGATGGTGGTCAAGATTGTCCATGACGAGCTCGTGGCCGTGCTCGGGTCCGACGCGCAGACGATCGATCTCAATGCACCGGCGCCCGTGCCGATCCTGATGGTCGGGCTGCAGGGTTCGGGCAAGACCACGACCGCGGCGAAGATCGCGCGGCGCGTGAGCGAGCGCATGAAGCGCAAGGTGCTGATGGCTTCGCTCGATACGCGCCGGCCAGCGGCGATGGAGCAGCTCGCGGTACTCGGCAGGCAAATCGACATCGACGTGCTGCCGATCGTCGAGGGCCAGACCGCGGGCCAGATCGCGAAGCGCGCGATGCAGGCGGGGGAATTCGGCGGCTATGACGTGGTGCTCCTCGACTCCGCGGGCCGAACCACGATCGATGAAGCGCTGATGGGCGAGCTTGCGGAGATCAAGAGCTCGACGCGGCCGCATGAAATTCTGCTGGTTGCCGACGCGCTCACGGGCCAGGACGCGGTGGCGACGGCGCGGGCGTTCGACGCGCGGCTTGCGCTCACCGGCATCGTGCTCACGCGCGCCGACGGCGACGGGCGCGGCGGGGCCGCGCTCTCCATGCGCGCGGTCACCGGCAAGCCGATCAAGCTCATCGGGACCGGAGAAAAGCTCGACGCACTGGAAGATTTCGATCCGGCGCGGATTGCCGGCCGCATCCTCGGCATGGGCGACGTGGTCGCGCTCGTCGAGAAGGCGGCGGAGCACATCGACGCGGAGAAGGCGCGCGCCGTCGCCGAGAAAATGCGCAAGGGCGCGTTCGACCTTTCGGACCTGCGCGAGCAGCTTTCGCAGATGGAGAAGATTGGCGGGATCGGCGGCATGCTCGGGATGCTGCCCGGCGTTGCGCGCATGAAGGATCAGATCGCGTCGGCCAACCTCGACGAGAAATTACTCAAGCGCCAGAAGGCGATCATCGACTCGATGACGCCGAAGGAGAGGCGCAGTCCCGATGTCCTGAAAGCATCGCGCAAGAGGCGCATCGCCGCTGGTTCTGGCACGGAAGTGCAAGAGATCAACCGGCTCCTGAAAATGCACCGGCAGATGGCGGACATGATGAAGGCCATGGGCTCGGGCAAGCGCGGTGCGCTCGGCGGCCTCGGGCAAATGCTCGGCATGGGCGGCGGCCAGCCGAGCCCGGAAATGCTGAAGCAACTCGCCGACAAAATGCCGGGCGGCCTTCCCGGTGCGCCCGGCGGCTTGCCCGATATCCCCGGCGCGCCGGGCCCGTTGCCCGGCCTTGGCGGAAAGCTGCCCGGCCTCGGCGGCGCGCCGATCGGGCTGCCGAAGAATTTGGGGAAGAAGAAGTGAAGACTTCGCCTCCACATGCAGCTCCCTCATGGCCGGGCTTGACCCGGCCATCCAGGGCACGCGGCACGCGTTGGCTGGATCACGGGTCAAGCCCGGTGATGAGGGGATAGTTTTTCTATTCGCAGCAAATCGAACAACCGACTGAATCAAACCGAAGGAAGGAACCAGAATGTCGCTGAAAATCCGTCTTGCCCGCGTGGGCGCGAAGAAGCGCCCGCAATTCCGGATCGTCGTCGCCGACTCGCGCTATCCGCGCGATGGCCGATTCATCGAGAATATCGGCACCTACAACCCGATGCTGCCGAAGGATTCCGGCGAGCGCGTGAAGCTCGATCTCGAGCGCGCCAAGCATTGGCTGTCCAAGGGCGCGCAGCCGAGCGACCGTGTGCTCCGCTTCCTCGACGCCGCGGGCATCCGCAAGCGTGCGCCGCGCAACAATCCTGAGCGCGCCGTGCCGCGCGAGGAGCGGAAGAAGCAGGCAGAGGCTGCTGCCGCCGCCAAGTCTGCGGCGCCCGCCGCTCCGGCTGCGGCGCCTGCCGCGCCCACGGCTGCACCCGCTGCAGGCGAAGCTGCCGCGAGCTGAGTGCGAACTTGGCTGCGGGCAAGCGGATCCGGGTCGCGAAAATCGGCGCCGCGCACGGCATTCGCGGCGAGGTGCGGTTGTTCGTGGACGCCGACGATCCGCTCGCCGTAAGGAAGCTCGGGCCGCTGGAAGACGAGGCGGGCGCGCGGCAATTCAAGATCGCGGCGGTGCGCGAAGCGAAGGGTCATCTGATCGTCCGCTTCGATGGGGTCGCTGATCGCAATGCCGCAGAGCGGCTCACAAATATCGAACTGTTCATCCCGCGCGATCGCCTGCCGAAGCAGAAGGACGCGAACTCGTTCTATCAGGCCGACCTCGTTGGTCTGCATGTCGAGAACAAGGATGGAACGACGCTCGGTACTGTGGCTGCGATCCGGAACTTCGGCGCCGGCGATTTACTGGAGATTTTGCCGGCGGGGGGCGGAGCGACGTTCATGATTCCATTCATCGATCGATTCGTGCCGACGGTGGATGTCGAACGCAATCGCATCATCGTCGATCCGCCGGAAGGCTCACTCGGATAATGTGATGACGATGTTGCCATGACTTGGCGCGCGACGGTGCTCACTATTTTCCCGGAAGTTTTTCCCGGGCCGCTCGGCGCAAGTCTTGCAGGCGGCGCGCTCGCGGACGGCATCTGGTCGTGCGAGGCGGTCGATATCCGCAACTTTGCCGCCGACAAGCACCGCTCCGTGGACGACACGTCCGCGGGCGGAGGGCCCGGCATGGTGATGCGCGCGGACGTGCTCGCGCGCGCGATCGATGCCGCTGCGCCGTCGACCGATCCGCGACCGAAGATTCTCCTCTCCGCGCGCGGCAAGCCGCTCGATCAGGAGCGGGTCCGCGAGCTCGCCGCGGGTCCGGGCGTCGTGCTCGTCTGCGGCCGCTTCGAAGGGGTCGACGAGCGCGTGATCGAAGCGCGCCGCCTCGAGGAAGTCTCGATCGGCGACTACGTGCTGTCGGGCGGGGAGGTGGCGGCGCAGGCCCTCCTCGATGCGTGCGTGCGGCTTTTGCCGGGGGTGATGGGCAAGGAAGCGTCCGGCGCCGAGGAGAGCTTCGAGGCCGGGCTCCTCGAATATCCGCAATATACGCGGCCGCAGGCTTTCGAGGGCCGGCCGATCCCCGAAGTGCTCCTTTCCGGCGATCATGCGAAGGTTAAGGCGTGGCGCCGGGCGGAGGCAGAACGTCTCACCCGGGAGCGGCGGCCGGACCTTTGGGCCCGGCGCAAGGGCGGCCCGCTCGAAAGCGAATGACAAGCGGTGCGCGATGTCGTATAGGCGGCGCCGATCCCGTACGGAAAAATAAGCCGCGACGCCCGGTTTGGGCGCGGAGGTCGCCATGAACATCATCGAAACGATCGAGCGCGAGGAAATCGCCCGCGTCACCCAGAACAAGAAGATTCCGGACTTCGCGCCGGGCGACACGCTGCAAGTCAACGTCAAGGTGGTGGAAGGCGAGCGCACGCGCGTCCAGGTCTATGAAGGCGTGTGCATCGGACGTTCGGGCGCAGGCGTGCACGAGAGCTTCACCGTGCGCAAGATTTCCTACGGCGAGGGCGTCGAGCGCGTGTTCCCACTCTACTCGCCGATGATCGACTCGATCGAGGTCGTGCGCCGCGGGAAGGTGCGCCGCGCCAAGCTCTATTATCTGCGCGAGCGCCGCGGCAAGAAAGCGCGCATCACCGAGAAGCAGGATTTCGTGGCCGAGGCGGGCGACGCGGCCGAGGCGGTAGAACCTGCGGAGACGAAGAGCAAGTAACCCGGGGATCCACGCTCAGACGCGCGAGCTTATCTTTTCGTCGCTTCTTCAGCGAGACCTCTTAGGGCGTCGTCGATCTTCTTGAGGACCGGGTGGTCGGCGGGGACACGCCGTTCGGCCGCCATCGTGGCCGGTTCGTCGTATCCGAGCCAAACCTGGCCCGCGGCGTCCTGCCAAGAGAGTGCCTTCATTGGCAGCGACAGGCCCATCGTCTGCTGCGCCTGCATCAACGGCGTGCCGACTGCCGCGCTGCCGAAGATGATCAGTTCGGTCGGCCGCAATTCCAATCCGGCCTTGTTCGCTGCGCCGGAGTGATCGACGCGAGCAATCACGGCGAGGCCGCGCTGTTTGATCGCGGCTTCCAGCCGGTCGATGGTTTCCTTCACCGGGTACGGGCTCTCCTTGCGCACGAGCTCCGCGTGGGCGGTTGCGCCAATAGCGACTGCGAAAATTACGGCGAGCACGGCGGAGCGGATCATGGCGTTCTCCCGGTGAATGCGTGCAGCCCATTCTTCTGGACAACACGGAGGCTTTGCGGTTCGCCATTACACTTTCGCGTGAGGGCCAAGGGCCGCCGGAAACGGGTGTTTCGCGGCGAAATCGCCGGCTCTTCCATCGGCCGGCTGCGGGCGCTACATGAAAAGCCGAGTTGGGCCCGCAATCGAGCAACCGGCACCTGGTCACAATGAGCAAACCGCGCACCCTGTACGACAAGATCTGGGACGACCATCTCGTCGACGAGCAGCCGGACGGGACCTGCCTGATCTATATCGACCGGCACCTCACGCACGAGGTGACGAGCCCGCAGGCATTCGAGGGCCTGCGCCTGTCCGGCCGCAAGGTGCGCGCGCCGGAGAAGACGCTCGCGGTCGTCGACCATAACGTCCCCACCTCGGATCGCTCGAAGCCCAATCCCGATCCGGAATCGGCGGCGCAGATCGCGACACTCGCAGAGAACGCGCGCGACTTCGGCATCGAATATTTCAACGAGCACGACCGGCGGCAGGGCATCGTGCACGTGATCGGACCGGAGCAGGGCTTCACGCTGCCCGGCACGACGATCGTGTGTGGCGACAGCCACACCTCGACGCACGGCGCCTTCGGCGCGCTTGCATACGGCATTGGCACGTCTGAAGTCGAGCATGTGCTCGCCACGCAGACACTGATCCAGAGAAAAGCGAAGAATATGCGCGTGACGGTCGACGGCAAATTGCCGGCGGGCGTGAGCGCGAAGGACATCATCCTTTCCATCATCGGCGAGATCGGCACTGCGGGCGGCACCGGCCACGTGATCGAATATGCCGGAGAGGCGATGCGCGCGCTTTCGATGGAAGGGCGCATGACCGTCTGCAACATGTCGATCGAGGGCGGCGCGCGCGCCGGTATGGTGGCGCCGGACGAAACCGCGTTCGCCTACCTTAAGGATCGTCCGAAGGCGCCGAAGGGCGCGGCCTGGGACCAGGCCATGCGTTACTGGGAGACATTGCGCAGCGACGAGAGCGCTGTCTTCGACGTGGAAGTGAAGCTCGATGCGGCGAAGCTGCCGCCAATCGTGAGCTGGGGCACGAGCCCCGAACAGGTGACCTCGGTCACCGGCCGCGTCCCGGTGCCGTCCGAGATCGCGATCGAGAACAAGCGCGTCGCCGCGGAGCGTTCGCTCGACTACATGGGCTTGAAGGGCGGCGAGAAAATCACCGACATCAAGCTCGACCGCGTGTTCATCGGCTCCTGCACCAACGGTCGTATCGAGGATTTGCGCGTCGTCGCCAAGATCGTGAACGGCCACAAGGTGCATCCGAGCGTGAACGCGATGATCGTGCCGGGCTCCGGCATGGTGAAGGAGCAGGCGGAAGCCGAAGGCCTGGACAAGATTTTCAGGGCCGCCGGATTCGACTGGCGCGAGCCGGGTTGCTCCATGTGTCTCGCGATGAACCCGGACAAGCTCGCGCCGGGCGAGCGCTGTGCGTCCACGTCGAACCGCAACTTCGAGGGGCGCCAGGGCTACAAGGGCCGCACGCACCTCGTGTCGCCGGCCATGGCGGCGGCGGCGGCGATCGCCGGGCATTTCGTCGACATCCGCGCATGGCCGCGGGCCTGATGCAATTTCATTTCGAGTGCAAAAGGCGGACGGGGCGCGCTCACGGGGCGCCCGGTCTCGCATTCGTTCCGGTATCCGCGATCGTGCCGGTTCCCGGCGCGGCAGCCGCGGCTCCCGTACAGTTTTCCGCTTGCCTCTGAACGCGACCTGATCCGCAGGCTCGTCGGACGTCCATTTGGTCCCTTTCGGCATCTCGGAGGGACCGGTAAAATCGCCGCATGGCCCGACCGGTCGAACCGAATCCCAGCTTCGAACGCGAGCAGACAAACGCCGGCGATGAATCCGATCGCGTCGAGCTGTGGGGCCGACGCATTGGCCGCGCTCTCGGCTGGATCGTGGCCGCGTTTTTGATTTTCCAGTTACTGCGGACTTACGGAACATGAGTTCGGGCGAGCTCGATTGGCGGACCGCGGTCGCGCCCTCGCTCGAAGAACTCGAAGCGATGGCGACGGCGGCCTATTTCGCTCTGCCGGAACACTTCCGTAAGTTGTGCGACGGCGTCGTCATCCACGTCGAAGAATTTCCCGACGAGGACGTGATCGCGGAAATGGAGCTCGAGAGCCCGTTCGACATTCTCGGACTCTTCACCGGCATCGGATTGTCCCAGGACAGCGCCGTGGCGGAGACCGGACGCTTGCCGAACGCGGTGCATCTCTATCGCCGGCCGATCCTGGACTACTGGGCGGAGCACGATGAATCGCTCGGCGCGATCGTCACGCACGTGCTCGTACACGAGATCGGTCACCATTTCGGACTCTCCGACGAAGACATGGAAAGAATCGAAGCGGCGGCGGCCCCCGGTGCGCGCTAGTGCCCCTGATTCGGGCATGTTACTGTGCCGCGTGTCGTGATTCTTTGCGTTCGGACTGACATTTAAGGGGGAACGCCATGTCACTCACCGTTCTAGCTTGGCTCGCGGTTGGTGCGTACGCGTTGCACATCCTCGAGGAACACATCCTCGGCTGGCACGGATGGGCGCGGAAGACGATGAACCTCTCAATGGAGTGGGACTCCTACGCGACCATCGAGGTCGTGCTGCTCATTCTCGGAGCGATCGCCGCGATGCTGGCGCCGGCGATGCCGGTGTTGCCGCTCGCATACGCCGCATTCCTGGTGATCAACGTCACTTTCTTCCATCTCCTGCCGATGATCATCTCGGGCGGGAAGTTTTCACCGGGGATCATCACGGGCATCCTGCTGTTCTATCCGATCGGCTATTATGCCTATTCGGGCAGCGGTATGCCGCAGAACGTCGTGGTGTGGTCTGTCGTGATCGGCGCCGCCATCATCCTGTGGCCGGTGCTGCTCCTGAAGATCAGGCACCATTCTTACTTCCGTCAGAGCGCCGCGGAAGCGGGTTCGGGGAGCCAAACCAGCCCCCCCCCCCCCGCAGGTAGTCGATTTCGTCAGGGGGGCGGGGCGAAGCGCGCCCCGCCCCAATCCCCAAATTCCCGCACATCTGCGCCGCTTCCGGCCTCCCGCGCCGGGGGCTTTGATCTCGCGCATCCGCTCGCTAGAAGAGGGGCCGAAAGCGACAAGGAAGCGCGTACATGGAAAAGTTCACGACCCTCACCGGCGTCGCGGCGCCGCTGAAGCTGATCAATGTCGACACCGACATGATTATTCCGAAGCAATACCTGAAGACGATCAAGCGCACCGGGCTCGGCAAGGGCCTGTTCTCGGAGATGCGCTACAAGGACGACGGGAGCGAGAACCCGGATTTTGTGCTGAACAAGCCGGCGTACCGGCAGGCGCAGATTCTCGTCGCCGGCGACAATTTCGGCTGCGGCTCCTCGCGCGAGCACGCGCCGTGGGCGCTGCTCGATTTCGGCATCCGCTGCGTGATCTCGACCTCGTTCGCCGACATTTTCTACAATAACTGCTTCAAGAACGGGATCCTGCCGATCAAGGTGAGCCCGGAAGATCTGGAAAAGCTGTTCGATGACGCCGAGCGCGGCGCGAACGCGACGCTTACGATCGACCTCGCGAAGCAGGAAATCCGCGGACCGGACGGCGGCACGATCAAGTTCGACCTCGACCAGTTCCGCAAGCATTGCCTGCTCGACGGACTCGACGACATCGGGCTCACGATGGAGAAGAACCAGAAGATCGAGGGCTTCGAGCAGAAGGCGGCGCAATCGCGCCCGTGGCTGTGAGCCATGGCGACATTCAAGCTCCTGCTGCTACCGGGCGACGGTATCGGCCCCGATGTGATGGCCGAGGCGAAGCGCGTCATTGCGTGGCTCGAGAAGAACGGCATCGCCAAATTCGCCATTGAAGAAGATCTCGTCGGCGGGTCGGCCTACGAGGCGCACGGCAAGGCAATCTCCGAGGCCGCGATGGACCGCGCGCTGGCCGCTGACGCGGTGCTGTTCGGCGCGGTGGGCGGGCCGAAGTGGGACAAAGTCGCCTACGACGTGCGCCCAGAAGCAGGGCTCCTGCGGCTGCGCAAGGACTTGGCGCTGTTCGCGAACCTGCGTCCGGCAATCTGCTATCCGGCGCTGGCCGACTCCTCGAGCCTGAAACGCGAACTCGTCGACGGCCTCGACATCATGATCATCCGCGAGCTCACGGGCGGCGTCTATTTCGGCGAGCCGAAGACGATCACCGATCTCGGCAACGGGCAGAAGCGCGCGGTCGACACGCAGGTCTATGACACCTACGAGATCGAGCGTATCGCGCGTGTCGCCTTTGATCTTGCGCGGAAACGGCGCAACAAAGTCACGTCGATGGAAAAGCGCAACGTGATGAAGACCGGCGTGCTGTGGCACGAGGTCGTCAATCAGGTGCACCAGCGCGACTACAAGGACGTGCGGCTCGAGCACGTGCTTGCGGACGCGGGCGGCATGCAACTCGTGCGCAATCCAAAGCAGTTCGACGTGATCGTGACGGACAACTTGTTCGGCGACATGCTCTCGGACGTAGCGGCGATGCTCACGGGCTCGCTCGGCATGCTGCCGTCGGCGTCGCTCGGCGAGATCGACAGCAAGACCAGGAAACGCCGCGCGCTTTATGAGCCGGTGCATGGCTCCGCGCCGGATATTGCAGGCAAGAGGCTCGCCAATCCGATCGCCATGATCGGATCGCTCGGCATGGCGCTGCGCTACAGCTTCGGCCTCGGTCCGGCGGCCGACATGATCGAGCAGGCGATCGCGAATGTACTCGACAAGGGTTTGCGCACCGCCGACATCGCGGGCGGCGAGTCAAAGATGGTCGGGACGAGCGAGATGGGCGAGGCGATCGTGGCCGAGCTCGATCGCGGCGCGGCGCGGGCCTAGTAGCCCTCGAAAATACCGAGCAACGGCCAGCGCGAGCCCCCGAACGCGCCGTACGTGTAGGGGCCGTAGATCGGATTGCGCGACTCAACCGGGAAAGCGTAGTCGTGGTAGCGCATGCTGCCCGGCTTCACGACCGTACCGGGATCGAGATAGCTGCGCTTTTGAATGGTGATGCGCGTGCGCGCGCGGTCCTGCGCGTCAGCGGGCAGGTTTGCTGCGAGAAGACCGAGCACCGCTGCGGCGGCGCCGAAGGCTAAGACCTTTGAGCGCATGACGACTCCAATCATTCGATAAATAAGTCTAGTCGGGATTCGGTTCCGAGGAAAGCGAGCGGGGTCGATCGTCCTTAGGGAACTATTGCCATGGATGCCGAGCCACTGGATACTTCGCTCTCCATTGGGAATGCCGCCGAAATCGAGAGGACCGTGTCCCGCGGGTCACACGCCGATTTGCCTGTGTTGCTGCCCCGCCTCATCGCGTTCGCGCGCACAATGGTGGGGGACCTGGAGGCCGCGCGCGACCT
Source organism: Xanthobacteraceae bacterium (assembly GCA_040901465.1). Taxonomy (GTDB): domain Bacteria; phylum Pseudomonadota; class Alphaproteobacteria; order Rhizobiales; family Xanthobacteraceae; genus JAUSIF01. The sequence continues at coordinate 24,061 of JBBDYN010000013.1, forward strand.
CGTCCAGGAAGCGGCGGCGCGGGCGCTTGCCGCGCGCAACGTACCCGACGATGCGCCCGCATACCGCGCCTGGTTGTTCCGCATTGTTCGCAATGCCGCGCTCGATGAGTTGAGGGCGCGGAACCATCGAAAGCATGATTTGCCCCAAGCGCCGGTCGACGTTTGGCGCTTCGACGATGCGTGTATTGCAAAGATTACGGTCGAGCAGGGGCTCGCCGCGATTGCGCCCGCGCACCGCGAAATTATTGGCTTGATCGATATTGCTGGGTTCAGCTACGCGGAGGCCGCCGAAGTCTTGGGAGTCCCAACCGGAACGATCATGAGCCGTATCGCACGCGCGCGGGCGGCGCTCCTCCAGATGATCGTGGCGAGCAGGATCAGACCGATGAAATCCAGTCATGGCCATTGATCGCAAGCCCGACGACGAACTTCTACTGAACGCGCTGGTCGACGGCGAGCTTGGGCCGAGCGAGCACGCTGCCGCGGCCGCTCGTTTGGCGGGCGAGCGCGAGTTTGCCCGCGCCTATGCCACGCTCACGCGCCTTAAAGCGAGCGTGGTGGAAAGCGCGGAAGCCGGCGCGCCGATCGAGCTTTCGCTGCCGCGCCCGCGCAGGCCAATAAAGTTGGTGATTGCAGGAACGGCGGCGCTCGCGGCAACGATTGCGGCCGCGATCTACCTCGGCCCGCTGCTTCGATCCGAATTGCAAATCGCGGCGATCGAGAGCGCACCGGGCGAGGCGGTCACACTGGCGGCACTCCCTGGAGATCCCATCCTTCCCGATCTTGCTCCCGTCGGGTTGCGGCTCACGCGGACGATTGTCAGCACAAGCCGTGGGGGGCAAACGCTGGTGGCCACCTACCTCGGACCGCGCGGCTGCCGGCTGGAATTGCGCGTGCGGGACGCGGCTTCCGCCGAAATGCCGGCCGAAGGCACGGATCGGCGCAGTTGGCGCGTTGGCTCGCTCGCCTATGAACTGGTTGCCTTCGGGATGCCGTCGGCGCGTTTCGCAGCGGTTGCCGAAGCCGCGGAAAAGGCGACCCGGGCCACTGGCCTGCCCAAGCGAATCGACCGCCAGGTACGCGAGGCCCGTGCGTCGGCGTCGCCTTGCATCACCTGACATGGAATAAATCTTCCGGCCGGTTCGTTTCTTCTCAACCGCTGCTGCGGCGTAACCGCGGCAGGCCCCCGCCATTCGGCGCGGAGACATCGGGAGGGAACCATGTCGGGCAGAATCGATAAAATCGAGCGATCCATTGAGGAGCTTTACCGCGACGACCCGGAGCGGGCCGATGCGGTCGTTTTCGGGCGTAAAGAGGGAACGAGTCGCCGCGGATTTCTGGGCGGCGCTGGCCTTGCTGCGGTCGGCGCGGCGGTGGGCGGTGCGATTCCCTTCAGCCAGAATATGCCGGCCGGGTTGATCCCGGCAGCGCTCGCACAGGATAAGCCGGCGGCGCCCGCCGCCCCGAAAGGCCCTGTCAATCTCGACTTCCCCGGCAAGGACAGAGGCCTCGTCGTGATCGGCGAGAAACCGCTCGTCGCCGAGACGCCGGAGCACTTGCTCAACGACGACACGACGCCGGTCGACAAATTTTACATCCGCAACAACGGACAGATTCCGGAGGAAGCCAAGGATCCGGACAAGTGGACGATCAAGATCGAGGGCGAAGTGAACAAGCCGTTCGAGATTTCGGTCGGCGAACTGAAGTCCAAGTACAAGGCGCAGACGTTGCGCATGGTGCTGGAGTGCGGCGGCAACGGGCGTTCGTTCTTCACGCCGCGTGCCAGCGGTAATCAGTGGACGAACGGCGGCGCGGGCTGCGCCGAATGGACCGGGGTGCGGCTCGCGGACGTCCTGAAGACGGCGGGCGTCAAGCCGAGTGGCATTTACACCGCGCACTACGCAGCAGATGTGCATCTCTCCGGCGATGCCAGCAAGCCGCCGCTGTCGCGCGGCGTACGCATGCCGAAGGCGATGGAGCCCGAGTCGATGATCGTGTGGGCGATGAACGGCAAGCCGCTGACCAACATTCACGGCGGCCCGGTGCGGCTGATCATCCCGGGCTGGGCGGGATCGGCCTCGCAGAAGTGGCTCACGCGCGTCGTGATCCGCGACAAGGAGCATGACGGACCGGGCATGACCGGCACGTCCTACCGGCTCGCCATCAAGCCGATGGTGCCGGGCGACAAAGCCGATTCGAAGAATTTCAGAATTCTCGAATCGATGCCGGTGCGTTCGATCATCACGGCGCCGGCGAACGGCACCAAGCTCGCCGCGGGTGCGCGCGACCTCACGCTGCGCGGTGCGTCATGGGCCGGCGATCTATCGGTGCAACGTATCGACATCTCCGTCGACTACGGCCAATCCTGGCAGCCGGCGAAACTCGAAAAACCCAAGAACAAATTCGACTGGCAGCGCTGGACGGCGAACGTGAAACTGCCATCCGACGGCTATTTCGAGGTCTGGTCGCGGGCGACCGACAGCCGGGGGAAAATGCAGCCCCACGTCGCGCCGAACTGGAACCCGAGTGGCTACGGTGGCAACCCGTTCCATCGCATTGCGGTGCTGGTCGGTTGATTTGAACTTGAAACGCAGAAGTAAAGCGAGATGGGCGGCGAAGGCCGCCCATCTCTTCGTTCTCTTGCCGCTCGCAGGGAGCGTCGCACTGCTCGCGCACGCGATGGCGCAACAACAGGCTTTCGAGCCGCGCCAGGAGGAGCCGGAGGAGTTCCCCGATCTTCCAGGACGGGAGGACACGTTTTACTTCTGCGTCGCCTGCCACAATTTCAAGCTCGTCGCGCAGCAGGGCATGAGCCGTCACCGGTGGGACAGCACCCTCAATATGATGACGGAGCGGCACGGCATGCCAAAGCTCGAAGGGAAGGAACGGGAGATCATCCTTCGCTATCTTGAATCGGCTTTCCCGGAGTCCGAGGCGCCGCAGGGCTGGCAAAATCCCTTCCTGAAACGGTGAGACTCGCAAGGACTGCGTCGATGCGGAGGCTTCTGATCGTTCCGTTCCTGGTGGCAGGCTTCACGCCCGCGCACGCCGGCGACCCCGCGGCGGGCGAAAACGTATTCAAGCGATGCCTTGCCTGCCACATGGTGGGCGAGGACGCGAAGCCCCGGGTCGGGCCGGTACTCAATGGATTGATCGGCCGTAAGTCGGGGACCTACGCAGGCTTCAAATACACCGAGGCCAACAAGAACTCGGGTCTCGTCTGGGACGAGGCGACGCTGGCGAAATATCTGAAAAACCCGCGCGCGACGATTCCGGGAACGAGCATGACGTTTGTCGGTATCAAGAAAGACGAAGAGATCGAAGATCTGATCGCTTATTTGAAGCAGTTCGGTCCCGACGGAAAACCGGCGTCCTGAGCCGTCAGCGCCCGGCGATGCGGCCGCGCAACTGCGGTCGACTCTTGGCGTAGATCCAGTCGTTCGGCCGCCGGGGCGTCGGGCTGACGAATGAGCTCTGAGAACTGCAAGTGCTGCGCTTTAGTTCCGCCTGCGCGAAAAATTCGGCGAGGCGGTCGTCGCCGCCGGCGCTCATGAGCGCGAGGCGATCGAGGAGGCAGGCGAACTCGCCGTGGGCGACGATCTCGGGCCCGTCATTGCACCACCAGGCGACAAGGCCGAGGCGCGGATCGTGCCAGCCGGCGGCGGTCGCGATGCAGCGGCGCATGCCGTCATTACCCTTCACGGACATGGCTACGATCGGCAGCGCGCCGAACTTGGTCCTGAGCTTGCGGTCGGTTTCCTTCAGCTCGGCGTCGATCGCGGAGTCGGATGCGACCGCGACCACGGCTTCGAGCGGATCGGGATCGGCCATGCCCTCGCTGCCCGGCCGGTAGACTGACAGACGCCCATAGGCGCCATGGCCGGCAGGATCGCCGAAGGTGAACTCCTCCTTGCGGCCGCCGCCGTCGCGGTGGCGGCGCATAATGAAGCGGGCCTCCAATCCTGCCAGCACCGGCGAGCCGAGCGCAAACGCGCCATGCGGACGGGCGATCTCGATCCATTCCGGGCGCTGCTCGGGAATATACGTGACCGAGGAAGCGGCCGGCGTTGGACCGAGAATGTCATTGGCCAGAATGGCGGCCATGATGCCGACGGCCGCATAGGCGATGAGCGTCGAGGGCTGCATGTCGGATCGTGCCGGCACTCGGTTGCGTAGTCCTGCGATCCGGTCGCTCGCGGCGAAGAAGGCCACGCAAAGCTCGAACAGCGCGGCGGAGAGCGTGATGCGCAGGGCGCGCGCGATCTCGCGCGACGACGCGAGCGCCGGGCCCAGCCGTCTGCGTAGCTCGGAAAGCGACAGCCAGGCGCGCCAGAATGCGTAACGCAGCGGCGCGCGGATCTGCTCGATGATTTCGTGGGCCGGCACGCCTCTCCCCCTCCCTGAAGGTCGACGTTGCGATTGGCCCACTTCTCGCGTAGAAGCCGCTGAATTTCCGTATCAACTTAGCCGGGCGCGCGGCGAATTCTCGGCGGAGAGTGAACGATGGGTTACAAGGTTGCGGTCGTCGGCGCGACCGGCAATGTGGGCCGCGAGATGCTCGGCATCCTCGCCGAGCGCGGATTCCCCGCGGACGAAGTGGTGCCGCTTGCCTCGCGCCGCTCGATCGGCGTCGAAGTCTCCTATGGTGAACGAACGCTGAAGGTGAAGGTGCTTGAGCACTTCGACTTCAGCGACACCGACATCTGCCTGATGTCGGCGGGCTCGGCGATCTCCAGGGAATGGTCGCCGAAGGTCGCTGCGCAAGGCTGCGTCGTGATCGATAACTCGTCGTGCTGGCGCTACGACCCGGACGTCCCGCTCGTGGTGCCGGAAGTGAACGCGGCGGCGATCGACGGCTTCAAGAAGAAGAACATCATCGCCAATCCGAACTGCTCGACGGCGCAGCTCGTGGTCGCGCTGAAGCCCCTGCATGATCGCGCGACCGTCAAGCGCGTCGTGGTCGCGACCTATCAGTCGGTCTCGGGCGCGGGCAAGGAGGCGATGGACGAATTGTTTTCACAGACGCGCGCGATCTTCTCGGCCGGGACGCCGCAGACCGACAAGTTTCCCAAGCGGATCGCCTTCAACGTCATTCCGCACATCGACGTCTTCATGGACGACGGCTTCACGAGAGAAGAGTGGAAGATGTCGGCGGAGACGAAGAAGATTCTGGATCCCAAGATCGACGTTGTCGCCACCTGCGTGCGGGTGCCGGTGTTCATCGGCCACTCGGAGGCCGTCAACGTCGAATTCGAGAAGCCGCTCTCGGCCGATAAGGCGCGCGAGATCCTGCGCGAGGCGCCGGGCGTGCTCGTCGTCGACAAGCGCGAACCGGGCGGTTACGCGACGCCGTTCGAGTGCGTGGGCGAGGACGCGACCTATGTCTCGCGCATCCGCGAGGACAAGACCGTGAAAAATGGGCTGGCGTTCTGGTGCGTTTCCGACAATCTGCGCAAGGGCGCGGCCCTCAACGCGATCCAGATCGCGGAGAGCCTGGTCAATCGCAAGCTTCTGTCGCCGAAGAAGAAGGCGGCCTGATTCCAGCTTGATCGGTTGAGGCGCGCGGCGATTTCGCCGCGCGCTTTCCGTCAGCGCTTGCGACTCGCGGCGTTGGCGCGCTCATCCTTTTGGCCGACTTGTTGCTCGACTGTGGCGCTTAGGCGCTGGAACACGCCAAGCCCAAGGATCATCAGCACGGCGGTGACAAGGAGGATTGAAGGGTAGATCAGGTCCTGTACGCTCGTGTGGCTGACGCGAAAGGCCGTGACCAGCCCCTCGAGAAACACGGCGATCGAAATGGTGGAAATGAACTTGGTGAGGCTGCGGCGTGCCTCCGCGGGTGCGCGCATCTCGCGCTCGTGCACGAGCTCCTCCTCGACAATGTACTTAGCCACCTCGAAGACCGCGATCGCGACGATGAGGTAACCGACGCCCCGCAGCACCGCGAGGCCGAAATCCTGCCAGGCGTAGAGCGCATAAATCGTCTGGCCGATGCCGTAGACCGTCATCGTCACCGCGAACAGGGCGAGGACCAACGCGACGCCCGCAAATACCAGGCGTGCACTGGCTTCGAACACGCGGACCGGATCGTTCATGGGGACCTGCCTGGGCGGAATTGACGCCGGGTTGAGTGATCGCGATCAATTTTATTGAGGGAAATTCGCCAAGTCGAAGTTGAAAACGCAGCGGGCGCCGATTTGTTCCGAGCGCAAGGCCGTTGCGGCGGCGCGGCGTGGTGAAACGCCTCGTTGGCCTTCCACGACACTCCCATTTTGGGAAGCTTGGCAAGCCCGCGCCCGTGCGGCTAGGGTTCGGGCGGCCATCTCGTCTTCCGACCGGCAATAAAAATTGCGCCTCGAGCGTCGCGCGGTGGCCGAGCGCGAAGCCCGAGCTCAGGGGCAGACGGCGAGATGACGGCGAGCGCCGGCAACTATTTCGAGGATTTTCGCGTGGGCCAGGTCATCCGCCACGCGACCCCGCGCACGGTGACGGCGGGCGATACGGCGCTCTACGGCGCGCTCTACGGCATGCGGTTTGCCGTGCAATCCTCGGAAGTATTCGCGCGCGACATCGGCTACCGGCATGCGCCGGTCGACGATCTCCTCGTCTTCAACATCGTGTTCGGCAAGACGGTTCCGGATATTTCGCTGAACGCCGTCGCCAATCTCGGTTATGCCGCCGGCCGTTTTCTTGCGCCGATCTATCCGGGGGACACGCTCCAGGCAGTTTCCGAAGTGATCGGGCTCAGGGAAAATTCCGACCGCAAGGCCGGCGTTCTCTACGTGCGGTCGACGGGACTTAGGCAGGACGGCACGGAAGTCGTCGACTACGTGCGCTGGGTGATGGTGCGGAAGCGCAGCGCCGACAGCGAGGTGCCGGAGCCCCATGTGCCGAAACTTCCTTCCGCGCTCCACGCCGATGCGCTCGGCGATGCGGTGCCACTGCTCGACATCAAAAGCTATGACTTCGCGCTGGCGGGAAGCCCGCATCGATTCGAAGATTATGAGGTCGGCACGCGGATCGATCACGTGGACGGCGTCACTGTAGAAGAAGCCGAGCACCAGCTTGCGACGCGCCTTTACCAGAATCCGGCGCGCATTCATTTCAATCAGTGGAGCGAAGACGCGGGCCGGCACGGTCGGCGCTTGATCTATGGCGGTCACGTGATCTCGCTCGCTCGCGCTTTGAGCTTCAACGGGCTCGCCAATGCGTTTCATATCGCCGGCATTAATTCCGGACGGCACGTCGGCCCGTTGTTCGCCGGCGACACGGTATTCGCTTGGAGCCAGGTGATCGACCGGCAACCGGTTCCCGGCCGCAAGGACGTGGGTGCGCTCCGTTTGCGCACGGTCGCAACCAAAGACCGGCCGTGCGCGGATTTTCCCTGGAAGCACGGCGAGGAGTACGATCCCGCGGTGATCCTCGATTTCGATTATTGGGCGTTGGCTCCGTGCTGAGCGCTGCCGCCGCGGTACCGGCGGAAGAATGTCCAGATCTCTTCCGCCGCGTCGATGGCGTGGCTGCGTTCCTGGAGAAACCAGGAAACGAACGTGTCGCCGCGTCCGGTCTCGGCCGAGGGCGGGAGATGGCCGCCGCCCGGGATCGTGTAGAGCATCACCGACAAATTATTGCGGCAGATCGACCAGCGCCGGATTTCCACCTTCGCCGAACGGTCGAGGCTCGGCCGCTCGCTGTCGGCATAGACCATGCAGCCGGCGAGATCAGCGAAGAATTGCGCCGCGTCGTTCGCCGACAGGATGCCGGCGCCGGCCATCGGCAAGCCAAACCAGGGAACAATCGGGTCGAAGGTGCCGTGCATGAACAGCGCGGGCAGCGGCCGGCGCGGGGCGCAGGACTTGCGATATTGTTCCGGCACGGTGGCGGCTATGACGGCGACCGCCGCGAACAGTTGGGCGTGCTCGCAAGCCATGCGCGTCGCCATGAATCCGCCCATGGAGAGACCCGCAAGATAAATACGATTCGGATCGGCGATGCCTTCGGCGATCAGTCGGCGTACGACCGTCGTGAGAAAGGGGACGTCATCTCCCGGGCGCACCATGTAGCCTAGCCGCATGATCGGAGGTCGCGCGTCGTCCCAGACGCGATTCAATCCTTCCGGATAGACCACCGCGAATCTGTTGCGTTGCGCGATCCGGTTCAATCCGAGATCGGTTTCGAATTCGGCGGCCGTCTGCACGGCGCCGTGCAACGCGATGACGACAGGGACCGGGGTGGCACTAAGATTGGGCGGAAGAAACAGACGGTAGCTGCGCGGCTCGCCGTTAACGACGACTTGGCGCACTTCGGTCGCGGCGGCGGAGACGGTCGCGGAAACGAGCGCGAGCGCCGCCAGCAGAAGCCGAACTCGTCCGGCGATCCACATCGGCATCACGTTGCGGCGGGCGCCGTTGGTCAAATGCATCAAGCCGAACTCGTCTGCAGTCAGCCAATCTGAGCAGGATTCAAGACAAATTTGCGTCCCCGATTCGGGCGCCCATTTTACGCAATGCGATTTGGGCGCCCACCCAGCGAACGAAACACGACCGGCTCGCAATTGCAGTGTGGCATACCACCACCGATCCGTGCACGCGTAAATTCGGCATACCGCCACGGGGTGGCGGGCATGGAATCATTGCGAGGCCGCATGGTTTCCGCTACTCAACAAGCCCGCCCCCAGGATCGCCCATGATCGAGACCAAGACCCGAGCCGAGCGGCCCTTGTCGCCGCATTTGCAGATCTATCGGCTGAGCATGACGATGGCGATGTCCATCGTGCATCGGATCAGCGGGGCGGCGCTCTATTTCGGGACCATCCTGTTCATCTGGTGGCTGCTGTCGGCCGCAAGCCCGCGCAATTTCGATACCGTCAACGGCTTCTTCGGTTCCTGGATCGGGCGCTTGATCCTGTTCGGCTACACGTGGGCGCTTCTGCATCATCTGCTCGGCGGCGTGCGGCACCTGATTTGGGATACCGGGCGCGGACTTGGGCCGGGCGAACGAGATTTCTTGGCCTGGGCCACCCTGGTGGGTTCGGTGACCCTGACCGCGGTCGTCTGGATGCTCGGTCTGATGTTAAAGGGCTGACGCAGCATGCGCACACCGCTCCGACGCGTCCGCGGACTCGGCCCGGCCCATTCGGGCACCGGGCATTTCTGGCTGCAACGCACGACTGCGATCGCAAACGTGCCGCTCGTGATCTATTTCGTATTCGTGATCGCAACGCTCACCGGGCGCAGCCACGCGGCGGTGGCCGCGACGCTAGGGCAGCCAGCGGTCGTGATCCTGATGCTCGCGGCGATCCTTTCGATCATCATGCATATGCGCGTCGGCATGCAGATGATCATCGAAGACTACGTGCATCACGAAGGCACGAAGGTTACGCTGTTGTTGGCCAACACGTTTTTCACGATCGCCGTCGGGCTCACGGCGACGTTCGCGATCTGTCGGATCAGTTTCGGGTTGTGAGCGATGGCAAATAACGGCCGTGTAAAGTACGCCGCTCCCGCGATCAACGGTCGCGCCTATCCAGTCAACGATCACAGCTACGACGTGATCGTGGTGGGGGCGGGCGGTTCGGGATTGCGCGCGGTGATCGGCTGCGCCGAGGCCGGGCTGCGTACGGCGTGCGTCACCAAGGTATTTCCGACGCGCTCGCACACCGTCGCCGCGCAAGGCGGCATCTCGGCCGCGCTCGGCAACATGGGCGAGGACGATTGGCGCTGGCATATGTACGACACGGTGAAGGGCTCGGACTGGCTCGGCGATCAGGACGCGATCGAGTATCTTTGCCGCAATGCGCCCGATGCAGTCATCGAGCTCGAGCACTGGGGCGTACCGTTCTCGCGCACCGAGGAAGGAAAGATTTATCAGCGGCCGTTCGGCGGCATGACCACGCATTACGGAAAGGGCACAGCGCAGCGCACTTGCGCCGCCGCCGACCGCACCGGGCACGCTATGCTGCATACGCTTTACGGCCAGGCGCTGCGGCGCTCGGCTGAATTCTTCGTCGAGTATTTTGCCCTCGATTTGATCATGGACGAGGATGGGCGCTGCCGCGGCGTGGTCGCACTCAAACTCGACGACGGGAGCATTCACCGGCTGCGCGCGCATGTGACGATCATTGCGACCGGCGGATACGGGCGCATCTACTATTCCTGCACCGGCGCCCACACCCAGACCGGCGACGGCAACGGCATGGTGCTGCGTGCGGGTCTTCCACTGCAGGACATGGAATTCGTCCAATTCCACCCGACCGGCATCTACGGCGCGGGCTGCCTGATCACCGAAGGCGTGCGCGGCGAAGGCGGCTACCTCGTCAATTCCGAAGGCGAGCGCTTCATGGAGCGCTATGCGCCGTCGGCCAAAGATCTCGCCTCGCGCGATGTCGTCTCCCGCTCGATGACGATCGAGATCCGCGAGGGCCGGGGCGTGGGCAAGGACAAGGACCACATCTATCTGCACCTCGATCACCTCGACCCGGGCATCGTCCACGAGCGCCTGCCCGGCATTTCCGAGAGCGCCCGCATCTTCGCAGGCGTTGACGTGACACGGGAGCCGATCCCGGTGCTGCCGACGGCACACTACAATATGGGCGGCATTCCTTCGAACTATCATGGTGAAGCGCTGACGAAGGCGAACGGTCATGATGACGCGACGATTCCCGGACTGATGTCGGTCGGCGAAGCAGCCTGCGTCTCGGTGCACGGCGCGAACCGGCTCGGCTCCAACTCGCTCACCGATCTCGTGGTGTTCGGCCGCGCCGCGGCGCAGCGCTGCGCTGAGATCGTGACGCCCGGCGAGAAGCACGCGGACCTGCCCGGCGATTCGGCGGAGCTTGCGCTCGGGCGGCTCGACCGCTTCCGCCACGCCGACGGCGCGACGCCGACCGCGGAGCTCCGGCTCAAGATGCAGAAGGTGATGCAAGCGAATTGCGCCGTGTTCCGCTCCGGCGAGGTGCTGGAAGAAGGCCATAAGCTCATCCACGATCTGTTCGCGGGTATCGCCGACGTCCGGGTCACGGATCGATCGCTCGTGTGGAACTCCGACCTTGTGGAGACGCTCGAGTTCGCCAATCTGATCGAACAGGCGGTCGTCACAATGGATTCGGCGCTGAACCGCAGCGAGAGCCGCGGCGCGCACGCGCGCGAGGATTACCCCGAGCGCGACGACAAGAAATGGATGAAGCACACGCTCGCCTGGTTCGATCACGCGACTGGCAAAGTGAAGATCGACTACCGGCCGGTACATACCTATACGCTGACGAACGAAGTCCAATATATCGAGCCGGTAAAGCGGGTGTATTGAAATGGTCCAGCTGACGTTGCCGAAGAACTCGAAAATCGGACCGGGCAAGATCTGGCCGGCGCCCGCGGGCGCCAAGCGCACGACCGAATTCCGCGTCTACCGTTGGAATCCGGACGACGGGCAGAACCCGAGCGTCGACACCTATTTCGTCGACCGCGACGATTGTGGGCCGATGGTTCTGGACGCGATCATCTGGATCAAAAACAAGATCGATTCCACGCTCACGTTCCGGCGCTCGTGCCGCGAAGGCGTGTGCGGCTCCTGCGCGATGAATATCGACGGGCAGAACACGCTCGCCTGTACGCTTGCGATCGACGACGTGCAGGCGCCGGTGAAGATCTATCCGCTGCCGCACATGGAGGTGGTGAAAGATCTGGTTCCTGACATGACCGTGTTCTACGCGCAGTACGCATCGATCGAGCCGTGGCTGCAGACCGAGACGCCGCCGCCCGAACGCGAATGGCGCCAGAGCCATGAAGACCGCGCCAAGCTCGACGGGCTCTATGAATGCATCTTGTGCGCCTGTTGCAGTGCAGGCTGCCCCAGCTATTGGTGGAACAGCGACCGCTATCTTGGCCCGGCCGTGCTGCTGCAGGCGCATCGTTGGATACTGGATTCACGCGACGAGGCGACGGGGGCGCGGCTCGATGATCTCGAGGACCCGTTCCGGCTTTACCGATGCCACACGATCTTGAATTGCTCGCAGACCTGCCCGAAAGGCCTCAATCCGGCCAAGGAAATCGCCGAAATCAAGAAATTGATGATCGAACGCCAGCTCTGAGCGGTGGGGCTGCTCGATCAATTCACGTTCTTTGGGATTTCAAGCGGCCGCACGCGTTGTATGAGCGGGTGCCGGCGTGATCGCGCGCTCGATTGAAAAATCGTGTTGCCAAAAATGACGGCCGCGCGTCACAGATGACGCGCGGCCTTCCGGCAGACTCGGAGATTGGTTTCGCTAAGCGCTGGTTGCGCTTACTTCTTGGCCTTGCGGCGACGTCTGCGCTTCTTCGGTGCAGCCTTAGCTTTCGCCTTGCGTCTCTTTGCCATAGTGCGCCTCTTTCAGATTGTGCGCGGCGGATGCCGCGCTTCTTGGCGGCCTACTTTGCACATTTTTTCTTGTCGGCCGTCGGTGATGAAATGAAGTGGTCGGCATCAATGGCGAGGGACTTGTTGATATCGATATCGTATCCCTCGGCTTGATCCCGAAACAAACCCACCAGCGAACTCGTGGGGCCGTTGTTGTCGGTCTTTGACATCCGTCCTCCGAATCAAGGAGCCGGCGCGCGCAACATCGCGCAACAACACGCATGTTGCCAAGAGAAAATGTCATTGATGCGCGTCAAGCGCGCGTTGGCCAAGCGCGCGGGAGTGACATGCGCGCAAACCTTGCAACGCAACATGCACATTGTTCGTACGGTGTGCACACGCATGACGAAATCCGAATCGAAGAAATTGTGCTTTCGTTCAACTGCTTACAGAGCGGGCAAAAATGCCGCGCGGATGTGTGCGCGTGCGTGCGCATGACGTTCGATGCGTTGTCGAAGTGAGTTGCGCGCGTGCGTGCGGCCGTCCACAGGCGCAGAGATTTTTGGCGTCAGAAGGCAAAATCGAGGCGCGTGCGCGCGAATTTTTGCAAAAATCTGGCAGTGATTCGCATCTGAGGCGCGTCGATGCGCGGCAGAAGGTGTCCGGTCCGGCGCCGCGGGTTGCGTCAGTCGCCGTTAAATTTTCTGAAAACGATCAGCGTGCGCCGTTCAAGCGGGGCGGAGCATGCGCGTCTGCAAATCGAGGATCGTCGTGGCCACGGCGTGCCCTTCAGCGATGAACTCGCGCATCAAGGAGAGCGGAGTGGGCGACGGGTTCGCCAACTCGCCGACGACGTCGTCGGCGCGGAAGCGCAGCGACGCTTCATGCTTCTTCGCGATCGTCTGCATGCGGTGATTGCTGAGGAGGCAATTCAGCTGAATGGTGCGAATCCCTCGATTCTGCGCAGCTAAGATGGTGCGCTCGAGCAGCGCGCTGCCGACGCCGCGATCCTGCCACGCGTGCTCGACGCTGAGCGCGGCTTCGGCATCGAAGGGAAACGGTCGGCCGTAAGGGCGCAGCTCGGCAACCGCGCGCAGCGTGCCGTCGACGAACAGTCCGTGCACGATCGAATCCGGCGAGATCGCGCGGGATGCATACTGGTCGATGAAGTATGCGTTCACCGGCGAGCCGAAGCGATAGCGCCGGCTCTCGGGATCGAGCCGCAGGAGGTGATCGCGGAACGCGGCTGCCTCGCCAATCCAAAGCTTGCGAATGACGCCGGGCAACTCGCCGCCGGCGGCGTCGAGCGCTCCAATGTGAGTATCGTTGTCGCAAGAATTTTGCATGCGCCTTAGCTACGTCCTCGCCGTTGAAAATGTGCGACAAATGGCCGAATCACCGACAATGCTGCTATGCAGCATAAACATGGCGAGGGAACGCCGGAAGCTCAAACCGGAGCGCGACCGGCTGCCGCGGGCTCGCACGGTACGCTGCCTTGCCGACGGGCTAGCGGCGCGGCTAGTCGAAGGCCGCGTTTCGGAAGCGGCAACCACTCTTGCGTATTCTTCTGGACGCACCTTTCACGGCGAGTTGTGTCGCCCCTCGTCGCAAATCGATCGGGACGGCCGCAACAGTGCGGTGAGGCGGGAAACGCGGCATGACTGCCATCGCGAAGCGCTATGCGGCGCGGGTCGCGGCCGATGCGATCGAATCCGATCCGGGTCAATTTCGGATCGTGCGGCGGCTTGCACGGCTCGAGACAGAGTTTACAAACTTTCATCCGCCGTTGAAATCCGGGGCGCTCGGCTGGCTGATGGCGCGCCGGCCGATGGAGCCGCCGCGCGGGCTCTATCTCTGGGGTGAGGTCGGGCGCGGCAAGACCATGCTCATGGATATCTTCTTCGAGGGCGCGCCGGCCGCACACAAGCGGCGCGCGCACTTCCATGAATTCATGGCCGACGTTCATGAACGGGTGCAACGCTTGCGCGAAAAGCTGAAGCGGGGCGAAAACGGAGGCGAGGATCCGATCCGGCTCGCCGCCAATGAGATCGCTGACGAGACGACGCTGCTTTGCTTCGACGAATTTCACGTCACCGACATCGCCGATGCGATGATCCTCGGGCGGCTGTTCGAGAAATTGTTCGCGCGCGGCCTCGTGCTCGTCGCCACGTCGAATGTGCCGCCGTCGGACCTCTATCTCGGCGGGCTCAATCGCGCGCTGTTCGTGCCCTTCATCCATATGATCGAAGCCACGCTCGATATCATGCAACTGCAAGCGCGTACCGACTTCCGGCTGGAGAAACTCGATGGCATCACGGCCTGGCACGTGCCCGCGGATGAGCAGGCGCGCAAGGCGATCGACCGCGCGTGGAAGCGGCTCGCGGGCCAAGGCGGCGGTGCGCCGGTCGAACTGCCGATGAAGGGACGCACTATTCACGTCCCGCGAGCAGGCGGGGGTGCTGCGCGTTTCTCCTTCGCCGACCTGTGCCAGCAGCCACTTGGGGCCGCCGATTTCGTCCGCGTCGCGCGCAGCTTTCATACGGTGGTCGTCGACAACATTCCGCAGATGTCCGACGAACACCAGAACGAGGCGAAGCGCTTTGTCCTGCTCGTCGACACGCTCTACGACAACGGCGTGAAGCTGATCGCCTCTGCTGCCGCGCAGCCGGATCAGCTGCTTCAGGGCGGCAACGGCTACGAGATGTTCGAATTCGGCGCACGGCCTCGCGGCTCATGGAAATGCGCTCCACCGAATACCTAGCCTTGCCGCACGGCCGGCGCGACTCCAAGGCATCGGGCGATGCGACGGGTCTCGTGGAGACATGAGCGATTTCTTTCCCTCTCCCCGCGGAGCGGGGAGAGGGACGATATGACAACGGCCACGCGCTTGAACGCGGAGATCAAACGGGTTAGTCAAACGCGCGGCCGATTCCTCCCCCCGGCCTCCAGAATCCCGCATTCCATCATGGCTAGAGCCAAGATCGCACTCATCGGCGCCGGCCAGATCGGCGGCACGCTCGCACTTCTTTCCGGCATCAAGGAGCTGGGCGACGTGGTGCTATTCGACATCGCCGAAGGCATCCCGCAGGGCAAGGCGCTCGACATCGCCCAGGCGTCGCCGGTCGAAAGCTTCGACATCAAGTTCGTGGGCACGCAATCCTATGAAGCGATCGAGGGGGCTGACGTCGTGATCGTCACCGCCGGCGTGCCGCGCAAGCCGGGAATGAGCCGCGACGATCTCCTAGGGATCAATCTGAAGGTGATGGAACAGGCGGGCGCGGGCATCAAGAAATATGCGCCGAAAGCCTTCGTGATCTGCATCACCAATCCGCTCGACGCGATGGTCTGGGCGATCCAGAAGGCGTGCGGCCTGCCAAAGAACAAGGTGGTCGGCATGGCCGGCGTGCTCGACTCGGCGCGATTCCGCTATTTCCTGGCGGACGAATTCGATGTTTCGGTCGAGGACGTGACGGCGTTCGTGCTCGGCGGCCACGGCGACACCATGGTGCCGCTCGTGCGCTATTCGACAGTCGCGGGCGTCCCGCTGCCGGACCTCATCAAGAAGGGCTGGACCACGCAAGACCGCCTCGACGCGATCGTGCAGCGCACGCGCGACGGCGGCGCCGAGATCGTCAATCTATTGAAGACCGGTTCTGCCTTCTATGCGCCGGCCGCGTCGGCGATCACGATGGCCGAGAGCTATTTGAAGGACAAGAAGCGGGTCTTGCCTTGCGCGGCCTGGCTCAACGGCGAATACGGGGTGAAGGGCCTTTATGTCGGCGTGCCGACCGTGATCGGCGCCAAGGGCGTCGAGCGCATCGTCGAGATCGAGCTCGACCGGCATGAGCGCGCCATGTTCGACAAGTCGGTGGCCTCGGTGCGCGGCCTCGTCGATGCGTGCCTGAAAATCGCGCCCGATCTCGGAAAGTAAGGCAGTGCTCGCAGCACGTGGCCCGAGATGAACATTCACGAGTATCAGGCCAAGCAGCTGTTACGCGAATACGGCGTGCCGGTGCCGCGCGGCGAGCCGGCCTTCTCGGTCGAGGAGGCTGAAAAGGCGGCGAAGACGTTGGGCGGCCCGGTCTGGGTCGTGAAGGCGCAAATTCACGCGGGCGGCCGCGGCAAGGCGGGCGGCGTCAAGGTCGTCAAGTCCCTCGACGACGTGAAGAAGGAGGCGAAGCGCCTGCTCGGCTCCACGCTGGTCACGCATCAGACCGGCCCGTCGGGCAAGCAGGTCAACCGTCTCTACATCGAAGAGGGCGCCGCGATCGAGCGGGAGTTTTACCTGTCGTTGCTCGTCGACCGGGAAAGCTCGCGCGTCGCGTTCGTGGTCTCGACCGAAGGCGGCATGAACATCGAGGAGGTCGCGGCGCAGACGCCGGAGAAGATTCTATCCTTCTCGGTCGATCCGGTGGCGAACATCTGTCCTTATCACGTACGCAAGGTGGCGAAGACGCTGAAGCTCGCCGAGCCGCAGCCGAAGCAATTGAGCGCGCTGCTGACCGACCTCTACCGGGCGTTCACCGAAAAAGACATGAGCCTTTTGGAGATCAATCCGCTCATTCAGACGAAGGGCGGCGATCTCGTCTGCCTCGACGCCAAGGTGTCGTTCGACGACAACGCGCTGTTCCGGCATCCGCACGTTCAGCGGCTGCGCGACGAAACCGAGGAAGATCCGAAGGAAATCGAGGCCTCAAAGCACGACCTCAATTACATCGCGCTCGACGGCACGATCGGCTGCATGGTGAACGGCGCCGGGCTTGCCATGGCGACCATGGACATCATCAAGCTCTACGGCGAGGCGCCGGCGAACTTCCTCGATGTCGGCGGCGGTGCGACCAAGGAAAAGGTGGCCGCCGCGTTCAAGATCATCACCGCCGATCCGAACGTGAAGGGAATTCTCGTCAACATTTTCGGCGGCATCATGCGCTGCGACGTGATCGCCGAGGGCGTGATCGCGGCGGTGCGCGAGGTCGGGCTAAAGGTGCCGCTCGTGGTGCGGCTCGAGGGCACGAACGTGGAGATCGGCCGCAAGATGCTTGCGGAGTCCGGTCTCAACGTCGTTTCCGCCGTCGACCTCGACGACGCCGCGCAAAAGATCGTAAAGGCCGTACGGAGGACGAAATAATGTCCGTCCTCATCAACAAGAATACCAAGGTCGTTACCCAGGGCATCACGGGCAAGAACGGCACGTTCCATACCGAGCAGGCGATCAAGTACGGCACGAGGATGGTCGGTGGCGTTTCGCCGGGCAAAGGCGGAACCACGCATCTCGGCCTGCCGGTGTTCGACACGGTCGCCGAGGCGCGGAAATTGACAGGCGCCGACGCGACCGCCGTCTATGTCCCGCCCGCGGGCGCAGCGGACGCGATTGCGGAGGCGATCGACGCGGAAGTTCCGCTCATCGTCTGCGTCACCGAGGGCATCCCGGTGCTCGACATGGTGAAGGTGAAGCGATCCTTGTCGGGGTCGAAGTCGCGTCTGATCGGGCCGAACTGCCCGGGCGTGATCACGCCGGACGAGTGCAAGATCGGCATCATGCCCGGCCACATCCACCGCCGCGGCAAGGTCGGCATTGTGTCGCGGTCGGGCACGCTTACATATGAAGCGGTGTTTCAGACGACCGCCGAAGGCCTCGGCCAGAGCACTTGCGTGGGCATCGGCGGCGACCCGGTGAAGGGCACCGAGTTCGTTGACGTGTTGGAAATGTTCTTGGCCGACAAAGAGACCGAGGCGATCATCATGATCGGTGAAATCGGCGGTTCGGCGGAGGAAGATGCTGCCCAATTCTTGCGCGACGAGGCCAGGCGCGGCCGCAAGAAGCCGATCGTCGGGTTCATCGCCGGCAGAACGGCGCCGCCCGGCCGCCGCATGGGTCATGCGGGCGCCATCATTTCGGGTGGAAAAGGCGGGTCGGAGTCGAAAATTGCCGCGATGGAAGCAGCCGGCATCCGCCTCTCGCAGTCGCCGGCGCGCTTGGGCAAGACGCTCGTAGAGGTTCTAAAAGCCTGATAAAAAGGGCATTCTTCAACGAATGGCAGCGCGAATCACGCGGCCCGAATGGGCCGGACGCCATCGGGGTTCCCTGACCGCCAAAATGTGTTTGGGGGCGTCCCTGCGGGGATCGAACCATGGCTAGAGCCGACAAGAACGAAAAGTTTCTGCGCACCTCGTTCCTCTATGGCGGCAATGCCGCTTATCTGGAGGATCTGCAGGCGCGCTACGAGCAAAATCCGGCGTCGGTCGACAAGGACTGGCAGAACTTCTTCGCGGCGCTGAAGGAAGAACGCGGCGACGCGGTGAAGAACGCGCGTGGCGCTTCCTGGAAGCAGCCGCACTGGCAGGTGCCGATGAACGGCGAGCTCGTGGCCGCGCTCGACGGCAACTGGATTGAAGTCGAAAAGGGCCTCGGCAAGAAGATCGGGGCCAGGGCGCAACAGTCGGGCGTCGAGATCAGCTCCGCCGACGTGATGCAGGCGACGCGCGACTCCGTGCGCGCGCTGATGATGATCCGCGCATTCCGCGCGCGCGGCCATCTCGAGGCGCAGCTTGATCCGTTGGAGCTCGAGCCGATCAAGCAACACCTGGAGCTGCATCCCAAGACCTACGGTTTCACGGAAGCCGACTACGACCGCAGGATTTTCATCGATCACGTGCTCGGGCTCGAGTTCGCGACCGTGCGCGAGATGCTCGCCATCCTGCGCCGCACCTACTGCCAGACGATCGGCGTCGAGTTCATGCACATCTCCTCGCCCGACGAGAAGGGCTGGATTCAGGAGCGCATCGAGGGTCCCGACAAGGAAATCACGTTCACGCGCGAGGGCAAGCGCGCTATCCTGAACAAGCTCGTGGAAGCCGAAGGCTTCGAGAAATTCATCGACGTGAAATACACGGGCACCAAGCGGTTCGGCCTCGATGGGGCGGAGTCGATGGTGCCGGCGCTGGAGCAGATCATCAAGCGCGGCGGCGCGCTCGGCGTGCGCGACATCGTGCTCGGCATGGCGCATCGCGGGCGGCTCAACGTGCTCGCGCAGGTGATGGGCAAGCCGCACCGCGCGATCT
>JBBDYN010000014.1:0-40650 GCA_040901465.1 Xanthobacteraceae bacterium
GGCTCGCTCGGCACCCTCTCCCCGCAAGCGGGGAGAGGGAAGCGATCACTCCTTCCCTGCCTTCTCCTTCCTCGGCTTCTTCTCGCGCGCGGGCTTGTCGGCCTTGGCTTCGGCCGCGGGCTTGGCGGCCTTGGCGTCGGCCGCGGGCGCGGCATCCGCGTCGGCTTTCTTCGCGCGCTTGCCCTTGGGCTTCTTCTCGCCGGCCCCGGCTTCGGGGGCGGGCGCTGGGCCGCCCACGCTCTTCTCCTCCGGCGGCTTCTCGAAGAATTTCTCCGCCGTGACCTTCGTCTGGGCGCGTTCCTCTTCCTCGTCGGTGCGCGTGATCGTCAGATCCTCGCCGCGCGCCTGCCGTCCGGCTTCGTCCTCGTTGCGCGCCACGTTGACGACGATCCCGACCGCGACTTCGCCGTGCAGCGCCACTTCGATCTTGTGCAGGCCGATCGACTTGATCGGCACGTTGAGCACGATCTGGCCGCGCTCGACCGAGAAGCCGCCCTCGGTGACCGCGCCCGCGATGTCGCGCGCCGACACGGAACCGTAGAGTTGCCCGCCTTCACCCGCCTGGCGCAGCAGAATGAAACTCTGGCCGTTGAGCTTCGTCGCGATCGCTTCCGCCTCGCTCTTCTTCTCCAGATTGCGCGCTTCCAGCTGCGACTTCATGGATTCGAACTTGACCTTGTTCGCCTCGGTCGCGCGCAGCGCCTTGCCCTGCGGCAGCAGGAAATTGCGCGCGAAGCCGTCGCGCACGCGCACGACGTCGCCGATCTGGCCGAGCTTGGCCACGCGCTCGAGCAAAATCACTTGCATGGGAAACTCCTGTTCGTTCGTTTACTCGTTCGGGGGTTTATGGGTGGGCAAGTTCGTCGGCCCGCCGCGGGCGGCGCGGGCGCGCAGATCGATGAAGCTGTCGGCGAGCCCGAGCATCGCCGCGAGCAGGAGCGGCCAGCCGAGCACGAACACGGCGAGCCAAACCGCCGCGAGGATGATCGTGCGCGCCGGCATCGCGCGGCTCGCGCCGTGGATCACCGCCAATCCGAGAATGGCGTAGGCGAGGAGCAGCGTCGCGCCGAACAGCGCGGCGACGACGCCGGCAATGCCGGGCAGGAACGTGCCCGCGAGCGCGGCCGCGAGCAGAAGCGGGGCCCGGCTCGGAAACCGCATGGCGCCGAGGTCGGGCCATGGCCGCGCCAGGCGGCTCGACGCGCGGGCGACGCGGCCGGCAAGCCAAAGATTGCCGAAGCTCGTGACCATGGTGAGCACGGCCGCGGCCGGCGGCATCACCACCGTGAGAAAGTCGAGCAGGGTTCCGGTATCTTGCGTGCCGGGCAGATTGAGCGGTTGCTCCGCGGGCGTCGCGGTCTGCGCGCGCAACACGCGCTCGAACGCGATCTTGAGCGTGGCGCGGTAGCCGTCGAGATCGGTGCCGAAGGCCGGGATGGTGAGCGCGGTCGCCGTCGCCGCGACCAGAGCGCCCGCGAGCACGATCCGCCCGGGAGGATACCAGTCGAGCTGCTCGCCGCCGCCATTGCCGGCCGGCCGCGCGAGCAGCGCGAGATAGGAGAGCGTGACGGCCGGGAAGCCGATCCCGATCAGGAACGCGAGCACGAACCAGCCGCCGAGAAACGCGCCGAGCAGGAGCGCCGCGACGACGGCGGCGACCGCCGCCGCGATCCAGCTCCACGCGAGGCCCGCGAGCATGATCGGCAGCGGCGTGAGATAAAACAGACCGACGGCGAACGCCTGGCCCGAGGCCAGCGCCGCGAACAGAAGCGCGGACGTCACGCCCGCGCCGATGCCGATGAGAACGATCCACATCATCGTCAGCTGTCCCGCTGTCTGCAGCGGTTAGAGGCGGGAGGTCCGCCCCAACCATCGCCCCCGGATTTTCGCCGGAGACTTACGAGTTCACTTATCCCTCCCCCTTGGGGAGGGTGGCCGCGACCCGGCGCAGGCCGGGGAGCGGCCGGGTGGGGATTGTCTTGCGCTTGCGACCCCACCCGGCTCGCCCGTTCGCGCTGGCGAGCGTAGCGAGCGGCCAGCGCGAACACTCATTCAGTTACCGCGCCGGCCCCTCGCTTCGCTCGGCGGCGCGGGCTCGCCACCCTCCCCTGAGGGGAGGGATGTTCCTACCGTATCACATACGGCAGGAGCCCGAGGAAGCGCGCGCGCTTGATCGCCGACGCGAGCTCGCGCTGCTTGATCGACGACACCGCGGTGATGCGGGACGGCACGATCTTGCCGCGCTCCGAAACGTAGCGCTGCAGGAGCTTCACGTCCTTGTAGTCGATCTTCGGCGCATTCGCGCCCGAGAACGGGCAGGTCTTGCGCCGACGCATGAACGGGCGGCGCGCGCCGGCACCACCGCCTCCACCGCCTCCACCGCCTCCACCGAAGCTCATATGCTGACCTCCTCGGCTTCCGGCACAACGTCCGCGTCGCCCTCATCGCCGTCGCGGTCGCGCCGGCGCTCGCCGCGGCGCTCCTCGCGCCGCTCTTCGCGGTCGCGCTTCTGCAGCATGATCGAGGGGCCTTCCTCGTGTTGCTCGACGCGGACCGTGAGGAAGCGGAGGACGTCCTCGTTGATGCGCTCCTGGCGTTCCATCTCCTCGACCGCAGCGGGCGGCGCGTCGATGCGGAGCATGGAGAAGTGCGCCTTGCGGTTCTTGCGGATGCGGTAGTTGAGCGTCTTGATGCCCCAATATTCCGGCGCGACGACGATCGTTCCGCCGTTCTGCTCGATCACGCCCTTATACTGGGCGGCGAGCTCCTCGGCGACCTGCGCCGAGATGTCCTGGCGCGCGAGAAATACGTGCTCGTAAAGCGGCATGGATTGCCTTTCCTGTTTCCGTTCGTCTTCCCGGCGCCGAGCCCTGCGAGCCTCGGAAAGGCTCGAATCTCGAAGGCGGGGACACGGGACGCCGGGCCGAAGCCCTGCTGCCTTGGTTGCGAAGATCGAGGCAGTCGTCCGTTCAGCCCCCGGCCGGGGTGACGAAGCGGCGCGTTTATACGCGATTTTGCTGGCGTTGCAAGACGGTAGCCCGGGTTCTGCACCCATTCCACAGGTCACGGATTCGCGACGATCCGGCCCGACACCCGATGCACGGCATTGTTGCAGTATCCGTGCGGGTTCCATGGTGTGCTTTCAAGCGGCTGGCGGTCTTGCCATTTCGGTCCAACGTGCGTTTTACCGCTGCAGATTTTGTCCGCTCGCGCATTGGACCGGTCAACTTGCCTGACCAACGCATTCTCAATGCAGCTGGAAAATCCCACGCGCGCCGGTAAGCTGCGCCGCTTGCGGTCGCAGCATGAGGGGTAACGTGACGACGGACGATGAACTTCGGCTCGAGATCGAAAACGTGGACCTGCGGCGCCTTCTGGCGCAAGCCGGGATCGATGCGGCTGAACAAAAAGTCGTTGAGCAATTGCAACGCATCTTATTGGAGGAACTGCACCACCGGGTGAAGAACACATTGGCCACGGTGATTGCAATTACCTCACAAAGCTTACGAAACGCCGAGAGCCTGGAGCACGGCAAGGCAGCAATCGAGAACCGATTACTTGCGTTAGGGCGAGTGCACGACCTGCTATTGAAGACAAACTGGACGAGCACCTCGCTGGCGGAGATTTTGAAAACTGCCGTTGACCCCTTCGATACGAGCGGCGAGGGTCGGTTTTTCGTGCAAAGTTCGGATATTGAAGTTAGCTCAGGAGCCGTACTGCCTTTGGCAATGGTTTTGAATGAGCTGTGCACAAACGCGACGAAGTATGGCGCATTGTCGAACGCAAGCGGTCGGGTAGAGATCGCCGCGACTGTCGATGAATCACGGACGCAATTTCGTCTGAGCTGGACCGAAAGGGAAGGTCCGCCGGTTCATCCGCCAACCCGTCGCGGCTTCGGAACGCGGCTGATCGAGCATAGCTTTGTGCGCCAACTGCAAGGCGAGGCTCAACTGACATTCGAGCCTTCAGGCGTCGTTTGCCTACTCGACATTCCATTGGCTTCGCTGAGTCCATCGCTCAATCCTTGACACGCCGTTGACGCACGGCTCTTTCTCGTCACGCATTCGACGGGGGCACGTTTGGCGACAGCGTTCACGTTTCCCGGCCAGGGCAGCCAGGCCGTCGGCATGGGCAAGGCGCTCGCCGAAGCGTTCGCACCCGCGCGCGCTGTCTTCGACGAGGTGGATGCCGCGCTTGGCGAAAAGCTGAGCGCCGTCATGTGGGACGGCCCGGCCGACAAGCTGACGCTCACCGAAAACACGCAACCCGCGCTGCTCGCGGTATCGCTCGCCGCGATCCGCGCGCTCGAGGCCGAGGCCGGGCTCGACCTCGCGCGTGACGCGCGTTTCGTCGCCGGCCATTCGCTCGGCGAATATTCCGCGCTCGCCGCGGCGGGCTCGCTCACGCTCAGCGACGCGGCGAAGCTCGTGCGCATCCGCGGGCGGGCGATGCAGCGGGCGGTGCCGGTGGGGAAGGGCGCCATGGCGGCGTTGCTCGGCCTCGAGCCCAAGGCAGTTACGGAAATCGCCGCCGAGGCCGCGCAAGGCGAGGTGTGCGAAGCCGCGAACGACAATGCGCCCGGCCAGATCGTGGTCTCGGGCGCCAAGGCCGCGGTCGAGCGCGCGGTCGAAATCGCCAAGGCGCGCGGCGCGCGCGCCATGATGCTGCCCGTATCCGCGCCGTTCCATTGCGCGCTGATGCAGCCGGCCGCCGAGGCAATGCGTTACGCGCTTGGGAAGGTGAAGGTCAGTCCGCCCAAGGTTCCGCTCGTGCCGAACGTGAGCGCAAATCCCGTGAACGATCCGGCCCAGATCGTGAACGGACTTGTGGCGCAGGTGACGGGCACCGTGCGGTGGCGCGAATGTGTGATTTATCTCGTGAACCACGGTGTGGACCGGCTCGTGGAAGTCGGCTCCGGCAAGGTGCTGACGGGTCTTGCCAAGCGTATCGCCAAGGACGCCACGGCGATCTCCATCGCCACGCCCGACGACGTGGCGGCGTTCAGGGTGGCGCCTGAATGAACCCGTCGCGTCATCCTTCGAGGCTCGCTACGCTCGCTCCTCAGGATGACGCGACAATTATTCGCCCGTCATCCTGAGGTGGCCGAGCGAAGCGAGGCCCTCGAAGGATGATGGGCGAGCAAGGAGTTAAGTGATGTTTGATCTTTCCGGCAAGACCGCGCTCGTGACCGGCGCCAGCGGCTCCATCGGCGGCGGCATCGCCCGCGCCTTGCACAAGCAGGGCGCCATCGTCGGAATTTCCGGAACCCGGCGCGCGGCGCTCGACGCGCTTGCCGGTGAGCTCGGCTCGCGCGTGCACGTGCTGCCGTGCGACCTGTCCAAATCCGAGGAGGTCGAGGCGCTCGTTCCCGCCGCCGAAAAAGCCATGGAGCGGGTCGATATCCTCGTGAACAACGCGGGCCTCAATCGCGACGCGCTGTTCGTCCGCATCAAGGATGAGGACTGGGATCAGGTGATCGCGGTGAATCTGACCGCCGCATTTCGGCTTTCCCGCGCCGCCGTCTTTCCGATGATGCGCCGCCGCGGCGGCCGCATCATCAATATTACCTCGATCGTCGGCGTGACCGGCAATGCCGGGCAGGGGAACTACACGGCGGCCAAGGCCGGCCTCATCGGCATGAGCAAATCGCTCGCGCAGGAAGTGGCGAGCCGCGGTGTGACCGTGAATTGCGTGGCGCCCGGCTTCGTGAAGAGCGCCATGACCGACGCGCTCAACGAAAAACTGCGCCAGGCGATCCTCGATCGGGTACCGATGAACCGGCTCGGCACGCCCGACGATGTCGCCGCGGCCGTCGCCTACCTCGCCTCCGACGCGGCCGCGTGGGTCACAGGACAGACTCTCCACATCAACGGCGGGATGGCGATGATATGAGACTTATCAAAGGCTTGTGCGCCGCACGCGTGCTAGCCAAGGCTTTTCCAGTATGGTAACGACGACAAGCTTCGCGGGGCCGCAATCGGACAACGCAGACGAAAAAATCGCGCTCAAGCCGGGCGCGCGTGATAACAACGACCGGACCGATTAGGGTGAATCGATGAGTGACATTGCCGAACGCGTCAAGAAAATCGTCGTCGAGCACCTGGGCGTCGATCCCGAGAAGGTGAACGACAAGGCGAGTTTCATTGACGATCTGGGCGCCGATAGCCTGGATACCGTCGAGCTGGTCATGGCCTTCGAGGAAGAGTTCGGTTGCGAAATCCCCGACGACGCCGCGGAGACCATTCTGACGGTCGGGGACGCCGTGAAGTTTCTCGAAAAGAACGCGGCCTGAACCAAGCGTAAGGGCCCAGGGGCGAACCCGATCCAAGCCGGCGGCGGCGGCCTCCGGCGGCTGGAGGTGCGGATGCGGCGTGTCGTCGTCACAGGTCTTGGCGTGGTGGGCCCGCTCGGCTGCGGCGTCGAGACCACCTGGACGAGAATTCTCGCAGGCAAGAGCGGCGTACGCCGGATCGAGACGTTCGACGTCTCCGATCTGCCGTGCAAGATCGCCGGCGTGGCCCCGCGCGGCGACGGATCCGACGGCACGTTCAATGCCGACCAGTGGATGGAGCCGAAGGAGCAGCGCAAGGTCGATGACTTCATCGTCTTCGCGATGTCCGCCGCGACGCAGGCGCTCGACGATGCCGGCTGGCATCCAAACAGCTACGAAGAGCAAATCGCGACGGGCGTTCTGATCGGCTCCGGCATCGGCGGCATCGAGGGGATCGCCGCGACGTCGATTACGCTGAAGGAGCGCGGACCGCGCCGCGTCTCGCCGTTCTTCATTCCCGGACGCCTGATCAATCTCGCCGGCGGCTATGTCTCCATTGCACACGGGCTCAAGGGCCCCAATCACGCGGTCGTCACCGCCTGCTCGACAGGCGCGCACGCGATCGGCGATGCCGGCCGTCTGATCGCGCTCGGCGATGCGGACGTGATGGTGGCGGGCGGCACCGAGTCGCCCGTCAACCGGTTGTCGATGGCCGGCTTTGCCGCCTCGCGGGCGCTCTCGACTTCGTTCAACGACACGCCGGAAAAAGCGTCGCGCCCCTATGATCGCGACCGCGACGGCTTCGTAATGGGCGAGGGCGCGGGCGTCGTTGTGCTCGAGGAGTACGAGCGCGCGAAGGCCCGCGGCGCCAGGATTTACGGCGAACTGATCGGCTATGGCTTGACCGGCGACGCGTACCACATCACTGCGCCGGCGCCGGACGGCGACGGCGCTTTCCGCTGCATGGTCGCGGCGCTCAAGCGCGCGGGCATCACGCCGGCCGAGATCGATTACATCAACGCACACGGGACCTCGACGCCGCTCGGCGACGAGATCGAGTTGCACGCCGTGCAAAGGCTTGCCGGCAACGCCGCGGGCAAGATCGCCATGTCGTCGACGAAATCCATGGTTGGGCATTTGCTCGGCGCGGCCGGCGCGGTCGAGGCGATCTTCTCCCTGCTCGCCATACGCGATCAGGTCGCGCCGCCCACCATCAATCTCGACAATCCATCGGTGGCGACGCCGATCGATCTCGTGCCGCACAAGGCGGTGAAGCGCCCGATCGAGACCGTACTCTCCAATTCCTTCGGCTTCGGCGGCACCAATGCCTCGCTGGTGTTTCGGCGCGTGCCCAAGTGATCCCGACCGCTCGTTTTTTGCCATATTTCCCAATAGGATCAGGGGTCCGCGCGGGTGCGCCGGCAGGGTGCGGGGGCGCCGCTGGGACCGCGCGCCGCGCGCATGGGACCGCGCGCCGCGCGCAAACGAAAAGAAGACTCGCCCGAGCGGCAGGTCTGGGGGAAGACTGGGGAAGCAATGGCCGACGACCGTAACAGACGAGGCGATTACGCCCCGCCCGCGAGCGGCGATTCGCGTCCGATCGTGCATCCGCGCAGCCCGCGGCAGGCGATCGCGCCCGAGCGCATGCCGCCGCCGCCCTCGCGCCGCGCGCGCCATCCGCTGGTCGTCATCGGCAACGCGATTCTGACGATCGTCGTCCTGTTGATGATTGCCGCGGGTGCAGCGCTCTATGTCGGCAAGGGCATGTTCGAAGCGCCGGGCCCGCTCGACCGCGAGCGCACCGTTCTGATCCCGCGCGATTCGGGGCTGCGCACGATCGCCGAGCTTCTGCGCCGCGAACGCATCATCGACACGCCGATCGTGTTCGTGGCCGGTGCAATTCTGACGCGCGCGACCAGCGAATTGAAGGCTGGCGAATATCTGTTCGACGCCAGGGTCAGCATGCGCGACGTGCTGGAAACCCTGGTCGAGGGCCGGGCGATCTTGCATCAGGTAACGATCGTCGAGGGTCTGACCAGCGAACAGATCGTGCAGCGGCTGATGGAGAGCGATGTTCTGACCGGCCCGCTGCGGGAAATTCCGCGCGAGGGCACGCTGCTCCCGGAGAGTTATAAGGTTTCGCGCGGCACGTCGCGGCAGCAATTGCTCAATCGAATGGCCGCAGCGCACACCCGCGTGGTGCAGGAGGTCTGGGAGCGCCGTGCCACCGATCTACCGTTCAAGACGCCGGAGCAACTAATCACGCTCGCATCGATCGTCGAAAAGGAGACCGGCAAGACCGATGAGCGCACGCGCGTCGCCGCCGTCTTCATCAATCGCTTGGCGCGCAAAATGCGGCTGCAATCCGATCCGACCATCATCTACGGCATGGCCGGCGGCAAAGGCGCGATCGGCCGTCCGCTCACGCGCGACGACGTCGAGCGGCCGACGCCCTACAACACTTACGCCATCGACGGGCTTCCGCCCGGGCCGATCGCCAATCCCGGCCGCGCCTCGCTCGAAGCCGTCGCCAATCCGTCGCGCACGCGCGAGCTTTATTTCGTCGCCGACGGCAGCGGCGGGCACGTGTTCGCGACGAACTACGATCAGCATCTGAAAAACGTCGCGCGCTGGCGCGAGTACATGAAGGAGCAGGCAACGGCGGGCGCCCAGTCCGCGCCACCGCCCGAGAACGCTCCGGCGACGAACAGCGATGCACAGAAATCTTCCGCCGGCGGCGCCGCGATCAATCGCCCGCCCGCGGACAAGGGCGTCAAGCGTACCGGCCAGACCGAGAAGGGCAGCCGCACCCAATAGACCGCGGCGGGGTTCTCGATGTCGCTTGCCAGCATGACCGGATTTGCCCGCGCCCATGGGACATCCGGAACCTACGGCTGGGCGTGGGAAATCAAGTCGGTCAATTCCAAGGGCCTCGACCTGCGCCTGCGGCTTCCGCCGGGCTGGGACGTGGTGGAGGCACCGGTGCGCGCGAGTGCGGCCAAATCGCTTGCGCGCGGCGCCGTGTCCGCGGCGCTCGAGGTGAAGCGCGAGGGCGGGGCCCCCGCCGTGCGCGTGAATGAGGAGGTGCTCAAGGCCGTTCTCGATACGTTCAAGGTGGTCGGCAAGCGCGTGCAGGCCGCGCCGCCGAGCCTCGACGGCATTCTGAGCCTCAAGGGCGTAATCGAGATCGTCGACGCGGAGGAAAGCGAAGACGAGCGCAACAAGGCCGAGGCGGCGGTGGTCGCGGGTTTCGATAGGGCCCTGAACGATCTCGTGGCCGCGCGGCATGGCGAGGGCGTGGCGCTCTCGCGCATTCTCTCGGAGCGCATCGCCGAGATCGCGAAACTCGTGGCAGCCGCCGAGGCATCGCCAGCACGCACGCCCGAGGCGATCCGCGCGCGGCTCGCGGAACAGGTGAAGACGCTCCTCGACACCGGCGCGAAATTCGATCCCGACCGGCTGCACCAGGAGGCGCTTCTCCTTGCCGCCAAGGTCGACGTGCGCGAGGAGATCGACCGGCTGCAGGCCCACGTCGCCGCCGCGCGCGATCTCCTGAAAGGCGGCGGCGCGGTGGGGCGCCGGCTCGATTTCCTGGCGCAGGAATTCAACCGCGAGGCCAATACACTTTGCGCCAAGGCGAACGACGCCTCGCTCACGGCGATCGGCCTCGAATTGAAGGCCGTCGTCGATCAATTCCGCGAGCAAGTGCAGAATCTCGAATGAAGCGGGCAGGATGAAACGGCCAAAGAGAAAAGCCGCGCGCAAGGCGCCAAAAAGATCCGCCCGCAGGGTCAAGAGGAAGGTGGCGGCGAAGCGGCGCGCCGGCAAGCGCGCTCGCCGCGGCCTGATGTTCGTGCTGTCGTCGCCCTCGGGTGCCGGCAAGAGCACGCTCACGCGCATGCTGCTCGGGGACGAAAAGAAGAACGTCGAGCTGTCGGTTTCGGTGACCACTCGCCCGAAACGGGCGAGCGAAATCGAAGGCCGGCATTATTTTTTCATCGACCGCAAGCGCTTCGAGGAAATGTCGAGACGCGGCGACTTGCTGGAATGGGCCGAAGTCCACGGTAACGGCTACGGCACGCCGCGCGCGCCGGTGGAGAAATTCCTGCGCGCCGGCAAGGACGTGCTGTTCGACATCGACTGGCAGGGCACGCTGCAGCTCTACCGGGCGGCGCGGTCCGATGTGGTCAGCGTGTTCGTGCTGCCGCCCTCGGTCGGAGAATTGCGCGCCCGGCTCGCCCGCCGCGCCGAGGACAATCAGGAAATCATTCACGAGCGCCTGCGCAACGCGATCGAAGAGCTCGATCACTGGCGCGAGTACGATTACGTGCTCGTGAACGACGATCTCGACCGCTCCTACAAGGCACTGAAGGCGATTCTGGCGGCCGAGCGCCAGCGCCGCGGGCCGAAGGCGGCCGTGGTCGCGCGCGAAGATATCGAACTCGCCGAGAAAATGCGGCGCGATCGCCAGCCGCAGCTTGCCGCACTCGTGGAAAAGCTTCAGTCCGAACTCTGAATTCGCGCGAACGCATTGGCGAGCGCGACAAAACCCGCGACCGCCACGTTCTCTGCCCGCAGCGTCGGCTCGATGCGGGTCGCCGCGAGCAGCGGCACAGGATCGCCCCCAAGTGAGCGCAGGCTTTGCCGCAGCATCTTGCGCCGCTGGCCAAAGGCGGCTTCCGTCACGCGCTCCAGCAAGCGGCGTTCGCAGGCAAGCGGGCTCGACTTCGGAATCAGCTGCACGATCGACGACGTGACCTTCGGCGGCGGCACGAACGCGCTTGGGTTCACGTCGAACAGGATTTTGGGGTCGGTGCGCCATTGGGCAAGCACCGAGAGCCGTCCATAGGTCTTGGAGCCGGGTGCCGCCACGATGCGCTCCGCCACCTCGCGCTGAAACATGAGCACGAGCCGGTCGAACCAGGGCGGCCACGGCTCCGCGCTGAGCCATTTCACGAGGAGTGCGGTCGCGATGTTGTAGGGCAGGTTTGCGACGATGCGCGCCGGCCCGCCCGCGAGAAGCGGCCGCAAATCGCTTTGCAGCGCGTCGCCGGAAACGATCTCGAGCCGGCCGGGAAACGCCGCAGCGATTTCGCCAAGCGCTTCCACGCAGCGTTCGTCGCGCTCGATCGCGATCACGCGTTCGGCACCGTTCGCGAGCAGCGCGCGCGTGAGCCCGCCGGGGCCTGGGCCCACTTCTACGACCGTCACGCCCTCCAGCGGCCCGCCGGCGCGGGCGATGCGCCCAGTCAAATTCAGATCGAGAAGAAAATTCTGGCCGAGCGATTTCCGCGCCGACAGCCCATGCCGTCGGATCACTTCGCGCAGCGGCGGCAGCTCGTCGATCGCGCTCATTTGGCGGGCGCGGGCGCTTCCGCCGCGACGAGCCGCTGCGCGAGCCTGAGTGCGGCCAATAGGCTCGACGGATCGGCCTTGCCGGTGCCCGCGAGGTCGAACGCGGTACCGTGATCGGGCGAGGTGCGCACGAACGGGAGCCCCAGCGTTACGTTCACCGCGCGGTCGAATGCGAGCGTCTTCGCCGGTACCAGCACCTGGTCGTGATACATGCCGAGCGCCACGTCGTAGCGCTGCCGCGCCTCGCGATGGAACAGCGTATCGGCGGACCAAGGGCCGCTCGCGGCGATGCCATCGGCCGTGAGCCGCGCGATGGCCGGGCGGATGATTTCCTCTTCCTCGCGCCCGAGCATGCCGTGCTCTCCGGCGTGCGGATTGAGTCCGCACACCGCGAGCCGCGGCTTCACGATACCAAAGCGCCGCGCGAAATCGCGCGCGACGATGCGCCCGGTCTCCACGATGAGATCGGCGGTGAGGAGGCGAGGCACATCGGCAAACGGCACGTGGATCGTCACCGGCACCACCGCGAGTTCCTCGCTCCAGATCAGCATCACCGGCCGCGCCGCACCCGCGAGGTGCGCGAGAAATTCCGTGTGTCCGGGGAACGCGAAGCCCGCCTGTTGCATCACCGACTTCGCGATCGGATTGGTGACGAGGGCGCTCGCGCTGCCGCTTTGCACCAGCGCAACGCCTTGCTCGATCGCCGCGCGGACGATGCGCGCGCTCGTCGCATCCGGTCGGCCGGGCGCGGCCGTGGCCGTCATGCCAAGTGGCTGCATCGGCAAGGCGGACGCGAAGCGGGCGACCGCCTCGTCCGGGTCCGCTTCCGCAATCTTTGCGTTCAGGCCGATGAGCCTGGCGCGGGCCGCGAGCAAAGCCGGATCGCCGAGCAGCAGGAATGGCGGGACATTGAGTACCGTGCGCCGCGCCCACAGCACGAGCGCGAGTTCGGGGCCGACGCCGGCCGGCTCGCCGAGGGTCAACGCGAGCGGGCGCATGGCTCGGTTCACTTGTACTCGATGATCGCTTGGCGCCGCAGCTTCTCGAGGATTTGCTTTTCTTGCGTCTCGACGCGCGAGGAGAGCAGTTGATCGCGGATTTCGCGCCGCGACCCGAGGTCGGCGACCGTCTCCTTGCGGGCGCAGACGGCGACCACCTCGATGCCGGCGGCGGTCGACTCCGGCGGCGTCATCCGCCCGTCGGGGGTCTTTTCCAGCAATTGTTGCAGGCGCGTCGGCAAATCGGTCGAGATGCGGATGACCCGTTCTTTGACCACAACCTCGGAATATTCGCGCGCGAGCGCAAGGTCGCCCTGGCAATCGGAGAATTTTGCCCTGAGTGCCTCGGCCTCGCGCATGCGCGCCGCGGTGACCGACGCGGGTGAGCCGCGCGGCACGACGAACACAATCTGCTGCAACGTGTACTGCATCGCCTTCGCGCTCAGCTGCTGCCCGCGTGCAACGAGCGCCGCGACGACGTCGGCATCCCGCACCTGGAAGGTACCGGGCGACATTTGTTGCAGGATTTCTCGCCAGGCGAGGTCCGCCCGGAGCTTGGCTTGGAACGCTCGCGGATCGATGCCGGCCTGGCGCAGCGCGTTGGTGAGCTCGGACGTGCTGCGGCTGGAATTCCGCGCCATACCGGCGAACGCGCGTTCGACCTGGGTGTCGGTGATCTCGATGCCGAGCCTTGTTGCCTGGCGAAGCTTCACCTTCTCGTCGACCAGGTCCTCGATCACGTCCTTCCGGGTCGGCTTCTGCCGGCTAAAGGCCTCCATGATGCGCGCGCGCTGGTCGACGTCGAGTGCCGTGATCGGCTGGCCGTTCACGAACGCGACGATGCTTTGCGCGGCCGCCGGTCGCGAGCCGAGCGCCGCGCCGATCAGCAAAACCGCGCAAGACGCGACGATGCGTGCGGTCGCGCCGCAAATACCGGCCGCTGGAATGAAACGCCGTAGGGGCATGATCGACTCATCCTTGCCCGCGGGATGTGGCGGCACTAGGACCGGCGATCCGGCCTACGGTCCCGTCCGGTCGCTGCCGAGTTGGGTCGAGAAGCCGGTGCCGCCGAGCGTCCGCAAGTTCATGCGCAGCATGATCCTGTGGACCGGCTTGGTGTACGTGAGGTTGGTCTCGTCCGCAACATAGCTGAGGGTGGCCGCGAAGCATTCGTCGACGTAGCTGAGCCCGATCATGCTGAGGTCGAACTTGTCGCGGTCGAGATCGTAGCGCACGCCGCCGAAAATGCTCCAGTTGTCGTGCAGCCGGAAGGCCGCGGTCTGATAGATGCCTTCACGGCGATTGAGATAGCCGATGAGCGGCTGCTCCTCGTAGCGGGCGTAGATCGTGGCAAGCGACAAACGGTCCCAGGTCGAGCGGGTCTCGATCTCCATGCGGCGGACGTCGAAAGTTTGCCGATCGAAGCGGAACCGCGCTGCGAGCGAGACATTGCCGACCGGCTGGTAATAGATGCGCGATACATAGTCCGATGTATCGGTCTCGAGACCGGATTGCAGGCCGCCATAGCCGACCGCCATTCCGGTCCCGTCGAACTGTCCGGTTTCGGCGAACGAGTTCTTGCCGGCGAGATGATAGGACTGGCCGAACAGGACGTTCACCATGCCGTAGCGATGGATGTTCGCCGTGTATTGCACGCCGATATTGGCGCGCGTTCCGCCCTCTACCCGGTCATAGCCGGAATATTTGTCGATCGCGAACAGGGTGGTGTCGTCGAATACGAGGCTCTGGGCATCCTCGTTCGGGAATTTGCCGATATGGGTTTCGTTCGGCCGCACGATGATCTGGCCGATCGGCTCGAGCACCTGCGTGCCCCAGGAATGCACGGAGATGAACGGCCAGCGCACTTCCATGCCGGCCGTCGGCATCGCACGCACCAGGTTCTCGCGGCCGGCCTCGGCATAGCTGCCGATCCCGAGCGTGCTGTCGACGCCCCGCGTTGCGAAATCCGTGCGCGCGGTCATGAACGGCTTGAACACCATGCCCCAGCCATTGGTCAGCGTGCGCCGCCAATTCGATTCGGCGGTGAAGCGCGTGTAGTCGCCGGAGAATCCGCGCAAGAAGCAATTCGTTGCGCCCGGATTGAACCCAATCTTTGTAATGTCGCAGTGAGGCGATGCAATCGGATCGCCCGGATCGACGCTCGCATTGATCAATGCCAATTGCGAGGTTGGGGCGAAATCGGCCTCCTGTCGCGTCAGGCTGACGAAATTCATGCGCACGCCGAGTTCGCCGCCGAGCACCGGCTTGTCGAACACGTACGAATAATCCATGACCGGATGGATGTAGGGAAGCTGCTCGCGGTGATCGAGCCGCGAGAAGCCGATAAATCCCATCGCGCGCAGGTCGAAATAGCTGCGCTCGCCCTGGCCCGTGAGAAACACCTGCGAACTTCGCTCCGAGGCTCCGCCCTCCGTTGCAATCGTATAGTCGGAAAGAAAGAACCGGTCGGTGAGTAGCGTCGCGTCCCAGCCCCAGTGCCATTTGTCGTTGATGCGAAAACGGCCCTTGGTCTCGACCGCGCCGCGGAAATCGCGGTAGCCGGGCGTCGGCCCGTTATCGAGAAACGCCTCCTTGTCCTGCTGGAAAATGCCCGCGACCCGAATTTCGTAGGAGCCTTTCATCACCCGGTGCCGCCATTCCGCGGACACCAGCGGGCCCAACTGGCGAGTCATCGGCGCCACCGAAAACGTCACGTCGTAATTCGGCGCCGGTGCCCAGTAATATGGAATGATGACGCCGGTCCCGATACGGCTGCTGGAGAAGAAAGTCGGCTGCAGGAATCCGGTCTGCCGTTTCACCGTCGGATCGGGATGCCAGAAATACGGAAACCACGCGACCGGCATTCCGAAGAATTCCAGCGTGGCGTTCTCGTAATGGACGACCCGCTCTTTTTCATTGTGGACGATGCGCGCAGCCTTCACCTGCCATAGCGGCGGACGCTTCGGATCCTCTTTGCACGGCTCGCAGGCTGTGTAGACGCCGCTCTCCAGCACCGTGATATTTCCGCCGCTGCGCTGTCCGCGCGCGGCGGCGAAGCGCGTGCGGTCCGGAGTCTCCACGTGCAGCGACTGAATGAACCCGTCGCGGAAGTCCGCGTCGAGATCGATCGCGTCAGTGCGAATGACGTTGCCGTCCTTGGCCTGGTAGCGGACGTTACCCTGCGCGTTGAGCCGGTTGGTCTTGCGGTCGTGCGTGACCTTGTCGGCCTCGAGCACCGCCCCGTCGTAATAGATCTGCACCTGCCCGACGGCGGAAACCTGCTCGCGCTGGTAGTCGTAGAGGATCTCGTTCGCCCGCACGAGCATCTTGGCGTCGGGATTGCTCTTCACACGGGCCGTGAGCAGGCCGGCTCCGGTCGTCTGCTTCGATTTCGCGTCCTTGGCCTGGTCGCTCGCGCCGGGGGAGGCCGGTTGTTGCGCGATCCCGGGCGTTAGGCTCGCGCCCAGCAGAACCGCCGCGAGCGCGAGTCCGGCCGCGCGCCCGCTGCAGCGAGCGGGCATTCGCAAAGCCCCGTTCCCCGACCGGACGGCCCCACGCGACGACATCACCCGTCCTCTTGGTGCAGCAAGACCAAGCAGCCCATCAACGACGCGAAGACTGCAGGAAACCACGCGGCGGCGACGGGATTGATGATCCCGCCCTCGCCGAGTTCCTCCGCCAATCTGGCGACGACATAAAGCAGAAAGCCCGCAACCACGCCACCGACAATCATCTTCCCCACGCCGCCGAACCGGAACACCCGGAGGCTGACGACCGCAGCGATGACCACCATGGCAATCAAGAGCAAAGGCCTTGCTAACAGCGCCTGGTATTGCAGCCGGTAGCGCTCGGCGCGCAGGCCCGCCCGCTCGGTCGCCTCGATCGCCTCGGGCAAATTCCAGAAGGACAGCGAATCCGGGCTCGCGAGCCGCCCACGCACCTGTTCCAGAGTGAGATTCGTGCTCACCAGATAGGTATCATATTCCTGCGGCTCGTTTGCCACCCCGTGCACCCGTGCTTCGAGCAAGACCCAATTGCCGGGCTCGAGCGTGGCGCTGCGGGCCTCGATCCGCTCGACGAACCGGCCTTCGCGGTCGAAGGCGAAGACCCGGACGCGCGTGAGCCGCCGCCCGCCGTCGCTCGACGCCTGTGCATTCAGGATCGACTGACCGTCCACGCTTTGCTGACGCACCCAGATGCCGTCCCTATTTCCTTGAAACAGACTGCTCCGGTCGTTCAAGAGCGTCGCTTCGACCTGATTGGCCCTCTCCTTCATCGAAGCGGAGAGGGGATTGTAGACGGTCACTGCGAACACGCCGACGAGGAGCGCAAGCACCGCCGCCGATCCGGTGAACTGCCAGACCGACAATCCCGCCGAGCGCGCGATCACGAATTCGAGCCGCCGCGAAAACGTAAGGAACGTGGCCATTGCGCCGAGCAGTACGGCGAACGGCAGAAGCTGCTCGGTGAACGCCGGCAAGCGAAGCAGCACGAGATAGAAGATGCTGTCGAACGAAGCATTCGGCCGGTCGCCGAAGCGCCGGGTCAATTCGAGGAAGTCCACGAGCGCGATCAGGCCGACGCACGAAAAGAACACGCCCGCGACCGCGGCGAGAAACCGGCGGCCGAAATAGCGGCCCAATGTTCCGAATGCGATCAAGGCGGGCACCTCAGGCGGTACTCAGCCGCTCGACGCGCGCGGCGATTGCGTCGGCGAAGCGTTGCAACGGGAGCGGCACGCGGGTCTCGACATTATTGAGGATGACGAACAAGCCGAGCCCGATCGCCGTGAGCGGCAGGACATAGGGGAGCGGTGAGGCGAGCGACGTGCGTTCGACCAGCCCGCCGGACCCGAGGCCGACGATCTCGATCGCCATGAAGGCGCCGACGGCCCCCGCGATCGAGAGTCCGCGGCTCTGCCGCGTGGTGCGGGGACTGCCGAGAAACGCGAACGCGACGACGAAGGCTGCGATCGGATAGAGCGGCGTCGAGAGCCGCTTGTGCAATTCGACGCGAAAGCGCGGGGCGTCGCTGATCGCGGTCTTGTCGTCGGCGGCGGGCCAAAGCAACTCGCCGAGACTGCGGAACGATGCGCGGTCGAATGTCGTCGACACCGACGGATCGAATTGCGAGAGATCGAAACCGTAGCGTTCGAATTCCACGATCGAGGAATTGCGGTTTGCGCCGCCGCGATGGAGCGAACCTTGCTCCAGCACGAGAATCAGCGCCGACGCGGACGGAACGATGCGGCCGCGCTCGGCGAGATAAGTCGTCGCCTGCGCCGGAGCGCGCGCGTCATTGATGAAGATGCCGAGCAGCGCGCCGCCCGGCGCCCGCTCCCGCACGTGGAAGGTGAGCCCGCGCTCGATCGAGGTGAAGCGGCCCGGGATCGCGACGTTCGTGACGATGTCGGCGTTCACGAGCGAAATTTGGCCGCGCAGCGAGCGCAGGCTGCGCGGTCCGAAGTCGGCGCTGACGAGCGTCGACAAGATGGCGACTACGATCGAGAACGCGAGCGGCGCGCGCAGGAGATGCCACGGGCTCACGCCGGCGGCGCTCATGGCCACGAGCTCTGAATCGGAATTGAGTTTGTGCAGCGTGTAGACAATGGCGAGGAACAGCGCGATCGGCGCCACCACCACCATGAGTGTCGGAAGCGACAGGGCGGTTACGGTAAAGAACACCCAGAGGGTCTGGCCCTGGCTGGTGAGGAGGTCGAAGCGGCGCAGCGCCGTCGTGACCCACACCATGCTGGTGAGAACCAGCAGCACGGCCATAAAGGCCCCGCCGGCAGTCACCAGGATATAGCGGTCGAGCCGGCCCATGACTCAGAAGCAATGTCCCCGTCGCGCGGCTCCCCTGCCGCGGCCCGTCCCATGAACGCGAAGGCTGGGGCCTAAATGCGGCCTCCTCGCGGCGTCTTACCGGGCTATCCCGGATCAGCTAAGAATGGAGCCTCGCCAGCCCCGGAGCCCCCAAATCATGGCCGAAATGCCGAAAATTTCCTTTGTCGAACAAGCCCCCTCCCAGACCGGCGCGCTGGTGGTCCTGACCGACGATAGCGTCCGATTCGGCCGCACCGCAGCCAAGGCGATCGGGTCTGCGAAGGACCTCGTGGCCCGCGCCGCCAAGGCGGACGGCTTCAAGGGCAAGAAAATGAAGGCGCTCGAATTGATCGGGCCGGACGACCTCAAGGCCGACCGGCTGATCGTGCTCGGCGTCGGCAAGCCGCGAGAGCTGAAGGCGATCGATTGGCTTAAGCTCGGCGGCGCGAGCATGGGAAAGATCCCGGCCTCGGCAAAGGCGGCTTGCGTGGTTCTCGATCTGCCGCAGGGCAAGGTATCCGCCGAAGCGGCCGCCGATTTCGCGCTCGGCATGAAGCTCCGCGCCTATCGCTTCGACCGCTACAAGACCAAGAAGAAGGACGACGACGAAAAGGAGAAGCCGTCTTCCGCGCCGATCTCGATCGCCGTGAACGACGCGGCCCGAGCGCGCAAGGCTTGGAACGCGCGCGACGCGCTCGGCGACGGCGTGATCAAGGCGCGCGATCTCGTGAACGAGCCGCCGAACGTTCTCTTTCCGGCTGAGTTCGCGCGCCGCGCATCCGAACTGAAAAAAATCGGCGTCCGCGTCGAGGTGCTCGACGTGAAGGCGATGCGGAAGCTCGGCATGGGCGCGCTTTTGGGCGTTGGCCAAGGCTCCGCGCACGAAAGCCGCGTCGTCGTCATGCGCTGGAACGGCGGCAAGAAGAGCGAGCCGCCTGTTGCCATCATCGGCAAGGGTGTGTGCTTCGACACCGGCGGCATTTCCATCAAGCCCGCTGCGAGCATGGAGGACATGAAAGGCGACATGGCGGGGGCGGCCTGCGTGGTCGGCCTGATGCACGCGCTCGCCGCGCGCAAGGCGCGCGTGAACGTGGTCGGCGCGATCGGCCTCGTCGAAAACATGCCGAGCGGCACGGCGCAGCGGCCCGGCGACATCGTGAAGTCGATGTCGGGCCAGACCATCGAGATCATCAATACCGACGCCGAGGGGCGGCTCGTGCTCGCCGACGTGCTCTGGTACGTGAAGCAGAACTACAAGCCGAAATGGATGATCGACCTGGCCACGCTCACCGGCGCGATCCTCGTTTCGCTGGCGCAGGAATACGCCGGCCTGTTCTCGAACGACGACAAATTGTCGAAGCGCCTCGCCGAGATCGGCAACGAGACGGGCGAGCGCGTGTGGCGCCTGCCGCTCGGATCCGAGTTCGACAAGATGATCGATTCCAAGTTCGCCGACATGAAGAACACCGGCAGCCGCTACGGCGGCTCGATTACCGCCGCGCAGTTTCTGCAGCGTTTCGTCGACAAGACGCCCTGGGTGCATCTCGATATCGCCGGTACCGGGATGGGTGCGCAGCCGTCGGAGATCAACCAGAGCTGGGGGCCGGGCTGGGGCGTGCGGCTGCTCGATCGGCTGATCGCGGAGCATTATGAGAAGTAAGGCTAAAATCGCGGACACGATGAGGTATAAATGGTCATGACCAAACTTCTCGAACAGGCAATCGCGAAAGTCCGCACGCTTCCTGCCGAAGAGCAGGACGAACTTGCGCTTACCCTGCTCGCGATGGCGGACCGCTCGAGCCAGATCGTAGAATTGGACGATGAGACTCGCGCCGTGATCCAAGAAGGTCTGGAGCAGGCCCGCCGTGGCGAATTCGTTAGCGACGAGGAGATGGCCGCTCTCTGGAAGCGTTACGGCCTATGAAGGTTCGCTACACGCTTCGTGCGCGTAGCGATCTGCTGAATATACTGGCGTATCTCGAAGGGCGCAGCCCCGCGGGAGCGCAAAACGTCAGGCGCTCCATCAAGAAGACGATCGAATTGATCGGTGAATATCCGCGCGGTGGAAGACTGGCAGGCGAGCAGGAATCGCGCGTTTTGCCAGTAGGGCGCTATCCGTATCTGATCTACTGGAGTATTGACGGAGGCGAGGTCTGGATCGCACATATTCGCCATGCGGCGCGGAGGCGACCGGAAACGAAGAGTTGAGCAGACGAGCGCGCCCATGACCGAAATCTTCTTCTACCATCTGCAGCGCCAGCCTCTGGAGAAAGTGCTGCCGCAACTGATCGAGAAATGCCTCGAGCGCGGCTGGCGCTGCGTGGTGCAGGCGGACTCCGACGAGCGCATCGACGCGCTCGATTCGCTGCTCTGGACCTACCGCGACGACAGTTTCCTGCCGCACGGCACCGAGCGCGAGCCGGAAGCCGCGCAGACGCCGGTGGTGCTCACGACTTCCGAAGTGAATGCGAACAAGGCCGCGGTGCGCTTCTTCGTCGACGGCGCGAACGCCGACGATCTCGCGCCCTACGAGCGAGCGATCTTCCTGTTCGACGGCAACGACCCCGACGCCGTCGATGCCGCGCGTGACAAGTGGAAAGAGGCACAGGGCGCGAGCTTCGAGGTGGCGTATTGGCAGCAGGACAAGGACGGCCGCTGGCGGAAGAAGGCGTGAGTCAGCCGCGTTTGCGTCCCACGAGCACGCGGTACTGCATCACGCCCTCGACCGCGAGGCGTTCGAGCAGCAGCCCGCCGATATTGGCTTCGGGAACCATCCTGAGTCCGCTCCAGGCGAGCCACCGCGCGCGGCGGCGGTCTCGCTCGATCAGCCGGTTCATCTCCTCGACCGCCCGGTGATAGACGAGCGCGGAGAAATCTGCCGAGCGCACGATCTCGAGCCCCGCCGCTTCGAACGCCCCGCGCCAGCCGCGCTCCGCCGGCATCACGGGACAGCGCCACATGCGCTTTGCCTCCGCCACGTCGGCTTGCAATTCGGCCGGGACATTTTCCTTCGGCATGTCGTCGACGAGCACGAAATGTCCGCCCGGCGCGAGACGGGAAGCGAGATTGAATACGGTCGAGACGGGGTCGCTGCTGTGCACGAGACTTTCGATCGCGATCACGAGATCGAACGTTTCGTCGAGCGGCGCGTCGTAGGATTGCAGCTGGAAGCGGATGCGGTCGCCGAGCCCGCGCGTTGCGGCTTCGTCGCGCGCGCGCCGCAGCTGAATGGGAGAAATCGT
The DNA here is from genome assembly GCA_040901465.1 of Xanthobacteraceae bacterium. Taxonomy (GTDB): domain Bacteria; phylum Pseudomonadota; class Alphaproteobacteria; order Rhizobiales; family Xanthobacteraceae; genus JAUSIF01. Next base: position 21,692 of record JBBDYN010000014.1, read on the forward strand.
GAGTCCGAGCCAGCGTCCGCCGATCTTGGGCTGTAGATCGAATGCAGTGCCGCCATAGCCGCAGCCCGCGTCGAGCACGCGCGGATCGCGCGGCAACTCAATCCCTTCCAGCATCAGCCGATGCAGGACAAGCGGCCCATTCACCCCGGTCACGGGATCGTTCAGCAGCCGGTGCACCGTCAGGCTGTCGAAGCCCGAATAGGGCCGCACCATGCGGCTCCAGCGCACCCAGCGATCAAGCCATTTGTAGTAGCGCCCCACCGCGCGAAGCTGGATCGTGCGCGCATCAGCCTTTGCGCGTTCGGACGGTGGGGCAATCGACAGGGACACCGTGATCTCCGGGGGGCGAGCGTTCAAGAACGCAATTGCGGCGCCATTATTCCGCTCAAAAGCCGAAGCGCCGCCGCGCCCACAGACCCGCCGCGATTCCGGCGAAACAAAAGAACAGGAAGACCCAGCCGGACAGCGCGCCGGCGTGGATGCCGGAAAGAAGCACGCCGACCGTGCAGCCGAGCGCGACCATGGCGCCCCAGCCCATCAGCACGCCACCCGCGAGCCCGCGCCAGATTTCGTCGGCGTGCGGCAAGCGCGGCCTGAACTCGCCGGATACGAGTGCCGAGGCGAGGCTCGCGAGGACGAGTCCGCCGACGAACAATCCGTTGTTGGATAGCAGGGCCTGCTTCACCACCGTGACGCAGCCGCGGAAGCCATCGAGCCCGTGCAGCGTCGAGGGAAGGAGCCCTAGATCGCCGGCGGCCGTCCGCGACAGACTGCCGAGCTCGGCGGTGACTCCGAGCGGCGCCACGCGCAAATAGGCCACCGCCGAGAGCACGCCGATTGCGAGTCCGCCGACATAGGCGGGCCAGCGCTTGATGAACACGGCGCAAAGCACGCGCGGCAGATCGAGCCGCCCCGCTTCGCCCGGCTTCAGTTTCAACCGGCTTACCCGCACGGCGAGCAGCGCGAGCAGGGCGAGCGCCGAGAACGTCATTGCGATCGTCCCGGCATAACCGAGCTGATGCGGCAGCCACACGACCGGGGCGTCGGCGATCGCTGCGAGATAGAGCGGATTCCAGGTGGCGAAGCCGAGCGCGAAGCCCGCGGCGGTGCCGACGAGCGCGAACGGCGCCGTCGGCGAGCCTTCGCCGAGGCGGTAGAAATGCGCCGAGATGCAGGAGCCGGAGATCGCCATGCCGACGCCGAACACGTACGCGGCGAAGCCGAGCACCGGGCTCACCGGTCCGATGTGCGCGGTCGGCGGCAGGCGCTCGGGTGAGGGGACCGGCAGCCACGCGCCGAACACCACCAGGTAACCGACCGTTCCCACGGCGAGCGCCAACAGGATCGCGAGCACCCCGCGCGGGTCGCCGTTCTCGAGCAGATCGCGGGCGTGACAGAAGAAGCAGAAGCGCGAGCGTTGCAGCACCGCGCCGAACACGGCGCCGAGGGTGAGCGAGAACGCGAGCGCGCGCGACGCACCGTCGGTGCCCGACAGCGCCCAGACCGCGTAGGCCAATGCGGCCGCGATGATGACGGCGACAGCAACGGGAAGGAGAGGGCGCGGCATCGGGTCGCTCACGAAAGAACGCGGGCGCAATCGGCGCCCGCGTCTATCTTATTCGGTGCTCTCCGGAAAGAGCGCCTGTGCGTTACTTGCCCTGCCAGACCGTGCCGGCGACGTTCACGATCGGCAAGCCGACCGTGTTCCCGTACTCGGTCCAGGAGCCGTCGTAGTTCTTCACGTTGTAGCCGAGGATTTTCGCGAGTGCGAACCAGGTGTGGCTGGAACGCTCGCCGATGCGGCAGTACGTGATGAGCGGCTGCTTGCCGTCGATGCCGGCGTCGGCGTAGAGCTTCGCGAGCTGATCCTTCGGCAGGAATTTTCCGGTCTGCGGATCGACCGCGCGGCCCCAGGGAACGTTCTTGGCGCCTGGGATGTGCCCGGCGCGGATCGAAAGCTCCTTGACGCCTTCCGGCGCGATGATCTTGCCGGAATACTCGTCGGCCGAGCGGATGTCCACGAGCGTGACGTTCTTGCTCTGCACGGCGGCGTTCACGTCGGTGAGACGAGCGCGCAGCGCGAGCTTCGGCGCCGGCAGGTCGATCTTGCTTGCCTGGTGGCTCGGCACCTTGGTGTCGAGCGGAAGACCTTTGGATTCCCAGTATTTGCGTCCGCCATCGAGCAGCTTCGCGTCGATGCCGTAGATGTTGAACACCCATGCGCCCCACGCGGCGAACCAATTGTTGGTATCGCCGTAAAGGACGACGGTGGTGTCCTTGCTGACGCCCGCCGTCTCGACGAGCTTCTTGAAGTTCGCGGCGCTCACGATGTCGCGGCGGACCGGATCGACGAGCTCGGAGTGCCAGCGGATATTCACGGCGCCCGGAACATGGCCGCGCTCGTAGACGCCCGGATCGACGCTCACCTCGAACACCCGGACCTTCGGGTTCTCGAGATTCTTGGCGAGCCACTCGGCATCGACCAATGGGCCTTGCTGGGCAGCGGCCGGCAGCGCGATTGCTGCGGCAAGGCCGATCCCGGCGAGCCATTGTTTGAAAAACATGGAAGACCTCCCGTTGCGGAAAGCGCGGCGGCAAACCCGCCGCGTCTTGGCCGGAAACCTAGCGGCGTCGTTTCGGAAATCAATTCACATTCGCAGTACAACAAAAATTTGATCTACAAGAAAACGATGTGATAAATGGAGAAAGTCGTTGAATGACACTATGTTGGCTGTATTAATCCACACGCATCCCAAGGAATACGGAGTCATGGTGCTGTGCGGGACACCGCCCGTTCCGGTCTCGCGCTGAAACAGGATCAGGTCGAACGAAGGCGCGAAATCGTGGCCGCCGGTCGCGGTCAGCAGGCAATGCGCCTGGCCGCGGTGATGGGTCTGGTGATTGAAGAAGTGGTCGAGGGCAGGGGCCAGTACCTGTGTGACGGTCACCGGGTTCATGATCGTGCAGTAGGTGAACTCGCCGGCGAGCTTGGCCTCGTCCAGGCCGTCGATGTAGTACGCGATACGCTGGTCCTCGGCCCGCCGCGCGGCGCGCAGGCCCGTGAATTCTTCGCACAGGATCGCGTCGAGATGCGAGGGCGCGTCGCCTTCGCCGGTGAAGCGCCGCATCCAGAGGCGGTCACCGACGAGCAGATGATTGAGCGTGCCGTGCACCGACTTGAAGAACGCGCCGCGGTCGGCACGATAGTCCGCTTCGGATAGCTTTGCCGCGGCATCGTAGAGCCGCTCGTTCGCCCAGGAATTATGACCGGCGAACATCCGATGGCGTTCGCGTTCTGCTCCGGCACCATCGTTCCCGGCCGGGCGAGCGCGCGGCAGCGCGCGAGTGAGAGCCGGGGACTAGAGCTGCCTTATTCGTGACTCTGGACCCAAGGTCTCACGCGGGCTTTCGTCCGCGCTCACCCGGGAACGTCAATGATCTCACAGAGCAAATCTTACCATGACCTCGCGGAACAGGATCACGCCCGCGATCGCGAGCGGCGGGTATAGCCGATATATGGTCGGCGCATCGGCGCGGAACAGCACGCGCATGGCGACGGCCGGTGTCGTCGCGAGCGCGCAGATCATGGTCCAGTAGATGTAGCGATATTCCTGCGCGATCCCGATCGCGATGAAGCCGAGCCCGTAGAGCGCGCCCGACAGCGCGAGCGAGACAATGATCCTCCGCGTGATCCTGTTCGGGATCGCGAGCGCGGCCCATGCCCAGGCGAGGCAGATGAGGAGCCACACATAAGGTGGCCCCAATGGTGAGCGGTAGAGCGCCTGCGCCGCCCAATCGATCGCCGTGAACAGGATCGTCGGCTCGAATGTGAATTCCTTCTGGTTCGTCGACTGCCAACCGGTGAAGACGCTCTCCTCGCAGTTTGTGCATAGGAACTGCATGAAGCGGTTGCCGTGTGCGAGCCGGTGCGTGAAATAGGAAATCGGATCGGAAACGATCGCCTCCAGCCACAGCTGCGTCAGCGGCCAGCCGAACTGTGGTTTCATGTCGCCATAAACTTCCGGACACCCGCGATCGCCGACCTGCCATCCGTACACGTCCCAGTGCCGCGGCGTGTAGCAGGTCGCGTTGCGCGAAACGAAACTAGGGCCGAAGAATCCCTTGAAGCGGTCGACGCCGGAGAAATAAGTGATGCCCCCGATGTCAAACACCTGCAATTGCGACATCGGCTTGATGTCCTCGACGCGGAAAATGTTGCGGTCGGCGAGGATGTGCGCGGGTGCCACGGCCATTGAGATCAAGATCACGATAGCGCCGCGCTTGGCGATCGGCAGCGCCGCCCAGCGCTTGCTCATGGCATGGCCCGCGAGATCGAGGAGCGGCGGCAGCGCGAACAGACTGTTCGCGCGCATGAACGCGCCCATTGCGAGAAAGAGCCACATGAAGGGCAGTGCCATTGCCCGTTTGCGAATTGCGCCGCTGATCAGGCCGGCGGCGATCCCGGCCGCGATCAGGAGGCAGATCGCCATGCTCACGTCCTTGACGAGCTGGCCGTTGAAATTGAGCAGGAGCGGAAAGAACGCGGCGATGAAGGTGAGCCATGCGAGCGTGCGGCCATCGTGGCGCACCGCGTCCGCGAGCAACACGAATCCCGCCCAATAGCCCGCGACGAACAGCACGAACATCGGCTGCGGGCCGTCATGGATCCATTGCAACGGATACCAGAAGAAGCCGAGGAGCGGCGGCTGCCAGTTGGTCCAGTTGTTCTTGCGCGCCGCGTCGAAAAAGGCCCATGCGTCGTGATGCAGGAGGCCGGGATAGAACGCGATGAAATTCGCGACAGCGGCGACGACCGCGGCGAGCAGAAGCGCGCGGCGGAATTGCAGTCGCTCGGCGGCGGTGTCGATCGGGCTCATTCGCGCTATCGGAGAGTCATCGTATGCGGGAAGAACGTGCTAGCCGCAAGATTGTGAGGCGATTGCGGCGGTTCTTCTGAACGAATTACCCCGGCCAGGAGGGTGACCTGGCCGGGGGCCTTCCGTCCGGCGAAGACCGGAGGATCGACACGGGCTCAGTAATAACAGACGAAGCCGTGTCCGATGCGGAAGCAGTTGTGATAGAGCGCGGGTCCGAAAGCCCACGGACCCGCCGCCCAAAAGTGCCGGCGGTGGTCGCGGCGCACGTGGCGCCGAATATCGCGGCGGACGTGACGGACCTGCTCGAATTGATTGCTTGCCTTGTGGGCGGCGAGATGCGCGGGCGCGATCGGGGCGGCCGACGCGGGAGCCGCGGCGAATCCAATGGCGCCGAACGCGGCAGCGGCGGTGAGAGCGAGCAACGTGTTTCTCATGACTAAAACTCCTCTTGATTCCTCGGCGTCCTGATCGACCCGATCCTGACGCGAAGATCATGCCTTCGTCCGGCTGAACCGAAGCTGAGGCGTGCGTTGTGTGAAGTTCACCTACGTGAACTGGATGCAATGTTCGGCTGGAGGGTCGCTTCAGCAAATCGCCCGGTCCTTGGCGGACCGGGCGGGGCGAGACGTGAATGAAATTTCGTTCGTGTCGCGGGCGTCAGCGATACAGGTGCCGGTGCGGGTTCGAGTGGAGCTTGCGCGCAACCACCGGGCCGCTGGCAAATCCCACAAGGACAAGGGACGCGGCGATCACGAAGAAAGCGAAGACTTCGATCGTCATGGCTTTCACCCTGTGTTTCTCTCGATACGCAAACTGGCCGCGCTGTACTGAACCGGCTCTGAGCCGGCTGTTCATCCGCCGTTCATCGGCTGCGCCGCCTTCCGCTTGCCGCATCACGGCTGCGCCGATATAGAACGCGGCAAATTTCATTCGGTTCCTTCCCCAAAAAAAGGACCTGTCCATGGCGCTGGAGCGCACCTTTTCCATCATCAAGCCCGATGTCACGCGCCGGAACCTGACGGGGGCCATCAACGACCGGATCGAGCGGGCGGGACTTCGCATCATCGCGCAGCGGCGTCTGCGCATGACCCGCGATCAGGCCGAGGGCTTCTACGGCGTGCACCGCGAGCGGCCGTTCTTCCGCACCCTCGTCGAGTTCATGACCTCCGGGCCCGTGGTCGTGCAGGTGCTGGAAGGCGAGAACGCAGTGGCAAAATATCGCGACGTGATGGGCGCCACCGACCCGGCCAAGGCCGCGGCGGGGACCATCCGCAAGGACTTTGCCGAATCGATCGAGGCCAATTCCGTGCACGGTTCCGACGGCCCGGAAAACGCCCGTACCGAGATCGCATTCTTCTTCAAGCCCGAGGAAATCGTCGGCTAGCAAGTCCGGTTTTTCTTGGCACGGGCGGTCGGCTCGGCTATGCGAATTGATCAAAAGGTTGCCTGCGGCGCACGGGAGTAAGATGAGCTTCGATCAGCCGGATTTTTGGCTGGCTCTCGGCAAGATCATTTGGATCAATATCTTGCTGTCGGGCGACAATGCGGTCGTGATCGCACTCGCCTGCCGCTCGCTGCCGCCGCGCACGCGCTGGTGGGGCATCGTGCTCGGTGCGGGCGTCGCCGTGCTGTTGCGCGTCATCTTCACCGGCGTCGTCACTTCGCTTCTTGATTTGCAGGGCCTGAAGATCGCGGGCGCGCTTGCACTCCTCTACATCGCCATCGACCTCATCATCCCGAGCAAGGAAGGCAAGGAATCCGAGATCGAGGCCGCGGAAAATCTTTGGCGCGCGGTGCGCGTCGTGGCCGTCGCCGATCTCGTGATGAGTCTCGACAACGTGATTGCGATCGCAGGCGCAGCCAAGGGAAGCTGGCTCCTCATCGCGATCGGTCTCGCGACCTCGGTCCCGCTGATCATCGCCGGTGCGGCGATGATCACCGCCCTGTTCGACCGCTTTCCGGTTCTCGTGCAGGCGGGCGCCGCCTTGCTCGGCTGGGTCGCGGGCGAGATGCTGGTGACCGATCCCGCGATCGTCGCAGCGGTGGGCCTGGAGATCGCATCAGCTCGAGTATCCGGCCGCCGCTGCCGGCGCGGTGCTCGTGCTTGCGGTGGGCGCGTGGATCAAGCGGCGCCGCCACGCAGCGCATCTCGCAAAGCACGGTACGCCGTCGGAGGCAAAGGCCAAGTCCGCGGACGCCGTTCGTAAGCACGAGCCCGCAGGCAAAGTGAAGACGCATTGATGCGCGCTGGCCGGGAAGGCCAGGTCAATGCCGATACTTTCAAGACGGATCGGTTCGTTTGAGGGTTCAATGACAATGAGGCTTCTGGGCTGCCGGTTGCTCGCCGTCGCCCTCATGCCGGTGATGCTCGCGGCCTGTTTCGAGACGGCGGGCACCCCGCAATATTCCGTTCCGGGAACGACTCCGGCCGCGGGCGGCGCGAACGTGTCCCAGCAGGTACGTGCCAAGCTCGAAAGCCGGTGCATCGACGATTCCGGCGTGATCTTCCGCGCCGATGAAAAGACCACCAGGCAGTGCGGCTGTTACGCGAGCGCCATGGCGAAGAGTATGAGCAAGGACGATCTTGATTTCTTCGCGAACTACGGCGTGGTGCCGACGCTCGGCACCGCGCGTCCCGATGACGTGAAAAAGAGCTGCGGCATGACGGTGGTCGTTGGCGGCGGCCCGAAGGCCAAACTGCCGCAGTCGGAAAGCTATTGATTGGCGCCGGCGACGACCACGTGCCCAGCCTCGATCGTAAGCCTGCCCTCCGCAAGAAGCTTGAGCGCCGCCGGATAGATGCGGTGTTCCTCGATAAGCACCCGCGCCGCGAGGTTCTTCTCGTCGTCGCCGTCCAGCACTGGCACCTCGGCCCGCATGATGATGGGCCCGGAATCGAGCTCCGGCACCACGAAATGCACCGTGCAGCCGTGCACTTTCGCGCCGTCCGCGAGCGCACGGGCATGCGTGTTGAGACCTTTATATGCCGGCAAGAGCGAGGGATGAATATTGATCATGCGCCCGCGCCAACGCTCGATGAATGGCGACGACAGCAAGCGCATGAATCCCGCAAGGCAGACGAATTCGATGTCGGCGGCGTGCAGCTTCGAATCCACGGCTTCGTCGAACGCTTCGCGGCTCGCGAATATCTTGTGATCGATTGCAGCCGTCGCGATGCGGCTTGCTCGCGCATACTTTAGGCCTTCGGCGTCCGGCCGGTTCGAGATCACGAGGGCGATTTCCGCGGGATAATCCTTCGCGCGCGCGGCATCGATCAATGCCGCCATGTTCGAACCGCGCCCCGAAATCAGGATTGCGACGCGCCGGCGCGCCATGCTCATCCGCCGAGATCGAGATTGCCGGTGAACACGACTTCCGGCGCGCCTTTCGCGGCAATGACTTCGCCGAGCCGCACGACCTGCTCGCCTGCGGCGACGAACGCGCCGGCGACGATTTCGGCGCGCTTCGCGTCCGCGATCACCACGAAGCCGATGCCGCAATTGAACGTGCGCAACATCTCGCTCTCGGCGATGTTGCCTGCTCGCGCGAGCCAGCGGAACACGGGGAGCACCGGCACTGTGCGCAGCGCGACGCGCGCGGCGGTTCCCTGCGCAAGCACGCGCGGCAGATTGTCGACGAATCCGCCGCCGGTGATGTGCGCGAGCGCCTTGATGCCGGGCGTCTTCTTGAGTGCGGCAAGCGTCGCTTTCACGTAGATGCGCGTCGGCGCAAGCAGCGCGTCGCCGAGCGGCTTGCCGAGATCGAACGGCGCAGGCGCGTCGAGCATCAGTCCCGCATCGGCAATCACGCGCCGAACGAGCGAAAATCCGTTCGCGTGCACGCCGGAGGAGGGGATGCCGAGGATGATATCGCCCGGCTCGATGTCCTTGCGCGGCAGCAACTGATCGCGCTCCACTGCCCCGAGTGCGAAGCCCGCGAGATCGTAGTCTTCGTCGGCGTAGAGACCGGGCATCTCCGCGGTCTCGCCGCCGATGAGCGCGCAGCCTGCCTCGCGGCACCCGTGCGCGATGCCCGCGACAATGTCCCGCGCGCGCTCGGGATCGAGCTTGCCGCACGCGAAATAGTCCAGAAACAGAAGCGGCTCCGCGCCCTGCACCACGAGATCGTTGACGCTCATGGCGACCAGATCGATGCCGATCGTATCGTGCCTGCCGGCGTCGATCGCGAGCTTGAGCTTCGTGCCGACGCCGTCGGTTGCGGCCACGAGCAGCGGGTCGCTGTAGCCCGCCTTCTTGAGATCGAACAAGCCCCCGAAGCCGCCAATGTCGGCCTTCGCGCCGGGCCGCGCCGTGGCGCGGGTGAGGGGCTTGATCAGGTCGACCAGCCGGTTACCGGCGTCGATGTCGACTCCCGAATCCCGGTAGCTGAGTCCTTTGGCTTTACTCATGCGGCCTCGCCCGGCGCGGGGGTAGCCCGAACCTAGTATGCACGCAAGGCGGCGCAACGCTCCGCGCCGGCCGCTTGGCAGCAGCGCGGCGGGGGTCTATGTCCGGTCTCTTCGCGGGGCCAGAAACCGGTTGAATCTTCCCAATCTCGTCACCATAGGACGCATCCTGCTCGTGCCGCTCATCGTTTGGGCGATCACATCGGGCAGCATCCAGTTTGCGTTTTGGATTTTCATCGTGGCCGCGCTGTCGGACGCCGTTGACGGATTTCTTGCGAAGCGTCTGGGCGCGGCGAGTGAATTCGGCGCCTATCTCGATCCGCTCGCCGACAAGGCGCTTCTGATGTCGATTTACGTGACCCTCGGCGTCGCCGCGCTCCTGCCGCTCTGGGTCGTGATCGCGGTGGTCTCGCGCGACATCATGATTTTAGGCGCGGTCGTGGTCGCCTGGCTCGTCGGCAAGCCGCTCATCATCCATCCGCTTGTCGTATCCAAGATCAATACGCTCGCGCAGATTCTATTGGCGACGCTCGTGCTCGCTTCGAACGGATTCGGCTTCAATCCGGGTTACGCCTTCGATGCCGCCTTGGTTCTGGTCGCGGTCTTGACGGGGCTTTCCGCCGCCGCCTATCTCGCGGCCTGGATGCGCCACATGGCGTCCTGACGCGCGGGGACTGGTCGATCCATGAACCTGCAACGGCAATTATTGTTCTGGATCGGCGCGCTGGTCCTCTTCCTCGTGTTGACCTGGATTCTGCGCGACGTGCTCTTGCCGTTCGTCGCCGGCATGGCGCTTGCCTATTTCCTGAATCCGCTCGCGGACCGGCTCGAGCGCCACGGCGTCAATCGTATTTTGGCGGCGCTGCTCGTCACCGGAATCTTCGTGTTGTTCTTCGTTGTCGTCGCGATCGTGTTCATACCGTTGCTCGGCACCCAGCTGTTCGCCTTCATCCAGCAGATTCCGGGGTACATCACGAGCCTGCAGAATGTCTTGCTGACCCCGGAAAACCAGCAATGGCTGCAACGCTTCATCGGCAGCGACACGCTCGACCTGCGCAAGTCGGTCGGCGATCTGGTGGGGCAGGGCGCGGCATGGATCGGCACGTTCCTGCAAGGGCTTTGGTCCGGCGGCCGCGCGCTGATTTCATTGTTCGCGGTTGTGGTCGTCATGCCGATCGTGACCTTCTACGTGCTGGTGGATTGGCATCGCATGCTGAGCAAGGTCGACTCCTGGCTGCCGCGCCGGCATCGCGACACCATCCGCGGTTTGGCGCACGAGATCGACGCCGCACTGGCGGGCTTCATCCGCGGTCAGGCACTCGTTACGCTGTTCCTCGGATTGTTTTACGCCTTTGGGCTCACGTTCGTGGGCTTGAACTTCGGCCTGCTCATCGGGTTCGGCGCAGGGATTTTGAGCTTCATTCCCTACGTCGGATCGATGACTGGCCTCCTGCTCGCAGGCGGCGTCGCGTTCGCCCAGTTCTGGCCCGATTGGATTTGGATCGCGTTCGTGATTGGCATCTTTTTCGTCGGCCAGTTCATCGAGGGTTATTTTCTTCAGCCGATTCTCGTTGGCGATCGTGTCGGCCTGCATCCGGTGTGGCTGATGTTTGCCTTGTTCGCCTTCGGCTACCTGTTCGGCTTCGTCGGACTTTTGCTCGCCGTGCCGCTCGCGGCCGCGACCGGCGTGCTGATGCGCTTCGCGATCAAGCAATATCTTGCGAGCCCACTTTATACCGGCAGGCCGGGGCATCGCTGAGCGATGCGCGAGCTCGGCGCCCGGCAGCTCGCACTCGACCTCGCACACGCGGAAAGCTTCCGCCGCGACGATTTCCTCGCAGACCCGTCGAACTCGACGGCCCTCGCGCTCGTCGATTCCTGGCCTGCGTGGCCCGATGGCGTCGTGGCGATCGTAGGACCGCCCGGCTCGGGCAAGAGCCACCTCGCGGCGATCTGGGCCGAACGTGCCGGCGCGCGCATCGCCGATGCCGCATTGCTTACGCGCACCGAAGTCCCGCGCGCACTCGCGACCGGCGCGCTCGTGCTCGAGAACTTGGCGCCGCAGCGGATCGACGAGGCCGCCTTATTCCATCTACTCAATCTTGCCCGCGAAGAGAGCGCCTTCATTCTGCTCACCGCGAACAAGCGTCTCGATCTCGATGGCTACGAGCTCCCCGATCTTGCTTCGCGCCTGCGCGCGGTCTCGACGGTTTCCCTTGGGCCCCCTGGCGACGCCTTGATAGCGGCGGTGTTGGTCAAGCTGTTCGCCGATCGCCAGCTCCCGGTGGACGAGGATCTCATTGCCTATCTGATGCCCCGCATGGAGCGCTCGCTCGCCGCAGCCCGGGTCCTCGCCACCCGGCTCGACCGCGCCGCGCTCTCGCGCGGCCGGCGCATCACCCGCGCGCTTGCCGCCGAAATCCTGCGCGAGCAAGAATCCCAGTTCTGACAAGGGGTTCCGCCCGTCGCGAGACCGTCATCGAATATTCAACTGTGCCGGTGATACTCTCCGGGACGGAAGGAACGGGAGCAAGAAGATGTCGGCCGAGGTCACCGCGATCCGCAGCCTGCGGGCTGACGAGGCGACCTTGCTTGCGCCGGCGGTCGAACCCGAAACCGACGTCGCCGCGAGCCCCGCGCGCTTCATCAATCGGGAACTTTCCTGGCTGCATTTCAATCGCCGGGTTCTCGAGGAAGCGGCCAATCCCAATCATCCGCTGCTCGAGCAGCTGCGGTTCCTGTCGATCTCCGCGGACAATCTCGACGAATTCTTCATGGTGCGCGTCGCCGGCCTGAAGGCACAGGTACGCGCGGGGGTATCGATTCCGAGCCCTGACGGGCTGACGCCGGTCGCGCAGCTTTCGCGCATCGGCGCCGAAGTGGCGCGGCTCGCTTCCGATCAGCAGGCACGCTGGCGCGAATTACGCCGTGGGCTCGGTAAGGCGGGAATCGTCTTGGTCGACGGCCCCGATCTGCTCAAGGGCGAACTCGCCTGGCTCGAAGATCATTTTCTGCATCACGTCTTCCCGGTGTTGACCCCGCTCGCGATCGACCCGGCGCATCCGTTTCCGTTCATCCCCAACCTCGGCTTCTCGCTTGCGCTGCAGCTTGCCCGCACGAGCGACGGCCGCGGCATGAACGCGTTGATCCGCGTCCCGGCCAAGATCGAGCGCTTCATCCGACTGCCCGAGCGCAAGGAAGGCGAGACGCGCTTCGTCACGCTTGAGACGGCGATCGGCCTGTTCATCGGCCGCCTGTTTCCCGGCTACGCAGTGCGCGGGCAGGGTGCCTTCCGCCTGATCCGCGACAGTGACATCGAAGTGGAAGAAGAGGCGGAGGATCTCGTCCGCCAGTTCGAGAGTGCCTTGAAGCGCCGCCGCCGCGGCTCGGTGATCCGCCTCGAGATCGGCGCGGAGATGCCGGAAGCATTGCGCGCGTTCGTCATGCGCGCGCTTGCCGTCGCCGAAGACGAGGTCTTCTTCGTCGATGGCGAGCTTGCGCTCAGCGAGTTGTCGCAGCTTGTCGCCGTGGATCGGCGTGACCTCAAGTTCAAGACGTACAACCCGCGCTTCCCGGAACGCATCCGCGACCAAGGCGGCGATTGCTTCGCGGCGATCCGCCAGAAGGACCTCGTGGTGCACCATCCCTATGAGTCATTCGACGTTGTGGTGCAGTTCCTGACCCAGGCCGCCCGCGATCCCGACGTGGTCGCGATCAAGCAGACGCTCTACCGCACCTCCTCTGACAGCCCGATCGTGCACGCGCTTGCCGAGGCCGCCGAGGCGGGCAAGTCGGTGACGGCGCTGGTCGAGTTGAAGGCGCGCTTCGACGAGGAAGCGAACATACGCTGGGCACGTGAGCTGGAGCGCGCGGGCGTGCAGGTCGTCTTCGGTTTCATCGAGCTAAAGACGCACGGCAAGCTTTCGCTCGTGGTCCGCCGCGAAGGCAAGAACCTGACGAATTACGTGCACGTCGGCACCGGCAATTATCATCCGGTGACGGCGCGCATTTACAGCGATCTTTCCTTCTTCACCTCCGACCCGGTGATCGCGCAGGACGTGGCCCGCATCTTCAATTTCATCACCGGGTATGCGGAGCCCGCCGAGCTTGCCGTGATGGCCGTGTCGCCGGTGAGTTTGCGCCGGCGCATCCTCGAGCATATCGAGCGGGAAATCGCGCACGCCAAGGCCGGCCGCCCCGCGGCGATCTGGGCGAAGATGAACGCGCTCGTCGATCCGCAGGTGATCGACGCGCTTTATGAAGCGAGCCGCGCCAGCGTCGAGATCGATCTCGTCGTGCGCGGCATCTGCTGCCTGCGTCCGGGCGTGCCCGGCCTGTCGGAGCGCATTCGCGTGAAGTCGATCGTCGGGCGGTTCCTGGAGCACGGCCGTATCTATTGCTTCGGCGCGGGCTACGGGCTGCCGCACGCCAAGGCCGCGGTTTACATCTCGTCCGCTGACCTGATGCCGCGCAATCTCGACCGCCGCGTCGAGGTGCTTTGTCCAATCTTAAATACCACCGTGCACCAGCAGGTGCTCGATCAGATCATGGTCGCGAATCTTAAGGATAACGAACAGAGCTGGCGGGTCTTGCCCGACGGGTCGAGCGCGCGCATAGTCCCGGCCGATGGCGAAGAATCGTTCAACGCCCACCGCTACTTCATGACCAACCCGAGCCTTTCGGGCCGTGGCAAATCTCTCAAAGATTCTTCTCCGCGCAGTCTCGTCCGCCGCGCCGACCGAAGCTAAGGATCGGCCGGCTGACATTGCGCCCGGCCGGCTCCCGCTGGGCGCTCCTACTGCCGTCATCGACATCGGTTCCAACTCGGTCCGCCTCGTCGTTTACGAGGGAATTTCGCGCAGTCCCACGCCGATCTTCAACGAGAAGGTCCTGTGCGGCCTCGGCCGCGAGGTGTCCAGCAAGGGCAAGCTCAATTCCGATGCCGTCGAAAGCGCGCTTGCCGCGCTGAAGCGCTTTCGTGCCCTGTGCGACGTGCTCGAGGTCGGCGATCTGCGCGCGATCGCGACCGCCGCCGTGCGCGAGGCCAAGGATGGCGCCGCCTTCATCCGCGAAGCCGAGCGGGCCTGCCGCGCCCCAATCGAGGTGCTCTCCGGCAAGCGCGAGGCGCGGCTTGCGGCCCTTGGCGTGATCGCCAGCGTCTATCAACCCGACGGCGTGGCCGGCGATCTCGGCGGCGGCTCGCTGGAACTTGTCGAGGTGCGCGGCGAGGGGATCGGTATCGGCGTGACGCTCCCGTTCGGCGGCCTGGCGCTCGCCGACAGCGCGTCGCACTCGCTGAAGAAGGCCGGCAAGTTGGTCGAGGCCGCGCTCGAGGACGAGCCGATCCTGAAGGGCCTGTCCGGGCGAACCTTCTACGCGATCGGCGGCACCTGGCGCGCGCTCGCGCGCCTGCACATGCGCCAGACCGGCTATCCGCTGCACGTGATGCACGGCTACTCCGTGTCGGCGCGAGAGGCGCTGGAATTTTCCGAGCTCGTGCAGCGCGTCGATCCCGAAACGCTCGATCACATCGAAGTCGTCGCCAAGCCGCGCCGCGAGTTCTTGCCTTACGGTGCGCTCGTGCTCCGCGAAATCCTGCGCATCGGCAAGCCAAAGCGCCTCGTCGTGTCCGCGCTCGGCGTGCGCGAGGGTCTGCTGTACGAGTTGCTGCCGGAACAGGCGCGGCGCGAGGATTCGCTGATTGCCGCTGCGAACGATCTGAACATCCTGCGCTCGCGCTCGCCCTTGCACGGCGAGGAGCTGATCGGTTGGACCGACCGTTTCATGAGTTCGACCGGCATTGACGAGAGTCCCGAGGAGCAGCGGCTGCGTCATGCAGCGTGTCTGCTCGCCGATATCGGCTGGCGCGCGCATCCGGAATATCGCGGCGAGCAATCGCTCAACATCATCGCGCATGCCGCGTTCGTCGGCATCGACCATCCCGGCCGCGCGTTTCTGGCGCTCGCGGTCTTTTATCGCCACGCCGGCCTCGGCGACGATGAACCGTCGCCGCATCTGCGCGAGCTGGCGTCGACCCGCATCCTCGACCGCGCACGCATTCTCGGCGCGTCGTTGCGCGTTGCCTACTTAGTCTCTGCTTCGATGCCGGGCGTACTGTCGCGCGCGCCCCTCAGGGTCGAGAAAGGGAGGCTGGTGCTGCGGCTTGAGGGCGAGCTCAAGGCGCTCGAAGGCGAGCGGCTGTTCAACCGCGTGCGCCAACTTGGCAAATTGATCGGCCGCGATCCGGTGATCCGGACGTAGCGGTCAGCGTTGCGTATCGCGATCGATCGCCACCACGCGCCCTGCTTCGACGGCGAGCGCCATGCCGCCGCGTTTCAGCTTCAGCGCTTCGTTGCCGAACATTTCCCGCCGCCAGCCCCTCAGCGCAGGCACATCCGCGTTTTCGTCCGAAGCAATCTGTTCGAGATCGTCGACCGTCGCGATCACCTTGGCGGCCACGCCGTGCCGTTCCGACGTCATGCGCAGCAGCACCTTCAGCAATTCCACCGTGGCCGACGCGCCGTTGGAAAGCGGCTTGTCGCGCGTGATCTTCGGCAGGCCCTTGGGGTCGCGCTCGAGCCCGGCAGCCACCGCGGCCAAGATCGCTTCGCCCGACTTCGAGCGCTCGTACCCCTTGGGCAGCGCGCGCATGCGTGCGAGCTCGTCCGCGTTCTTCGGCTGTTGCTGCGCGATCTCGGCCAGCGCGTCGTCCTTGAGCACGCGCTGGCGCGGCAGATCGCGCGCCTGCGCTTCGCGCTCGCGCCATGCCGCGATTTCCATGAGCACCGCGAGCTCGCGCGGCCGCCGAACGCGCATCCTGAGCCGCAGCCACGCGCGTTCCGGCTCCTGCGAATAGGTGTCGGGCGAGGTCAGCACCGACATTTCCTCTTGCACCCACTCCGTGCGCCCGCCGCGCTCAAGGTCGGCCTTGAGCTTCAAATAGACGTCGCGCAAATGCGTCACGTCGGAGAAGGCGTAGTCGATATGCGCCTTTGACAGCGGCCGTCGCGACCAGTCCGTGAAGCGGAGACTCTTGTCGATCGTATCGCCGGTGAGCCGCTGCACGAGCTGGTCGTAGGAAATCGAATCGCCGTAGCCGAGCACCATCGCGGCCACTTGCGTGTCGAAGATCGGACGCGGAATCATTTTCGCCCGGTGCCAGCAGATTTCGATGTCTTGCCGCGCCGCGTGAAATGCCTTCACCACGCGCTCGTCGGCCATGAGCGTGAAGAACGGCGCGAGGTCGATGCCGTCGGCGAGCGCGTCGATCACGATCGCCTCGTCCGGCCCCGCCATCTGCACGACGCAGAGCTTCGGCCAGAACGTGGTTTCGCGCAGGAATTCCGTGTCGACGGTGACGAAGGGGTGGCGGGCGAGCCGTTCGCAGGCGGCGGCGAGGTGGGCGGTACTGGTTACGAGGTCCATATTGGCTTCTTGCGAGCTTGCCCGGGATTGAGACGCCTCTTGGTCGGCCACCTTAGCCGGACCGGGCTAGCGGGCAAACGGAGTCGTCGATCAGTACTCATCCTTGATTAAGCACGATCCGACTCCATATGCAGGGCTGCGATTGCCCCACCGGAACACCTTGAATTAGCCACAGGTACGTGTTCTAAGGGCGCCATAGAGCGCTTCGCGCGCTCGCGGGCCGCGTGACTGAAATCGAATTCGATCTATTTCCGCCCGTTTCTCCAACCTCATTCATCGACAACCTAGCTCACGCGGGGTGTCTCCGATCCACCCCCGCGATTCGCGGCCGGCCGGCATTGGGCCGGGCTGGTCCGATTCGCCTGAACGAAAAAAGAAAGAACCAACTTGAAATCCTTCAATGAATTCGGGCTTGCGGCGCCGCTTGAGCGCGCGCTAACCGAAGAAAAATATGTGACGCCGACGCCGATCCAGGTGGGCGCCATTCCGCCTGTCCTCGCCGGCCGCGACCTCGTCGGCATCGCGCAGACTGGAACCGGCAAGACCGCGGCGTTCGCTCTGCCGATCTTGAACCATCTGCTCACCCACCGCATACGTGCGGAGCAGCGCGCCTGCCGCGTTCTGGTGTTGAGCCCGACGCGCGAACTCTCCGGACAGATCTTGGAGAGCTTCCGCACTTACGGCCGCCACGTGCGGCCGACGACGGCGCTTGTCATCGGCGGCGTGCCCATGGGGCGCCAGGTGCGCGCGCTCGTGAACGGCGTCGACGTGCTGGTCGCGACCCCGGGCCGTCTCCTCGATCTCATGCAGAACCATGCCGTGCGCCTCGACCGCATCGAGGTATTCGTGCTCGACGAAGCCGATCGCATGCTCGACATGGGCTTCATCCGCGACATCCGCAGGATCGTCGCGAAGCTCCCGGCGCAGCGGCAGACGCTGTTCTTCTCGGCAACCATGCCGCAGGAAATCGAAAAACTCGTGAGCGAGCTTCTGCGCGATCCCGTCCGGATCGCGGTGTCGCCCGTAACCAAGACCGCGGATCGCGTGGAACAGCGCATCGTGCACGTGGACCGCGCCGACAAGCCGGAGCTGCTGGCTTCGCTGTTGAAGAGCGAGCCGGTCGACCGCGCGCTCGTTTTTACCCGCACCAAGCACGGCGCCGACAAGGTCGTGCGCGGCCTCGTCAAGGCCTGCATCGCGGCGGAAGCGATCCACGGCAACAAGTCGCAGAGCAACCGCGAGCGCGCGCTCGAAGGCTTCCGCGCCGGACGCGTGCGCACGCTGGTCGCAACCGATATCGCCGCGCGCGGCATCGACGTCGAGGGCATCAGCCACGTGTTCAACTATGATCTGCCGAACATTCCGGAGAGCTACGTGCACCGCATCGGCCGCACCGCGCGCGCCGGTGCCGACGGGATCGCAATCTCGTTCTGTTCCCACGACGAGCTGCCGTTCCTGCGCGACATCGAGAAGCTGATCCGGATCACGATCCCCTCCACCGATCAGCGCCGCCAGCAGCATGCGGCGCCGCGCGCGGCCAACGCGCCGCGGCAGCGCGACCGCCAGCAACACGGCCGGCCCGGCGGCAATCATCGCGGACGGCAGGAGTTGCGTCACGAGCCGCGCCAAGAGTCGCGTCACGAGCCGCGTCAGCCGCGCCACGAACCCGCGCGCACCGAGCAATCGAACGGCCACACCGGCGAAATCGGCTCCGTCGCCTTCATGCAGCAACGCAAGCGCAATCACCGCCGTAACAATGGCGGCAACGGCGCGCGCCGCCCGGCCTACTGAGCTTGAAGTCTAGGAGACACGAATGGCCAAAGAAGAAATGCTGGAGTTCGACGGGACGGTGACGGAAGTCCTGCCTGACGGAAACTTCCGCGTGAAGCTCGACAACGAGCACGTAATTCTCGCCTATGCGGCGGGCAAGATGCGCAAGCACCGCATCCGCACGCTCGAGGGCGACCGCGTAATCGTCGAGATGTCGCCCTACGACCTCGATCGCGGGCGCATCAGCTTCCGCCATAAGTCGGAAGGCCCGTCCACGGCCCCGGCGCGCCGCCGGCCGAATTTTCAGCGGCGTCGGTGATCTAGAGCGGTTTCCGACACAATTGAATCGTCATGCCCGGGCTTGACCCGGGCATC
Organism: Xanthobacteraceae bacterium; assembly: GCA_040901465.1. Classification (GTDB taxonomy): domain Bacteria; phylum Pseudomonadota; class Alphaproteobacteria; order Rhizobiales; family Xanthobacteraceae; genus JAUSIF01. Next base: position 40,544 of record JBBDYN010000014.1, read on the forward strand.
CATACTGAATTGCCGCAGAGTTCGCGGAGCCGCATGATTGCCGGGTCAAGACGCGGTGATGGATTTGTTTCGAGAAGGGTGGCTGTCCCTCACACTGATGGAGTTTT
>JBBDYN010000015.1:0-8317 GCA_040901465.1 Xanthobacteraceae bacterium
CAGGTTCTTGGTGAAGTCCTGACGCGTCTGCACGATCGAGAGGTTCGAACCGAACGCGGAGGCCTGTGTACGCAACGTAGTGATCGCAGCCTCGAGTTCGTCCAGCGAGGTGTCGATATTGGCATCGAGCTGGAAGCCGTCGCCGGTCACCGTGTTGAGGCCAAGACCGGTCGCCGAGAAATCGACGCCGTTGATGGTCAACGAGCTGGTGCCGTCCTCGTTGAAGACCACCGTGAGGTCGTCGCTGTCCAGCAGGTTGACGCCGTTGAAAGAGGCGTCGCCGGCGAGCTGGGTGATCTGCGTGAGCAAGTTGTTGAAGTCGGTCTGCAAGCTGTCGCGGGCGGCGCTGTCCGTGACGACCGTGGGAGTCGGATCGAATGTGCCGGCCGTGAAGCCGAGATCCGACAAGGTCGCCGCAGTGCCGCCGATCGTGATCGACTCCGAACTCGTGGAGTTGAGCTCGATTTGCTCGGCGACGTTGAACGTGGCGGTCAGGCCGGTGATGCCGGCCAGCGCAGCGGTGAGGCCAGCCTGGTCGACAATGTCGCCCACACCAAAGGTGAGGGTTTCCACCGCGCCGGAGCCGACCTGGATGGTCATCGTGCCCGCGTCGACCGCGGCAACCGCCGCGTCGTCGGCAAGAACGCTGCCCGTGTCGTTGTACAGATAGGTAATCGTGCCTTCTGCGGCAGTCTTCGCCTGGTTGGCGGTCGCCTGGGCGCTCTCGATCAGCTTGGTGATCGCGGAGATGCCCTCGTCGGCAGCCTCAACCGTCTGCACCGCGTTGCCGACGGAGTCGAGCAAGCGGCTCAGGTCGTTGGCGCGGCTCGACAGACCGGCCGAGGTGAAGAAGTTGATCGGGTTGTCGAGAGCCGAGTTGACCTTCTTGCCGGTCGACAGGCGCTCCTGCGTCCGGTTGAGCATTTCCGCCGTAGCCTGCAACGAAAGCAGGTTCGAGCGGACGCCCTTTGAGAGGGTGATGTCAGATGACATGGGAGAAAGCCCCTTCCTAGGAGTTGCTTGATACTCTTGACACGCCCCGTTCTGGGGTCAGTCGGGGTGGGTTCTCGCATGGCAATGCTAACGGCGAGTTACCCGCCGGAGAGGACCGGGCGCGGGTGCAAGCGGCGCAGAAAATGAACGGGGTCTAAACGCGGGAGTCGTGCAGCAAGTTCTTGTTAAGAAACCTAACTCGAACGGCTGAGCACGACCGGCCGGCTCGGCGCCTTGGCAGACGAGCGGCCGTCCGCGCTGTAGCCCTTGGGGGCGATCCCGCGGGCAGCCTCGTTGGCGGCGCCGCGCATGATGCCCTCCGCCACGGACTGGGCCGTCGCGACCACCCGCAGATTGAGCGCGAGGATGTCGCGGAAGGCCGCGTGCGCCTTGCGCAACTCGTCAACGAGCGTGGGCATGGCCTTGCCGATAAAGGGCGCATTAGCCTTGAGCATTTCGATCTCGCGCAGGTATTGGCTCGCGAGTTCGGCTTTCTCGGAGGTCAGAGCGGTGGCCTCGGACAGGCGGCCGGCCTTCACGAGACGGGTTTCTTCCTGGAAGATCTTGACGAGCGCGACCATGCTGTCGCCGATGCGCGCGAGCAACGCCTCGGCTTCGCTCTGACTCGTGATCTGGTGTCTGACCGGTTTGGCGGCGCTCATCATGATTTCTCCTGCAATGCAATGAGCTGGCGTTGCACGTGCTCGGCAAGGCCGATGCCGCCGGCGGCGGCGATCGAGCGGGCGAACTGCTCGGTACGCAACGAGCGCCAGGCGCTGCCGCCCGGGCCGGAATCGAACGGATTATCTTCCTCCACGCCGGTAAACATTTCCTCCATCATGTTGCTCAGGAACACGGCTTCGAATTCCTGACCGACCGACTTGATGCGGTCCGCGCCAAGCACCTGCACGGCGGGCGCGAGCGCTGATGCGACGGAGCTGGCGGCGGCGAGGGCGGCGGCGATCGGAGCGGGCATCACATCACCTCGATTTCGGCCTGGACCGCGCCGGCGGCCTTGATCGCCTGCAGGATCGAGATCAGATCGCGCGGTCCGACGCCGAGCGCGTTCAGTCCGTCGACCAGTTCCCGGAGCGAGACGCCTTCGTTGACGACGCCGAGCTTGCGGCCTTCTTCCTGTACCGTGATCGTGGAGCGCGGGACCTCGCGCGTCCGGCCTTGCGAGAACGGTGCAGGCTGGCTCACAACCGGCGCTTCCGTGATCGTGACCGTGAGGTTGCCCTGGGCCACGGCAACGGTTGCCACGCGCACGTCGCGGCCCATGACAATGATGCCGGAGCGCTCGTCGATCACGACCTTGGCGGGCTGATCCGGTTCGACCTGGAGCGGCTCGATCTCGGTCAAGAGCGCGACGATGTTGCCTTGGAACTTGGGCGGCACGGTGAGGGCGACGGTGGCGCGATCGATGGGTTCCGCGGCCGCGGCGCCTATGAAATCGTTGATGGCGCCGGCGATGCGCCGGGCCGTGGTCAGGTCCGGATTGCGCAACGCCAGTCGTACGCTCGCCATGCGGTTCAGCGCGAAATCGATCTCGCGCTCGACCACGGCGCCGTTGGAAATGCGGCCGACCGTGGGGACGCCGCGCACGATCTTGGCGGCGTCGCCTTCGGCCTGGAAACCGGCGACCGCGACGGTGCCCTGGGCGACCGCGTAAACGTTTCCGTCGGCGCCGAGCAGCGGAGTCACGAGGAGCGTGCCGCCCTGCAGACTCTTGGCGTCGCCAAGCGCCGACACGACCACATCGACGCGGATACCCTGGGTCGCGAAGGCCGGCAGGTTCCCGGTGACCATGACCGCGGCGACGTTGCCGGTGCGAAGCTGCGCGCCGCGGATATTTACGCCGAGGCGTTCGAGCATCGCTTGAAGGCTCTGGCGCGTGAACGGCGAGTTGTTGAGGCTGTCGCCGGTTCCATTGAGGCCGACGACGAGGCCGTATCCGATCAACTGGTTGTCGCGGATGCCTTCGATATCGGTGAGATCCTTGATGCGGGAGCCGGCCGAGGCCGTTCCGCACAGGATCGCGAGCACCGTGAGCAGCGCCGCAATGCGAACCGAGAGATTCTTTATGCGCATCGACATGGCTCCCCAGCTGGTCGATGGTCGGACTTGACCGGCAAAGGCCATGCGAGCGGCGTGCCAATTGTCGCCCCGCTACAAGCGTCTGATACGGCTGTCTTTTCTTCGCGACGGGCGGTTGCTTCGCGGATGCAGGGGCGGTCGCTCCTTGCCGAGCGGGCAAATTCTGCCGGGTGATTAACCCGGCATTAACCATGAAGGCCCGAGTCTGCGGCCGGGGTTCTCGCGTTTCATCGCCAGAACGGGGGGCAAAGATGCGCGTCGTTCCCGCAGCGCAAAGCGGCGTCAGCGCCGCCAATTCCAGTCGCCGTGTGGCAGGGGGTAGTGGATTTTCGCTCGAGAGTTCGGGTCCGGCCAAGTCCGCCACTGCGGCGGGCGCGGCCATGGGGATCCAGAGCATCGACGCGCTGCTCGCGCTGCAAGGGGTGGAGGACACGACCGAGAAGCGGCGCCGGTTCGCGCGCCGCGGTTCCTCCGCGCTCGATCTCCTCGACGCCCTCAAGGTGGAGATTCTGGAGGGGCGTGTCGGCCTGGACACACTGCGGCGGCTCGAAGTGACCTTGCAGGCGCTCTCGGAACGCAGCGGCGAGCACGGCCTGGACAACGTGCTGGATGCGATCGGCGTCCGGGTTGCGGTCGAAATCGCCAAACGCAGGCCCGCAGCCGCGCCCGCGGCCTAATCAAGGCCTTATTCCACCATCGGCGAGAAATAATTTCGTGACGGTCCGGCGACGCTGATCCTTGTTGTCGGCGGCGCCGAGGCCCGTTATAAGCCCGCGCCAACGGGGGTAGCGTGGGGTGAGGGACATGTCGATTGTCTTCCTGAAGGATCGGGCGTATCGGCCTTCCGATGACGAGGCCTTCATGAACGAGCGTCAACGTGAATACTTCCGCCAGAAGCTGCATCGATGGCGGGACGACATTCTGCGCGAGAGCCGCGAGACGCTCCAGCACCTGCAAACCGAAAACGAAAATCATCCCGACTTCGCCGACCGCGCGTCGTCGGAGACGGATCGCGCGATCGAGCTGCGCGCGCGCGACCGCCAGCGCAAACTGATTGCCAAGATCGACGCGGCGCTTTCGCGCCTCGAAGAGGGCACGTACGGTTTCTGCGCGGAGACCGGCGAGCCGATCTCGATCCGCCGGCTCGAGGCGCGCCCGATCGCGACGCTGTCGATCGAGGCGCAGGAGCGGCACGAGCGGCGCGAGCGGGTCTACCGCGACGAATAAGTCCACCGGGGCGAATGTTTTCGAGCGGCGTGCGCGCGGCGCAAGCTCACGCGAACACCGGAACGAGCGACCTTGCCGCAGCACCGCCGGACATTTCGCGCCGCGGGCAAACGGGCGTGTTCAAGCTCGCGAGTCGCCGCGCCGAATTCCGACTGCGATTTGATGCGCGCGCCTAAATCGAGGAATTGCCAGAGCGCCGCGAGGGCGGATCCGTCCGCGCTCGCCTGAGCCGCACGGGGTTCGCGGTCTTCCCCGTCGTGGCGGCGAGATTGCGGGGAGCGGGCGGGATGCCCGGCCGCGCCACGGTCACCGTCGGGGGCACGGGCACCTGGGCTTCGTGCGCCGGCTCGCTTGCCCTCGGCTCGGCGGAGATTGTCGTCTCGTCCGCACGCATGGCCTGCACCGGCCTGCGCACGCGATGCTGCCGATAGCGTATCGGCGGCGACTGCAGGATGAGCCAGGCGTATGTGCCGCCCATGACAATGCCGAAGATCGCGTGAAGAGCGAGCGCGCCCAGCGGCAGCAGGACGCCCTCGTTCAGACCGAAGACTCCGTGGCCCGCGAGCGGCATCAGAAAGAACATCATCAAAAGCCAGACGACGGACGCGAGAACCACGCCGCGCTGGCGCAGGCTGTCGCCTGGAAGGTCGGGATCGAGCCAGGCGAACAGGCCGCCGAGCAGCGCGCCGATCAGGAAATGGAGCACCCAGCCGCCGTTCGTTCCGGTGCCGGTCAGTCCGCCGATGAGCGAGATGAAGTTGAGCGCGGGCATCCACCCGGTCTCGATATTGAGGAGCAGGTAAGCCGAGAGCACGAGCGCTCCCATGATCCCCGCCGCCATGCCTTTATAGATGTAAGTCACTCGATCCCTCGTGAGCAGCATCCCGTAACGCCTACGCCCGCAAGCCGGTTCCATCGGTTACAGAAATGCCCTTGGTTTGCCTGAAACTTGAATCGAAGCTCGCGGCCGCTCTCCGCCCCATCAGCAAGCGCGGGCTCGCCTTTCTCGGTGTGGGTCTGAGAAAAATAAGGCGCGGCCCGCCTCCGAAAGCTCACCAGGGCAGGATGACGTCGAGCACCTGCTGGCCGTATCTCGCTTGTTGCACGTCGGTGATCTGGCCGCGGCCGCCGTAGGCGATGCGGGCCTGCGCGATCTTGCTTGAGTCGATCGTGTTGTCGGCTTCGATGTCTTCCGGCCGCACGATGCCGCCGACGATCGGTCAGCGGGGAAGCGGCACCTTATCGTGTGGCGCGCGACGCGCTATCGGCGGATTGCGCGCGCCAGATTGCCGGCGGGACGCCGTGTTCGCGCTTAAATGCGCGATTGAACGCCGCCTCGGACTCGTAGCCGGATTCGAAGGCTATCCGGGCGACGGGCTCGTGCGAAGTCCGCAACCGCCGCGCGGCAAATCGCATTCGCTGTTTGGCAAGATAGCGCATGGGAGGTTCACCCATGACGCGAGTGAACCGCTCAGCAAAGGCGGAGCGCGACAGCCCGATGTCACGCGCCAGTTCATCGGCCGTCCAGCGACGGTCCTTGCGGCCGTGAAGCAGGGTCAGCGCCCGCCCGACAACGGGATCGCGCAAACCGGCAAGCCATCCGCGCCGAACCTGCGGCAGCGAGTCCACATAACGGCCAACTGCTTCCATGAACAGGCATTCGGCAAGCTGGGCAAGAATGGCAGGAGATCCGATGCGACCCGACGCCATCTCCAGCGCGGCAAAGCGGAGCGAACTTTCGATCCAGTCGCCGGAGGCTCCCTGTTTCACTTCAAGCTTGAGCACGTTCGGCAGAATTTCGATCACAGGATCGTTCGGCGTATCGGTGCCGAGGAAACCACACATTATATGCGTGCCTGCGCCGCCGCCGCCGTGCTCGATGCGCGCCATGCTACCGTTTGCGGGCGGCAGAACCAGTTCCTTGGCGTTGACCGGCGTGAGGCTCAGATCGCTGCCAAGCTTGTGTTTGTCATTGCTCGGAAACACGACGATCTCGCCGCCTTCGATACAAATTGGCTCCTGCTCCGCGAGTTGCAGAAGCACGCGCCCGCGCGTGACGTAGTGATAGGCGATCACATGGGTTGGAAGGGGCATCATCAAGAGGCCGACCTCATCGGGCCCAATCGCTGAAGCAGTCACGCACCAGGGTGTCGTGAATTCGCAGTCGAGGAAGATGCCACCCGTGAGGCGCATCGTGCGCAGCACGTCCAGTAGCGCGTTCATGAGCGAGTTCCCACCTTTCCGGCGGATCGAGCAAGGAATGCGGCGCGGCGATCATTTACCGGCAACTCGACCGCTTCTAAATAGCAATATAGCACGCTAATTCAGCGGGGCAGCACAACGGGAGTACCCCAACCATGAAGCTCAGGTACGCTGTTTCCATCGCCACAATGCTCGCAGGGATTACGCTTGTCTCGGCCGGATCCCCGGCGGCGTTCGGTCAGGACGCGTTGCCGGCCGGGTTCAAGACCCAGCCGTTGCTGAAGACCGGCCAAACCAGAGACAACGAGCCGATCGTCTATCCGAAATCCGGCAAGGCGGAGATCATATCCGTCATCGGGACCATCGAGCCGGGCGGCCGCACGCCGCTGCACGAGCATCCGGTTCCCGTCCTCGTTTACATCCTCGAAGGCGAGCTGGAGCTGCAAACGGAGGGCGGACAGCCGCACAAATACAAGGCGGGCGAGGCATACATCGAGTCGCTCAACCGCAAGCACCAAGCATTCAACAGGGGAAGCGCGGTGACCAAGATCCTCGTGGTCTTCGTTGGCGAGGAAGGCAAGCCCACGACCATTGCAGCGAAGTAGCCGTCAACGCCGGAGGCGGATCGAACCGAACGTTCGTCCCGCTGCCGGCGCCGTCCGCCATGCGCGAGGAATTGAGGAGGAACTGAGATGGAACATGCAAATGATCCGACGGCGCCTGCCGGTGTGAAGGAAGTCAGAATTGCTTTCGACCTGTCGACCGGAGACGGGAAAACTCTGCTCAACTTTCTCGATGTCATCGATGAGATGCGGCAATCCCTGATCAAAGAGGGAGTGAAGCCGCAACTCGTGCTTGCCCTTCGCGGCCCGGCAACGAGGTTGGTGCAAACGAATCTGACACAGATCAAGCCGGAAGACCATGAGTCCGCCGCCAAGATCGCTGAAAAGGTCAACGGCCTGCGCACGGCAGAAGGGGTCGACAGCATTGAACAGTGCGGGGTCGCGATGAGACGTCTCGGTATCAAGCCGCAAGACGTAATCCCGGGCATCCACGTGGTGGGCAATTCCTGGATCTCACTCTCGGTCTACCAGGCGAAGGGATACGCATACATTGCTCCGTAGAGCGGCCGGAGCGCGCTCCGTAGTCCGGCCGGACCACGTCGCACGGTCCAGCGCGTCCATCCGCGCTGGACGCCGAGTTTCATCGTCTCCGCGAAAATAATCGGCAACGTTGCTGCCTCGAGTTGCGTCCTTACCGGAGCCTGAACGAAGGAGGGAACACATGAAGACGGAAGATTCTGGTCTGCACCAAGGGGCACTGTTGATGTCGATCGCGAGCTTAGCATTCATCGGCTATGCGATCGTGTTCTTGATCCGCAATTTCGTGGGTGGCGGTTTCGAACTGGGTGTGGAAACGCTCAATGGTGTCACGCCAAGCGATCTGAACAAGATCAACCCGGCGGTGATGCATTACATCGGTCAGCTGCACGTTGCGACGGCGGGGTTCATTGCGGCAACCGGAATCGCGGTGGCGGCGCTGTCCTGGTACGGCGTCCGGCGCGGAGAATGGTGGGCCTGGATTGCCGCGGTGGTCTCGCCGGTCGTCGGTCTGATCGTCGCGTTACCGTATCACTACACCGGCACATTCGAGCACAACTGGGTCACGCATCTCGGCCCGATCTACGTGGCCACGATCGTATTCGTCGTCGGGGCTCTGCTGGCGTTGCGTGCGCTGGCAAGCGGAAGCCCGGCGGCCCTGGGCTCGTCGAGGTGATTGGCGATCGTTCGCTGCGGGG
>JBBDYN010000015.1:8327-65962 GCA_040901465.1 Xanthobacteraceae bacterium
CCCGAGCTTCCGAAGCTCGGGGCCCGCCGCGGCGAAAAGAGAAAACATCATGGGAGAACGAATCATGACGTCCGCGAGCGCCGTGGCCTTCGATCCGAGGGACCTGGAAGCGAAAGTCAAATCCATGTACCGCGAGGTGGCGGAAAACCCGCGCGGCGAATTCCATTTCGAGATGGGGCGCGCGCTCGCCGAACGGCTCGGCTACCCGCCCGCCGATCTCGATAAAATTCCGGCGGAAGCAATCGAGTCCTTCGCTGGCGTCGGCTATTTTTTCCACCTCGCTGCCCTCAAGCAGGGCGAGACGGTCGTCGACCTCGGTAGCGGCTCCGGAATGGATACGTTCATTGCTGCGCTCAAGGTCGGCTCGAACGGCAAAGTCATTGGAATTGACATGACGGACGAACAGCGGCGAAAGGCAGAGCGTCTGCGCGATCGTGCCGGCCTCCGTACGATGGAGTATCTCAAGGCATACATCGAGAACGTTCCGCTGCCCGACGCATCGATCGACGTCGTGATCAGCAACGGTGTGATCAACCTGGCGACGGACAAAGCGAAGGTGTTCGGCGAGGCGGCGCGCTTGCTCAAGTCCGGCGGCCGTCTGGCACTTTCCGATATTGTGACCGAGGTGCAGCTGCCGGAGACCATCGTCTGCAATTCGACATTGTGGGCGGCGTGCATTGGCGGCGCCGCGCAGCAAAACGACTATCGCGCCGACATCGAGAGCGCCGGCCTGCGCGTCGACAAGTTCGAGGACAATCCGGCGTATCAATTCATTTCGGACAATGCCAAGGGCGCAAGCAAGAAGTTCGGCGTGAAAAGCGTCTCGCTTCTGGCCGTTAAGCCGTAAGGCGCTCCTTGCGGCCGTGAAGCAGGGTCAGCGCCCGCCCGACAACGGGATCGCGCAAAATGCGAAATTTGCGGCACGAGCGGCGCGAGAGAGTTTACAGGGACGAGTAAGGCCCCGGCGCGCCGCGAGACAATCGGCGGCGCGGGCAAACGATCAATGCGACGATCGGCGCCGCCTGCCGCGGAGGGTTTGCGAAGGAGTTTCGCCGAAACGCTTCCGATATTCGACCGAGAAGCGGCCCAGGTGATTGAAGCCGGACCTCAACGCAATCGCCGTGATGCTTTCCACGGGTTCGGACTTCAGCAGTGCTTCGCGCGCTTTTTGAAAGCGGGCATTGCGCAGATAGCGCATCGGCGACACGCCCCTGATGTCGCGAAAGTGCTTGAACAAGGTACGTCCGGAAACGCCGGTGACCGCGACGAGGTCGGCCAGCGTGACCGGCGCCTCGAGATTTGCCTCGAGATAGTCGAGCGCTCGCTTTACGTCGCGAGGCGCGAGAGGCCGCTCGCACCGCTGCAATGAATCGCTGTAATTGTGCGAATGCGACAACAACATTCCGGTCATGATGAACTGCTCGAATATGCTCATGGTGATCGGATTCGACAGCACCGAATCGGGGCGGTCGAGATCGGCGGCGGCCATCAGCACGAATTGCGCAAGAGTGCGGCCGTAGCCGCATGTGAGGTCTATTGCGGGCGCGAAATCGAGTGGCGCGTGCGGCGGTTCGCCGAGAAGGGCGGCAAGTTGCCCGACCAGGGCAGGCCTGCTCAGCGCCAACTGGACGCGCGCGCTGTCGGCGCTTGAGACGAAACGGCAGCTCTCGCGTACCGGCGATGCGACGGCAGCACGATCCCGGCTGCCGTCAACATGCTCGCCGCCGATGCTCGCCGCGAGATGACCGCGCAGGGGCAACTGCACCAGATAATCCGCGCGGTCGGCGCTCGGCGAGAGAGTCACCGGCAGACTGCCGTAGTGCATGTAGCCGATGTACATGCCCGGCATATAGAACGCGTTGAGACGTGTATCGAGGAGCGTGCTCTGCCGCGGCGAAAGATCGAAGCGATAATTCTTGCGGCGCAGAAATTCGCGCGTCTCCTCCGCGTCGTGACTATCAAAGACCCGGTGGCGCTCAAGAAGCGGGGCGGCGTCGACGGCCATGCCATTCTCCCTCCGCGTCGTACGGTCGACCCCTTTGTAGCCGGTCCTGGAGGCGACTCTAGGGCCGGCTGCCACGGTCTGCCAAGTTCCTTGCGGTTTTTGGATAGTGCGACCGCGGATGCGAATTTTGCGCTTTGCGGATAGGCAAGGCGGATTCCGGATTTCCGCCCTTCCGCACACGCCTAGGCTGTTCGCGGGAGCAGGGGCAGCCGAGCAACCGACCGGAGTCGCCAATGAAACTCAGTCCGATCATCGCAGTCGCCGCCGCCGCGCTGACCGCCGGCGTGGCCGCGACCTCGTCCCAAACCATGGATGCGCATCACATCGTCACGATGCAGGAGACGAAATGGGGTCCCGGCCCAGGTTCGATCCCGCCTGGCGCCCAGGCCACAGTTCTCTACGGCGATCCGGGAAAAGAGGGCCTGTTCGCGCTGCGCCTGAAGATGCCGAAGGGGTATCGCATTGCGCCGCACTCGCACCCCAAGCCGGAGATCGTCACGGTCATCTCGGGCACCTTCCGGGTCGGGTCCGGAGATTCCGGCGATCAGGCCAAATCGCAGCCGATGCCGGCGGGCAGCTTCGTCGCCATTTCGCCCGGCATGGTGCATTACGCCTCCACTGACGAGGAGACGGTGATCCAGCTCAACAGCACCGGGCCGTGGAGCCTCACCTATGCCAATCCCAAGGACGATCCACGCAAAAAGACGCAGTGACGGTCGATCGGGAGAAGGAAATCGAGATGGCAAAGATCATTTTCATCCTGCAGCGCAGGGGTGACAAGTCCGCTGACGACATGCGGAAGCACTGGAGCGGCGAAAAGCACCTATCTCGCATCAGGCAACTGCCCGGGCTTACCCGTTTCACTCAGAACTACATTGTCGCGTCACCGGGAGGGCACCTATGCGACGGGGTGGGCGAGTTGTGGTTCGCGGACGACAAAACGATGGAAAAAACGCTCAACTCGGCGGATATGGGAGCTGCCGTGGAGAGCGCGAAGGAATTCCTGGATATGGAAAGAACCGGGCTCGTCATCGTGGAAGAGAAGACGGTCATCAGCGTTTGATGACGGACGCGCATTCGAAGGAAAAGCCATCGGCCCGCACGCGAGCATTCCGCATTGCAGAGTCACGGGAGAAGTTCATGACCGCCAGTTCGACTGTCGCCTTCGATCCCATGGAGTTGGAAGCGAAGGTAAAATCCATGTACCGCGACGTGGCCGAAAATCCGCGTGGCGAGTTCCACTTCGAAATGGGCCGCGCGCTTGCCGAGCGGCTCGGCTATCCGCCGGCCGATCTCGACCGGATTCCTGCGGAAGCGATCGAGTCGTTCGCGGGCGTCGGCTACTTCTTCCACCTTGCCGATCTCAAGCCGGGCGAGACCGTCGTCGATCTTGGCAGCGGCTCCGGCATGGACAGCTTCATCGCGGCGCTCAAGGTCGGCGCAAACGGCAGGGTGATCGGCGTCGACATGACCGACGAACAGCGCGCGAAGGCTGAGCGGTTGCGCGATCGTGCCGGTTGCCGGAACGTCAGCTATCTCAAGGGCTACATCGAGAACGTGCCGCTGCCCGACGCGTTGGCCGACGCCGTGATCAGCAATGGAGTGATCAATCTCGCGACCGACAAGGCCAAGGTGTTCGCCGAGGCTGCGCGCCTCCTAAAGCCGGGCGGACGACTGGCGCTTTCCGACATCGTGACCGACGTGCAACTGCCGGAAAGCATCGTGTGCAACTCGACGCTCTGGGCCGCCTGCATCGGCGGCGCCGCGCAGCAGAACAACTATCGCGCCAACATCGAGAGCGCCGGCCTGCGCGTCGACAAGTTCGAGGACAATCCGGCGTATCAATTCATTTCGGACAATGCCAAGGGCGCAAGCAAGAAGTTCGGCGTGAAAAGCGTCTCGCTTCTGGCCGTTAAGCCGTAAGGCGCTCCCCCAATTCAGAAAAATGAGAGCGCGGCCCTCGCGGGGAGCAGCGAGGGCCGCGCGATAGCCGTCCCGGGGAGCGGGAACGGAGTGCGGGCCGGGTCACGGATCGGCCCGCCTCCGATGTCTTGCGCGTGATCTTTTCCGAAAACCGGTTCCCACCCCGGATCAAGTCCGGGGCAGGCTTTTTCGGGGATCACGCGCTAGCTCACCAGGGCGGGATGACGTCGAGCACCTGCTGACCGTATCTCGCTTGTTGCACGTCGGTGATCTGGCCGCGGCCGCCATAGGCGATGCGTGCCTGCGCGATCTCGGTGCTTGCCGATACTCGCGGTATTGTGAACGGGGTTTGCGGCTTTGAGCCATTTCGCCGCAACTAAATTCGCTGCTTTGGCGCGGTCGATCCGAAGCTCCCGTGGCAAGGCCGCCGTCCGGCTGCTATCATTCCTGCATGATCGCTGATGGTGTTCGCCGCCTTGGCGCGCTGGTGGTCGCCCTCACGTTATTGTTGGGGCCGGTCATTCACGCGAGCGCAATGGCGGACATGAGCGTGAAGATGGAAGTCGCCGGCGCATCGAACATGCCGATGCCCGAAGGTTGCGATGACTGCGGCGGCAACTTCGGCCCCATGGCGGCGACCGCATGCTTTGCGAATTGCACGATGCCGGGCGCCATATTGATATCCGCACCGATTCTTTCGGACTTCGCCGTGCGTGTTCCGAGCGCAGTCGTAAAGTCGGCCGCGACCGACCGTTACCCATCGCCAGATCCTTATCCTCCCAGACCCATCGTAGCTGGCTGAGACGGCCGCGCTCAGCGGCACGTCTCAGCACGCGCGGTTGAGCTGCAGTGCGCTTGTGCGCAGCGGCGACTCAATCGAACGCGGGCGATTGGCCTGCGCCTAGTTTCGTTCATTGGAGAGGACTCTAACCATGTCCGCCGTTGGCAATCGGGAAGTCAGCCGCCGATCCTTGCTCGTCGGTACGGCGAGTGCGGCGGCAATCGCGGCACTTTCGCCCGCGTTACACGCCGCAACCTCGCCGGTCAGGGAATTCAGGCTGCGTGCAGGCATCGGCAGGGTCTCCCTTGTCGGCCCGCCACATGCCGATACGGAAGTGTGGTGCTACGAGAACCGCTCACCCGGTCCCGAAATTCGAGTTCGTCAGGGCGAACGCATCCGCGTTCTCGTCGAGAACCGCTTGCCCGAAGAAACGACTGTCCACTGGCACGGCATCCGGTTGCCGAATGCGATGGATGGAGTGCCGCACCTGACGCAGAAGCCGATCGCGCCCGGTGAAACCTTTGTTTACGAGTTCGCGTGCCCGGATGCCGGCACCTTTTGGTACCACCCGCACCAGCGCGCCTTCGTCCAGGTAGGCCGCGGCCTCTATGGCACGTTAATCGTCGAGGAGCGCGAGCCGGTCCTGGTCGATCGCGAAGTCACCTGGATGCTCGCCGATTGGCGGCTGCTCGACGACGCGTCGATCAGCGGCGACTTCGGCAACATGCATGACGTCAGCCACAACGGCCGGCTCGGCAATACGGTTACTGTCAACGGTCGCATTCCGGAGTCGTTCGCCGTGCGCGCCGGCGAGCGCATTCGCCTGCGCCTGATCAACGGTGCGAACGCACGCATCTTCGGCCTCGAGTTCGAGGGCCACGGGCCGCAAATCATCGCGCTTGACGGTCAGCCGGTCGAGCCGCACGCGCCGCCGGACGGCCGCGTCGTGCTTGGTCCGGCCATGCGCGTCGATCTCGTGCTCGACATGACGGGGCGACCGGGACAGCGCTTCCGCGTCGTCGACACTTTCTACCGTAGCCTCGAATACAGATTGCTCGACTTTATCTACGGCGACGAGGCGCCGTTGCGCGATCTCGCGCGCGCGGCACTGCTTCGGCTTCCCGATAACCCGCTACCCGAGCCCGATACCGGGAATGCCGATCGGCACAAAGTCGTGCTCGGCGGCGGAATGATGGGGACGATGCGGACGGCGATGCTGGACGGCAAGCAAGTCGATATTCGCACGCTCATGCACAACGGCCTCGTTTGGGCGATCAATGGAGTCGCCGCGACGGGGCACGTGCACGAGCCGTTGATCACGCTTGAGCGTGATCGCGCGTACGTACTCGAACTTGTCAACGACACCATGTGGCGCCACCCGATGCATCTGCATGGCCACTCGTTTCGTGTGATTGCGCGCAACGGGCAACCGACCCGGCACGGAGAGTGGCAGGACACCGTGCTGCTGGATCGGCACGAACGAGCGGAAATCGCATTCGTGGCCGATAACCCCGGCGATTGGATGATCCACTGCCACATCCTCGAGCACCAAGCTGGCGGGATGATGGGTGTGATCCGCGTCGCCTAGGTCGGAGGACTTCGATGAAGTTCAAAAACTGCATCATGCTGACGCCGAAGTGCTAGCCGTTCGGACGGAGTCACCCGCGCCTGGAAGTGACGACAACAGGAGACACGCAGCTGCGCAATCGAATGGCGATCCGGAGATCACGCCATGATGGCGGCCGTCAGGGATTGGGACTTGGCTTCCGAGCTCGCAATGTACGCGCTGGTGGGCGGATGCATCCTTGTCGTCGCACTCGTGATCGCGGGCCTGGTAATTCTCATCCGGCTTCTCGTTCGGAGCGCGCGCAACAACGGACCTGATGTACGATGACGAACCTGTCCACACTTGATCCGCAAACCAAACGGGCCGCCGAGCCGGCCACCTGGTGGAGCCGCGCGCGTTCCTTCGTTCCGGTCGCGGCTTTCGTGGCACTCGCCTTCGCGCTCGGCTGGGCGCTCAACAAGAATCCGCGTGAGATTCCGTCCGCTCTGATCGGAAGGCCGGTGCCGGCGTTTAGCTTGCCGGCGGTCCAGGGGCGCACGCCTGGACTCTCCCGCGCCGACCTGAAGGGCGAGGTTTCGCTGGTCAACGTGTTTGCATCCTGGTGCGTCGCCTGCCGTGCGGAGCACCCCCTGTTCATGCGGCTCAAGGCCGGCCGCGTCGTGCCGATTCACGGCCTCAACTATAAGGACCGTCCCGAAGACGCCGCGCGCTGGCTCGATGATTTGGGCGATCCATACAGTCGCACGGGCGCCGACCGCGACGGGCGGGTGGCGATCGACTGGGGCGTTTACGGCGTGCCGGAGACGTTCGTGATCGGCAAGGACGGGCGCATCGCCCACAAGCATGTCGGACCGATCACGCCCGACGATCTTGAGAAGACGCTTCTTCCGTTGATCCGGAGGCTGCGTGAGCAATGAAATCGGCGGTTGAATGGTCGTTGCGATCGTTGAGCGCTTGGGTCGGCGGCGCAATGCTCGTGCTTGCCTCCGTGGCATCGGCTTCCGCACAGCCGCCGCCGCGAAACTTCGTCCTGCACGACGTGCCCAAGCCGATTCCCACGATCCGGTTCGAAGACGACCAGGGACGAGCGCGCAGCCTTGCCGATTTCCGCGGCAAGGCGGTGCTTCTCAATATCTGGGCGACGTGGTGTGGCCCCTGTCGCCGCGAGATGCCGTCGCTCGATCGCTTGCAGGCGATGATGGGCGGTGCCGATTTCGAGGTGGTGGCGCTCTCGATGGATCGCTCCGGGATCGAGGTCGTCCGACAATTTTACGCGGACGTCGGCATCCGCAATCTGGCGATCTACATCGATACTTCCATGAAGGCCACGCGAGAGTTCGGCGCGGTCGGAGTCCCGGCGACGCTTCTTCTCGATCGCGAGGGCAGGGAACTCGGACGGCTCATCGGTCCGGCCGAATGGGACGAGCCGGAGATCGTCGAATTTTTGCGGCGTTTCACTTCACCAGAATCCGGCGCAACTGGACCGGCCAACCCGCAGACTCAAGAATCGTTACAGCAATGATGGAGGAACGCATGACCACGCCCAATTCGATCGAAAGCCAGGATACCTCGCTCGCTCGCGATTGGCTGAATGCCGCTCGATTCCATCTCGCAAGCCGCCGTGGACTGCTGGCGGTTGCCGCCGCGGCGATCGTCGCCGGTCTCGCGTTCAATTGGAATTGGCTGGTGGCAACCGGGGTCGCGCCGATCCTGATTGCGCTGTTGCCGTGCGCCGTGATGTGCGGGCTCGGGCTCTGCTTCCACAAACTATTCGGGGGCGCCGACTCGACGCAGCGATCTAGTCCGACGGTTGCGGCGGACCCCACGGCAGAATTGTCGGCACGGCAGGAGCGGGCGGATTCGATCATTGCCGCGCCGGATTGTTGTGGCGATGCGACCGATGCGGCCGCGCCGGTGCAATCGAAATCAAATCCAGATGACGAAAGGAGAGACAGCCATGCGTAGGCAAACCCGAATGATTGTCATGGCGTTGGTCACTGCGATCAGCGTAGCGACGGCGTCTGCACTCTATGCGCAACAAGACCGCGGATCGTCCGGTTCCGATGGCATGATGGGCCGCGACGGCATGATGGGTGGCGGCGGACGCGGAATGATGGGCTCAATGACGCAGATGATGGAGACCTGCGGTCAGATGATGCAGGGGATGAAGGACGGCTCCGGGCGCCCGAACGATCAGTGGAAGAAGGCTTCGCCAGCGCCAGGCGAGAAGAGCTGACCGGTCGTCGGAGTGCAGAAATGCCGTACATGAAGCCGCTGGTGCTCGCGCTGCTGATGGCTGCGTTGCCGACAACCGCGTGGCCGCATTCGCTCAAGGACCTGGAAAGCGCGCTCGGCGATCGCGAAAAGTATTTTCAGGCGATCGACAGGGACGCGCCCCCTTTCACGTTGCAGGACGCCGACGGGAAACCGGTGGGTCTTTCCGACCTGCGCGGCAAGGTCATCGTCCTGCACTTCATTTACGCGGGCTGCCCTGACGTCTGTCCGCTGCACGCCGAGCGGATCGCGGAGATCCAGTCGATGGTGAATCAGACGCCGATGAAGGAGCAGGTCCAGTTCGTGACGATCACGACCGATCCGAAGAACGACACGTCTGACGTGCTGCGCACGTATGGCGAACTCCACGGCCTCGACGCCACCAATTGGGTGTTTCTGACGACGGCATCGAACCAGCCGGAAGACGCGACGCGAGAACTCGCTGTGCAATTCGGCCACAAGTTCGTGAAGCAAGAGGACGGCTATCAGGTGCACGGCGTGGTGACGCACGTGATCGACAAGACAGGGAGTTGGCGGGCTAATTTTCACGGCTTGAAGTTCGAGCCCGTCAACCTCGTGCTGTTCGTCAACGCGCTGGTCAACGACGCGCAGAAGCCGCACGGGCACGAACAGCAAAGTACATGGGACAAAGTAAAGAAGCTGCTTGGATTTTGACGATGCGCCGGGGAGCCGGCAGTTCGCAGCAAGATGAAACCCGCGGGGCGGACGTCCGCTCGGCACGAGCCAATTCTAACCGATTGAGGAGCGAACATGACGCTAACGAAATTGCGCACATTCTTATTTCTTGTTCTCGGCGCCGCTAGCATGTTGCCTTTCGACCGTGCAGGAGCGAGCGAAACAACGATTGCCGCGCTTTCCAAGGAAACTCACTTCCACGGTATCGCAGTCGACGCAGCCGATTCCTCGCGCATTTTCCTTGCAACCCATCATGGGCTTTACGTGGTGGGGACCGACGGCAAGGCACAGCTGATTTCGGAGGTGCGCGACTATATGGGCTTCACGGCGCACCCGACCGACGCAGCCATCCTGTTCGCGAGCGGCCACCCTGCTGGCGGCGGCAATCTCGGCTTCATAGCTTCGAAGGATGGCGGTCGTTCGTGGACCAAATTGTCAAACGGGGTCGGCGGTCCGGTCGACTTTCACCAGATGGACGTCAGCAAGTCCGATCCGCGCGTGATTTATGGAGTCTACCAGTCGCTCCAGCGGAGCACGGACGGTGGGCAGACCTGGCAAGTCGTAGGGCCGCCACCGGCCGACATCATCAGCCTTGCCACATCGAGCGTCGACGCAAACATGCTCTATGCGGCGACGCAGAGCGGTCTGCAAAAGAGCAGCGACGGAGGTCGAAGCTGGAACGCGGAGTCGGATCGAACCACGACCATGGTGCACGTGACGCGCGACGGCACGATCTACGCGTACGCGATCGGAATGGGCCTCGTCCGCGCCGCCGAAAAGAACCTCGTGTGGAAAGTCGTTGGTCAAGGCTTCGCCGGAGACGTCCTTTTGCATTTCGCCGCTGATCCTCGCGATCCACAGCGGCTCTACGCCGTCACGCACAATTCCAGGACCCGGGCTCAGAGCGTGATTGCGAGCCGCGACGGCGGTGCGCGCTGGGCGCGACTGGGTGCCGAGTAGCCGTGAGCAGCGACGCAACCAGGATCCAGATGGAGATTCACTCATGAGCGACAAGTCGAAATCCCGGACGCTTTTCGGATGGCTGGCCGTGCCGCTGATCGTGGCCGCCGCCGCCGCCGGTTGGTTCTTGCTCGATCCGAGCTTCCGACCAGGACCCCCGGCGTTGAGCGTGGCAAACGCCGAGCCGAAGGACGAATTCGAGCGGCGCGTGCGCGATTACATTCTCGCCAATCCCGAAATCATCATTGAGGCAGTCCGGCGCTTCGAGACGCGTCAAAACGCGGCGGCGGAGAGCGAAGCGGCCACCGTGCTCAAAATGCGCGCCGAAGAAATCCTTCGCGATGCAGACAGTCCGGTCGGCGGCAATCCCAATGGGGATGTTTCGTTGGTCGAGTTCGCCGACTACAACTGCCCCTATTGCCGCCGGGTCGCCGCGGTGATGATCGAAGCCGAGGCAGCCGATCCGCAGTTGCGTATCGTCTATAAGGAATTCCCGATCCTCGGGCCGAATTCTACGTTCGCGGCGAAGGCCGCGCTGGCCGCGCATCGACAGGGTAAGTATCCGCCGTTCCACAAGGCGCTCATGCAGTCCCAGGGCCAAGCCGACGAGAGCAGTGTACTGGAAGTGGCCAGAAGTGTCGGTGTCGACGTTGAGCGGATGAAGGCGGATATGAATGATGCCGCCATCGGGACTGCCATCGAAAGAAACCTCGCGCTTGCGCAAGTGCTACGGATCACCGGCACGCCGGGCTTCGTCATCGGCAAGGAAATTGTTCGCGGGGCAATCGATCTGAAGACGATGCAGGCGCTAATCCAGCGTGCACGGCGGGCCGAATGATCCGGGGCCGATGATGCTTTGCGACTAGGATCATGCCGGAAGTCTCCAACATCGGAGTCATCGCCGCGTTCGCCGCGGGAATCGTGTCGTTCCTGTCCCCGTGCGTACTGCCATTGGTGCCGGGGTACGTCTCCTACGTTGCCGGGCATTCGATCGCAGAGCGTGCGGGTGGTGCGGCAGTATCGATGCGGCTTAAGGCGGTCGCACTAAGCCTGTGCTTTGTCCTGGGGTTCTCGACGATATTCGTTCTGCTCGGAGCAAGCGCAACGGCGCTCGGACAAGTGTTGCTGTCCTACCGCTACGAGCTCAACCTTGTCGGCGGCGCGATCGTCATTGCGTTCGGCTTATTCACCGTCGGTTTGCTCCGCCCGTCGTGGCTTCAACGCGATGTTCGCTTCGACCTGTCGCCGCCGGGCGGGCGGCCAGTGGCCGCGTACGTGCTTGGGTTGGCGTTCGGGTTCGGATGGACGCCCTGCATCGGGCCGATACTCGGTGCGATTTTGACCATCAGCGCGGTATCGGCCACGATCACCGACGGGGTCGCGCTTCTTTCCGTATACTCGCTCGGGCTCGGTGTCCCGTTCGTGCTGGCGGCAGCATTTACAGACGGTCTTGCGGCCAGAATGTCATCGGTCGGCCGCATTGGACGTGCGTTGCAGGCCGTCGGTGGCCTCGTGATGGTCGCAATGGGTGCGGCGATGATTACCGGACAGCTTTCGGCGCTTTCCTACTGGTTGCTCGACACTTTTCCAGCGCTTTCGAATATCGGATGAATCGCCGCCGTGCATAGAGCGCGGCCCTCGCGGGGAGCAGCGAGGGCCGCGCGATAGCCGTCCCGGGGAGCGGGAACGGCCGGAGTGCGGGCCGGGTCACGGATCGGCCCGCCTCCGTTGTTTTGCGCGTGATCTCTTCCGAAAACCGGTTCCCACTTTTCGGGGATCACGCGCTAGCTCACCAGGGCAGGATGACGTCGAGCACCTGCTGGCCGTATCTCGCTTGTTGCACGTCGGTGATCTGGCCGCGGCCGCCGTAGGCGATGCGCGCCTGCGCGATCTTGCTGGAGTCGAGCGTGTTGTCGGACTCGATGTCTTCCGGCCGCACGATGCCGCCGACCACGAGCTCGCGCAGCTCGTAATTGACGCGGATCTCCTGCCGGCCCTCGATCACCATATTGCCGTTCGGCAGTACCTGGGTCACGACCGCGGCGACGCTGGTGCGTAAGTCTTCTTTGCGGTTGACCGAGCCCTTGCCTTCGGTGGTCGCGGTGGACTCCGTGTCGATCACCTTGCCTGGAATCGGCACCTTCTTGAAGATCGGCAACTTGCTCAGCCCCAAGAGGTCGTCGACGCCGGCGTCTTCCTTGCTGGAGCGGCTGCGCTTCGTCTCGTTGTCGATCTCGGCCTTGTCGGCGATCTTGACCTTGACGGTGAGAATGTCGCCGACCTGGTGCGCGCGCTGGTCCTTGAAGAAGGCGCGCGATCCGTTACGCCACAGCGAATTCGGGTTGTAGGCGGCGGGCATCGGCTCCGGCATCGGCATGTTCACCGGCCGGTAGCCCGGTTGCGTGGTCGGGTTGTCGATCGCAGTCAGGTTGGGCTGGAGGCCGACATTGGCGAGACGATCGACCGCGCTGCAGCCGGCGAGGAGCGTCGCGGCGAGCGCCGCCAGAATGACCTTTGCGGGACGCGGACTTGCAGGCATTGCGGTCTCACTTTGCACGGAAAAAGGCTTCGGGTTCATCGCACGGTGCCGGTCGCGTCGGCGGTGACCGCGCCGCCGCGGCTGACCACGACGACGCCCGGCCGCTGTACGGTCGCTTGCAGGATTCGTTTCGATTGCGAATTGAGGACGGACACGGTCTCGCCCTCGGCGCCGGGACCGAGCGCCTTGCCGCGCGCGGTCAGCATGATGCCCGGCACCTCGAACAGGATCGTGACCATGTCGTCGCGGGCGACGAGATCAGGCTTCATCAAATCGGCCGGCCGCAGCGTCTGGCCGGGGCGAAGGGAACGGCGCGCGGCCTGACCGATCACCGCGGCGGGCCTCGTCACAGCATCCGCGGCGACCTCGGTGCGCGGGCGGCGTTCGACCAGAATGTCGCTCTCGCGCACCGCCTCGCCGCGCGAGAGCGCGCGTGCGACGACGACGATCTCGGCGGTTTCGGTGAGCGTGCCCGAGAGCCGCACCGGCGTGCGGCGCAAGGCGAGGCTGCCTTGCACCTCGACAATGCCCTCGAAGCGGTGGACGTGCGGGTCGTAGGCGAATTGCACGACGCGCGGCGCATCGGTCGCATCGGGCTCCACCTGGAGCGCCCGCACGTCGCGGTCGAAGCGGATGGAAACATCGGCCGCGCCGCGCAGCCCGAGATGGCGCACCGCGGCTTCGGCCACGGCGGCCTCCAGATCGGAAACCGGGATCATGCGCGCCGCGCGAAAAATCATGACTTCCTGCAAGCCGCGCGTATCGAGCCGGTCGATGCCGTTCTGGCGCGCGATTTCGAGCACGCGATGGGTCTGAATCGTGCCGCGCGCCCCGAGGTCGGGTGCGTGGAAGGCAGGGATGGTGGCCGCGGGGCCGGCGTTCTCGATGACATCGCCGACGCGTACGATGTCGCCGGAAATCGTCGCCTCGGCCTTCATCGCGGGAGTGACGGTACTCGGGCCGGCAGCATATGCGCCGGTCAGCAAGAGCGCGAGGAAGCCGAGGATCGCAGGCAACAAGAATCGGTTTGTCATCGGTCAGTCCTCCGCCTCAGCGCATCATGCTCGAGGTGGCTTGCAGCATTTCGTCGGCGGCGGTCACGACGCGCGCGTTCATCGAGTAGGCGCGCTGAGCCGCGATCAGGTCGGAGATTTCGGTCACGGCGTTGACGTTGGCCTGCTCGAGATGGCCTTGCAGCATCGTGCCGAATCCTTCGGTGCCGGCGGTGCCGGTTTGCGGTGCGCCGCTCGAAGCGGTCTCCAGGAAAAGATTGTCGCCGATCGGTTCCAGACCGGACTTGTTGACGAAGCGGGCGAGCTGAATCTGTCCGAGTTCGGTCGGCGTGGTCGCGCCGGTCTGCAATACCTGCACGACGCCCTGCTGGTTGATGGTGACGCTGGTGGCGTCCTGCGGAATCGTGATCACCGGGTCGAGCACATAGCCCTCGGGCGTCACTATTCGACCTTCGGCGTCGATCTCGAACGATCCCGCGCGCGTGTAGCCGATGCGTCCGTCGGGCATTTGCACACGGAAGAAACCTTCGCCGCGCAGCGCCACGTCGAGTTGCTTCTCGGTCGGCAGCACGCTCCCTTGGCTCATGATGCGCGGCGTGCCGACCACCTTCACGCCGGCGCCGATATCAAGCCCGACCGGCAGGCGCGTCCCCTGGTCGGACGTCACGGTGCCGACCCGGCGCAGGCTCTGATAAAGGAGATCCTGGAATTCCGCGCGCTGGCGCTTGAATCCCGTAGTCCGCATATTGGCGATGTTGTTCGAGATGACCTCGACATTGAGTTCCTGGGCGATCATCCCGGTGGCTGCGGTATAAAGTGCGCGCATGTCTATCTCCCCTGGTCGTCAACGCGCATTCACGCGGGCACGTCGGCAAGCCGCTCGATTGCGCTCTGGCGCAACTCATCGGTGCGGCTCATGAGATTGGCGAGCGTCGTGTAGGCCCGCGTGACTTCGATCATGCGGCCGATCTCGAGGATCGGATGCACGTTGGATTTCTCGAGGGATCCCTGGACGAGGCGCGTGCGCGGCTCGACCGGCAAGGGCGTCGCGTTGCTTGAGAACAGATTGTCGCCGTACTTGGTGAGCTGCGCCGAGTTCTCGAAGCGGACGAGCCGCAATTTTCCGCGTTCGCCGGCCGGTGTGGCGACGGTGCCGTCGCGGGCGATGGAAATATTCGTATCGTTGGGATCAAGCACGATCGGACCGCCGTCGCCGAGCACGCGATAGCCCGCCGTGGTCACAAGTTCCCCGGCTGCATTCAGCGCGAATGAGCCGGCGCGGGTGTAGCGGTCGCCTTGCGGCGTCTCGACGGCGAAGAAACCCTCGCCGTCGATCGCCACGTCGAACTGGCTACCGGTCTGGCTGAAGGCGCCCTGCGAAAAATCGGTGTGCGTTTCGCGGTCGAGCACGTAAGAAACCTGCCGGTCCACGAACGTCGGAAATTCGTCGACGTGCGCGCCGGAGGAAACAAATTGCTCGAACAGAACATTCTCGCCCTTGAATCCCGTCGTGCCGAGATTGGCGAGATTGTTCGCAATGACGTCGAGTTCGCGGCGCAAGGCGACCTGCCGCGAAAGACCGACGAGAAGCGCGTTCTCCATCGTCTGCTCCCCTTGGGCCCAAAGCTCCCCAGCTCGGCCCGGGCTCTCTCTGGCAGGAGCCGTGCCAACTTACATATGTTAATGATTGCAGTTACTTAGCAGAAATCCGGCGTCGGCAGCACCGTGTCGCCGGCAGCTACGACCCGGCAAAAATTGCCGGCGTCAAAGATTCATTAACCATGTTTCCCCTAGCGTGCGGCTGGATTGCGCCGGGGAGCGCCTGCACGGCTGGAGAGCCGCGCCCTTTCGGCGCCCGGAACGAGAGCGGGGAAAGGTCACGGATTATGGCGAGCAAGGTCACGACGGCGCCAGCGGATCTCGAGGAAGAAGAAGAAGGCAAGAGCGAAGGCAAAGCGGCAGCAGGCGGTTCATTCATCGGCCGGCTCCTCGGCCGCTTCAAAGGCCTCAGCCGCAAGCAAATGATCATTTATGGCGGCGCGCTCTTGCTGCTCATCGGAGTCGGCATCGGCGCATTCATGTTCCTGCGCGGGGGCGGGAAGCATGAAGAAGTGGCAGCGCCGAAAGCCGTCTATCACGAGCTGCCGGAGATGCTCGTCAATCTCGCGGCCGGCAACGAACGTCCGCAGTATCTACGCGTCAAGATCACGCTCGAAGTCGAAAACGCCGCGGTGGTCGAAGTGTTGCGGCCGGCGATGCCGCGCGTGATCGATACGTTCCAGGTGCATTTGCGCGAATTGCGCGCGGGCGATCTTGAAGGATCTGCCGGATTGTTCCGGCTGCGCGAGGAGCTGACGCGCCGCGTCAATCACGCGATCGCTCCGGTCAAGATTCGCGCCGTGTTGTTCCGCGAGATCGTCGTTCAGTAACGGGACGCACCATGGCCGACGAACAAGAGCCGCAAGCAGCAGCGCCCGACGCGCCGCAAGCCGAAGCGTCCGCTCAGCCCGAGACCGCCGGCGTTACGCAGGCTGCCGACCGCCGCTCCGGCGACGAGGTCGTCGCCGCCGAATGGGCGGCGATGATCGAGGGCAATAGCGGATTGCAGACCGAAAAGGTCGGCGCCGAACGCGTGCTCAACCAGGACGAAATCGATAGTCTGCTCGGATTCAGCCTCTCCGAGCTCACGGTCGCCGATCATTCCGGCATCCGCGCAATCATCGACTCGGCGATGGTGTCCTATGAACGCCTGCCGATGCTGGAAATCGTGTTCGACCGGCTGGTGCGTCTGATGACCACGAGCCTGCGCAATTTCACGTCGGACAATGTCGAAGTTTCCCTCGACCGCATCACGTCGGTTCGTTTCGGCGAATATCTCAACTCGATTCCGTTGCCCGCCATTCTCGCGGTGTTCAAGGCGGAGGAGTGGGAGAACTTCGGGCTGTTCACGGTCGATTCCAATCTGATCTACGCGATGATCGACGTGCTGCTCGGCGGCCGGCGCGGGCAGACCGCGACGCGCGTTGACGGGCGGCCCTACACCACGATCGAGACCGGCCTCGTCAAGCGCATGATCGAGGTCGTGCTCGCCGACGCCGAGCAGGCGTTCCGGCCGGTTTCGCCGGTCAAGTTCAACGTCGATCGGCTTGAGACCAACCCGCGCTTTGCGGCGATTTCGCGCCCGACCAACGCGGCGATCCTCGTCCGGCTCCGCATCGACATGGAAGATCGCGGCGGCGCGATCGAGATGCTCTTGCCCTACGCGACGATCGAGCCGATCCGCGAGACGCTGCTGCAAGCGTTCATGGGCGACAAGTTCGGCCGCGACCCGATCTGGGAAGGCCATCTCGCAACCGAGATTTGGCAAGCCGAGGTGGAAGTCGATGCGGTGCTTTACGAAGACATGCTGCCGTTGAAGCGGTTGATGGAGCTCGAAGTCGGCGAGACGCTGATGCTCGATCTCAAGCCCGAGGCTCTCGTCAAAGTACGCTGCGGCGACGTGGCGCTCACCGAAGGCCGGATGGGCCGCGTGGGCGAGCGCATCGCGGTGCGCGTAGTAAAGCCTTTGCGGCGGCCGCGCATCACCCTTGCCATGTTTGAAAATGCCGGATCCATGATGAAACGAGTGGAGGCCACGTGAGCGACCCATTTCTCGGATTGCTGATCGAAAGTCTGGTGGCGGTGCTGCTGACCCTGACGATCGGCTACTGCTTCGTCCTGAACCGACGGCTCAAGCGCTTGCGCGCCGATGAATCCTCGTTGCGCGCGACGATCGCCGAATTGGTCGCCGCGACGCAGATCGCGGAGCGCGCGATCCAAGGACTGCAAACGACCGTTCACGATTGCGACGCGACGCTCGGCGAGCGGCTGCGGAACGCGGAGCGGATGGCGGCCGAGTTAAGCCGCGACCTGCGGCGCGGCGACGAGATCATCTCGCGCATTCACCGCATTGCGGTCGCGGCGAAGAGTTCGGAGCGCACGATACCTGAGCCGCAGTTGGTCCCGCACGTCGAAAAGAGCACAGGCAATCGCGTGGCCGATACTGTCGTCGCGGCGCAGGCGATCGTGAACCGCACGCGCCCGCGCGGGCAGGCGGCTTAGGCAATCGGATCGCCATGCCGAATATCCGATTGATCCCGGTCGTCGTGTTCGCGGCAATCTGTCTGCTTGGGATCAAGACGGTCGGATTCATGGGCAATGGCAGCGCGCCTGCGTCCTCGGCATGGAGCCTCGAGACGGAAATCTGGAAGCGCATCGCCGGCGGAAATCTTGGCGCCGACGACGTGCTGATCACGGGCGCCACACCGGAGACGAAGCCGCCGCCCACGGCGCCGCCGGCAATGGCGGCATTGCCGAAGGGCGGCCAGGCGGGTGGGGCGGAGAAGAGTAAGGACAAGGCGGACGCGACCAAGGGCGGGTCGCAGTCGGAGCGTGCGCTGATCGAGCGGCTGCAGGAGCGGCGGCAGGAGCTGGAATCGCGCGCCCGCGACCTCGAAATGCGCGAGAACCTGATCAAGGCCGCGGAGAAGCAGCTCGACAGCCGCATCGACGAACTGAAGGAGCTGGAAGGCAAGGGCGGCGACGCGCCGGCCCGCATCAAGAGCATCGTGGTGATGTACGAGTCGATGGGCCCCAAGGAGGCGGCGCGCATCTTCGATCGGCTCGACAGCAAGACGCTCGTGGAACTGGTCAATCAGATGAATCCCCGCAAGGTTTCGGAAATCTTGGCCAAGATGCAGCCGGAGGCGGCGGAACGGCTGACCCTGGAAATGGCCCGCCGCAAGACGCCCGCAGACCAGGCGCTTCCGCCCACGGACCTGAAGCGGATCGACGCGAAGAACGCACGCTGAGGTCGCGGCGCCGGAAGATCGGGCGGCAATCGCTCGCGGATGTCGATCAATCGGCAAGACGCACAGTCTGCGTCGCTCGGCCGATCAGGATGGTTGCCATTCGGGCGATTATAATTGAAAGTGCCTTACTTGGTGGGGGCGCTACGCGTTGGCAGCCGAGAAGCGAAAGCATCTGCGTCGCATCCTCGTGCAGCCGGTGGCCATTCTCCGCGCCGACGGCAACGTGATTTGTGAGTGCACCCTGCACGACGTTTCCGACGGCGGAGCGCGATTGAAGCTCACAATTCCGAAGGGTGGGACCGCTCCCGAAATCTCTCCGGAATTTATACTGTCGTTGTCGAAACGCGGAAACGTTTTCCGACACTGCCAGACCGTTTGGCGCCGAAGCGATGAAATAGGTGTGCGGTTCATTGAGCGCAACACCTGATGTCGGCGTCCGGCGTTCGGTTCGTGGATTTCAATCCAATTGTCAGATTACGCTCTGCGCGATGGGACGAAACTCGCGCACCAGATCCTTGTCGAGCTTTGGCACCATGTCCTGCAATATTTGATACGCGTCCGCTGCCGACAATGGCGGCCTGTACGAGCGCCGTTCGATGAGCGCTCCGTAGACGTCCGCGATCGTAATGGTGCGAACCAAGTCGGGAATTTCGCTTGCTTGAAGGCCGTGCGGATATCCGGAGCCATCGAGATACTCATGGTGATGGACGACCATATCGACCATCTCCGGCTGCAATCCCGGCGCTTCACGAAGCGCGTCGAAGCCGAGCTCAGGATGGGTTCGCATGACCGCCCATTCCGACTTGCTTAGCGGCCCGGGCTTTTCCAGGATTTCGATTGGAATTCGTGCCTTGCCGATGTCGTGAAGCAGGCCGGCCGATGCCAGGCGTTCCTTGTCCGCGTTGCTGAACCCGAGCTGCCGGCCGAACGAAACAGCCACTGCGGTGACGATCAGGCAATGCTGGTACGTCTGGCTATGGTGATTGCGAACGACGTCAAGCCAATGCGCCAGTCCTTCTTCTTCAATCTTCGCAATGACCTCGGAGCCGGCCGCGCTGAGCAATTGCATGTCGGGTGCGTCGCCCGATATTGCCGCGGCAAACACGTTCTGTAACGCGTTCACGCTGGCTGAGATGCTTTCGCAAGAACCGTTCTCGGACTCGCCGGAGTTCCTGGCAATCGAGCTTATTCCGCCCGACAGCTTCCACGAGAGCAGCCTGCCGTCGACCGGCCGGGGAAACAGGCCAGTGGCGCCGATCGCATAGGCCTGAATCGACTCGAGGTGCGACTCGCGAATGACGCCGAAAATGACCTGCGCGTTCGCCGGCCGGCGCTTTAGCCAACGCTTGAGACTGGAAACTCGTGCCGGATCTCTGAGATTGATGTCGACGAAGGTGAACTCGCCCGGCGCGGCGTCCGGAAGGCCGTCGAGATGAAAGAATTCCGCCTCGAAAAAACCAGCCAGCCGAACCTTAAGATCGTTGGCACGCCCGGCGGAATCCGAAATGACAGCAATGCGGTTCATGGCAATATCCGCCGCCACGATGTTCGCTCGCGAGCGCCGCGAGCGAGCTCGTCGCATGCCGGACAAGCGCGGTTCGGCCCGGCCAATGGCGTTCCCTCCGACGGGCAATCATAGATGGGGAGAGTAAGCCGCCGGTTACCGTCGGCGCTGGAGGTGCATGATCGGGGAATAATCCCGAATAGACCCCGCTCATGGAGCCGATTCCGATCGATGCCAAGAACACCCGCTGAATGGCGTATCCAATTCGATAAAGCCGTCCTTAACCTCGTAAGTTCGCATTAAGGTCGCCCGATTAGGCTGCGCCAGGCCTGAATCGGAACGACCAGTTGCGAACGCGTACAGATATCCGCGAGCCCGGCGGCACGCTCGGGCGGCGAGGAGCCATGCGCCGCGCGGGCGGCATGGCCGCGCGCGCATTGCTCGGGGCGTTCCTGCTGGCATTGCACGGTCTTTTTGCCGTCGACACGGGCCGCGGCCAGGAACTGAGCGCCGAAGTTTCCGCGCTTGTGAACAACGGCCACGGTCGCCTCATCTTCACGTTCAACGAAGAGACCAAGGCCGAAGTGCATGTCACGAACGGCATTCTGATCGTCGGCTTCCGCCAACCGGTCGCCGTTGATCTCGCCGGGATCGAGCGCAGGCTGCCGGGCTACGTCAACACGAGCCGGCGCGATCCCGATGGCACGGCGGTACGGCTCTCGCTCGCGCGCAAGGTGCGCGTGAACGTGATGGAAGCGGGCGAGAAGCTGTTCGTCGATCTCCTGCCGGAGTCCTGGATGGGCCTGCCGCCCGGATTGCCGCAGGACGTGATCGACGACCTCGCGAAGCGCGCGCGCGACGCGGAGCGACTTGCACGCGTCAAGAAGACCGCGCCGACGCCCGAAGCGCCGTCCGGCGATGTGCGCCTGCGCGTTTCCAGCGCGCCGACATTTTCCCGCTTCGCGTTCCACCTTCCGGAGCCGATTGCGGTCGCGGCCGAGCGCGACGGCCAGGAATTGCGCCTTAAATTCGAGGCGCCGGTGAAGATCGATCTCGGCGAGGCCAGGGTGAAACTGCCGGCGGGTGTCGTCGGGCTCGACGTCGCGTTCGAGGAGCAGCACTCGACGGTCAAGCTCGTGCTGGCGCCGAATGCCGTCGCACGCGAATTCCGCGAGAACAAGACCTACCTCGTCGACGTGACGCCGCCGCCGATGGGCGGTGCGGCCCCGAACGTCACCGATCTCGCCGCCGAGGCCGACGCCTATGTCGCGCGTAACCGCGCGCTGGCGCAGGCGTCCGCCGAAGCGGAAGTGGCGGCGGCGGCCGAAGCCGCGCGCAAGGCGATGCCGCCGCTTGCCGAAGGCGGCGGCGAAAATGGCGCGCCGGCGCCGCTCGACCTCACCACCGGGCCGGGCGGGATCGCGAACAGCACGCTCATTCCGATCGTCGGACGCCACGCCGGCCAGTTCAGCCTGTCGTTCGTGTTTGCCGAGCCGGTGGCCGCCGCGGTGTTCGCGCGCGGCGAGAGCATCTGGATGGTGTTCGACACGCCGCGCCCGATCGATGTGAGTGCGCTCGTCAACGACCAGACGCGCACGGTTACGCAGGCCGAGACGATGCGCTCGGAGCTCGGCGCCGTGGTGCGGCTCAAGCTCGCGCGCACGCGGCTGGCGAGCGTCGAGCGCGAGGGCAATACCTGGATGGTCACGCTCGGCGACGTGGTGGTGGCGCCGAGCCGCCCGCTGCCGCTGCGGCGCGCGCCGGGCGCGGACGAACGCGGCGCAGTGCTGATCCCGTTGGAAGCACCGGGGCAGATTCACCGCATTCTCGATCCGGACGTCGGCGACAGCTTGATCGTGGTGACGGCGCAGCCGCCGGCGCGCGGCATTCTGCGCGGGCAGAATTTCGTCGAATTCCGGGCGCTCGCCTCGATCCACGGGCTCGCGTTCGTGCCGTTGGCCGACGACATCGCCCTCACGCTGATCGCCGACGGCGCGATCCTGCGGCGTCCGGCGGGGCTCGCGGTATCCGATCTGCCGTCGCCGCCGCCGGCGGCGAAGAAAGCGGCGGTCAAGCACAAGGCGACTCCGCTCGACGTGGAAATCTGGAATGCGGAGCAGGCGAGCCCGTTCCAGGAACGCGAAGCCGTGCTGGTGCATTCGGTCGCCGCGAGCCCGTCCGGGCAGCGCGCCGACGCGCGGCTCATGCTCGCGCGCTTTTATCTGGCGCATAAATTCGCCGCGGAGGCGAAGGGAGTGCTGGAAGCGGGCATGCGCGAGGACAATCAGCTGCTCAATCGCCCTCTTTATTTCCTCCTGCGCGGCATCGCGGAACTCGAGCTCGGACGGCCGGACGCGGCGCTCACCGAATTCACCCATCAGCAGCTTTCCGACGTCACCGAGTCCGCGCTGCTGCGCGCGGTGGCGCTCGCCGATCTCGGGCGCTGGGGCCAGGCGCGCGATGCGCTTCGCGTCGGCACGAACGCCTACGTGGATCTGCCGGTCGAGTTCCAGCGCAACGTGCTGCTCGCCGCCGCGCGCTCGGCGGTCGAGGTGCGCGACTTCGTGGAAGCGAGCCGCCTCCTGCACGACCTCGACGTGATGAAAATTCCACGCGAGCAAAAGCCGACCTTCGCGGTGCTCGCGGGCCGCGTCGCCGAGGGCGTCGGCCGCTTCGAGCGGGCGAAGGACCTCTACGACACGATCGCGGAGATCGACGATGGGCCGGACGCCGCCGAGGCGCGGCTGCGCTCGATCGCCATGCGCCACGCGCGCGGCGAGCTCGACCGGCCGAAGGCGATCGACCGGCTCGAGACGCTCGCCATGATGTGGCGCGGCGACCGCATCGAGCTCGAGACGATCCGGCTGCTCGGCCGGCTCTTTGTCTCCGAGGCGCGCTACCGCGATGCGTTCAAGCTGCTCGACGCGGCGCTGCTCGTCGATCCCGAGGCGGAGAGCACGCACGACTTCCATTCCGAGATGGCGGCGGTGTTCGAGGACCTCTATCTCACCGGCAAGTCGTCGACGCTGCCGCCGATCGACGCGCTCGCGCTCTATTACGATTTCAGCCGGCTCACGCCGATCGGCCGGCGCGGCGACGAACTGATCCGCCGGCTCGCTGACCGGCTCGTGTCGGTGGAGCTCCTGGACCAGGCGGTCGAACTTCTCGACCATCAGGTGCAGTACCGGCTCTCGGGAATCGCCAAGGCGCAGGTGGCGGCGAAGCTCGCCGTCGTGCACCTGATGAACCACAAGCCGACCGAGGCGGTGCGCGTGCTCGTCGGAACGCGCATGCCGCAGCTCCCGCAGCAACTGCGCGAGGAGCGCATGTTCGTCGAGGCGCGCGCGCTTTCCGACACCGGACGCCACGAGGTTGCGGTGGAGTTGATCGCGAACCTCAAGGGCGCCGAGGCGGACCGGCTGCGCGCCGACATCGCCTGGTCGGCGAAGAACTGGCGCGAGGCGGGCGAGCGGATCGAGAAGCTGCTGGGCGAGCGCTGGAAGAGCGACGCGGCGCTCGTTCCGGCCGAGCGGCACGACGTGCTGCGCGCTTCGCTCGCCTATGCGTTCGGCGACGAGACGATCGGGCTCTCGCGGCTCAAGGAAAAATACGCGCTGAAGATGGGCGAGACGCCGGAAGCAAAGGTGCTCGGGCTCCTTGTCTCGCCCGAGGGGACAAGCGCCAAGACGCTCACCGAGGCCGCGAAGGCGCTTGCTTCGTTCGACAGCCTCGGCACGTTCCTCAAGGTCTATCGCGAGCGCTATCCGGAGCGGCCGCTGCCGCCCGACCCGATCACCACGAGCGGCGCTGCGAAGAAGATCACGGCGCGCTGAGCGGGCAATTTTTGCATTCGAAACGGCATTCTCGCTCCTTCAGTCAGTGTGTCGGACCCGCCGTTCTTGACCGGGGTCGGCGCGAGGGACAGGATCGTGGCGCCCGATAACCGAGCCATCGTCGGTTTGCGCGTGCAGCGCAGAAAGTGCGGTCGGCATGGAAAGGGAACCCGTGTCAGGTCGCGTGCTGACGGCCGCAGCGGTGATCCTGCTTCTGAGCGGCGGCGCCAGAGCTGACGACTTTCTGTTGCTGCGCGACGGAGCGCAGAAGCGCGGCGCGCTTTCGGCTTGCGATCAAAGTAATTGCCAGATCGGCGCGGAGACGGTGCCGCGCGCGAACATTCAGTGGATCGGCCTTGACCGTGACGCGTCGACGCCGCCGGCCGCGCGCGATCCGGCGCGCGACGAGCTGCATCTCGTCAATCAAGCGGTGCAGAGCGTTACCTTGACCGGCCTCGATTCCGATTTCGTGCACACGACGCTTGGCGGTCAGACGTTTCAGGCCGCGAGCAGCCTGCCGCGTGCGAGTGTCGCGTGGATTTACCTCGGTCTGCCGAAGCAAGGGGGCGCTAGAGATACGCCGCCTCCGCCGCCCGAAAAAGGAAAAGAAAAAGGAACGAAAGAAACACGGGCGAAGGGCGAGGAGAGGGTCAAGGATCAGCCGGATTCCAGCGACGCCTCGGTGCTCTGGCGGTTCCCGGCGCGCCTCTACATTTTTGTCCCGGCCCGCTGCGCCAACTGCCAGGCGACGCTGTACGTGCTGGATTTCAAGACGCAGGACGACATGATCCTGCTGGCGAAGAGCCGGACGATCTCGATAAGCTGGGGGCACCTGGTTGGACACTGGTTCACCTACGATCCGCCGGTGCCGCTGTTTCCCGCGACCACGGACGTGGATTGGTTTTCCTTCGACGGACAATTTCGGACCTTTGTCACCAGCCATTTCTATTCGCACGACCGAAACCGACAGCCGGGCCCGCCGCCGCCGGGACCTGCGCAGTCCTACGAGGGCCCGAGACACCTGGCGGCGGATTCCCGCGCCTTGGGCGAGATATTGGCCGTGCCGGGCGTCGTCAGCCCGGACGAGATCAGTGACTGGTGGCAGGACCGACTCGCGGACGACTGGGCCGAACGGAACAAGGCGCAAGGCGGAGGTCGCGCGGGCGGTGCCGCAGGTGGATGCGAAGCGAAGCAGCACAGCACGCTCACCGGTGAGGCGACGTACACGCATCACTTGCTCATGGAGAATTGGCCGCTGCGGGCCGAAATTCTTTCGAGCCAACCCGGACCGCGGCGGACATCCTATGAAAAGCTTCGGCGAATTTCGGTCTACGACGTAAACTTCGATCTACGCTTCGCGTTTCGCGGCTATGGCGGCCGCGGGCGCGACCGCGGTACCAATTGCTACACGACCGACTCAGTGCGGCACGACTCAAGCGGGCCGAGAAAACCGATGCCGGAGGAGAACTTCGGCATTCCCGCGCCGCGACCGCCGCACCAGGAGGAGGCGGACGGGGGCACGCCGTTGGACTGGCTGCTCGGCCGCCAGGCGCAAAGCGTGCGCGAAGGTATGGAAAGCTTGCAGAAGCCTGTCGATGCCGCACGCGAAGCAATGGCGGGCGTGCGCGATGATCTGGCTAGGGGGCGCCAAAACTTCGCCGATCAGGTGCGCAACGTCATGGGCGGCGCCGGCTTGTTCGGGGGCGCGCCCGGCGGCCCGCAAGGCGGCAGCGGCGCGAGCGGCCCGCCGCACGCGGTCACCCTGCACGCGCGTTGGTTCCGGAAGAGCGGACAGGTGACGGAGTATCTCGGCGACATCATTCCGCACGCGGTGGAAGGGCAAGAGGGGCGGTACGCCGACATTGTGGTCTCGGCAACGCGGCCTCCTGGCAGCTTCGACATGCCAGCGCCGCCTGGTTGGACCGCGGCCAATCCGAAGCCGCCGCCGCCGCCGGTGAAATTGGAGCGAGGGCGCTGGTTTCGACCCTGACCAAGGAGAGCGGACATGGCGTCTCACACGTTCGCGGCTCTTGCATTCCTGGCTGCGGCGCTGTTCGTCTCGGACGCCGCCGCGGACGACGCAACGGATTGCGCGAGCGGCGACCCGGAGAAAGGCATTCCCGCCTGCACGCGCATCATCGAAAAGAGCGGCACAGCCCCGGACAAGCTCGCGCAGGCCTACGGCAATCGCGGCGTCACCTACGCGCTGCAGGGCAAACACAAGGAGGCGCTCGCCGATCTCGACGAGGCGATCCGCCTCAACCCGAAAGACGCCGAGAGCTTTCATGGGCGCGGACGCGTCTATGGCGAAATGGGCGACTGGGACAAGGCGCTCGGCGAGTTCGACGCGGCGCTCCGCGCCGATCCGAAGCACGTGGATGCCCTGATCAGCCGTGGCAGCGCGCGGCAACTGAGAGGACAGATCGATCTCGCTGCCGCGGATTTCGGCGAGGCGATCAAGGCGGACCCGAAGAACTCGGACGCTTATTCAAGCCGCGGTACTCTCTACCTCATGACGAGTCGCTTCCCGCAGGCGCTCGCCGACCTCAACCAGGCGATCAAGCTCGATCCCGACTTCGGCCAGGCCTATCTCAATCGTGGCCTCGTCCATTTCTTCCAGAGGCAGTACGACCGGGCGATCGCCGACTTCGATCAGGTGCTGCGCGTCGATCCGCAGAATGCGCATGTGCGCGTGCAGCGCGGCACCGCGTATTTCTTCAAGAAGCAGCCGGAGCAGGCGCTCGCCGACGCGAACGAAGCCATCCGCCTCGATCCGCGGCATCCAATGGCTTACAAGCTGCGTGGGGGCATTCTCGGCGGGATGGGCAAGCGCGACCAGGCGATCGCGGATTTCCGCAAGGCGCTCGAGCTCAACCCGGCCGACGAGGGTGTGAAGAAGAGTCTGCGCGAGCTCGGGGTCAGGCAGTAACCGTTACGACGAGGTAGCGCGGCGGGGGCGTCATGGGTCGTGACAAGTGGTTCTGGACCTTGTTCGGCGGCATCCTGTTCGTCGTCGGCCTGTTCTTTTTCGCTGCGAGCTTCGGCGTGAATCTCTTCGCCGACCCGAACCAGTTGGAAGGTGGATCGCCGCTCCTGTTCGCTGCGGCGGGGATCGTGGCAACGGGCATAGGCGGCTCGATCGTCTATTTTGCCTGGCGCGCGGCGGCGCGCGACGAGCGCCTGATGCAGATCGGCGTGCCCGTCACCGCGACGGTGCTCGACGTGCGGCGCAGCCGGCTCGAGATCAACCGGCAGTCGCGCTGGGTCGTGCTTTATCGCTACGAGTATCCCAAAGGCCAGGTGCGTGAAGGCAAGAGCGGCGGGCTGATCGCCGAAGAGGTGATGGAGTTCAAACCCGGCGACGCGGTGCAGATCAAGGTCGATCCGCATAAGCCGGAGGAGAGTCTGTTCCTCGGCCGAGCGTAGAACGCCGTCAGTCACGCGCGCGATGCAGGATCAACGAAATCTTGGTCGTACAGATAGAGCCGGCCTCGCACGCGCGTTCCTGCTCGTAGGTCGATTGGAAGCCACCGTCCCCGGTGGGTCGAAGTCCGCGAAGCGCCTGCTCGTAGAACTCGTAAAACGCCGCATGCTGGGATACAACCGGCCGCGCGCCCGGGCACTGGACCTCCATCCGCATGGGCGTGGTCTCTTTGTCGGACGCTCGGATCATCATCGCGTCGCGGCCCGGCGTGTAGGAACCGACCAGCGTCGCCCGGATCGTGCCCGGAGCGACAGTACGCGAAGGGCACGCGTATTCTCCGGTCGCCGTGTGACTACCGATCATGCGGCCCGTCAGCGCGCCGCTGCCGTCATGGGTGAGCGTTATATCCGCGCTTGCGGTCGTTACCGCGCGCGCAAGCCGGCCCACCACGCTGTGCCTCCATTTGATCGTCCCTTGGAAGTCGCCGGTCGGGAAATTGGCACTCTCCTTGACCACGTGACCGGCATGGTCCTCGACCAGCACGGTGAGCCGTACGACCGGCGGTGGATCGGCCGGCACGACGTAGGTCGCTTGCCCGCGCTTCTCCGGCGGCTCCGAGCAGGCCTCGAAATGCGCCGGCGTCGGTTCAACGTCGCGTCCGCCGTCGCTCTCGGCGATGAGCCGGATGGTCTTGATCCCGGTCTGCCAGCGGTCGGCATCGTCGGCCGCGATGATTCGCACCACGATCGGCTGGTTCGGCTGCACCTTGTGGCCATCGGGCGGCTCCCATCGGACGCGCAGCGTGGGCGGCGTGCGATCGCCCGGAATTTCATAGACTGTGTCGTGCCCCTCCGGCCCGCCGATCATCTCGGTCTCGACAAACAGGCGGCCGGCGACGGGGATTCCAAGACGGTCCAGGGCCGTGAGGACGGCATCGCGACGGGCGGCCACGAGTGCCTGTTGGAACAAAGGATCGCCCTCGGCCACGCGGATCTTGAGCCGTCCCAATGGGCAGCTGCCCGGCGTCTGCGCGTTGCGGATCGTGTCGGCCAGCCGCTTGAAGGCATCGGGTTTCAGGTCGACGCTGTCCGGGCCCGCAAAAAGCTCGAACGTGGAGAACGCGACTTGCGTCGGCTGCTGCGCGAGGGCCGCGGGCGCAAGTGCCGCGATGCCGAGAAGCGCGCATAGGGCAACGGCGCCGAGCGTCGATGAAAACGGCTTGCCTTGGATCATGACGAGCCCTCCCAAAGTTGCGCTCCACGCGGCGTCGATGCTTCTGGATCCCGGCTCTCCCCCGGACCAGCCCGGGGTCGGCCGGGATGACCGCGCGCGTGCGCGGTCACTTTAGATTGATCTCCATTGTCTGCCCTTCGACGAGCTCGAGTGGAATCTTCTGACCCTCGATGTCGATCGTGTACTTGCCCGGCGGGACCGGCATCCGTGACGTGAACGACGAGATGTTGCCGATGACCGCGCCGTCTTCGGCGCGCACGTTGTGACCCGCGCCGCTCGCGCCGTGCATGACGATGACGGCCGGGTTCAGCACCTTGTGTTCGCCGCTCTTGATGTCGATGTTCTTCCATTCGGCCTTGCCGAAGACGACCGTGAAGGTCGAGGGGATCACGGTCAGCCGGCTCACGGACGAAGAGATGTTGCCGACCTCGACGCCGGTCTCCCAATCGAGGATCTTGTGGCCGGACGGCGCCGCATTCTTTATTTCCAGCACGCCGGGATCGAGGGTGGTGGTCTCGCCCGCCTTCACCTCGACGCTCTTCCACGCGGTCGGCCCGAAGGCGATGTTGTAGAGACCGGCCGGGAGGTCCATGAACGTCATGTTGTGGAAGCTTCCAAAGGCCTTGCCGGTTTCCGCATCGGTCACCCGGTGTCCCCTGAAGTCCGGATTCTTGACCTGCAGCCGGCCTGGCTTCGGCTTCGTGATCGTGATCGAGGATTTGCTCGCCGGTGCTTTGGCCGCCGGCGGCGGAGCGGGTGGGGGCGCCGGCTTTGCGGCTGCGACCTTGCCGAGCGTCGCGCCCAGATCGGCCGCGCCGGAGGCGTCGGTATAGGTGCCGCGCGCAACACGGGCGACGCACTGGAGCTGGTAGCGCGCAGCGGCGTCGACATTGAATCCGATCGTGTGGATCACGAGCTTCGCGTCGGCTTCGGCGAGCGCCTTCGCCGCGGCGCACGGATCGCCCTCGCAGGTTTCCTTGCCATCGCTCACGAGCACGACGGCGCGCTCGCCCGGCTCCTTGCCCACCTCCTTGGCGGCGAGCTCGATCACGTAGGTGATCGGCGTGTAGCCCTGCGCCTTGATGTCCTTCGTCTTCGCGAGCACCGCCTCCTTGCTCGCGCCGGCCGTGTCGAAGCCGACGAGGAGCTCGGTGTCCTTGCAGTTCTTCTCCTTGGTCGGCGACTGGTGCCCGTAGGCGCGATAGGAGAGCCGCACCTTGGGATCGAGCTTCGCCACGAAGGCGGCGACGGCCGTCTTCGCGGCTTCGAGGCGCGTGCCGCCTGCGGGGAGCCGCGCGTTCATGCTGCCCGAGGCGTCGAGGATCAGCGCGATGCTGCGGCCTTCCTGTGCGAGGACCGGCGCATTGAAGAAGAGAGGAATGGCGAGCAGGAAAATTGTCCGGCGGATCATTTGCATTCTCCGTCCGATCGATGCGCGCCGGCGGGCTCGAGCAGGCGGGGCGGGCGCGCGGCAAAACCATACCAATTGCCGGCTACCTCGAACAGGGGAGCGATGCCTTGCAAACCCGGGGGATTTCCAAGTTCGCGTTCGGGAATTGTCGTTCGCCGAGCGCGCTCGTATCGTCCGAGCGCACGCGCGAAGCCGCTCGCGGCGATCTCGATTCACTCTCGCGCCCGTGCCATCCTGTTTGGACCAGGGGAACAATCCTGCGGCGGCGGCCGCCTGCGGGCAGGAGCAAGCGATGGCCCTTTATTTCGGCATTTTCGATCACGTGGACTACAGCGGCGCGCCGCTCGCCGAGTTCTACGAGAACCGGCTCAAGCTCGCCGAGGCGTACGACCGCGCGGGCTTTCACATCTATCTCGTAGCCGAGCACCATGCGACGCCGCTCGGCATGGCGCCGAGCCCGAGCGTCTATCTCGCCGCGGTGGCGCAGCGCACGAAACGCATCCGCCTCGGCCCGCTCGTCTACACGCTGCCGCTCTACCATCCGATCCGGCTGATCGAGGAAATCTGCATGCTCGACAATATCAGCGGCGGGCGGCTCGAGTTCGGCGTGGGCAAGGGCATTTCGCCGATCGAAACCGCGTTCTACGGCATCGACCCGAAGAATTCGGAGAAGATGTTCGCGGAAGCGCTGCAGGTGATCCTGAAGGGGCTCACCAACCGCACGCTCAGCTTCGCGGGCGAGTTCTATAATTTCAAGGACGTGCCGTTCGAGCTCGAGCCGTACCAGAAGCCGCATCCGCCGCTCTGGG
Source organism: Xanthobacteraceae bacterium (assembly GCA_040901465.1). Taxonomy (GTDB): domain Bacteria; phylum Pseudomonadota; class Alphaproteobacteria; order Rhizobiales; family Xanthobacteraceae; genus JAUSIF01. The sequence goes on from JBBDYN010000015.1 coordinate 39,150, forward strand.
CCGGCGTGCCCAATCCCGAGAGCGCGGAACGCGCGGCCAGGCGCGGCATGAGCGCGGTTTCCAACCAGACCGCGGAGCCGGTGCGCGCCATGGCCGAGCGTTATTTTCCCGCGTTCCAGCCGAACGCGGCCTCGCGCGAGCCCAGGCTCGGCATGACGCGGCACCTGGTGCTCGCGGAGAACGAGGCGGACGCGCTCGCGATCGCGCGCCGCGCCTACAAGCGCTGGTACGAAGGCTTCATGAAGCTGTGGTGGCAGTACGATATGAAGCCGCCGTACGTATCGCTGCCGCCGACGATCGACGGCCTGATCCAGGCCGGCGCGGCGGTCGTGGGCACGCCCGCGCGCGTGCGCGAGCAGTTGCAGGCGCAGATCGATCTTTCGCGGGCCAATTTCCTGGGATGCCGCTTCGCCTACGGCGATCTCACGCTCGCGGAATCGCTCCGCTCGATCGAGCTGTTCGCGCGCGAGGTGATGCCGCATTTGCGCGGAGAGGAGCGCGTTGCGGCGGAGTAGGGGCGAGCGTTTTGCTCACCGTCCGCCGCGCCGCCCAATGGTTCGGCGTTCTCGACAACCGTGAGGCGAACGGGCAGACTATATTCATGAACATCCGGTCACGCACCATCGAAGTCGACGTGGAAACCGCGCGCGCTTGAGACGCTTGCGCACGAGCGCGGGGTGACCGTGCCCCGGCTCGTCGCCGAGCTTGTCGAAGCGGGCCGCGAACCGGCGTCCGCCGATTCCACGGAAATCGCCGAGCTGGATCGCCGCTGGGCGGCAGTGCAGGCGGGCGGCGCGGCCGTGCCGCACGAGCATGTCGTGCGCTGGCTGCGCACCTGGGGAACGCCCGCGTTTCGGCGCTGGCAGGCGCGATGAAGCTCGAGTGGTCGGCCGACGCGCTGGCCGATCTCGATCGCTTCGCCGAATTCCTTCACGACAGGCATCCGCAACTCGCCGCGGTCGTCGCGCGAGCTGATGGCGCAGGCGCAGATATTGACGGAGCACCCAAAGGTTGGGCGGCCGCTCGAGGGCCGCGATGAATACCGGCAGCTCGTGCTGCTCGTTCTCAATGCGCCGTACGTGTTTCAGTATCGCCATGACGGCGAGCGGCTCGTCATGCTTCGTGTGCTGCACGGGCGCGAGAAGCGTGGGTGAGGGCTTGGGGGAGTTGCGGCGGCTCGCTGTGGAGCTGTCGCGCGTGAGGTGATGCCGCGTTTGCGCGGCGAGGCGAGGGCGGCGGCGGAGTAAAGTCGTCATCACCGGGCCGCTCGCTAGTCTAAGTTTGCCGAAGTCGGCAACAGCCGCCTTCGACTGTGATCCACGTCTTCGCAGATTGAAATAGAAGAAGACGTGGATGGCCGGGTCTCGCTCGCTTCGCTCGCGGCCCGGCCATGACGGAGTAAGGAGAGGCAACCGCGGACTAGCTACGCGACGCCGCCAAGCCCCCTACATTTACTTTCGCGCGACCGTCTCCGACGTGAACGCCGCGCGCCATTTGCCGAGGCGCTTGTCGGCGTCGGCCCATTTGTTCACGTCCTCCTCGCCGCGATACATGGCGAACTGGCGCACCTTCTCGACGTAGTGATCGACCATCGCGTCGGGCCGGAATTTCTCCGGCTCGTACTTGTTCCAGTGCACCATCTGCGCGAGCGGCCGGCGGTAGCGCGAGGCGAGGCCCTTTTCCGGCACGCCGACCGGGATCGTGCCGATCGCGCGCAGACAATCGGGATAGCCGAGGAGGGCGCGCAGGTCGCGGTTCGTGGTGTCCTCGCCGCCGCCCGAGAGCCAGGCCGAGGTGAGGCCGACCGCGGTCACGGCGAGCTGGATGTTCTGCACCGCGGCGCCGATCGAGGCGATGAGAATCCGCTCGTTGTTGGCGCGGTATTCCTCGGCCCATTCCGGCGAGGTGGCGACCGGGAACGCGCGCTTCCAGCGCTCGTCGGCGAGCACGAGGAAGATCGCGACCGTGTTCGCCATGTAGGTCTTCTTCACGGCGGGAAAGCCCTTGACGTGGTCGATCAGCCGGTTCGACTGCGCGAGGAAGACATCGAGCACTTTCTCGCGCATGACCGGCTCGTCGACGATCACCACGTCGAAGCACTGCGAGTTCGCGCCGGTGGGGGCCCAGCGGCCGGCCTCGGCGATCTGCAGCAGCGTGTCGCGGCTCACGGAGTGCCCGGGCTCGAAGCGGCGCACCGAGCGGCGGCGGCGGATCGTATCGATCAACTCGTCATAGGCATGCGGCATGGGGCGTCTCCCGTCGCGGCAGTATGGCATCGACGGCGGCGGCGCGAGTAGACTCTATAGTGGCGGCCGGAGAGGGATCACATGGCGGATATCAGGGCGAAGCTCATCGACCTGTGCGCGGCGTTCAACGCGCACGATCTCGACCGGATCATGGCGTTTTTCGCCGACGACTGCGTGCTGGAGATGCCGCGCGGGCCGCACGCCTGGGGCACGCGCTACGAGGGCAAGCAGGCGGTGCGCGAAGGGCTCGCCACGCGGTTCGCGGGCCTGCCCGACGTGCACTACGGGAACGAGGAGCATTTCGTGGACGCCGCGCGGCAGACCGGCATGACCAAGTGGCTGCTCACCGGCACCGCGCGGGGCGGGAAGCGCATCGAGGTGCAGGGCTGCGACTTCTATACGTTCCGCGGCGGGCAGGTGATCGGCAAGGATTCGTATTGGAAGATTGTGGAGGGGTGAGGGACGCGTTTGGCTAGAACGCGCTCTGCGCAACTACGTCATTGCCTGCCCGCACTAGTTGTAAGAGTATGTCTGGCCGGAGGGGGCGCTCATGGGGGACTGCATCTATTGCGGTGAGCCTGTTGGGCTCATGCGGTCACAGCATCCGGAGTGTCGAGAAAAACACGACACCGCCGTAACGAAGATTCCGCAGTTTTTTGGACAGTGGTTCGAGAGTGCTCTGCCGCCTGCGAGATTTCGCGAACTCGCTGCTGAGGTTGCGCGAACGCACTATGTCGACGGACCTAGATTTGTCGAACTAACAAAGGACGGGTTCGGTGCTCTGATTGAAAAGGCGCTTGCCGATCATCTGCTGACTGATGAGGAGGAGGAAAAGGTCGTCGGACTGCTTCGCGAGTTTGGGATGACCTTGGACGATCTGCCAAAACCCATCGGCCAGCGGCTTATCAAATGCGCGATTTTGCGTGATCTCGATGCCGGCGTGGTTCACGAGCGGATCAATTTGAAGGGGCAAGTGCCGATCAACCTTGGTGCAAAAGAGCATCTCCCCAATGCCATTGAAGAAGCGATAGCGATCCGCGATAAGAACTGAATGACCACGAGTAAAGAATCTAAATCTGATTGGACCGGTTCATTGAGCGCCTTCGAGGCGCTGTTCGCTCAGCCCGCCTTCAGCGCCTTCTCAACCGCGCGCGGGTCGCGTTCGATCACCATGAGATAGGCGCGCACGGCGCCGTCGGGGCGAGAGCGGCCCTGTTCCCAATCGCGGATGCGCGCCGGGGTGAAGCCGAAGCGCTTGGCAAATTCCGACTGTGACAAGCGCAGCCGGCGGCGCATCCGCTTCACGTCGATCTCGGCGGGGACGTAAATTCGATAGCTCGCAGGATCGGCCTCGCCGCGCGCGATCGCGCGGGCTTCCTTCGCCGCCTTGAGCAAACGCTTGCCGAGCGCTGTCATCTTCGTCTCCATTGCAGTGCGACCGCCTTGCGCCGCGCAGTTTCCCGATAATCCTTCGCAAGCCCGGCCAGTTCGGCGCGCAATGCGTTGCGCTCCGCCTGGGTGAGGTCCGCCCGCTCGCCTTTGTCGATCACAGCCAGCAGGAAGACCGGCACATCCGCGGCGGCGTAGTAGGTCACCACGCGATAGCCGCCGGACTTGCCCTTTCCGCGTCCAGCGACGCGGATCTTGCGCGCTCCGCCGGTGCCGGGGATCAGATCGCCAGCCTGCGGGTTCTCGGCAATCAGACGAACGACATTCGCACGCGCCTCCCCGACAAGACCGGCCCGGGCGGCATCGCGCAGATACTGCGCGGTCTCGATCACCGTGTGCACAGGACAGGGATATACGGAGATTCCGTATAGTCGTCAAGGCCGGTCGTTTGCGGGCGGCGATAGGAATAAAAGCATTGACAAATTTTCCCGCTTCGGCCTATAGTTTGCCTATCCCCCACTCAACTCGGGGCGTCTTCTAGAGGCGTCTAGTCGATGGAGTGGGGTGCGGCGCCTGCGGGCGCGGGCAAACGCAAGCCCGCGCACTCGGGGCGTCCCGGGACCCCGCCCTACGGGCACTACAGACCCGTGCGCGAGGAGCTCGCTGTAACGGCCCGCGCCCGGCGCGGGTACGCAAGCGCGGCCCGGGGCTCGGCGGCTGGCACGGCCAGCCCGCTAAAACGCCGCGACGGAGCGCCGGAAGGCGTCGCGCGTCCCGCACGGGACGCGAACCATAGCCGTTGCGCCTTTCGGCGCTTCGTCCCCCTCAGGAGCGGAGGGGCCTGGCCGGTCCAGGCAATAGGCGCGGGCGAAAAACGCCGCCGCGCGAGTCACTTCGCGCGCCCGCATCACGCGCCGCCTGAGCGGCTTCACCCGAAATCGCAACCGAAGTCTCGAAAAGGAATCCCCCATGTTTGAAATCGCCGAACTGTTCCCCAAACTCACCCGCGCGCAGCGGGAGACGATCGCGCGCGCGAGCACCGCGTTCGCGCTCTGGAAGGGCTGCCCGCTCGGCGAGTGCCGGCGGGCGCATGCCTGCCGCGGCTTCGCGGAGCCCGTGCCGGAGTGCGCGCCGGCGCTCGCCGATCGCGTGCGCGAGGCGAGAGACGCGCTGCTCGCGCTCCTGCCCAAGCGGCCCGGCGACGAAACGAGTCACAGGATGCGGCGCGTCGTGCAACGCGTGGGCGCGCTCGTGGAGCGGCAGGTCGAGGAACTGGAGCGCAAACTGGCGCGCATGCACGGCGCGGCAGGCGGCTAGAGTCAGCCTGCGGTCCGGACTAGGTTTGCCCATGGACCAGCCCGCAACGAACCTGCCGCCGCTCGGGAGCCGCGTCGGCGTGCGCGCCGTGCTCGTCGGCGACCGCATCGACACCGCGGCACTCGAGAGCAGCGAGGCGTTGTCGACCATCCCGCTCGCGTTCCGCGCCGGCGCGAAGGGCATCGCCGTCGTGTTCCGCTACGGCGTGGTCGTGTTCATCGGCCTCGAACCGAAAGGACGAACAGGGGGCGAGGACGTTCATCGCGACGCGCGGCTTTTATCACCACACGCGCGCAAACCCGAAAGGCCCGCTCAAGACGCCGAAGGCGGAAGTCTATGATGCGAGGAAATACATGACCCTGAAAGAGCGCGATGCCGTGGGCAAGATCATCCTCGACATACTGGTGGCGGGCGCGCGCAAGAAATAGCGGCCATCAACGCCGTGCCCCTGGAATGAGGGAAAAGCGCGCGCAGAATCGGTTGGCGCTAGGCCCCGAAGCTCTGCACCAGGCTTCCGGCGACGAGGCTCCAGCCGTCCACGAGCACGAAGAAGATCAGCTTGAACGGCAGCGAGACGATAACCGGCGGCAGCATCATCATGCCCATAGACATCAGCACCGAAGCGATCACGAGGTCGATCACGAGAAACGGCACGAACAGCATGAACCCGATCTCGAAGGCGCGGCGCAGCTCGGAAATCATGAAGGCCGGCACAAGAATGCGGAGCGGCGTCGCGTCGGGCTCCGCGGGGCGCTCGGCGCGCGCCATGTCCATGAACAGGCCCAAGTCCTTTTCGCGCACGTTCTTCATCATGAAGGCGCGGAACGGCTCGGAGCCCTTCTCGAATGCCTGCTGCGGCTGCATCTCGCCGGCCACGAGCGGGCGCACTGCCTGCTCATAGGCCTGCTGGAACGCGGGGCCCATCACGAACGCGGTGAGGAAGAGCGCGAGCGAGATGATCACGGCGTTGGGCGGGGCGGTCTGCAGGCCGATCGCGGTGCGCAAGAGCGACAGCACCACGACGATGCGCGTGAACGAGGTCACCATGACGAGGATCGCGGGCGCCAACGAGAGCACCGTGATCACCGCGATGAGCTGGAACGCGCGCTCGGTGAGGCCGCCGCCTCCGTTCGCTCCATTGCCGAAGCTGATGGAAATATCCTGCGCCTGCGCAGGAGAGAGCGTCGCCAAAAGCAGCGCGGCGGAAACGAACAACAGCGCGATCGCTCTACCTGTCATCCCGGCCGAACGAGCCCGCGTAAGCAGGCGAGCGAGCGCCGGGATCCAGGACCACCAACCGATCAGGTGTTCCTGGATCCCGGGTCTGCGGCGCAGCGCCATAGCGCGGCGAAGACGCGTGTTAACGCGCTTATGGCGCTGCGCTGCGCCCGGGATGACATTCGTCATTTACTTTCCTTCTTGCCGCCCGGGCGGAGCAGGCTCGCCATTTCGTCTTCCAGGCTGCCGAACACGTCGGCGGCGGATTGCTTGTCGGGCTGGGTTTGCGCCGGTTGCGCGGATTGCTTCTCGGGCGCGCGTGTCGGCTCGACTGCGCGCGGCTCCGGCGCACGTGGCGTCGGCACGCGCGGTGCGGGCGCGGGCGGCGTCGCGGGGCGCTGCTCGAATACGCGCGGCTCGGGACGCGCCTCGGGCGTGCGCGGTTCCGGCGCGCGTTGCGGCGGCGGAGGAGCGGGCGAGGCGCGCGGCACGTCAAGCTCGGCGGCGGGTTTTCTCAGCGCCGCCTCAAGGCGTTGCGCCATGTCGGCATATTGCGGGTCCATGCGCTGTGCCGGGCGCGGCATGGTGCGCGGCGGTTCCTGCGCGCCGCCCGGCGCGGGATGCCTCGGCGTCGGCGTGGCCGGGCTCGCGCGCTCGCCCTCGTGGCCAGGCTCGGGGTGCGGAATGAGCGAGGCGTCGTCCTCGGCCTCGTATCCGCCGGGTCGCGCGCCAGGGCGTACGGCGCCGCTCGCGGGCGTTGCGCGCACGATGTTTGGCTCCACCACCACGTCCGTGGGGCCGCCGATCAGAATCAGATGCTCGACATTGTCGCGCCGGATCAGCACGAGACGCCGGCGCGCATCGACCACGGCGGAGTCGAGCACGGCGAGGCGCTGCTGGCGGCCGCGTCCGCTGGCGCCCGCGACGCCGCGCGTCTCGCCGAAGCGGCGCATCAGCCAAACCGTCAGCGCGATCAGTGCGAGCACCAATATCAGCGCCACGACCGCGCGTGCCGGCAGTCCGAGCTCGGAGCCGAAAATCTGCTCGAAGAATCCCATTTCACTCTCCCGTCACTGGCGCCGCGGCGAAGCAGAAGGGTTAACGGCCACGGCAAGAATTGCCGCCCCCATCCCTAATAAAGCGTTAAAGAATATGCCGGAAGTCGCGCAAAAGCGCGACCCTGCGGCGATCCGGGAACCCGGTCGCGGAGCGCCTTCGCAAATTGAACTTCCCATTAACCGGGCCTTAACCATGCGCCCGGCAAAACTTGCCGCGAGAAATTGGGGAGCCGTCGCTCCCCCGGGGAGAAGCGGCGATGCCGGTCACCGACCTGCCTCTGTTCGCCATGCTCAAGCACCGCATGTACTGGCTCGAGGAACGCCAGCGGCTGCTCGCGGAAAACGTCGCGAACGCCGACACGCCCCAGTATCGCGGGCGCGATCTCAAACAACTCGATTTCCACGAAGTCCTGAAATCGACCGAGAAGGTGACGCTCGCCGCTACCGCCCCGGGCCATATTTCCGGCAGCGGCATAGGCGAGCGCATGCGCTTCGCCACCGACGGCCGCGGCGGGTTCGAGGCGACGCCGCGCGGTAACGCCGTCGTGCTGGAAGACGAGATGCTGAAGGTCGCGCAGAACCAGATGGATCACCAGGCGGCGACCGCGCTCTATTCGCGCGGGCTCGGATTGCTCAAGACCGCGCTTGGCAGGAAATAGGCGGAGATGAATGTGATCGTCTCAAGCGCAATCGACTTGTCCCGGGCGCAGCGCAGCACGGAGCGGAGCGGAGTGGTGCGCTGCAGACCCGGGACCCATTGCCGCGCGTCGTCGAAATCGGTGGGCCCCGGATCAGCGCGGCACCGTTTCGCTGCGCTACACGCTGCAGCGCATCCGGGGAACGAACGGGGTTAGCTATGGATTTCATTAAGACGCTCGCGATCGCGGCCTCGGGCCTCAAGGCTCAGTCCGGCCGCATGCGCGTGATCGCCGAGAACATCGCGAACGCAAGCTCCACCGCGCAGACGCCCGGCGCCGATCCCTATCGCCGGCGCATCGCGAGCTTCAAGTCCACATTCGACCGCGAGCTGGAAGCGCAAGTGGTCTCGCTCGGGCGCGTGCAGGTCGATCGCACGGATTTCGTGACACGGCACGAGCCGGGACATCCGGCGGCCGACGATCGCGGCAACGTGAAATACCCGAACATCAACTCGCTGATCGAGACCGTGGACATGCGCGAAGCCCAGCGGTCGTACGAAGCCAACATCAACGTGATCGGCGCGACGCGCCGCATGATCGCGCGCACGCTCGACCTCTTGCGCGTCTGACACAACACGGAGACGCTGAATGCCTTCCCCGATCGCAGCCGCCAATGCCTATGCTTCGCTCGCGCGCATCGCGGGCGCGGGCAATCCGTCCGCCGCGACGAATCTGACCGGCTCCGGCGCGGCCGGGCAGGGTTTCGGCGCGCTGGTCGAAAACGCGCTCTCGTCGCTCGCCGAGAAGGGGAAGGAGGCCGACGCGCAGGCGATGCAGCTCGCCGCCGGCAAGGCCGATCTCGTCGACGTGGTCACCGCCGTCGCCGAGACCGAGGTCGCGGTCGAGACGCTCGTCTCGGTGCGCGACAAGGTCATCCAAGCCTACGAAGAAATCTTCCGGATGCCGATCTGAAGTATTTCTCCCATCTCCCTCCCCCTCTGGGGGAGGGTGGCCGCGAGCGAAGCGAGCCGGGTGAGGGGGCTTCCCGAGTCTGAATGAACTGAAAGAGCCCCTCACCCCGACCCTCTCCCCGCAGGCGGGGAGAGGGAGAAAAGGAAGAACATGACCGGCGCCGAAGTACTGGATTTCGCCCGCGACGGCATTCTCACGCTCATCCTGGTGTCGAGCCCGCTCTTGCTCGTCGCGCTCATCGTCGGCGTTGCGATCTCGCTCCTGCAGGCGTTGACGCAAATCCAGGAAATGACGCTCGTGTTCGTGCCAAAGATTCTCGCTGTCTTCCTCGCGCTGCTGCTCGCGCTGCCGTTCATGGGCGACGTCCTGCAAGCCTACATGGCGCGCATCGCGGATCGCATCGCGGCCGGCTGAAGCCGTCGTGCCATGACGGTCAATATCTCGTTCCTGCCGTCGCTCGCTGCGGTCTTTCTGCTGATGTTCGCGCGGCTCGGCACCATGACCATGCTGATGCCCGGGCTCGGCGAGCGCGGCATTCCCGTGCGCATCCGGCTGGTGATCGCGCTCGTGCTGACGCTGGTGCTGCTGCCGATCTACCGCGGCGCCTACACGGCCGATCTCAATGGCGGCTTCGCGCCGCTGCTCGGCGTGTTGATCCAGGAAGTGCTGATCGGCGCAGTGCTCGGGCTGACGGCGCGGCTCGCGCTCTCGGCGCTCTTGGTCGCGGGAACGACGATTGCCTTCCAGCTCGGCCTCGGCTTCAGCACCGCGGTCGATCCCACACAGGATCAGCAGAGCGTGCTGGTCTCGAACTTTCTCGCGATCCTGGGCGTCGCGCTTATCTTTGCGACCGACATGCATCATCTGGCGATCGGCGCGCTGGATGAGAGCTACAATTTATTCAAGCCTGGTGCCGCGTTGCCGACCGGCGACGTGGCGGAGCTGATGATCGCGACGGTTTCCGGCGCGTTCCGCGTCGGCGTTCAACTCGCGGCGCCCTTCCTCGTGTTCGGAATTCTGTTCAATGTCGGCCTTGGCGTGCTCGCGCGGCTGATGCCGCAATTGCAAGTGTTCTTTCTCGGTCTGCCGGCCTCGATCCTGATCGGCTTCGCGATCCTGCTTGCGCTCGTCGGCGTGCTCATGGGCACGTTCCTCAGCTACCTTGGATCCGTCCTCGCCCAACTCGGCCCGCAGCTTTGAGGATTTGATCCGTGGCAGACGAATCGAACGCCGATCAAGAACGATCAGAAGACCCGACCCAGAAACGGCTCGAGGACGCGATCAAGCGCGGCGACGTCGCCAAGAGCCAGGAGGTCAATACCTGGTTCTCGCTCGCGAGCGGCACGCTCGCGCTGTTCGTGTTCGGCGGGATCGCCGCAAGTCAGCTTGCGCACACGTTCGCGGAATTGTTCGCGACGTCGCACGCGATCGGCATGGACGGGCGTGCGATCGTGCGCCTCAGCGGGAATCTTCTGCTCGACGCGCTGATCGCAATCGGGCCGCTCTTGCTCTTGCTTATGGTCGCCGCGATCGGCGGCAATCTCTTGCAGCATCGGTGGCTGTGGACCGGCGAGTCGCTCAAGCCGAAGCTCTCGCGCATTTCGCCGGCGGCCGGGGCGAAGCGCTTGTTCTCGAAGCACGCGCTCGTGAATTTCGCCAAGGGGCTCGCCAAGCTCGGCATCGTCGGCGCCGTCATCGTTGGCGTGATCGCGCCGGAGATCGGCACGATCACGCAACTGATCGGCGGCGACCACACCATGATCCTGACGGTGGCGCGCATGCTGGCGCTGCGGCTTCTCGTCGGCGTGGTGGCGGTGATGGCGGTGGTGGCCGCGCTCGATTGGCTCTGGAGCCGGCACACCTGGTACGAGCGCCAGCGCATGTCGCTCCGGGAAATCCGCGACGAGTACAAGGAAAGCGAAGGCGACCCGACCATCAAGGCGAAGCTGCGCCAGATCCGCCAGGCGCGCATGCGCAAGCGCATGATGTCCGAGGTGCCGAAGGCGACCGTGGTGATCACCAACCCGACGCACTACGCGATCGCGCTGAAATACGAGAAAGGCATGAACGCGCCGCTCTGCGTCGCCAAGGGCATGGACGCGCTCGCTCTGCGTATCCGCGAGCTTGCCGAAGAGCATCGCGTGCCGGTGGTGGAAAACCCGCCGCTCGCCCGCGCGCTGCACAAGAGCGTCGAACTCGACCAGGAAGTGCCGCCCGAGCACTATAAAGCGGTCGCCGAGGTCATCGGCTTCGTCATGCGGCTCCGGCGCGGCGTGCGGCACTAGGGAGAGAGCGAATGGACGGGGGCATGCCGAAGCCGACCTTGCCGAGAGAGGGTATTCTCGGGCAAACCGGATTCGGCCCGGAAACCGCCGGGATTCCCGGCCGGACGGCAGAGGTCGAGAGCATGACCCCGATCGAGGAACGAGCGCCGGTCGACCGCAGCGCGGCCACGGGCAGCGTCGGGCTCGTGCTTGTGGTGGCGCTCGCGCTCGTCGGGCTCGCGATCTTCCTGCTCATCGTCGGACGCGAGCGGGCCGAGCCTTATATAATCGGGGCGCTCGCGCTCTTGGCGGTCGTCGGCATCTTTGCATTGTTTGCCGCGGCGGCCGGGATACTTGAATTCGCCGGACGCAAGGGAAAGAACGACCTCACGCAAGCGCTCGCCGACGGAGCGGGCGAGGGGATCGCCCTCGTCGATCAATCGGGGCGCGTGCTTTACGCGAACCGCGCCTATCTCGATCTCACCGAAGCTGCGGGGCCGGACGACGTGCGGCCGGTGGAGCGGCTGTTCACGAGCGATCCAAGCGTGGCCGACGCAATCTACCGGCTGGCGCAAGCGGGACGCGAGGGACATTCGCTGTCGGAGGAAATACGCGTTGCGGGCTATGGCGACTTGCCCGCGCGCTGGCTCAGGCTGCGCGTGCGTCCGCTCGGCAAGCACGGGCGGCACGCGCGTATCGCGGCTTGGGGCGTGTCCGACGTCACGCGCGAGCGCGAGCGGCAGGAAAATACTTTCCTCGAATTGCAGCACGCGATCGATTTTCTCGATCACGCGCCGGCAGGTTTCTTCTCGATCGATCCGAACGGCCGCGTGCTTTATCTGAACGCAACGCTCGCCGGATGGCTCGGATTCGATCTCGCGGAGTTCGTGCCGCAAGGATTGGCGTTCGCCGATCTCGTGCAAGGGCCGGGTGCGGAGATGATCCGGCATCTCGCGCCGACGCCGGGTGAAGTGAAGACGGAAATCCTCGATCTCGATTTGAAACGCAAGAACGGCCAGAGTCTGCCGGTGCGGCTCTATCATCGGGTCGCGTTCGCCGCCGACGGTACGGCAGGAGCATCGCGCACGCTCGTGCTCAATCGCGCGCGCGGCGACGTGCCCGATGCGTTGCGCGCGGCGGAAGTTCGCTTCGCGCGTTTCTTCAATCACACGCCGGTCGCGATCGCGATGATAGATCGCCGGGGCCGGATCGGCCAAACCAATCCAAGCTTCGCGAAATTGTTCGGCGCGGCCGCCACCGGCGAGGGCGGAGAGGCGCGCTCGATCCTTTCGGTGATCGCGGATCGCGATCGATCGAGACTGGAAACATTCTGGCGTGCCGCACTCGAAGGCCGCGCACCCACGGGTTCGGTCGAGGTGGCGCTCACGGGAGCGCCCGGCCGTTTCGCGCGCGTGTACGTGACGCCAGTTGAAGGCGAGGAGGACGGCGAAGCCGCGATCGTGCACGCGATCGAAACCACCGAGCAGCGAACGCTCGAGGCGCAGTTCTCGCAGGCGCAGAAAATGCAGGCGGTGGGCCAGCTCGCCGGCGGCGTCGCGCATGACTTCAACAACGTGCTCACCGCGATCATCGGCTATTCCGATCTCCTGCTCGCGAACCACCGGCCGACCGATCCGTCGTTTCAGGATCTGATGCAGATCAAGCAAAATGCGAACCGGGCGGCGAGCATGGTGCGGCAATTGCTCGCCTTCTCGCGTCAGCAGACGCTCAGGCCGCAAGTGCTCGAACTCGGCGACGTGCTCTCGGATCTTTCGATCGGATTGCTCAAACGCATTATCGGCGAAACAGTCGAACTCGAGCTCAAGCACGGGCGCGACCTTTGGCCGGTGAAGGCCGATCTCAATCAATTCGAGCAAGTGATTGTAAATCTCGCGGTCAATGCGCGCGACGCGATGCCGAGCGGCGGCAAGCTCACGATCCGCACGCGCAATGTCGGCAGCACGGAGGCCAAGGAATTCGACCATGTCGGTTTTGCGCCGGGGGACTACGTGCTGATCGAGGTGGAAGACTCCGGCACCGGCATTGCGCAGGAAGACCTCAACAAGATTTTCGAGCCGTTCTTCACGACGAAGGAACTCGGCAAAGGCACCGGCCTCGGGCTTTCCACGGTCTATGGCATCGTAAAGCAGAGCAACGGCTACATCTACGCGAAGAGCGAGCCCGGCCGGGGCACGACGTTCCAGCTCTTTCTGCCACGCCACATCCTTGCGCCCGACGAGAAGCCGGCGCGGCCGGCCGAGCCGGAGGCGGCGGACGCCGATCTCACAGGCCGCGGCACGGTGCTGCTTGTCGAGGACGAGGAGGCGGTCCGGGCGTTTGCGGCGCGCGCGCTCACCTCGCGCGGTTACACGGTGCTGGAGGCGGGGAGCGGGGTCGAGGCGCTCGAGCGGCTCGATCAGCATTCCGGTGCGATCGATCTTGTCGTCTCCGACGTCGTGATGCCGGAAATGGATGGGCCGACGCTCCTGAAGGAGCTGCGCAAGCGGCGCTCGGTCGTCTCGGTGATCTTCGTCTCGGGCTACGCGGAAGAGGCCTTCCGCAAGAACCTGCCGGCCGGCGAGAAGTTCAGTTTCCTGCCGAAACCGTTCACTCTCAAGCAATTGGTGGCGGCGGTGAAGGAAACGATGAAAGCCTGATCCGAAAAGTCCCGCACGACAATTCGGCCAAGCTGCCCAATCATGGTGCGCGGTGCACTTTCGTCTGACCGACGGGGAGGAAGTTGCCAATGAAGGGCAAAATTGGACTCGAGGAACATTTCGCGATCGAGGAAACGGTCACCGATCCGAAAGGACTGTTCCCGGACGAGGAATGGATCGAACTCAGCCAACGCCTCGTCGATCTTCACGACATGCGGCTGCGCCTCATGGACCAGTACGGAATCGAGATGATGGTCCTGTCGCTGAACGCGCCGGCCATTCAGCGTTTTCTCGATCCGGCCGAGGCCAACAGGCTCTCTCGCAAGGCCAACGACTTTCTCGCGCATGCCGTTCGCAAGCGGCCGGACCGGTTCCGGGCGCTTGCGGCTTTGCCGATGCAGGACCCGGAACTTGCGACGCGCGAGTTGGAGCGTTGCGTGAAGGAGCTCGGATTCAAGGGTGCGCTCGTCAACGGCTTCTCGCAGGTGAATCAGCCGGACCGCGCAATCTATTACGATCTCAAGCAATATTGGCCGTTCTGGGAGGCGGTCGAGCGGCTCGACGTGCCGTTTTATCTGCATCCGCGCGCCCCGCTGCCGAGCCAGGCGAAGATCTACGAGGGCCACGACTGGATGCTCGGCCCGGCCTGGGGTTTCGCACAGGAAACCGCCGTCCATGCCCTGCGGCTGATGGCGTCCGGATTGTTCGACAAATACCCGCGCCTGCAGATCATCCTCGGACATCTGGGCGAGGGGTTGCCCTATTCGATGTGGCGCGTCGACAATTGCAATGCCTGGGTCAAGAAACGGCACGACTACGCAGCGAAAAAACAGATCGGCGATTACTTCCGCGCGAACTTTCATCTGACGACGTCGGGCAATTTTCACACCCCCTCGCTCCTGTGCGCGATGGCCGAGATCGGCGCCGACCGGATCATGTTCTCGACCGACTGGCCGTTCGAGAACATCGATCACGCGGCGGACTGGTTCGACAAAGCGAAGATCGACGAGGCAGACCGCATGAAGATCGGCCGCAGCAACGCGGTGAAGCTGTTCAAGCTCGCGTAGTACTTGAGGATGTTGAGACGGCGCTGCAGCGCAGCGAAAGCGCCGCCGATCACGGCCGGATCAGCTCGATGGCGCGGCCGCGGTTCCCCGCAGCGAGCACCGGATCGGTGCCGCAACGAAAGGCGCGCGCATTCTCGTCCGCGATCTTGCGCGCAAGCGAATTGGGCTCGGCGTTCTCCTTCACGTCGATGATGGCAGTGTGGCAAACCGGGCCCGGCGGCAGGCGCGTCACGATCAGAAGGCCGTAGGGAGTCGGGCGGCCGGTCGCGTCGATATTTTCGCTGTCGGAAACCGACCAGCGCTGAATGACCGCGAAGGGCGCCTTCGCGCCTTTTTCTTTGCGCCACTCGATCGTATCGCCGGCCAGATTGAATGGACCGAACCAGGCATTTGCAGCCGGTTCCTGGCGCGCCGCGGCAACCGAGCGTCCGATCGAAACCGTCTCGCGCAGATCCGCCGCCGAACGAACGACGGCCAGCCCCGCTCGGCCCTCGCAGGCCCACACCTGCCACTCGCCGTCGCCGGGCTTCGCCTTGTCGACTGTCCGGCAATTCTCGATGGCGACGGAGCTGTAGTGGCTCTCGAATTCTTCGGCCGCCAAAGTCGCGGAGGCGAGAAGGAGCGCTGCGGCCAGAATTGGGATAATCGTGCGAGTGCGGACCACGGCGCTACTCGTCTCAGCGTGTGCTCATTTGTCGGCTTCTGAATTCAAGCGCGACCGGGGAGGTTAGGAAAGAGTGGCGGTAGCCTGTCGATCCGCTTCCAGCCGGAGTCGCGGCTCACCGGCTCGACGCTCAATTCGTCGAAATAGTCGTCGAGGACGGCGGCGCGTTCTTCGGCGAGCGGGGGCCGGCAATAGTCCTCCTCCTCCCAGACCGCCTTGCCGTCGGGCCGGCGCCGCGCGCCGCGCAGCGACTTCGTGAGCGCGCGGCCAAAGGGCTCGAGCGGGCGAAATTCGTCGCGTGCGAGGCGTGCTTCCAATTCGCTGATCCTGTCGGCTCGCGGAATAGCGGTCACGAGATAATGCGCCATTTCAGACTCCTCCTCGCAGTTAGTGGGCCGTGAACGGCCAGAAGAAATTGATCAGCGGCACGCCCGCGACCACGACCAAAATCGATAGCGGCAGGCCGAGCCGCCAATAATCCGCGAAACGATAACCGCCCGGGCCCATGACGAGCGTATTCGACTGGTGGCCGATCGGCGTGAGGAAATCGCAGGCGGCGCCGATCGCAACCGCCATGAGAAATGGGTCAGGGGCGTAGCCGAGTCTTGCGGCGAAACTCGCGGAGATCGGCCCCATCACCAGCACGGTCGCGGCATTGTTGAGGAACGGCGTTACGGCCATGGCCGCGACGAGAATAAACGCGAGCGCGCCGAGCGCCGGCAGCTGGTCGGCGGTCACGGACAGCCAGTCCGCGATCAATTCGGTGCCGCCGGTCTCGCGCAGTGCGTCCGAGATGGGGATCAGAGCTCCGATCAAAATCAGGATCGGCCATTCGATCGTTTCATAGGCCTCCTTCAGCGAGATCGAGCGGATGAGCAAGAGCGTCACGGCCGCTGCGAAAAAGGAGATCGCGATCGGCAGCACGTTGAAGGCGGCGAGCGCCATCGCGATTGCAAGCACGAGGACCGGCAACAGGCTGCGGCGGCCGCTGCCGAGCGGGATGCCGCGCTCGGCGAGCGGCAGAAGTCGAAGCTCCCCGAGCGCTTCCGGCATTTTCTTCAGATCGCCGCGCAGAACGACTACGTCGCCGGTGCGCAGCCGTAGCGAACGCATTGGATCGTTGACGCGTGTGCCGCTGCGGCTGACCGCGAGCAGGTTCACGCCGAAGCGGTCGAAGAGCAGGACCTGAGCGGCGGTGCGGTCGGCAAGGAGGGAATCGTCCGTCACCACGGCTTCCATCACGCCGATATCGTCGGCTGGCGTGTCGGCGGGCTTTTGCTTGTCGTCGGTGACGAGCGCCAACTTCGCCTCGCCGACAATGCGCTCCAGTGCTTCCGGTTCGCCCTTGAGAAGCAGCGTGTCGCGCGCCCGCAGGATCGTGTGGCCGGCCGGGGCGTTGCGCTCGCCCCATTCGCGCACGATCAAGATCGCTTCGACGTCGCCCTCGCCCATTTTTTCCAGATCGGCGACGGTCTTGCCGACGAGCGGCGTGTCCTTGGGGATGAACACTTCGGTCGTGTAACCCTCCAGATTGAACGCGGCTTCGATCGTGGATGCGCCCTTGCGGTGCCTCGGGAGCAGCCGCCAGCCGAAGGTGAGGAACACGATTCCTGCGAGCGCAAGGCAGATGCCAACCGGCGCGAAGTCGAACATCTTGAACGGCTCGCCGACGATCTCTTCGCGCACGCGCGAGACGATGATGTTCGGCGACGTGCCGATCAGCGTCACGATGCCGCCGAGCAGAGAGCCGAACGCCATCGGCATCAGGAGCGAGGAAGGCGAGGTTTCGGTCTTGCGTGCGAGCTGAAACGCGACCGGCATCAGCATCGCGAGCGCGCCGATGTTTTTGACGAAGCCGGAGAGCGCCGTGACGGCCGTCACCAGCACAAACACTTGCGCGGTGGTGTTCGTCAGATAGGGGCCGATCGGCCGCAGAATCCGTTCGACCACGCCGGAGCGGGCGACGGCCGCGCTGACAAGCAGAGCCGACCCGATAATGACGATGATGTCGTCGGAGAAACCGGAGAACGCTTTGTCGTAGGGAATGATGCCCGCGAGCACGCCCGCGAGCAGCGCGAGCATGGCGACGAGGTCGTAGCGGAGTTTGCCCCACACGAACATCGCCATCGTCGCAGCGACGAGCAGAAAGGCGGCCGCTTGCGGCAGGGTCATGGGATTTGACTTTTGCCGGTCCGGGCGGGCGGGGCAAGAAAACGCGTCGGCGTTCTGGCTTGTTCCTGAATCTGGCGTCGGCAACGCGGCCACGTGGCAGGCGGGGGAAAATTGTCGCGGTTCGGCCGGCAATAGGCTTCCAGCAGTCCAAGTTTGTGAACAAAAAGGGGAACTTGTGCAGTTTTTCCTGTCGGAACAAATACTTATAAAGTAACTTGCCATTAGGAACAAATCATGTACATTGATCTTGTTCTGTTTCACTCTAGGCTTTAGATCGGGAGCCCGGCAATGTCGTCTCAACCCGCCCTTCGAGTCGTGGAAAATACCTCAATGGACAAGTCCAAGGCGCTCGATGCGGCGCTCTCCCAAATCGAGCGCCATTTCGGCAAGGGCTCGATCATGCGGCTCGGTAAGCGGGATCGGGTCGATATCGAGACCATCTCCTCGGGCTCGCTCGGGCTCGACATCGCGCTCGGCACCGGCGGCCTGCCGCGCGGGCGGGTGGTGGAGATTTACGGGCCGGAATCCTCGGGCAAGACCACGCTCGCGCTGCACGCGGTGGCCGAGGCGCAAAAGCGCGGCGGCACCTGCGCCTTCATCGACGCCGAGCACGCGCTCGATCCGGGCTATGCGCGCAAGCTCGGGGTCAATATCGACGATCTCCTCATTTCCCAGCCCGACGCCGGCGAGCAGGCGCTGGAAATCGCCGACACGCTCGTGCGCTCGGGCGCGGTCGACATCCTGGTGATCGATTCGGTGGCGGCACTCGTGCCGCGCGCCGAGCTCGACGGCGAGATGGGCGACGTGCAGCCGGGCAGCCAGGCGCGGCTCATGAGCCAGGCGCTGCGCAAGCTCACCGCGTCGATCTCGCGCTCCAATACGATGGTGGTCTTCATCAACCAGATTCGCATGAAGATCGGCGTCATGTACGGCTCGCCGGAAACCACGAGCGGCGGCAACGCGCTCAAGTTCTACGCCTCGGTCCGCCTCGACATCCGCCGTATCGGCGCGATCAAGGAGCGCGACGAGGTGGTCGGCAATCAGACGCGCGTGAAGGTGGTCAAGAACAAGCTCGCGCCTCCGTTCAAGCAGGTCGAGTTCGACATCATGTACGGCGAAGGCATCTCCAAGATGGGCGAGCTCGTCGATCTCGGGGTCAAGGCCGGCGTGGTGGAGAAGTCGGGCGCCTGGTTCTCCTATGACAGCCAGCGCATCGGCCAGGGCCGCGAAAACGCCAAGGTCTTTCTCAAGCAGAATCCGGAAATGGCCGGCAAAATCGAGGCGGCGATCCGCCAGAACGCCGGATTGATCGCCGACCAGATTCTCGGTCCCACCGAAGACGAGGATTCCGACGAAGACGCGGCCGAGGCCTGAGCGGTCTGCCGCGCCCCGGGCCGTCCCAATCCGGCCCGAACCGCACTCCGGCCGGCCGCCAGCGCCTCAGCGGCCGCCGGACCAGCCTCGGCAATCACGGCCTGCTGCCGGTCCCCCGCCCGCGGCGGGCCGTGTCGCGTCGATATCCCATGCCCATTTCCGGGGCTGCGCCGGCGTGCGCGTCCCTCGACAGGCCGCCGGACGCTCGCTAGACATCGCCCGATCTTGGTTCGATCTTGCAAAGCCGCCCTGTGACCGCATAGGCCGTCCGGCCGTACGGGGCGGCAATGACTTAGGTTGGGAATGAGCGGCGTCAACGAAATCCGGTCGACCTTCCTCGACTATTTCGCAAAGCATGGGCACGAAGTCGTGCCGTCGTCTCCGCTTGTGCCGCGCAACGATCCGACGCTCATGTTCACGAACGCAGGCATGGTGCAGTTCAAGAACGTTTTTACCGGCCTCGAGAAGCGACCCTACAAGCGCGCGGTGACGGCGCAGAAATGCGTGCGTGCGGGCGGCAAGCACAACGACCTCGACAACGTCGGCTACACGGCGCGGCATCACACTTTCTTCGAGATGCTCGGCAATTTCTCGTTCGGCGACTATTTCAAGGACGTCGCGATCGAGTTGTGCTGGAAGTTCGTCACCGAAACCTTCGACCTGCCCGAGGATCGTCTGATTGCGACCGTCTATGTCGACGACGACGACGCCTTCAACCTCTGGAAGAAGATCACGGGCCTGCCGGAGCGGAAAATCATCCGCATCGCCGGTTCGGACAATTTCTGGGCCATGGGCGACACAGGCCCGTGCGGGCCGTGCTCGGAAATCTTCTACGACCACGGCGACCACATTCCGGGCGGCGCGCCCGGCTCGGCGGACGCCGAAGGCGACCGGTTCATCGAGATCTGGAATCTGGTGTTCATGCAGTACGAGCAATTGCCGGGCGGCAAGCGCGTGGATCTGCCGAGGCCCTCGATCGACACCGGCATGGGCATCGAGCGCTTCGCGGCCGTGCTGCAAGGCACCCACGACAATTATGAAATCGATCTGTTCCGCGCGCTCATCCGCGCGAGCGTGGATGCGACGGGCGTCGACGCGGAAGGCCCGCACAAGGCGAGCCACCGGGTGATCGCCGATCACCTGCGCGCGTCGGCTTTCCTTGTCGCCGACGGCGTGCTGCCGTCGAACGAAGGACGCGGCTATGTGCTGCGCCGGATCATGCGCCGCGCGATGCGGCATGCGCAGCTCCTGGGCGCGAAGGATCCCTTGATGTGGCGGCTCGTGCCGGTGCTCGTGCGCGAGATGGGACAGGCATACCCCGAGCTCGTGCGCGCGGAAGCGCTCGTCACCGAGACGCTCAAGCTCGAGGAGACGCGTTTCCGCACGACGCTCGCGCGCGGTCTCGCGATTCTCGACGAAGAAACAAAAACTCTGAAGCGTGGCGGCAAGCTCAAGGGCGAGACCGCATTCACGCTCTACGACACGTTCGGCTTTCCGCTCGATCTCACGCAGGACGCGTTGAGGCCGCGCGGGATCGCGGTCGACACGGCGGGCTTCGAAGCCGCAATGAAGGGTCAAAAAGAAAGGGCTCGTGCGTCTTGGGCCGGTTCAGGCGAGAAGACAGAGCATTATTGGTTCCCTCTGCGCGAGACATACGGTGCCACGGAATTTCTTGGTCATGAAACCGAAATCAGTGAGGCGATCGTCAAGACAATAATACGCGGTGGTCCGGAAGTAGGTGAATTAAAAGCGGGAGACAGTGGTGAGATTATCCTCAATCAAACACCCTTTTACGCCGAAGCAGGAGGGCAAGTTAGCGACACGGGTTTGATAAAGCGCGTGACCGACGGAGCATTGATCGGGCATGTTCTTACCGTACACAAGCAGGCCGGCGACTTAATTATCCACAACGTGAGAATTGAAAATTTCGGCCTGAAGGCTGGAGATTCGATTCGCTTAGAAGTCGATCACCCGCGGCGCGCGGAAATCCGCCGCAACCATTCGGCGACGCACTTGCTGCACGAGGCCTTGCGCCAGGTGCTCGGTGATCACGTGGCGCAGAAGGGCTCGCTGGTGGCACCGGACCGGCTGCGCTTCGATTTTTCGCATCCGAAGCCGATCGCCGAGGAAGAAATTCTTAAAGTTGAAGAAATCGCCAATGCGAAGGTCCTGGAGAACGCCGAGGTGATCACGCGGCTGATGGCGGTCGACGACGCGATCGCCTCGGGCGCACGGGCGCTGTTCGGCGAAAAATACGGCGACGAAGTGCGCGTGGTCGCCATGGGCAAGGACGGCGGCAACGCCTTGGGCTGGTCGGTGGAGCTGTGCGGCGGCACGCATGTGGCGCGCACGGGCGATATCGGAGTCGTGGCGGTGGTCTCCGAAGGCGCCGTCGCGTCCGGCGTGCGCCGGATCGAGGCGATGACCGGCGACGCGGCGCGCCGCCACCTCGCGGGCGAGAGCCGCAAGCTGCACGACCTCGCCGGACTCCTGAAAGTGCCGGTCGGCGAGATCGACGTGCGGCTCGCGCAGCTCCTCGACGAGCGCAAACGGATCGAGCGCGAGCTGACGGATGCAAAAAAGAAACTCGCGATGGGCGGCGGCGCGTCAGCGGAGGCTGCGGCCGACCACGTGCGCGAGGTGAACGGCGTGAAGCTCTTGGCGCGCACGGTTTCCGGCGTCGACATGAAGGACCTGAAGAGCCTCGCGGACGAAGGCAAGAAAAAGATCGGCTCGGGCGTAGTCGCGCTCGTCGCCGTGAACGAGGAAGGCAAAGCCGGGATCGTCGTGGGCGTGACCGAAGATTTGACCAAGCGATTCAGCGCGGTCGAGCTCGTGAAGAAGGCGGCCGAGGCGCTCGGCGGCAGGGGCGGCGGCGGACGGCCGGACCTGGCGCAGGCGGGCGGGCCCGACGGCGCAAAAGCCGATGCGGCGCTCGCGGCGGTCGCAGCCGCGCTCGGCAGCGGTTGACCGAATGCTTTGGCGTGCAACGGGCGACGCCGCGCTTCGCCGCCGGATTCACGCGATCCTAGAGCAAGGGCCGTTCGGAGATCGCTTGAGCCGAGGTGTCAATCGGCTTCTTGTGACGCTCATCGTGATTAATCTCGTCACCGTTGCGCTTGCCTCGGTTCCGGCCCTCGATGCGCGCTACGGCGACCTGTTCTTCGCCATCGAGGTTCTCTCGCTGGTTCTGTTCACCGTCGAATACGCGCTGCGGGTCTGGGTCGCGGCGGAAGACGGCAGCGAAGTGAAGGGGTCGGCGGGCTCGTTGCGCCTGAAATATATCCTGAGCCCGATCGGGATCGTCGATCTGCTCGCGGTGGCGCCATTCTGGATCGGCCTGTTCGTCGAGGCGGATCTGCGGTTCCTGCTTGTTTTCCGCATGGTGCGATTCCTGAAGCTCGCGCGGTACTCGCCCGGCATGCGCTCGCTATTGGACGCGATTTACACAGAGCGGCGCGCGTTGTTCGGCTGCCTCGTGATCATCACCGGCGCGACGCTCGTGGCCGCCTCGGTCATGCGGGCGGTGGAGGGCGCAGCGCAGCCGGACAAGTTCGGAACGATTCCCGATGCGATGTGGTGGGCGATCGTGACGCTGGCTACGGTTGGCTACGGCGATGTCGCACCGATCACGCCGCTCGGCAAGTTCGTGACGGCGATCTACATTCTTGCCAGCCTCATCATCATCGCGCTACCGGTCGGCATCGTCGCGACCGCGTTTGCGAGCGAGATCCACCGGCGCGATTTCGTGGTGACCTGGAGTATGGTCGCGCGCGTGCCGCTGTTCGCGGGGCTGAGCGCCGCCGACATTGCCGATGTCTCGCGCCTGTTGCGCGCGCAGACGGTGGAAACGGGAACCATGATCGTGCGGCGCGGCGAAAGCGGCGACTCGATGTACTTCATCGGCAATGGCGAGGTCGAGGTCGAGCTGCCGCGCGAGCGCGTGCGGCTCGGTGTCGGAGATTTCTTCGGCGAAGTGGCGGTGCTCGGCCGGACGCGGCGGGTCGCAACGGTCACGGCGGTCACGCGGACCAGCCTGCTCATACTGGATGCCCAAGACCTCGACGCTTTGATGGAGCGCGAGCAGCGGATCGCCGAGCGCATTCGCGACGCAATGCGGGGTAGGCGAGGCCGCGGCAAAGGCGGTGACATCATCGCGTCCGAGATGGGGCAGGGCGAGGTGAAGCGGGCGGTGCGCCCCCTGCGAGACGCGAGTGGGCGCGCCGGCAAGCGCAAGCGCTCCGGCGCGTGATGCCCCCCGCCGTTCAGGCCATCGCCCGGCGCAAATTCTCATCGACCTTGTCGAGGAAGCCGGTGGTGGAGAGCCACGGCTGATCCGCGCCGACGAGGAGCGCGAGATCCTTGGTCATGTGTCCGGCTTCGACCGTTCCCACGCAGACCTGCTCCAGCGTGATCGCGAACTTGGCGAGGGCCGCGTTGTTGTCGAGCTTGGCCCGGTGCGCGAGGCCGCGGGTCCAGGCGAAGATCGAGGCGATCGAGTTGGTGGACGTCTCCTTGCCCTTCTGGTGCTCGCGATAATGGCGCGTGACCGTGCCGTGCGCGGCTTCGGCCTCGACGACCTTGCCGTCGGGGGACATCAAAACCGAAGTCATGAGCCCAAGGGAACCGTAGCCCTGCGCCACCGTGTCGGACTGCACGTCGCCGTCATAGTTCTTGCAGGCCCAGACATAGCCACCCGACCACTTGAGCGCGGCGGCCACCATGTCGTCGATCAGACGGTGCTCGTAGGTGAGTTTTTTCTTCTCGTATTCGGCCTTAAACTCCTTGTCGAATACTTCCTGGAAGATGTCCTTGAAGCGGCCGTCATAGGCCTTGAGGATCGTGTTCTTGGTGGAAAGATAGACCGGGTAGCCGCGCGTAAGGCCGTAATTGAGCGAGGCGCGCGCGAAGTCGCGGATCGAGTCGTCGTAATTGAACATGGCCATGGCGACGCCGCCGCCGGGAAAATCTGCCACGGTGTGCTCGATCTTCTGCCCGTCGGCGCCGACGAAGCTGATCGTGAGCACGCCTTTGCCCGGCACCTTGAAATCGGTCGCGCGATACTGGTCACCGAAGGCGTGGCGGCCGATGATGATCGGCTTGGTCCAGCCCGGCACGAGTCGCGGGACGTTCTTGCAAATGATAGGCTCGCGGAAGATTACGCCGCCGAGAATGTTGCGGATGGTGCCGTTCGGCGAGCGCCACATCTTCTTTAGCCCGAACTCCTTCACTCGCGCCTCGTCCGGCGTGATGGTCGCGCACTTGACCGCGACACCGACCTTCTTGGTCATTTCCGCAGCGTCGATGGTGATCTGGTCGTCGGTTGCGTCCCGCTTTTCGATGCCGAGGTCGAAATAGAGCAAGTTGATATCAAGGTACGGATGGATGAGCTTGTCCTTGATCAGCTTCCAGATGATGCGGGTCATCTCATCGCCGTCCATTTCGACGACCGGATTCGCGACCTTGATCTTCGCCATCGTGCAGGTCTTTCGGGATTGGAGGGAGCGTCGGGCCGCCGGGCGGCGGGCGAAAGCGCTATAGCAAAGCAGGTCCCACAGAGAAAGCCGGTCGGAAGACGAACGCACCGGCTTGACGCACCAACGCGGCTCCGGCAGAGGCGGCTGTCAAGGAGCGAGACATGCCCGGTGCCGGCACCGACAGCACGAGGGAGTGGCCCGATTTCGACGGCCCGGCGATCATTCTGGTCGAGCCGCAACTCGGCGAGAACATCGGCGCGGCGGCGCGCGCAATGGCGAATTTTGGGCTCTCGGATTTGCGCTTGGTGCGGCCGCGCGACGGCTGGCCGAACTCGCAGGCGGTGCGCTCGGCCTCGGGCGCGGATCGGGTGATCGAAAAAGCGCGGCTCTTCGACACGACCGAGGCAGCGGTCGCCGATTGCACGCTGCTTCTTGCCACGACGGCGCGCGAACACGGACAAGCCAAGACCGTGATCAGCGCCGAGGACGCGGCGCGCCGGATGCACCCGTCAATCGCGGCCGGCGAGACAGTGGGTGTCCTGTTCGGCCGCGAGCGCACGGGGCTGGAGAACTACGATATCTCGCTCGCCGATTGCGTCGTGACACTCCCGGTCAATCCGGCTTTTTCCTCGCTCAATCTTGCGCAGGCGGTGCTCATCGTGGGGTACGAATGGTTCAAATTGGCGACGACCGGCGCGCTCCCGTTCAACACGCCGTACCGATCCAAGCCGGCACCGAAGCAGCAGTTGCTCGCGTTCTTCGAAAATCTCGAGCGCGAACTCGAGCGGGTCGAATTTTTCCGGCCGCCGGAAAAGCGCGCGACCATGGCGGTGAACTTGCGCAATCTTTTTCACCGGTCGGAACTGACGCTGCCGGACGTTCAGACCCTGCACGGCATTGTCCGCGCGCTTGCCGAGGGCCGGAAGGGTCCGGCACGCGGCGGCGTACTGGAGGCGCAGGAGGCTACGGCTTTGCGCGCGCTGCTCGCGGAGCACGACGCCGGCAAGGTCCCGTCCGAGCAGGCGCCGGTGCGCGGGCTCGCGCGACTCTTGCGTCGCAATCCGACGGAAGCCGAGCGGCGGCTGTGGACCTCGCTCGTGAACGACCGCCGCTTCGCCGGGCGCGGATTCAAGCGGCAAGTGCCGGTCGGGCCGCACATCGCAGATTTCGTGTCGTTTCAGTTGCGCACGGTGCTCGACCTCGTGCCTTCGGAAGAATCCGGCGCGGCGGCACAGGCGCGGGCAGAGAAACGAGGTTGGCTCGCGGAGCGCGACTATCGCGTGATCGATATCAAGGCGGGGCAGGTGGAAGCGGACGTGAGGCAAGTGCTCGACCGGCTGGATGCGGCGCTTACAGGAGACGCCTAGCGCGGTGGCTTGCCAGAGTATAAGTGGCGGCGTATCGGCGCGCGAGGAAGGTGGAGCGATGGACAATTCGACGTCACCGGCGGGCGGCAAAGTGCTCGTGTTCGATTCAGGGCTCGGCGGGCTTACCGTGTTGCGCGAGATTGCGCGCGCGCGATCCGATCTTGATCTTTCTCTCGTCGCCGACGATGCGGCGTTTCCGTACGGACGGCTCGACGACCGGGCGATGATCGCGCGGGTGGAGGCGGTTCTTGATCGCTTTATCGAGGCGCTCCGGCCTCGCCTCGTCGTGATCGCGTGCAACACGGCTTCGACGCTCGCGCTGCCGATACTGCGCGCCCGTTTTCCGATCCCGTTTGTCGGCACGGTGCCGGCGATCAAGCCGGCGAGCGCGCAATCGAAAACCAAGCGCATCAGCGTGCTTGCGACGTCGGCGACGGTGCGGCGCGATTATACGCGCGACTTGATCCGCGAATTCGCGAACGGATGCCGGGTGACGCTCGTGAGTGCAGAGTGGCTTGCCAGCTTCGCCGAGGCGGCGTTGCGCGGCGAGCCGGTGGATGACGGCGCAATCCAGGCCGAGATCGGCGCTTGCTTTGTCGACGACGAAGGTCGCACGGACACGGTCGTGCTCGCCTGCACGCACTATCCGCTGATCCTCGGTCACCTGGAAAAACTCGCGCCGTGGCCGGTCACTTGGCTCGACCCGGCACCGGCGATCGCCCGCCGGGCCTCGCAACTGCTCGGGTCGGAGCGCGCGGTCAAAGGCGCGCCGGCGCGCGCCTATTTCACGAGCGGCAACCGCCCATCGCCCGCGCTCACCCGCGCGCTCGCCGATTTTGGCGTCGCGTTTGCGGAGGAGGAGCCGATCCGGGTGCCGGTTTGACTTGCCCGGCACGAGGGGGTATCTGCTGACCGCCGCCGGGGGGGGGGCGG
>JBBDYN010000015.1:65972-118047 GCA_040901465.1 Xanthobacteraceae bacterium
GCCGCGCGGGCCTTCGGGCCCGCGCGGTCTTTCCCGCACCCGTGGCGGCGAAGCTTGTCTCGCAGGCATGCCTGCGGCGCTCGGCTTCCCGCCTGTCGGCCGGAAATCTCCGGCAGAGGAGGGCGCGATCCAACAGATGAAGGATCCGCGATGTCGAAGCGCTTACAGGCGAAGCACAAGCTCGATCGCCGCATGGGCGAAAATATCTGGGGCCGCCCGAAGAGTCCCGTCAACCGCCGCGAATACGGTCCGGGCCAGCACGGCCAGCGCCGCAAGGGCAAGCTCTCCGACTTCGGCGTGCAGCTGCGCGCGAAGCAGAAGCTGAAGGGCTATTACGCGAATATTTCCGAGCGGCAGTTCCACAAGATCTACGGCGAAGCCGTGCGCATGCGCGGCGACACCGGTGCGCACTTGATCGGTCTGCTCGAACGGCGGCTCGACGCTGTCATCTACCGCGCGAAGTTCGTGCCGACGGTGTTCTCCGCGCGTCAGTTCGTGAACCACGGCCACGTCAGGGTGAACGGCAAGCGCGTCACGATCCCGAGCTTCCGCGTGAAGGTCGGCGACGTGGTCGAACTCCGCGACCGCGCCAAGGAGCTGGTGATCGTGCTGGAAGCAACGCAATCGACCGAACGCGACGTGCCGGATTATCTCGACGTGGACCACAAGAAGATGACGGCGAAATTCGCCCGGATTCCGGTACTCAACGAAGTGCCATATCCGGTGCAGATGGAGCCGCACCTCGTGGTCGAGTTCTACTCGCGCTAACGCCGGGTTCGCCCCGAATCAGACCATTCAAGTCTTGGGTGCGGTGACGGCCCGGATGGCGATCCGGGCCGATCGGTCGTCGCGATTTGCGGGATTTGGGCGTTTTCCCCGAAAAGGACCATTGGAACTGGGGAAAAGCCCGGCAGGAGAGGAGCGCGTTACCTACCAAATCCTGTACAATTCTTGATCAGTTGCGCAGCATTTAGTATCGCGTCGTCCGAAAGTCGTACGACGGAGTACTGAATACAGGGGAGACTCGCTCATGGACTTTCTGAACACCGTCAAGAGTTGGATCGGGGCAATCACGGAAATTGGTCTGATGCTGATCGCGCTCGCTATCGTGGCGGCGCTGCTCGTCGGCGCGAACGTGCCGTTCTTCAGCGGGGTCGTCGCCAACCTCACGAACCTGGTCAAGGAGCTCGGCGCGAACGGGCTCGTCGGCCTGATCGTGCTCGGCTTCATCATCTGGCTGTTCTCGAAGCGGCAGATCGCCTGATCGGCGCGCGAGCCTTCGGTTCGAAGCGTTCACTGCAACCTTGCACAGAAGCCTTGGGTGGGGCGTTCCCCCTCCCAAGGATCAGGGGCGGGCCATGATGGAATTTCTCGACCAGGCGAAGCGGGCGCTCTGGGCCTTCGTAGAACTTGGATTCCTGACGATCCTCGCCGTCATGCTGATCTACCTGATCCTCGGTCAGGATTCGGGCGCCTTCGTCAGTTCGGTGGCTGGCAACGTGCTGGCGTTCGCGAATGCCATGGCGCCGCAGGGCCTCGTCGGAATCGCGATCGTGCTCGCGCTGATCTATCTGATCGTGCAGCGCAAGCGGTAGCGGCGCGCGATGCGCAAACAAGGCAAAGGCCGCCTCCAGGGCGGCCTTTTTGCGTTCGCGATATTGCGTCAGGCTTGCGCGCGTTCGCGTAATTGCACGCCCTTTTCCTTCAACAGCCCTTGCAACTCGCCGGCCTGGAACATTTCGCGGACGATGTCGCAGCCGCCGACGAACTCGCCCTTCACGTAGAGCTGCGGCACGGTCGGCCAGTTCGAATAATCTTTGATGCCCTGACGCAAATCGTCGGACTCAAGCACGTTCAGCCCCTTATAGGGCACGCCGAGATAATCGAGGATTTGCACGATCTGGCCGGAGAAGCCGCACATCGGGAATTGCGGCGTGCCCTTCATGAAGAGCACGACCTCGTTCGACTTCACTTCCTTGTCGATGAACTCATTGATGCTCATGATCCGTTCCGTTGCGGCGCGGCTTCAGCGCCCGTCGGGGGTGTTGGTCTGCAGGGCGAGCGCATGGAGCGCGCCGCCCATGGAACCTTTGAGGGCAGCATAGACCATTTGGTGTTGCTGCACCCGGCTTTTACCGCGAAAACTCTCGGAGACAACCGTGGCCGCATAATGGTCGCCGTCGCCGGCAAGGTCGCGGATTTCGACCTTGGCATCCGGGATGGCAGATTTGATCAGCTGCTCGATCTCATTGGCGGGCATCGCCATGGGTAGTCTCCGGCGCGTTCAGGCGGGGTTACCCATAAAATCAGGTAGGCACGCCTCGTGACGCGCCTGCAAGGTCGAGACCAATATTGGGTCCGCGCCGGGGAGCGTCAATTGGCTGCCGCCGGTTCTTCCCAACTGCCGCAGGCTGACGCCCGCCTGGGCGGCACGTGTCTCGATTTTGGGCAGGTTTTCGGGGGTCACGACGACCACGTAGCGCGCCTGCTCTTCGCCGAACCAGAAGGCGTGGGCGGGGAGGCCGGCCGGAGGCGCCTCGAGTTCCGCGCCGATTCCCGACGCCATGGCCATCTCCGCGATCGCGACGAGCAGGCCGCCGTCGGACAGGTCGTGGGTTGCGGTGAGGAGGCGTTCACCAATCAGCGAACGAACGAAATCGCCGGCGCGCTTTTCGAGGGCGAGGTCGACGGGCGGCGGCGCGCCTTCCTCGCGGCCGAGGATCGTCGCGAGGAAAGCCGACTGGCCGAGCCAGCCGCCAAATTCGCCAATCAGCAGAATCGGTTCACCGGGTCTCTTGAAGGCCAGATTCACCGACTTCGAGAGATCGTCGAGCAAGCCGACGCCGCCGATGGTGGGCGTTGGCAAAATCGCGCGTCCGTTGGTCTCGTTGTAGAGCGAGACGTTGCCCGAGACGACCGGGAAGTCGAGCGCGCGGCAGGCTTCGCCGATGCCGCGCACGCAATGGACGAACTGGCCCATGATCTCCGGCCGCTCGGGATTGCCGAAATTCAGGTTGTCGGTGACGGCGAGCGGGCGCGCGCCGACCGCGGTCAAATTCCGCCAGGCTTCGGCGACGGCCTGCTTGCCGCCTTCGAACGGATCAGCCTCGCAATAGCGAGGCGTCACATCGGTAGTTAACGCAAGTGCCTTGGGGCCATCGGCGATGCGCACGACCGCGGCGTCGCCGCCCGGTCGCTGCACCGTGTTGCCGAGGATCAGGTGGTCGTATTGCTGCCAGACCCAGCGCTTGGAGCAGAGGTCGGGCGAGCCGAGGAGCCGCTCGAGTGCCTGGAAAATCGGAACCGGGCAGGGGATCGACGCGGGATCGAGGACGGAGAGTTTTTGCGGCTCGGCGAACGGCCGCTGATACTCGGGCGCCTCGTCGCCCAATTCCTTGATCGGGAGATCGGCCATCACGTCGCCGCCGTGGCGCACCGTGAAGCGCTTGGTGTTCGTGGTCGCGCCGACGACCGCGAAATCGAGCCCCCATTTCTTGAAGATCGCCTCGGCCTCTTGCTCCTTCTCCGGCTTCAGCACCATCAACATGCGCTCTTGGCTTTCCGAGAGCATCATCTCGTAGGCGCTCATGCCTTCCTCGCGCGTCGGCACGGCATCGAGATTGAGATCGACGCCGAGATCGCCCTTGGCGCCCATCTCGACCGCGGAGCAGGTCAGGCCGGCGGCGCCCATGTCCTGGATCGCGATCACACAGCCCTTGCGCATGATCTCAAGGCACGCTTCGAGCAGGAGCTTTTCCGAGAACGGATCGCCGACCTGCACGGTCGGACGCTTCTCCTCGGAATTGTCGCCGAATTCGGCCGACGCCATGGTGGCGCCGTGGATGCCGTCGCGGCCGGTCTTGGACCCGAGATAGACCACGGGCCGGCCGACGCCGGAGGCCTTGGCGTAGAAAATATTGTCGGTCTCGGCGATGCCGACGGCCATCGCATTCACGAGGATGTTGCCGTCATAGCGCGAATGGAATCCGACCGAGCCGCCGACGGTCGGCACGCCGAACGAGTTGCCGTAGCCGCCTATGCCGGCGACGACGCCGGCCACGAGTTGGCGCGTTTTCGGGTGATCGGGCGAGCCGAAGTGGAGCGCGTTGAGGCACGCGATCGGCCGCGCGCCCATGGTGAATACGTCGCGCAGGATGCCGCCGACGCCGGTGGCCGCGCCCTGATAGGGCTCGATGAACGAGGGATGATTGTGGCTTTCCATTTTGAAGACGCAGGCGAGGCCGCTGCCGATGTCGATGACGCCGGCGTTCTCGCCCGGGCCCTGGATCACCCACGGCGCTTTCGTCGGCAGCGTGCGCAGATGCACCTTCGAGGATTTGTAAGAGCAGTGCTCGTTCCACATGGCCGAAACGATGCCGAGCTCGGTGAAGCTCGGCTCGCGGCCGATGAGCGCGCGGAAGCGCTTGTACTCGTCCGGCTTGAGCCCGTGCTCGGTCACGAGTTCGGGCGTGATCTTCGGCTCGTTGGGGATCATTCTTGCAATCAATCTCAAATTGTTGCCGGCGGCCACACGCGCCGAGCCCCACGAACTGTCTGGGATATACACATTGCTCCACGTTCGTTTCTTGATCGCGAACCGGGCGCGACTAGGCCTTCACGCACGGCGTCTCGCTCCGCTCTCCAGATTTCGATCGCTTCGAACGTAGACTTGTCAAGAAGCACCAGCAGCACCGCTTCAAAATCACCTTCGCATTTTATCCTCGGCACTCGTGCTTTGCAGCGATTTGTCGGCAGAACCGCGCGCCCCTTTATTTGAAATCGCTCTCGGACGCCAGCTGCATCATGGAAGGCGTCGAAGAATGGCGTGCGTGCGTCGGCAAGCGTGAGCCCAAGCTTTTCGGCAGCCTCATACTCCGCGACTTCGCCGGTTACTCCCAGCGGCTTGCCAGTCAGCCTGTAATACTCGGCGGCAAGTTGCTTCGCCTGTCGCAACAGCAATCTTACTGCCTGCTGAGCGGCCGCGGATTCTGTCGGACTGGTTCTTGTTACGTCGCTCACGCGGCTTCCAGCGTCCCCTTGATGCTTTCGAAAAAGCCGCGGCCGTCGGCCGGGCCGACGATCGGATCCACGTGATTTTCCGGATGCGGCATCAGGCCAAGGACATTGAATTGCTCGGACAGAATTCCGGCGACGGCATTGGTGGAGCCGTTGTGATTCCACTTCGGGTCGAGATTGCCTTCAGGAGACGTGTAGCGGAACAGCACGCGACCGTCGCCTTCGAGCCGCGCGATTGTTTTCGCGTCGGCGATATAATTGCCTTCACCGTGGGCAACCGGCACGCGGATCACGTCGCCGGCATTGTAGCGGCGCGAGAACGGCGTGTCGGAGCGCTCGACGCGCAAATAGACTTCCTTGCACATGAATTTCAGCGCGGCATTGCGCATGAGCACGCCGGGCAGGAGCCCGGCCTCGCACAGGATCTGAAATCCGTTGCAGATTCCGAGCACGAGTCCGCCCTTTTGCGCGTGGGCGCGCACGGCTTGCATGATCGGAGCGCGCGCGGCAATCGCCCCGCAGCGCAGATAGTCGCCATAGGAAAATCCGCCCGGCAGCACCACGAGATCGACGCCCTTCGGGAGCTCGGTGTCGGCGTGCCAGACTGTTGCGGGCCGTTTGCCTGTCACGAGGGTGATTGCGCGTGCGACGTCGCCTTCTCTGTTTGATCCGGGGAAAACGATGACGACTGAATTCATGTCGGCGAAATCAGATCGTAGTGCCGGAAGGCTTCTTCTGGGCGGGCGGACCTTCCTCGAACTGCATGCCGCCGATGAAGGCGTCCGCCGTGTCCTTCACCAGCGCCTCGTTGGGCGAAGTTACTTCGATGCGGATCATCGCCGGCCCGGCGAAGATGAGCGTCGTTCCTTTGAACACCACTGAGTTCGCGCGAGAATACTTCGTCAGGTTCGTCACCGCCGGAAAGCCGTGGAAGGTCGCGGTCTCGCTCACGATTGTCTCGATCTTCTCGGCACCGTCGGAAATGATCTCACGCGCGGCGCTCGCGGCGCGGGCCGCTTTCGGAAGATCGACGGTAGCGAGCTTTTCCAGCGCCTGCGGATTGGGATTGCGCGTTGGGCTACGCGAAGCGGCAATCGAGACGCGCAAAGTGTCGGGGCAGGCGAGCGGTTTGCAAGTGTAAAGCGTCTTCGCGGTCTTCGTGTCGCGCTGCACGTTCCACTTGGCCGGTTCCGGCGGACGCATGTTCAGCCGGAAGGTGCCCGGCTTCAGCGGCTCCTTGCTGTCGAGGTTCTGGGCGCTGGCGGCCGTGACCCCGTGGATCGCGGGCAAAAGCGCGACGAAGCAGGCGAGGGACAATGTCAATCTGCGCAACATGCGACTCGCTCTCGGTGCTAGCCCAGCAGCTCCACGCGATAATTCTCGATCACGGTATTGGCAAGGAGCTTCTCGCACGCGCTCTTCAGCGCGGCCTCGGCCTTGACGTGGTCGCTCGCGGTAAGTTCCACGTCGAACACCTTGCCCTGGCGGACGCTTGCCACGCCCTCGACGCCGAGCGACTTCAGTGCGCCTTCGATCGCCTTGCCCTGGGGGTCGAGCACACCGGATTTCAACGTGACGGTGACGCGCGCCTTCATGGTCTGCGGGTCCGAATAGATGCGGCAAGCGCCGCCAACCGTGCGCTCCCGGGTCGAGGCGCGCACGAGATTTTTTCGCGCGCGAGCGGCACGGGACAGATCAACTCTTGACGAGAATAGGGCCGGTGCCCTGCACCGGTTCGTTCTCCGCCATCACGCCGAGACGGCGCGCGACTTCGGTATAAGCCTCGATCAGCCCGCCGAGATCGCGGCGGAAGCGGTCCTTGTCGAGCTTCTCGTTGGTCTTCATGTCCCACAGCCGGCACGTGTCGGGGCTGATCTCGTCGGCCACCACGACGCGCATCATGTCGTTTTCCCAAAGGCGACCGCACTCCATCTTGAAGTCAATGAGACGGATGCCGACGCCGAGGAAGAGGCCGGTGAGGAAATCGTTGACGCGGATCGCGAGCGCTATGATGTCATCGATTTCCTGCGTCGTGGCCCAGCCGAAGGCGGTGATGTGTTCCTCGGAGACCATCGGGTCGCCGAGCTGATCGTTCTTGTAATAAAATTCGATAATCGAGCGCGGCAACTGCGTACCTTCCTCGATGCCGAGTCGAGTGGCGAGCGAGCCCGCGGCGACATTGCGCACGACTACTTCGAGCGGAATGATCTCGACTTCGCGGATCAATTGCTCGCGCATGTTGAGCCGGCGGATAAAGTGCGTCGGCACGCCGATGTCGTTCAGCCGCTGGAAAACGTACTCGGAGATGCGGTTGTTGAGCACGCCCTTGCCGTCCACCACCTCGTGCTTCTTGTTGTTGAAGGCGGTGGCGTCGTCCTTGAAATGTTGAATCAGGGTCGCGGGCTCCGGCCCCTCGTAGAGGATTTTCGCCTTGCCCTCGTAGATGCGACGACGTCGGCTCATGGGGGTGTACCGTGGTTTCAGGAAATCCATTGATCGCGAGGACTCCGGTGAGTTTCACCCGCGGGAAGCGTGTAGCGGGACGCGACACGGCCCACCCAGGGCAAATTCGCTGCGCTGAACCGGCCGAAACGCGACACTAGCCGATCGATTCCACCAGCACAATGCAACGCCTGTGGGCAGCGCGCCGCAGGCGCTGTCACAATCGGGGCCGGGCGCGGCGCGAGGCGGCGGTCCGATTCGCATCCGGAGTCGCGAGGCCACGGGTGCTATTCGGGCCGCGTGGTTCCGCCGCGGCCCGGAGACTGTTGCTCGGGCCGCGGCCGCCCTATATGCAAGAAATCACGGCGCGGGTTTTTTCCCGGCCGCTCTTGCGTGGAGCAACCAGCCAATGACCACCTTCGACAAGCGCGAGGAAGGCTTCGAGAAAAAATTCGCACACGACGAGGAGTTGCGCTTCAAGGCGATGGCCCGGCGCAACAAGTTGCTGGGTGTTTGGACGGCTGGGAAGCTCGGGCTCTCCGGCGCGGAGGCCGACGCCTATGCCAAGACGGTCGTGCTCGCGGATTTCGAGGGGCCGGGCGAGGAAGACGTATTCAAGAAAGTGCGTTCGGATCTAGACGCGAAGGGTCTGAAGTCGGTCTCGGATCAGGAGATCCGCAATGCGATGGACGATCTGCTGGCCAAGGCGGTCGAAGAGATCAAAGCCGGCCGCTGAGCGTACTCGGTGGCAAAGGATCAGGCGAAACAATTCGTCGATTTTCTGGGCGCGCCGCGCCGAAAAATTTCCCGAAGCTGTTCGATTGTTGCGGACGTCGGGGCAGGGGCTCGCCACTTATCGTAGGCGCGCGTTTCGCTGAACAAACGTTCATCTAGATTGCCGAACTTTAAGGTCGCGACACGGAACAAGCGCGCTACACGTGGCGTTCGCCATTGGGGCGTGAACGCAGGAGCGTCAGATGTTGCCGCGTTGGAAATCGATCGCATTCGCCGCCGGGATACTGGGAATGACCGGGACTGCGGCCTACGCGTTTCAGGCGCAAGTCGGCGCCAACGCTAATCTGCGGTGGGGACCCGGACTGGAATATCCAATTCAGGTCACGATCCCCGGCGGAAGCATCGTCGACGTCGAGGAATGCAGCAACCAATGGTGCTTCTCGCGCTGGTACGATTATGAAGGATTTATCTACCGTCCGTTGCTCGCGCTCGGCGGCGGAGTGACCGTGCCGTACGTCGCGAGTTTCCCCGACTACGAGTATTACAACGGCTATATCTACGGCCCGACCTACGTCTTCCGCTATTACAGCAACTTCCACAGCCGCCGCGAGTCTCGCGTCGCACATCACTCACGCGCGGAGTCGCGCGCGGACAACCATTCCAAGCGAGAGTCCCGTCTGGCGCATCGAAGCAACGCGTCGAAGGACGCCCGGCACAGTGTGCGCGAGACCAAGGCCGAATACGCGGACCGCAAGGACAAGGCAGTGCCGGAGGCGGTGCGGCGCAAGGAGCAGATGGAGCGTAGCAAGGAACGCGTAGAGGACAGGAAAGAGCGGCGCGAGGACCGTGCCGATGATCGTCGCGAGCAGCTGATCGAGCAGCGCAAGCAGAAAGCCGAGCAGTCGAAGCAGCGCGTCGAGCAGCGACAGACCGAGCGCCGCGAAAATCTGCAGCAACGGCGGACCGAACAGCGGCAGAATGTGCAGCAACGGCGCACCGAGCAACGGCAGAACGTGCAGCAGCAGCAGATCGAGCGGCGCGAAGTGGTGCAGCAGCGCCGAGTCGAACGCCCGCGGCAGATCCAGCAGCGGCGCGAGGTGCAACGTCAGGAACGCCAGGTCCGGCCGCAACAGCAGGCGCGTCCGCCGCGCGCGGTTCAACGGCAGGCGCCTCAGCGGCAGCAGGGTCGATCAGAAGGTCGGCGCGAGTCAGAAGGCCGGCGCGAGCGGGGCGACAGGAGCTGAGGCCGACGCAGTGAATTGATCGAGGGAGGCGGCGTTGTGGCGCTGCCTCCCTTCGTTTGCTTGCTGCAATCCGTTGCCGGGAACCAGCGTTGGCTGCCCTGCGTTTTCATCCAGGGTGGCGCCATTCACAGGAGACGGATCATGACGTCTCAGCTTGGAACCGCGCTTCTCGGCGCGAGCTTTCTCGGTCTAACGGCCGCGGTCGCCTTGGCGGCACCGGCGACGGTCGAGCGGGCTTCCAATTTGCACAGCGGCCCGGGAATCAATCATCGGGTGGAGGCCGTGGTGCCGGCGGGCGCGCCGATCGAAGTGTTGGATTGCCAACGTGGGTGGTGCGCAGCGGCTTACGGACCCGAGCAGGGCTTCATCGCGCGCAGCCTTGTTGAGTTTCGTGGCGCGCGTACCAGTGTGATCCGGCCCGGCATCGTCGTCGGGCCGCGCTATGGTTATTACGATCCGCATCCGCAACGCTACTCGTACTATCAGCGCTCGCCCCGCCCGTATTATTCGCCGAGCGTGAGCTATTGGTTCGATTTTTGAAGTAGCGACTACGGCTGAAACCGCGGCGCAATTGCTTGCACCGCCGTTTCAACCGCGCGAGCCGAACACGCGCCCGAAGATCGTGTCGACCTGCGCCAGGTGATGTTTGAGATCGAAGCAGGCAGCGATCTCTTTCTTCGATAAATGCTTGCCGATCTCAAGATCGGCTTCAATGAGCGACCGGAAATCAGCCTTTTCGGTCCAAACCTTCATCGCATTCTTCTGCACGAGCGCGTAGGCGTCCTCGCGGGCGAGGCCCTTCCTGGCGAGCGCCAAGAGCAAGTCCTCGGAATGGATGAGGCCGCCGAGCTGATCCAGATTTCGCTTCATGTTCTCGGGATAGACGATCAGCTTGTCGACCACGTCGGCGAGGCGCGCGAGCGCGAAGTCGAGGGTCACGGTCGTATCGGGGCCGATCATGCGCTCGACCGAAGAATGCGAGATGTCGCGCTCGTGCCAGAGCGCCACGTTCTCGAGTGCCGGTGTAACGGCTGCGCGCACCACGCGAGCGAGCCCGGTGAGATTTTCCGTGAGCACCGGATTGCGCTTGTGCGGCATGGCCGAGGAGCCCTTCTGGCCGGCGGCGAAATATTCCTCGGCTTCGCGCACCTCGGTGCGCTGCAGGTGACGGATTTCGGTGGCGAGACGCTCGACGGAGGAGGCGATCACGCCGAGGGTGGCGAAGAACATGGCGTGGCGGTCGCGCGGGATTACCTGGGTCGAGACCGGCTCCGGCTCGAGACCGAGTTTCTTCGCGACATGGGCCTCCACGCGCGGATCGACATGCGCGAACGTGCCGACCGCGCCGGAGATGGCGCAGGTGGCGATCTCGCGCCGCGCCGCCGCAAGGCGCGCACGGGCGCGCGAGAATTCGGCGTAGGCAGCGGTGAGCTTCAGCCCGAAGGTCGTGGGCTCCGCGTGGACGCCGTGCGAGCGGCCAACGCACGCGGTGTTCTTGTGCTCGAGCGCGCGGCGCTTGAGCGCGCCGAGCAGCCGATCGAGATCGGCGTCGAGCAAGTCGGCAGCGCGCGTGAGCTGAACCGCAAAACAAGTGTCGAGAACGTCCGAAGACGTCATGCCGAGATGCACGAAGCGCGCCTCGGGTCCGACGATCTCGGCGAGATGCGTGAGGAAGGCGATGACGTCGTGGCGCGCCTCGCGCTCGATCGCGTCGATGCGGGCGACGTCGAACTTTGCCGTCTTGCCCTTGTCCCAGATTTTCTTCGCGGCCTCCTTGGGGATCAAGCCGAGCTCGGCCATGGCTTCGGCAGCGTAGGCCTCGATCTCGAACCAGATGCGGAATTTTGTCTCGGGAGACCAGATCGCGGCGGCCTCGGGCCGGCTGTAGCGCGGGATCATCCTAAGCCGCTTCACCGCGGGCGAGTGCCGCCGCGTTGCGGATCGCGGAAATGTTCTTGCGATAAATCTCGGGCTTGCCACCCTTGAATACGGCCGAGCCTGCGACAAGAACATTCGCGCCGGCCGCGACAACCGCGGGCGCGGTCTCGGGCGTGATGCCGCCGTCAACCTCGAGATCGATCGGCCGGGCGCCGATCATTTGTCGCAGCGCGCGGATCTTGTCGATCATCGCCGGAATGAAGGATTGCCCGCCGAAGCCGGGATTGACCGTCATCGCCAGGACGAGGTCGACCTTGTCGAGCACATGCTCGATCGTGTTCTCGTGCGTCGCCGGATTGAGCGCTACGCCGGCGCGCTTGCCGAGCGCGCGGATAACCGAGAGCGAGCGCTCCAGATGCGGGCCCGCCTCGGGATGGATCGTGATCACGTCGGCGCCGGCCTTGGCGAAGGCTTCGAGATATGGATCGGCCGGCGCGATCATCAGGTGGACGTCGAGCGGTTTCTTGGTCATGGGGCGGATTGCCCGCACGACAGCCGGGCCCATGGAAATGTTCGGCACGAAGTGCCCGTCCATGACGTCGACGTGGATCCAGTCGGCGCCGGCGGTTTCCACGGCGCGCACTTCGTCGCCGAGGCGCGCGAAATCCGCGGCCAAGATCGAGGGCGCGACGAGCAGGGGACGACTCGGCATGGCTATCCGCCCCGCAGGTACCACGCTCATCGGGGAGGCGGCAATCGCGACCGCAAAATACGGCTAACCAATGGGGACAAGATCTGGGGCGCGAGATAGATGGGGAACTGGGCCACGGCGAAGTAGAGCCAGACCACGTCCGACACTCCGCTCGCGGCGGCAAGCATCAGGCCCATGTTGCGCGTGCCGCTCGCCATGCCGAGCGATAGCGCGCGCTCGGCGCCGGCCGGCCAGAACAGCAGCGTGGTCGCGGTCATGAGGCCGAAGGTGATGACGAAGCTCAAAGCAATAAGCGCGAACACGAGTGCGGGCTCAGTGAACATCTTGGCCGACACGCTCTCCATGAGGGCGGCAGCGAATACGAACAGCAGGATCACATTCACGCCGTCGATCTGCGCGCGCCAGCCTGGCACGCGAGCCGAGCCGGCGACCTGGCGGATCAGTCGGGCCACGAGATACGCGCCGCCCAGAAAAAGGGCGAGCCGGATCGCGAGTGCGGTGGCATCGATGGGCAGGGCGTCAGGTGCGAACAGTGCGGCGAAATACGCCGCGCTCAGCGGCGTCACCGCGTGCGTCGTGATCAGCACGGCGAGCGCGAGGGCCACGTCAAGGCCAACGAGAGCGACGAAGGCGGGCGCTGAGGTAATCGGCGGCGCGGCCGCCTGCATGATGAGGGCGAGCGACAATTCACGCCAGATTTCTCCACGCCCGAACGCCGCATAGGCGAGGCCGAGGATCAGCGGCGTCGCTACCATCATCCACAGCGTCGCGAGCAGAACGAGACGCGGGCGCGCGAATTCATCGCGTAGCGCCGTCGGCTCCACGCGCAGGAAGGCGAGCACGAGCAGGCAGAAGATTGTCGGACCGACGAGCGGCTTAAACAATGCCGCGAGCGCTGGCACGGCGAGGCCGACAAAAATGCTCGCCGCCACCGCGGGCGGGCCCTGACGGCCAAGCCAGGCGAGCGCCTCGCCAGCGCGGGCCGCAATCCCCATATTCCCCTCCGCAGCGGGCGCCGACCGCGCGTTGTACTCGCGCGGCGGCCCGCGCAATATCGTCTACGCGAGGATTCGAAGAAAGGAAACGCGGTGCCGCGCAGTGAAGTGCTGGTGCTGGGAGCCGGGATGATCGGCGCCTCGGTTGCCGCGCATCTTGCCAAAAGGGGAATCGCGACGACGCTCGTCGATCGGCGCGGCGCGGGCGAGGAGACGTCCTACGGCAACGCCGGCATGATCGAAGCGAGCCGGATGTTGCCGATCGCATTCCCGCGCAGCGTGCGCGAGCTCGCGAAGCACGTGCTCGGCCTTTCGCCGCAGAGTCACTTTCACTGGTCTGCGCTCCCGGGACTTGCGCCATTTCTCCTGCGCTATTGGGCGGAGTCGCGGCCTGACCGGCTCGATGCGTCGGCCCGCGCCTTGCGGCCGCTGCTTGCGGCGGCGCCGGAAGAACACGCGGCGCTCGCGGCTGAAGCGGGCGTGCCGCGGCTCGTGCGCAAGAGCGGCTGGCTGAAGGTATTCCGCAGCGAGCACGGATTTTGCGAGACCGTGGGCGATCGAGCGCTCGCCGACAAGCTCGGCGTTCCTTACAAGCTGCTCGACCGCGATGCGGCGCTCGCGATCGAGCCGCACCTGCGTCCCGTGTTTCGCAACGCGATGTTCTGGCCGGAGACGGGAAGTTCTCCTGATCCAGGTGCGCTGACGAAATCCTACGCGGCGCTGTTTCAAAGACTCGGCGGCGTGTTCGTCAAAGGGGACGCGCGGACGCTGCACGAATATGCGGGCGGCTGGCGCGTCGAGACCGATGCGGGGCCGGTCGACGCGGATCGCGTCGTGATCGCGCTCGGACCGTGGAGCATGGATGTCGCGTCGAAGTTCGGCGTGCGCGTGCCGTTCGCGGTAAAGCGCGGGTATCACATCCATCTCGCGCCCGCAGGAAACGCCACGCTCGGGACAGCGGTGCTCGACATGGACGGCGGCTATGCGCTCGCGCCCATGGACCGCGGCATCCGCATCACGACCGGCGTCGAGTTCGCGCAGCGCAACGCGCCGCCGACGCCGGTGCAGATCGCGCGCACGGTGCCAATGGCGCGTGAGCTGTTTCCGCTCGGCGAAATGCTCGACGACAAACCCTGGATGGGATCGCGGCCCTCGGTGCCGGATTCGTTGCCGGTGATCGGCAAGGCGCCGGGGCGCGACCGGCTCTGGCTCGCATTCGGCCATTCGCATCTCGGGTTCACGCTCGGGCCGCCGACCGGGCGAGTGCTCGC
Source organism: Xanthobacteraceae bacterium (assembly GCA_040901465.1). Classification (GTDB taxonomy): domain Bacteria; phylum Pseudomonadota; class Alphaproteobacteria; order Rhizobiales; family Xanthobacteraceae; genus JAUSIF01. The sequence goes on from JBBDYN010000015.1 coordinate 80,266, forward strand.
GGAGATGATGACCGGGGCGAAGCCGTTCGTGGACCCGCGGCCGTTCCGCGCCGATCGGTTTTAGCTCCTGAAATTTTCGCGCCAGCTCGGCATCGCGCCGGGGAATGGCAGCGCTGTTGCCTCATACACTCCCCGCGCAACCGCGCGTGCAACGCAGGCGGCGGCAGCGGCGCCAATCGCGGCAAGGTCGCGGATCGGATCAGCCAGCGGCCTTCGGCCGGTGGCAGCGGCGAAGACAACATCGCCGTCGAGCGGAGAGAAGACGGGCACGATCGCGCGGGCGAGGCCGGCCGTTGCCATGATCGCAAGGCGTGCCGCTTGCGGCTTGGTGAGCGCGGCGTCGGTGGCGACGACGCAGAGCGTGGTGTTGGTTCGCGGCGCGCCCTTCAAATGCAGTGCGTGAGCATTGACCGGCAGAGGTGACGGCATTCCGAGTCCGCCGAATTCCTTGCTACTTTCAAACGGCGCGGCCCAGAAATGCGGACCGTCGCCGACAGTCGCGCGGCCTGCTGCGTTGACTGCGGCGATTGCGCCAACGACGTGGCCGGTCGGCGTCCGCGCCGACGCCGATCCGATGCCGCCCTTGAGATTCTGCGTCGTCGCGCCGGTGCCGGCGCCGAAGCTGCCGAGCGTAAAGTCTGCGCCCGCGGCTGCCGCCGCCGCGAGACCGAGCTCGCGATAGGGCGGATAGCGGCCCCAGTTCTTGTCGCCCGGGCCGAGGAGATCGAACAGGATCGCGCCCGGAACGATCGGCACACGGGCATTGCCGACTGCGTAGCCGCGTCCCTGCTCGGCGAGAAACGCCATCACGCCCGCGCCGGCATCGAGCCCGAAGGCGGAGCCGCCGGAGAGCGTAATCGCGTCGATGCGCTCAACCGTGGCCACCGGATCGAGCAGATCGGTCTCGCGCGTGCCGGGCCCGCCGCCGCGCAGGTCGACGGAAGCGATCGCCGGCTCGTCGAACACGATTGCCGTCACGCCGGAGCCGAGCTTCGCGTCGGCTGCGTGGCCGACGCGCAATCCAGGAACGTCGGTGATCAGGTTCTTCACGGCGGCAACCGGAGACGATTTCAGGGTATGCGTCAATCGTCGCGCCGCGGGCTTCAGGCGATCACGGTAAATCAATTAGCGAGTAGGGGGCTTGCGTCGGCGGGTCGCTACCCCGCATCTAGGCGACCATGGCCGATGTCCCGATACCGCTCGCGCTGTTCGCCGGGCTCATCAGTTTCGTTTCGCCCTGCGTACTGCCGCTGGTGCCGCCATACTTGTGCTTTCTCGCCGGCACCACGTTCGAGCACGTCGTCGCAAGGGAGCCGAGCGCGCTCGTGGCGCGACGTGAGGTGACGACGGCGGTCGTGTTCGTTGCCGGCTTTTCGACCGTATTCGTTGCCTTGGGTGCCGGCGCTTCGGCAGTCGGCGGGTTGTTGCGCGCTTATTCAGACGTGCTGTCGATCGTCGCCGGAATCGCGATTCTCGCCATGGGATTGCACTTTCTTGGACTGTTCCGGCTGCCGTTCCTGCACAGCACGGCGCGGCTCGACGTGGCAAAGCCCGTCGGGCTTTCAGGCGCCTATGCCATGGGACTCGCGTTCGCGTTCGGCTGGACGCCCTGCATCGGCCCGGTGCTCGCGGCGATTCTCGCGGTGGCCGCGTCGGAGTCGACGGTCGCCAAGGGCGCGGGGCTGCTCGCCGTCTATTCGTTCGGCCTCGGCATACCGTTCGTGCTGGCGGCGTTCGCGATCGGCCCGTTCGTCAAGATGCTCGGCCGCGTGCGCGACCGGCTCTACCTCGTCGAGAGAGTAATGGGCGCTCTGCTGGTGCTGACCGGCATCGCGTTCCTGATGGGGTGGGTCACGCAGGCGAGCTACTGGCTGCTCGAGACATTCCCGGTGTTGCAGACGTTCGGCTGAAAAAAGAAGCCCGCCGTGAGGCGGGCTTCCGTCTTGCCGCGACGCGAAGTCAGTTGGTCGCCGCTCCGGTCTCCGCGTAACTGCCGTCCTTGTTCCAGACGTACCAGACATAGTCGAGCGTGGTGATATCGCCCTTCTTGTCGTAGGAGCGATCGCCTATGACAGTGCTCCACTTGCCGGCGCGGATCGTTTCCGCAACCTTCTTCGGGTCCGTGGTGCCTGCCTTCTTGACCGCATCGACCCAGATCTCAAGTGCGGCATACATGTAGAGCGTGTAGCCCTCCGGATCGATGCCCTTTTCCTTGAACTTCTTCACGACCGCAGCGGCGGTCGGCTTCTTGCGCGGATCGGGACCGAAGGTCATGCGGACGCCTTCGCCGGCGGTGCCGGTGATCGCCCAGAACTCGTTGGTGACCAGAGAGTCGCCGCCGACAAGTGCCGTCTTCATCCCCTGGTCGCGCATCTGGCGCAGGATGAGGCCACCCTCGGTGTGATAGCCGCCGAGAAAGACGACGTCGATGTTCGCCGCCTTCATCTTGGAGACGAGCGCGGTGAAGTCCTTGTCGCCTTGCGTATAGGCTTCGTACATCGCTTCCTTCACGCCGAGCTTGTTGAGCGCCGCCTTGGTTTCGTCGGCGAGACCCTTGCCGTAAGTGGACTTGTCGTGGAGGAGGGCGATCTTCTTGTCCCTGTAGGATTTGGCGAGATATTCGCCGGCGACCCCGCCCTGCTGGTCGTCGCGTCCGCATACGCGGAACGTGTTCCAGAGGCCGCGCTCAGTGAATTGGGGATTGGTCGAGGCCGGCGTGATCTGGAGGATGCCGGACTCGGCGTAGGGCTCGGAGGCGGGGATCGACGACGACGAGCAGAAGTGCCCCATCACCACGGGCACTTTCGCACTGGCGAATTTTTCGGCGACCGCGCGCGCCTGCTTCGGATCGCAGGCATCGTCGCCGATCTCAAGCTTGAGCTTCCGGCCGAGCACACCGCCGGCCGCGTTGATGTCGGCGACCGCGAGTTCGGCGCCGTTCTTGAATTGCGTTCCGAACGCCGCGTACTGACCGGTGATGGGGCCGGCCATACCGATCGTAATATCCTGTGCGGCCGCGCCGCCGCCGAGCATGAGGCCCGCGCCAAGCGCGAAACCGGCGACCCAAGTTTTTTTCATTTGCTTCTCCCGTTGCAACAGACTGCGTTTCCCCAACGGCGCCGAGGGCTATCCCGTAGTGCCTGAGCCTATCTTGGCGGATTTTCGCCGGATGTCATCCCGATAGCGAATCAATCTTTTGAGCGGCCCGCGGCCGGCCGCTCCCGCCAGGTCATGGGGCCGGTGCGCTCGTAGAGCCAGCGATACTGGGTAACCATCCGGCGCGCGCGGGTCAGGCGCCAAGAAAGGCTTCCAACGGCAAGAAGATAGAGCATGTCGGCAGCATAAGAGGGAACCGACAGCAATTCGGCGTCGAACAGGGCAAAATGCACAAATCGCACCGCGCCGCCGAGCAGCACCGTATAGACGATCATCTGCCAATAAGGCCGCCAGGTCTCGGCGAGGGCGCGCCCGGTGGCCCAGGCCGCCCCCCCGCCGAGGACACCGGTCACGAACAGGACCTGCATGAAGGTCTCGGTTGCGTACAGGCCGTCCATCAGACCTCCGCCGGCCGCTCGCGGCCCTCGAGATACGCCTCGCGCACTTCGGGTCGCGCCAGCAACTCGCGGCCGGTGCCTTGCAGGGTGATTTGTCCATTCACCATCACATAGCCTCGGTGCGCGAGCTTGAGCGCATGATGCGCGTTCTGCTCGACGAGGAAGATGGTCAATCGGTCGCGCTCATTGAGTTCGCGGATCGCGCCGAAGATCTGCCGCACGAGGAGCGGCGCAAGTCCGAGCGAGGGCTCGTCGAGCAGGAGCAGCCGGGGACGGCCCATGAGGGCGCGGGCGATCGACAGCATCTGCTGCTCACCGCCGGACAGCGTGCCGCCGCGCTGATCGCGCCGTTCGGCGAGGATCGGAAACAGCCGGAAGACGTGCTTCAGATCTTCTTCAAGATACTCGGGATCGGTAATTTCCGCGCCGAGCTGCAGATTTTCGAAAACGGTCATGCGCGGGAATATGCGCCGGCCTTCGGGCGCCTGGGCGATGCGCGAGCGGACGATTTCGTGGGTCGGGAGCCGCGTGATATCGCGCCCGTCGAAGACGATCGTTCCCTCGCGCGCCTGCGGCGTGCCGCAAATCGTCATCATCAGCGTCGATTTGCCGGCGCCGTTCGCGCCGATCAGCGTTACGATCTCGCCCTCGTGCACTTCCAGGGACACGCCGGCAAGGGCCATGATGTTACCGTAAAAGGTCTTGACCCCGTGGATTTCGAGCAACGGGCGCGCGCTCATGCGCCGGTCTCCTCGATCGCGGTTTCGATTTCTTCCTCCTCGACCCCGAGATAGGCGGCGATCACTCTCGGATCGTTGCGCACCGCCTCCGGAGTGCCGTCGGCTATCTTCCGCCCGTAGTCGAGCACGACGACGTGGTGAGAGACTCCCATCACCACATGCATATGATGCTCGATCAGCAGGATCGACGTGCCGGTCTCGGCGAGTATCTGGACCAGGAGGCCGCTCAGCTCGTTCGACTCGCGCGGATTGAGCCCGGCTGCCGGTTCGTCGAGGCAAAGCAACTCCGGGTCCGCGCACATGGCGCGCGCGATTTCGAGGCGGCGCTGCGCGCCATAGGGCAGATCACCCGCGGGATCGTCGGCGCGGCCGTGCAGGCCGATCTTGTCGAGCCAATGGCGGGCCTGTTCGATCGCCGCGCGCTCCGCGCGAGTGTAGACCGGCAGACCGAGCAGCCCGAAGAACGTGAACCCGGATGCGCGCATGAGCGTGTTGTGCTGCGCGATCAGAAGATTTTCGAGCACGGTCATGCCCGGGAACAGGCGAACATTTTGGAACGTGCGCGCCACGCGGGCGCGTTGCGCAATGCGGAAGTCGAACAAGCGTTCGAGCAAGAATTCCGATCCGTCCGGATGCATGAGCCGGATCATGCCCTCGGTCGGCTGATAAAATCCGGTGATGCAATTGAAGACGGTCGTTTTGCCCGCGCCGTTCGGACCGATGATGGCGGTGATCTCGCCGCGCCGAGCCTCGAACGACAGGTCGTTGACGGCAACGAGGCCCCCAAAGCGCATCGTGAGATGGTCAACATCGAGAAGGACGTCTCGCCCGCGCCCGATCATTTGCGGGCCTGTTCAAGAATTTTTGCCGGAATCGGCTTCTGTTTCGTCAGATAGACCGAGGGAACGCGTTCGGTCACGAGCCCGCGCGGGCGCCAGACCATGATCGCCACCATCGCCAGCCCGAACACCACCATGCGAAATTGCTCGAACTCACGGAACAACTCGAAGCCGCCGACCATCACGACTGCGGCGACCGCGACGCCGAGCTGCGAGCCCATCCCGCCCAGGACGACGATCGCCACGATCAATGCAGATTCCTGGAACGTGAACGATTCCGGGCTGATGAAACCCTGGCGCGTGGCGAAAAAACCGCCGGCGACGCCGCCGAACATCGCACCCATGGCGAAGGCGGTGAGCTTGGTGTGCGTTGTGTTGATGCCGAGCGAGCGGCAGGCGATTTCGTCCTCGCGCAGCGCTTCCCAGGCGCGGCCGATCGGCAGGCGGCGTAGCCGGATCGTCACGAAATTTGTGAGCAGGGCGAGGGCGAGGATCACATAGAACAGAAACACGACGCGATGGCTCGGATTGAATTCGAGACCGAAGGTGGCGGCAAATCCGTTCTCGCCTTCGGTGAAAGGTATTCCGAAAAACGAAGGCCGAGGGATGCCTGAAATGCCGTTCGGCCCGCCCGTGAAATCCTGCCAGTTGAGCAGCACGATGCGAATGATCTCGCCGAAGGCGAGCGTCACGATGGCGAGATAATCGCCGCGCAGGCGCAGCACCGGGAAGCCGAGCAGGATTCCCCAGAATGCCGCGAGAATTCCCGCGAGCGGCAGGCAGATCCAGAACGATAGTCCGAAGTTCTGCGCGAGCAGCGCATAGGAATAGGCGCCGACGGCGTAAAAGGCGACATAGCCGAGGTCGAGCAAGCCCGCGAGGCCCACCACGATGTTCAATCCCCATCCCAGCATCACGTAGGTGAGCACGAGGATCGAGAGATCGAGAAGGTAGCGATCGGAGTAGAAGAGAAACGGGATGGCGATCGCGAAGACGAGCAGGAACGCTCCGAGGAAACTGCCGAGATAGGTGAGCCTGGCGCGGATGGCGTTCGGGACGATCGCGGCCGGGTCGGGGATGTGGCCTTGGCGGAAGAAAAGCGCGATCAAAAAGCGGCCGACGAACACCAGCGCGACCGCGGTCGAGAGCAATGCCGGTCTTGGGATCAGCTCAAGCTGGCCGGTCGGACCTTGTTCGGTGCGAAGACCGAGGATGAATGAAAAAAGCCCGAACGCGACGAGCGCGGCGAGCGCGGCATCCTTGAGTGCGCCCACGAGATCGACGCTTGCCTGGCCGCGTCTTGCGCTTGCATTCGCGGGCGACATGAGCGGGCGGCTTCGCTCAGACTTTTTCGACTTCCGGCCGGCCGAGGATGCCGGTCGGCATGAAAATCAATACCAGGACAAGCACGACGAAGGCGGCAACGTCCTTATACTGGAGTGAAAAGTATGCCGACCAGAACGTTTCGATCAATCCGATAAGAAGGCCGCCGAGCATCGCGCCCGGGAGCGAGCCGATGCCGCCGAGCACGGCCGCGGTGAACGCCTTCACGCCGGCGACGAAGCCAATGAAGAAATCGATCACGCCGTAGTAGAGCAGGAACATCACGCTGGCGACCGCCGCGAGCGCCGCGCCGATGACGAACGTCAGCGAAATCGTGCGATCGGTATCCACGCCGACGAGCGCGGCCATTTTCAGATCCTGCGCGCAGGCGCGCATGTCGCGTCCGAGCCGCGTCGCGGAGACAATCCAGGAGAATATGAGCATGATCGCGACCGTGACCATGATGATGATGATCTGGATGTTCGAGATTTGCACGGCAAAGCCGCCGCTATCCATGAGCGTGTAGCCGCCGGTCACGAGCGGCGGCAGGGGCTTCACGCGCGCGCCTTGGGCGAGTTGCACGTAATTTTGCAACGCGATCGACATGCCGATCGCTGAGATCAACGGTGCGAGCCGGGACGAGCCGCGGAGCGGGCGATAGGCGAAACGCTCGACCGTCCAGCCATAGAGGGCGGTCAGCGCCATGGCGATCAACAGGACGAGCAGCAGCGCTACGGGCACCGCAGTGATGCCGATCGCGACCAGCGCGAGAAAGGCGATCAGAGCAAGGAAGGCGCCGACCATGAAAATGTCGCCGTGGGCGAAATTGATCATACCGATGATGCCGTAGACCATCGTGTAACCGATGGCGATCAATCCATAGATCGAGCCGAGCGTCAGCCCGTTGATAAGCTGCTGAAAGAAATAATCCACGCGTCCCGTACTCCCCTGATACCGATGCGGATTTCTATGCGGTCCGCCGGGGCGGCGCGCTCGTCCGGGTTCGGCACGCTCAAGGTGTAGCGCGGCGGGCGGGTGGCGACAAATGCTGGAATGCGCGCAGCGGCGGGGTCACGGAGCCGCGACGCAGCGGAGACGGTTCCGCGATTTCCCGCGGCCATACCTTCCGCCGCGATCGAGGAGTATAAAGACTGCAAATCCGGGAATTCAGGCCGGCGCAAGTTGGCCGCGAGGAGCATTGCATGACGTCGCGCAGGCCAGAGGACGCCATCGCCGGGAAGGCCCGTCCCTTCACCGGGAAAGAATATATCGAGAGTCTCAGGGACGACCGGCAGGTCTACATCAGCGGCGAGCGCGTCAAGGACGTGACCGCGCACGAGGCCTTCCGCAATTCGGTGCGGACGCTCGCGCGCCTTTACGACGCGCTGCACGATCCGAAGATGAAGGATGTGCTCACTTCGCCGACCGACACGGGCTCGGGCGGCTTCACGCACAAATTTTTCCGGCCCGCGAAGTCACGCGAAGACCTCGTCGCGCAGCAACGCGCCATCACCGAATGGTCGCGCATGACCTATGGCTGGATGGGGCGGACGCCGGACTACAAGGCGTCGCTGATGAACACGCTCGGGGCGAACGCCGAGTACTACGGCAGGTTCGCCGACAACGCCCGGCGTTGGGCCAAGCGCGCGCAGGAAGCTGTGCTCTTCATGAACCACGCGATCGTCAATCCACCGGTAGATCGCGGGCGCCCGACGAACGAGGTGAAGGACGTCTATGTCACGATACAGAAGGAGACCGACGCGGGCGTGATCGTCTCCGGCGCCAAGGTCGTGGCGACGTCGGCCGCGCTCACGCACTACAATTTCCTCGGCCAGAACGCGGCGAGCGCCGTCGCCGATCCCGATCTCGCGATCATGTTCATCATGCCGATGGACGCGCTCGGCGTGAAACTTTTCTGCCGCACGTCGTACGAGCAGATCGCGACCACGCTGGGGACGCCCTACGACTACCCGCTGTCGTCACGCTTCGACGAGAACGACGCGATCTTCGTGCTCGACAAGGTGCTGATCCCCTGGGAGGACGTGCTCGTCTATCGCGACACGGAGAAGATCCTCAATTTTCATCTGCAATCCGGGTTCCTGCAGAATTTCTGCTTTCAGGGCTGCACGCGCTTTGCGGTGAAAATGGATTTCATGGCGGGCTTGGTTGCCAAGGCGCTGCACGCGACCGGAGGCGACGAATTTCGCGGCAATCAGGCGATGCTCGGCGAGGTGGTCGCCTGGCGCAATCTGTTCTGGTCGCTGTCGGATTGCATGGCAAATGCGCCCCTGAAATGGGTCGGCGACGCGATGCTGCCGAATTTGCAGGCGGCGCAATCCTACCGCGTGTTCGCGCCGGACGCCTGGCCGCGCGTCAAGGAGATCGTCGAGAAGATCATCGCCTCGGCGCTGATCTATCTGCCGTCGTCGGCGAAGGACTTCAAGAATCCGGAGATCGATCCGTATCTCGCGCGCTTCGTGCGCGGCTCGCATGGGGTTGGCTACAAGGAGCGGATCAAGGTCATGAAGCTCTTGTGGGATGCGGTCGGCACCGAATTCGGCGGCCGGCACGAACTGTACGAGCGCAACTACGCGGGGAACCACGAGGACATCCGCATCCAGACGCTGATCGGCTCGCGGCGGAACGGCAGCATGGATCAGATGATGGCGCTCGTGGACCGCTGCATGGCCGACTACGACGAAAACGGCTGGCAGGACGATACCTGGATCAATCCGGAAGGGCTCATGCGCGCTGCGGAATAGTCTCCATTCATTCTCCGCTAAGGCGCTGGTGCTAGGATCACGTCATGAGCTGGCACGAGCAAAGACCCGACGACGCGACCGGCGGTGCGTTCACCGCCGAGCCGATGATGGACTTCGCGACGGTTGACCCGAGAGTTTTTCGCGAGGCGATGTCGCGGCTCGGCGCAGCCGTGCACGTGGTGACGACGGACGGGTCCGGCGGCAAACACGGCTTCACCGCGACGGCGGTGAGCTCGGTGTCGGATCAGCCGGCGACGCTTCTCGTCTGCCTCAATCACCGCAGCCGCGTGACGACGGCGCTGCACGAAAACCGCGTGCTGTGCGTGAACACCTTGCGCGCGGGAGACGACGCGATCGCGGACGTATTCGCGGGACGCACCGGCCTTTATGGCGCGCAGCGTTTCCTGCAAGGCGAGTGGTCGAAGCTCATCACAAGCGCGCCGGTTTTGATGTCCGCGGTCGTTAGTCTCGATTGCCGTGTGATCGAGTGGAAGCCGGTCGCCTCGCACAACGTATATTTCTGCGGCGTGGTCGCCGTGCGCGAAGGGGAAGCCGTGCCTGCGCTCGTCTATCACGAGCGCGCATACAAGGAGCTCTGACGGGTTTCCGTGGGAACCGTTGACGGCGCTCGGTTCCATTCCGCATTTTCCGCCATAGATTCGTCGAATATTAAACTTGCGCGGCGAGCGAGTTTGCCTTGCGGAACAGAGTCGCGCGCCATGCGTTGTGTTCAACTGGGAACACCCCATGGAGTTAAGCATGACCAACCAAGATCCGCGCAAACAGAACCAGAATCCGCAACAGGACCAGAACAATCCGAAGCCCGGCCAGCAGCAGGGCGGCAACCCGAAGCCCGGCCAGCAGCAGGGCGGCAACCCGAAGCCCGGCCAGCAGCAACAGCAGCCCGGGCAGGGCGGTCAGCAAGGCGGCCAACAGAACAAGCAGCGTTAATTCACGCCGGCAAACGCCGAAGAAACGAAAGGCCCCGCCAATGGCGGGGCTTTTTGTTTGCGGCGGTGCAGCGTGTTCTCGCCGGGCGCGCTGGCCTATGATGCGCCATGGCCCGCGCCGCGACGCTTCCGCTGTTCCATCTCTACGGCGATCCGCCGGACGATCAGGCGTTCGACTTCGTGCATGCGGAGACGATCTCGTCCCGCTCGTCGATCCATCATTGGACCATCAGCCCGCACCGACATCGAAACCTGTTCCAAATTTTGCTGGTCGAAAGCGGCGGCGGGACGCTCGATCTCGAAGCGGATTCGATCCGCTTTGAAGCGCCGGCCGTGATCGTGCTTTCACCGACGGTGGCGCACGGCTTCCGCTTCCGCCCGGAGGTGACGGAGGGTTTTGTCGTCAGCTTCACCGAGGACGTGGCAAGCGCGCTGGGAGAGAACGGCAATGCCGCGCTCGCGCGGCTGCGGTCGATTGCGGCGAATCCGCTGCTTTCGTTCAGCCGGCCGGAAGACGTGACTAGGCTCGCGCGTCTCTGCCGCGAACTGTTCGAGGAGACATCGCTCGCGCGCGAAGGCTACGAGGTGGCGGCGCGTTCCTATCTTGCGCTGATCGGCATCGAAGTCGCGCGGCTCGCGGCGAGCCGCAATCGATCCGGCTCGGTGACGCTGACTGCCGCAGATCCGACGGTGGAGGAGTTGCGGCGGCTGATCGAGGCGAACTTCCGCACCGAGCGAAATATCGGCTTCTTCGCCGGCAAGCTCGCGATGACGCCCGACCGGCTGAACGATCACGTCAAGCGCGCGACCGGCGTCACGGCCGGCCACCTCCTGCGCCAGCGGATCTTGACCGAAGCCAAGCGCCAGCTCGTGTTCACGCAACTCACCGTCGGCGAAATCGCTTACGATCTCGCGTTCGCCGATCCGTCGCACTTCGGGCGCTTCTTCAAGAAGCAGACCGGCACGACGCCGCAGGCATTCCGCGGCGCGGCCGTGCGCACACGCGCGGCGAGCGACGTAAACTGAACTAGCCGCCTTTTTCGATCTCGGCGAACGTCGCTTCGGCGGTGTGGAACGCCGTGTTGGCGGCAGGCACGCCGCAATAAATTGCCTGCTGCATGATCACTTCCTTGATGTCGTTCTTGGAAATGCTTCCTTCCACTACGGCAGCGCGGGCATGCAGCTTGAATTCTTCCCAGCGGCCGAGCGCGATCATCGAGCCGAGCACGAGGAGCCGTCGCGTGCGGTCGTCGAGGCCGGGCCGCGTCCAGATCTCGCCCCACGCGTAGCGGGAGATGAGGTCGAGAAATTCGGCGTTGAATTCGGTCTTCTTCGCGTTCGACTTGTCGACCCAGGCGTCGCCCAGCACCTTCCGCCGTTTCCTGGTGCCGAGATCGAAGCGTTCGCGTTCGTCCATGGCCGTCATCCTTTTACGAGAAATTTTTCCAGCGCGGCGGTGAAGGGCGCGACTTGCTCGACGTTCGAGATGTGCCCGGCCTTGAGGACCGTGAGTTGGGCGCCGACAATGCGGCTCGCCATGAATTCCGATTGTGAAAGCGGCGTCGCGTTGTCCTCCTTGCCGGCGATGATGAGGGTCGGCTGCTTGATGTCGCCGATGCCCCAGCGCTGGTCCATGTCACGGATGGCGGCGCAGCAGCCGGCATAGCCCTGCGGGTTGGTCGCGACCATCATCTCGCGCATGCGCGCGACCGTCCTCGGGTCGCTCGCGCGGAATTCCTTGGTGAACCAGATGCCGAGCACCGCGTCGGCAATTGCGCCGATGCCTTTCGAGAGGACGGCCTTGATGCGCATGTTCCACGAGTCGGGCGTCTGGCTCTTCGGCGCGGTGTTGGACAGCACAAGCTTTTCGATGCGGGCGGGCGCGAAGCGGCCGAGCCACATGCCGGTCATCCCGCCCATGGAGAGGCCGCAGAAATGCATGTGCGGAATGTCGAGCGAGTTGAGGATCGCGAGCACGTCGCGGCCGAGGCGCTCGATCGAGTAGGCGCCGTCCGGCGCCCCGGATTTGCCGTGGCCGCGCTGGTCGTAGCGGATGACCCGAAAGTGCTTGGACATCGCTTTCGCTTGCTCGTCCCAGATGTGGAGATCGGTGCCGAGTGAATTCGAGAACACGAGCACGGGCGCGTCGGCATTCCCCTCGATCATCACATTGATGGGCGTGCCGTCGGCATCGATAACGGGCATCAGCGTTTCCTTTTCTTGGATTGCTTCGGTTGCTTGGGCGCGGATTGGGAACCTGCCAATGTGCGATCGACGCTCTTCAGCGCGCGCTCGATGAATTCCTCGGCGCTGCCGAGATAGGCGAGGGGATCGAACAGCGCGTTGAGGCGATCAACGGGGATCGCCTCGGCAATCGCGGGAATTTCCGCGAGCATGTCCTTGAGATGGCTGCCTTCGCTCGCGGCGCGCTTGCTTGCCGCCTCCAGGAGATCGTGCGCCTCGAGCCGGCCGAGCTTCTCGCCAAGCGCCATCTGCACGGCCTCGCCCATGATCAGGCCGCCGGTCGCGTCGAGATTGGCGCGCATGCGTTCGACATTCACCTCGAGGCCCTTGCCGATTTCGGCGAGACGCGTGGCGGCGCCGGAAGCGAGCAGAAACAATTGCGGAAGCGCCACCCACTCGGCCTGCCAGCCGCCGAGCGCGCGTTCGTGCTCCTGCACCATGCCCGAGAGCATGCCGGCGACGAGGCCGGGCGCCAGCGTCGCGGCCGCGAGGATTTGCGCCGCGCCGACCGGATTGCGCTTGTGCGGCAGCGTCGACGAGCCGCCGCGGCCGGGCGCCGACGGTTCGAACGCCTCGCCGACTTCGGTCTGCATCAGGAGCGAGACATCGCGGGCGACCTTGCCGGCTGCGCCGATGACAATTCCGAGCGTCACGGCGACGGCGGCGATGCGGTCGCGCTCGGCGTGCCAGGGTGCGTCGGGGAGTGCGAGGTCGAGCTCGTTTGCGAGGCGCCGCGCGACCGCGGGGCCCTTCGTTCCGAGCGAGGCAAGCGTGCCGGCGGCGCCGCCGAATTGCAGCGCGCACGCCGCGTCCGCGGCCTTAATCAGTTGCTCGCGCACGCGCGCGAGCATCGCGGCCCAGCGCGCGGCCTTGAGGCCGAAGGTGATCGGCAGCGCCTGTTGCAGCCACGTGCGTGCCGCCATCGGCTTCTTGCGATGCCGGCGGGCGGTTGCAGCAAGTCCCTTGATCGCACGATCGAGATCGCGTCCGAGAAGGCGCGCCGCTTCGCGAATGGCGAGGACGGTCGCAGTGTCGATGACGTCCTGGCTGGTCGCACCCCAATGCACGAAGCGCGCAGCGTCGGCGTCGCGCTTGGCGACGGCGGCGGTGAGCGCCTTCACGAGCGGGGACGCAATATTGCCCGCACCCTGTGCCGCGGCGCCGATCGCTTCGGCATCGAAGCGGGCGCCGTTGCACGCCGCCTCGATCGGCGCTGCGGCCTTGCGCGGGATCACGCCCACCGCCGCTTGGGCGCGCGCGAGCGCGGCCTCGACGGCAAGCATCCGGCCGAGTGTCGCACGATCCGCGAACACGGCGCGCATGTCGCGGGTCGCGAACATGGGGCCGAGAAGCATGGAGGCGGCGGGATCGGGACCGGTCATGGGTGAATAGAATGGAAGATTCGCGACTGTACGCTCGGGTGCGGTCCGCCGGAAGCCCCGGCGGTGTGCAATTGTGCGCGGCCGTGGCTATGCTCGGGCTTCACGGAGGTTCGAATGGCCCTGGAAATGTCCGGCGAATACCTGCTGCCGCTCGACCGCGCCACGGTCTACGCAGCGCTCAACGACCCCGAGTTGCTGAAGCGCAGCATTCCGGGATGCGAGGAGCTTGAGAAAGTCTCGGACACGGAATTTGCGGCGGTGGTCCGGTTGGAGCTCGGGCCGGTCAAGGCGCGCTTCAAGGGCAAGGTACGGCTCGAGGACCTCGATCCGCCCAATGGCTACCGCATCGCGGGCGAGGGTGAGGGCGGGGTCGCGGGCTTCGCCAAGGGCGGGGCTACCGTCAATCTCGCCGAGGTGCCGGAGGGTACGAAGCTAACCTACAAGGCGGAAGCCAGTGTGGGCGGCAAGATTGCCCAACTTGGCCAGCGGCTGATCGCAGGCTCGGCCAAGAAGATAGCCGATCGTTTCTTCAGCAACTTTACCGCCGCGCTCGCAGAACGATCGAAGGCTTGACCTGGGCTTGCAGCCAAGCTTGAACTTGGTTCAATTCGACAAAACGGCCCTCCAACCCGGAAAATCACCATGCCCAAAGTGAGTATGACCGTGAACGGAAAGGCCGTGTCGGCCGACGTCGAGGCGCGCACGCTCCTCGTCGCGATGCTGCGGGAAAATCTTCGCCTCACCGGGACGCATATCGGCTGCGACACGAGCCAGTGCGGCGCGTGCGTCGTCCACGTGGACGGGAAGGCCGTGAAGTCCTGCACGATGCTCGCGCTGCAGGCGGAAGGCGCGCGGGTGCTGACGATCGAAGGGCTCGCGCCCGACGGCGTGCTGCATCCGATGCAGGAGGCGTTCCGCGAGAATCACGGGCTGCAGTGCGGCTACTGCACGCCGGGCATGATTATGACCGCGATCGATCTCGTTAACCGGGAAGGCAACGATCTCGACGAGCACACGATCCGCGAGGGGCTGGAAGGCAATCTCTGCCGCTGCACCGGCTACCACAACATCGTGAAGTCGATCGCCGCAGGCGCCCGCGCCATGAAGGGCAAGCGGCGCGCGGCCTGAGTGGATTGGAGCGCCATGTACAATTTCAATTTTCACCGGCCGACCGACCTGAAGGGCGCCGCCGGACTCCTCAAGGAGGAGGACGCGAAGCTGCTCGCCGGCGGACAGACGCTGATACCGACGCTGAAGCAACGGCTCGCCGCGCCGAAACACCTCGTCGATCTCTCGGGCGTCGAAGGTCTCTCGGGGATTGAGCGCAAGGGGCGCAATATCGTGATCGGCGCCATGGCGCGCCACGCGGATGTCGCGACGTCGGCGGTGGTGAGGAAGGCGATCCCGGCGCTCTCGGGTCTCGCCGAGGAGATCGGCGATCCCGCGGTGCGCAACCGCGGCACGATCGGCGGCTCGCTCGCGAACAACGATCCATCCGCCGACTATCCGTCGGCGGCACTTGCGCTCGGCGCAACGATCATCACCAACAAGCGCGAGATCGCTGCGGACGATTTCTTCAAGGGCCTGTTCGAAACGGCGCTCGAGCCCGACGAGATCATCGTGCAGGTGTGCTTTCCGGTTCCGATGAAGGCGGGCTATGCCAAGTTTCCGAACCCCGCGTCGCGTTATGCGATGGTCGGCGTGTTCGTGGCGAAGGACGGCAAGGGCGTGCGCGTCGCCGTCACCGGCGCGGGGGAGAGCGGCGTGTTTCGCGCGCCGGCGATGGAGCGGGCGCTGGCGAAGAAGTTCGTGGCGAAGTCGCTCGACGGCATCAAGGCCGATGCGAGCGGCCTGATCTCGGATCTGCACGGTGCCGCCGACTATCGGGCGCATCTGATCGGCGTGATGGCGCGGCGCGCGGTCGAAGCGGCGTCGAGCGCAAAATAGGCCGCGGAGAATTCATCGATGTACAATTTCGATTTCCAGCGTCCGGCGAGCGTCGACGAGGCGGTCAAGCAACTGCGCGCCGGAAACGACGCGAAGCTGCTTGCCGGCGGGCAGACGCTCCTGCCCACCATGAAGCAGCGGCTGGCGGCGCCGAAAATCCTCGTCGACCTTGGGGCGATCAGCGGGCTCTCCTCGATCGACCACAAGGGCGGCAGCCTTGTCATGGGCAAGGCCCCGACCGGCGGCGACACGATGGTCCTGCGCGGCGGCGAGCTCGCGATCGGCGCGCTCGCACGCCATGCGGACGTGGCGGATTCCCTCGACGTGCAGGGCGCAATCCCGGCGCTTGCCTCGCTCGCGGCCGGTATCGGCGATCCGGCCGTGCGCAATCGCGGCACGATCGGCGGCTCGATCGCGAACAACGATCCGGCCGCGGACTATCCGGCGGCGTGCCTTGCGCTCGGCGCCACGATCCTCACCAACAAGCGCGAGATTGCGGTAGATCGTTTCTTCACCGGCCTGTTCGAGACGGCGCTCGAGGCGGACGAGATTATTCTGCGCGTCGTGTTTCCGTCGCCGGGGCGTGCGGCCTACGCGAAATTCAGGAACCCCGCATCGCGCTATGCGATCGTCGGCGTGTTCGTCGCGGAACGGCGCGGGGAGGTGCGGGTCGCGGTGACGGGCGCGGGGCAGAGCGGCGTCTTCCGCGTGCCGGAAATGGAGAAGGCGCTCGGCAACCGTTTTTCGCCCGACGCGATCGCCAACGTGAAGATCGATGCCGCGAACCTCATCTCCGACATTCACGCGGCTGCGGATTACCGGGCACATCTCGTCGGCGTGATGGCGCGCCGGGCGGTGCGGACGGCGGCGGGCTAGACGGAAACGATCCGCGTCCTACATAATCTTCGCAGATAGCCGGAGGATTCGATGGGCATTCGCGAAGATGACGTACTCGCCACCGCTGAGGACTGGCGGCGCGAAGGCCGCGGGGTTGCGATCGCGACCGTAGTCGAAACCTGGGGCTCGGCGCCGCGGCCGGTCGGCAGCCACCTGATCATCGACGACAAGCAGAACTTTCTCGGCTCGGTTTCGGGCGGCTGCGTCGAAGGCGACGTGATCGCGGCGGCGAGCGAGGTGATCGAAAGCGGCCGGCCGAAGCTCCTGGAATTTGGCGTCGCCGACGAGACTGCCTGGCGCGCCGGGCTTTCCTGCGGCGGCAATATCCGCGTCTATGTGGAGAAGGTGGAATAGCATTCTCCGCCTCTCCGCCGCGGAGAGGTGATAGAAGCACCCATGCGTCTCGATCTCCTTGCCGACCTGAATACCGAGCGCACCGCGCGGCGCGCGGCGGTGGTCGTGACCGAGCTTGCGAACGGCAAACAGCGGCTCGTGCGCGAAGCGGAGATCGACAAGGACGCGCTTGCGTCCGCGCTGCGCACGCAGATCCGGACCGGCAAGAGCGGCGTCGTTGAGACGGACGGGGGCCGTTTCTTTCTCGAACTGCATTTGCCGCCGCCGCGGCTCGTGATCACGGGTGCCGTGCACGTGAGCCAGGCGCTCGCGCCGATGGCGCGCATGCTCGGCTATGACGTCTCGGTCGTCGATCCGCGTACGGCGTTCGCGACACCGGAGCGCTTTCCCGACGTGCCGCTTTACGCAGAATGGCCCGACACGGCACTGCCCAAGCTCGGGCTCGATCACTGGACCGCGTTCGTCGCACTGACGCATGACCCCAAGATCGACGAGCCGGCAATTGAGAGCGCGCTCGCCTCCGGCTGCTTCTACGTGGGCGCGCTCGGCTCGAAGAAGACGCACGGCCGTCGCGTCGAGAGCCTGAAGAAGCGCGGCGTGCCCGAGGAGGCGATTGCGCGCATTCATGCCCCGATCGGTCTTTCCATCGGGGCCGCCAGCCCGCCCGAGATCGCGCTCGCGATCCTCGCAGAGATCACCATGCGCCTGCGGCGCGGGCCGGAGGCAAAGCCGTGAAGTTCGGCCCGGTGCCGGTGAGGGACGCACTCGGCGCGATCACGGTCCATTCCGTGCGCACGCCGGAGCGGCTGGTAAAGAAAGGCACGCCCGTCGGCGCTGCGGAGGTCGCCGCACTCGAGCGCGCCGGCATCAAAGAGATCGTGGTCGCGCGCCTCGAGGAAGGCGACGTGGGCGAGGACGCGGCGGCGGCCGCACTCGCGCAGACAGTGGCGGGCGAGGGCATCCGCGTCGAGGACGCGTTCACCGGCCGCGCCAATCTTTATTCCGAGAGTGCCGGCGTGCTCGTGGTCGATCGCGCGCACGTGGACCGGCTCAACCGTATCGACGAAGCGGTGACGCTCGCGACGCTCCCCGAGTTCCGCCCGGTGCAGGAAGGGGAGATGGTCGCGACGGTGAAGATCATTCCGTTCGCGATCCCGGGCACGGTGCATCTCGCCGCACTTGCCGCGGCACGGCCGTTGATTTCGATCGCGCCCTATCGGCTGAAGCGCATCGGGGTCGTCTCGACGCAATTGCCCGGCCTCGCCCAGAAAGTGATCGAGAAGACGCTGCGTGTGACACGCGAGCGGCTCGCGCCCGCTGGCGCGGAGATTGTTAGCGAATTGCGCGTTCCGCACGAAAGCGGCGCGCTGAAAAAAGCGATCCGGCTGGCACTCAATCAAGGCAGCGAGCTTGTAATCGTGTTTGGCGCCTCGGCGATCGCCGACCGGCGCGACGTGATCCCGGCGGCGATCGAAGCGGCCGGCGGCGAAATCGAGCATTTCGGCATGCCGGTCGATCCCGGCAACCTGATGCTAATCGGCTCGGTCGGCGAAATCCCGATCATGGGCGCGCCTGGCTGCGCGCGCAGCCCGAAGGAAAACGGCTTCGACTGGCTGCTCGCGCGCATGCTCGCGAAGCTCCCGGTGCATCGCGACGACGTGACGGCGCTCGGGGTCGGCGGGCTGCTCATGGAGATCATCACCCGGCCACAACCGCGCGAAGGAACGGACGCGGCGGAAAGCCCGCGCAAGTTTGCAACACTCATACTCGCGGCCGGGCGCGGCACGCGCATGGGCGGGTCGAACAAGTTGCTCGCCGAGGTCGGCGGCAAGCCGATTGTGCGGCAGGCGGTAGAAGCGGCCATTGCCTCAAAGGCGCTGCCTGTCGTCGTGGTCACCGGCCATGAAGGCGACCGCATCGCGGCGGCCTTAAAGGGCCTCGATATCAAGCGCGTGCACAATCCGGACTTCGCGGAAGGCTTGTCGACGTCATTGAAGGCCGGACTCGCCGCGCTGCCGGCGGAGACGGACGCGGTGGTCGTCGCGCTCGGAGACATGCCGGATGTGACCGGTGCGCTCATCGACAAGCTCGCGCAGGCGATCGATCCGGCGCGTGGCGCGCTGATCGCGGTTCCGACGCGCGACGGGCGGCGCGGCAATCCGGTGGTGTGGTCGCGGCGCTTCTTCGAGGATCTCGGCCGGCTCGACGGCGACACGGGTGCGCGCCACCTGATCGTGCAGAACAACGACGCGGTGGTGGAAGTTCCGGTCGACGACGAGGCGGCGTTTCACGACATCGACACGCCCGAAGCGCTGGCGCTGGCCAATGCCAAACGTGCCAATTCCTAAACGTGCCCAATCAAAGACGGTGGAGACGATGAAACAGCTGCAGGACCGCGTGGCCGTGGTGACGGGCGCGAGCAACGGCATCGGCAGGGCGATCGCCGAGGCGTTCGCGGCGGAGGGCGCCAAGACCGTCCTCGTCGCGCGCCGTGCGGCGGTGCTCGATGACGTCGCCAAAGGTATTCGCGCAAAGGGCGGCACGGCACTTGTGGCCGCCGCCGACGTCACCAAGGAAACGGAAGTGGTGGGAGTCTTCGCCAAGACGATGGAAGCGTTCGGCCGCGTCGACATTCTCGTGAACAATGCCGGAGTGCCGAGCGCGACCCCCACGGAAGAGACGACGCTCGCGCAATGGCAGGATGTGCTCGACGTGAATGTGACCGCCGTGTTTCTATGCAGCCGTGAGGCAGTAAAGGTCATGAAGGAGCAGGGCGGCGGCCGCATCATCAATATGGGCAGCATCTCGGCGATCACGCCGCGGCCGCACTCGATCGGTTACACCACGACAAAGTTCGCGATCGAAGGCATGACGCATTCACTGACCCGCGACGGGCGCGCGTACGGCGTCGTGGCATCGGTCATTCGCCCCGGCGCGACCGCGACGAGCTTTGTCGGCGGAAAGCCGCCAGGCCCGGGCGCGACGCCGGAGGACTACATCATGTCGCCGGACGACATCGCCCGCGTCGCGGTGCTGATGTGCGCGCTGCCGCCAGAAGTGAATCTTTACGACGCGACGATCCTGCCGAACCATCAGCCGTCCTTCATCGGACGCGGTTGAGCGGCGTTCAGTAGGGCGCGTAGAGCGACAAAGTCGCGTAGGCGCCGCTGCCATCATCGGAATTGGACAGAACGCCGCCGGAAAGCGTCACGACGCTGCGACCGAACGTCATGTGCGCGAGGATGCCGGCGCGCGGCTCGACATAGCGTGCATCGCCATGCACGGCGCCCTCGATGCCGAACGCGACGCCAGGCATGAATTCACGCGCGAGTGAGGCATGCGCGTGATAGGAGCGATGCACGGTCGAGGCAACTGCGGAAGCCGACCAGGTCCATGTCGGAGCGGGGCGCACGAAGAATTCCAGCGCGGCCTTGACGCCGAACTCCGTGCCGGCCGTCGGATTGCCGGGATCGGGCGCGTCGAGACGCTGATCTTCGGCGTGGGCACCGAGATAGGCGGTGACGGACGCCGATCCAATCGAGCGGCGGAAGCCGAGCAGGATCTCACCGGAAACGATCTGGCCGCTATTGGTGCCCCCGGCCGTCGCGCTTGTGTCGTAGCGATAGCGGCCGCCGCCGCCACTGATCCGAATGCGCGGACCGTCCTGGTCGAGCAGGCCTTGCGGCGCGCCGACGACGCCGGCCCAGCCGAAGTAGGAGTCGCGCGCGACGTTGGCGCCGGCGAAGAAAAACAGGCGGTCCTTGAGCGGCGCGGCTTCGACGTAGTCTGCGCGGACCCGGATGTCACCCGCGTGGGCTGGGGAAAGCAGGGGGCTCGCGGCCAAGACGGCCGCGACCACCGCAACGATGCGGAGTGCGCCTCGCCCCATACCCCCTCGGCCCGATCCGGCCGCCCCTTCCGTGCCGGCCCGATGCCGTTCACGCCGCCATTCATTGTCTTTGCTTGCACGACTGACTGTCAATAATTTTAAGTTGTATCGTGCCCGAACGATTGATTTGCCCTTGTTTTTAGGTAGTTACGGAAAGTCGCTTGCGTGACCCCATCGCCGGGACGCATGGGCGCCGTGCGGCGCGGAGGGGGCGCGCGAGGGCGAGGCTCCCGCTATAGTCGCGCGCCTCACCGGAGTCGCGCCCCAATGGACGGATCAAGACGCCAGCTCGGCTTCATCAACGCCGCGCATTTCATCGATCATTACGCGATCCTGATCTTCCCGACGGTCGTGATCGGCCTCGAGACTGAATTGCATCGCTCCTACGGCGAGCTGATTGCGCTTTCCACCGCCTGCTTCGTGGCCTTTGGCCTGTTCTCGTTGCCGTGGGGGTGGGCGGGGGATCATTGGAGCCGACGCAAGCTGATGGCGATCTTCTTCCTCGGCTGCGCGGGATCGCTCGCGGCGGCGGCTGCCGCACCCAACATGATCTGGCTTGCAGTGGCGCTTTTCGCGCTCGGCATTTTCGCCGCGATCTATCATCCGATCGGCATTCCCGTTCTGATCTCGCACGCGCGCGACCGCGGGCGCGATCTCGCGAAGAACGGCGTGTTCGGCAATCTCGGCGTCGCGTTCGCTCCCGGCATCACCGCGGCGATTGCAGTCGCCTTTGGGTGGCGCGCGGCGTTCGCGATTCCGGCGCTCGTGTGCGCCGCGACCGGCATTGCCTACCTCGTCATGACGAGCGAAGGCCGCGACAAGGCCGCCGACCGCGCCAAGACCGCGGAAGTCCCGCTCGCGTTCTACGTTGCGGCCGCGATGTTCGCCGCTTTCGCCGTCATTTCGTTCGCGGGCGGCCTTGTGTTCAATATCGTCACGGTCGCGATCCCGAAGGTCGTGGACGAAAAATTTGCGCAGGATATTCCGCTCGCGTTGATCGGTTCGGTCGCGACCTTCGTGCTTCTGTTCGGCGGCATTGCGCAGCTCACGGTCGGGCGGCTCGTCTCGATCTATCCGCCGCATCTCCTGTTCGTCGGAATCGGCGTGTTGCAGGTGATCGGTCTCTCCTGGGCGATGTTCGCGGGCGGGCCGGCGCTGCTTGCCGCGCTCGCTATCGCCGTCGCCGCAATCTATGCGCAGGTTACGGTCGCCGACGTCGTGATCGCGCGTTACACGGCGGACAACTGGCGCGGGCGCATCTATTCGGTGCGCTTTTTCCTCGCGTTCATTTCGAGCGGGGCGGCGATCGCGATCATCGCGGCGCTGCACGGCAGGGGAGGGTTCTTTCTCGTGCTCGCGCTGACGGCGGCGTGCGCGGCGGTGTTCGCGGTGGCGGCAGGCGTCGTCGCCCTGCTTGCGGGCCGCGTCGAATCCGGCGTTCGACGCGTGCAGCCGGCCGAATGATCGCCGGCGCAATCTCGAAATAAGCGAAATAAATCAATCGACTAGCGAAGTGAGTCGACTCCCTGTCCAGGTCGTGATATTGACTGACTGGTCAGTCATTATCGATCAATTGCGAGATGGGACAGCAGGCGAAATCGAAGGCCGTGCCGGCGGCGCGAGGCAAGACGGGTGCGAAAGCACGGGTTGAGCCCCGTGGAAAACCCGCATCCGGCCCGCGGAGCCGGCGTGCGGAGAAGAGTGCCGCTCGACGCGAGGCCATTCTCGCCGCCGCACTCGACGAATTTTCCGCGCGCGGCTTCGCGGCGACGCGGCTCGACGACGTGGCAACGCGAGCGAACGTGGCGAAGGGGACGATCTATCTGCATTTTCGCGACAAGGAGACCTTGTTCCAGGAACTGATCCGCTCGGCGCTGAGTCCGTTCATCGCCACGATCGAGGCCGCGCCCGCCGCGGACATGCCGTTCCGCGCCGTGCTGGAATTGCTGGTCCGCGGTTTCGTGCAGGAAGTCTATGGCACGAAACGCAAGAACATCGTGCGCCTGGTGCTCGCCGAGGGGAGGCGCTTTCCGAAGGTCGCGGAGTTCTATTACCGCGAGGTCGTCGGGCGCGCGATGGCGGCCATGCGCAAGCTCGTGCAGCGCGGTGTGGCGCGCGGCGAACTGAGGGATGACTCGCTCGCGCGCTTCCCGCAATTGATCGTCGCCCCGGCGCTCGTCGCGATCGTGTGGGAGGGTTTGTTCGACCGGTTCGAAAAGCTCGATCCTGAGGAAATGATGCGCGCGCATTTCAATCTCCTGTTCGCAGGGCTGGAACGAAAGCCATGAGCGTCCTTCGCCATCCCTTGATCCTTGTGTTGCTTGCACTCGTGCTCGCCGGCTGCGGCGATGCGAATCACGTCTCCTATCAGGGCTGGGTCGAGGGCGATTTCATCTTCGTCGCGCCGGACGAGGCGGGGCGCGTGGAGAAACTCGCCGTGCGTGAAGGCAGTGCGGTGAAAACCGGCGACCAGTTGTTCACGCTCGACGCAGATTTGCAGCATGCTGACCTAAAGGTTGCGGACGCGACGCTCGCGGTGGCGCGTCAGACTTTCGAGCGCGCGCAGCAGCTGCTGAAATCAGGGTCCGGCAGTCAGAAGACCTACGACGAAGCCGAGGCCAATCTGCGCGAGGCCGAGGCGCGGGCGAACGCCGCGCGCACGCGGCTCACGCGCCGGCAATTGTCGAGCCCGGTCAGCGGCGTCGTGCAGCAAGTCTATTACCGGCCGGGCGAAATGGTGCCGGCCGTGCGCGCCGCGATCTCGATCCTGCCGCCCGGTAACATGAAGGTGCGGTTCTTCGTGCCGGAATCCCTGCTGCCGAAGGTCGCGATCGGCGACGCGGTGACGGTGCGATGCGATGGCTGCAAGGAGGGCGCCGCGGCGCAGGTGAGCTTCATCGCGAGCGCCGCCGAATACACGCCGCCGGTGATCTTCAGCCTCGAAGAGCGTCAGAAGCTCGTCTATCTCATCGAGGCGCGGCCGGAGAAGCCCGACGGCCTGCGCGTTGGGCAGCCGGTGAGCGTCGTGCTTGCGCCGCGCGAGGCGAAGTGATGGCGACCGCGCCGGAGATCGCCATCGATGTCCGCGGCCTCACCAAGCGCTTCGGCGGGCGGGCGGTGGTGCGCAATGTCTCGATGACGGTGCCGCGCGGAACGATCTACGGCTTCCTCGGTCCGAACGGGTCCGGCAAAACGACGACCATTCGGATGCTGTGCGGGTTGCTCACGCCCGACGAAGGCGAGGGCACCTGCCTCGGCTACGACATCCGCACGCAGTCGGATCAGATCAAGCGGCATGTCGGCTACATGACGCAGCGGTTCAGTCTTTATCAGGATCTGTCGGTGCGCGAGAATCTGGAGTTCGTCGCGCGACTCTACGAGGTTCCCGATCCAGTCGGTGCGGCGCGCGAGATGATCCAGCGGCTGGGGCTCGAGGGCCGCGAGGAGCAGCTGGCGGGAGAATTGTCGGGCGGCTGGAAGCAGCGGCTCGCGCTCGGCGCCTGCACGCTCTCGGGGCCGCAATTGTTGCTCTTGGACGAGCCGACCGCCGGCGTCGATCCCAAGGCGCGGCGCGAATTCTGGAACGAGATCCACGCGCTCGCCGCGCAAGGCCTGACCGCGCTCGTCTCAACACATTACATGGACGAGGCCGAGCGTTGCCACGAGATCGCGTACATCTCCTTTGGCGAGTTGCTCACGCACGGCACGGCCGACGAGGTGATCAAGCAGGCCGGGCTCCTCACCTATACCGTGACGGGTCCCGATCTCGCGGAGTTGCAGATCGAGCTTTCCAAGCGGATTGGCGTCGATAGCGTGGCGCCGTTCGGCGCGAGCCTGCACGTCTCCGGCCGCGATTCTAAAGCGTTGGAAGCGGCGATCGTACCGTACCGGAAACAGCCGGGACTCGTCTGGATGCGCTCGGAGCCGTCGCTCGAAGACGTTTTCATCGATCTCATGAGCAAGGCGCGGGACAATTTCCAATGAGCGTATTCCGCGGCTTCGGTAGCGCCGGCTTCCGCCTGCGCACGCGGGCGATGGTGATCAAGGAATTCATCCAGTTGCGCCGCGACCGCGTCTCCTTCGCCATGATCATCATGGTGCCGTTGATGCAGCTCATCCTGTTCGGCTACGCGATCAACACGACGCCGCGCTATCTGCCGACCGCGGTGCTCTTGCAGGAGCGGAACGATGTCGGGCGCTCGATCCTAAGGGCGCTGGAGAACACGCGCTATTTCAGGGTCACGCACCAGGTAGAGAACGAAAAGGAATTTGACCGGCTGCTTGCTTCCGGCACGGTGCTGTTCGCGATCGAAATCCCGGCGGGCTTCGAGCGCGCGGTGCGGCGCGGCGACCGGCCGGCGCTGCTCGTTGCCGCCGACGCGACCGATCCGGTGGCGGCGGGCTCCGCGCTCGGGGCGCTGAACCAGGTGGTGCTGACCGCGCTCCAGCACGAGCGCGCGATCCCGGACAGCGGCGCGCCGCCATTCGAGATCCGCAGCCACGCCCGCTACAATCCGGCGGGCGACAGCTCGCTCAATATCGTGCCGGGACTCGTCGGCACAATCCTCACCATGACCATGCTCATCTTCACCGCGCTCTCGGTGACGCGCGAGCTCGAGCGCGGCACGATGGAGAGCCTGCTCGCCATGCCGATCACGCCGATCGAGATCATGCTCGGCAAGATCGTGCCCTACATCATGGTGGGCTTCATTCAGGCGGCGCTGATCGTCGGGGTCGGCATTCTTCTCTTCGGCGTTCCTGTGGTCGGGAGCCTGACGCTCTTGGCCATTCTCAGCACGCTATTCATCGCGACCAATCTCTCCATCGGCTACACGTTCTCGACCGTCGCGCAGAACCAGTTGCAGGCGGTGCAGATGTCGATCATGTTCTTCCTGCCGAACATCCTGCTCTCGGGCTTCATGTTTCCCTTCGCGGGGATGCCGGTGTGGGCGCAGTGGATCGGCGAGGCGCTGCCGCTCACGCATTATCTCCGCATCGTGCGGGCGATCATGCTGAAGGGGGCGACGATGGCGGAACTGCAGTACGACACGGCCGCCATGTTCGGGCTGATGCTGATCGCGATGGCGATCGCGGTCACGCGATTCAGAAGGACGCTGGACTGAAACGGCCGGGCCGCTCCGGTCACGGGGGCCTCATGTCCTGGATCGAACTTCTCGGATATATCGCGTCTGCGGCGGTATTCGCCACATTTTGCATGACCACGATGCTGCCGCTACGGTTGCTCGCGGTCGTCAGCAACGTGCTGTTCGTGGCTTACGGATATTTCGGCGGGGTTTATCCGGTCTTCGTCCTCCACCTGATCCTGTTCCCGATCAACGTTTACCGCCTGATGCAAATCCAGTTGCTGGTTCGCCAAATCGGCGCCGCGGTGGGAAGCGGCATCTCGTTCAAGAACCTGCTGCCGCTAATGACGCGCCGAATCATTCCGGCGGGGACGGTATTGTTCCGCAAGGGCGACACGGCGGACCGGCTCTATTACGTCTCCCAGGGGTCGCTGCGGATCGAGGAAATCGGCAAGGAACTCGGGCCGGGAGAAGTGATCGGCGAGATCGGGCTGTTCGCGCCGGACCGCAGGCGGACGGCTTCGGTCGTCTGCCAGACCGAGTGCGAGCTTTTTGAACTCGGCGAGGGCAAGGCGAAGGAGCTCTATTTCCAGAACCCGTCGTTCGCGTTCGCGCTATTGCAGCTCATCGTCGCGCGGCTGATCGAAAACAATCCGGCGATGGCCGACGCGAGCGCTCGGGAAACGTCGCCGGGCTAAGGCGATTTCAGCCGCTCGATCAGCGCCATGGCCGCGGCGGGCGCGCGCAGCTTTCCCTCGTGGATGAAATAGACGAACACGTCGCGCGGCTTGGCGCTTGCACGATCGGGCGCGAAGCGGGGCAGATCGTCCGGCTCGCGGCCCGCCGCCCAGGCCCGGAAACGGCTCGCCCAATCGCCGAGCGCTTTCGGCGCATAGCCGGTCTTGATCGAGTCCTTTGCCTTCTGCAGGCGCGCGTAAACGAAATCGCCGGTCACGTCGGCAATGGTGGGATAGAAGTCGTGCTCGGCAAGCACGACGGCAATCTCGAATTTGCGCAAGAGCGCGACGAAGGCCGGCGTGCTGAAACTGTCGTGGCGTACTTCAACCACGTGACGCAGGCGGCGGCGGTCCAGCGACGGAGGCAGAAGCTCGAGGAATTTTCCGAAATCAGCCTCGTCGAATTTCTTGCTGGGTGCGAACTGCCAGAGCAAGGGACCGAGCCGGTCGCCCAGTTCGCTCACGCCGGAGTCGAGAAAGCGCTTGATCGAGTCGCCCGCCTCGGCAAGCACGCGACGGTTCACGGCGTAACGCGGGCCCTTGACGGAGAAGACGAACCCGTTCGGCGTCTCGCTCGCCCATTTGCGGAAGGTCGCCGGCGTCTGGGTCCGATAGAACGTGCCGTTGATCTCGATCGACGTTAGGTGCGCGCTGGCGTAGGTCAACTCCTTGGCGTGGACGAGTCCCTTCGGATAGAAGACCCCGCGCCACGGCTCGTAGGTCCAGCCGCCGATACCTACGTAGATCTGTCCCTTTGCGGCCATGGGCCCCTCATCGCCTGCTCTGTGACTCGATTTCAAATGCGCCTTCATAGATTCAGCGGCGAGGCGAACAAGTGCTCGATCTTCCGCCCGGTGCGCTCGTGGATCAGTTCGGCGATGCGCTTGCGGTGGCATTCGTCGGGATTGCGCTCATAGCATAGCAGGCAAACGCGCCGGCTCGAGCGGACCAGCGCTTCCAGCTCGTCGAGTTGCGTCTGCGCGTCGGGCGTCTTGATGTGCTTGTCGTAGATGCGCTAAAGCGTCTTGAAGTCGCCGGCTCGCGCGGCCTCGCGGCCTTCCGTGGGAGTGCCGAGCTTCTGCAAATGCAGGTAGGCGATGCCGGCTTCGTCGAGTCCCGCGGCGAGCTGGCGTTTCGAAAATCCGGCGCGGCGCGAAGCGGCCACCGCTCGGGTGTCGACGAGCAATGCGACCCGCGCTTGCTTCAGCGCGTTCAGGACGTCTGCTTGGGCCGCCTTCTCGTACCCGATCGTGAAGAAGGGAGGCATGGAGGCGACCTAGCGTTTGGCTTCAACAGCGAAAGGTACGCTCAGGGCGCGCATTGGCCCGGGAATAGGTAAGCCATGTGGTCCCATCGCTGCGGGGCGCGAAAGTTTGATCCGCTCGCATCTTTCGGGCGGACGTGGGCGTATTATCATCGCCGTATCGGAAATACGGAAGGGGAAACGCCGCGCATTGACGGCGCAAATCCCAATAGCTCGGGAGGTTTCCATGAAGTTGTTCGACCGCCGTACCGTGATGATCGGCGCTGCCGCGGTGGGTGCCTATGTCTCGGTACGCAGCCCGTATGTCTTCGCGCAAGCGCCGACGGGTCAATTCAAGCATGAGCCGCTACCATACCCCGCCAATAAGAACGAACCGCATATCGACGCCATGACGATGGAAATCCATCATGGCCGCCACCACGCAGCGTACGTCAACAATCTCAACAACGCAGCCAAGGACAACGACATTCTTGCGAAGTGGCCACTGCACGAGTTGCTCGCCAATCTGAACAGCGTGCCGGAAGCGATCCGCACACTCGTACGCAACAACGGCGGCGGCCACGCCAATCACACGATGTTCTGGCAGTTGATGGGCGGCGCGGGCGGTGCGCCCACCGGCGACGTCAAGGCCGCGATCGACGCAAGTTTCGGCGACTTCGCCAAGCTGCAGGACCAGTTCAACGGCGCGGGCGGGCGCGTGTTCGGCTCCGGCTGGGTGTTCGTGACCGTGGACAAGGGCGGCAAGCTCGCGCTCGTCTCCAAGCCGAACCAGGACTCGCCGCTCATGGATGGGCAAATGGCGCTGCTTGGCAACGACGTCTGGGAGCACGCCTACTATCTCAAGTACCAGAACCGCCGCGCCGACTACCTGAAGGCATGGTGGAACGTTGTGAACTGGGATGTCGTCAACAAGCGCTTCGCCGATGCGAAGGCGGGCAGGCTGACGATCTGAAGTCGGCCGCCCTCGCGCTGACACTGTTTACGAAAATAAAGAGGCCGCCCTTCGGCGGCCTCTCGCTTTTTGTCGTGAGTGCAGAACGGACTTAGAAGTCCATTCCGCCCATGCCGCCACCGGGCATCGCCGGAGCCGCACCTTGCTTCTTCGGCATTTCGGCGACCATGGCCTCGGTCGTGATCAAGAGGCTCGCGACCGATGCCGCGCCCTGGATCGCGGTGCGGACGACCTTGGTCGGGTCGATGATGCCCTTTGTCACGAGGTTGCCGTATTCGCCGGTCTGGGCGTCGAAGCCGTAGTTGTACTGATCCTTCTCGAGGATCTTGCCGACGATCACGGAGCCGTCCTCGCCCGCGTTGATGGCGATCTGGCGGGCCGGGGTCTGCAACGCCTTCTTCACGATCTCAACGCCGTGGCGCTGGTCCTCGTTCTCCGGCCGCTTGCGCTTGAGCGCGTCGATGGCGCGGAGCAGGGCCACGCCGCCGCCGGGAAGAATGCCTTCCTCCACCGCGGCGCGGGTCGCGTGCAGGGCATCGTCCACGCGATCCTTGCGCTCCTTCACCTCGATCTCGGTCGAGCCGCCGACGCGGATCACGGCCACGCCGCCGGCGAGCTTCGCAAGCCGCTCCTGCAGCTTCTCCTTGTCGTAGTCGGAGGTGGTCTCCTCGATCTGCTGCTTGATCTGGGCGATGCGGCCCTCGATGTCCTTCTTCTTGCCGGCGCCGTCGACAATCGTGGTGGTTTCCTTCTCGATCATCACCTTCTTGGCGCGGCCGAGCATGGCGAGCGTCACGTTCTCGAGCTTGATGCCGAGGTCCTCGGAGACGACCTGGCCGCCGGTCAAGATCGCGATATCCTCGAGCATGGCCTTGCGGCGATCGCCGAAGCCGGGCGCCTTCACCGCCGCGACCTTGAGGCCGCCGCGCAGTTTGTTGACGACGAGGGTCGCGAGCGCCTCGCCCTCCACGTCTTCCGCGATGATCAAGAGCGGCTTGGCCGACTGCACGATCGATTCCAGCAACGGAAGCAGCTCGTTCAGGGCGGACAGCTTCTTCTCGTTGATGAGGATGTAGGGGTCTTCCATCTCGACCCGCATCTTGTCGGCATTGGTGACGAAGTAAGGAGAGATGTAGCCGCGGTCGAACTGCATGCCCTCGACCACTTCGAGCTCGGTCTCGAGGGATTTCGCTTCTTCGACCGTGATCACGCCCTCGTTGCCGACCTTTTTCATCGCCTCGGAGAGGAAGCGGCCGATCTCGGCGTCGCCATTGGCCGAGATGGTGCCGACCTGCGCGATCTCCTCGTTCGAGGTGACCTTCTTCGAGTTCTTCTTCAGATCCTCGACGACCGATTCCACCGCCATGTCGATGCCGCGCTTCAGGTCCATCGGGTTCATGCCGGCGGCGACGGCTTTCGCGCCTTCGCGGACGATGGCGGCCGCGAGCACGGTCGCCGTCGTGGTGCCGTCGCCGGCCTGATCGGAGGTCCGCGACGCCACTTCGCGCACCATCTGTGCGCCCATGTTCTCGAACTTGTCTTCGAGCTCGATTTCCTTGGCGACCGTGACACCGTCCTTGGTGATGCGCGGAGCGCCGAACGACTTATCGAGCACGACGTTGCGGCCCTTGGGGCCGAGCGTGACCCGCACCGCGTTGTTGAGCACGTCGACGCCGCGCAGCATCTTGTCGCGCGCGTCGACTCCGAATTTCACTTCCTTGGCAGCCATCTTTCTTTCTCCAAAATTCCTGTGTCCCTCGTGCTGAGGAGCGAGCCCTCGGGTCCGGCGGTCGGCCGACCCTGGGATGAGCTCCGCGAGCGTCTCGAAGGACGAGGGCTCGTGTCGGGGGCCTCATCCTTCGAGACCCCGGCCTTCGGCCGGCTTCTCAGGATGAGGATAATTTTCCGTGGTCGTCCGCTACGCGGCCTTCTTTACGGCCACGCCCTTTTGCATCACGCCGAGGATGTCGGACTCCTTCATGATGAGCAGATCTTCGCCGTCGAGCTTGACCTCGGTGCCGGACCATTTGCCGAACAGCACGCGGTCGCCGACCTTGACGTCGATCGGGATGAGCTTGCCGGCCTCGTCGCGGCCGCCAGGGCCGACGGCGAGCACTTGCCCTTCCTGCGGCTTCTCCTTTGCGGTGTCGGGAATGATGATGCCGCCCGCGGTCTTCTCGTCGGACGTCACGCGGCGCACGACGACGCGGTCGTGCAGTGGACGAAATCGCATGGAATCTCCTCCAAAGCCTTGATTTTCCTGTCGTTTCGGATCGGTGCGCGGGAGAACCCCGCCGCACCTGACCGGACATGGTCGCTGGGTTCGCCCGTGCAAGGGGCTCGCGAGAATTTTTTAGCACTCATCTTGGCTGAGTGCCAAAGGATTGTTAGCAGATTCAGGAAATTGCTGCTAAATCATTGATAACTAATAGTTTATTCTTCCTTCAGGGTTGTCAGCGAAACTTTGCGCGGAGACACTGGTTTCCTCAGGCGAGGAGGATTCGAATGGTCTCGGAAGACTTCAAGCGGCAGCTTCAGGGCTACGGGCTGACCACGGCCCATATTCTGTACCGGCTGCCGGACCATCAGCGGCTCCTGCAGACCTTCGTCTGGCAGGATTACGACCTGTGGCCGGACTTCCCGGTCCTCGGCCGCTTCCTCGATTTCTGGCGGCGCGAACTGGAGGGGCCGCTCCACTCCGTCACCGTCGCGCACGCGCGCCTGATCAAGCCGTCCGAATTCCGGCCGGTCGACGGCGTGTTCCGATTGCATTGAACGGTTCGTTCCGTCGCATTGTTGTGGACCGTGGATCAGCTCATCGTCGGTGCATGGCCGAACGGCGCCCCTACAGCTATCGCAATGACCCGTCGGTGCCGACTTTCCCGGACGATCGTCCGATCATCATCTTCGACGGATATTGTGCGCTCTGTGCGGGGTGGGCGCAATTCGTTTTGCGCCATGACGCCGACGCGAAATACAGGCTGCTCTCCGCGCAGTCGCCGCTTGGGCGCACCCTTTATGTTCATTACGGGCTCGATCCGGAGGACTATGAAACCAACATCCTGATCGCGGGTGGTTCAAATCGGAAGGCTCGATCAGGATGGCGGAGGGCTTGGGCTTTCCCTGGATGCTCGCGGGCGTCTTTAGAATATTGCCGGTTGCCGTGCGAGACCGGCTCTATGAATTCGTCGCCCGCAACCGGCTGAAATTTTTCGGCAGACGCGAGACCTGTTACATGCCCGATGCGCGGTTTCGAGAACGATTGATCGAATGAGTGCGCGGCTCACGGTGCTCATTCTCGGCGGCTACGGCACTTTCGGCGGACGGCTCGGCGAACTGTTGCGTGCGTTACACGATTGCGCGACCGGGCCGGTTACCGTTGCGTCGAGATCGGCTTGCCGTTCGTGGGTCTAGTCGCTGCGTATCGCGGTTGGCTTATCCCGCGCGCCTGAAGCTCGCCCGGCGGCTCAGTCGTCGCCGCGTATTCGGCGAATGTTGGTGCGAAGGTCGAGCACGGTCCGCTGCAGTTTCGCAAAATCGTGCTCCAGGGCCTCGACGCGCTGCGCGAGGTCGCCCGAGGCGCCTGTACGCTCGGATACGGCGTCGGCACCTCCGAAGCTGACGCCGATCTCCTGCTCCTTGCGCCAGCGAACCTGTGCCTTGAGCGTCTGGTCGCGGGCCGGGATGTAGAGTTCCACGGAGTCGGGCAGGGAGACCGTGGCGCCAAATTCCAGCCGGGCGCCGGTATCGGAAAAGTCGCGGATGACGCAATCCATGCTGGAAAGCCGATTGTTGAAATAGACAATACCCTTGAGGAAACTCTTCTTCCGCGGCGCTGTGCGGCGTTCTTGCATGGCCTGCCTCGAGACCGAGTCGCGGACTTCCCGAAAATAGGCGTCCTTATAGCAGATTCGGCCGTCCCGTCCGCGCGGGCAGGCCGCCATCCACCGTGCGGTAACGCCGTGCGGCCCGCACAGGTTGGATACCG
This sequence comes from Xanthobacteraceae bacterium, assembly GCA_040901465.1. Classification (GTDB taxonomy): domain Bacteria; phylum Pseudomonadota; class Alphaproteobacteria; order Rhizobiales; family Xanthobacteraceae; genus JAUSIF01. The sequence goes on from JBBDYN010000015.1 coordinate 113,172, forward strand.
CGTTGCCGCAGAGCGGGTAGCGAAACCGGCGGTCGCGTGGCAACGTCGCCGCCGCAGTTCCACGGGGCGAGGGGGCAAGTGCGTATCCGTTTCGATTTCGGCGCGGTGCAGCTCGAGGCCGAGTTGCTCGACACGCCGACGGCAAAAGCGATCGCGGCAGCGTTGCCGATTACCACGAGTGCGCTCACCTGGGGCGAGGAAGTCTATTTCGACATTCCGGTGGACGCGGCGCGCGAGAGGGATGCGCGCGCCGTGGTCGAGCCCGGCGAGATCGCCTATTGGCCGGACGGCAACGCGATCGCGATCGGCTTCGGCCGCACGCCGATCTCCAAGGGCGACGAATGCCGGCTCGCCTCGCCCTGCAACATCTGGGCGAAGGCGCTCGGCGACGTGAAGTCGCTGAAGGGCGTGCGCGCGGGAGCGAAGATCAAGGTGACGGCGGTCGGCTAGCCGCGCCGCCGTGCAAACGATAAACGCGACGGACAAGAACGCTTGGGGGAATCATGCAACGGAAGAAGCCGCCGTTTCGCGCCGATCACGTGGGCAGCATTCTGCGCAGCGCGCCGATCAAGGGAGCGCGCGCGCAACGGGCGCGCGGAGAAATCGGCGCCGCCGAACTGAAAGCGGTCGAGGACCGCGAGATCGGTAAGATCATCAAGAAGCAGGAAGAGGGCGGCCTGCAAGCGATCACCGACGGCGAATTCCGCCGCGCGTGGTGGCATCTCGACTTTCTGGAAGGGCTCAAGGGGACCGAATCTTACGAGATGCAGAGCGGCGTCCAGTTCCACGGCACGCAGACGAAGCCGAAGGGCGTGCGCACGGTCGGCAAGCTCGGCTTCTCCGGACACCCGATGATCGAGCATTTCAAATTCGTGCAGTCGCACACCAAGCGCACGCCGAAGATGACGATCCCAAGCCCGAGCGCGCTTTACGCGCGCGCGGCGGCGCGGGAAGCGGTGAGCGCCGCGGCCTATCCCGATCTGGACGAATTTTTCGACGATCTCGGCAAGAGCTATCGGGCGGCGATCCGCGGCTTCTACGACGCGGGCTGTCGCTATCTGCAGCTCGACGAAGTTTTTCTCGTGCTGCTGTGCGATCCCGAGTATCGCAAGGGCGTGACGGCGCGCGGCGACGACCCGGACAAGATTCCCGGGCTTGAAGCGCGCGTCATCAATGCGGCGCTCAAGGACCTGCCGGCCGACATGACCGTGACCATGCATCTCTGCCGCGGCAATTTTCGATCCACTTTCGTCGGTGCCGGCGGATACGAGCCGATCGCCGAGGTGCTGCTCGCCGGCATCGACGTGCACGGCTATTTCATGGAGTACGACACGGAGCGCGCGGGCGGCTTCGAGCCGCTGCGGTTCCTGCCGAGGAACAAGACGGCGGTGCTCGGGCTGATCACGTCGAAATTTCCGCAGCTCGAGCCCAAGGACGAGATCAAGCGGCGTATCGACCAGGCGGCGAAATTCGCCGCGCTCGATCAGCTGTGCCTTTCGCCGCAATGCGGCTTCGCTTCGACGGAGGAAGGCAATCTGCTTTCGGAAGACGAGCAATGGGCGAAGCTGCGGCACGTCGTCGAAATCGCCGACGAGGTGTGGGGATGAGGGCAAGGTTTGCGCGCTCTGCGGGCGAAATTTTTCTTCACCTCTCCCCGCTTGCGGGGAGAGGTCGGCGAGCGAAGCGAGCCGTGAGAGGGGTCTTGCGTGCCAGCCCCTCTCCCCGCAAGTGGGGAGAGGGGAATAGGGGTCGCCCCTCGTGACCGGCATCGTTGCCGACAAGACCGCAATCGTCACCGGTGCCGGGCGCGGGATCGGGCGCGCGATTGCGCTGCTACTGGCAAAAGAGGGCGCGCGCGTGGTCGTGGCCGATGTGGGTGCCGCGATCGACGGAACGGGCGCGGACGCCGGTCCGGCACAGGCGGTCGCGAACGAGATCAAGCAAGCGGGCGGGGAGGCGATTGCGTCCGCGCTTTCGATCACAGAGCCGGCGAATGCTGACAAGAGCGTCGACGCAGCAATCGACGCGTTCGGCCGCGTCGACATGCTCGTGAACAACGCCGGCATTCTGCGCGACAGCTTCTTCCACAAGATGAGCGTCGCGGCCTGGAGCGAGGTGCTCGCGGTGCACTTGAACGGCAGCTTCTACATGAGCCTCGTCTGCGCGCGGCGCTTCCGCGAGCAGGGAAGCGGCGCTTTCGTGCACATGACCTCGACCTCGGGGCTCGTCGGCAATTACGGCCAGGCGAATTACGCGGCGGCGAAGCTCGGGCTCGTGGGATTGTCGCGCGGGATCGCGCTCGACATGGCGCGCTTCGGCGTGCGCTCGAATTGCGTAGCGCCGTTTGCCTGGAGCCGCATGATCGAGGCGATCCCGGCGGACAACGAGTTGATGAAGGCCGAGATCGACCGCACGCGGCCGCTCAGGCCCGGGCACGTGGCGCCGCTCGTGGTCTATCTCGCGTCGGACCAAGCCAAGGACGTGAACGGCCAGATCTTCGGCGTGCGCGAGAACGAGATTTATCTGTTCAGCCAGCCGCGGCCGGTGCGTACGCTGAAGGAGCCGAAGGGATGGACGCCGGAGACGATCGCGGAGGCGGCATCGCGTGAATTTTCAGACGCGCTGACGCCGCTTGAGGGGACTTCGGAATATTTCGATTGGGAGCCCGTTTGATCCTCAACCCCGCCCGACGAACGGCATTTTCGTCGCCATGATCGTCAAGAACAGCACGTTCGACTCGAGCGGCAGGCTCGCCATGAAGGCGATCGCCTGGCCGACGTGATCGACGTTCATGAGCGGCTCCGATTTCACCGTGCCGTCGGCCTGCGGCACGCCCTGCGCCATGCGCGCAGCTAGTTCCGTTTCGGCGTTGCCGATATCGATCTGGCCGCAGGCGATGTCGTACTTGCGGCCGTCGAGGGAGGCCACTTTCGTCAGTCCTGTGATCGCGTGCTTCGTCGACGTGTAGGGCGCCGAGTTCGGGCGCGGCGCGTGCGCGGAGATCGAGCCGTTATTGATGATGCGGCCGCCGCGCGGGGTCTGATCCTTCATGATCTTGAAGGCTTCCTGCGTGCACAGGAAAATGCCCGTTAGATTCACGTCGACCACCTGCTGCCATTTTTCGAAGGGGAGTTCCTCGAGCGGCTGCGCGGGCGCGCCGATGCCTGCGTTGTTGAAGAGAAGATCGAGGCGGCCGAAGGTCTCCCTGGTCTTCGCGAACAGCGCCTTCACTTGATCCGGCTTGCCGACGTCGGTCGGGATCGCGAGCGCCTTCACGCCGCGCTTCTTCACGTCACGCTCTGCCAATTCCAGTGGCTCCTTGCGGCGGCCGGCTAGCACGATCGCGAATCCGTCCTTCGCAAGCGCCAGCGCCGCGGCCTTGCCGATGCCGGTGCCGCCGCCGGTGATGAGGGCGACTTTTTGTGCGTTACTCATGATTGAAGAACCTCCCTGTTCTTTGTCGTTGTCCGCTGCTCGCAAGATCTACTCCGTCATGCCCGGGCTTGTCCCGGGCATCCACGTCTTCGAGCCTTTCGATGATTCAAAAGGCGTGGATCACACCGGAAGTCGGCTGTTGCCGACTTCCGCAAGTTTAGAGTTGCGAGCCGGGTCTAACCGGCTCGCTGACTCGCCGCGCCAAGACCGCCGCGCTTTCGCTGGCCGCGCCGAGTCCTTCGGCAGCGCGGCGCGCGCCGGGGCGCGGCGGCCCGGGGATGACGGGGAGAGACTGGCCGCGCGTCGGCTCGGCCCTGACCAAATGAATTCGGGGGCTACTTCGCGGGCTTGCCGCCGTTGACGTAGGGCGGCCGCGGGATCGCGATGTGCGCGGCGCGGAGCGCCGCGGACCAGCGCTCGCGCAAATCGTGGAAATAAGGCTCGCCCGGCTCGATGCGATAGTTCAGTTCGCTCCTGATCGCATCGCGGCGGATCATCGCGAGATCGATCGGCAGGCCGACGGCGAGATTGGAGCGCATGGTGGAGTCCATCGAGATCAGACCAATCTTGAGCGCGTCGTAGAGATCGGTGTCGTATTTGACGGCGCGGTCGAGGATCGGCTTGCCATATTTGTGCTCGCCGATTTGCAGATACGGCGTGTCGACCGTGCACTCGATGAAGTTGCCGGCCGGATAAATCATGAAGAGCCGCAGGCGGCGGCCGGCGATCTGGCCGCCGAAGAGAAACGAGACGTCGAACTCGAGCTTGGCTTCTTCGAGCGATGCGGCGTCATTATGATGAATGATCCGCACGGCGCGGCCGATGCGCTGTGCCGCCTGAAACATGGAGGGCGCGTCGGTAAGGCGCTCGCGCACGCCGGTCTCGGGATTTTCGATACCTTCGTTCAGCAGGCTCACGACCGACTGCGAGAGTGAAAGGTTTCCCGCTGAGGCGAGCACCATCACGCGCTTGCCGGACTCCTCGAACACGTGGAGCTTGCGGAAGGTGGAGACGTTGTCGAGGCCGGCGTTGGTGCGGGTATCGGCGATCATCACTAAGCCGTCGCGGACGAGTACGCCGCAGCAATAAGTCATCGAGGCGAATCCGATTCAGAAGCGACGCGCAGTCTATCGTTGCGCGGCGGGGCGGCAAGGCGGCTCAGTCGTCATGGCCGGGCTTGTCCCGCGCGCGCCGACGAGCCCGGTTGAGGGCGAGTGCCCGGCGCGCGCACTCGAAACCTAGCCGCGCTGGCTGCTCGCTGCGCTCGCCAGCGCGGCGGCCATCTCGCTAGACGGCACGGCCTTGCTAATCGATCGAGATCACCGGGTCTCGGCGCTTCGCGCCGGCCCGGTGATGACGGCGAAGGCCGACAAAGTGGCCTTCGCGGTCAGCTCTGGGTCTGACGGGCGGCCTGGTCGACGTGCACGGATACGGCCATGGT
>JBBDYN010000015.1:118147-176401 GCA_040901465.1 Xanthobacteraceae bacterium
GTCAGCTCTGGGTCTGACGGGCGGCCTGGTCGACGTGCACGGATACGGCCATGGTCTCGCCGGTGCCGCCGAAGCGGGTGCCGCGGATGGGCGCGGCGCCGAGATAGTCAAGACCGACCGCGACGCGGACGTGGGCGTCGGTCGCGGAAATACCGTTCGTCGGATCGAAGGCGACCCAGCCGAGATCGGGCACCTGTGCCTCGGCCCAGGCGTGGCCCGCCTGCTGCGCATTCTCGCCGTCGGCGCGGAGGAAATAGCCGCCGATATAGCGCGCCGGCATTTCGAGGTGACGCGCCGCGGCGATGAAGACGTGGGCGTAATCCTGGCAGACCCCGCGCCTGAGCGCGAACGCCTCGGCGGCCGAGGTCGCCGGATGCGTCGGATCGGGGTCGAAGGTGAAGCTCTCATGGATGCGCGATTGCAGCGCGTGCAGGCGCCCGAGCGGATCGTCAGCGGCGCGCGCCGCATCCTCCGCGAAACCGATGATCGGCGCGTTGGCCTTGGTCAGCGGCGTCTCGCGCAGGAAGAGGGACGGCGGAAAGCGCTCAAGCGTGCCGTTGATGACGCCGGCGGTGTTCTGGGTCTCGACCTCGCCGGTGACGCCGACGCGCAACTCGGTGAGCGGGCCGTCGGCGGTGAAGTTGTGCGTGAGGTTGCCGAACGCGTCCTCGTGCGCCTGCAGCCGGCAATCTTCCGACACGTCGATGCGCCAGCGCACGACGAACTGGCCGTCGTGATTGCGCGGCGTGAGGCGCAGGAGCTCGATCGCCGACTTGGCCGGCGTGTCGTAGCGATAGATGGTTTCGTGGGCAATGTGCAGGCGCATGAATCAGACCAGGTACTGCTCAGTGATCGCACCGCCAAGGCGATTGTTGTCGGCGATGAAGCGGTTGATGAATTCGTGCAGGCCGGACTGGAAAATCTCCTGCATCGATGCGTTAGACAACTTCGTCACCATGCTACGTGCGAGGCGCTGGGAAGTTCCCTGACGGCCGTAGAATTGCGCGAGATCGTCGAGATAGCGGCTCAGATTCTCGTAGCAGCTTGCAAGCGAGCGCGGCATCTGGCGGTTGAGGATCAACAGATCGGCGACGAGCCACGGCTTCACGCTGTCGCGATAGACCCAGTGATAGCTCGTGCGGGCGGACACCGAACGCAGGATCGACACCCACTGGAAATAGTCGAGCGGGCCGCCGACCTGCGCCTCCTCGGGCAAGAGCACGTGATACTTCACGTCGAGGATGCGGGCGGTGGCGTCGGCGCGTTCGATCAGGATACCGAGGCGCGAGAAGCAATAGGCGTCGTTGCGCAACATCGTACGGAACGCAGAGCCGTCGAAGCGCAGCGAGGATTCCTTCACGAAGGCGATGAAGTTCGAGAGCTCCTCGCCCTGCGTGCGGTTCGGGTCGAAGTGCCGCATCTCGTGCCAGGCGGTGTTGATGAGATCCCACATCTCGCCGGTTAGCGCAGTACGCACGGCGCGCGCGTTCTGCCGCGCGGTTTCGAAACAATTGCGAATCGAGGCGGGGTTCTCGGGCGCGAAGGCGAGAAACTCGGTGACGGTGCGCGCGTCGACCTTGTCGTATTTCGCGCGGAACGCGGGGACGCAGGCGGCGGTCGCGACCGCCGATTCCCATTCGTTGGTCGTGCCGCCGGTTGCTTGCGGCATCGCAACGAGGCGCTGCGCGGCGTCCAAGATGCGCGCGGTCGCGTCCGCGCGCTCCATGTTGCGCGCAAGCCAGTAGAGATTGTCGGCGGTGCGGGAGAGCATGGCTAGCGATCCAGCACCCATGTGTCCTTGATGCCGCCGCCCTGGCTCGAATTCACCACGAGCGATCCTTCCTTGAGCGCGACGCGGGTGAGCCCGCCCGGCACGATGCGCACGCGATCGCGGCCGGTGAGGACGAAGGGCCGCAGGTCCACGTGGCGCGGCGCGACGCCGTCGGCGACGAGCGTCGGGCAGGTGGAAAGCGCGAGCGTCGGCTGGGCGATGTAGTTCGCGGGGTCCTGCTTCAACTTGGCGCGGAAGGTCTCGATCGTCTGCTTGTCGGCGGACGGGCCGATCAGCATGCCGTAGCCGCCGGAGCCGTGAACCTCTTTTACGACCAACTCCGGCAAGCGCTCGATCACATATTTCAGGTGCTCTTTTTCGCGGCAGCGCCAGGTCGGAACATTTTTCAAGAGCGGTTCTTCGCCGAGATAGAATTTCACGATCTCGGGCATGTAGCTATAGACCGCCTTGTCGTCCGCGACGCCGGTGCCGACTGCGTTCGCGAGCGTGACATTGCCCGCTTGATACGCGCTGATCAGACCGGGCACGCCGAGTACGGAGTCGGGCCGGAAGACGAGAGGATCGAGGAAGTCGTCGTCGATGCGGCGATAGATCACGTCGACGCGCTTCGGCCCCTCGGTCGTCCGCATATAGACGACGTTGCCTTTGACGAAGAGATCGCGGCCCTCGACGAGCTCGACGCCGAGCTTGTCTGCAAGGAACGAGTGTTCGTAATAGGCAGCGTTGTAGATGCCGGGCGTCAGGATCGCGACCGTGGGGTCGCCGGGCGCGGTCGCGGGCGCCACCGAGATCAGGGTCGCGAGCAAGTCGTCGACATAGTTTTCGACCGGCGCGACCGCGTGGGCGTCGAACAATTCGGGAAACAGCCGCAGCATGATCTCCCGGTTCTCCAGCATGTAGGAGACGCCGGAAGGGATGCGCGTGTTGTCCTCGAGCACGTAGAATTCGTTCGGGTCGGTGCGCACGATGTCGATGCCGGCGATCATCACGTATAGGTCGTGCGGGACCCGCTGGCCGTTCATCTCCGGCCGGAACGCTTCGTTCCGGTAGACCAGGTCCTCGGGCACGATGCCCGCGCGCAGGATTTCGCGCTTGCCGTAGATATCCCGGAGATAGGCGTTGGTCACGTTGGCGCGCTGCTCGAGGCCGCGCGCAAGCTTCTGCCATTCGCCCATGGTCAGGACGCGGGGAATGATGTCGAAGGGGATCAGACGCTCCTGCGCCTCGGCCTCGCCATGGACCGCGAAGGTGATGCCGGTGCGGCGGAAGATGAACTCGGCCTCGCGGCGCCTATGATCGAGCGCCTCCTGCGAAGCGTCCTTGAGCCACTCGGCCAGTGCCCCATAGGCGGGCCGGACGGAGCCGTCCGGCGAGCGCATCTCGTCGAACGCGGCCGGTCTTGCGTCGGAGGTCTTACGCGCGGCCAATTCCATCCCTGGGTCAAGGTCGGTTACAAAGACCATGCCAGCACATGCGCCCTGGCGCAAAAAGGCGGCATGGTTCAATCGACGGGCGGCGTGCCGCCCAGAATCCAGGCAGAATGCCGCGAAAATTGGCGGGCGGAGAAGCAAATGGCGGAAGGCAACGGCCAAGTCGTGACCGCAGGGGTCCTCGTCATCGGCGACGAGATCCTTTCGGGCCGCACCAAGGACAGGAACATCGGCTACATCGCCGAGCTTCTCACCAATATCGGCATCGACCTGAAAGAAGTGCGGGTGGTCGCCGACGACGAGACGGCGATCGTCGAGGCGCTGAACGTGCTGCGGAGCCGGTACGACTATGTATTCACGACCGGCGGTATCGGTCCGACGCACGACGACATCACGGCTGACAGTGTTGCGAAGGCGTTCGGCGTGCCGATCGACTACGACCCGCGCGCGGTGGCGCTATTGAAGGCGCGCTTTCCGGGAGAGCTCAATGAGGCACGAATGCGCATGACGCGGATTCCTGCCGGCGCCGATCTCGTGCCGAATAAGGTTTCCGTCGCCCCGGGATTCCGCCTTGGCAACGTGTTCGTGATGGCGGGCGTGCCGGCCATCATGCAGGCCATGCTCGATGAAATTGCGCCAAGGCTCGAGACCGGCGTGAAGATGCTCGCGGAGACGATCCGCGCCGATGCGCGCGAGGGGGATGTAGGCACCGAGCTCGGGGAGATCGCCAGGGCGCATCCCGAGGTATCGATTGGCAGCTATCCGTTCTTCGACGAGGCGCGCGGGCCGAACACCAACATCGTCGTGCGCGCGCGCGATCCGGAAACATTGGCGGCGGCCAAGCGCGCGGTCGAACAAATGCTCGTGAAGGTGAAGGCCGGCCTTGCCGATGCCGCCCGCAAGCGGGGTTAGGCCGGCGGCAAGTCCGTCGACAATGTTGCAGCCTTCGATCAAGATCGCGTCCACGCTCGCGCAACGTCAAGAGGGCGAGCCAACGGGAGGAAGGAATGTTCAGAACAATCGTTGCGTTCGCCGCGTTTGCTGCAATCGCGCTCGCTTCGCCGCAGGCGCGCGCCGCCGACGCGAAGCAGATGGAAATGAACAAAAAGAACGTGGTCGAGTTCTACAACGCCGCGCTGAACGAGAAGAATTTCGAAAAGGCGCGGACGTACATGGGCGACAAATACATTCAGCACAATCCGGTGGCGGCCGACGGGCCAGAGGGCCTGAAGGGCTTCATCGCGTTCCTGCGCGACAAGTTTCCAAACAACAAGAGCGACATCAAGCGCGTCTTCGCCGACGGCGACTACGTGATCGTGCACGTGCACGCGGTGCGGACACCGGGCGATCGCGGCAACGCGATCATCGATATTTTCCGGCTGGAAAACGGCAAGGTCGTCGAACACTGGGACGTGATCCAGCCGATCCCGGAAAAGGCGGCGAACAATAACGGCATGTTCTGAAGTTCTGCGAGTGGCGGTTGGGGGCGTCCAATCGAGGAGACGCAGATGAAAAGACCTCAAGACGACTCGATGAGCCGCAGGTACGTGATGATCATCGGCGCGGCGGCGGCGACAGGACTCGCGGTCGGCGCGCACGATGCGTTCGCGCAGGGGCAGCTGCCGCCGACGCCCGCGTGCGGCGCCGACAGTGCGCCGACGATGCGCCAGACCGAGGGACCGTTCTTCACGCCGAACTCGCCGGAGCGGCAATCGCTGCTTGAGCCGGGGATCAGCGGGCGGGTGATCGAGCTCTCCGGGCTCGTGCTCACGCGCGGCTGCAAACCGCTGCCCGGCGCGCTCGCGGATTTCTGGCAGGCGGACACCTCAGGCGCCTATGACAATAACGGCTTCCGCCTGCGCGGGCACCAGTTCACGGACGCGCAGGGGCGGTACCGGCTGCGCACAATCATGCCCGCGCGCTACACCGGCCGCACGGCGCATATCCACGTGAAGGTCCAGGCGCCGAGCCGGCCGGTGCTGACGACCCAGCTCTATTTCCCCGACGAGCCGGGAAACGCCCGCGATTTCCTGTTCCGTCCCGAATTGCTGATGCGGGTCTCCCAGTCGGGCGATGGGCTCACCGGACGGTTCGACTTCGTGCTGGATATCGCCTGACGCACGGCAAAATCCAAAGAAGTGTGGGTGCCGCCTCCGGCCTCTCGCGTGCGACCGCCGGCTCGGCTAAAGCTTTCGCCGTCGGGCGCATCGAGCCGCGCCCGCGAGGAAAAGCCATGGCCGCTCCGCAACCCGGCGAAAAGGCATTCCCGGTCTCCTGGGATCAGTTCCACCGCGACGCGCGCGCGCTCGCCTGGCGGCTCGCGGAGGCGGGACCCTTCAAGGCGGTCGTGTGCATCACGCGCGGCGGGCTCGTGCCGGCGGCGATCGTGGCGCGCGAGCTCGGCATCCGCGTGATCGAGACGGTTTGCGTATCGAGCTACGACTTTCAGAGGCAGGGCGAGCTCACGGTGCTGAAGAAAGTCGCCGAAGAAGTGGTCAAGGCCGGCGGCGGTGCAGGCGAGGGCATCCTGATCGTCGACGATCTCGTCGATACAGGAAAGACCGCGAAGCTCGTGCGCGAGATGCTGCCTAAGGCGCATTTCGCGACCGTCTACGCGAAACCCATGGGCCGGCCGCAGGTGGATACGTTCGTCACCGAAGTGTCGCAGGACACCTGGATCTATTTTCCGTGGGACACCGGGCTTGCATTCCAGCCGCCGATCAATGACGCGGGTGCGTGAACCATGATGCGCTCGGTCAGCTATTATGCGGTAGGACTATTCGGCTGAATCGGCCGCAATGCGCCCAGGAGGAGCCCATGAACGAAGACGTACTAAACAACAGCACCCGGAAATTCCTCAAGACAGTGGGGGTGACCTCGCAACGTGAGATCGAGAAGGCCGTGCGCCAGGGCATTGCCGACGGCAAGCTTAAAGGTCGGGAAACGCTGCCAGCTAAGATCGTGCTGACGCTCGGGCAGGTCGACCTCACTTACGAGGTCAAAGGATCGATCGAGCTGGAATAGCCCGGCTCCGGCAAATCATTTCTGATATGGTTCCGGGGGTGGAACTCGCACCGCGAAGCGGCGTTATGCAGCACCGAGGGTAGGGACAGATTTCACGAAAGGGGCGCCCCGATGGGCATTCTGATCAGTATTCTGATTACGTTTCTGGTCGTCATTCTCGTGCTTTATCTGGTCGACCGGATGCCGCTCGACGGCCGCACCCGGCAAATTGTGCGGGTGATCGTGATCATCATCGGCGTGCTCTCGCTCTTGCGATACCTCGCCGTGTTCTAGGCGGCTCGCGAAGTCAGCAATATTCCACACCCAGGCGATTTTCGCGGCGCCAGATCTGGCGGCACGCGCGCTTCTCGTGCGCCGTCAGGAACGTGAGTTCGAATTCGAGCGAAGTGTTGAACTCGCCGGGCATTTCGATACACGCGCCCTGATCGCTCACGTTGCGAACGACGCAGTCGATCGGCGGCCAGTGCGGATTGAAGTCGATCCGCCCGGACTTGAGGCTGCGAAGGCGTGGCGTACGTCTGCGATCCAGCATGGCGTTCTTCCCGAAAATGATACTTGGAGAGTTGTCCGTCGCGTCGACAACAATCCTGACATGAGGCCGCGCAAGCACAACCCGTGATCGATCGTTAGGATTAATCGGGGAGCGTTAACCGGCGCGTGGCCGGATTTTCAAGGCTTAATTTTCAAAGCTTAACTTGCCGCAGGCGCAGCGCGTTGGCGACGACACTGACGGAGGAGGCGGCCATGGCGGCAGCAGCGACGATCGGCGAAAGCAGAATCCCAAAGAATGGATACAGCACGCCGGCCGCGACCGGCACGCCGGCGGCGTTGTAGACGAACGCCAAGAAAAGATTCTGCCGGATGTTTTTCATGGTGGCGGCGGAGAGGCGGCGCGCGCGCACGATGCCGGAGAGGTCGCCCTTGAGGAGCGTGATGCCGGCGCTTTCGATCGCGACATCAGTGCCGGTGCCCATGGCGATGCCGACGTCGCTCGCGGCGAGGGCAGGGGCGTCGTTAACGCCGTCGCCGGCCATGGCGACCACGCGGCCTTCGCGGCGCAGCTTCTCGACGATCGCGCTTTTCTGATCCGGCAGGACTTCGGCCTGTACGTCGTCGATGCCGAGCCTGCGCGCGACCGCCTCGGCGGTGGTGCGATTGTCGCCGGTGAGCATGACGATACGGATGCCCTCGGATTTTAGCGCCTTCAGCGCAGCGGGCGTCGTGGGCTTGATCGGATCGGCGATGGCGAGGATGCCGGCCGCCTTGCCGTCGATCGAGGCAAAGATCGCTGTGGCGCCGTCGCGGCGCAGCTTGTCGGCATCGGCCTCGAGCGCGGCCGTATCGACGCCAAGCTCGGAGAGGAATTTGGCATTGCCGAGCGCGATGCGCCTGCCTTCCACCAGGCCGAGCGCGCCCCTGCCGGTCGGCGAGTCGAAGTCTTCGACTGTCGCGAGCGTGAGCCTGCGCTCTTCCGCGGCGGCGACGATGGCTGCCGCAAGCGGATGCTCGCTCGCGCGCTCAACGCTCGCGGCGAGGCGCAGCAATTCGTTCTCGTCAAAGCCGGAGGCGGGGACGATCGCGGTCACTTTGGGCTTGCCCTCCGTCAGGGTGCCGGTCTTGTCGACGACCAGCGTATCCACCTTTTCCATGCGCTCGAGCGCGACCGCGTTCTTGATCAGAACGCCGATTTCGGCGCCGCGGCCGACGCCGACCATGATCGACATGGGCGTCGCCAGCCCGAGGGCACAGGGACAGGCGATGATGAGCACGGTGACGGCCGCGACGAGGCCGTAAGCAAAGCGCGGATCGGGGCCGAAGATCGACCAGGCGACGAAGGCCGCGATCGCGATCGCGATAACGAGCGGCACGAACCAGGCGGAAACCTGGTCGGCGAGGCGTTGGATGGGTGCGGCGGTCCGCTGGGCTTCGGCCACCATCTGCACGATGCGCGCAAGCAGCGTATCGCGGCCGACTTTTTCGGCGCGCATGATGAAGGAGCCGGACTGGTTGAGCGTGCCGCCGATCAGCTTGTCGCCGGCGTGCTTGGTCACCGGCATGGATTCGCCGGTCACCATGGACTCGTCGAGCGAGGAGCGTCCTTCCAGCACTTCGCCGTCCACCGGCACTTTCTCCCCGGGGCGTACGCGCAGGCGGTCGCCGGCGGCGACGGAGTCGAGCGGCACTTCGGTTTCAGAACCGTCTTCCGCGATGCGGCGCGCCGCATTGGGGGCGAGCTTGAGCAATGCCCGGATCGCGCCGGAAGTATGCTCGCGCGCACGCAGCTCCAGCACCTGGCCCACGAGCACGAGCACGGTGATCACGGCGGCGGCCTCGAAATAGACGGGGACCGAGCCGTCGTGGCCGCGGAAGGCAACAGGGAAAATTCCGGGCGCGAGCGTCGCCACCACGCTGTAAATCCACGCCACGCCGGTGCCCATGGCGATCAGCGTGAACATGTTGAGGTTCTGCGTGACGACGGATTTCCAGCCGCGCACGAAAAACGGCCAGCCGGCCCACAGCACGACCGGAGACGCGAACGCGAGCTGGATCCAGTTCGAGGTCTGCTGCGGGAGGACATGCAGACCGAAGACGTGCTGAACCATTTCCAGCGCGACCACGGGGAGCGAGAGCACGAGCCCGATCCAGAAGCGGCGCGTCATGTCGAGGAGTTCGGGATTGGGGCCGGCGTCGGCGGCGGCAAGCACGGGCTCAAGCGCCATGCCGCAGATCGGACAGGAGCCGGGTCCGACCTGCCGGATCTCCGGGTGCATCGGGCAGGTGTAGATCGTGCCCGCGGGCACGTTCGCCGCGGCCTCGTTCTTGGCGAGATAGTGCGCGGGATTGGCGACAAATTTCTTGCGGCAGCCGGCGGAGCAGAAATAGTAGGTGCGGCCGCCGTATTCGGCGCGATGCTTGGCCGAGTGCGGGTCCACCTTCATGCCGCAGACGGGATCGGTGGCGAGGCGCGCCGCCGCACCGTGCACAGGGTGGCCGTGATGATCGTGGGCGCTATGCGACATGGACGGCTCTTCCTGCTTGCATCATATACCCCATAGGGGTATATAGCGCGCATGCGAAAGGAAGCCAAGGTCTCCGTCCTCAAGCGTCTGCGCCGGATCGAAGGCCAGGTGCGCGGTGTCACGCGCATGGTCGAGGAAGACCGCTATTGCATCGACATCGTCACGCAGGTCGCCGCCGTGCGCGCGGCGCTGCGCCGCGCCGAGGAGGAAATCCTGCGCGACCACGTCGGGCATTGCGTGGAAGGTGCGATTGCGAGCGGTAACCGCGCCGAGCAGCGCAAGAAGGTCGCCGAGTTGATGGACGTGTTCGGGCGGGCGGAGCGGTGAATTCGTGTCCCGGGCGCAGCGCTAGAGCAGCCGCCCTACTCTTTTTCCCTCATGCCCGGGCTTGACCCGGGCATCCAGAAAACAGGAGGTCATTTCCGACTGCTGGATTGCCCGGTCAAGCCCGGCAATGAGGGAGCGATGTGTTCTGCAGCTCAGAAAAATTTCTTCCGCGCCAGCGCCGCGCCCTGTGCCAACGCAGCCAGCTTCGCCATCGCGATCTCACGGCGCATCGGCGCCATGCCGCAATCGGGCGGAGCGATGAATTCGTGTCCCGGGCGCAACGCTAGAGCAGCCGCCCTACTCTTTTTCCCTCATGCCCGGGCTTGACCCGGGCATCCAGAAAACAGGAGGTCATTTCCGACTGCTGGATTGCCCGGTCAAGCCCGGCAATGAGGGAGCGATGTGTTCTGCAGCTCAGAAAAATTTCTTCCGCGCCAGCGCCGCGCCCTGTGCCAACGCAGCCAGCTTCGCCATCGCGATCTCACGGCGCATCGGCGCCATGCCGCAATTGGTGCAGCCGATGATCTTTTCCTTTGCCACGTATTTAGTCGCTTCGCCGAGCACGGTGGCGACCCGCTCGGGCGTTTCGATCACGTCGGTCGCGACGTCGATCGCGCCCACGAGCACGTCTTTTCCGTCGAGCAGCTTCAGCAGGTTCATCGGCACGTGCGAGTCGATGCATTCGACCGAAACCTGGCCGATGCGGCTCTGCGCCAGCGTCGGGAAAATTTTCTCGTACTGGCGCCATTCCGCGCCGAGCGAATTCTTCCAATCGATATTGGCCTTGATGCCGTAGCCGTAGCAGATGTGCACGGCGGTGGTGCAGGCGAGGCCCTCGATCGCACGATGCAGCGCCTCGATGCCCCACTCAGCCACGTCGTTCATATAGACATTGAACGCCGGTTCATCGAACTGGATCACGTCAACGCCGTCGGCTTCGAGCGCGCGCGCTTCCTGATTGAGCAGTGCCGCGAACGCCATGGCCATCTTCACCTTGTCGCCGTAGTGGCGGTCGGCGACGGTGTCGACGATGGTCATGGGGCCGGGGAGGGTGAACTTCAGCTTGCGTTTCGTGTGCGCGCGTGCGAGGCGCGCCTCGGTTTCATGTACGCCCCGCTTCAGGCGCAACGGAGCGGTGACCTGCGGGACCATCGCTTTGTAGCGGTCGGCGCGGATTCTCATCTCGACCTTGTGCGCGAAGTCGATGCCGTCGACATATTCGAGAAATCCGTGGACGAAATGCTGGCGCGACTGCTCGCCATCCGTGACGATGTCGATGCCGGCATCTTCCTGCTCCTTGATCGCGAGCAAGGTGGCATCGGCCTTCGCCGCTGCAAGCTCCGCGCCTTCTAGCCGCCACGGCGCCCAGAGCTTGTTCGGCTCGGCGAGCCATGACGGCTTCGGCAGGCTGCCGGCGATCGACGTTTCGAACATAGCGTTTCCCCGCCGGGATCGGACGCGATCAAAGCAAAAGCGTCAATACGCGCAGCCGTTCATTGCGGGGCCGCATCCCACGCGCGCTTGCCGGGGCATGGCTCCCACGCCTATCAATGGCTTAAGCCGACGCATTGGGCCGACGTGGCGGAACGGTAGACGCATGGGGCTTAAAACCCCTTGGAGGAGTAATCCTCCGTGCAGGTTCGACTCCTGCCGTCGGCACCATCTAGAAGTTTGCCCGCGCGGGCTTCTTGGCGGCCTACTTCGCTCGCGCAACTTCGACGGCGGGATGTCAGCAGTTGCGACAATCGTTCAAGCCAGAGGGAGAAACTTCATTGAAACTCGGATTTGTCGGCCTTGGCGCGATGGGCGAATTGATGGTCCCGCGCCTGATGAAGGGCGGCCATCAGGTCACCGGCTGGAACCGCACGAAGGCGCGGGCCGCGCCGTTGATCAAAGCCGGAATGAAATGGGGCGATACGCCGCGCGCGGTGGCCGAGCAGTCCGACGTCGTGTTCTGCATCGTCACCGACGGCAAGGCGGTGAAATCCGTCGCGCTCGGTGACGATGGCGTCGCAGCGGGACTCAAGAAGGGCGGCGTCTTTATCGACATGAGCACGATCGCGCCCGCGGTCAGCAAGGAAGTCGCGGCCGAGTTTCGCAAGCGTGGGCTCTACATGCTCGACGCGCCGATCTCGGGCAGCCCCGTCACCGTGAACAAGGGCGAAGCCTCGGTCATGGTGGGCGGCGACAGGGCGACCTATGAACGCCTGCGCGACGTGCTGCTCCTGATCGGGCCGAAGGTCACTTACATCGGCGAGAGCGGGCAGGCCGTGCACATGAAGCTCGCGGTGAACTCGCTCCTCATGGTCGAGGTGATCGCGTTCGGCGAGGCGGTGGCGCTCGCGGAAAAGGGCGGGGTGAAGCGCGAGGTCGCACTCGACGCGATCCTGAAGAGCGTCGCGGCGTCACCGGTGCTCGGCTATCGCGGGCCGTTCATTCTCGAAGGGCAGATGCCGGACGTTCCGCTCGCCGACGTTACGCTGCAACAAAAAGACATGCTGCTCGTGCTTGAGCTCGCGCGCACGCTCGGCTGTTACGCGCCGCTCGCCGCGGCCGCCAACGAAATGATGAACGCGTGCCGCGGGCTTGGAATCGACGAGCACGACTTTGTGGTCGCGCACCGGGTTTATCGCCGTCTGGGAGGGATGGAATCGTGAGGCAATACAAGACGAACATCAGGAGCGTGCCGCTCGAAGGCAGCCTGCGCGAGGACGAGGGCTGGTTCGACATGCAAGTCCGCTTCCTGATCGATCAAAAGACGACCGGCAACGATCAGCTCGTGGTGGGCTGGACGGTGCTGCCGCCAGGCGCGAAGCACGACCGCCATCGCCATCACAATTGCGATGAGTTCTTCGTGGTCGTGAAGGGACACGGCATGAGCTATACGGCCGACGGAAAGGGCGAGGAGCCGTCGGGCGAAGGCGATGTCGTGTATTCGCCGCGCGGCGCATGGCACGGGTTCAACAACACGTCGGACAAGGACGTGGTGCTCGTGTGGGGCTGGAGCGGCGCGGGCTCGCTGCAGGCGACCGGCTATGAAGTTCATCCCGAAGTGGCGGCGGCCGCCCGGCAATGAATGCGCGCATCATCGTGCGCGTTTTGCGCGGAGCAAAGACGTGAAGCGCAGCACGGATCGAATTCTGACCACGCACATCGGCAGCCTGCCGCGGCCGGACGACTTGCTCGAATTGATGCAGGCGAGGGAGAACGGCAAGGCAGACGACGCGGCGGTGGCGAAGCGCGCGCGTCAGGCGGTCAACGACATTGTCGTGCGGCAGATCGAGACCGGGCTCGACGTCATCAATGACGGCGAGCAGGGGAAACCGAGCTTCCTCACGTACGTGAACGTGCGGCTCGGCGGCTTCGAGCCGGGCGGGATCCGCGGCAGTCCGTGGAAAGATTCGCGTGAGGCGTTGTCGTTTCCGGATTTCTATGGCGCGGCGCTGCAAGGCAGCGGCCCGAGCCTCGCCAAAATGATGATCTGCACGGGCCCCGTCACCTACAAGGGCCACGCGCAATTGCGGGCGGAGCTCGCGACCTTCAAGGAGGCGCTCGAGAGCAAGACCTATGCGGAAGCGTTCGTGCCCGCGATCTCGCCGTCGAACATCGAAGAGTGGCAGGCGAACAACTATTACAAGACCGAAGAGGAGTATCTGTTCGCGCTCGCCGACGCGATGCGCGAGGAATACGCGGCGATCGTCGATGCGGGATTTCTGTTGCAGATCGACGATCCGCGGCTCGTGACGCACTATTGCGTCGCGCCGGGATTGAGCGTCGAGGATTGCCGCAAGTGGGCGATGCCGCGCGTCGAAGCGTTGAACCACGCGTTGCGCGGCATTCCGCCGGAGAAGGTGCGCTTCCATACCTGTTACGGAATTAATATGGGGCCGCGCATCCACGACATGGAATTGAAGGACATCGTCGACATCATGCTGAAGGTGCACGCGGGCGCGTTTTCGTTCGAGGCGTCGAATCCGAGGCACGAGCATGAGTGGCGAGTGTGGGCGGCGACGAAGCTTCCTGAGGGCACGGTTCTCATTCCCGGCATGATCACGCACTCGACGGTGCTGGTGGAGCATCCGGACCTCGTGGCCGAGCGCATCCTGCGTTATGCGAAAATCGCCGGACGCGAGAACGTGATCGCCGGCGCCGACTGCGGGTTTGCGACGTTCGCGACATCGCGCGAAATTGCGCCGAGCATCGTCTGGGCGAAGCTAGACTCGCTCGTCAAAGGCGCGCGAATCGCGAGCAGGGAACTGTGGGGCCGCTGACGCTCACACGATGCCGAGCAGCGCCGCCGCGAGCAGCAACGCGGCCAGCACGAGCGAATTAAGCACTAGGAGCACGAGCACGCGCGCGCCCACGGTGCGCATGGCCTCGAGCGATGTATGCATGCCGATCGCCGCGATTGCGGCGAGCATCAGCCAGCTCGAGGCCGTGAGCAGGGCGCTCTTCAAGGGTGCAGGCACGAATCCGAACGAGCCCAGCACCAGCAGAATTGCGAACGCGATCACAAACCAGGGAATCTCGATCGACGTGAGGGACGCCCCTTCGCGCCTTCCGTAAGCAACGGCCAGCGTCAGGACGAACGGTGCGAGCAGCGAAATACGAAAGAGCTTCGTCAGCGTCGCCGTGCCGCCGGCCGATTCTGAAACGGTCATGCCGGCCGCGACCGCCTGCGGCACGTTGTGGATCGATCCGCCGAGAAAAATTCCCGCGTGCAGGTCGTCGAAGCCAAGAAATACGACAAGCAGCGGATAGACGACCATCGCGATCGCGCTGAGCCCGATCACGCCCGCGATCACGAGCGCGGTGTCGCGCTCGATACCGGGCCTCTTCGGGAGCACGGCGGCGACCGCGACCGCGGCGGAGGCGCCGCAAAATGCCGTCCCGCTGCCGGCGATGATGCCGAGATTGGTCGAGAGGCCGAGGAACCGGGCGGCGAAGATTCCGAAGACGAGGGTCGCAGCGACCGCCGCGGCGACCACGACGGCCGGCCACAGGCCGATTGCGGCCACATCGCCAATCGTGAGGCGTACGCCGAGGAGCGCGACCGCGACCGCGAGCAGGTGCGCTGAAGCGAAATCGACGCCGGCGACGGCATCCGGCGACTCCGCCAGCGGACGCGCCAGCATGCCGAGGAGCAGCGCGAAGAGCAGCGATGATCCAAAGCCGCCGTCGTCGAGCAATCTCGCCAGGATCGCGACGAACGCGGCAAGTACGATGCCAATGCCGTAGCGGCGGAAGATTTCCACGTTCGCGGCTCCTGAAGAGCTTACCGCCGCGCTCTATTCGCAGCCGGGCGGCCTCGGACCAGTTTGGAGGCCGGACGTTTCACCAACACGCTGCTGTGTGCGCTCATTCGACGATCAATTTTTTCTGTATCGTCAAGTCATTCAGGGTGCGGACACCGGAAACGTTCTCCGCTGCCACGCGGATCGCGGTCTGCTGCTCCGGCGAGGCCACGACGCCTTCGACCTTGACTACGCCGCCGCGCACGCTGATCTCAACCTGGGCGGACGCGAACCAATGCTCCACCTTCAGGCGTTTCAAGACTTCGGCACGGATGGCGTTGTCGTCCGCTGTGACCGGGCCGCTTTTCTCGTGGAGGTCGGCGAGCACGCGCAGGAGATCGGCGCGGCTGACGATGCCGACGACCTTGCTTCCGCGCATGATCGGTACGCGCTTGATGTTGTGGTGTTCGAAGAGCTTTGCGATCTCGGCGACGGTTGTTTCCTCTTGCGCGGTCACGACCGGGCGGGTCATGATTTCGCCCGCGTAGCGCGCATGCGATTTGACGTAGTCGGTTGCCAGCGTTTCACTGGTCGTGAGCAGCTCCAGCCACCAGGAACGATGGCGCTCGGTGCCGGCTTCGCAGCGCCGGATCAGATCGCCTTCACTGACGATCCCGACGAGCTTGGCGTTTTCGTCGAGCACCGGAACGGCGCTGATCCGCCGGGCGAGAAGTGTCCTGGCAACATCGCTTACCGTCGTGTCAGGCCGTACGCTGACCACGTCCGCTTCCATCACTTCGGCCGCTTTCATTTTTGGATCCTCCCCGAACGACAAACTTTAGCACAAAAAAGATGACGATCGGCGCTCGGATCCGCGGGCATTCGCCGATCAGGTCGGCCGGTATTGATAAATCCAACCGTGGCGGTCGACGAGCTTTTCCGCGTCCCAGCGCAGCTTCAGATCGCGCGCCCAGCGCAAAATTCCGTCGGCGTGGTAGATGCGGCCGGTGAAGCGCGCGGTCCGCTGCAATCGCGCGGCGCGCGGCGCGCGTTCGGACTCGTAGGCACGCAGCGCCTCCACGACGTTGCCTCGGTGCTTGAGATGGCGGCCGAGCGCGACCGCGTCCTCGAGCGCCGCGCCCGCACCTTGCGCGAGGAACGGCAACATCGGGTGTGCCGCGTCGCCGAGGAGGGTCACGCGGCCTTCGCCCCAGGACTTGAGCGGCGCGCGGTCGGCGAGGGCCCAGCGGTTGAACTTCTTTGCGCCGGCAAGCGCGCGCTGCGGCATCTCGGCCCAGCGATCACAGGCGGACGGAAGGCGAGCCACCTCGCCCGGCGCGTTCCAGCCCGCGGCCTGCCAGTGGTCGCGAAAGACCGCGACCACATTGATCTGTTTTCCGCCGGCAACCGGGTAATGCACGACATGCGCCTCGGTTCCGAGCCAAAGCCGGACGATCGGCTCGGCGAAGGCGGCGGGCAGCGCGCTCGCGGGCACAAGCGCGCGCCAGGCGACAAATCCGCAAAATGCCGGCCGCTCGTCGCCATGCAGGCGCGCGCGCACCCGCGACCACAGGCCGTCGGCGCCGATCAGGGCAATTCCGAACTGCTCGTCGGTCTTGCGCCCGCGCGTCGTGAGCGCCGTCGTGCCGCGGGCGTGGGCGGCGAAGTCAGTCACTTCGGTGCCGAGTTCGAACTCAATGTCGACGAGGTCGCTTGCCGCGGCCTGCAGCGCGCGTTGCAAATCCGCGCGCAAAGTGAGGAGCCAGGGGGAGCCGTAGCGGGCGGCGGCGTTCGCAAGCGGCGCGCGCGCGAGCTCCTTGCCTGTTTTGCCGCAGGCGACACTCAAGCCGCGCGCTTCAACCGCACGCTCTTTCACGGCGTCGAGAACGCCGAGCCGCTCGAGCGCGCGGCTGGCGTTGGGCGTGAGCTGGATGCCGGCGCCGATCTCTTCCAGCTTCGACGCGCGCTCCAGCACCAGCGGGCGGAAGCCGGACTTGGCGAGCGCGATCGCAGCCGCGAGCCCGCCGATGCCGGCGCCCGCAACGAGAATTGTCCGCGAACGCGCCACGGGTTCCGGCGATCAGGCCGCCTGCTTGGTGTAGGCGCACTCGGGCGGACGCGCCTCGTCGGGCGCGAGCGCGGGATTGTGCCGGTAGAGCGTCGAGCAATAGGGGCAGACGATCTCATTCTCGTCGCCCATGTCGAGGTAGACGTGCGGGTGGTCGTTCGGCGGCAGCGCGCCGATGCACTTGAATTCGCGAGCGCCGATCTCGATCACCGGGACGCCGGGCTCGTTATGGAAGTGGGGAACGATCTTGTCGACCATGTGCGGTTCCGTGCCTGAGGACTGGCTCGGTCGGACATTAGCCGCTCGCGCGGCCGGGCCCAAGCGTATGCGAACGCGAGCATCTGAAAATCCCTCCCCCTGCAAGGGGGAGGGTGGCGAGCCATTCGCGCTGGCGAGCGCAAGCGAGCGGCCAGCGCGAACATTGTCTAATTTGCCGCGCCGGCCCCTCGCTTCGCTCGGCGGCGCGGCGAGCAGCGAGCCGGGTGGGGGTCATTCAATACTGCCTGCCACCCCCACCCCGCCTCCGCCCGCCTGCGCGGGCGTCGGCGACCCTCCCCCTTGCAGGGGGAGGGAGGAAAAATTTCAATCGCAGCTTCGCCGCAATCGCCTGCCATGCGACCCGCGGGATGAGGAAAATATTGCTGTTGTTGGGCGCTCTCGCCTTGCTCGGCGGGAGCACCGTCTTGATCGTGCCTCGCGCGGAACACGCGCTGGCGCTGCGGCTTGCGGCGGACGAGCCGGAACGGCTTGCCGAGCTGCGGCTTGGCGCGGTCTTCGATGCGGTGGCAGCGCGGCGCGAAGTCGAGGCCGCGCTTGCGGCCGACGATATCGAGCTTGCGGAGAGCTTCGTCGCGCTCGCCGCGGCGCGAAAGATCGAGCTGCCTGCTGAATTGTCGCAGCGGGTGGCGGCGGGTCGCTCGGCGAAAGAGCAGATGCGGCGCGGCGCGATGCGGTTCGGCAAGGGCCTGTTCACCGGGGAACCGGAAGGAATCGAGGGACTCGCCGGCGCCGCCACCGGCGATCTGCTGGTTTTCGGCGATATTCGCGACCTCGCGCGCGAGGGCTACCACGCGGTGCGCGGCGAGCGAGTCGATCCTTTGATGGTGGGCCTCGCGTCGGTCGGCCTCGTTGTCACCGCCGGAACCTATCTTGCTAGCGGCGCAGGGGTCCCGGCGCGGGCGGGCGTCTCGCTCTTCAAGGCGGCGCGACGCACGGGCAAGATCGGCGCGAGCCTTGCAGCGGACGTGGCCCGTCTCGCGCGTTCGGGACGCAGCGCGCAGGCGGTCAGTGCCTTCGCGGATCTCGGCCGCATCGAAAGCAAAGCCGGAGCGCGGACGGCGCTGGAAAGCGTGCGCTATGCCGATGACGTCGGCGATCTGTCGCGCGTGGGCAGGCTCGCGGAGAAAAACGGCCGCACGACTCTCGCAGTTCTGAAGACGCTCGGGCGCGGCGCGCTCGCGCTCGGCGCCGGTGCGGTCACCGGTGCGCTCTGGGTGCTCGGCGCCACCGCAAACATTTTTCTGCTCGTGCTCATACTTTCCACGATTTTTGCATGGCTCGTGCGCGGGCTTTGGCGCGCCGGTCGCTTTACGCGGCGTGGCGGGCGCTACGCGGTGGTCAGGCTCTCGGCCACGGCTTGAGGTCTTACCCGTTCCTGCTTGCGTCGGAATGGCATTCGTCTAGTTCTGGGTGATGCCGAGCTTTCGCCGTAACGGAATTGAAATCGCTTTCCTTGACGAAGGGGAGGACGAGCCAGCCGTGCTCGTGCACGGCTTTGCCTCCAACAAAGAGTTCAACTGGGTGCAGCCGGGATGGGTTTCGACGCTCACGCGTTCGCGGCGGCGCGTAATCGCGCTCGACAATCGCGGTCACGGCGCGTCGAGCAAACTCTACGATTCGGCCGATTACCATTCGCTGCGAATGGCCGAGGACGTGGTCGCGCTGCTCGACCATCTCGGGCTCGAGCGCGCGGACATCATCGGCTATTCAATGGGCGCGCGCATCAGCGCCTTTTGCGCGCTGCACTTTCCCGAGCGGGTGCGATCGGCGGTGCTCGGAGGGCTCGGCTACCATCTCGTGGACAATAGCGGACTGTTCGACGGGATTGTCGAGGCGCTCGAGGCGCCTTCGCTCGCCGACGTTACAGATCCGAAGGCGAAAATGTTCCGCGCCTTCGCCGAGCAGACGAAATCCGATCTGAAGGCACTGGCCGCCTGCATCCGCGGCTCGCGGCAGACGCTGTCGCCGGAGGAACTCGCGAAAATCCGCGTACCGGTATTGGTCGCCGTCGGCACCAGTGATCCGATCGCGGGCTCGGCGCAGGCGCTGGCGAAATTGATCCCGGGCGCGCGCGCCCTCGATATCCCGGACAAGGACCATATGCTCGCGGTAGGCGATCGGGTATTCAAGCAGGGCGTGCTCGATTTTCACGCAGCACGGCCATGAAGCGAAAAATCCGAGTCAATTGAATCGCTTACTCGCCACGACTGACAAGGCGATCTCGAACTTTCACGGAATGATTCCAGCGTGGTTGAAACGCGAAATTTCTGTCCCAGATTGAATCAACGTCCAAGGCCCCGGGCAATGCGCGTCAGGAAACTGTTAATTCAACTTCTGCATTAGATACCGCTATTCCCTGCTGGCGCTTCTGACCCGCGAAAATCGCGTTTCCCTGCGTTAACCTGGAATGTGCTAGAGATAGTTCCGAAACGGCTACGGGAGCGTTCCATGGCCCAGCGTCAACCCAAGCTCGCCGCCGGCTTGCAGACCGTCGACCCGGTGTGGGCGCGCATTCGCGACGAGGCTGCGGAAATCGCCGCGCGCGAGCCGCCGCTCGCGAGCTTCATTTTTGCGACGGTCCTCAACCACGACTCGCTGGAGCAAACGATCGCCCAGCGCATCGTCGACCGGCTCGAGCACCCGAACCTTTCGGGCGAATTGATCCGGCAGGCGTACGATGATCTGTTCGAGGCCGACCGTTCGATCGGTGAGGACTTCCGCGCCGATATCGTGGCGGTGGCCGACCGCGACCCCGCGACCACGCGCTATATCGAGCCGGTCCTCTACTACAAAGGCTTCCACGCGCTGCAGACCTACCGGCTCGGGCATTTCCTCTGGAGCCGCGGTCAGCAGGACTTCGCGCTCTATTTGCAGAGCCGGGCCTCGGCCGTGTTCGGCGTCGATATCCATCCGAATGCAAAGATCGGGCGCGGTATTTTCATGGACCATGCGACTGGCATCGTGATCGGCCAGACCGCGGTGATCGAGGACGACGTTTCGATGCTGCACGGCGTCACGCTCGGCGGCACGGGCAAGGAGCGCGGCGACCGGCATCCGAAGATCCGCAAGGGCGTCCTGATCGGCGCCGGCGCCAAGATCCTCGGCAATATCGAAGTCGGTGCCTGCGCGCGCGTGGCCGCGGGCTCGGTGGTGCTGAAGCCGGTGCCGGCCAACACGACGGTCGCGGGCGTCCCCGCGCGCGTCGTGGGCAAGTCCGATTGCGCCGACTCCGCGCCGGCGCGCACCATGGATCAAATGTTCGAAATGCCGCCGTTCGCCGGCGAGGCGATCTGAGCCTGCGCGGCTTGCTCATCAGAGCGCGTCGTGGCAAGCCTTGCCGCTGAAATCGGCAACGGCCGGGGTGTTCTCGTGGAAAAATCCGAACTCGATCGCATCACCAACTATCTGCGCCGGCTGTTCGGCAATCCGAATATTCGTGTGATGCCGCGCCACAAGAAGGAAGATTCCGCCGAGGTCTATATCGGCGAGGAATTCGTGGCCGTGCTGTTCGTCGACGACGAGGACGGCGATCGCTCCTACACGTTTCAGATGGCGATCCTGGACACCGATCTGGACTAGACTTCTTATTTCGCAATCGGCTCGACGGCGAACGCGCGCGGTTTCTCGCCCCGGCGCCAAATCTCCACCATCGTTTGATAGGCGGCTTCGATATGCGCGCAATAGCGTGGCGTGTCGTAAAGCGGCGCGGTGTCGCGACTGCGGAGGAGGCGTGCGCGAAGCTCCTGCAGGCGGCCCGGTTCCTTGCCCAGCGCAAGCGCAAGCGCTTCGTATTCAGCGAGCGAGTGCGTGATGAGTTCGGGTAGGCCGGCGGCGCGGAGGATACTCGCACAGACGCGTGCGGCGAAGCTCTGTCCCATGCAGGTCAAAATCGGAATACCCATCCAAATTGCCTCGCTCGCGGTCGTATGCGCGTTGTAAGGAAGGGTATCCAAGAACAAATCGGCCAGTGGCAAACGGGCGAGATGGTCGGAAAAATTTGCGTACGGCGCGAACACGAGCCGTGCGGGCTCAACCGAGCGATTGCCTGCCTCGCGCCGAAGGTTCATTGCCGCCGCATGGTTCGACTCGAGCAGCCAGAGCACGCTGTTCGGCACGGCTTGCAACAGCCGCATCCAAACATC
Source organism: Xanthobacteraceae bacterium (assembly GCA_040901465.1). Lineage (GTDB taxonomy): Bacteria > Pseudomonadota > Alphaproteobacteria > Rhizobiales > Xanthobacteraceae > JAUSIF01. Next base: position 139,464 of record JBBDYN010000015.1, read on the forward strand.
GAAAATATATGGTGTGAGTTTCAGCGTGTCATTGAGACAGCAGAATACAAATGCGCTCTCCGGAAGTCCGCATTCCGCTCGTGATGGACGTGCTCGCGGACGCGGCCGATTGCGGTCACTGGGTAGATAGCAATCCGGAAGATGAACAAGTTTCTCAGAGAAATACGGCGCAAGTTCGGGCGGCGCCGTAATCGGATCGACAATGATGTAATCCACGAATGCTGCGCCGAGCGTGCCGGGATAACCGAGGTAATTTACCTGGATCGGCGCGGGGCGCGTCGCGAGTGCGTCAATTTGATTGAGGGCGGTATATCCCATCAGGTCGACGAGAATGTCGAGATCAAGAGCGTAAAGCCGCTGACCGATCTCGTTCAGCAGCCAGTCACCTGCATCGACAAATCGGTCGAACGCCGCGGCGATTCGGTGTTGTTCCGGACTGCCATCGTCTCTCCCGATCGACACCCCGAGGATCTCGAACCGGGCACGATCGTGTGACTCAATCAGATCGGTCAGCAGCAAGGTCATCGGGTGGAAGCGAAAATCGGCAGAAAGATAGCCGACGCGAATCCTTTCCTTTCGCTTCCTGTGCGGATCATGGGTGTGGCGTACAATCGACCCGACGCTTGATGTTCTTCCGGCCAGATATGCTCGTGAGCAAGTTAGTAAATCGGCGGCATTGTCGGAAAATTGCAGAAAGGTAAACGGATCAATCGCGGATGCGCTGGCACGAACGGCAGCGGTCAGTTCGCGTTCCTGTTGCGCAAAGGAACTCCAGTCGGCGATCTTTCGGGATGTATATGCCCATTCGCCAAGGGCGAATGCGGAATCAGGCTGCAACCCATAGGCAGTGCCGAAAGCGTCGGCTGCATCGGAGAATCGCCTTTGGTTCGTGCGTGCGAGCCCGAGATAGTAATGGGTAGCGGCATTTTCCGGATTGATACCGGCGGCCTTTGTGAGTTGGGCGGCCGCTTCATCCACTCTGCCTTGCTCGAATCGAAGTCGTCCGAGGGACGTTATGATTTCGGAATCATTCGGTTTAATTCGCAGGAGCTCGCGATAGACGCGTGCGGCCTCGTCGAGGCGCCGCAGCTGATGAAGCCGCTTGGCGTCGCGGAGTAACTCGGCGAGACTCTTCATTCTTGTTGCTGGGCAATAGGGGGCAACAGCAAAATACCAGCATTGAAACTGGGTGTCGATGATGTGCCGTTGCGAGCCTTCTCATTTTGAGTCGCGGGATCGAATTGGCGTGGCAGGCACAATCATATAAGGGACGGTCGGATCCTCGCTCACAAGAGTACGCCATGCCCATTTATGCCCTTGACGGAATCCGCCCCGAATTGCCAGCGCCGGGCAAATACTATGTCGCGCCCGATGCGGTTCTGATCGGTCGGGTAAAAATCGAGGAGGGCGCGAGCGTCTGGTTCACCGCGGTCCTGCGCGGCGACAACGAGTGGATCAACGTCGGCGCGGACACAAATGTACAGGACGGCTGCGTCCTCCATACCGATCCCGGCTTCCCACTCGCGATCGGCGCCGGCTGTACGATCGGACATCGCTCGGTGTTGCACGGCTGCAAGATCGGAGGGAACACCCTGGTCGGTATGGGGGCGGTGCTGCTCAATGGCGCCAAGATCGGCAACAATTGCGTCGTCGGTGCCGGCGCCCTCGTTACGGAAGGAAAGACGTTTCCCGACAATTCACTGATCGTCGGCGCGCCCGCGCGCTCCATCCGCACGCTCGACGAGAAGTCCGTCGCAATGCTGAGGATGGCGGCGAAGATCTATCGCGACCGCTGGCCGCGCTACGCCAAGGGCCTAGAGCGGATCGACTGAATATCAAAAAATGGTGAGGCCGGCTCCTTGGGGGAAGAGCCGGCCTCCGCAAACCCGGTCCGGGGACGGGGAGGGGTGGGGACGTGACCGGATTTGCGATCTCGCTCCTAAATCAACGCGCTGAGACGTAGGGCGTCGGCCGCGGGTCGCCGAGCGAAACCCAAATGTTCGGGTCCGACTGCGACTGGCGCTTGGTGTACTGGTAGCCGGTGTCGGCCCACGGAAGGATCCGTTCGACCTGGTTGTCGAGGATCAGTTCGCCGCGATTGGTGCGAACCGTGAGCACGGAATGTCCGTCGCCCTTCTTGTCGCGCACGACGGTGATGAGCAACGCCTCGCGCGGCCAGCCGAGCTGCATCAGCATCCGGCGCTTCAGAAGAACGTAGTCCTCACAGTCGCCGTAGCCGCTCTCGGGATAAGTCCATTTTTCGATCACGCCGTACTGTTCGAGATCAGTGAGCGGCTGAACGCGCTCGTTGACGAACTGGTTCACCCGCTCGAGTTCCTTGTACGCAGCCGGCGTCAGGTCGACGTCAAGCGGCGCGCTCGGCTCGACGCGGCATTCCCACGAACGGTCCTGGCAGAACTGCACCCAGCCGATCGGCGGGCGCGCGGTCTCGCCGACCGACACGTAGAGCAGCCGTTCCTGCGGCGCGGCGGGCGACGGCGTCGCGACACACGCCGCCATCAACGCGACCAAAGCGGTCGCGATCCATGGTTTCCTGTCGCGGGAATCGCCGTGCATGAGTAAACCCCTCCCGTTATGGGGTTACACTACGCATGCATGACTTGATCTTGGTCTAAGATGAGGTCCGTATTACTATGTAATACTTAGATAAACTTTCGCTATATTTGAATATAATTTGACTCAAATTGTGCGCGGGTTCTTCAGAAAGTCTGAACCATGTAAATCGTTGCGCCGGCGCGATCTTCCGTTGCGCGTGCGGACGCGGGCGTCGTGACGCGCCAATGCAATACGGAAAACGGAAACCGGTTGGGGGCGTTAGTCGCCGACGCTGACGTCGCGCTCGAGCGTCTCGGGATTTTGCAGGCGGCTGAATTCGAGCGCAAAGCCGATGTCGAGTTGGCGCACGACGCGCGCGGGCGTGCGCCCGAGCGTGACCGGCGAGCCAAGCGCGATCTTCGCCTTAGTCGCGACCGCGGCGCCGGAAAGCGAGACGTCGACGACGCGGCACTCGATCGTGCTGCCGTCCGGCAGCGTGAGCGTCGAACGCGGATCGCGCAGTTCGATGCGCTTGTGCCGGCGGTCTTCCGGCAGGCCGAGCGCATTGCGGTTGGCGAACCAGGTGAGTTGGTCGGCGAGCTTGTCGCGCCGGCGCAGCGTCGCCGAGATCGTCATGGCGAAGCCGTTATCGAATACACGCGTGCAGCGGCCTTCGACGCGGCCGATATGGTCGATATAGGCAACCACATGTTCGCCCACGCGTGGCGGCATGGCCGTGCTCAGCGAAGCGCCGCCGGGCGACATATTGATCGTCTGACACGGAAATTCCTGCCGGTCCTCGCGCATGAAGCGACCCGTGAGGTTTACCCTCACGCGCTGATGGCGGCGCCGCTCCTGATTGAGCGGAAGCACAACCGCATGTCTGGTGTCGCCCATTTCAACCGGCCGTTTGCTTTCGCGCCTTCCCGGCAAGACTCTAAGGGAGCCGTGGTTAACGGTGCGTAACGGGCGGTTAACGAAGGAACTTGGTGGTTTACGAATTTCAGGCCCTGCCGCCGGGCAGCACGCGCAGGGGTCCGGCGGTTGCGCGTACCGGCGGGCTCACGAGGTCGATTGCGTCGCTGCTGGGGTGCGATTCAATACGCAAATACCGGATCGAGACGAGGCGAAAGCGGGCAAGCGGGCTTACCCCAGCCCAATACGGCCATTCCGTGGATACGAGCGAGCCCAGGAGCCGCGCATGCGTGCGGCCGCGGTGCTTGAGCGGCAGCACCAGCAATTCGAGGTCGAGCGTGCGTCCGTCCGCGGTCTCGCCTACGACCCCGGCCACGACCGGCACCGCGGTCTCCGCTACGCCGCCGAACAGCGAATAGAGATCATGCCATTCCTCGGGTGCGAACAATTCAGCGAACGGGCGGCCCTTCAGTTCGCGTCCCAAAAGGGTGCAAATGCGGGTCCCGGCAAGGCGCACCAAATGGCGGTCCATGCCGCCCAGCTCAAGCAGGAACACGTCGCCAAGCAGGGTACGAATTGCACCCGGCTCCAGGTCGCTGCGGTCCGGTGCGCTGCGTCCGGCGCGCAGCCGGTCCCAGTAGGCGTAGAGCTCGCGGGTTGCGGCGTGTTTCATGGTCGGCTCCAAATGCCGAAGTGCCCCGTCTCGGGACGAAACACTTCGGTGCATCTGGAACGAGCAGGAGCTGTGCCGGATGCCGGGCGAGGCGGCGGCGCCGGCACGCCGCGCGGGTTAGGGTTAAGCGGGAGTTTCGGTATTGTCACACGCTCCCTTTGCTAGCGTCGCGATGACTGCGTGCGATCCCCGTTCGAGAACCGGCTCGACTTCTCTTCACGGGGAGGCGGGACGTGACGGGGCCTGCGGGAGCGCGGGCTTCCCGCGGGCTACCCTCTCGGCGATTTTGAAATCCGCGGTCGCTAATTTCATCTGTCATGCGCGGGCTTGACCCGCGCATCCAGTGAGCTGCCGCCCGGCCATGAGGGAGTGGAAACAGGCTTGCTCGCGCCATACTCGCGGCCTATGTCACGGACCCCAATCCGGACCCGCCGCGTGGCCCGATCCTCCCAGCCGATTTTCAACCTGCCTCCGGTGGTCGCCGCAATCAGCGCGGTGCTCGTGCTGATTCACGTCGTGCGCGCGCTGGTCGACGAGGAAACCGACCTGCAGATCCTGATGTGGCTGGCGTTCGTGCCGGCGCGCTACGATGCGAGCCTGCCGTTCCGATTGCCGCTGCCGGGGGGCGAGGCTGCCGACGCATGGACGTTCGTGGCCTATGCGTTCCTGCACGGCGACTACGTGCATCTGATCGTCAATCTCGTCTGGTTCCTCGCGTTCGGAAGCGCGGTGGCGTGGCGCTTCGGAGGCGGACGCTTCCTTTTGTTCTTTGCGGTCACCTCGGCGGCGGGTGCGCTCGCGCATCTCGTCACGCATTTCGGTGAATTCGCGCCGCTCGTCGGCGCTTCGGCGGCGATCTCGGGCGCGATGGCGGCGGCGGCGCGCTTTGCGTTCGAGGCGGGTGGGCCGCTCGGCTTCCTGCGCGACCGGAGCGAGCACGCGTTCCGGGTTCCGGCGGCGCCGCTCGGCCAAGTGCTGCGCAATCCGCAAGTGCTCGTGTTCCTGGGCGTCTGGTTCCTGATCAATCTCGGCTTCAGCATCGGCTCGCTGCCGGAGCTCTTCGGCAACGCGTCGATCGCCTGGGAGGCCCATATCGGCGGGTTTCTCGCGGGACTTCTGTTGTTCCCGCTGTTCGACCCGATCGGGCCGCGCGAGAAATAACTCTTGCCGCCGCCACAGTTCGGATTCAGAATCGCAAAACGGGGGGTGGGCGAATGGGAGGTGAGCCATGACTGTCCGCGCCATCCTTACGCTCAAGGGCCGCGACTGCGTTACGATCACGCCCGACGCCTCGCTGGCTGAAGCCGCGAAGGTAATGTCGAAACAGCGCATCGGCGCGCTCGTGATTACGGGTGCGGAGCGGCGCGTTGTCGGAATCCTCTCGGAACGTGACGTTGTCGGTGCAGTCGCGGCGCGGGGCCCGAGCGCGCTTGAGGAAAGCGTCGGCAATGCGATGACCCGCGAGGTCGTCACTTGTACCGAAGATGAGACCGTCCCCGACCTGATGCAGCGCATGACCGCGGGCCGCTTCCGCCACGTGCCGGTGGTCAACCGCGGCCAGCTCGCGGGGATCGTCTCGATTGGCGACGTCGTGAAATTCCGGCTTGCGGAAATGGAGCGCGAGCAAGAGGCGCTACGCGAATATATCGCGACCGCATGAAGCTCAGCGCAGGGCGGTGACGGCTTCGGACAATTCGCCGAGCGCGCGTTCGGTCGCCTCCTTGCCGAGGCGGATCGCCTCCTCGGCGCGATGGAATTCGAACAGGCCGATCTGCGCCAGGCGCGGCGCGATCAAGAGGTCCGGCGGGTCGCCGGCGAGCCGCGAGCGGGCAATGCGGTCCTGCGTGATGTTGAAGGCGTCAACCATGACCGAGGCGATGCCGCCCGGCCCTTGTCCGGAGCCGACGATATCGCGGCGGAAGCGGCGCTGCAGGCGGAATACCCTGCCGATGCCGCGGCGCGGATCGGGGGTTTCCTCGACAGCCGGCTCGGACTCGATGCCGTGCTCCTGAATGACGGTGCCGCGGCCGAACACGTCGGCGTGCAGATTGACGGCGATGACGACCCGGGCGCCAAGCGCGCGCGCCGCCGACACTGGGATCGGATTGACCAATGCGCCATCCATGAGCCAGCGGCCGGCAACTTTCACCGGGCTGAAAATGCCGGGGAGGGCATAGCTCGCGCGGATCGCGTCGGTGAGACGGCCGCGAGTCAGCCAGATTTCGTGACCGGAGCCGATTTCGGTGGCGATCGCGGCAAAGCGCGTTTCCAGGTCCTCGACGACCATGTCGCCGAAATTGCTCTGCATGAGTTGCGCGAGCCGGCTGCCGTTGATCAGGCCGCTGCCGCCGATGCGGAAATCGAGCAGGCCAAGCACGCGCCGCTTGGTGATCGCGCGCACCCATTCCTCGAGCGAGTCGAGACGGCCGGCAGCCCAAGCCCCGCCAACCAGGGCGCCGATCGAAGTGCCGGCGATCACGTCGGGCTTGATGCCGGCCGACTCCAGCGCGCGCAAGACTCCGATGTGCGCCCAGCCGCGCGCGGCACCGCCGCCGAGCGCGAGCCCGATGCGCGGCCCGCGCGTCTGCGGCTCCTGGCGATCGACCGGCGCGTCCGATTCTGGATCGGACTCGTCGCGGCGCGACCAGACTCGAAAACGCATAACCGCTCCTCCGGCGTTCCACAGGAATTTAAGCACGATCCGCGACGGATACAGATGCCCTTCGTCGGATTCGGACTAACGCTTAACCATGACAGGCGCGCTTCAGCCACCCTTCAGAAATGCGAGCGCGGAAGGCTTGTTCCCCTGGCCGAAGGACAGACGCCGGTAGAAGCACGAGCGCCTGCCCGTGTGACAGGCGACGCCTTTACCGCCGACCTTCACCTTGAGGAGCAGAGCGTCCTGATCGCAATCGACGACCAGATCTTCGACCTTCAACGTGTTGCCGCTCGTCTCGCCCTTGCGCCAAAGCGTTTTGCGCGAGCGCGACCAGAACCAGGCTTCGCCCGTCTCGAGCGTGCGCGCGAGCGCGTCCGCATTCATGTGCGCGAGCATGAGCACGGCGCCGTCGCCCGCGTCCGCGACGATGCAGGCGAGGAGGCCGTGCTCGTCGAAGCGCGGCGTGAAGCGGGTGGTCGTTTCCAGTTCGCTGGCGGTCGTCATGATGTGTCTCCCGGCTTCGGACTACTACGGTGGCCTTCGCATGCACCAGCGAAATCATCGGGCCGCGTCACCGCAAAGCAAACGGCCCCGGATTTGGTCCGGGGCCGCTGACTTTCAAGGATGAACGACGAAACTCAGGCGCCGTTGCTGCGGCGAACGAGCGTGATGAAGCGGACCTGCTCGGCCGGGTCATCGCGGAAGATGCCGCTGAACTGAGTCGTCACCGTCGACGTGCCCCACTTCTGCACGCCGCGCATTGCCATGCACATGTGCTCGGCTTCGATCATGAGCGCGACGCCGCGTGGCTTGAGGTTCTCGTCGATCGCGGAAATCACCTGCGAAGTGAGATGCTCCTGCGTCTGCAAGCGGCGTGCATACATGTCGAGTACGCGCGCGATCTTCGATAGACCGACCACGCGCTCGCTCGGGAAATATGCGAGGTGCGCGCGCCCGACGATCGGGAACATGTGATGCTCGCAGAACGAGTAGAACGGAATGTCACGCACGAGCACGAGGTCGTCGAAGTGTCCGATCTCGCCGAAGGTGCGGTCGAGGACGTTCTCGGGCCGCTCCTGGTAGCCGGCGAAAAATTCTTCGTAGGCGCGAACCAACCGCTCCGGCGTGTCGAGCAGGCCTTCGCGATTCGGATCGTCGCCGATCCAAGCGATAAGCGTACGTGCCGCGGCCTCGGCCTGCTCGCGCGATGGCCGTTCGACACGGTCCACCTTGGCCACACTATCTGCGCGCGGCTGAAACGATTTTACGACGGCGTCCATGACGATCCTGATCTCCCAGTTCGACCGGTATCTAAACGGCCGAAAGACTTCGGCGTTCCATTGCTGCGACAATCGTACGGGACCGACGAACGACCGCGTTGATCCTCGGCAGAGGGAACCCCGACGTGTGCCGGAGCCTTCCGCCTGTCCCTAGCGACCACTATATTGACCTGGGATCGCACCCTCTCGACGCCCACCCGCAGGATCGCAACGCCCGCGTAGGTGCATATCTAGTGGCCGATCAAGGCAAAATTCAAGCATCGCGTTAGCAGGGTTTTGCAAGTAGTAAACCGCCGCCGCCGGACTAATCGGATGGCGCGATTCAGTGGGCAGATCGCGATCCGGGAGCCACAGACCGACCATGCTGGACGACGTCTACAACCGGCGAATTCTGGAGTTGGCGGCGGAGATCCCGCGACTCGGCCGGCTCGACCACTCGGACGCCAGCGCGACCGCCCACTCGAAACTGTGCGGTTCGACGGTGACGGTCGACCTTGCGCTGGAAGGGGATACCGTCACCGACTTCGCCCATGAGGTTAAGGCGTGCGCGCTCGGCCAGGCGTCCTCCTCGATCATGGCGCGAAACGTCATCGGCTCGACGGCGGACGAACTGCGCGACATCCGGTTGCAGATGCGCCGGATGCTCAAGGAAAAGGGCTCGCCGCCGGCCGGCAAATGGCGCGACCTGGCCGTGCTCGAACCGGTGCGCGACTATCAGGCGCGTCACGCTTCCACGATGCTGACGTTCGACGCGGTGGTGGCGGCAATCGACGAAATCCAGGCCAGGCGCCGGGGCCAGGCGGCGGAGTAATGGTGCGGCCACGGAGCGATCACGTCGTCCGGCGGGCTTCACGAGCGCGAGCCGCGACGCCGGATGCGCTTTTTGCCGCAGTGGCCAAAAGTCCGACCTTGATCGCCCGCGGTCTTATCGCAGGCTACCGGTACAGCCTGTCGTCGCTCGCCGGCGGCACCTGCCGGCACTTGCCAACTTGCTCGGAGTACGCAGACGAGGCTTTCGTCCGGCACGGATTCTGGGCCGGCGGCTGGATGACGCTCGCCCGGCTATGCCGCTGCCACCCTTGGGGTACGTCGGGATTGGATTTCGTGCCGGCCCGACTGCCGGCGCGCTCGCACTGGTACCTGCCATGGCGCTACGGCCGATGGCGGGGGGTAGAAGAACGCGCCGGCGGCGCGAGGCGGGGCCGCCGGCGCGTCCGGGCACCCTAGCGGTACTGACTCGCCAACAACTCGAGCCGCTGAGGCGCTTCCCGGGATCCGTATTGCTTCGCTTTCTCGTACCAATCGCGCGCCATCATGACGTCCGGCGTCGAGCCGTGGACGCGCAGGCGGTTGAGTACGATCGGGTCGTAGCTGCCGGCGAGCGCGAAGGCTGCGCGCGCGTCGCGTGCCTCCGCCGCGCGACGCAAGAGCAGGCGGGCGCTGGCAATGTCGCCGCTGTTCAACAAGTCTTCTCCGCGCTTCACCATCAAGGCGAGCTCCTGCGGATCGATATTGCGAGCCGCTGTCTGCGTCGGCGGTGCCGGTGGCGTCGATGCAGCCGGCGCAGCCGGTGCGGGCGGTGCAGCCGGTGCCTTCGCCTGCGTGGGGGCGGGCGCGGGCAGCTGAGCGCTTGGCGCTGCCCATTCGAGGCGCATCGATTGACGATCGACCACAGAGCTGTCGGCGAGTTGCAGCGCGACTGAGTATTCCATGGTGCCGGAGAATCCGGCCGGCGGCCGCAACATTGTCGTGGCGAGCTCGCTCGCCGGCACGATCCAACCCGTCGCACCCCATGATTTGCCCGCGCTCAGGGTCGTGCCCTGCGCCAGTCCGCTGATGACGGCGGTGGTGCCGTCGCGCGGCGACTCGACGCCGACGCCCAGCAGAATTTCCTCGTTGTTCTCCGCGCTCGCGCCGTTGACGACGAGACGCGGCAGCGAAAGCTTGTTCGCCGCTGCGTCAATCGGCGCGTTCACGGCGTCGGATTTCGTTTCCGGCGCCGCGGCGAACAGCGAAGCGAGACGCGCGCCTTGATCGCTGAAACTCGCAGACCACTCCGCCGGCACGGGAAGACTTCCCGTCACGTGCAGAGCGACGAGCGAGGACGTGGCGAGGAGCACTGCGAAGGTGCCGACGGTCCAGCGTAGGCCGCCGCTCTTCCGCACGATCGGCGGCGGCGGCAATGGAGCGAAATTCGGAAAGCGCCGCTGGCGAACGCGGAAATTTTCCGACGTGATGATCTGCTCCAGGCGATCGAGTTCGCTCTGCGCGAGACCCACTTCGTTCTGCTCGACCCAAACTGGGTCGTACTGATCCGTACGCAACGGCGGCGCGTCGAGAGCGATCGGCGGCTGTTCGTCCCACGGCACTTCGGCGGGCGGCTCGTGGACGCGCTGCTCATGCGCGGGATGCGGGTGAGCCGGTTGCTGGTGAGCGGGGTACTGCTGGTGACCCGGGTGTTGCTGAAGCGGCTCGTCAGGCCGGTAATTGCGGTGGCTTGGGGAATTCATCGATGCCTCCTGTTTGCCAAGATCGATCGGCGTTCAACGCATGGTCGCGCTCGTGCCGGCTATCGGCGCTCGCGCGATTGTTTCCATTCGAGAAACTCCTCGAACAGGCGTTCCTGGTCTTCAGGTGCGAAGCCAAGAGCACCGCCCGCGCGGGGAGCGCCGCGCGAGTCAACGTGGGCATCGAACTTGCTGCGTTCGGACGTAATGGGCTCGGTCTGGTTCTTCGCCAGCCACTCTTCAGCGGCGTCGAAGCGCTTCCAGCCCGGCAAGGTGGCCGAGAGATTTGCCTCGCGCCATTTCGGATGACGCGGCGGCTTCTGGAATTCCGCGATCTTCGGGAAGAACTGTTCGACGAATTTCGTCAGGCGCTGATATCGGTCGGTGTCCTTCGCCCAATTGTAGGCGATCAACACGCAGCCGACGGCGATCGTCTCGACCTTGCGGCCGGGCTCGATCAGGTTCGGATAGTCCTCGTGCGTGAGGACTGCAGGGAGAAAATCCTCCTGCAAGGGCTTGGAAAAGGCTACCGGCAGGATGCGAAATCCGTCGGACGCCTTCAGTTTGGAAATCGATCCCGGCGGCTTGCCGGCGATCAGTATGGTCGCCGCAATCTCGCCCTTCTTCAGCGCCTCGAAAGCGTCGGCCTGACCCATGTTGACTTCCTGGGCCTTGATGCCGAGGCGATTGAATATTTCCTGGGTCGAGAGTTGCGTGCCGCTGCCGACGTCGCTGAAATTGACCTTCTTGCCGGCGAGTTGTTCGATCGAATTAATGCCGGAATCGGCGCGGGCAATGAGATGCATTTCCTCATTGAAGAGCTTGGCGATGTAGACGATCTTGTCGTCGATCGGTCCGATTTCGTTGGTGCGGCGGAAGCGAGCGAGCAGCACCGATTGTGTGATGCCTAGATCGACGCCCTTCAGGAAGCGCACGTCCTGGATATTTTGTCCGCCGCCTTTGCCGATGATCGGCAGGACGCGAAAATCATTGCCGTCGTCGAGGACCGCCGACATGTCGTAGGCAATCGACAAATAGGTGCCGTTGACATTGCCCGATACGATGCCAACCGTGTTCTGGTTGATCAGATAACCGAGGCGATTGGCGACCGGGCCATCGCCGCGGAAATGTTTGATTGGACGAGAGTCCTGAGCGATGGCGGGAATTGCGAGGAACGAGAGAACGCAGAAAACCGCAGCAGACGTTACTCCGGACGCAACCTTTGCACGCATACGGACGCCGGCATGTCGAGGCAACAAGCCCCAACACAAAACCGCTCCCTGACTTGCGGCGGTCCCGATTGCCCCGAAGACCGTCGCGTCACCCCGGCTGCCGCGATCCGACTTCTCATTCGGTCGGTACGCGATCTTTTTGTTGATGCGAATCTTCTCAGGGATTGTGTCCGATGTTCGCAGCCATTGTGGCGATCGCAGGGTATTGTTAGGCGCGCCGAATTCGTGTTGTTTGCAGCGCAACGATTCAGGCTCGCGGCCGGTCCGGACACGGTCGTGTCGCAAACGGAAAGTCCGGTCACGCTTACCTGCGTTCGTAGGCAGCGAGTGAGCAGGAGAAAACGATGGTCACGTTGACGTTTCCCGACGGCGCGCGCCGGGAATACCCGGACGGCATCACGGGTCTCGAGGTCGCGAAGGGGATTTCGCCTTCGCTTGCCAAGCGCACGGTCGCAATGGTGCTTGACGGCCAACTGGCCGATCTCACAGACAAAATTGCCAGCGACGCAAAGATCGAGTTCGTCGCGCGCGGTGACCCGCGGGCGCTGGAGTTGATCCGGCATGACGCGGCGCACGTGATGGCGGAGGCGGTGCAGACGCTCTGGCCCGGTACGCAGGCAACGATCGGACCGGTGATCGAGAACGGGTTCTACTACGATTTCTTCCGCAACGAGCCGTTCACGCCCGAGGATTTCCCGGCGATCGAGAAGAAAATGCGCGAGATCATCGCGCGCGACAAACACTTCACCAAGGAAGTGTGGCCGCGCAACGAGGCGAAGCGCGTGTTCCGCGAGAAGGGCGAGAATTTCAAGGTCGAGCTCGTGGATGCGATACCGCCCGGGGAAGACCTGAAAATCTACAAGCAGGGGGAGTGGTTCGATCTCTGCCGCGGGCCGCACATGACGTCGGTCGGCAAGGTCGGCAATGCCTTCAAACTGATGAAGGTCGCGGGCGCTTATTGGCGCGGCGACGCGAAGAACCCGATGCTCACGCGCATCTACGGCACGGCGTGGCAGTCGCAGGAGCAGCTCGACCAATACGTCCATCAGCTCGAGGAGGCGGAGAAGCGCGATCACCGACGGCTCGGGCGCGAGATGGATCTATTTCATTTCCAGGAGGAGGCGCCGGGCTCGGTGTTCTGGCACCCGAAGGGCTGGACGCTGTTTCAGACGCTGGAAAACTACATCCGCCGGCGGCAGAGCGATGCGGGCTACATGGAAGTGAACGCGCCGCAGCTCATGGACTCCTCCCTGTGGGTCACGTCGGGCCACATGGAAATATATCGCGAGTTGATGTTTCTCACGGAGAAGCGCGAGGAAGAGGATCGGCGATACGTCATCAAGCCGATGAATTGCCCGGGCCACGTGCAGATCTTCAAGAACGGGCTCAAGTCCTATCGCGACCTGCCGTATCGGCTCGCGGAGCTCGGCAAAGTGCATCGGTTCGAGCCGTCGGGCGCACTGCACGGGCTCATGCGCGTGCGTGCGTTCACGCAGGACGACGCGCATGTTTTCATTCCGGAAGACCAGATCGCGGATGAGACGCTGAAGATGCATCAGCTGATCCTGTCGATCTACGCGGATTTCGGCTTCACGGACGTCAAGGTAAAGTTCGCCGACCGCCCCGAGCAGCGCATCGGCGAGGACGCCGTGTGGGAGAAGGCCGAGGCGGCGTTGCTTCGCGCCTTGGAGATCGCGGAATATCCCTACACGTACAACAAGGGCGAGGGCGCGTTTTACGGTCCGAAGCTCGAGTACGCGTTGCGCGATGCGATCGGCCGCGACTGGCAGTGCGGCACGGTGCAGGTCGACCTCAATCTTCCGGGGCGGCTCGGGGCGTTCTATATCGCGCCGTCGGGCGAGAAGATCGTGCCCGTGATGTTGCACCGGGCGCTGTTCGGCTCGCTCGAACGCTTCACCGGCATTCTGATCGAGCACCACGCGGGACATTTTCCGCTGTGGCTCGCGCCGTTGCAGGCGATGGTGTGTACGATCACGTCGGATGCGGACGCCTATGCGGCCGATGTCGCTGCCGCCGCGAAGAAGCTCGGCCTGCGCGTCGAGGCCGATCTTCGCAACGAGAAGATCAATTACAAGGTCCGCGAACATTCGCTCGCGAAGGTGCCGGTGCTGCTCGTGGTCGGCAAGAAAGAGGCCGCCGAGCGCGCGGTTTCGATCCGCCGGCTCGGCAGCGAGAAGCAGAGCGTGATGCCGCTCGCCGCGGCACTTGCGGCATTGGCGGCGGAAGCGACAGCACCGGACGTGAAACGGATGCAGGAAGCGGCGTAACCAAAATCGATCTGCGTGGAGTTTCCCGCCATGGCCCGGTCGGTTTTTCTTGCCGGAGCGTCAGGCGCTATCGGACGACGGCTCGTGCCGCTTCTCGTCGACGCCGGCCACAAGGTCGCCGGCACGACGCGCTCGCCGGAAAAGGCGGATGCCTTGCGCGCGGTAGGTGCGAGGCCCTTCGTCGTCGATGCCTTCGACATGGGCGCATTGAAAGACGCGATGGAGAAGGTGTGGCCGGAAATCGTCATCCATCAGCTTACCGATCTTGCACTTCTGTCGGATCCAAGCCGGATTGTGGAGGCGCTTGAGAGAAATGCGCGCCTGCGCACCGAGGCGACCGCAAATCTCGTGGCAGCGTCGCTGCTCGTCGGCGCGCGCCGGCTGGTCGCGCAGAGCATCTCCTTCGCCTATGCGCCGGGGAAGGAGCCCTATCGGGAGAGCGATCCGCTGAATCTGAACGCGGAGCCGAGCCGTGCCGTTTCCGTGCGCGGCGTCGCGGCGCTCGAGCGGGAAGTGACGCAGACTCCGGGGATCGAGGGCGTCGTGTTGCGCTATGGCCGGCTTTATGGACCCGGCACCGGCGTCGAAGAGCGGCCCGCCCGCGGGGCTGTACACGTCGACGCGGCTGCGCACGCGGCGCTGCTCGCGATCGATCGCGGCAAGCCCGGCATCTACAACATTGCCGAGGACGACGGCGAGGTCGCGATCGACAAGGCGCACAACGAACTCGGCTTTGATCCGGGCTTTCGGCTGCGCGCGTGACTATTTTGCGAGCGTTGCGATGTATGCGGCGATATCGGCGGCCTGATCGCGCGACAATTCACGGCCCGGCATCTGCGGATGCGGCGCGAGCATGGACTTCGCGACTTGATCGGCGTTGAAGCCGGGCTTTTTTCCGATCGATGCAAAGGGCGGTGCCACTGTCGGCGCGCGTTCCTGATCCGGCGCGACGAGATGGCAAACGGCGCACCATCGTTGGGCAAGCTCTTTGCCGGCCGCGGTGTCCGCGGTAAGGGCCGGACTGGGATGCGCTGACGCTACCGAGACGATCACGGTCAGAATTGCGGGTGCGCGCATGCGCATTCCTGGATCAGAGTCAGGCTGGGTTTTTCTTGCGTGATCGCGTTCAGTTCGCCAACACCTCGATCTCACGGTCGCGGCCGGATTGGACGCGGAAGGTCGATTGATAAGTCTTTCCGTCGTGGCGGGCGACGGCGAGGTATTCGCCTTCGGCGAGCACCACGCTCGGGAAGGCGCCGATCGATTCCTTGATCGAGTCGCCGCCCGGCGTCAGCACCGACCACTGCGTGTTGGCGATCGCTTCGCCGCCGGCGGCATTCACGAGCTTGAGCGTGACCTGCGCCGCGCGGTGATGCACGGTCGCATCGGTCAGGCGGCCCGGCTCAATGCGCACATCGGCCTGGATCACCGCGTTGCCTTCGCCGTAGATTGATTGCACGTAGTAGGTGCCGGCAGGCAGCAGCACGAGGTCGCCGGCATTGGCCTGGCGCACGACCGGGGGCCGCTCCGCGCGGCCGCCGGTCGGGCTCGCGCCGCCTGCGCGTTGCAAGAAGCTGCCTTCGTAGATTTCGAACTTGAGACGCTGCGGCGCGATCACACTGTCGCCGACGCGGCCTTGCAAGCGCAATCCGCCGCCGGGTACGACAATCGTCTCGCGCCGTGCTTCGTCCTTTAGGGTCACGCGATGGGTGGTGGACGCGAGGCCATAGGCGGCATGGACGATATATTCGCCAGGCGCGAGCGCGAAAACAGGGAAGGGGTCGGTGGCTTCGGCGGCGAGCGCCATTGGGCCGGTCGGCTCGTTCCTTGCCGAGTAGATGCGCCAGTGCAGGCTGCGCGGAATGAAGGGACCGCCTTCGGAGAAGCGCGCGGAAAGCGCAAGCGCGAGCTTGCCGGCGGCCACCGCCGGCACGTTCTGATGCGGTTCGCCGCGCGATCCGCCTTGCGCCGGGCGCGCGGTTGGCATTTGCGGAGGGGGTGGCGGCGGCGAAAAAACGTTGCTGGCGGGACCAGTGAACGGCGATGTCTGGGCGATCAGCGTCGCGGGCGCCGCGGACAGCCAAATGATCCCGCCGGCAAGCACGGCGAGGCGGCGACGTCCTTCGATTGCGAACCAACCGATGCCTCGATGCATGGCGTCGTTTTCGCGCTTCGCGGCGGCGAAAGCAAGACCGTCGAGCCTCTGGGCCAGGCGAGATTCGCGGTGGAAGGGCGCAGTTGCCAAGAATTCCAAACGGCGAGCAATGGAGCATTGCAAGGCCGCGTGCTAGGCGGGGCCAGCCTGCAAGAGAGAAGTCTATGAAAGACGCGATCGAACTACTGACGAAACGCCGCTCGCCCCGCATCCCCGATCTCGCCGAGCCGGGGCCGAGCGAGTTGGAACTGCAGACGCTCCTCACGATCGCCGCGCGCGTGCCGGATCACGGCAAACTCGTCCCCTGGCGCTTCCTGGTGCTGCGGAAAGAGGGGCGCGCGTCGCTCGTCGAGGCGCTGGCAGCGTGCTTTCGCGCCGATCATCCCGAGGCGATGCCGGACCAGATCGAAAAGGAACGCTCCCGCTACGCGAATTCGCCGCTGATCGTCGGCGTGATTTCGCGCGCCGCGCCGCACGCAAAGATTCCCGAGTGGGAGCAAATACTGTCCGCAGGCGCGGCGAGCATGAATCTCGTCAACGCCGCGCACGCGCTCGGCTATGGCGCGAACTGGGTGACGGGCTGGGCGGCGTACGATCGAAGCTGTCTCGATCTTCTCGGCGTGGCAGGGAACGAGCGTGTCGCCGGCTTCGTGCACATCGGCACGCCGACCGCGGCACTCGAAGATCGTCCGCGGCCAAAGCTCGACGATATCGTGACGAAGCTCTAAGGCCGTCATCCTTCGAGGCTCCCCCGGCTCAGGGCCGGGGTCGCACCTGAGGGTGACGGCGCGTTCAGGCTAATCCCGCCGTCTTCGCCCGCGCGAGCAGACGCTGGGCGCGCGTGCGAGCTTGGGTTCGCTGCCGCAAAGCGCGCCAGCCGCCGCGCGCTTTCGCGCTCGATAAGGGCCTTGAGGGCCTCTCGGACCAAGGCGGACTTTTTCCGCTAGCCGGTGAATGCCTGGGCCTTCTTGATCAACTCATCGTCGAGCGCGAGGGTGGTGCGCATCGCCTTTCTCCCGATTTCCAGGCACGAAAAATATTATGATGATTAAATCAATGCATTAGATCGTCGACGGCGATTATGCCAACCCCGCCGCTTTTGCCTGCGCGAGCAGCCGCTCGGCGCGCACGAGATGCGGCCGGTCGAGCATGGCGCCGTCGAGGCCGACCACACCGGCGCCCGGTTGCGCGGCAAAGGCGGCAACCACGGCCTTCGCGCGCGTGATCGCGTCAGGCGTCGGCGTGAACACCGCGTTGATGACTGGCACCTGCGCGGGATGGATCGCGAGCTTCGAGGTGAAGCCGTCGCGGCGCGCCTCCATGGCTTCGGCGCGCAGGCCGTCGAGATCGCGATAGTTCGTGTAGACGGAGTCGATCGGCAAAACTTCGGCGGCGACGGCAGCGAAGAGGCACAGCGCGCGCACGACCCGATAGGGCGCGGTGTATTCGCCACCCAGGAGGCGATTGGTCTCGGCGTTGACGGCGGCGGACAAATCCTCGCCCGCCCAGCACAGCCCGACGAGGCGCGAGCTTGCGTCGCGATAGGTGCCGAGCGCGAAGATCGCAGCCGGCGTCTCGGTCGCGATCGCGATCAAGCGCGTCGAGTTATCGGGCAGGCCGTGGATCGCCTCGCGCGCGGCGAGCTTGGCGTCGAGCAGAACCGCGTCGGCGCCGCTGTTCGATTTTGGCAGCATAATTCCGTCGGGCGCGCCTGCCAACACCTCATCGAGATCGCCATCGAGGAGGCCGGTGTCGAGCGCATTCACGCGCACATAAAGCTTGGGGCGCGACTTCGCGCGCAACGCAGCTTTGAGAAAATCCCGCACGGTCTTGCGCGCGCCGACCTTCGCATCGGCCGTGACGGAGTCTTCCAAATCGAGCACGAGCGCGTCGGCGCCGGCGTCCATCGCCTTGTCGAGCTTCTTCGGACTGTCGCCGGGAACGAATAGAAATGAGCGCATCAAGCCGGTCGCTTCTTCATGAACGCCTGGCGACGGCATTCGGCGACGAGCGTGCCGTCCTGCTTGAACGCACGATGATGGAATTCGACGACGCCGGCGTCGGGGCGCGAGCGCGACTCGCGCTTGCCGATTATCTCAGTCGAGGCGTGCACCGTGTCGCCCTCGAACAGCGGATTAGGAAACTTCACTTCCGTCATGCCGAGATTGGCGATCGTGGTGCCGACCGTGAGGTCGTTCACCGACATGCCGATCATCAGGCCGAGCGTGAACAGCGAATTCATCAGCGGCTTGCCCCACTCGGTCTCGGTCTCGCAGAAGTGCCGGTCGATGTGCAGCGGCTGCGGATTGAGCGTCATGTTCGAGAACAGCATGTTGTCCATCTCGGTGACGGTTCGGCGCAGCCGGTGTTCGTAGAGCCGGCCGGCCTGGAAATCCTCGAAATACATGCCGCCTCGAGGGTGGCGTGCGGGCTCGGCTGGCATCGTCTCCTCCGTCGGGCGGGTCTTAAGCTTTCATTTACCATAGAAGCCCAAGGCTCGGGCCAATTGGTCCGCAGGTCACGAATCACGCAGCGGACCCCCGGGGACAGCGCCATGCTCCTCGACGCCCTTGCGGGCGCGAACGACCGCGTCACCACGGCGATCCGATCGGCCAGCCGGACGACGGGGACGACGTTCGACTATCTGCTGAAAACGGCGATGCGCGAATCCTCGCTCGATCCGGGCGCGGCAGCGAAGACGTCGTCGGCACGCGGGCTCTATCAATTCATCGAATCGACCTGGCTCTCGATGGTTAAGGAGGAGGGCCCGAAATACGGACTCGGCGGCTACGCGGCGGCCATCGAGCGCGGCGCGGACGGGCAATACCTCATCCGCGATCCGATCGCGCGCGCACATATCCTGAAGCTGCGCGAAGATCCGCAGATATCTGCCGTCATGGCGGGTGCGCTCGCGGGTCGCAATTCGGAAGACCTCGGGCGTTCGCTTGGACGCAAGCCGACCTCGGGTGAACTCTATCTCGCGCATTTCCTCGGTGCGGGCGGCGCGAAGCGGCTGCTCACACTTAAGGGAACGAATCCGAACGCCTCGGCGGCGGCAGCTTTTCCGGAAGCTGCGCGCGCCAACAAGTCGATCTTCTACGGCGACAACGGCAAGCCGCGCAGCGCCGCTGACGTGCTGGCGACATTGACGGAGCGGCATGACGGCGTACCGGTAAGACCCAAGCCGGCGGCGCCAACGGCATTCGCGCAACTGCGTCCGACGCTGCCGGCGGAACCCGTGTCGAAGCCCACACGCGCGGCGGCGCCCGAGCGCGTGGTGTTTGATCACCCAATCAATCCTGGCCGTTCCGCTTTCGCGCCGGAAGAAGGCCCGGCATTCCAGGCGCTCTTTCGCAACAGCGCGCAATCGCGTGCGGCGCTTTCTCCGGCCGTGCGCGAGCTTTGGGGCGGCAACGATCCGCTTCCGCGGCGACTCGCGTTCGCGGTGATGGAAACAAAACTGAGCCCGCTGGGCGGCGTCGGCGAGCCGCTCAATCTGCTCGACCATATGAAGCCGTTGGTCGCGCAGAGCGGACGGCGCACGAAGCTCTGAGCGCGCTGCGCGCTCCAATCCTTAATGAGATCCAAACAGTTACGGTGAACGCTTTGTTAAGCGTGGCCGCGCCATCATGCGCGCATGCAAGGTGCGTCGCGATGATCGTGCGTCAGTTTCTCCGCTGGGTGCAGACCGCCGCGCCGGGCGATCGGGCGGAGGCAACGAGCGCGCTCGCGCGCGCCTATCTCTATTCGGAATTGTCGCAAGAGGACCGGCTCGCCACGGAGGCGGCGATGACCGTGCTCCTCGACGATCCGTCGCCGCTCGTGCGCCGCGCGCTCGCTGACGCGCTCGGAGGATCGGCCCATGCGCCGCATTGCGTGATCCTTGCGCTCGCGCACGATCAACCGGAAATCGCCACGATCGTGGCCGGGCGATCGCCCGTGCTTTTCGATGCAGAGCTGGTCGACCTCGCGGCCGGGGGCGTGGAGAGCGTGCAGAGCGCGATTGCCGGACGCGAGCCTATCTCTCGCGCGCTGGCCGGTGCGATCACCGAGGTCGCGAGCGCGGCTGCGTGTCTCGTGCTGGTCGAAAATCCCGCGGCCGATATCTCAATGGGCGGCCTCGCGCGCATTGCCGAACGGTTTGGGCAATTGTCCGCGATCCGCGAGGCGTTGTTTCTGCGCGACGATTTGCCGGCGGAAACCCGGCAGGCGTTGGTGGCAAGGCTTTCCGACACGCTCGCGCGCTTCGTTGCCGAGCGCGACTGGATTTCCGAGGAGCGTGCGCAACGGATTGCGCGCGAGGCCTGCGATCGCGCCACGGTGGCGATTGCTTCGGGCAGGGAGGCCGACGAAGTCGGCTTGCTCGTGCAGCACTTGCTGGCGAGCGGGCAGCTCACCGGCAATCTGCTTTTGCGCGCGGTCCTCTCGGGCAATACGCAATTCCTGATCGAGGCGTTGGCCGAACTGTCCGGCCTCAAGCCCTCGCGTGTCGCCGCCATTCTTACCGACCGCAACGCGCATGGCGTGCGTGCGCTCTACGAGCGGGCAGGGTTGCCGGACGCCGCCTTTGGCGCTTTCCGGGCGGCGATCGAGGTGATGAACGAAACCGGCTTCGTGGGCGACGCCTATGGCGCGGCCACGCTCAAGCGGCGGATGGTCGAGCGTGTGCTCACCCGCTACGAGGGGATGGCCGGGGGCGAGTTGGATTATCTCCTGGCGATGTTGCGGCGGTTCGCGGCCGAGGCCGCCCGCGAAGAGGCGCGCTACTACACGGCCGATCTCATCGCGGCGGCCTGAGGCGGAACGCCGGTCAGGCGCGGGTCGGCAGCTCGATCTGCACGTATGCTTCGCCGGCGATCTCGGCGTAGTCGTCCTTCAATTCCGAGGCGAGGAATTTCTCCACCAGAATCGCGAGCTGCTCGGAAACCTCGGCGCCGACCGGCTGGGCCATGTCGCGCACGCTCTCGCGCACCACGGCGCGGATCGCCTCGACATGACGGTCGATCAGCACGACCGGGCAGCGTTTCGGGTCGGGCGCATGGTCGAGAAGACGGCACAGGCTGCCGGCGAGGCGGCCGGCGAGCGGAAAACCCAGCGTCGCCGCATCGCCCTTGACGTCGTGGCTTGCGAGAAAGAGCATCTTGATGGTGGGCGCCGACGCTCCGGCGTAATGCAGCGCCTGACGCGCGGCCTCGAGCCGTTCGCATTCGGAGTCCATCCAGCCGCCAAACTCGTCCTTGAGCGCGGCGAGCGCGGCCTCGGCCTTCTCGATCACGTCCATGGCGATTTCGCCGGGCTCGGACGTATGGATCACCGCGGTCTTGAGCCGATGCGGCGGCATAATTACCGAGTGATCCTCGTAGTGCGTCTCTTCGGTTTGCGCCTGACTTGACTTGGACATTGTACGTGACCCGATCAGCTCTCAGGAAGACGATCCGCCGGCGGCAGCTTGCTCCACCGGTGCGGCGGGTTGGACAGCTTCGCTTGGCACCGGCTCGCTACGCGCTTTCAGGCGTCCGGCGAGCGTCGTGTCCAATCCTGTAACCGGGATGACCTTCGCGCCCTCGACGCCCTTGCGCCGCTCGGGGCCTGCGTAGTTGGAGTTCACGTTGCGCCGACGGTCGGGGCCGAAATAGTTCTTGGTCTGAATGAAGGATCGCGGGTTGAGCACGACGCTCAGGATGCGCTCATAGAGCGATTTGGCGGCGATCGGCTTGGCAAGAAATTCGGTAACGCCCGCGTCGCGCGCTTCCACGACGCGTCGCTTTTCCGAGTGGCCGCTCAACATGATCACCGGGACGAACGGATTGGCGTTGCCACCGGGCTGACGAATGGTCTTGGTCAACTCGATGCCGTCGAAGATCGGCATTGCCCAGTCAGTGATCAGGATGTCGGGATTGTGGCCTGTGAAGGCCTCGAGACCGGCGGCGCCGTCCTCGGCTTCGTAGATTTCGCGCGAGCCGAAACCGTGCAGGAGCTGGCGCACGATGCGGCGCATATGCGCGTTGTCGTCGACAACGAGGAAGCGCAGACGGTGAAAATCGATCCGGATCATGGTGACGCACTGCCGGGCGACGACGAGAAGCACTTGCCCAATCGGGGCACCCTATTAGGGGCGGTTAGCCTTAAGATTTCGTTGTACGGGGGCCCGGCGGCTTGTCAGCCGAATTGCTCGGCCAAGATGCGCTCGTCGAGGCTGTGGCCCGGATCGAACAGCATGACCCGTGAGGTCGCCGTATCCATGCGAACGTCGACCTTGGCGACCGCGCGGACTTCGAAATGGTCCGCCACGGCACTGACCGGGCGCTTTTCCGCCTCAAGCACCGAAATTTCGATCCGTGCGCGATCGGGGAGCAGGGCACCGCGCCAGCGGCGGGGCCGGAAGGCACTGAGCGGCGTCAGTGCGAGGAGAGGCGCGTTCAAGGGCAGTATCGGGCCGTGCGCCGAGAGATTGTATGCCGTTGAGCCGGCGGGTGTCGCGACCAGGATGCCGTCGCTGATCAGCTCCGCGAGACGGACCTTGCCGTCGATGGCGATCCGCAGCTTCGCCGCCTGATAGGATTGGCGCAGCAGCGAGACTTCGTTGAAGGCGGGCGCGCGATGCTTATCGCCCTTGAGGTCCGTCGCCTCCATCACGAGCGGATGGATGACGACGGGTTCGGCGGCAGCGAGCCGCTCCTGCAATTTGTCGATGGCGTATTCGTTCATCAGGAAGCCGACCGAGCCGCGGTTCATGCCGTAGATCTGTTTGCCGGCGGCGCTCGTACCATGCAGCGTTTGCAACATGAGGCCGTCGCCGCCGAGCGCCACCACGACACCGGCGTTCTTCGGCTCGACTTCGCCATAGCGCGCTACGAGATCGCGGCGCGCAGCCTCGGCTTCCTCGTGCGCACTCGCGACGAAGGCGATCTTGTCGTAGCGTGCGGCAGTTTTGCTCATCGGGAATCCGGCGCGCGGGCCGGGACCAACAGGAGATGGCGATGGATGCGCCGGTCTTCGTCTATACGACCTATCCTTCGCTTGTCGAGGCGGAGAAGGCGGGCCGGGCGCTGGTCGAAGCCGGACTTGCGGCTTGCGTTAACATCCTGCCGGAAATGGTCTCGATTTTTCGGTGGAAGGGCCAGGTCGAGCGCGGGGGCGAGGCGGTGATGATCATCAAGACCCGCGCCTCGCTGAAGGAACGGGTCGCCGTCCGGGTGCGGGAGACGCATCCATTCGAAACACCCGCGATCGTATTCTTGCCGACCGAGGGCGGCGACAAGGACTATGTGGGCTGGATCCTGGAGGAAACAGCGGGGGCGAAGTGATGGGGCGGCCCGGGGCTCGGGACGACAGCCTGCCCCGGGGTTTCACCCGTCGTCAGTTGGTCGCGCGGATCCCGGCAAAGAATCCGATTCCCGTGTGTTCGAATCCGAGCGGGCTCTGAAAGTGCTTGTCGAGCACGTTGTCGATGCGCCCGAAGACGGTCACGTTCGGGCTCACGCGATAGTCGGCGGCCAAGTTGACCGTATTGTACCCCGGCGCGTTCACCGTCGTGAATCCGAAGCGCGGAACGTCGATCCACCCGCTAACCCACAGCGCCGTGGCGCTCAGCGTGAGCTTCTCGGTCGGCTGCCAGACGACGCTAACGCTGGTCTTCTCCCGCGGCCGACGCCGCACCTGAACCGGCCCATCCGACACGATGCCGACGTGAGTGTGGTCGGCGCGGACCTGAAGGCTGTTGGTGATCTGCGCCGCCACGAATGCTTCGTAACCGTGTGTCTTCGCCCTCTGGATGTTGAGGTTCGCAAATGTCACCGGATCGAAGTCGATCAGATTCTCGACGTCGTTACGAAACCACGTGACGCCGAACAGAAGCCGCTTCTGCCAAAGAGATTGTTCGAACCCGTAGTCGAAGCCGCGGCTTTCTTCCGGCAGCAGATCGGGATTCCCGATGAAGGGGTTGAAACGCTGGTCGAGGGTGGGGGCGTGAAAGCCCGTCCCGTAGCTCGCCTTCAACCTCGTTTCCGTCTCGCGAATAAGGAAGGCTGGCGCGATCCTCCACGTGTTGTGCCCTCCGAAACTGTCATTGTCGTCGTGCCGGATGTTCGAAACGACGAAGAAACGATCGCCAAAGGCGGACTGAAGTTCCACGTACGCGCCGGTGTTGCCGTTTTTTGCGTTGATGCCGCCAAAGGTGGAACTAGTCTGCGCGCTCTCGGATTCGCGTTCGACGCCGGCAAGAAATTTGTGATCCTTGGCAAACTGGAAGTCGGACCGCCAATAGTACTTCGTACGATTGCCGTCGAAAATTCCGAATGTTCCGTCCGGATCGATCGAGCGGCGCGCGATGTCGATATGGGTGACGCCAACATGACTGTTCAGTCTTCCGTCGAACAACCTGAAAACGGCATCGGCCAAGCCGCTGAACTGACGGCTGGTTGCATTGCTGTGATCGTCGAAGGGCACGGACGGGATCACGTTGAAGTTGGAGTTCGTGAACCGGAATTGCTGGTCGGTGTAGCGGCCGACGAAATTCAGGCCGAAGTATTCCGACAGATCGACGCCGTACTTTCCTGAATAGGTCCAGTTCTTCGTGTAATCGTTGATGCGGCGCTGACCGGGCCCGAGCAACTCGAGCGGAGTCACCGGGACGCTCGCCGCCACATAATTCGAGGCGGTAAAGGCATAGTGGCTGTTTTGAGTGCCGCCGCTCACGTGAGCAGACTTATTGAAGGTTCCGAACGAGCCGCCCTCTGCCATGGTCGCTAGCTTGGCGGGACCGGACCCCTTCTTCGTGAAAACTGATATCACGCCGCCCATTGCATCCGATCCGTAGAGACCGCTTTGCGGGCCGCGCAACACTTCGATCCTTTCGATGTCTGCCGTTGTGAGAGCGCCGAAGTCGAATGCCCGATTTGGACTGGCCGGGTCGCTCACTTCGATGCCGTCGATGAAGACCTTGGTCTGGTTCGAGTTCAAGCCGCGGATGAATACCGACGTTTGCGCGCCGGGCGAACCGCTTTGAACGACATACAGCCCCGGCACGGTCGCGAGCACATCCGACACCGTGCGGCGCTGCAGCCGCTCTATCTCCTCGGCCGTGATCACGGTGACCGAACTGCCGATCTGTTCGGAAGGCGTCGGGAGCGCCGTAGCGCTGATGATCAAGAGAGGAAGAGTGAAGACTGATCCGCCCTGCGCGAGCACGGGAAGCGGAGAGACGGTCAGCAGAAGTGAGCAGGCAAACGTTTTCGATCGCGCCATGGCGCGCCTCCGTTCGTTGTCGATTGATGACAAGTCGCGGAGACGCGATCGCGGTGCGGACTCCTGGTCCGCGCGTCGTCGTACTCGGAATTCGGAAGCCGCCCCACTTGGCTCTCCGCAACGGTTGACTCCAAACGTCACCGCTGCGGATCGACCGCCCCGTGCGCGCGCCCCGCACGCCGGAAGGGTGACCGATGCAAGTCGGTCTCCTGGCTCGCGGGTCGTCGCCTGCTTCCACCTTCCCGGACGCCTCGCGCCCAGTGGCTTTTCGGAAGAGGCTCGCCGCTTACAGTTGCGGGGGCAGCCGCGGAATGGCCCGTACGCGAAACAAAGGGCTTCACCGCGTTCCCATGGTCCGGCGTTGCCGACGGACCACCTGCATCACCGACCATCAAATCCGTTGGCCGGACCCTGGTCAAGCGCCGCGGCGGCCGAGACGGGCGCCGAATTGAACTTTTCCAGCCTTGTGGGCAGCGCCCCAAGTCAGTTTCATCCCAACACGTATCCCAACGGTCGGCCCAATCATATAAATCTATATATATCAATATCTTAAATTATTCTCTGGCGTCTTTTCGTTTGTTATTTCATGAGTCCGCCAAACCGGAATTTTCATGGCCCACCTTTTTCGCCGGGCCCGCGAAGATAGGAGCGGCGCCGATGGCGCAATCGAATGCCGAAGCGACCGATCGATCTGCCGCCGCGAGCGGGAAGCCGCTGAGCGTCTCCTTCGAATTCTTCCCGCCGAAGACCGAGGAGATGGAGCGGACGCTCTGGGATTCGATCGCGCGACTCGCACCGCTTGGCCCGAGCTTCGTCTCGGTGACCTATGGAGCGGGCGGCTCCACGCGCGAGCGCACCCACGCAACCGTGAAACGGGTGCTCGCGGAGACGGCACTCGTGCCGGCCGCACATCTCACCTGCGTCGATGCCACGCGCGGCGAGGTGGACGAGGTCGTGCGCGCCTATCACGCGGCGGGTGTGCGCCACATCGTGGCGCTGCGCGGCGATCCGCCGGCGGGCATCGGCGCGACCTATGAGCCGCATCCCGGCGGCTATGCGCATGCGTGCGATCTTGTGGCCGGCATCAGCCGCATTGGCGAGTTTGAAATATCCGTTGCTGCGTTTCCGGAGAAGCACCCGGAGAGCGCGTCATTCGATGACGATCTCGATGCGCTGATGAAAAAGATCGACGCAGGCGCGAGCCGGGCGATCACGCAATTTTTCTTCGAAAACGATCTTTACTTCCGGTTTCTCGACCGCGTGCGGGCAAGCGGGATCGACATCCCGATCGTCCCGGGGATCCTCCCGGTACAGAACTTCAAACAGGCGAAGAATTTCGCCGAGCGCGCAGGCGCCTCGGTGCCGCGCTGGCTCGCGGATCGCTTCGAGGGCCTCGACGATGATGTGGCGACACGCAAGCTCGTGGCCGCGGCGGTCGCGGCCGAGCAGGTGCTGGATCTCGCCGGGCGCGGCGTCAGCGATTTTCATTTCTACACGATGAACCGTGCCGAGCTTGTATTCGCGATCTGTCATCTGCTCGGCATGCGTCCGGCAACGGTGCAAGCGGCGGCTTGATGAAAGAGGTGGGGGCCGTGTCGTCCGAGAAATATCAAGTCGATGGCGCCGAGGCCGAGCGCGCGCTCAGGCGCATCGCGGCCGAGCGAATTCTCGTGCTCGACGGCGCTATGGGTACGATGATCCAGTCCTACAAGCTCGACGAGGCGGAGTTTCGCGGCGCGCGCTTCGACGCCTGGAACCGGGAGGTGAGGGGGAACAACGATCTCCTCAATCTCACACGCCCGGATGCAATTCGAGACATTCATCTCGCCTATTTCCGCGCCGGTGCCGATATCGTCGCGACCAACACCTTCTCCTCCACCCGCATTGCGCAGGCCGACTATGGAATGGAGAAGGTCGCCTATGAGCTGAACGCCGCGGGCGCGAAGATCGCGCGCGAGGCGGCGGTGATCGCCGCGCAAGAGGACGGAACGCGCCGGTTCGTGGCGGGGGCGATCGGTCCGACCAACCGTACGGCTTCGATCTCGCCGGATGTCTCCAATCCGGGTTTCCGGGCGACGAGCTTCGATGAACTCGCTGACGCCTATCGTGAGCAGGCGCGCGGGCTGATCGACGGCGGCGCGGAAATCCTGCTGATCGAAACGGTTTTCGATACGCTGAACGCCAAGGCTGCGATCTTCGCGATCGAGACGCTCTACGAGGAGCGTGGAGTCCGACTGCCGCTGATGATCTCCGGCACGATCACGGACCGGGCCGGGCGGCTCCTTTCCGGCCAGACGCCGGAGGCGTTCTGGAATTCGATTGCGCACGCGCGGCCGTTCTCGGTAGGGCTCAATTGCGCGCTCGGCGCGCGCGAAATGCGCGCGCATGTCGATGCGATCGGCCGCGTGGCCGACACGCTGATCTGCGCCTATCCGAATGCCGGCCTGCCGAACGAATTCGGCGGCTACGACGAGAGCTCGGAATATATGGCGAAGATGCTCGGCGAATTCGCGCAAGCCGGGCTCGTCAATATCGTGGGCGGCTGCTGCGGCACGACGCCAGACCATATCCGTGCGATCGCTGATGCGACTGCGCACGAGGCGCCGCGGCAGATGCCGAAGATCGAGCAGAGACTGCGGCTTTCGGGGCTCGAGCCGTTCGAGCTCACGGACGCAATTCCGTTCGTCAATATCGGCGAGCGCACGAACGTCACCGGCTCGGCGAAATTCCGCAAGCTGATCAAGGGCGGCGACTACAACGCCGCGCTCGACGTCGCGCGCGAACAGGTCGAGAACGGCGCGCAGGTGCTCGACGTCAACATGGACGAGGGACTGCTCGATTCCGAGCAGGCAATGGTCACGTTCCTCAACCTGATTGCCGCGGAGCCCGACATCGCGCGCGTGCCGCTCATGATCGATTCGTCGAAATGGTCGGTGATCGAGGCGGGCCTAAAATGCGTGCAGGGCAAAGGGATCGTGAACTCGATCTCCATGAAGGAAGGCGAGGAAGCGTTCCGCGAGCATGCGCGGCTCGTGCGCCGCTACGGCGCCGCTGTCGTCGTGATGGCGTTCGACGAGAAGGGCCAGGCCGATACGCTCGAGCGCAAGGTTACGATCGCGGAGCGCGCCTATCGAATTCTTACCGAGGAAGTCGACTTTCCGCCGGAGGACATCATCTTCGATCCCAATATTTTCGCGGTCGCGACCGGGATCGAAGAGCACTCAAACTATGGCGTCGCTTTCATCGACGCGGCCGGGCAAATCCGCGCGAAGCTGCCGCACGCGCATGTCTCGGGCGGCGTCTCCAATTTTTCCTTCTCATTTCGCGGCAATGAGCGCGTGCGTGAGGCGATGCACGCGGTGTTCCTCTATCACGCGATCAAGGCCGGCATGGACCTCGGCATCGTCAATGCCGGCCAGCTTCCCGTCTATGACGACCTCGACCCGGAATTGCGCGAAGCCTGCGAGGACGTGGTGCTCAACCGCCGCGGCGACGCGACAGAGCGCCTGCTGGCGCTCGCCGAACGTTACAAGGGCGGCGGCATGGAGAAGAAGGAAGCCGATCTCGCCTGGCGCGAATGGCCGGTGGAGAAGCGGCTCGAGCACGCGCTCGTGCGCGGCATCACCGAATTCATCGAGGCGGACGTCGAGGAGGCGCGCAAGGCCGCGCCGCGTCCGCTCGAGGTGATCGAAGGTCCGTTGATGGCCGGCATGAACGTCGTCGGCGACCTCTTCGGCTCAGGCAAGATGTTCCTGCCGCAGGTGGTGAAATCCGCCCGGGTGATGAAGCAGGCGGTCGCCTACCTCATGCCCTACATGGAGCAGGAGCGGCGCGCGCACGGCATCGAGCAGGCGCGGAGCGCCGGCAAGATCGTACTGGCGACCGTGAAGGGCGACGTGCACGACATCGGCAAGAACATCGTGGGCGTCGTGCTCCAGTGCAACAATTACGAGGTGATCGACCTCGGCGTCATGGTGCCGGCGCAGAAGATTCTCGAAGCGGCGCGGGCCCAGCATGCCGATATCGTGGGGCTCTCGGGGCTAATCACGCCGTCGCTCGACGAG
Organism: Xanthobacteraceae bacterium; assembly: GCA_040901465.1. Taxonomy (GTDB): domain Bacteria; phylum Pseudomonadota; class Alphaproteobacteria; order Rhizobiales; family Xanthobacteraceae; genus JAUSIF01. Next base: position 169,039 of record JBBDYN010000015.1, read on the forward strand.
ATGTGCCACGTGGCCGAGGAGATGGAGCGGGAGGGCTTCGATCTTCCGCTGCTCATCGGCGGGGCCACCACCAGCAAGGTACACACGGCTGTGAAGATTTCACCGCGCTACAAGAAGAGCCAGGCGATGCACGTGATCGATGCGAGCCGGGCGGTCGGCGTCGTATCGAGCCTGCTCAATCCCGAAGTTCGTTCGCGCACGCTCGCGCAAGTGCGCGCGGAATACGGCCGCATCGCTGAAACGCACGCGCGCGCGCAGAGCGACACGCGGCGGCTGCCGATCGCAGAGGCAAGGGCGAACCGGTTCGCACCGGATTTCGCGAGCTACGCGCCGCCGAAGCCCACGTTCCTCGGCACGCGCAAGTTCGACAAATACGATCTCGGCGAGCTCGTGGGCCTGATCGACTGGACGCCGTTCTTCGCGACCTGGGACATGCAGGGCCGTTATCCGGCGATCCTCGAGGACCGGAAAATGGGCGAGGCCGCTCGCTCGCTGCACGCCGACGCGCTCGCGATGCTCGAGAAAATCGTCGCCGAGAAGTGGCTCACCGCGCGCGCGGCGATTGGATTTTTCCGCGCCGGTACGGTCGGTGACGACGTCGTGCTCTACCGCGACGATACGCGACGCGAGCAACTCGCTGTTCTGCACACACTGCGCCAGCAAATGCCGAAGCGCGACGGGCGCGCCTGCATGGCACTGTCGGATTTCGTGGCGCCGGCTGTGAGCGGCGTCGCGGACTATGTAGGCGCCTTCGTCGTGACAGCCGGCATCGGCGAAGCGGAGAAGTCGGAGGCGCTCAAGGGCGCGAACAACGATTATGATGCGATTCTGCTGAAGGCGCTCGCGGACCGGCTCGCCGAGGCGCTTGCTGAGCGTATGCACGAGCGCGTGCGCAAGGAATTCTGGGCCTATGCGCCGGACGAGCATCTCACCAATGAGGAATTGATCGCGGAAAAATATCGCGGGATCCGCCCGGCGCCCGGTTATCCGGCGCAGCCGGATCACACCGAAAAGGCGGCCTTATTCAGGATTCTCGACGCGGAAGCCGCCATCGGCGTCAGACTCACCGAGAACTTCGCCATGTGGCCGGGGGCGGCGGTGTCGGGGCTTTATTTTTCGCATCCCGACAGCGCGTATTTCGGAGTAGGCCGCATCGACCGCGATCAGATCGAGGACTACGCCGGACGCAAGGGATGGAGCGTAGAAGAGGCGGAGAGATGGCTGGCGCCGATCCTCGCATACGATCCGGCGAACATCCCGAAAGCCGCCGCGGAATAGACGCACAAAAAAAGAAGGCTGCACCGACACTGCGATGCAGCCTCCCGCGGGGGCGGGGAAGCCTTGAAACTCAGAGAGTCGGACTCCAGAGCATCGGATGCAGCCGGTAGCCGTTGCCGTCCTTCTCGATGTAGCCGGTGGCCGGGAACGGCCAGTGATAGCCGGTGATCAGTGTCCGGTCGGCCGCCACCATGTCATAGAGCTTGCGCCGCGAGGCCTCGGCCAGCTGCGGATCGGTGTCGAACACGACGTGCCAACCCGGATTCCGCACAAACAGGTAGGGCATGATGGAGACGTCGGCCTGTACGATAAGCCGGCCGTTGCCCGAATTGACCGCGAATGAAGTGTGTCCCGGCGTATGTCCTGGCGTGGCGATCGAGGTGATGCCTGGCACGAGCTCCTTGTTCGATTCGTACTTCGTCAGCTTGTCGGCGATCGGACCGAAAATGCGTCGTACGTTCTGGAAGCCGCCGCGCGCGGCTTCGGGCGCGGCATTCATCTTGGCGTCGTCCATCCAGTGGGCCCATTCCGCTGCGGGAACCATGATCTCCGCGTTGGGGAACATGACGGCTTGATCGGCGCCGCGCAGGCCGCCGATGTGATCGCCGTGGAAGTGGGAAATGATCACCGTATCCACAGCCTTGGGATCGATGCCGGCGGCGGCGAGATTGGCATGGTATTGGCCTGACGGGCCTCGGCCGGTATCCAGGACGACGAGCTTCGTTCCCGTATTCACGACGACCGGCGTGTACTGGTTTGCTAGTTGATCCTTCGGCAGGAATGCGGCTTCGAGGGCCGCGTTTACCTCTTCCTTCTTCGCATTGCGCACAAGGTTGTCAGGCAGAGCGAAGGGAGTGACGCCGTCACTCACCGATGTGACTTCGAAAGTTCCGATCTTGTAGCGATAAAAGCTGGCCGCTTGCTTGCCGGCGGCAGGCGCGGCGGCACGCGCCTGGGTCATCATGCTGGCCGGAGCCAACGCTGTCGCGGTCAGTGCGCCCGCGCCCGTGAGCAAGGTCCTGCGGTTGAGTTGGGTCATAACGGTCGCCTCCCTGGCGTGGACGCTTTTGATGAACTGTTCCGAGGACTTGCAAACGGCACCAGCAATCCTAACGCCGCTCGTTTGACGGCACGACGGCAGAGGCGCCGCGCGGCCGTTCACGATGCGTTGAACACCGGCATCCTTCGGATATTCCGAAGCGTTGTGGCGCGAAGGAATAATTCGTCGCGGTTCCGATTGCTGCGCCGGGCAGGGGACTGGACCCGCGCCAGTCGATCCGCAATGATCCCGGCTCGAATTGCCAAGGACATAAGCGAAAAAAACGCGGCCCGAATGCCTCCAACGCAAGCCTTGGCTCGCACAGCCCGCGCCGGCGGGCATTACCCAGCAACCGGGCCTCTTCGTCTCAACGGTCGCGGCGGCCGATGCGGCGGCAGTGGAGGAATTCGTGGCCGCGAAGGGGAATAAGAGTGTCGCGGGCGCGCGCACGGCGCCGGCCAGCCCGGGCCTGGTGCTCGGGGTCTATGGCGTCGCGATCTTTCTGAGTGCGGGACTTCTATTCGCGGTGCAGCCGCTGTTCGCGAAGATCGTGCTGCCGGCCTTGGGCGGCGCGCCTTCGGTGTGGTCCGTTGCGCTCGTCTTCTTCCAGGCAGCGCTGCTCGGCGGGTATCTCTACGCGCATCTGCTCACGCTCTATCTGCCGGGGCGGCAATCGGTGATCATTCACCTATTGGTGATGCTCGCCGCGACGCTCGCCCTGCCGTTGGGCATTGCCGGGGGCTGGGGCAGACCGCCGACGCAGGGCGCTGAGTTCTGGCTGATGGGGCTATTCACGGTCTCGATCGGGCTGCCGTTTTTCGCGATTTCCGCCAACGCGCCGCTGCTGCAAGCGTGGTTTGCCCGCACCGGCCATCCGTCGGCGAAGGATCCATACTTTCTCTACGCGGCGAGCAATGTGGGGAGCTTCCTTGCGTTGCTCAGCTATCCGTTCCTGGTCGAGCCGTTCACACGCCTCGGTGAGCAGACGAGCATTTGGTCGGGGCTGTTCTTTCTGCTGATCGCGTTGATCGCGGCGTGCGGGGTCCTGCTCGTGCGATCGCGCAACGTATTGCCGTTGGCCGGCAAGGCAAATGCGCAAGAGCAGGCCGCGCCCACATGGCGCGATGCGGCAAGGTGGGTCGCATTGGCCGCGGTGCCGTCGGCATTCCTGATTGCGGTGACGGCGCATATTTCCACCGACATCGCCGCGGCGCCGCTGCTCTGGGTCGTGCCGCTCGCGCTTTATCTTCTGACTTACGTGATCGTGTTCCAGACCAAGCGGATCATCCCGCACGAATTATTCGTGAGCATCCAGCCGGCCTTGATTGCGTTATTGGTCGCGCTCCTGATCTTCAGCCAGCTACGCGACATCTTCGCGATCGTCGCCATCAATATCGCCGCGTTCTTCGTGACGGCGATGGTTTGCCACGGCGAGCTCGCATTGCGGCGGCCGGCGGCGCGACATTTGACGGAGTTCTATTTGTGGGTCGCGGTCGGCGGCGTGACCGGTGGAATCTTCGCGGGCCTGATCGCGCCGCACATATTCAATTGGATCGTGGAGTATCCGCTCCTGATCGTTGCCGGACTTCTGTGCCGGCCGGGCCTTGTGTTTCCGAAAGACGAACGCGGCTGGCTGCCGATCGTGGCGGTCTTGCTCTTCGTCATGCTCGCCGTCATCTCGATCCGTATTCTCGGAGTTTGGCCCGAGGCGACGGCGTTCAACGGAATGATCGCGATCGCGTTGTTCGTGGCGGTGATCTTCCTTGCAAAGGATACGCTGCGGCTGGCCGGCGTGTTCGGCTGCGTGCTCGTGCTGATCTACGCCTATCTCGGCGAGGGCACGAACGTGCGGACCGTGCGCAGCTTCTTCGGCGTCCACAAGATATTCGAGACTTCGGCAGGCGACTTGAGCGTGCGCGTGCTCATGCACGGAACGACGATTCATGGCGGGCAGTTGATCAGTGGGGCGAGATTGTCGGATGGCCGACCGGCGACCGTCACCTATTTCGGTCCGAAGTCGCCGATGTCGCTCGCGTTCGAAGCAACGAAGGAAAACAAGGGCGGGCCGATCCGCGTCGGCGTCGTCGGTCTCGGCACGGGCACCGTGGCCTGCTTCGTACGGCCCGAAGACGCGCTGCATTTCTACGAAATCGACCAGGCGGTAGTTCGCATCGCACTCGATCCGAGAAATTTCGAATTCGTCGCAAGCTGCAAGCCCGACAGCCGCATCATCGTGGGCGACGCGCGCTTGACGCTCGCCGATGCTCCGGACGGGCAATACGATCTCATCGTGATGGATGCGTTCACATCCGATGCGGTTCCGGTCCATTTGCTGACGCGCGAGGCGATGGCGCTCTACCTCAAAAAACTCGCGCCGGGCGGAATGATCGTCTCGCATGTCATGAACCGGCACCTCGAGCTTTCCTCGGTGGTGGCCGGGATCGCCGCAGCGAACGGGCTGGTCACGCGTGTCATGTATGCGGGCGAATACGATTCGGAGCGCTATCTCTTCGGCTCCAGCGTCGCGGCCGTCGCGCGGTCGGAAAAGGATTTCGGCGCAATGCTTGAATCGGGCAACTGGAAAGTCGAGACGCCGGACCCGGAACAGTGGGTTTGGACCGACGACTATTCGAACATTGTTGGTGCGTTGATCCGTCGTATGAGGCAATGATCGACCGGTTGGAGTCGTAGATGGCGGCAAGCACCCGTTCGAAGAAGAAGCGCCCGGCGGCCGCTGCTGCGATGCCGCTGGACGACCACGGGCTGACGCTTGCCGTCTATTCGGTGGCGATTTTCCTGAGCGCGGGACTTCTGTTCGCGGTGCAGCCGTTGTTCGCCAAGATCGTGTTGCCGACGCTCGGCGGCGCGCCTTCGGTCTGGTCGGTGGCTCTGGTATTCTTCCAGGCCGCGCTCCTCGGCGGCTATCTCTACGCGCACGTGCTCACGCGCTATTTGCCGGGACGGCAATCGGTCATCGTGCATGTGCTCGTGCTGCTCGCGGCGACGCTCGCACTGCCGCTCGGGATTGCAGGCAGCTGGGGCCGTCCGCCCGCACAGAGCGCGGAATTCTGGCTGATGGGGCTATTCGCGGTCTCAATCGGGTTGCCGTTCTTTGCGCTCTCGGCCAACGCACCGTTGCTGCAGGCCTGGTACGCTCGAACCGGCCATCCTTCGTCGAAGGACCCGTATTTCCTTTACGCGTCCAGCAACGTCGGGAGCTTCCTTGCGCTCCTGAGTTATCCGTTCCTCGTCGAGCCCTTCACGCGACTCGGTCAGCAGACGAATTTCTGGTCGGGCCTGTTTTACCTGCTGATCGTACTGATCGCGGCCTGCGGCGTGCTCGTGGTGCGCTCCAAGAATGCGGCGCCAAGCGCGGCCCCGGTCAGCGCCGGCGCGTTGGCTGCGCCGAGCAGATGGGACGGGATCACGTGGGCTGCGCTCGCCGCCGTCCCGGCCGGCCTCATGATCGCGGTGACCGCGCACATCTCGACCGACATTGGAGCCGCGCCGTTGCTCTGGGTCATTCCGCTCGCACTCTATCTGCTCAGCTATGTGCTCGTATTCCAAGGCAAGCCGCTCGTCCCGCATGAATGGTTCGTAAAGGGGCAGCCGTGGGTGATCGCGGTTCTCGTCGCGACTTTTGCGGTCGACGTGCGGCTGAACATCCTGGTCGTTTTCATCATTCATATCGCTGCGTTTTTTGTGACGGCGATGGTTTGCCATGGCGAACTCGCGCGGCGGCGACCGGCCGCGCGCTACTTGACCGCTTTCTATCTATGGATGGCCGTGGGTGGCGTGATCGGCGGGCTATTTGCGGGCGTGGTCGCGCCGCGAATATTCAATTGGATTGCCGAGTATCCGCTCCTGATCCTTGCGGCGGTTCTGTGCCGGCCGGGCCTCGTGCTGCCGGATGGTAAAGACGCACAGCGATTCTGGCTTGCGGCACTCGCCGTGCTCCTGCTCTTGATGATTCCGCGCATCGCTTTCGGATTCGAGTTCGACCACAACGACTATGGCGGCGTCGTTATCGTGCTGCTTGCGGTGGCGCTCGTTTTGTCGAGCGATCCATTGAAATTCGCCGCCGTGATCGCGCTGACTTTCATGGTCGTCCGGGTCTACGACGCGGAAAGCGTAGGACGCACTTCCGTTCGCAGCTTCTACGGCGTGCACAAGATCCTCGACGTTCCCGGCGGCGAATATCGCGTGCTGATGCACGGGACGACGATTCACGGCGCGCAGCGCATCCGCGATGCCGAGGGCAAGCCGATCGGCGGCCGGCCGGAGCCGATCACGTATTACACGATGAACTCCGGGATCGGCCAGGCGATCAAGGCGGTGCGCGAGAAAAAGGGCGGCCCGATCCGGATGGCTGCCGTCGGCCTCGGCACCGGCTCGATCGCGTGTCACAGCGAAGACGGCGATTCGCTCGATTTCTACGAAATCGACAGCTCGGTCGTGCGGATCTCGCGCGACGAGAATTACTTCACGTTCGTGTCCAATTGCGCGCCCGACGCATCGATCATTCTTGGCGATGCGCGGGTCACGATGTCGGACGCAGCCGACGGGCGTTACGATATCATCCTGGTCGACGCATTCAGCTCGGATGCGATTCCGATCCATCTGCTGACGCGCGAAGCCATGGCCATCTATCTGAAAAAGACCGCGCCGAACGGAATGATCGTGATGCACGTTTCCAACCGCCACCTGGAGCTGACTTCGGTGGTCGCCGGAATCGCCGCGGCGAACGGTGCGATCGCGCGAATTCATAATGGCGGCGACGACGAAGAAAACGAGGAGAAGGAAGACGATTCCGCCTACCGCTTCTCGACGAATGTGGTCGTGGTCGCCCGCACGGACGAGGCGTTCGGCGCGCTCGCGGCGCGCAAGAGCTGGTCGGTCGAGGAACCGGACCCCGCGCAATGGGTCTGGACCGACGACTATTCCAACATCATCGGCGCGCTGGTTCGGAATTGGTAACGAGGACTGAGACGGGGTCTGGTGCCGGCTGCAGGAATCGAACCTGCGACCTCCCGCTTACAAGGCGGG
>JBBDYN010000016.1:0-37722 GCA_040901465.1 Xanthobacteraceae bacterium
GGCCCAAGGGTAAACTCCGCGAGCGACCAGCGCGACTGATCAAACGTGCGCGCGCCGGACACTCGCCCTGATCCTCGGGTCGAGCCCGAGGAGGGCTCGTCGGCGCCCGTCGCGCTGGCGAGCCCTCGGGTCCTGCCTTCGGCAGGCCCAAGGGTAAACTCCGCGAGCGACCAGCGCGACTGATCAAACGTGCGCGCGCCGGACACTCGCCCTGATCCTCGGGTCGAGCCCGAGGAGGGCTCGTCGGCGCGCGGTGATGACGAGGACGGAACCGGACCACTACGATTCTCAAATCGGCTGAACCGCGAAGCCGCGCGGCGCTTCGCCGCGCTCCGCGAGCTCGAGCATAGTCACGTAGGCAGACTCAAGATGGCGGCAGAATCGAACAGTATCGAACAAAGGATGAGTTTCACGATTGCGCGCGAGCGTCTCGCGAATTCCATCAAGACGCGCCGGCTCGGTCGCCAATTTCGCCGCCAACGCTTCGTAATCGTCGAGACTTTCCGTCACCAGTTCCGGCAATCCGACCGCGTGCAACAGGCTCGCCGCCACCCGGCCCGCGAACGCGCTTCCCATGCAAGTCACGACCGGCAGACCGGCCCATAGGGCGTCGCTCGCGGTCGTATGTGCATTGTAAGGCAAAGTGTCGAGAAAAAGATCAGCCAGTCGATAGCGAGCCAGATGATCTTCGGGCGCCACGCGCCCGGCGAACACCAGCGCACCCGGATCGACGCCGCGTGCGGCTGCTTCGGCGCGGAGATTGAGTCGTGCAGCCTCGTCGGCGATCAACCACAGCACGGCTCCATCGACTTGCTTCAGTATTCGCATCCAAACATCAAAGACAAACGGCGTAATTTTATCGGCCTTATTAAAACAGCAGAATACGAAGCCCTTCGGCAATCCGACGTCGCGTCTCGTTGACACGTGGGAAGAAATTTTCCGCTGCCGATCGTTGACCTGGTAGCTGTCGGGAAGCTGAACGATCTTTTCGCAGTAAAGCGGTTGTTGATCGAGCGGCAACACGATCCTATCTGCGATCACGTAGTCGATAAAATCCGCCCCGATCGTTCCGGGATATCCTAAATAATTGACCTGAACCGGCGCCAGATGCCTTGCCAGAATGCCCAAGCGGGCGCGCGCGGTATGGCCATTAAGGTCGACCAGGATGTCTATCTCCAGATCGCGCAGCAATTCCGCGATGTCGCCGTCGCTGCGAAATCTGACATCGTGAAACTGGTCGAACGACTTGATCACGCGGGCGCGAATTTCGCTCTTGTCGTCGGGTCCGGTTGACACACCGACGATCTCAAATCGCTCCCGATCATGGAGTTCGAATAATTCCGCGATTAGATAGGACGTTGCATGGCTGCGGAAATCCGATGAAAGATAAGCGACACGGATTCTGTCGCGGCGATTCACGGTCGCCCTGGACGGGAGCCGCAAATTTTCCAGCTTTTGGATCCGTATGGCGTTTGTCGAACATTGCCGATGCAGCGCCGCGTCGCCGGAATATAGCAGAAATGCGAGCGGTTCGATGTGCGATCTGTTCTGCTTCACCCGCAGTTCGAGCTCGCTCCGGATTTGAGAAAAATTGCTCCAGTCGCAAATGGCAAGCGACGCATTGGCGAGCTTGCCGAACGCAAACTTGTGATCGGGGTCAACCGCGACCGCTTGCCGATAGTGCTGACTTGCCTCCGCACGACGGCCGAGCTCGACGAGCGCGTCGCCCAGGCTCATATGAGCATCGGCGCTGTCGGACTTCAGCACGAGCACGCGCTCGCAATGTCCGATTGCCTCCTCAAAACGATCGAGCGCTATCAGCGCAGTCGACAGACACACATGTGCCTCGGGGAGCAAGGAGTCTATTCTCAGCGCGTGGTGATATTGTTGGATGGCCTCCAAGGGAAGATTAATCGCGAACAACGCATTGCCGAGATTGACGTAGGCTCCCGCCAAATCCGGTTTGAGCGCGATCGCTTTCCTGCATTGTTCGATCGCTTCTTCGTCGCGTCCAAGTTCTCTCAGCACCGTGCCAAGCGTGGAGCGTGCGTCCGCGTCGTCGGGCTTCGCTGCAATAGCCTTCGTCAGGTGCCGGGCAGCCTCTTCGTGCCGGCCCATCGCATGAAAAATGATGCCGAGATGGAAATCCGCGTCGGGAAGATCGGGCTTGAGCGACAATGCCCGATTGATCGAAGACGCCGCTTGCTCCAATTCGCCGTTCTGGAAGCAGGCAAGCCCGAGGAAATTCAATGCTACCGCGTTGCTCGGCGCCTTGCGCACGACCTTTTCGTAGAGCCGGATCGCGCCCGCGAGGTCGCCCGCCTGATGCAGCTGAACCGCCTTCGCGAGTACGTGGTCCTGGGACGCGGCACGGCTCATGCGGTTTCCTTACTATTCGGCCCGCGCAACGCGCAATCCCCGCCGTAGGGCCCCGGGACGAGCAACCGCGAAACCATCGCGGCGGATTCGACCGAACTGGTGGTAGAAGCGCCCGTGTACGACCGAAAAGCGGAATAGGCCGGCGCGCCAATCCGCCGGGCGAATTTCTGCCCTGCCGCGCGATCAGACGATCGACCGAAATGAAACCCGGCCCACACGCGACGAGGTTAAGAAGGCAGGCCGCGCACATTGGATTTCGCCGCGGGCAGCCCCCGTGTTACGGCACACCCGCGCAACAGCCGCGTTCGGCATTCACGTCCGTGTGAAATGCTGTTTCGACGGCGTAACAATGCGGCGGATTCAAGCGAAATTATTGGCGGTAGCGCGTGCAAGACCGTGAATCAGAGTGGGCAGGCCTAATGCGCGCCGCCAATGGCGGAGACGCAGCCGCGTATCAGCGGTTGCTCAAGTCCATGGCGCCGGCCCTCCGGTCCATCGCCCGGCGCGGTCTCGCTCGTTCTGGTCAAGGCGAAGCAGAGTCAGAGGATTTGGTGCAAGAAACAATGCTGGCGATCCATCTGAAGCGGCATACCTGGGACGCGAACCGGCCGATCGGCCCGTGGGTCCGGGCGATCGCGCGCAACAAGCTCGTGGACCATCTGCGCCGCCGCGGCGGCCGCACCGACGTTCCGATCGAGGGGCTCGAGGACGTGCTCCCGGCGAACGAAGAGAAACCGGCCGTGGAAACACGCGACGTGCAACCCTATGTGAGCGCCCTGCCCGATCGCCAGCGCGACGTGGTCCAGTGCATTCTGCGTGAGGACATCTCGATCCGCGAAACGGCGGTGCGGCTGAAGATCAGCGAAGGCGCGGTGCGCGTGGCTTTGCATCGCGGGCTCGCCGCCGTCGCGCGGAGCTACCGGCGAGATCTTCTATGAAAACCGACGACCTCATCCGCGCCTTGAGTGCCGACAACGCGACGCGCGCGGCCTCCGTCGAGCGTTGGCTGTCGATTGCAGTCGTACCGGCGCTCGTGCTCTCGGCGTTCATGTTCGCCATGCTGCTCGGCCCGCGCAGCGATATCGCGCTGGTCGCGACCGACTTCAAATTCCTGTTCAAGTTCGTGGTCACGCTCACGCTCGCCGTGACCGCGACGCTGCTCGCTTGCCGCTTGGTCCGGCCCGGACGCGACGCGAAATTTCCCGCCATCGCGCTTGCCGCCGCCCCGCTATTGCTCGCAATCGCCGTGCTGAATGAATATGCCGCGGTAGAGCCGGCGACCCGAACCATGAAGCTCGTCGGGACCACTTGGCGCTCGTGCCTTACTTTTATTCCGCTGCTCTCCGCTCCGATCCTGCTTGCGGCCCTGATTGCACTGCGCCACGGCGCGCCAACGCGGCCCGCGCTCGCGGGCGCCGTTGCCGGCCTGATGGCGGGAGGCTTCGGCGCGGCCATTTACGCCGCCTACTGCATCGAGGATTCGCCCTTCTTCCTGGCGACCTGGTACACGATGGCGATTGCAGCGGTGGCTCTGGTCGGCGCGCTCATCGGCGCGCGCGTCTTGCGCTGGTAAAAATTTAAGCGCTCGCGCGGTACCACACTCATTCGTGCCCCGGACGCGCTGCAGCGCGTAGCGCCTTAGCGCGGAGCGGTGCAGCGCTGAGCCGGGGCCCATAAATCCGGCGATGGGTCCCGGGTCTGCAGCGCACCGCGACGCTTCGCTCGCGCTGCGCTGCGCCCGGGACACGTTGACAACGACGCTTTCGCTTCACGCCGTAAGTATTTTCTGCCTGAACAGCCAGCCCGCAATCGCGCCGGCGATCGTCGGCACCACGAGAAACAGCCAGAGCTGCATCAACGCCGTTCCGCCGACGAGCACCGCCGGCCCGAAACTGCGCGCCGGGTTCACCGACAATCCCGTGACGTTGAAGAACGCCAGGTGCAACGCGAACAGCGTGAGGCCGATCACGAGCCCGGCCACGGGCGTTGCCGCCTTGCCCGCGGTCACCCCGAGGATCACGACCGTGAAGATGAGCGTCGCGATCAGCTCGGCAAGCGCCGCGGCCGGCAACCCGTACTGTCCGAGAATTCCCGGCCCGAATCCGTTCTGACCCAGGCCTGCGGTCGCGATGTTATAGCCGCCGCCCTTGCCCGTGAGGATCGCCCACACGAGCCCCGCGCCGATCACCGCGCCGATCAATTGCGCGATGATGTAGCCGATCGCTTCGTCCGCCTTCATCCGGCCCGCGGTCAGCATCGCGACGGTCACCGCCGGATTGATGTGCGCGCCCGAGATCGGGCCGAGACTGTAGGCGACTGCGGTCACGGCTAGTCCGAACGCCAGCCCGATCACGGCCACGTTGACGTACGGGCTCGCGCTGAGGCCGCCGATCGCGACCGCGCCGCAACCGATCAGCACCAGCACGGCCGTGCCGATGCACTCCGCCACATATTTCTTGGTCGATTTGCTCATAGGTTTCCCCCAGTCCCGACGAATCGGGTGGCGGAAGATATCCCGATTCGCCCGCCTACGTGCCCCGGACGCGCTGCAGCGCGCCCGCCGCGCCGCCGGGCGGCGCGCAGCGACGCGAGGGTCCGGCGCGGCGAACTATTTATGCCCGCGCTGGCCGCTCGCCCCGCGGGCTCGCCAGCGCGGAGCGGTGCAGCGCAGAGCCGGGGCCCATTGCTTGTGGCAATTCAGATGCTGGGTCCCGGTTCTGCGGCGCACCACGCCTTCGCCGGCTGCGCCGACTACGGCGCGCTGCGCCGCGCCCGGGACACGTCACGTCATGAAATATTTCGATCTCGGCCATACGGTGTATACGGTGTATTATGATGGCGTGACCTTTCACCCCGGGGACTCCTCCCATGATTCGCATTGCGCTCGCCGCGGCCGTTGTCGCGCTCTCCGCCACCTCCGCCGCGGCCCAATCCCGCATTCAGACCGGCGTCCTCGAATGTCTTTCCAATCCGACCTTCGGAATCATCGTTGGCTCGGTCCGCACCATGAATTGCGTATTCAAGCCGCAACAAGGACGCGAGCAATATTATTCAGGCACTCGCGCCCGCGTCGGTCTCGACCTCGGCGTGCAGGCCGGCGCCGCGATCCTGTGGGCGGTGTTCGCGCCCACCCGCCAGCTCAATCCGGGCGAGCTCGCCGGCACCTATGCCGGGGTCTCGGCTGACGCGGCAGCGGGGCTGGGCGTCGGAGCGAATGCGCTCATCGGCGGCTCGAACGACACGATCACCTTGCAGCCCTTGAGCGTCGAGGGGCAGGTCGGCGTCAATCTCGCGCTCGGCCTATCCGCCCTCACCCTGACCTATCAGCCCTGACCGATCGGTTCGCTGGAACGAATTCGGGTTCGGGTGGGCAGAAAATGGGCCGGCCAATCGGGCTTGGCTTGATTGACGCACCAGTTGACCCCGGTAACATGCGGTCGAGGGCGGCGCGTCGATGGTCCGGCTTCGGAATCCTCGACGAAAAGAATCGCTGAAAAGCCGGAACCGAACGCCGTACAGCCGGCGACGGGACCATCGAGGTGAGGATTCTGCCAATAGCTAACGGACGATCCAGGGAGGAAATCGCATGCACACCACTCGTAGAACATTCTTGAAGGGCACAACCGCAGCCGCTGCGGCGACCGTCGCGATGCCGTGGGTGACGCGGGAAGCATTCGGCCAGGAAGAGCTGAAGTTGTCCAGCTTCGTTCCGCCGATGCACTCGATCTGGGCCGGCGTGCTCACGCCGTGGGCCAAGAAAGTCGAGGAGATGAGCAAGGGCAAGCTCAAGGTGACCCTGTATCCCTCGATGCAGCTCGGCGGCAAGCCGCCGGAGCTCTATCGTCAGATGGTGCAGGGCATCGCCGACATAGTCTTCACGCTGCCCGGCTACACTTCGGGCGACTTCCCGATGATGTCGCTCACCGAGCTGCCGGGAACCGCCACCGACGCACAGGACGGCACCACCAAACTTTGGGATCGGCTGAAGCAAGGATACTTCGACAAGGAGTACGCGGACGCCAAGATCCTGATGCTGTGGAACTCCGACAATGCCGGGTTCATGACCCGCGAAAAGCCGATCCGCAAGATCGAGGACGTCAAGGGCCTGCGCCTGCGCGCGCCGTCGGAAGCGCAATCCAAGCAGATCGACTTCCTGGGCGGCATCGGCGTCAGCATGCCGGTGACGCAAATCTATCCCGGCCTCGAGCGCGGCACCATCGACGGCACGCAGATTCCGCTGTCGGCGATGATCGACTTCAAGCTGATCGAAGTGGTCAAACATCTGACGGTGAATACGCCGCTGGGCCGTTCGCCGTTCCTCGTATCCATGCAACGCAAACGTTACGAAGCGCTGCCGGCAGATCTACGGAAGATCATCGACGACACTACCGGCATCAAGCTGAGCTTTGAAGGCTCGAGCGACTACGACGCCCAGAACAAGAAGGCGCTCGCGCTGGCCAAGAAGGAGCGCACCGTCTACGAGCTGTCGGACAAGGAGCACAAGGAGTGGCTCGCCTTCTTCGCGCCGCTGATCAAGAGCGAGGGAGAACGCGTCGACAAACTCGGTCTGGCCGGCACCAAGCTGGTCAAGTCGTACGGCCTGATAGCCTGAGTTCGGCAGAGACTGAACGCGTACAAGTCGCAGGACGCGGGGGGAGAGCGTGGCATACGACCTCTTTGACCGCGTCCTGCGCCTGCTTGCGCTAGCCAGCGGCGGCGTCATCTTGGCTCTGATGGCGTTTACCGTCGTCGACGTCTTCCTGCGTTACGTTTTCAACGCGCCGTTCAAGAGCGTCTACGAGTTCACCGAATTCGTCATGGCCGCGATCGTATTTCTCGGCATCGCCTATACCGGCTGGGTCGGCGGGCACATCGCCGTCGACGTGTTCGCGAAGTGGCTCGACCGGCCGGCCCTGCGCTTTCTTACGGCAATGATTTCCTTCGTCGGCGCGGCGCTGTTCGCCCTCATCGCCTATCGCGCGACGCTGGAGACGGTCGCCACGATCGACCAGGTCAGTAACCGTCTGGGCTGGCCGCACTATCCGTTTCGCTTCACCGTCGTGATCGGCTGCGCGTTGCTGGCGCTCGTCCTCATCATTCAAGGGATACAAGCGCTTCGGGGCCGCCCGATCGAGGGCCGCCGATGATCGCAAACGAGATGGTGGGCGTGATCGGCGTGGTGGCCATGCTGATCCTGTTGGCCCTGCGCATGCCGATTGGTATCGCCATGCTGCTGGTCGGCGGCGTCGGTTTCATGGTTGTGCACCCGGGCGGGCTGCCGGTGACGCTGTACATGCTCGGCAGCTATCCCTACGGCTACGCCGCGGTCTACGAGTTCGCCGTCATCCCGCTGTTCGTATTGATGGGCAATGCCGCCGCGGTATCCGGCCTGGGCCGCGACCTGTTCGCCACCGCCTATGCCTGGGTGGGCCATTGGCGGGGCGGTCTCGCCTCGGCGACGATCATGGCGTGCGCGGGTTTCGCCGCCTTGACGGGATCGAGCGTCGCCGCCGCCGTGACCATGGGGCGGGTCTGTCTCCCGGAGATGCGGCGCTACAACTACGATCCGCGTCTCGCGACTGGCACGGTCGCCGCCGGCGGCACGCTCGGAATTCTCATTCCGCCGAGCACCGCCTTCATCGTCTATGCCATTCTCACCGAGCAATCGATCGGGCGCCTGTTGCTCGCCGGCTTCCTGCCCGGACTCCTGCTCACCGTCCTGTTCGTGAGTACGATTGCGATCTGGACGCGTGTCAATCCAAAACTCGGTCCGCCTGGCCCGGTTGCGACCTGGCCGGAACGCGTGAGGGCGCTGGGACAGGGCGGCCCGATGGTCGCGATCGTGGTCTCCAGCATCGGCGGCATCTATCTTGGGGTCTTCACGGTCAGCGAAGCGGCGGCGATCGGTGCCTTCTTGGCGCTGGTCTACGCTTTCTACAAACGGACGGTCACCGGCGAGAGCATCCAGTTCATCCTGCTCGAGACGGTCAAGATCACCGCCTTCGTGTTTCTCGTGCTGATCGGCGCGCTGGTATTCGGCCCGTTCCTGGCTCTGACCGGGCTTCCGCAACAAATCGTCGCGTGGTTGACGAGTTTTGACGTGCCGAGTTGGACAATTCTCATCCTTCTCATGCTGCTCTACATTCTCCTTGGCATGTTCATGGAAGGTTTCTCGATTCTCGTGCTAACGCTTCCGATCGCAATCCCCATCGTCGATGCGCTCGGCTACGACCTCATCTGGTTCGGCGTGCTCATGGTGATCCTGTTGGAAATGGGGCTCATCAGCCCGCCGGTTGGCATCAACGTGTTCGTGGTCAAGGGGCTCGTGCCCGACGTTCCGCTGACCCAGGTATTCGCGGGTATCTTTCCATTCTGGTTCGCGATGATTGTGTGCCTCATCCTGCTGATCCTGTTCCCGGAGATCGCCCTGTTCATTCCGCAGCGCATGATCGGCTGACGGCCCGGCCTTCCTGATGTATCTGCCCTCTCGACGAGGGCGCGCCTGCAAGGATAGGAGAAGCTAAGGCGCCGACAGCAAGAGCGGCGATCCTGCGTTGTGCAGATCCTGCGTTGTGCATCTGTGAGCCCGCTCGTATTTTTGCCACGCCAATGCTGAAGACGACCCCGTTTCACCCTCGGACTTCGCCGCTCGTGCGCGCGCAGACATGGCGACGCTGGGCGGGCTATCAAGCAGCCAGTGCATACGATCCACTACCTGATCGCGAATACGCCGCGATCCGAAACGCGGCGGCGCTGATCGACATCTCACCGCTGTATAAGTACGTCGTCACTGGACCCGACGCCGTGCGCCTGCTGGACCGCATGGTGACGCGCGACCTGACGAAATGCGCGGTCGGACAAGTCGTCTACACTCCGTGGTGCGATACAAATGGCAAGGTGATCGACGACGGTACGATCAGCCGGCTCGATGAAACCACGTTGCGCATCACGAGCGCTGAACCGAACCTTCGCTGGCTCTCCATGAACGCAGTTGGGCTGAACGTCGCCATCGCTGACGTCTCCGAGCGCACCGCGGCACTCTCTCTCCAGGGCCCGCTATCCTGGGCGATTTTGAAACAGGTTTCGACTGTCGATCTTTCGTCGCTTGGATATTTCCGCCTCTTGCAGACCTCCGTGCGCAACATTCCCGTTACCGTTTCCCGGACCGGCTACACCGGCGATCTCGGTTATGAAATCTGGGCAGGCGCCGATCTGGCGCTGCCGCTTTGGGACGCGTTGATCGACGCCGGTACGCCGTTCGGCATCACGCCGTGCGGCATCTGGGCGATGGACGTGGCCCGCATCGAGGCCGGCCTCATCATGCTCGATGTCGACTACTTCTCCGCCCATCACGCGATCACCGAGGAACGCAAGTCGTCTCCGTTTGAGATCAATCTCGGCTGGGCGGTCAGTCTCGACAAAGGGCCGTTCAACGGCCGCCGCGCGCTCCGCGCCGAGGCCGCCCGCGAGCCGGCCTGGGGATTCGTCGGTATCGAGGTCGCATGGGACTCGCTCGAGCCGCTCTACCGCGCTCGCGCGCTGCCGGTCGATCTGCCTCACGTGCCCTGGCGCACGAGCGCGCCGATCTATCGGAACGGCCGCCAAGTCGGCTTTGCCACCACCGGCTGCTGGTCGCCGCTCCTCAAGCAGTACATCGCACTCACCCATCTGCGGGCGCCGCACTTCGCGCCCGGCACGCCGGTGAGCATCGAGGTTACCGTCGAGCACGAGCGCAAGCACGCGGACGCGACGGTCCGCCGGCTCCCGTTCTTCGACCCGGAAAGGAAACGGGCATGAGCGGCAGCCGCTACGATGCCATCGTCGTGGGCGGAGGGCACAACGGCCTCGTGTGCGCCGCCTACCTTGCGCGCGCCGGCCGCAAGGTGCTCGTGCTCGAGCGCAGACCCGTGTTAGGCGGGGCCGCTCTCAGCGAAGAGGTCTTTCCCGGCTTCAAGTTCTCGGTCTTTTCCTATGTCGTGAGCCTGCTGCGACCCGAGATCATTCGCGATCTCGACCTGCCGCGGCACGGGCTGCAAATCCTGCCGCTGGAAAGCACGCTCACGCCGCTCGACAACGGCGATTACCTCGCCTCCTGGGCCGACCCCGACGAGACGCGCCGCGAGCTGTACCGGCATTCGCCGCGCGACGCCGAAGCCGCATCGCAGTTCGGCCGGCTCATGCTGCACATGGCCATGGCCGCGAAACCGATCCTCGGCTTGGTGCCGCCCGATCCGGCCTCGCTTGCTCCTTCCGACTTGCGCGGGCTGTACCGCCTTGGCCAACACTTTCACTCGCTGGGCTCCGAGAATTTCCACGCCTTCTGCAAGCTCATGACCATGAGCAGCGCGGACTATCTCGACGAGTGGTATGAGTTCGACCCGCTCAAGGCGACGAAGTCGGCGAGCGGGATCATTGGCACCTTCCTCGGACCGCGCTCGCCCGGCACCGCCTACGTGCTCCTGCATCACTACATGGGCGAGATCGACGGCGCATTCCGCGCGTGGGGATTCCAGAAAGGCGGGACCGGTGGCGTCAGCGCCGCCATCGCAAGCGCCGCACGTGGGTTCGGCGCCGAGCTCCGCATCAATGCGGCGGTGGAGCGCGTGGTCACCCGTGGCGGGCAGGCAACGGGCGTCGTGCTCGACAACGGAGAAGAGATTGCTGCATCGACCGTGGTCTCCGCGCTCGACCCACGGCGCACGTTCACGCAACTACTCGACCCGGACGAGCTTCCCGGCGATCTGGTCGCCGGCGTGCGCCGGTACAAGTTCCGCGGCTCGTCGGCGAAGGTGAATCTCGCCCTCGCCGGCCTCCCGGAGTTCACCTGCCTGCCCGGCCGCGGGCCGCATTTGCGCGGCGCGATTTCGATCAGCCCGAGCGTGGAATACCTCGAGCGCGCTTACGACGATGCCAAGTACGGGGAGTTTTCGCGCGCGCCCTACATGGACATCGTCATCCCGTCGATGATCGACCCCGATATGGCGCCGCCGGGCAAGCACGTGATGAGCATTTTTGTCCAGTACGCGCCGTATCACGTGAACGGCGGCTGGACCGATGCGAGGCGGGAGGCGCTCGGCGACTCCGTGATCAAGACGCTCGCGCGCTACGCGCCGAACATCGAGTCGCTGATCTTGCACCGGCAGGTGCTGACCCCGGCCGACATCGAGCGCATCGTCGGCCTCTCCGAGGGCAACATCTTCCAGGGCGAGCTCGCGCTACAGCAGCTCTTTTTCCTGCGACCCGTGCCTGCCTGGGCGAAGTATCGCACGCCGATCCGCGGCTACTGGCAGTGCGGCGCCGGCACCCACCCGGGCGGCGGCGTCATGGGCGCGTCCGGCCGCCTCGCGGCACACGCCATTCTGGGAGCGCGGCAGCATTGAAATACGATGCGATCGCCATCGGCGCCGGCACCAACGGGCTCGTGGCCGCCACCCTCCTGGCCAAGGCCGGCCGGCAAGTGCTGCTCGTCGAGCAGAGCGACGCAATCGGCGGAACGGCCCGACTGCTGGAATTCGCTCCCGGCTTCCGCGCGGCCCCGCTTGGTATGGATCCCGGCTGGCTTCCGCCGAGCGTGGCGCGTGCCGTCGGACTCAAGGGCGTGGCGGCGAGGCATGCCGCAGCTCCCCTCACGCTCGCCGTGCAGCCGCGCGAGTTCCTGACGCTGTGGTCCGATGTCGGGCTCGCGGCCGAAGCGATCGGCCGCCATTCGCCGAAGGACGCCGAGGCCTGGCCTGCATTCGCGAGCAAGATGGACACCCTGGCCGGGTTTCTCGAGCGCGTGTACCGGCGCCCTCCCCTCGATCTGGATTCAAGGTCGCCCCGCGAGCTGCTGTCCGCCGCAGGACTTGCGCTCGCCTTCCGCGGACTGGGCCGGGCGTACATGACGGCGTTGCTGCGCACGCTGCCCATGCCGGTTCAGGATCTGCTGGACGACTGGTTCGAGTGCGAGCCGCTCAAGGCGGCGCTCGCCCCGGCCGGGGTGCAGCATCTGCGTCAGGGCCCGCGCTCCGCCGGCACCGCTTTCGTGTTGCTGCACCATCTGGTCGGCGCGCCGCCCGGCGCCATGCGGCGGTCGGGCCGCTGGTCGAACGAGCCTGGTGGCGTCGTGGCGGCGCTGGAACAGGCGGCGCGGCAAAGCGGCGTCGCCATTCGCACCGCAGCCAAGGTGCGACGAATTCAAGTGAATGACGACGCTGTGACGGGCGTGGTCCTGGAGAGCGGCGAGGAAATCGCGGCTCCCGTCGTGTTGTCGAGCGCCGATCCCGCCCGCACGCTCCTCGGCATGGTGGACCCGGTCTGGCTCAATCCCGAATTCCTCCGCGCCGTGGGCAACATCAAATTCCGCGGCTGCACCGCCGTGGTCGCATATGCGCTCGACCGGCTCATCGACTTGCCCGGGCTCAACAACGCCGCCGAAGTGCTCGCCGGCACCGTCACGCTGACTCGGACGCGCGAGGCGCTGGAGCGCGCCTACGACGACGCCAAGTACGGCCGTGTTTCGGAACGTCCGCACGTGGAGATCACCGTACCCACGCTCGCGACTCCGAGTGACGCGCCGGACGGAAAGCACGTGCTTCTAGCCCGCATGCAGTACGCCCCCTACCACCTTCGCGACGGAACGGAGTGGGACACGGGACAGCGCGAGGCGCTGGCCGATTCCGTCACGAAGGCAGTGGCGGAAATCTCGCCGGCGTTCGCGGATCGCGTTCGCCATCGCGCCGTCTTCGCCCCAACCGACTTCGAGCATCAGTTCGGGTTGACAGAGGGAGCCGCCTATCAGGGCGAGTTGATGCTCGATCAGATCCTGTTCATGCGCCCGCTGCCGGGCTGGTCACGCTATCGGATGCCGGTCGATGGTCTGTATCTATGCGGCTCCGGCACCCATCCCGGCGGCGGCGTCACCGGCGCCCCGGGTCACAACGCCGCACGGGAAATTCTGCGCGACTTCAAGCGCCGCAGACTGCGGCGGGCAAGATGGGAGAACCCATGAAACGGAATCATGTGCTGGAAGTAGATCGCCGCTCGGTCGAGGAATGGTTTATGCGTTGGGCGGAACTCGTCGCCAAAGTCGACATCAAGCGCGTGCGCGAAATCTTCGTGGAGGATGCGATCGCGTTCGGCTCCAAGGTGGAGATGGTGACGACGCGCGAGGCGCTCGAAGCCGAGCAATGGCGCCTTGTCTGGCCGACCATGGCGGATTACCGCTACGACCTCTCCACGCTCAAGGTGGTCATGTCTCCGGATCGGCTGATGGCGGTCGGCGCCGCTGTCTTCCGATCGACGGGATTTCACAAGGACGGCTCTCGCTTCGACCGCCCGGGCCGAGTGACCGCTTCACTGATGCGAACGGGACTTGGCACGCCTTGGCTCGCGACACACACGCACGTGTCGCTGAAGCCGGGAACGCCCGCGCCTTCCTACGGCAACCGGCCGGAAGCGGCCTGACGCTCCGCCTCAAACGCGCATTGCCGCTTCCGCGTCGCGCGCCTTGCCCGGCGCATTCTTGAACCGCGAGAGGCCGAATGCCGCCTGCACCGCCGGCCGCGCATTGATGCGCGCTAGCCATTCGAATGACCGCGGCACGTCGTTCTCGTTCCAGATTTCCTTGTAAAGCCGCGTCACGCCTTCAATCATCGGATAGGCGTTGATGTCGGCGAGCGAATAGCTGCGGCCGGCAAGCCACGGAGTGTTGCCGAGCACCTCTTCCATCCGGCCGACGAACCAGCGGATTTGCCGTCGCGACTCCTCGAGCTGCGCCTCGGAAAATCCGGGCCCGGCCATGGTCCGCCATTTCGCGCGCATTTCCTTCAGCGGAATGCGCCCCACCCGCCGCTCGAACTCCGCCTTGTCGAAACTCTGAAACAGCGGCCGAAAGCGCGTCTGCCAGCCGAGCATGCTGACGGCCGGCATCAAGATCTCGTCGACCCATTTGCTCCAGACCCGCATGCTCGCGCGCTCGGCCGGATCGGACGGGCGCAATGGGACTTCTGGAAAGACATCGTCGAGATATTCGTTAATGACGGTGGACTCTGCAACCGTCCGTCCGTCGTGCACGAGCACGGGCACCTGCCCGTTCGCATTGATCTTCACGAACCACGGCTCGTGCTGCTCGAACCTTAAACTGAGCTTTCGCATCTAGTAGCAGCCTAAGCCGAGTTTGACCGATGCTGTTGAAAAACGATTTTCTCGGCGCGAGCGAGCAACATTGATTCAATAAGGGAGCCGATCGCGCAACATCGATTCAAAAGACTGTCCATCCAGATTCGATAGTTGCTTGCTCGCTGTTCGTTGCCGACTTTTTCAACAGCATCGACCCAAAGCTGACCTCAGCCTGGTTCCATGCCTCTTGCTTTGATGACGGGCGCCGAGGCCGGTCCGGAGAGGAACTTGATCAGCGCTTTGGCGGCCTCCGGTTCCTTGGCGCCAGCGACAACACTTGCAGAAAACACGGTGTAATGCTGGAGCTCAGCTGGCAGCGCGCCTGCCAGTTCAATGCCCGGCTGTCCGACGATCAAACTGATCTGTGTCACGCCGATATCGGCCTCACCCTTGGCAACTAATTCCGTGACGTTGAGGGTCTGGATCAGTTTGGTCTTGGGTCTCATATCGGCGGCGATTCCGAGGCGGTCGAGCACTTGCGCAAAATGGATTCCGGCGGCGCCGCCTCTTGCTGGATCGGCATAGAGGATCGACTTTGCGGCCAACATCGAACGTTTGAATGCCTCGACTGAACTGATGTCGGGCTTGGCCGCGCCCGACCGGACGGCGAGGCCGATACCGACCTTTGAAACCACGATCCGACCATCAGACACGAGCTTGCCCAGCTTGACGAGCTCCTCGACCTGGGGGGTCGTGGTGATTGCCACGTCGGCGGTGTCGCCCCGCAGGATGCGGTCTTTCACCGCACCCGCGGTATCGTAAACGATCGCCAGCTTGTGCCCGGTGCTTCGTTCGAACTCAGCAGATAGCTCGCTGAGCACCGGCCGCAACGCAGCGGCGCTCAATACTTTGACCTCCGCAGCGCCGGCCGAACCGAAGGTCACTGACAAAGCCAGCAGCGCCATGATGGTCTTTGTGAGCATGCGAGATCGTCTCATCATGGTCCTCCCTGGAACATTCGAGACACTCTATCCGACATTCCCCAGATGACCGGCGATCGGCGTGAACGCTACCACACTGCCGGGTACGCGGAAACCCAAGGCGGCGTCCGCAAGGTTTTCGGCGCCTGAGCCCCCCGGACCATTCCCGAGCGGCCGATTTGGCCCTTTTCCTCGTCATTCAGACACACTCCTCCCGTTGTGATGACCCATCCAACCGTCCCAGTTCCTACGCTGGGACCGGTCTTGGTCGCAGTCCGTCGATCAGCCGCAGAATTTCTCCGAACAATTTCCTCGGCACCGCGACCTCGGCCATCTGGAACATGACGTAGCGGCCATGGGTAACGACCTTGGCGCCGATCTTCACCAACTTCTCCCGCAAGCTCGTCAGCGACCACTGCTTGACCGCCTCCGGTAGAGCCAGCGTTCGCATGAAATTGCCGAGATTGTAGGCGAGCGCATGAAGCTGGAGCCGCACCGCGTTGGCGGCGAACGTCCTGCATGACAGCCGCGTCCACTTGATCGCGCCTTTGCCTTCCTTGATCCATTGCTCGCACGTCCCGCGCTTGTTGTAGAAGGCAACAACGCGCTCGGCCGGACGGCTCATGTTCGTCACGATGAAGCCGACGCGCGGATAGAGTTCGCCCGGATGCCACTCGACTTTGGCGATCACCCGGCGCGGCTTGGTCCAGCTTCCGGCCTGATAGGTGAAATTTGCATGGAACCGCCGCACCTCGTTCGGAGGTCGCCCGACCGGCCGCGTCAGCAGGCAGCCGATCCTGTCCTGCAGGACGCGGTTCGCTGGCAACCGGATCGCATACTTGAACCCTTCGGCCTCCAGGAACTCGTAGACCTCCGGGTTTGCAAACGCGGCATCGGCGCGGAAGTAGCGGCGAAGATCGCCATCCCGGTAGCGCGCAACAACCGGCTCCAGCGTGGGTCGCCAGCCGTCGGCGCTATGGACGTTGCCAGGGCGCAGTGCGCATCGTTCCAGATCACTAAACTGATTGAACACGAACAGCGGGTGATAGCAGGTGCAGCCAAAGTGGCCGTTGTAGGCCGTCCCCTCCTGCTCGCCGTAGGTGGGGCTGACGCTCGAATCCATATCCAACACGACGCCCTTCGGCGGGCGTCGTTTGTGAACCTGGTCGATCCACTCCCCGGCAAGATCGGCGAGCGCAGCAAGGTTCTCCTCGCTGGCTAACCATCCCGTCTCGAAGCGTCCCATCTGGCTGGCCGAGGCGGCGCAATCGTACACCGCTCTGCCGCCGACAATCCAGCGCATGGCCGGATCACACGACAGGCGGTCGGCGTCGTTCACGTCCTCGTATCCGGCAAGCCGCCCGAACACGGACTGACGCAATAGGCCCGTCAGGACATGCCGTGTGTTCCTGCTCCAACGACCGTCTGACAGCACCGCACCAGCAAGCGCGGTCAAGCCGAGAACTTCATCCAGTTCGCGGTAGGCGAGTAAACCTGCATCGGAGGTGACGCTGGAACCGTGGAACTCCAGTTTGAGACGGCGATCGAAATCGAGCCGAGGAGCGTCCGATTCCGATTCACCCGTTGGGTGCGCCATGATTGCCCTCGATCCAATGCGATAAGGTTCTGACACCTATATCTGAATCGGCGTGGGCGCTGCGCAACTCCGTGGTTCATCTGGGGAATGCGGGTTAAAATGTCGACGTAGCGGCTCGTGAAATCGAGGCCCTTCTCCTTGAGGGCGACCATGCACTTCATCGAATTCGCGTAAGGTTCGTAGTGGTATAGCTCCAGCATCGGCTTCCTCCCCGGCGCCGATCTTAACCCGCGGCGGCGCTCGCCGGCCCGGCCTTGCCTTCCCTGCTCGCGATCTCCTTGCGCACCACCGGCGCCACCCTGGTGCCGAACAGCTCGATCGAGCGCAGGACCTTGTCGTGCGGCATGGTGCCGAGGCTCATCTGCATGAGAAAACGCTGATGGCGAAACACCCCGTACTGAAACATGATCTTGTCGATCACCTCCTGCGGGCTGCCGACTAGCAGCGCGCCGCGTGGCGTGCGTGACGCCTCGAATTGATCCCGCGTCGTCGGCGGCCAGCCGCGCTCGCGCCCGATGCGCGTCATGGTTTCCGCGTAACTCGGATAGAAAATATTCGCCGCCTGGTTGGCATCTTCGGCGACGAATCCGTGCGAGTTGATGCCGACCGGAAGCTTGGCCGGATTGTGGCCAGCCCGGCGCGCGGCCTCGCGGTAGAGATCGAGCAGCGGCGCGAAGCGCTCCGGCATGCCGCCGATGATGGCGAGCGCCATGGGAAGACCGAGCGTGCCCGCGCGCACCACCGACGGCGGATTGCCGCCCACGGCAACCCAGATCGGGAGCGCCCGTTGCAGCGCGCGCGGATACACCGGCTGATCGGAGAGCGCAGCGCGATGGCGGCCTGACCAAGTGACGCGTTCGTTGTCGCGGATCTTCAGCAGCAACTCGAGCTTCTCGGAAAATAGTTCGTCGTAGTCATTGAGGTTATAGCCGAACAGCGGAAAGGATTCGATGAACGATCCGCGGCCGACCATGATCTCCGCGCGCCCGCCCGACAGCAGGTCGAGCGTCGCGTATTGCTGGTACACCCGGACGGGATCGTCCGAGCTCAGCACCGTGACCGCGCTCGTCAGCTTGATCCGCTTCGTGCGTTCCGCCGCGGCGGCGAGCGGGACGATGGTCGCCGACACGGAATAGTCCGGGCGGTGGTGCTCGCCGACGCCGAATACATCGAGGCCGACGCGGTCGGCCAGCTCGATCTCTTCGATCAGGTTGCGCAGCCGTTCCGCGCCGCTTGCCCCGCGATCGGGCGGGTTCGGATTCATGTCGGCAAAGGTGTAGACGCCCAGTTCCATGCAGTTATCTCGCAGACATCGATTTAGGATCGGTTATATGCATTGCGTCGAGAAAAACACCATCCGCATCAAATATGCGAAAACAGCAATCGCGCAAGGCAGGCATTTATCGAACCGAGATCGTTGCACTCCGCGCCCGAATATTGCATGCGTAACATCGCGTTCGCGCCGCCAGGGGCGATCTGGCGATCTCGAAAAAGAAGAAACGCCAGATTTCAGTCGGGGAGAATCTGCATGGAGTTCGGCTATTTCACGCTAAGCGACAATCACTACCAAAACAACGCGCGCCTGCCGAACCAGTTCGTCGCCGACATCGCGGCGGAGGCGCTGCACGCTGAGGCGCTCGGCATGCATTCGGCCTGGATCGGCGAGCATCATTTCAATTCGCTCGGCGTGCTCTCCTGCCCCGATCTCGTGCTCGCCTATATCGCGGCGCGCACCAAGCATATCCGCCTCGCGCCGGCGGTGACCGTGTTGCCATTGCACCACCCGATCCGCGTAGCCGAGCAATGGGCGACCCTCGATCTCCTCTCCGGCGGCCGTGTCGATTTCGCGGTGGGCCGCGGCTATGACCGGCGCGAGTATGAGCCGTTCAACGTCTCCTTCGACGACAATCAGGGGATTTTCGAGGAAGCACTCGAGGTCGTGCGCCGGCTCTGGGAGGCCGACGGCCGCATCTCGCATCACGGCAAGCATTTCTCGTTCGACGACGTACGCATCACGCCGAAGCCGGTGCAGCGGCCGATCCCGACCTATGTCGGATCGTTTTCCAGGTTGTCGATCGAGCTCGCGGCGCGCCTCGGCTGCAACCTGATCGTCGCGCCCTTCGCCGCCGCCATGAGCTTCGGCGGCCTCAAGCAGGTGGTCGAGCTCTACAACGAGACCTGCGCGAAGCACGGCAAGCAGCCCGGCCGCGTCATGTGCAGCTACTTCACGCATTTCGCCGACGACGCGGCGCAGGAGCAAGCGCAGCGCGCGCGGCAGATCCGCTATTATAAGGAATGCGTCATCCCCGCGCTTCCCGGCGATCCCAAGACCGCGCCGCCGAGCTACCGCTATTTCGTCGACATGGTGGAACGGCTGAGCAAGGTGAAGCCCGAGGACTTGACGGAAAATTCGGTGCTGCTCGGCTCGCCGCAGCGGATCGTCGACACGCTGAAGAAGGTGGAAGCCGCCGGCATCCGCGAGGTCATTCTCTATGTCAATGTCGGCTTGAAGCCACACCAGCAGGTCAAGGACGAGATGGCGCGCTTCATGGCTGAAGTCGCACCCCAATTCGAGGGCGCGCACAAACGACGCGCGGCCTAGTCGACAAAGCGGCGCCGGCTCTGTCCCAACAATTGATCGCCGTACGAGCGCGACTGGCGGAGCAGAGGAACTGGAATCGTTGTCGCGTGAATCTCGTTATGGCTGAACGACGAATTTTGCATTCATCGATGGGGCAAATTCGCGTCAAAGGCGGTTCCATATAACGCCGCAGAGATTTCGCGCGCGGCGGCCGCGAGTTCGCCAATATGGCGGCGAGTGGGAGCCGGCGGCAACTCGTCGGTCAAGCCGAGCAGCGCAAGCGTTCCGAACAATTGTGCTGACCCATCAAGAATGGGAACCGCGACCGCATTAAGACCCGTCATGGTCTCGCCTGGAGCCGCGGCCCATCCGCGCGCGCGGACCGCGGCGATCTCCTGACGCAGCCGCCCCGGATCGACGATCGTCTTGCTGGTGCGGCGGTCGAGCCTGGATTTGGTGACGGAATCCAGAAGACCGGACGCACCGAACGCCAGAACGATTTTTCCCTGTGCACTGCTATGCAGGCCCAACGGCGACCCGATCACCACTCCGACGGTCACGTCGGACGTGCCGTAAATCCGTTCGATAGCGTAGAGTTGATTAGCGACGACCTTAGACAATACGACCGTAAGGCCGAGATTCGCACGCAGCCGTTGCATGATCGGACGGCTGACGCTGAGGAGATCGTATTGATTGGCGACCGCGCTGCCGAGCTGAACCAAGCGAATGCCGACGGAGTAACGCTGGGTGTCGTCGTCGCGCACGACATATCCCATGTCGACGAGCGTCTGCAGGTGCCTATGGATTCGATTCTTTGAGGTGCCGAGCAACTTGGCAAGGTCGGTGACGCGCCCGGGCTTGCCGGTAAAGGCCAGCTGCTCAACCATGCCCAGTGCGAGCGCCAGCGCCTGCACGCGACCCTCTTTCCGATTTCTCTGGCGTATCTTCGGCATCGTCGTCGCTCGGCAAATTCGAAGTCGACCGGTCAATTTCGCCCTCGCGGTGCGCCCCTCGATAGCGCGCACAACTGAGAGCTGACACCGAGAACGTGTTGCCCTTGCAGTAGCGGTTCGCCGCAACGAACGAAACGTTCTCGCTTCAGACAACCAACTTGACAGCCGAACCCCGCGGTCGCACGATTTAAAAAAAGATAACACTGTTCTAATAGTCAGAACAAGAGGAAACGCTCGGTGCCGAACGACGTTTCGCTCGCTGTCGATATCGGAGGCACCTTCACGGACGTCGTGCTCCGTGCGGGACCGGAATTATTTGTCGAAAAGACGCTGACGACGCACGACGATCTGCTGCGTGGGTTCTTTGCCGGCATTCACGCGGTTCTTGCGAAGGCGAAGCTTTCGCCGGCAGCCGTGAACGGCGCCATCGTGCACGCGACAACGGTGGTCACCAATGCGCTGATCGAGCGCAAGGGCGCTCGCGTTGCGATGATCTTCACGCGCGGTTTCGCCGACATCCTGAGAATCCGGGATGAGCGCCGTTACGATATGTATGACCCGCAGATCGAATTCCCCGCTCCGCTGGTCGAGCCCGAAGATACGTTCGTTGTTGATGAGAGAATTTACGCGGACGGATCGGTCAAGAAGCGTCCCAACAATCGCGAAGTCGACGAACTGGCGCAGCGACTGCACCGCAGCGGCGTAGGCTCGGTCGGCATCTGTTTTCTGCATAGTTACAAGAACGCCGAGAACGAGCATCACGTCGCGCGCGAGCTGCAGAAGCGGCTGCCGTCGATCCTGATTTCGCAGAGCTCGGAAATCGCGCCGCAAATCCGCGAGTATCTGCGGGCATCCACGACCGCGGCCAACGCCTATACGAGGCCTATCACACAGCCCTATCTGGACCGGCTGGAACGCCGGCTCGGCGACGAAGGCTTCACCAGTTCTCCCCTCATCATGCTGAGCTCGGGCGGCGTAGTCGGTCCAAGCACGGCGGGGCGGATGCCCGTGCGCATGATCGAGAGCGGGCCCGCTGCAGGCGCGCTCGGCGCCGCCTACGCGGCCAAGGCGCTCAATCTCAGCAATCTGCTTGCTTTCGACATGGGCGGAACCACCGCCAAGATTTGCGTGGTGCGGGACTTTCAGCCGGTGGTCACCGGGCAATTCGAAATCGACCGCATCTATCGTTTCAAGGAAGGCAGCGGCCTTCCCGTCTCGGTGCCGTGCATTGACATGATCGAAATCGGCGCGGGCGGCGGAAGCATCGCGAGCGTCAGCGATCTTGGGCTCCTTCGTGTCGGGCCGCGCAGTGCGGGCTCGCAACCGGGTCCTGCCTGTTACGGACTTGGAGGCGAGGATCCGACCGTCACCGATGCCGACGTGGTGCTTGGCGCGATCGACGCGGAAAAATTTCTCGGCGGCACCATGCGTCTCGACACGCGAGCGGCCGAACGCGCGATCTCGAAAGTCGCGAAGCGGCTCGACAAGACGCAGCGCGAGACGGCGCGCGGCATCTGTCGTCTGGTTTGCGAAACCATGGCCTCGGCGGTCAAGGCCCATGCCGCCGACCGGGGCGTAAACTATCGCGGCGTGCCCTTGCTCGCGTTCGGCGGCGCCGGACCGGTGCACGCCTGCGAAGTCGCGCAGCTTCTGAAGAGCGAGATCGTGATCTTCCCGCCGCTCGCGAGCGTTTATTCGGCCCTTGGCTCGCTGGTGACGCCGGCCCGGCTCGATCTCGTGCGCAGCGGACTTTCCCGGCTCGACCGCACCGACTGGACGCAAGTGAACGCGCTCTACGACGAGATGGAGTCCGTTGGACGCAACGCACTCGCTGAAGCGGGTTGCCGGCGGGAGGACGTCAATTTCCGCTACGCGGCGGATCTTCGATACAGCGGGCAACACTACGATCTGATGGTCGAACTCGACGGTCGCCCGAATGCCGCAAACGGTGCGGCGATGATCCGGCGGCGCTTCGATGATGAATATGTAAAACGTTACCGTATCACGCAAGACGAAGTCGAGGTCGAGGTCGTCAACTGGCGCTTGAGCGCGAGCAGCAACTTGCTTCCCCCGCCAGAAATCGGCGCATCCCGCAAGAATGGTTCGCACAGTCGAGCAACGCGCCGCGTGCACATCTGGGGCGACGACCAGGAAGTCGCGGTTGTGCCGAGAGCGAAGCTTGCGCGGGAAAGCCGCGTGGATGGCCCCGTAATCGTCGAAGAGGCCGAGACGACTCTTGTCATTCCTGCCGGATGGACGGTGTCGGTTGCGGAACTCGACTGTGTGATGGCCCGAAAGACGCAATAGGGGAATTTCGTGGACGCTATCCAACTTGAGCTGATGTGGTCCAACCTGCGCAGCGTCGTGACCGAGCAGGCCAAGGCGATGCAGCGCATCGCGTTCAGCCCCGTCGTGCGCGAGGCGGGCGATCTCGCCTATGCCCTGTTCGACGCGCGCGGGCGCATGGTCGCGCAGGCCGATACCGGCACGCCCGGACACATCAATTGCCTTGCGTTCACGGCCAAGTACCTCGCGGAAAAATTCGCTGGTAGCGTCCGGCCGGGAGACATTCTCATCACGAATGATCCCTGGCTCGGCGCGGGCCATTTCAACGACGTGGCCGTTGTGGCGCCGATCTTTCATGGCGGCCGGCTGATCGGCTACGTTGGTTCGACCAATCATCACTCGGACATCGGCGGGCTTGGCGTCGGCGTCGCCGCCCACGATGTCCACGAGGAGGGTTTGTGGATCCCGCCGGCAAAGCTCTACGAAGAGGGACGGCCGAACCAGACGCTCTTCGAAGTCATCACTCGCAACGTCCGCACGCCCGAACTCGTCGCCGGCGATCTCGCGGCGCAGGTATCAAGCGCGCGCGCCGGCGGCGAAGAAGTGATCGAGCTGTGCCGCCGTTACAATCTTCCCGACATTGAGGGTCTGTCCGACGAAATCATCACCCTGTCCGAGAATGCGATGCGCGACGCCATTCGCGCCTGCCGCGGCGGCACCTGGAACGGCGAGACCCGCTTCGACCTCGATGGCGGTCTTACCATCACGCTGAAGGCCGCCGTGACGATCGACAACGTACGCGGCGAGGTGCTCATCGATTTCGCAGGCAGCACCATGCAGGTCGACAAGGGGATCAATGTCGTCCTGAACTACACGCACGCCTATTCGACGTTCACCGTGCGCAGCTGCCTGACGCCGGAATTGCCTAACAACGCCGGCAGCTTGGCGCCGATCAAGATTGCCGCCCCGCGCGGCAGCATTCTCAACTGCCAGTATCCGGCGCCGGTGGCGGCACGCCACGTGGTCGGCATGTACGTCCCGATGCCGATCCTGAAGGCACTCTATAACGTCGTTCCGGAACGCGTGCTGGCCGAAGGACCGGGGGCGGTCTGGTCCGCGCAAATCATCGGGCGCCGGGTTACCGGCGAACCGTTCACGTCGTCGCAGTTCAGCTTCTCCGGCGGCATGGGCGCGCGCGCGGAAAAGCCCGGCCCCAGCGCCACCTGCTATCCGACCGGCATCGGCGCGACGCCGATCGAAGTGCTCGAGATGGAGACGCCGATCGTATTCCATCGGCGCGAGTTGCGCCCCGATTCCGGCGGTGATGGCCGCAGCCGAGGCGGCGACGGACAAATTGTCGAATTCGGCGTCCGCACCGGACTTCCCTGGACGCTCAATGCTGCCGCTACCGGCACCAAGCTCGGCGCGACGGGCCTCGCCGGCGGCGCGGCGGGTGCGACGGGACGCTTCCTCGTCAATGGCGCGGAGTGGAGGTCGAACGGAAAGACACAAATGCAGCCCGCCGACATCGTGCACATGGAGACGCCGGGAGGCGCCGGCTTCGGCCCGCCCGCGGGGAAAACTCGCGCCCAGAGCGCTTCCGCAAAAGCGGCAATGGAAAAAGAGGAATTGCTATGACTGAGAGTTCGGCAAAGAAAGTATTCCGCCTGTCGGAGCTGCCGTCGATCGATCTGCTCGGCGGCACGATGGTCCGCACGGGCTTTCGCGGGGACCATGTCCTGCTCACGTCCAACCGCATCAAGCCCACCATGCAGCGGTGGGAGCCGCATCAGCATCCCTTCGACCAGATTGTGCTGACCGTGAAAGGCCGCCAGCTGCTCGAGATCGAAGGCGAAGCGATGGAATGCGGACCGGGAACCGTCGTGCGTGTTCCCGCGGACGCGAAACACACGGGCTGGCCGATCGGCGACGAGCCGGTAGTCAACATCGACGTGTTCGCCCCACCGCGCGCGGACTACCTTTTTCTCGTCGAATACCAGAAGGAATATGCGCAGCCGCCGAAGCAGGGAAAGGACGCGCCCACCGCCTATCATCAGGTGCACGCCAGCTCGAAATTTTCCGGCAAGATGATGAAGGACACCAGCGACAAGCTCTATCGCTGGGCTGACCTGCCGAAGCACGACCGCTTCAACGGATTCATGATGCAGTCAGGCTTTCGCGGCGACGACGCGCTCGTGACCTTCAATTGGATCGAGCCGGGAAAGAAGCGGCCGGAACCGCATTCGCATCCGTTCGATCAGATCGTGCTGGTCATGGAAGGCCACATGAAACTCGAGATCGACGGCGAAGTGCTCGACTGCCCTGCCGGCTCGATTTGCCGCGTTCCAAGTGACGCGAAGCACACGGGCTGGCCGGTTGGAAACGAAATGGTGCTGAACATCGACGTCTTCGCGCCGCCGCGCGAGGACTACCTTTTTCTCTGCAACTACCAGAAGGACTACGCCCCCGGCGCAAGCAACCAGGAAAAACGCCGGGAATATCAAACCCGAGGGAGGGACTCATGAAACGGCTACTTACAACCGCAACGCTGGCGGCCGGAGCGATTCTGATCGCCTCAGCTGCCGTGGCGCAGACCATCGACATCAAGCTCGCACACGGCTCCCCGCGCGGACATCCGAACTTCGTGCACGCGGAAATGCTCGCGGAGGCAATCGGCAAAGCGACCAACGGCCGCGTCAAGGTCACGGTCTTCGGCGACCGCCAGCTCGGCGACGACCGGGATATCATCCAGATCGTGCGTACCGGCACGGCCGACGCCGGCTATGCCTCGTCGGTCAACTTCCCGCTGATCCTCAAGCGGGTCTCCTACGACGCCCTGCAACTGCCGGGACTGGTGAAGTCGTATGAGGACCTCGGCAAGACATTGGTCTCGCCGGCGGCGATCAAGTTGCTCGACTCGCTCGAGGCGGACGGGCTCAAAGGCCTCGCCTTCAGCGAGGGCGGACAGCGGAACTTCCTGAGCCGCATCGGCCCAATCCGCAAGGTCGAGGACTTCAAGGGCCTCAAGACCCGCATCGTCCCGATCCCGCTGCACAAGGCGATATGGGAGGGCCTGGGCGCCAATCCGGTCGGCATCCCGTACGCCGAGGTCTATACCTCGATGCAGACGCGCGTGATCGACGCCGTCGAGTTCAACATCTCGTCGATCTACGCCGACAAGGTCTATGAGCAGGCGACCCACGTAACCATGACCGGCCACTATTTCTGGCCGGGCGCCTTCTTCTTCAACAAGGCCAAGTTCGACGCGATGCCCAAGGACATCCAGGACGCGATCGTCAAAACCGCGCGTGACCTCACGCCGAAGTGGACCGCTCACACCAGGTCGGAAGAGGACAAGCAGATCGGGTTGCTCAAGGAAAAGGGCACCAAGATCTACCCCTTCGAGGATCGCGCCAACTTGCTGCGGCTGATGCAGCCGATCTTCGACTCTTGGTCGGCCAAGGACCCGCTCATCGGCGAATACATCAAGGACGCCAAGAAGATCGACCAAGGCTCGTAAGCCAAACCGCGACCGGCACTCGTGATCTGCGAGTGCCGGCCCCGGCCTTAGGCGGATCACCGATCCGGTCTTTCGCTAGAGCGGCGCTCACGCTTCGAAGCGACTAAGAGACCGGACCGCATTCTGCGGGCGCGCGGTTCCGGGATCGCGTGAGGCATTCGAACGCAGGTCAGGAGGGGTGATGTCATCCGATCAATGGATGGACCGTAGCGGCCGGGCCGCAAGAATTTCTCGCTTCTATCATTTGACTCTCATGTCGATCGCGGCCGTGGCCATGGGCCTGATCGTAACGGTGATGGGCGTGCAGGTGTTCTATCGGTACGCCCTAAACTCGTCGCTGATCTGGGCCGAGGAAATCTGCCGGTACCTTCTCATGCTGATGACCTTTCTACTCATCGGTCCCGCGTTCGAGCGCGGTGAAATGGCGAGCGTCCAGTTCTTCGTGCAGGCTCTCCCGCGACCGATCGCAAAAGTCGTGATCGCGCCAATCTACCTCGCGATGATCGCGTTTCTTCTCGTCGTCAGCTACTTCGGCTATCGGTACGCCACCTTCAATTCACAGTTCTCGATGCCTTCCATCGATTTCATACTGACCAGTTTGCTGGGCCGGCCGGTCAGCAACGCGATATCCATGTATTGGATCTACTTGCTCATTCCTCTGGGCTGCCTGGTCCTCGCCGTGCATCTCGCCTTTGCATTAGTTCGGATTGTACGCGCGCCCTGAGTCGGCGCGGAGATTGTCTAATGCTCTTGTTCGCAGCAACATTCTTGGCGCTCCTGCTCGCAAGCGTTCCAATTGCGATCGCACTTGGGTTGGCAGCTACGATCTATCTCATCATCAACGGGAATCTCGGTCTGCTGCTTATCTTTCCGCAGCGGATGATCAATAGCATCGACC
The DNA here is from genome assembly GCA_040901465.1 of Xanthobacteraceae bacterium. Classification (GTDB taxonomy): domain Bacteria; phylum Pseudomonadota; class Alphaproteobacteria; order Rhizobiales; family Xanthobacteraceae; genus JAUSIF01. The sequence goes on from JBBDYN010000016.1 coordinate 27,294, forward strand.
AGTTCGTCCTGCTGTCGATTCCGCTTTTCCTGCTGGTCGGCAACTTGATGAACAACGGCGGCATCACCGACCGGGTCTTACGTTTCTCAAACGCGTGCGTCGGTCACCTGCGCGGCGGGCTGTCTCAGGTGACGATCGTCGCCAGCATGTTTTTCGGCGGCGTCACCGGCGCTGCGGCGGCAGACACTTCTGCGCTCGGCAGCGTTCTGATTCCGGCCATGGCAAGGGAGGGCTATCCGAAAGCCTACGCCGCCGCATTGCTCGCCGTGTGCGCCGTCGTTGGAGCCGTGATTCCGCCCAGCATCACGATGGTCGTTTACGGAGCGCTTGCGCAAGTATCGGTTGCACAGCTGTTCACTGCCGGGATCGTGCCCGGCGTGCTGATTGGCCTCGCCCTGCTCCCCTATGCTTGGTGGGTCGCCAAGCGAAACGGCTATCCGGTGAACGCGCGCGTCAACATGCGCGAGCGATTGAAGGCGACCGTCGAAGCGGCGCCGGTCCTGGTGCTTCCGGCGCTCATTCTCGGCGGGATCATGCTCGGCATCTTCACGCCGACTGAGTCTGCGGCGGTGGCCGTTATCTACATGATTTTCCTAGCCGTCTGCTATCGCATGATGTCGTGGCGAAACCTTTTCTATTCTATGGCCGATGCCGCCCTTCTCACGGCGGCCATCATGTTCATCATCGCCATGGCAAGCATGGTGCAATTCATCTTCAGCTACGAGCGCGTTCCGCAACAGATCATTCAATGGATGTTGAGCATCACCGACAACAAATTCCTGTTGCTGTTGATGGTCAATGTCCTGCTGCTGATCCTCGGCATGTTTCTCGAGACGATCGCCGCAATGATCCTGGCGCTGCCCGTGCTGATCGAGATTGCCAAGGTCATTCAGATCGATCCGGTCCATTTCGGCATTGTCGTGGTGATCAACTTGTCGATCGGCCTCGCCACGCCGCCGGTCGGCATTTGCCTGTTCATTGCCAGCGGGATCGCGAAGGAGCCGATTGAAAAAGTCGCCTGGGCCATGCTGCCCATGATTGCGATCGCGATTGGTATCCTGATGCTCGTGACCTACGTTCCGGCGGTCTCCCTGTTCTTGCCTTCGCTGTTCTTTGACCGATAACGGTAATGCGGGCTTAAACGAGCATCTGGAGATCACCACATATGGAAATCGCCTGGCCCGAAATGGTGCGCCCTTTTTCCGAACATAGAAAAAGGACAGCATCCGCGATCTGCTCTGCCGTGACGGTCGTGCGCAGCGACACCACGGACAAGGCCTCGGCGCGCATCGCTTCCGGCGAAATCCCGCGGCTCCTCGCCTTCGCCTCGAATACGCGGTCGATCCGCTCGCCTTCCACCAGGCCCGGCAGGATCGCGTTGGCTCGAACGCCGAATTCACCGAGTTCGATCGCGAGCGACTTGGTCAAGCCCACGACGGCCCATTTCGATGACGCATAGGGCGCTCGCAGAGCAAAGCCGAGACGTCCGGCGGACGACGACATGTTGACGATCGAAGCGTTATGACTTTTCTTGAGATGCGGCACGGCCAGCCGCGCACAGTTGAATTGCCCGGTGATGTTGATCGCGAGGCAGCGATCCCAGTCGTCCGGCGCGATCGCATCGACGGCTCCCGTCGGGCCGGCAATGCCGGCATTATTGACGAGAACATCGAGACGGCCGAGTGCCGCGAGCGCCTCCTGGAAAAGGCGCGCAACCTGATCCCGGTCGGAGACGTCCGCTTGCGTGGAGGTGATTTGCGGATCGGTGCGGGCAAGATCATCGAGAGCACGTGGAGCAATATCGCAGACGTGGACTTTAGCGCCCTCGTTCGCGAACGCGCGGGCAATGCTGCGTCCTATGCCGGCCGCGCCGGCCGTAACCAGCACCCGCAATCCCTTCATCCCCAAATCCATCTGTTTCCCTCTCGCCTCGCCGACAGCGTCCAAATGAAACGTGATCACATCACGTTTCGTCAATGCTGCGAAGCAATTCGAATGGAGAATGCGAAGTGCCACGCATAGCGATCATCGGCGCTGGACTGATCGGCCGCTCGTGGGCGATCGTCTTCGCGCGTGCCGGTCTCGAGGTCGCACTCTATGACGGAGCGGCCGGGGCGGCGGAACAAGCGGGCAAATTCATATCCGCGGAGCTGGCGCGGATGACCGCGTTCGGCTTCGTCGGAGATGTGCCTGCAAGTGTCGCGCGAGTCCAAATCGCGGCGTCGCTCGCCGAAGCGCTGGAGGGGGCCGATCTTGTGCAGGAGAACGCGACGGAGAATGTCGAAACGAAGCGCGCCATCTTTGCAGAGCTCGATCGCCTGGCCGGAGCGCGGACCATTCTTGCGTCCTCGACCTCCGGCATCGTTGCCAGCGCGTTCACGGAGACGCTCAAAAATCGGGAGCGCTGCCTTGTCGCCCATCCGGTCAATCCGCCTCACCTTCTCCCGCTCGTCGAGCTCGTCGGCGCGCCGTGGACGTCGCAGGAAACGATTGAAAAGGCGAAGGCGTTCTATGGTGCGGCCAAGCAGGTTCCCATTGTAGTCCGCGGAGAGATCGAGGGGTTTATCCTCAATCGCTTGCAAGCCGCGCTGCTATCCGAAGCATTCCGGCTCGTCGGCGAAGGCTTCGTGTCGCCGCAGGATCTGGACAAGACGGTGAAGGACGGCCTCGGCCTGCGCTGGTCCTTCATGGGACCGTTCGAAACCATCGAGCTGAACGCGCCCGGCGGGATTCCCGACTATTGTCAACGGTATGGACCGACATTGGCGCGCCTCAGCAAGACGTCCGCGGAGACCTACGGCGGGACCAACCTCGCTCAGGTGATGGCGCAATGGGGGGCGAAGCGCGACGCCGACGACGTGGCAGCGCGTATGCAATGGCGCGACGCGCGCCTCGCGGCGCTGCGCCTTCACAAACAGTCGCAGCCGATGGATTAGTCAGGCGCGGTCGCGCGCTCGGGCACGCATACTTCTGAGGGACGATGTCATGGCGAGCAAACGCAAGGTCATCATTACGTGCGCGGTCACGGGAGCGATCCATACCCCGTCGATGTCGCCTCACCTGCCGATCACGCCGGAGCAGATCGCCGAGGCTGCCATCGGCGCCGCCGAGGCCGGCGCGGCCATCGTTCATCTTCACGCACGCAACCCGGAGAACGGCCGGCCCGATCAATCGCCGGAAGCATTCCGCCGCTTCTTGCCGCGCATCAAGCAGCGCTCGAATGTCGTGATCAATCTGACCTCCGGCGGCGCTCCGACGATGAAGGTGGAAGAGCGCGTAAGCCCGGCGCAGGTTCTCAAGCCGGAGATCGCCAGCCTCAACATGGGATCGATGAACTTCGGCCTGTTTCCGATGCTCGACCGCCATCGGGAATTCAAGCATGCATGGGAGCGCGATTACCTGGAGGGAACGCGCGACCTCGTTTTCAGGAACACGTTCCGCGACATCGAGTTCATTCTGCGCAGCTGCGCCGACAATCAGACTCGGTTCGAGTTCGAATGCTACGACGTGGGCCATCTCTACAATTTGGCGCATTTCCTCCAGCGCGGCTTGGTGCAGCCGCCGCTGTTCGTGCAGACGGTGTTCGGCATCCTCGGCGGGATCGGACCTCACCCTGACGACGTCATGCATATGAAGCGCACGGCGGATCGACTGCTCGGTCCGGAAAATTATGTGTGGTCCGTGCTTGGAGCCGGACGCAATCAAATGCCGATCGCAGCGATGGCTGCTGCAATGGGCGGCAACGTGCGAGTCGGACTGGAGGATTCGCTGTGGTCGGGCCCCGGCAAGCTCGCCCAGTCGAGCGCCGAGCAAGTGCGCATGGCGCGCCAGATCGTCGACGGGCTGGGGCTCGAGCTCGCAACACCCGATGAGGCTCGGGAAATCCTCGGACTCAAGGGCGCGGACAAGGTGGCATTCTGACCGGGAGCGGCCGGAGGATCAGGAAAGATCAGACGCGCCGGCGCCTTACGCCGGCGAGTGCGCCGCCGTCGATCCGATAGTCCGCCCCGGTCACGAAGGACGATTCGTCCGAGGCCAGAAACAACACGCCTTGGGAGACCTCGATCGGTTCAGCCGCGCGTCCCATCGGATACGTGGCGACGCGCTCCTTCAGCCGCTCGGCGCCGATCGATGTCCCCATATCGGTCGCCGTGATCGCGGGCGTGATGGAGTTGACGCGAATCTCCGGCGCGAGCATCACCGCGGCTGCGCGCGTCAACAAATGCACCGCGCCTTTGCTCGCGGCATAGGCGATCCCGAATTCAGTCCCCAGCGTCCCCAGCACCGACGATATATTGATGATCGATCCCTTTCCTCCGCGGCGCATGAGCGGCACCGCGTGTTTCATCCCGAGAAACGTTCCCGTCTGATTCACGGCAATGACCGAATTCCACTCGGCCAGGGAACAATCGAGAACATTGGCACTGGAATTGATCGCCGCATTGTTCACCAGAACATCCAGGTTCCCGTGTGACTTTTCGATCGATTGGACAGCGCCGGCCCAGTCCTCGCTGCGCGCCACGTCGAGATGAATATAACTGGCATCCAAGCCATCGGCTCGAAGTGACGCAGCCGCGGCCTCCCCCTGCGCATCGTTGCGACCGCTGAGAATGACGCACGCTCCGTGTTCCGCCAGGAGTCGGCCGTGGACGGGCCCCATGCCGCGGGTGGCGCCGGTTATCAGCACGACCTTGCCGGCGAGGCGTTCAGGACGTTCGTGACTTTTTTTGTGCTGCATGTTTGCCCCTGGGTGTCGGTCTGGTTCGCCGCTGCTGATCTTGAAGCGCACGGGAACTGCAGTCTACCGGCACTTCAGCCGACCGAGTTGAGGCGCCGAGAAAAATTGCCGTCTGAGGCCGACCGGACCCGGAACAGGGCGCAGGCTTTAGAGTTGTTCAAAGAGGAAACACGGAGTGCAACAATGCAACAGAATCGGAGTATGGCTGGCGCGGCGGAGGCGGTTGAACGGTCGAAAAAAGCCGGAACCGAAATCAGCGACGAAGTCCAGAATGCCGCCGGCAACGTAGCGGATCGCGCCAAGCGCGCTTACGAGGACACGACGGACGCAATGCAGCAGGTCGCCGGCGAGGCCTACGACCAGGTCGGCGAAGCGTTCCGCTCGGGCGAGGCCTATATCCGGCGCCATCCGGTCGAGTCGCTCGCCGTGGCCGCGGCGCTCGCCTTCGCCGCCGGCTGGATGTTCCGCCGCTAGGCTTGCGCCTAAACGCCGCTTGGCGGCTCTGAAAGCTGTGCAAGCGTGGGCGCTGGGTGGCTTCTCGAGATTTCCGGCGCAGCAGGCGGTCGTGCGGAGTTTTATGCCGGCGCATGAAGGCATTCGAAGCTTGGGTGCGGCCCGGTAAGCGCTGAATAAGTAGAAAAGCCCGGAGTGATCCGGGGCTTTTCTTCGCTGTGAGCGATTGTCTCAGTCGCTACGCCGCCTTTCGATTGACCGACGACATTGCGATGTCGTTCAGCTTGGCGTCGGCGGCCTTTTCTTCCTTGAGCGTCGCATTGAGCAAAGGGACCGCCCTTGCGAGGCCGAGCTGTTGCGCCCAGGCGACCATTGTTCCGTAGCGCGACATTTCGTAGTGCTCGACCGCCTGCGCGCCGGCGAGCAGGCCGGCGTCGATCGTATCGCCGTCTTCGCCCTTCTTGATGACTTCCCCTCCCTCCTCGACCAAGCCGAGGATCGCGGGACATTTCTCACCGCGCGGCGTCTTGCCGATGATTTTGAAGACTTCCTCAAGCCGCTCGACCTGGCCTTTGGTTTCCTCGAGATGATGCTCGAACGCCTGCTTGAGCTCCGGATTTTCCGTCGCCTTGGCCATCTTGGGCAGGGCTTTCACGATTTGCTTCTCGGCGTAATAAATGTCCTTCAGCAGGTGGTGGAACAGTTCCTCCAGATTTTTCATGGCCGTATCCTCGTTTCGCCGGGAGTAGCCCGGTGGAAAATATAAGCCGGCTACCGCGGCAATTGTTCCGGCCGGAGAGTGCGACGAGCGTCCACTGAATCGATGGAACGAACGTGAGTGCCGCACGTTTCGCCGGATGGGACGACGCCCGATCAGTTGTGGAGTCGCATGGATTCAATTAGCGTAAACAGTGCGCTTGATGGGCAAGCAGGTTTAGTCATGGGTACCCTTGTCGATAAGGACAATGTCCTTGCGCCGGTAATCGCGGGCCAATTGCGCCCAGCGACGCTCGCAGAAGCGATATTCGGAAGTGAGCGGCTGCCGCGAGAATTGCTTTGCCAGTTGCTCGAAGCGCTGCCGGCGGCGGTCTATACGACGGATGGCGCCGGCCGGCTTACTTTCTACAACCAGGCTGCGGTTGATCTTTGGGGCCTTCGCCCGGATCTCGGCAGGAGCCAGTGGTGCGGCTCCTGGCGGCTGCATTGGCCCGACGGCAGGCCGATGCCGCATGATGAGTGCCCTATGGCCGTAGCGTTGAAGGAAGGACGGCCGATCAGGGGTGCGGAGGCAGTGGCCGAGCGGCCAGACGGAACCCGCGTGTCGTTCCTCGCCTACCCGACGCCGCTGTGCGACGAATCGGGCACGCCGATCGGCGCAATCAACATGTTGGTTGATATCAGCGAACGGAAGCGGGCCGAAGAATTGGAGCAGCGGCTTGCCTCGATCGTCGAGGGCTCAGACGATGCGATCATAAGCAAGGACCTCCAGGGGGTCATCGCTACCTGGAACACAGGGGCGACGCGCCTTTTCGGCTATACCGCTCAAGAAGTTGTCGGCAAGCCAGTCACCATACTCATTCCGTCGGACCGCCAGGACGAGGAACGCGAAATTCTTGGGCAAATCCGGCGCGGCGAGCATATCGATCACTATGAAACTGTTCGCTGTCGCAAGGATGGAACCTTGGTCGAGGTTTCGCTGACCGTGTCGCCTGTCAGGGACGCGGAGGGCAGGATCATCGGCGCGTCAAAAATCGCCCGGGACATTACCGAGCGTAAACGCGCTCTGGAGCAGCAGCAACTTCTCCTCAGAGAGATGAGTCATCGCGTCAAGAACCTCTTCAGCGTCGCGGGGAGCGTCGTCGCCCTGAGTACGCGTTCCGCACGGACGCCGGAGGATATGGCCGAGGCGGTTCAGGAAAGACTACGTGCACTCGCACGCGTGCAGGATATGACGCTACCCGGCTTCATCGACGTAAGCGCGAAGCCGAGCCAGGAAACGAAATTGCACGCTATCGTGCGAGCGATCTTTGCCCCTTACAGTGATCCGGGGCGCGACAATGACGACGGGTGCGTCATTGTGAACGGACCGAACGTGCCGATCCGGGGTAGTGCCGTCACGAGCTTGGCTCTGGTGCTGCACGAATTCACGACGAACGCGGCTAAATACGGAGCGCTCTCGTCTCCGAATGGCTGCGTGCATATCGACTGGCGCCTAGTGGGAACGGATAAACTCCTGCTGGAATGGAAGGAGTGCGGCGGACCGCCGATCCACGGTCTGCCGAAAAATCGGGGCTTCGGCAGTGCGCTCACTGAACGCATCATCAAAAGTCAATCTGGCGGAGAGGTTTCCTACCATTGGCATCCCGAGGGCCTGATTATCCACCTGTCGGTGCCTATCGACTGGCTTACCCGGTGAGCGGCCTGCGACGGCCGATGCCTACTCAGCTCACCCGGCTCGCAAATAACCAGGCTGGTCAATCGAGCAATTAAGTCCGTTTGCCCGCCCGCGGTGATCGCACCAGCGCCGCTTGAGAGGCTGCAGCTACCTATTTGAGGCGCGCTTCCCGTGCGCTGCGCAGCGCCATCTTGCCTTGGAGCCACGCCTCATTTTCGGCGAGCGCCTTGTAGGCTCGCGCCTGGCTCGAATGTGTCTCGCGTTGGACCCGCGATTTTGAAGTGCGGAGGTTCTGGTCTGCTGGCGGCTCATTCAGAGCTTCGACCGCAGCCGATCGGCAACTCGGCGGGCGATCTCCGCTGGTGCCTTGTCAGGCATCGGAAAGACCGAACTGACGTTGATCTCGCCAAGCACGTAGCTGTCGGTCCCGTCGTCGCCGGGTGGGCCGAGCATGAAGTCCGCGTCCCAGATCATCGGTAGGTCGCGCCTCGAAATCTCCAGCAAGTATGTCAGTTGCGGCGTCCACTCGTCTTCCATCAACCGGCGCAGGCGCCGGAAGCGCGGGTCGGCATTGGAGGTGTAGAGCCGTGGGCCGGCCTCGGCACGCGCGGCCGGTGCGTCGACCAAGGCCTTGACCTTCTGATGGCCGAAGCCAGCGCAGCGATCGCCTGCCATGTAGCAGCGCACGACACCTTCGCTCAGACGTGACTGGAACGGCTGATCGATCACGCAGCCGTCTTCAAAATATTCGACGCACCGCTCAAGAAACTCGTCCAGCGCCAGCTCCTCCGATCGGTCCTTCGTGGCATCCAGCACCCGTAGCATCGGCCGGTTGCGTGGCCTTGCCAGCGTCTCGATCTTCCAGACGCCCTCGCCGCCATTGCCGCGGTTGCGTTTGATCACGCGCGGGCCAGCGGCGAGCCGCGCCAGCAATTCGGCCCGCATCGCGCTGGCGGTTCGATAGAGGGCCGTGTCGGAGCCCCAACTCATCGTGCGGGTACGGTAGAGCACCTCCTTCGTGCCCATCTTGAGGATCACATCGGGATGGGCGCTCACCCAGACGCCGAGCGCCGCGACCTCGCGCAGCAGCGTGTCGAGATTGGCGCGGTTGCGCCCCTCGTGAATCGGATTGACCCAGACCAGCACGCCATCGAGGGTGGCGAGCTGTGCGCGGACGGCCGCGCGGACATCGTCCTCGTACACTACCGGTTCTGCTTTGACACCGACATCGGCAAGCGCTGCGAACACGGCCTTGAACCGGCTGGTATGTGAGGTGGCACTTCGGCGCGCCGCTTCATCGCCGCGCCATAGGATTGCGATGCGGCCGAGGCGAGGTATGGCCTTAGAGATGGAAAACCGCTCCGCATCCATGATCGTGCTCCCGCCCGCGTGAGTTCGCGGACCGCGAGCAGGGCTTGGACGAGAAACCGTCTTAGAAACGCCGGGAGCCTGCGATGTCCCGAGGCTGAATAGATAGACTCGATACGCTGTGCGATCAAGCTTCAGCGTCGCTGAGCCAATTACCAAAAGCTGCGTCGGCGCGATCGTCGATGCGAAAAGCTTGAGCGGCCCATTGATGTCCAGGCGAAACACAGGCGTCGCACCATTGCGCATCGAAAGATAATGCACTAAGAAGCTGCTACGGGGCCTTCGACGGTCGCCCCGTTTCCCAAGGCTACGGGCCCAAGCACCGTCTCCTTCGTGAGGAGGGGACGATGACTGCTGGGCCCTGATTTTTTCTTATCACTGAACATCGTTGCAGAAGGGGAAAGCGCGGCCTCCCCTCCAGATGGGCATCGCCATCCAAGCGCTGCTCACCTCATACATGGGAGCGAGCCATGGATGGCTTTGTTCTTGTTCTCTTTCTTCTTGCGGCGTTCGCCGGCGGCTTTGCGTCAGGACTCGCCGGCTTCGCGATGGGCTTTGTCGTATCGGGCGTCTGGCTGCACCTCATCAGCCCGATCCAGACGACGGCGCTGATAGTGGGGTACGGGCTGTGGACGCAGGGCTACGGTGTCTGGAGGCTGCGGCACACGCTGAACTGGCGCAACCTTGCGCCGTTCATCGCCGCTGGCGCGGTCGGTGTCCCAGTGGGGACGCTGCTGCTGACCTACGTCGATGGTGCCTATCTGCGGACCGGCGTGGGCGTGCTGCTTGTCGTTTACGGGATCTACGGACTGATGCAGCCTGCGATGCAGCCGGTGCGCGCAGGCGTTGTTGCCGACGGCGGCATCGGGCTCTTGAACGGATTGTTGTGCGGCCTGACCGGCCTGCCGGGCTTCATCATCACCGTCTGGTGCGGATTGCGCGGCTGGACCAAGGACGTGCAGCGCGCGGTTTTTCAGCCAGTGATGCTAGCTGCGATGGTGATGACGGCGGTTTCACTCGGCATCAGCGGCGCGGTCACGATCGAGACAGCGAAGTTGTACGTGCTTGGCCTGCCGGCGATGCTGGGCGGACTTTGGGTCGGCTTCAAGCTGTACGGCAAGCTTGATGAGGTTGCCTTCCGCAAGCTGATCCTGGTGCTGCTCCTGTTCTCCGGACTGGCGCTGATCGTCGCGCAAGTGTGGCCATCGGCGCGGGCGAGTGGAGGAGCACCATGATCGCACTGACTAACGGATTTGCCGGGCACCTCACGTTGCGGATTTCGGGCGTGCGATGCGCACCAACGGGCAAAGTCGGGAGGTTTGGAGAGAAACGGGGTAAGAGAGAGAATTTCTGGCCTTAGCCGGTGTCGCGCAGTGCGGAGGTTTGTGCGCGAAGCCCCGCGGTTGCTGGGCTTAATTGTGCACTTGAAAATCCGCGGAGAATGTTGGTCGCGGCAGGACTGGCGGAGACGGAGG
>JBBDYN010000017.1:0-29715 GCA_040901465.1 Xanthobacteraceae bacterium
CGATGGCCAAAGCAAAGTTTGAACGGAAGAAGCCGCACTGCAACGTGGGGACGATTGGGCACGTGGACCACGGCAAGACGTCGTTGACGGCGGCGATCACCAAGGTGCTGGCGGAGACGGGGGGCGCGACCTACACGGCCTATGACCAGATCGACAAGGCGCCGGAGGAGAAGGCGCGCGGCATCACGATTTCGACCGCGCACGTGGAGTACGAGACCGCGAAGCGCCACTACGCGCACGTGGATTGCCCGGGTCACGCCGACTACGTGAAGAACATGATCACGGGTGCGGCGCAGATGGACGGGGCGATCCTGGTGGTCTCGGCCGCGGACGGCCCGATGCCGCAGACGCGGGAGCACATTCTGTTGGCGCGTCAGGTGGGCGTGCCGGCGATCGTCGTGTTCCTGAACAAAGTCGACATGGTGGACGACCCGGAACTCCTGGACCTGGTCGAGCTCGAGGTGCGGGAGTTGCTGTCGAAATACAATTTCCCCGGGGACAAGATTCCGATCGTGCGCGGCTCGGCCTTGATGGCGCTCGAGGGCAAGAAGCCGGAGCTTGGCCACGACGCGATCCTGAAGCTGATGGAAGCCGTGGACGCGAGCATCCCGCAGCCGGAGCGGCCGAAGGACAAGCCGTTCCTGATGCCGGTGGAGGACGTGTTTTCGATCTCCGGGCGCGGCACGGTGGTGACGGGCCGGATCGAGCGCGGGGTGATCAAGGTGGGCGAGGAAGTGGAGATCATCGGCATCAAGCCGACCACGAAGACGGTGGTCACGGGCGTGGAGATGTTCCGCAAGCTCTTGGACCAGGGCGAGGCGGGAGACAACGTGGGCTGCCTGCTGCGCGGGGTCGAGCGCGAGGGGGTGGAGCGCGGGCAGGTGCTGGCGAAGCCCGGCTCGGTGACGCCGCACACGAAGTTCACGGCGGAGGCCTATATTCTGACGAAGGAAGAGGGCGGCCGTCACACGCCGTTCTTCACCAACTATCGTCCGCAGTTCTACTTCCGCACCACGGACGTGACCGGGGTGGTGGAGCTTCCTGCCGGCACGGAGATGGTGATGCCGGGGGACAACGTCTCCATGACCGTCTCGCTGATCGTTCCGATCGCGATGGAAGAGAAGCTGCGCTTCGCGATCCGCGAGGGCGGCAAGACCGTCGGCGCGGGCGTCGTCGCAAAGATCATCGAGTAGTTTGGAGTTCGGCTTAGGGCGCGCTGGAGAACAAAATGAACGGCCAGAACATCCGAATCCGCTTGAAGGCGTTCGATCACCGCATTCTCGACGCGTCGACGCGCGAGATCGTGGCGACCGCCAAGCGCACGGGCGCGCAGGTGCGCGGGCCCATTCCGTTGCCAACGCGGATCGAGAAGTTCACGGTCAACCGCTCGCCGCACATCGACAAGAAGAGCCGCGAGCAGTTCGAAATGCGCACGCACAAGCGGCTCCTCGATATCGTCGACCCGACGCCGCAAACGGTGGACGCGCTGATGAAGCTCGATCTCGCCGCCGGCGTCGACGTCGAGATCAAGCTCTGAGGACGGAAGGACGGATAAGGCAATGCGTTCCGGCGTGATCGCACAGAAGCTCGGCATGACGCGCGTCTTCACGGACGCGGGCGAGCACGTGCCCGTCACCGTGCTGAAGCTCGACAATTGCCAGGTCGTGGCGCACCGCACCGTCGAGAAGAACGGCTACGTGGCGCTGCAGCTCGGCGTCGGCACGCGCAAGACCAAGAACGTGTCGAAGGCAATGCGCGGCCACTTCGCCGCGAGCAAGGTCGCGCCGAAGCGCGATCTCGCCGAGTTCCGCGTGTCGACCGATGCGCTCATTCCGGTCGGCATGGAGCTGACCGCGGATCACTTCGTGGTCGGCCAGTTCGTCGACGTGACCGGCACTTCGGTCGGCAAGGGCTTTGCCGGCGCGATGAAGCGGCACAATTTCGGCGGCCTGCGTGCCTCGCACGGCGTTTCGGTTTCGCACCGCTCGCACGGTTCGACCGGCGGCCGCCAGGACCCGGGCAAGGTGTTCAAGAACAAGAAGATGGCGGGCCACATGGGCGACGTCACGGTGACGACGCTCAATCTCAAGGTCGTTCGCACCGATCCCGAGCGCGGACTTCTCCTCATCGAGGGCGCGGTGCCGGGAGCGAAAGGCGGGATCATCCTCGTGCGCGACGCGGTGAAGCGTGCGCTGCCAAAGGAAGCACCGAAGCCCGGCAAGTTCCGTGAGCCGACCGCCGCAGCGCCGGAGCCGGAACAGAAGGCAAAGCCGGAGCCGAAGGCCGAAACCAAGCCTGCACCAGCCGCCGAAGCGAAGCCTGAGGCGAAAGCCAAGGCGCCGACGGAGGCGAAGGCCAAGGACAAGGACGAGACGAAGAAGCCCAAGTCGAAACCCAAGACCGGGGGGAAGAAGTGATGGAAATCCCGGTCGTATCGCTCGACGGCAAGAAGGCCGGCTCGGTCAAGCTCTCGGACGAGATTTTCGGTCTTGAGCCGCGCGCCGACCTTCTGCATCGCTGCGTGAACTGGCAGCTCGCCAAGCGCCAGCGCGGCACGCACAAGACCAAGGATCGCTCGGAGATCTGGCGCACCGGCAAGAAGATGTATGCGCAGAAGGGGACGGGCCGAGCGCGTCACAGTTCCGCGCGCGTGAATCTCTTCCGCGGCGGCGGCCGTTCGTTCGGTCCGGTTGTGCGCAGCCACGCGACCGATCTGCCGAAGCAGTTGCGCTCGCTCGCTCTCAAGCACGCGCTTTCGTCCAAGGCGAAAAGCTCCGACATCATCGTGATCGATGCGGCGAAACTCGGGGAACCCAAGACGAAAGCGCTCGCGAAGAATTTCGCGAAGCTCGGCGTGACCAGCGCGCTCGTGATCGACGGTGCGGAAGTGGAAAAGAATTTCGGCCTTGCCGCGCGCAATCTGCCGGACGTGGACGTGCTGCCGGTCGCCGGCCTCAACGTCTATGACATCCTGCGGCGGACGAAGCTCGTGCTGACGAAGGCCGCACTCGATGCGTTGGAGGCGCGCCTGAAATGAGCAAGGCAGCCCAGAAAGGCGTTCAGGATCCGCGCCATTACGACGTCATTCTTTCTCCGGTCGTCACCGAGAAAGCGACGACGGCGTCGCAGCACAATCAAGTCGTGTTCCGCGTCGCGCGCGGGGCCACCAAGCCGCAGATCAAGGAAGCAGTAGAGAAGCTCTTCAGCGTCAAGGTGAAGGGCGTCAACACCTTGGTTCTCAAAGGGAAAACCAAGCGCTTCGCGGGACGGGAAGGCGTGCGCAGCGACGTCAAGAAAGCGATCGTGACCCTCGAAGAGGGTCACTCCATCGATATCACCACCGGGCTCTGAGGCGAGGACGGAGACACACATGGCGCTCAAGACATACAAGCCGGCGACGCCGGGCCTGCGCCAGCTCGTTCTCGTGGATCGCGAGGGGCTGTGGAAGGGCAAGCCGGTCAAGGCGCTCACCGAAGGCAAGCGGGCGACCGGTGCGCGCAACAATCTCGGGCGCATCACGGTGCGCTTCCGCGGCGGCGGCCACAAGCGTGCGCTTCGCAATGTCGATTTCAAGCGCGCGCGCCGCGAGGTGCCCGCGACCGTCGAGCGGCTCGAGTACGATCCGAACCGCTCGGCGTTCATCGCGCTCATCAAGTACGGCAACGGAGATCTCTCTTACATTCTCGCGCCGCAGCGGCTCGCGCCCGGCGACACCGTGATTGCCGGCGAAGAAGTCGACGTAAAGCCGGGCAACGCGATGCCGATGGAGAACATGCCGGTTGGCACGATCGTGCATAACGTCGAACTCAAGGCCGGGAAGGGCGGACAGCTCGCGCGCTCGGCCGGGACCTACGCGCAGATCGTCGGCCGCGACCAGGCCTACTGCATACTGCGCCTGAAGTCGGGCGAGCAACGGCTCGTGCACGGGCGCTGCTTCGCGACCGTGGGTGCCGTGTCAAACCCCGACCACATGAACATTTCCATCGGCAAGGCCGGCCGCAATCGCTGGAAGGGCCGTATGCCGCACAACCGCGGCGTCACGATGAACCCGGTCGACCATCCGCACGGCGGCGGTGAAGGCCGCACCTCCGGCGGCCGGCATCCGGTGACGCCGTGGGGTTTCCCGACCAAGGGCAAGAAGACCCGCAAGAACAAGCGCACGGAGCGCTTCATCGTTTCGAACCGCCACGCGCGGAAGAAGCAGAGCTGAGGAGTAGAGCGATATGGCGCGCTCGGTTTGGAAAGGCCCGTTCGTCGACGGCTATCTGCTGAAGAAAGCGGATGCCGCGCGCGCGTCGGGGCGCTCGGAAATGATCAAGATCTGGAGCCGGCGCTCGACCATCCTGCCGCAATTCGTCGGGCTCACGTTCGGCGTCTATAACGGCACGAAGCACATCCCGGTCTACGTGACCGAGGAAATGGTCGGCCACAAGTTCGGCGAGTTCTCGCCGACCCGCACGTTCCATGGCCATTCCGGCATCCGCAGCGCCAAGCGCGCCGAGGGCGAGGCGGAAGCCGGTCCCGCGCGGCGCGCCGCACCGGGCGCCCCGGTGCCTGCCGCGCCGGCCAAGGGCTGAGAGAGAAGAAAATGGGCAAGCCGTCACGCGCACGCGTGCTCAAGGAGAACGAGGCCAAGGCGGTCGCACGCATGTTGCGCGTCAGCCCGCAGAAGCTCGGTCTCGTCGCCGGTCTTATCCGCGGCAAGAAGGTGGCGAGCGCGCTCGCCGATCTGCAGTTTTCCAAGAAGCGGATCGCGCGCGACGTGAAGAAGTGTCTCGAGTCGGCGGTCGCCAACGCCGAAAACAATCACCAGCTCGACGTCGACGATCTCGTCGTCGCCGAAGCGCATGTCGGCAAGGCATTGGTGATCAAGCGTTTCAATCCGCGTGCACGCGGGCGCGTTGCCGCCGTCATGCGGCCGTTCTCGAATCTCACCATCGTAGTGCGTGAGGTGGAGGAGAAAGCCTAATGGGTCAGAAGGTCAATCCGGTCGGGCTGCGGCTCGGCATCAACCGCACGTGGGATTCGCGCTGGTTCGCGCGCAGGGGCGAGTACGCCAAGCTCCTGCACGAGGACATCAAGATCCGCGATTTCCTCATGAAGGCGCTGAAGCAGGCGGCCGTGTCGAAGATCGTGATCGAGCGGCCGCACAAGAAGTGCCGCGTCACCATCCATTCGGGACGACCGGGCGTCGTGATCGGCAAGAAGGGCGCGGACATCGACAAGCTGCGCAAGCAGGTCGCGAAAATGACCGACAGCGAGGTCATCATCAACATCGTCGAGATCCGCAAGCCCGAGATTGACGCGAAACTCGTCGCGGAGTCGATCGGCCAGCAGCTCGAGCGCCGCGTGGCGTTCCGCCGCGCGATGAAACGCGCGGTGCAGTCCGCCATGCGTCTCGGCGCCGGCGGCATCCGCATCAATTGCTCCGGCCGGCTCGGCGGCAACGAAATCGCGCGCATGGAGTGGTACCGCGAAGGGCGCGTGCCGCTGCACACGCTGCGCGCCGACGTCGATTACAGCACCGCCACGGCGTTCACGACGTACGGGACGTGCGGCGTCAAGGTGTGGATCTTCAAGGGCGAAATTCTCGAACACGATCCGATGGCGCAGGACAAGCGCCTCGCGGAAGCCGAGACGAGCGGCGGCGGACGGCCGCGGCGCGACGCGGCCTGACAGATGGAATGAGTTGAACCATGCTGCAACCTGATCGGACGAAGTTTCGCAAGGGGTTCAAAGGCCGGATCCACGGCTTGGCGACGAGCGGGAACACGCTCGCCTTCGGCCAGTACGGCCTGAAGGCGGTCGAGCCCGATCGCATCACCGCGCGCCAGATCGAGGCGGCGCGGCGTGCGATCACGCATCACATGAAGCGTTCCGGCCGGGTATGGGTGAATATTTTTCCGGACGTGCCGATCTCGAAGAAGCCGACCGAAATCCGCATGGGCAAGGGCAAGGGCATGCCGGAATACTGGGCGGCGCGGGTGAAGCCGGGCCGCATCCTGTTCGAGGTCGACGGCGTCGACGAGGCGACCGCGCGCGAAGCGATGCGGCTCGCGGCGGCGAAGCTGCCGGTGCGTACCCGCTTCGTGGCGCGCGTGGTGTGACGGAGAGCGGACGATGAAAATCGGCGACGTACGCGCAATGTCGGTCGATCAGCTCGAGGACGAAATCCTCAAGCTGAAGAAGGAGCGGTTCAACTTGCGCTTCCAGAAAGCGACGGGACAGCTCGAGAATACGGCGCGCGTGCGCGTCATCCGCCGGGACATCGCGCGCATGAAGACCGTCACGCGCCAGAAACACGCCGCCAGCGCGGCCAAGGGCAGGTGAGGTAGACCATGCCGAAGCGAATGCTCTCGGGCGTCGTGACGAGCGACAAGCAGAACAAGACCGTCACGGTCGAGGTCGAGCGCCGGTTTACGCACCCGCTGTTCAAGAAAACGGTGCGGCGCACGAAGAAGTATCACGCACACGACGAAAGCAACGAATGCAAGATCGGCGATCGCGTCTGGATCGAAGAGACCCGGCCGATCTCCAAGACCAAGACCTGGGTCGTCAAAGAAAACGAAACGCAGAAGAAAGCCGGCTGATCCGCCGGGGCAAGAATTGAAGGTAGTGCACCATGATTCAGATGCAGACCAACCTGGACGTCGCCGACAATTCCGGCGCGCGCCGCGTCATGTGCATCAAGGTGCTGGGCGGCTCGAAGCGGAAATACGCGACCGTGGGCGACGTGATCGTCGTCTCGGTGAAGGAAGCAATTCCGCGCGGCCGCGTGAAGAAGGGCGAGGTGAGCAAGGCCGTGATCGTGCGCGTCGCGAAGGACATTCGCCGTCCGGACGGTTCGGTGATCCGCTTCGACCGCAACGCCGCCGTGCTCGTGAACAACCAGATGGAGCCGGTCGGCACGCGCATCTTCGGCCCCGTGCCGCGCGAGCTGCGCGCCAAGAACCACATGAAGATCATGTCGCTCGCGCCGGAGGTGCTGTGATGGCGGCGAAAATCCGTAAGGGCGACAAGGTCGTGGTGCTTACCGGCCGCGACAAGGGCCGCACCGGCGAGGTGATCGAGGTGCAGCCGAAGGAAAATCGCGCGCTCGTGCGCGGGGTCAATATTGTCGCACGCCACCAGCGGCAGACCGCGGCGCAGCAGGGCGGCATCATCCGCAAGGAAGCGTCGATCCACATTTCCAACATCGCGCTCGCCGATCCGAAGGGCGGCAAGCCGACGCGGATCGGCTTCAAGACGATGAAGGACGGCAGCAAGGTGCGCATCGCGCGCCGTTCCGGAGAGCAGATCGATGCCTGAGAACGCATACAGGCCCCGGCTCAAGACCGAGTACGACAAGGTGATCGTGCCGAAGCTCGTGGAGCAGTTCGGCTATACGAACCGGCTCGCGGTCCCGCAGCTCGACAAGGTCGTACTCAACATGGGCATCGGCGAGGGCGTCAGCGACCAGAAGAAGGTCACGGCGGCCGCGAACGATCTCACGCTGATCGCGGGTCAAAAAGCGGTCGTGACGAAGTCGCGCAAAGCGATTTCGAACTTCAAGCTGCGCGAGAACCTGCCGATCGGCGCGAAGGTCACGCTGCGCAGCCACCGCATGTACGATTTCGTCGACCGGTTCGTGAACATCGCTCTGCCGCGCGTGCGCGACTTCCGCGGGCTCAATCCGAAGAGCTTCGATGGGCGGGGGAATCTCACGATCGGCATCAAGGAACACATCGTTTTTCCCGAGATTGACTTCGACAAGACCGAGGACGTCTGGGGCATGGACATCGTGGTTTGCACCACCGCGGACACCGACGACGAGGCGCAGGCGTTGCTTGCGGCCTTCAATTTTCCCTTCCGGCAGTGAGGAGCGTTCCTCAAACGCGGAGA
The DNA here is from genome assembly GCA_040901465.1 of Xanthobacteraceae bacterium. Lineage (GTDB taxonomy): Bacteria > Pseudomonadota > Alphaproteobacteria > Rhizobiales > Xanthobacteraceae > JAUSIF01. The sequence continues at coordinate 7,882 of JBBDYN010000017.1, forward strand.
TGAAGGAGCCGATATGGCCAAGAAGAGCATGATCGAGAAGAACGAGCGGCGGCGCAGGCTGGTGAAGAAGTATTCCGGCAAGCGCGCGCGGCTGCAAGCGATCGTTCACGATAGGAAACTTCCTATCGAAGAGCGGTTTGCGGCGGTGCTGAAGCTCGCCAAAGTGCCGCGCAATTCGGCCAAGGTTCGTATCCGCAATCGCTGCGAGCTTACCGGCCGCCCGCGCGGGAACTACCGCAAGCTAAAGCTCTCGCGCATCGCGCTGAGAGAGCTGGGTTCGCAGGGCCTGATCCCCGGCCTCGTCAAGTCGAGCTGGTGAGGGGGTCGAGATGGCGATGAACGATCCCCTGGGCGATATGCTCACACGCATCCGCAACGCGCAGATGCGGCAGAAGGAGCGCGTGTCGACGCCGGGCTCCAGCTTCCGCGCGCGCGTGCTCGACGTGCTGAAGAACGAAGGGTACATCCGTGGCTATTCGGAGACGAAGTACGACAATGGCCGCACGGAATTCGAGATCGAGCTCAAGTATTTCGACGGCGAGCCGGTGATCCGCGATATCGCGCGGGTCTCGAAGCCCGGCCGGCGCGTGTACGCGTCGGTGAAGGCGCTGCCGCGCGTGAATAATGGCCTCGGCGTCGCGATTCTGTCGACCCCGAAGGGCGTGATGGCCGACCACGACGCACGCGATCAGAACGTGGGCGGCGAAGTGCTCTGTACGGTATTCTGAGCGGGAGAGGCGAGATGTCGAAAATCGGCAAGAAAGCCGTCCCCGTGCCCAAGGGCGTGACCGCGACGGTCGAGGGCGAGAAGTTCAAGGCGAAGGGTCCGAAGGGCGAGCTTACGCTCGCGCTCGGCGAAAAGGTCGCGGCCAAGGTCGAGAACAATCTCGTCACCGTTACGGCGCACGGCGACTCCAAGCAGCATAGGGCGGCCTGGGGCTTCACGCGGGCAATGGTCGCCAATCTCATTCGCGGCGTCGAGAAGGGCTATGAGAAGAAGCTCGAGATCAGCGGGGTCGGCTACCGTGCGCAGGTGCAGGGAAAGCAGCTTCAGCTCGCGCTCGGCTACAGCCACGACGTGGCCTATGCGATCCCCGAGGGGATCGTGATCGTGACGCCGAAGCCGACCGAGATCGTGATCACCGGCATCGACAAGCAGAAGGTCGGGCAGGTCGCCGCCGAGATCCGCGATTTCCGCCCGCCGGAGCCCTACAAGGGCAAAGGCGTGAAGTATTCGGACGAACACATCTTCCGCAAGGAAGGCAAGAAGAAGTGACGCACAGCCATGGCTAATATTTCAGGCCGGGAATTTCGCCGTACCGGGCGCGTGCGCCGGGCGCTGAGGCGTTCAGCGTACGGGCGGCCGCGGCTGTCGGTGTTCCGCTCCTCGAAGCACATCTATGCGCAGGTGATCGACGACGCGAAGGGCGAAACCCTGGCCGCCGCCTCGAGCGTCGAGAAGGAAGTGCGCGGGGGCGCCAAGACCGGCGCCAATGTCGACGCGGCGAAGGCGGTCGGCAAGCGACTCGCCGAGCGGGCGAAGCAGAAGGGCGTGAAGCAAGTGGTGTTCGACCGCGGCGGCTATCTTTATCACGGCCGCATCAAGGCGCTGGCAGAAGCCGCGCGCGAAGGCGGCTTGGAGTTTTAAGGAAGGACGCGATGGCCGAGAGACATTCAGACGGACCGGGCCGCGGACGCGGACGGCGCGACCGCGACCGTGATCGCGACGACCGCGAGGGCGGCATGGTCGACAAGCTCGTCCACATCAATCGCGTCGCCAAGGTGGTGAAGGGCGGACGGCGCTTCGGTTTCGCGGCGCTCGTGGTGGTCGGTGACCAGAAGGGCCGCGTCGGCTTCGGTCACGGCAAGGCGCGCGAAGTGCCGGAAGCGATCCGCAAGGCCACCGAGGCCGCCAAGCGCGGCATGGTGCGCGTGCCGCTGCGCGAAGGCCGTACGCTGCATCACGATGTGATCGGCCATCACGGCGCGGGCCACGTGGTGCTGCGCGCCGCCCCTCCGGGCACGGGCATCATCGCCGGCGGTCCGATGCGCGCGGTGTTCGAGACGCTCGGCATGGCGGACGTGGTGGCGAAGTCGTTCGGCTCGTCCAATCCCTACAACATGGTGCGTGCGACGTTCGATGCCTTGAAGCATCAGGACGCGCCGCGCTCGGTCGCGGCTCGCCGCGGCCTCAAGGTTTCGCAATTGCAGACGCGGCGCCGCGAAGTCGACGCCGACGTCACGGACTAACGCAAGGTACGAGGTAAGCCATGGCGACGAGCGGCAAGACCGTGACGGTGGAGCGGATCGGCAGCCCGATCCGGCGTCCGCACGATCAGGGCGAGACCCTGATCGGGCTCGGCCTGACCAAGCGCGGCCGCCGCCGCACGTTGCCCGATACGCCGGCGGTGCGCGGCATGATCGCGAAGGTCAGCCACCTCGTGCGCGTGGTCGACGGCGAGTGAGGAGAGGGCAATGAAGTTGAATCAACTCGCCGGCAGGGAAGGCTCGCGCAAGAACCGAATGCGCGTCGGGCGCGGCATCGGCTCCGGCAAAGGCAAAACCGCCGGCCGCGGCACCAAGGGCCAGAAGTCGCGCACGGGCGTGGCCATCAAGGGCTTCGAAGGCGGCCAGATGCCGCTGCATCGGCGGCTGCCGAAGCGTGGCTTCAACAACATCTTTGCGCGCAAGCTGAACGAGGTGAATCTCGGCCGCGTACAGATCGCGATCGACAAGGGCAGCCTCAGCGCAAGCGCGCCGATCAATGCCGAGGCGCTCGTAAAGGCGGGCGTGCTCAGGCGCGCGCACGACGGCGTGCGCCTGCTCGGCAAGGGCGAGATCAAGGGCAAGCTCAACTTCGAGGTGGACGGCGCCTCGAAATCGGCGGTCGCCGCGGTCGAGAAGGCCGGCGGCACGGTCAAGGTGCTGCGGGAAAAGAAGCCGGAACCGGAAAAGACAGAGAAGAAGCAAGCCACCGCCAAGCCGGAAAAGAAGTCGGGCAAGGAAGCGGGTGGCGAAGCGTCGGCCTGATCCCCAGTTAGGATCGGGGTTGGTCCTCTCCGAATCCGGAGCGGAGCGGGGGACGTAACGGAGCACTAGATGGTCTCGGCAGCGGAACAACTTGCGGCGAACCTGAATTTCGGCGCCCTCGCCAAGGCCGAGGAACTGAAGAAGCGCATCTGGTTCACGCTCGGCGCGCTGATCATCTACCGCATCGGCACCTACATCCCGATGCCGGGCATCGACCCAAATGCCTTCGCCCAGGCTTTCCAGCAGGCGCAGGGCGGAATTCTCGGCCTCTTCAACATGTTCTCGGGCGGCGCCGTGGAGCGCATGGCGATCTTCGCCCTGAACATCATGCCCTACATCTCCGCCTCGATCATCTTGCAGCTGATGACGACGGTCTCGCCGAAGCTCGAGCAACTCAAGAAGGAGGGCGAGCAGGGCCGCAAGGTCATCAATCAATACACGCGCTACCTCACGGCGGTGCTGTGCCTGTTCCAGTCCTACGGTATCGCGCTCGGGCTCGAAGGCGCGGGCAGCATCGTCGCCGATCCCGGCTGGTTCTTCCGGCTCTCGACCGTGATCACGCTCACTGGCGGCACCATGTTCCTGATGTGGCTCGGCGAGCAGATTACCGCGCGCGGAATCGGCAACGGCATCTCGCTGATCATTCTCGCGGGCATCGTCGCGGAATTGCCTTCGGCGATCGCCGGCACGCTGGAACTCGGGCGCCAGGGCGCGCTCTCCACGGGGCTGATTCTGGCCGTGATCGTGATGGCCCTCGCGGTCATCATCTTCATCGTGTTTATGGAGCGCGCGCAGCGGCGGCTCCTGATTCAGTACCCGAAGCGGCAAATCGGCAATCAGATGTTCGAAGGGCAGACCTCGCATCTGCCGCTCAAGCTCAATTCCGCGGGCGTGATCCCGCCGATTTTCGCGTCGTCGCTGCTCTTGGTGCCGACCACGGTCGCGAGCTTTTCGAGCGGGCAGGGTCCGGAATGGATGACGACGATCACCACGCTGCTCGGCCACGGCCGGCCGCTCTACATGCTCCTTTATATCGGCATGATCGTCTTCTTCACGTTCTTCTATACGGCGATCGTGTTCAATCCGGTGGAGACCGCCGACAATCTGAAGAAACATGGCGGATTCATCCCCGGCATCCGGCCGGGCGAGCGCACGGCGGAATATATCGACTACGTACTCACTCGCATCACGGTCGTGGGCGCCGGGTACCTCGCGATCGTGTGTTTGCTGCCGGAGCTTCTGATCTCCTACGCTGCGGTGCCATTCTATTTCGGCGGTACGTCACTGCTCATCGTTGTCAGCGTGACGATGGATACGGTGGCGCAAGTGCAGGGTCATCTGCTCGCGCACCAGTATGAAGGACTGATCAAGAAGGCGAAGCTCAGGGGATCGCGCCGATGAGGCTCGTGCTGCTCGGTCCGCCGGGCGCCGGGAAAGGCACGCAGGCCGAACGGCTTTCGCAGCGCCACCGCATTGCGCGGCTGTCCACAGGCGACATGCTGCGCGCGGCGGTCGCGGCCGCCACGCCGATCGGCGTCAAGGCCAAGGACATCATGGCGCGCGGCGAACTCGTGCCCGATCCCGTCGTGATCGCAATCATCGCGGACCGCATCAAGGAGCCGGACGCCGCGCGCGGGTTCATCCTCGACGGCTTTCCCCGCACGGTCGCGCAGGCCGAGGCGCTCGAGCGGCTGCTCGCCCAGCGCGGGCTCACGCTTGATGCGGTGGTGGAACTCAAGGTCGATGAGGGCATCTTGATCGACCGGATCGGCATGCGAGTAGGCCAGATGAAGGCACGCGGCGAGGCGGTTCGGGCGGACGACGATCCTGAGGTGCTGAAGCAGCGGCTCGCAGCCTACCGGGCCCAGACGGCCCCGCTTGTGGATTATTACCGCCGCAAGGGGGTGCTCCGGTCGGTCGATGGCATGCCGCCGATCGACCAGGTATCCGAGACCATCGGCCATTTGCTTGCCGGGACGCCCAGGGCGGCAAAACCCGCAGGATCGCGCCGCAAGGCGTCCAAATCCCGCGGCAAGGGCCGGAGCGGGCGCCGAAAACAGCCCAAGGCCCGCAAGCGCAAGATCGTCCGTAAGGCCAAGAGGGGCGCGCAAAGGCCCGCGCGCGGGCGGGCGAAATCGCGCAGGGGCAGGCGCTAGGCCGAGGTTGACGGGGGCATGTCCATTGCCTAGATATTGCCGATCAGTCGGTAATTTCACAGCGGTGCCGGACCTTCGAGCGAAGGGGGGCGTCGTTTTTACGCATGAGCAGCCCCGCGCACAGCTAAATCAAGAGCGTGGGCAGGCTAACCCGCCCCGGATGGAGAAGAGATCGTGGCCCGAATCGCTGGCGTGAACATCCCTACGGCCAAGAGAGTGGTGGTGGGGCTGCAATACATTCATGGAATCGGCGAGAAGCGCGCGCACGACATCATGAAGGCGCTCAATATTCCGATGGAGCGCCGCGTGAGCCAGCTGACGGATCAGGAAGTGCTGCAAATCCGCGAGACCATCGACCGCGACTACATGGTGGAAGGCGACCTGCGCCGCGAAGTGTCGATGAACATCAAGCGGCTGATGGATCTCGGCTGCTATCGCGGGCTCAGGCACCGGCGCAATCTGCCGGTTCACGGACAGCGCACGCACACGAACGCGCGCACCCGCAAAGGCAAGGCGCGCGCAATTGCCGGCAAGAAGATCGCGCCGTCCAAAGGTTGATCGGCGCTGCGTTCGCCGGACGAAAAGGATCGGGGATGAGCAAGGAAGCACCTGCAGCAGGACAACAGCAAGGCACGCGCGTACGCCGGCGCGAGCGCAAGAACATCGCGTCGGGCGTCGCCCACGTGAACGCAAGTTTCAACAACACCAAGATCACCATCACGGACGCCCAGGGCAACACGATCGCCTGGTCGTCGGCGGGCTCGCTCGGCTTCAAGGGCTCGCGCAAGTCCACGCCCTATGCCGCGCAGGTCGCCGGCGAGGACGTGGCGCGCAAGGCGCAAGAGCACGGCATGCGCACGCTGGAGGTCGAAGTGGCGGGTCCCGGCTCCGGCCGCGAGTCCGCGTTGCGTGCGCTGCAGGCGGCAGGGTTCACGATCACGTCGATCCGGGACGTGACGCCGATCCCGCACAACGGCTGCCGGCCGCGCAAGCGCAGGCGCGTTTGAGTTTCATACCGGCTGACGCCGGCAATTTTCTTCCCGTCACAGGCGGGAACGCGAGGCGCGAGACTCGTGGAGATAGCGCGAAGGATGAGACCGTGAACAATATCGTCAACCCGAAAAATTGGCAGGAGTTGATCCGACCCGAAAAGCTGCAGGTCGCAGCGGGACCGGATTCGAAGCGGGTTGCCACCGTGGTCGCCGAGCCGCTGGAGCGCGGCTTCGGGCTCACGCTCGGCAACGCGCTGCGCCGCATTCTGCTGTCGTCGCTGCAAGGCGCGGCGGTGACGTCTGTTCATATCGACAGCGTCTTGCACGAGTTCTCCTCGATCCCTGGCGTGCGCGAGGACGTCACCGACATCGTGCTGAACATCAAGGACATCGCGCTGAAGATGCAGGGCGAAGGTCCGAAGCGCATGGTGGTGAAGAAGCAGGGCCCGGGCCAGCTCACCGCCGGCGACATTCAGACGGTCGGCGACGTGCAAATTCTCAATCCCGATCTCGTGATCTGCACGCTCGACGACGGTGCGGAGCTCCGCATGGAGTTCACCATCAACACGGGCAAAGGATACGCTCCGGCCGACCGCAACCGCTCGGAAGACTCGCCGATCGGGCTGATCCCGGTCGACAGCCTCTATTCGCCGGTGCGCAAGGTCAGCTACCGCGTCGAGAACACCCGCGAAGGGCAGATTCTCGACTACGACAAGCTCACGCTTTCGATCGAGACCAACGGCTCGATGACGCCGGAGGACGCGCTCGCCTTCGCCGCGCGCATTCTGCAGGACCAGCTCAACATCTTCGTCAATTTCGAAGAGCCGCGCCGCGAGATCGAGGCGCCGGCGATCCAGGAACTGCCGTTCAACCCGGCGCTGCTCAAGAAGGTGGACGAGCTCGAGCTTTCGGTGCGCTCGGCCAACTGCTTGAAGAACGACAACATCGTCTATATCGGCGACCTCATCCAGAAGAGCGAGGCCGAGATGCTGCGTACGCCGAACTTTGGCCGCAAGTCCTTGAACGAAATCAAGGAAGTGCTCGCCTCCATGGGCTTGCACCTCGGCATGGAAGTCACCGGCTGGCCGCCCGAGAACATCGAAGAACTCGCCAAGCGCTTCGAAGATCATTACTAAGTTTTCGTGTTGTCATGGCCGGGCTTGTCCCGGCCATCCACGCCTTGGCTGTTCAGCAAGGAAGGCGTGGATGCCCGGGACAAGGCCGGGCATGACGTGAGAGTGTCGAGAGGAAGCTGGTCATGCGTCACGGAAAAGTTCACCGCAAGCTCAACCGCACGGCCGAGCACCGAAAGGCCATGTTCGCCAACATGGCGACGTCGCTGATCGTGCACGAGCAGGTCGTGACCACGCTGCCGAAGGCGAAGGACTTGCGCCCGCTGTTCGAGAAGCTGATCACATTGGCCAAGCGCGGCGACCTGCATGCGCGCCGCCGTGCGATTTCCGAGATCAAGGACCTCGCCGCGGTGAAGAAGCTTTTCGAGGTGATCGGCCCGCGCTACAAGTCGCGCAACGGCGGCTATACGAGGATCGTCAAGGCCGGATTCCGCTACGGCGATTCCGCGCCGGTCGCGGTGATCGAGCTCGTCGATCGCGACGTCGGTGCCAAGGGCAAGGACGATCGCGCGCGGCACGAAGCGACGCGGCCCGCGGCGGAGAAGGTTGAAGCCGCAGCGTGAGCGCCGCGGCTTTCCGATTCCATTTCAACAGTTCCGGCGAGTTCCATCCTGTGACGCATCGGTCACAGTGACGCAGCATCTTTTTCTCGGCCCGAATTCGCCACGTTCGACAGTCTATGTGGCCACTCGCACCAAAGAATCATTCCGGGGCTGGGCGGCACGGAGTGAATCATGCGGAAGAAAGTTTTGTTCGGCGTCGCGGCCCTCTTGTTGAGCAGCGCGCCGGTTCTGGCTGCGGATGTTCCGGCGCGGGCGCCGGTCGCGAAGGCAACGGCGGCAGCACCGCTCTTCAACTGGAGCGGCTTCTATTACGGGTTCAACGGCGGCTACGCGTGGGGCAGCTCGAACCATGCGGGCGCAGGCGCGAGTTCCGGCGATTTCGACGTTGATGGCTGGCTGCTCGGCGGCACGGTAGGCGCGAATTGGCAGCGCGGCCAATGGGTCACCGGCGTCGAGGCGGATCTCGCCTGGGCGAATGCCGAGGGATCGGGCGGCGGCGCTGCCGCGTGTGGCGCACCTTGCTCGACCGAGTTGAACTGGTTCGGAACGGGCCGCGTGCGCGCGGGTTACGCGGTCGACGCCTATCTTTTCTATGTCACCGGCGGTGTCGCTTTCGGCGGCGTGAAGGCGGGGCAGGCGGGATTCGGCAACGGCAGCGATACGCGCATCGGCTGGACGGTCGGCAGTGGCGTCGAGGCGGCGGTCGCGCAAAACTGGACCGCCAAGCTCGAATACCTCTATGCCGACCTCGGCGACAAGAACACCTATACGGTTCCGGCAGGAACGTTTAACGTGGATCACAAGAGTCACATCGTTCGCGTCGGTCTGAACTACAAGTTCTGAACTCGCCAACAAAGTTGAGCCCCGGGGCGGGCACCCCGGGGCTTTTTCTACGGCGCGGCGGCCAATTTTTAAGGGCGTTCAGACACACTGCGCCGAGCCCCTTCATTTGCGCCCACCGGACCTATATATCTCGCGCAGTCGGGGTTCCCATGAAACTCGCGCGCATCGGCATTTTCGGCGTTACGGCGAGCGCGATCATTGCGTCGCTGCAGGTGTCGCCCGGCATGGCGCAACAGTCGCGCGTCCCGGCCTCGCGCGCGGAACTGCAGCTCTCGTTCGCGCCGGTGGTAAAGCGGGTCGCGCCGGCCGTGGTCAATGTTTATGGGCTGCAAACCGTTGCGCAGCGAAATCATCCCTTCTTCGACGATCCCTTCTTCCGCCGCTTCTTCGGCGGGCAGGGCTTCGGCATTCCCGGCGAGCGGGCGCAGCGCTCGCTCGGTTCGGGCGTGATCGTCGATGCGTCCGGGATCGTCGTCACCAATCATCACGTGGTTGAGGGCGCCGACTCCGTGCGCATCTCGCTTGCGGACAAGCGCGAATTCGACGCCGAGGTGCTGACCCGCGACCAGCGCAGCGATCTCGCGGTGCTCCGGATCAAGGACGGCCGTGAGCGGTTTCCCGCGGTCGAGCTCGGAAACTCGGACGAGACCGAGGTCGGCGACATCGTGCTCGCGATCGGCAATCCGTTCGGCGTGGGCCAGACGGTTACGCAGGGCATCGTTTCGGCGGTCGCGCGCACGCAGGTCGGCATTTCCGACTATCAGTTCTTCATCCAGACCGATGCTGCGATCAATCCGGGCAATTCCGGCGGCGCGCTCGTGAATCTCGCGGGACGGCTCGTCGGCATCAATACCGCGATCTATTCGCGCTCCGGCGGCTCGCTCGGAATCGGTTTCGCGATTCCGGTCAACATGGTGCGCGTCGTGGTCGACTCGGCGCGCGGCGGAAGTGCCGCGGTGCGGCGTCCGTGGTTCGGCGCGAAGCTGCAGGCGGTAACGTCGGAGATCGCGCAGAGCCTGAACCTCAAGCGGCCGGCGGGCGCGCTGGTAGCGAGCGTCACGGAAAAGAGCCCCGCGGCGCGCGCCGGCCTCAAGCCGGGCGACGTGATCGTCGCGATCGACGGGCTGCCGGCGGACGATCCGAACGCCTTCGATTTCCGGTTCGCGACGAAGCCGCTCGGCGGCAACACGACGCTTGCGGTCGAGCGCAATGGCCGGGTCAGCAATCTCGCGGTGGCGCTCGAGACCGCGCCGGACCGGCCGCGCGAGGAAATCGTCATTCGTTCGCGCTCCCCGTTCGCCGGCGTCAAGGTCGCGAACTTGTCGCCCGCGCTCGCCGAGGAACTACGCCTCGACGCATCGTCCGAGGGCGTGGTCGTGGTGAATGTCGCCGACGGGTCGGCCGCGGAGGCGCTCGGCTTGAAGCCGGGGGACGTGGTGCTCGCGGTAAACGGCGAGCGGATCGGGAAGACCCGCGACCTCGAACGCGCGGCCGGCGAGGCGACCCGTCAGTGGAGCATCACGATCCTGCGCGGCGGCCAGCAGTTGAACGTCACGTTGCGCGGATGAGCGGGAGCGCGAAGCGCGGCGGGCAGTGGCTTTCGTTCGCACTCGGCGGGTGACTTTATTTAAACGATCAGTTAAATATGGTCGGAGGCGATGTAGACCCGCCATGAAACGGATTCTGATTCGCTATAAAACCAAGCCCGACCGCGCCGAGGAGAATGAAGTCCTCGTCGCGAAGGTGTTTCAGCAGTTGCGCCAGCGGGCACCTGCGGGCATTCGCTATGCCTCCGTGAAACTCGCCGACGGCGCGACGTTCGTGCATCTGGTGGAGATCGACACCGAGGACGGCTCGAATCCGCTATCGAAGATCGAGGCGTTCAAGGCGTTTCAGAAGGACATCACCGTTGCGCCGAGCAGGCGCAGGCAGGCGATGTGACCGTAGTCGGGAACTATCGCTTGTTCGGCGACTGACATATTTCCCGTCCGCCGCGCGCGCCTATATTAGCGATGCAGACCCCGGGTCGCGCAATCTGATACAATCCTGGATCAGCGATGCGCAGTTCTCCGGTGCATCGCAATCGGGATGACTTCAGATGAGTCGTGGCGCTCCGAAGAAATCCGCAAGTCTGTTCGAGGCGGCTGGCCTCGAGCGCGACGCGCCGCGGCCGCTCGCGGACAAGCTGCGGCCGACGAAGCTTTCCGAGATCGTGGGACAGGATGCGTTGGTCGGCCGCGACGGCGCGCTCACGCGCATGCTGGCGACGCGCTCGCTCGGCTCGCTCATCTTCTGGGGACCGCCGGGCACCGGCAAGACCACGGTGGCGCGGCTGCTCGCCGAAGAAACCGATCTGCATTTCCAGCAGATCTCGGCGGTGTTCTCCGGCGTCGCCGACCTCAAGAAGGTGTTCGAGGAAGCGCGCGCCCGGCGCGAAACCGGGCAGGGGACGCTGCTCTTCGTCGACGAGATCCATCGCTTCAACCGGGCGCAGCAGGATTCCTTCCTGCCGGTGATGGAAAACGGCACGGTCACGCTCGTCGGCGCGACCACGGAAAATCCCTCGTTCGAATTGAACGCGGCGCTCCTGTCGCGGGCGCGCGTCCTCGTATTCAAGTCGCTCGATGGCGAGGCGCTGGAGAGGATACTCGCGCGCGCCGAGGAGATCGAAGGCAAGAAGCTCCCGCTCGACGATGAAGCGCGAAAAGTTCTGCTGCGACTTTCCGACGGCGACGGCAGGGCGGTGCTGACGCTCGCGGAAGAAGTCTGGCGCGCGGCGCGCAAGGGTGAGGCGTTCGATGCGACACGGCTCATGGAGATCGTGCAGCGGCGCGCGCCGATTTACGACAAATCCCAGGACGGCCACTACAATCTGATCTCCGCCCTGCACAAGTCGGTGCGCGGCTCGGACCCGGACGCCGCACTCTATTATCTCGCGCGCATGCTGGATGCCGGCGAGGACCCGCTTTATCTCGCGCGCCGGATCGTGCGCATGGCGGTGGAAGACATCGGGATGGCCGATCCGCAGGCGCTCGTGATCACGAACGCAGCCAAGGACGCCTATGACTTTCTCGGATCGCCCGAGGGCGAGCTGGCGCTGGCGCAGGCGGTCATTTACGTCGCCACCGCGCCCAAATCGAACGCCGCTTACGCGGCGTTCGGCCGTGCCATGCGGACGGCGAAGGAAGGCGGCTCGCTGCTCCCGCCCAAGCACATCCTCAATGCGCCGACGAAGCTGATGCAGGAGGAGGGCTATTCGGCGGGATACGAATACGATCACGACGCCGATGAGGGGTTCTCGGGGCAGGACTATTTCCCGGAGCAGCTCGGCCGGAAGACTTTTTATGAGCCCGTCGAGCGCGGGTTCGAGCGCGAGATCAGAAAACGGCTGGACTATTGGGCGAAGCTGCGCAAGCATCGAGGCTGACGATAGCGGGCCTTTTGTGAAAGGCCGTACTTGAATCTTTGAGCGAGAACATGACCAATTCATTTTCCAAGACTGCTATCGCCGTGACGGCAATGATCATATCGGTGTTCTCCTGCGGCATCGCCGCCAGCGTGTCGAGCGCGACAGTCGCCATTGCGCAAAGCGGCAACATCCAAATTTTCGGAATTTACGAAGGAAATGTTGCGCGCCGCTTGGTAAAGGGCGGCGACCGCGAAACGCGAATCTATCGGCTCACCCTGAATCCCGACATGAATACGGGCAAGGTGTTCGTATTCGAGTTGGAGCGAAAGCTACGCAATGAGATGGGATTTGTCGTCAAGCGGACAGGTGATCTGACGTATGAAGGAGAGACCCGCCCGATAAAAGCTACGCCTGGTTACATTCCGGACCGCATCAGATTGATATTTTCGAAGGATGGCTTGTCGGTACGCTGGTATCACAATGATGGGGCAACCGAAGGCTCCGGAACGCTCACACGGACTAGGCCGGGATGACCGCGCTCGAGCAAGGTTGAGCGTGAATTGAAGAAGCGGCTGGAATAATGGGCGAAGCTGCACGGCCGGCGTAAACAGCGCTGTCGGTCAGATCGGAATCATCGTATCGATCTCGCGCGTGCTCCGCTGCACGATGACGATGCGATCGGCCGCAATCACGAAGTCGAATTCCCTGTATTTCGGGACGATGTTCACGACGTCCGGCGGAAGTGCACGAAGCGGCACGCTCTCCGGCACCTTCGCGCCAACCATGAGCTTGATGTTAGCCCGCGATTCCTGCGCCACGGCCTGGGCAAGAATGATGTCGCGGATCTTGTTTCGCTCCTGCACCGTGAGCGCGACCAGCGAACCGCCGGGAATGCTTCCGTCCGGTGCTTTTCCGCCCGAACCGAGAAACTGCTGTTTTGTCTGCGGCACGGCGGCTGGCCGGTCCCGAAGCGCATCAGGAAGCGGATTGGGATCGGTCGTCCGCCCCGCGCCGATCGCCGGCCGCTCCTTGCCGGACGTTTCGACGCCGCTATTTCCGGTTGTCGGCTGTCCCATGGTGCGACTGGGCTGCCCCAGGGGGGTGCTGGGTTGGCCCAGCGTGCGTCCCGAAGGACGGCTCGCGGCTGAACCCGCGCTTCCACCGGTCTGTGCGAGCGCGCCGACAACACCTGCGACGAATAGTGCCACGGCTGATATCGCGGCAAGAAATCTGCGTCTCATGACCATCCCGTATGCGTACGTTTCGTGCGGGTTGCCGGCGTCCCGCCCGGTTGTTCATGGAATGGGCCGCGAACATGTAACACAACGATCGGGAGTTCAGTTCCCCGCCATTTAGCCAAATAGCGGCGGCATTTACCGCAACGCGGCGGAACTTGTGTGCGGGTTTGCCGTTATGCTCGGGTGCGACAGGAACCTGAAAAGCGCAACGGGTCGCTCGATGCCGAGATCGATTCGATCACCTGTATTATTTTCGTATTGATCATTTTTCTCATCGTGCCGTTCACGATGCTCTCACCATTCCGCTATCCGCAGCCTTCAACCTTGGACCAATTGCTGTCGGTCAATAACGGGCCGGTCGCGCAGTTGCAGGGGCCGCGAGTTGACGGCCGTCAATTTGCCGGCCGCTTCCGCGAGATCGATTTGGCCATCGCATCCGCAGCCGATGCGTCTTCGCAAGATTCCAGCGTGATCGTCCGCCGCTGATCCGAACGGGCACGTCAAACGAAAAAGGGCGGCCTCGCGGCCGCCCCTCGCTTTGGTTCGCCGAGGTCGTTACGCCGGAATGATGGCCACGATCTCGTACGTGCGCGGGTGGATGATCAGGAGATCGTCGCCCACGACGATGTAGAGATATCCGCGATAGGCCGGCACGAACGTGATGATCGTGGCGGGAAGCGGGTAGAGCCCGAACGTGCGCGGGACCACCGCGCCGACGTTGATCGTGAAGTTGATCCTGGTCCGGTCGACGCGCTTGAAGTCGCCGCCCTTCTGCCGGATGGTCTGGCTGATGCTGGTCCGCTGCTGCTCATTGAGCTGCACCGAGGCCTTGCTATCGGACTGCGAACCTTGGGCGCTTTCGCTCTTCTTGCCACCCTGATCCATCGGCTGTGTCTGGCCGGACTTCTTCTGCACGTCGGCTCCGCCGCCGCCCTGCGCGCCGCCTTGCGTCGTCTGGGTGCCAGTCTTGGCGCCGCCCTGGGCTTCCGTCTTCGCGCCGCCCTGAGCTTCCGTCTTGGCGCCGCCCTGGGCTTCCGTCTTCGCGCCGCCCTGCGCCTGAACGCCGCCACGAGCTTCGCTGCCGGTCTGGGCATTGCCTTTCTTCTTTACGTCCTTCTTTACGTCGGCGCCGCCTTCCACCTGCACGCCGCCCTGGACTTCCATCTTCTTGTCGGCCTGCGCCTGCACAGCCGTAGCGCCGGCGATCAACGCCGCAACCGCTGCGGCGGCCAGCAATCCCTGTTTCACGGACTTCATCGTTTCCTCCAAATGCTCGAGCCACCGCCTGGACACAGAACGACCGCGGACGGGAATAGTTCCCGCGTGCGCGGACGTGTCCCGCTGGAATGGATGTAACCCGCCCTTTATGATGCGGTTCCATGGCCGAATCCGCCGTACTCGATCCCGTCCGGCAAAAGGTTCCCCGACTCAGCGAACTTTTTCTCGGCTTTCTCGGCATCTCGCTGTCGGGATTTGGCGGGGTGCTGCCGTGGGCGCGCCGTATGCTCGTGGAGCGGCGGCGCTGGCTGAACGAACGGGAATTCGCGGAGGCGCTGGCGCTCTGCCAATTCCTGCCCGGCCCGAACATCGTGAACATGTCGATCATCGTTGGCTCGCGCTTCCGCGGAATCCCGGGGGCGCTTTCGGCATTCGCCGGGCTCGTCGGCGTGCCGCTCGTGATCATGATCGCGTGCGGCGCGCTCTATGCGCGCTATGGCGAGCTTGAGGCATTGCGCGGCGCGCTCGCGGGGCTCGCGGCGGGCGCCGCCGGCCTGATCGTCGCCATGGCCGCGAAGATGATGGCGCCGCTCGTGCGGGAAGGGCAGGTGCCGGCGATTTTGTTCGCGCTGGCGGCCTTCGCCGCGGTCGGGGTCCTGCGCTTTCCGCTTTATTGGGTCGTCCTCGTGCTCGCGCCGCTCAGCGTCGCCTATTGCTTCTGGAGACCGAAGTGAGAGACGACAGCCCGATCGGCCTGTTCACGCTGCATCTCGCGTTGCTTTCGCTCGTCGCGGTCGGCGGCGTGAATACGATCGTG
Source organism: Xanthobacteraceae bacterium (assembly GCA_040901465.1). Lineage (GTDB taxonomy): Bacteria > Pseudomonadota > Alphaproteobacteria > Rhizobiales > Xanthobacteraceae > JAUSIF01. Next base: position 23,281 of record JBBDYN010000017.1, read on the forward strand.
CCGGAACTGCACCGGCAGGTGGTGGAGGTGAGCGGCGCGCTCACCGATCAGCAATTCGCGGACTTGTTCGCGATCGCGCAGGCGGCGCCCGGGCCGAACGTGCTGTTCGTCACGCTGATCGGCTGGCAGCTCGCCGGGCTCACGGGCGCGCTGCTCGCGACCGCCGCGCTCTGCGTGCCGACCTGCACGATCACCTATTTCGTCACGCGCGTGTGGGACCGTTTCCGCGACGCGCCGTGGCGCATCGCGACGCAGGCCGGGGTCGTGCCGGTGACGATCGGCTTCATCGCGGCGAGCGCGTTCCTGATCGCGCGCGCGGCGGACGACAATCTGGTGGCGCTCGCGATCACCGCCGCGACCGCCGGGATCGCCTATTGGAGTCAGATCAATCCGCTCTGGGCGCTCGCCGCCGCCGCGGCGCTTGGGCTCGCGGGCTTCGTGTAGCCGCCTGTTTGTTGCACCGGGCGCTAGATGCAGCCCTTCAGCCGTTTGTCGACAATTTGTCCCGGCGGGCACTGGAGTTTTTTGCGCTGGCCTTCGGCGTCATCCTGATCCTCGGCACCGTCCGAGGATTTGCCTTTCTTGGCCGCGCCCGCAGCCTTGCCAGCTTTGCCGTCCTTGCCGGCTTTTGCGGCCTTATCCGGCGGTCCGGTCGCATCGGCCGTTCCTGTCATCTTGCTCTTGCCGGCCTTTTCGCCTTTCGCGGCTTTGTCGGCTTCTGCCGCCTTGTCGGCTTTTGCGGCCTTGGCGGATTTCGCTTCCGGCGAATCTTGCGCGATGACGGTCCAGCCCGGGCGGTGGTCAACTTGCAAATCGATGGGCAAAAAATACGCATACGTTGCCGCGAGAGCCAATGCGCCCGTGATTGCGGCGATGCGCCGGAACTGCCCGCGTTTGCGAGCGCGCGTGGTCACGTCACGCGCCTAATTGCGTTTGATGAAGTCGAGCATGGCGTCGCCGAGCTCCGTGTCACCCGTATTGATCGCGTAGGTGATCGAGATATGGCTGTGGCCCGCAAGCTTGACGACGTGCGCGGCGCGGGTCGCCTGTTTGAGCGCGGACACGAGACGCTCGCTCTGCTCCAGGAGCGGCGGCGGCTCGAGCTCGGTATAGGCGACCATGAGCGGGATCGGCAGCTTGAGCAGGCCGGGGAACGGCGAGCGCTCGGCGAATTTCGCCTTGTCGCTGCCGAAATAGCTCGCGTAGCGCTCGTCCATATCGACGATCGACAGATCGAAATTGCCGGAAAGCAGGATCAGCCCGGCGAGGCCCCGGCCGCCCGGCGCGTGGAATTGCGGCATCACCGCGTAGGTGGCGGCGTGCGTGCCGCCGGCGGAGTGGCCGGCGAGGAATAGGCGCTTCGCATCGCCGCCGTGGCGCGCGATATTTTCGCGTACCCATTGCACCGCCGCGCCAACGTCGGCGGCTCCGGCGGGCCAGGGGTGCGCGGGGGCGAGGCGGTGGGTGGCATTGACGCCGACCATGCCGTTGCGCGCGGCCCAGAGCATGATGTTGTCGTAGAAGAAGTTGTCGCCTTCACGCTTGTGGCCGGCCGTGTAACCGCCGCCATGCACGAACATGAAGACCGGGCGCGGCCGCGACGCCCCCTCGGGAATAAAGACGTCGAGCGCCTGGCGCTCGTCCGCGCCGTATTTGGCATCGCGCACGATTTTCACGCCCGTGTAGGGCTCGCGCTCGTGCAGCGGCGCATAGATCGCCGCGGTCGCGGGCGGATCGATCACCGCGCCGATCGCGCGAATTTTCCCGGCGATGTCCGCGGGCATCCGGCCGGCCGACGCCTTTGCCGCTGCCTGTCCGCTCATGGCGTTCTCTCCCGTGAGCGGGAAGCTCACCCCAATTCAGGCGGTTGTTCAAGGATGATCGAGCAGCGCAGACATCCGCCCGAGGGGGCCCGGGCGACGATCAGGCGTCTTCCTGTACGGCTTCCGCATGCTTCGGCAGCAGATGGCGCGGGAGGAAGAACGCATTGGCGATCAGGGTCGGGATCACGGCGCTCGCAATCACGGCGGCGACCAGGGCCGAATACTGCGCCTGATCGACGATCTGGTTGGTGAGTCCGAACAGCGCCGAGATGGTGCCGAAGGTGAGGCCGGTCGACATCATCAGCGTCGTGTACATCGCCTCCTTGTGATGCGAGCCGTTCATCGTTATCGCGACCGGATAGACGCCGACGCACTTGGTCGCGACCTTGACGACGAGCATCAGCAGGAACGCGGCCGGGGCGGCGATCAGGTCGGGCACCGAGACGAACGAACCGGCGCGGATGAAATAGAACGGCGTCATCAGGCCGAGCGTGAGCGTGCGCAGCCGCCGGATCAGCGCGTGGTCGCGGCCGACCGTGCCGGCGAGCAGCATGCCGAGCACGTAGGCGGGCAGGACCGCCTCGCTGCCGGCCCAGGAGGCGAGGGCGCCGAGCGCGAACAACGCCAATAGCAAATATTTTGCCTCGAGCTCGGACGGCTTGTCGCCGTGGCGCTTGAACAGGCGCGGGGTCAGCCAGGGCATCAGCGCGAACACCACGATGGCGACCGCGGCAAAGATCAAGGTCTTGTAATCGAACGGCGCGAACAGGAATCCGAGCGCGAGCACCGTGCCGAGGTCGGTGATGAAGCAGGCGGCGAGGATGGTCTTGCCGTAGGTGGTCTTGTTGAAGCCGTACTCGAGCATCACCGCGTAGACCACGGCGACGGAGGTCGTGGACATGGCGATGCCGGCAAGCCAGCTCGCCGGCACGTTCCAGCCGAGCACATAGTAGGCGGCGGCGGTGCAGCCGAGGAACGGCAGCAGGAAGCTCGCGACGCCGACCGCGGTCGCTTCCTTCCATTTACTCCGGAACACGACGGGGTCGAGCTCGGCGCCGGCCAGGAACGTCAGCATGATCGCGCCGGCGCCGGCGAGAAACTTGATCCAAGGCTCGTCGGCGCCGAGCACGGCGGCGCCGATCAGCGTGCCGAGCACCAGTTGTGCGCCGATGCCGGTCATGATTTCGGCGAGCGCGGTGGAAATTCGCAAATAGGTCGCGACCAGGCTCGCGAACAGGGCGAGCGCGAACCAAAGCGCTGCGAGCGTCCAAACCGTCGTCATGGTCAACCTCCGTCCGGCGTGCAGGGGGCGGCGGGCACGAAAAAGCCCGCCTCACGGCGGGTTTGCACGGGGTCCCACCGCGATGTACGCGGCAGGAGTCATCAGCCTTGCGGCGGTTTGGGGGGACTCCATCCCCTTCGTATAGTGCAACGCCATAAGGCGGATTCGGATGCGCGGCAAGGGGTGCGGCGCTCGACCGCGGTCGGCAACGGAGGTAGCCCCTCAGGGAGCGGCGCGGAATTTCGATGGGCCTGTTTGCCCTGGCGTCAGGCATTCGCTTTGGCCGAAAGGCGGCCGCGGACCGCGAGGAGACCAACGAGCGCAAGGGCAGTGAACGCAGCGCCTGCGAGGAACGTGCCCTGCGGACCGGCCGTATCCCACAGCGCGCCGGCGATGATGCTCGCGGCGAGCAACGCGAGGCCTCCGGTCAGGTTGAACATGCCGAACGCGGTGCCGCGCATCTCGCGTGGTGCGGCGTCAGCGACGAGGGTCGCGAGCAGCCCCTGGGTGAAGCCCATGTGCAATCCCCAAAGCGCGACGCCAAGCGCCACGCCGCCGATTCCACCGGCAAACGCGAGCACGAGGTCGGAAACGACCAGAAAGCCGATTCCGACGATAAGAACGTTGAAGCGGTCGGTCCGGTCCGACAGGATTCCGGCAGGATAAGCGGCGAGCGCGTAGACCACGTTCATCAGCACCATGACCGAGGGCACGAGCGCGATCGGCAACCCGACGGATTGCGCGCGCAACAGCAGGAAAGCCTCGCTGAAACGCGCGAGCGTGAACACGGTCGCGATCGCCACGATCAGCCAATAGAAGGCGCCGAGATTTTGCAACTCGCGCATGCTCAGCGGTGCGCGAACCTCGCGCAAGCCGACCGGCCGCTCCGGCTCCTTGACCGCGAACAAGATCAGGCCGAACGACAGGAACGCGGGGATCACGGCGATCCAGAACACGAAGGTGAAATTGTCGAGGGTGAGCCACATCAGGACGATCGCCACGAGCGGCCCGAGGAACGCGCCCACGGTGTCGAGAGACTGCCGCAGCCCGAAACTCGCGCCGCGCGCTTCCGGCGGCGCAATGTCCGCCACGAGCGCGTCTCTCGGGGCACCGCGAATTCCCTTGCCTACGCGATCGATGAAGCGGGCGGCGACGAGCCATTCCACCGACGGCGCGAGCGGAAAGACCGGCTTGGTCAGCGCAGCAAGACCGTAGCCGAGCGCGGCGAGCAATTTTCGCCTGCGCAGCCAATCGGAAAGCGCGCCTGAGAAGACTTTCGTGATCGAGGCGGTCGCCTCCGCGATTCCCTCGATCACGCCGACCGTGAGCACGGAGGTGCCGAGCACTGTCACGAGATAGATCGGCAGCAGGGCGTGGATCATCTCGGAGGAGAGGTCCATCAGCAGGGAAACGAAGCCGAGCACCCACACGGCGGCGGGAATTCGTTGGCGGCCGCGACCCTGACCTCGAACCTCGGTATCGCTCATCGGTGGGGTGGCCTCACCTTGCTGTCATCCCGGCCAAGCGAGCCCAATTAGCGAGTCTTCGCGCTGGCCGCTCCCCGCCTTCGCTTCGCTCCGGCGTGTCGCCAGCGCGAAGGGGGCGAGCGCGAGCCGGGATCCAGGGCCACCGCCTACCATGGAATCTGCACCGCAGGTGTTCCTGGATCCCGGCTCTCGCGGCCCACGACGTTGTCGTGGTCCGCTCGGCCGGGATGACATTGAGCCGAGACACTATCCGCACTTGACCGCGAGCTGAATTCGCGCCTCACCCTGTTGTCATGAGTGTGGAAACGCGAAAAGTGCAGGACGACGAAGCGGGCATGCGCCTCGACCGCTGGTTCAAGGCGCATTTTCCCGCGCTGCCGTTCGGGCATCTGCAGAAGCTCCTGCGTACCGGGCAGGTGCGCGTGGACGGCGGGCGCGTGAAGACGCACACGCGCCTCGAAGCGGGGCAGCGCGTGCGCGTGCCGCCGATCGGTCCTTCTCCCTCCCCTTTAGGGGAGGGTGGACGCGACCCCGGCGGAAGCCGGGGGAGCGGCCGGGTGGGGGGATTGGATCGCGCGAATGCGAAAGCCGGCCCCCACCCCGAACCGCTGCGCGGTTCGACCCTCCCCCAGAGGGGGAGGGATAAGGAGAAGAGCGACGCCGAATTCCTGAAATCGATCACGCTCTACGAGGACCGCGAGGTGCTGGTGCTGAACAAGCCCATGGGTCTCGCGGTGCAGGGCGGCTCGGGCACGGTGCGGCACTTGGACGGGATGCTGGAAGCGCTGCGCACGAAGGACGGTGTGAAGCCGCGCCTCGTGCACCGGCTCGACAAGGATACGTCGGGCGTCTTGCTCGTCGCCAAGACGCGGCTCGCGGCGGCGGCGCTCGCGAAAACCTTTCGCTCGCGCTCGGCGCGGAAAATCTATTGGGCGCTCGTGGCCGGGGTGCCGCGGCCGCATCAGGGCCGCGTCTCCGGTTTTCTCGCCAAGGGTGGCGGGCCCGCGGGCGAGCGCATGCGCGTCGCCAAGCATGGCGACGACGACGCGATGCATGCGGTCACCTATTACGCGGTGGTGGATCAGGCGGCGCAGAAGCTCGCGTGGCTTTCGCTCAAGCCCGTCACCGGCCGCACGCATCAATTGCGCGCGCACGCGGCGGCGATCGGGCATCCGATCGTGGGCGACGACAAATATTTCGACATCGAGAACTGGGAGCTGCCGGGCGGCCTGCAGAACAAGCTGCACCTGCTCGCGCGGCGGCTCGTAATCCCGCATCCGAGCGGGAAGGGCACGATCGACGTCACGGCGCCCCTGCCGCCGCACATGCAGCAGACCTGGAATCTCATCGGCTTCGACGCCAAGCGCTACGACCCGATCGAGCAGGCGCCGGAGGAATGAGAACCCTCTCCCCTTGTGGGAGAGGGTGGCGAGCGCCGTAGGCGCGAGCCGGGTGAGGGGTGATGAACAGGCCTCGGCATCGAGAAGTACCGTCAAGGCGCCGCAGCAACGCCCGCAAGCTTCGACGGGAATTGACCGACGCCGAGCGAGCGCTTTGGCGGCTCCTACGTGACCGACGATTGGCCGGATACAAGTTTCGGCGCCAGACTCCATTCAAGAACTACATCCTCGATTTCGTTTGCTACGAGCGAAGGCTCGTCATCGAAGTGGATGGCGGTCAGCACGTCGACAGCCAGTCAGATCGCGTTCGTGACGCGGATTTGGCAAGCGAAGGCTTCACGGTGGTCCGCTATTGGAATAGCGACGTGTTGGCCAACGCGGAAGGCGTGCTCGTCGATCTTCTCGCGCGTTTGCGCTAGGTCTACCCCTCACCCGGCGCCTCG
>JBBDYN010000017.1:29725-31038 GCA_040901465.1 Xanthobacteraceae bacterium
CCCCCCCCCCCCCCACCCTCTCCCACAAGGGGAGAGGGTAAGAGAGAGTGATGCGCAGCCTCCTCGACGATCTCGCCGAAGGTGCCGGCCCGGTGCAGCGGGTGCAGCGGGCGATGCGGCGGGCGCTGCCGAAGCGCTTTTATAAGACGACAAGCGTTGCCGGGCATGACGGCGCGTTCGAGGTGCGGCTCGACGGCAAGGCCGCGAAGACGCCGGCGCGGAAAACGCTGGCGCTGCCGTCGCGCGCGCTTGCGGAAATCGTCGCCGCGGAATGGGCGGCGCAGGGCGAGACGATCGAACCCGGGAAAATGCCGCTGACGCGGCTTGCGAACGTCGCGCTCGACCGGGTCGCGGCCGACCCCGAGGCGGTCGCCGCCGAGATCGCGAAATACGCGGGCTCCGATCTCGTCTGCTACCGCGCGCGCGAGCCCGCGGGCCTCGTGGCCGCGCAGGGCGCGGCCTGGGATCCGCTGCTCTTTTGGGCGCGCGATCAACTGGGGGCGCGGTTCGTTTGCGCGGAAGGCGTGCGGCTCGTGAGCCAGCCGGAGGAAGCGATTGCGGCGGTGCGCGCCGAAATCGAAACGGCGCAACGGCCGTTCGGGCTTGCGGCGCTCGCCAGTGCCACCGCGCTCACCGGCTCGGTGCTGATTGCGCTGGCGCTCGCGCGCGGCCGGCTCTCGGCGGACGCGGCCTGGGCCGCGGCGCACGTGGACGAGGACTGGAACATCGCGCGTTGGGGTGCGGACGGCGAAGCCACGCAACGCCGCATGGCGCGGCGGGCGGAATTCGATGCGGCGGTGCGGGTGCTCGGGCTACTCTCCTGAGTCATTCCGGGACGGCCCGAAGGGCCGGGCCCGGAATCCACGGGACTTGCAACGCGAAATTTGCTTTCGATGTCGATGGATTCCGGGCTCGCCCGCCTCCTCCCGCTTGCGCGGGAGTCGGCGGCGCCCCGGAATGACAATGAAGTGGCCGGCGCCGCAAACGAAAACCCGCCGCGGGATCGCTCCCGGGCGGGCGCATCGCCTGTAACCGCCTTCTCCCAGTACTTCCGTGGTGAGGCGCAGTGTGCAGGCGTTTGAGCCTATATAGGTGCGCTTCGCGACGGTTCAATGACGGGCCGGGTGGATTTCATTCTCCGTCATGGCCGGGCCGCCGCGCCCCGCGCACAGCGCGGTCTTGGCGCGGCGAGACCCGGCCATCCACGCCTTTCAATCGGCGAGCAGCAGAAAAGGCGTAGATCACCCGAAGTCGGGTTTACCCGACTTAGGATTATTTAGTGCGCAAGTCGGGCGAGCCCGACTTGCGATGTC
>JBBDYN010000017.1:31048-37280 GCA_040901465.1 Xanthobacteraceae bacterium
ATTCCGCTCGCCGGCAAGCGGCTCGCGGGGCGGCGCGGCCCGGTGATGACGAGGAAAGGAGGGGCCGCGGCGGCCCGGCCATGACGAGCAATGTGACAGACGTGCTAAATTCATCCCACGCGATTCACGCGGGGGCAGCTCGCATGAAGGACATCCAGAACAAGCTCAAGGAGCGCCGGGCGGCGACCTTGAAGGGCGGCGGCGACGCCCGCATCGAGGCGCAGCATAAACGCGGAAAATTGACGGCGCGCGAGCGCATCGAGCTCCTCATGGACAAGGGCTCGTTTGAAGAGTTCGACGCCTTCGTCACCCACCGCGGCACCGACTTCGGCATCGACAAGACGAAAGTCCCCGGCGACGGCGTCGTCACCGGCTGGGGCACGGTGAACGGGCGGCAGGTGTTCGTGTTCGCCAAGGACTTCACGGTGTTCGGCGGCTCGCTCTCGGAGGCGCACGCGCAGAAGATCATGAAGATCCAGGACATGGCGCTGAAGACGCGGGCGCCGATCGTCGGCCTCTACGACGCGGGCGGCGCGCGCATCCAGGAGGGGGTGGCCGCGCTCGGCGGCTACGGCGAGGTGTTCAAGCGCAACGTGATCGCGTCCGGCGTGATCCCGCAGATTTCCGTCATCATGGGCCCGTGCGCGGGCGGCGACGTCTATGCGCCGGCCATGACCGACTTCATCTTCATGGTGAAGGACACGAGCTACATGTTCGTCACCGGCCCCGACGTGGTGAAGACCGTCACCAACGAGACCGTGTCCGCGGAAGAGCTCGGCGGCGCGCGCGTGCACACGACGCGCTCGGGGGTGGCCGACGGCGCGTTCGAGAACGACGTCGAGGCGCTGCTGCAAATCCGCCGGCTCTTGGATTTCCTGCCGGCGAGCTACGAGAGCGGCGTGCCGGAGTGGCCCTCGCACGACGACATCGAGCGGATCGAGCCCTCGCTCGACAGCCTCGTGCCGGCGAGCGCGAACCAGCCCTACGACATAAAGGAATTGATCCTGAAGGTCGCCGACGAGGGCGACTTCTTCGAGATCCAGGAGGCGTTCGCGAAGAACATCGTCACGGCCTTCGGCCGCGTCGCCGGCCGCACGGTCGGCTTCGTCGCGAACCAGCCCATGGTGCTCGCGGGCGTGCTCGACAGCGACGCCTCGCGCAAGGCCGCGCGCTTCGTGCGCTTCTGCGACGCCTTCAACATCCCGCTCGTGACCTTCGTGGACGTGCCGGGCTTTCTGCCGGGCACGGCGCAGGAATACGGCGGGCTGATCAAGCACGGGGCGAAGCTGCTGTTCGCCTACAGCCAGTGCACGGTGCCGCTCGTCACCGTGATCACGCGCAAGGCCTACGGCGGCGCCTACGACGTGATGGCGTCGAAGCACATCGGCGGCGACGTGAACTATGCCTGGCCCACGGCGCAGATCGCGGTGATGGGGGCGAGGGGGGCGGTCGAGATCATCTTCCGCGAGGAGGCGCGCGACAAGGACAAGCTCGCCGCGCGCACGCGCGAATACGAGGAGCGGTTTCTGTCGCCGTTCGTCGCGGCCGAGCGCGGCTATATCGACGAGGTGATCGAGCCCTCCGAGACGCGGCGGCGCGTGGCGCGGGCGCTGGCGATGCTCCGCACCAAGCACGCGGAGCGGCCGCGGAAGAAGCACGATAATTTGCCTGTGTGATTTATTGCCGTTGACAGATGTTTGGACTGACGAATGACGGGTGAGCAAAAGGAAAAATTGCGGCATCGGGAACTAGTATTTCCCAGTGGGTTACGTGCCGAGCTTTGGCTGGAGATAGGCGACACTCATGTCACCATGCATGAGAAGCGCGCGACAGGTGGGGGTGGTCGAAATTGGCCAAAATGCAATGTTGGTGGTTGTTGTGGCCAAGCTATTCAGATAGGCGGCTCCTGCATTGCCCATTTAGCCGAGAGCGAGCGCGATAGATATCTTCAGGGAATTAGATTCTCTTCAGAAGCGCTCTATCTGTGCGGGGTAAACATAACCCCCGCTCTACTCGACAAGATTCTTCAAGTTGTTGTTCGAGATGGCCGTTCGATTCGTCGATACATTTCATTTGAGGGAGCCGAGATTGATGCACCGCTCCGTTTCAATGATTTCAATTTTGAGAGTGAAATCAATTTTACAGGAGCGACATTTTATAAGCCCGTAGAGTTCAATCGTTGCGTATTCTCAAAAGGGTTCTTCGCTCAATATATTCGGCTGATTGGACCGGCTCTCGATCTCGCCCACAGCAAAATTGAAGGCAGGTATTTTGATGTCTCTTATTCAAGCTGTGATCTAAACGGGGTCAGAATCAGCAATTGCGAATTTGGCGACAGTGTTCGTGCGGACGGAAATGCGCTTAAGGCCTTTCGGTTGGAGGAGTGCGATGTAAGGGGCGACCTGTCGATAAATGACGCCAGCCCGATTTTTATCATGTTGGCAGGGACCAATGTTGAGGGAGAATGTCGAATTGAAAACACTAAATGCTCGACGTTCCAGGCTCCGAGATTCAAAGCAGCCGCAGCGAACCATATCGGCCCTCTCAAGGTCGATCACGATTGCAATCTGGATCGGGCCAAATTTCAATCTAGGCTGACGTTGGACGTCAATGCTGGAAGCTTAAATTTGCAGAACTCGCAGTTCTTAGCGGGGGGAAATATCTATGTCGATCGAGCAATTGTGAGGTTGCGGCAGTTGAGTGCTGGGCGTGTTACTCGAATCTCGGGAAAGCCGATGAGCGAAAAAACCGCTGAAATAATTGATATTGGCGGCGCGGACGCGGGCCAATTGGCTCTGGCACATGTGAATATGTCTCGATGTGCGTTCTACGGCACCCATGATTTGAGTCGCATTGTCATTGAGCCCACGGTTAGATTTTCTTTCTCACCAAGTTGGTTGCGAAAGAGGAAGTGTATTGCAGATGAGTTTGGTTGGCGGGCATCACAAGGCTGGCTTGGCCATCGCCGCTGGAAACTGCTCGGCACTAGTTTGAGTGCGGAGCGGAAATCCGAGAATTCGACCGAAGTGGTTGTAAGCTTACCGTTACTACATCCTTCGCAGATCGCCGCTAGTTATCGAGAGCTACGCCGAAGTTTCGAGGTAAATTCTGACGAACCCGGCGGCGCAGATTTCTATTACGGAGAGATGGAGATGCGGCGGCTCAATCCGGACGCCAGCGTTTTGGAATGGTTGATAGTCACGCTCTACTGGATTTTTTCCGGTTACGGTCTGCGCGAATTTCGGCCGTTGATGGCCTTGCTCACGCTCTTAGTTCTTGGTGGCCTCGCAGCCTCGATGTGGGGGTTTGAGGAAGGCGAGGTACCGATGAAGGACGGGTTGCTGTTCTCATTGAAAGCGATTGTGTCGCTTGTTCCGGGGCAGCGTACTCCTGCTCCTGAGTTGGTATCCGCAGTCGGACGGGCGATTGAGATCGCGATTACAGTATTTGGTACGCTGTTCATAGCATTGTTCGCGTTGGCCGTTCGCAATCGTGTCAAGCGTCGTTGAACCAACCCCACACTCCATTCCCACCTTTGAATCTCCGCTGGTGTGAATCGAAGACGAGGATCGCAATCTACGATCACTTGGCGGCTCGACCGTCTAGCAGTTCAATGGCGAGCGAGCGGGTCGTGTGGATGAGGTCATCGGACCACTGTGAGGCACCTGCCGGCGCCCACTCGTATTCGTAATCATAGCGCCAATACGAGAAGACATTGTTGCTTTTTTCCAGTGCGACGTCGAACGCATCGAGTGTGCCGACTTTCTTGCCCATGAAACTGAATATTGCTGTGTTCATGGAGGGTAGGATGAGAAATCGGGCTCGCAGTTCTTCTTTGGTTGAGTTGCTGAGTCTATCGAAAAGAGTCTTCAATTCATGCTTGTTGGAATGATCGGTCCGTTCGAGCGCTAGCAAGCACTTGAAGTAAAGTTCGAGGGCAAATGCTCCACAGACCGCAGCCGGGATCCGATATTGTGGCGCTTTCTCGAAAGCGTGAGCATCTAAGTGTTTCGACGCTGAGAAAAAGATTTCGGCTTGCTCGAAAATACGCCTCGGGTTCGGCGGTGTCGCTAAACGCTTGCTTCTCATCAGACAATCGTAAGCGATTGACGATTGCTTTCGGAGCAGAAATTTGATCCCCACACTCCCGACCCACCTTTGAATCTCCGCTGGCGCGTGCGGAAAGCGGGGCGTAGGCTTTTCGCATCGTGGAAGTGCGACGGATCGATGCCTGACGCGTAAGGCCCGATTAGCAGCGGTCCCCGAGTTGCCGCGACTTCGGAAAAAGGCGTCCGAAGAGGCGCCGGTAGCAATCGCCCGAGCCAATGTGGGATCCCGCGATAACGGAGGCCGCTGGAAACGGCGGCCTCTCGTTTTTTGGCGGCTCGTGTTCCTCTGCGGCACCCTCCAACTCATTCGTCATGCCCGGGCTTGACCCGGGCATCCATATGGCCCCGCAGCAAGTGGTGACGCGGTATGGATCACCGGGTCTCGTGCCGCCTAGCCACGCGCTGCGCGCGTGGGGCGGCGCGGCCCGGTGATGACGGGGAGGGCTGATCACATCTCCGTGAGAATTTATCCCCATCCTCCGAGCCGCCATTAGAATACGCGCATCCCGCTCGCTGAGGGCGTTCTCGCGAGACGTCGTTGGAGCGGAGCGGGATGCGGCGCCTGCGCGCGCGGACAAACGTGATCCGCGCTCCCGGGGCGTCCCGGGACCCCGCCCTACGGGCACTACAGACCCGTGCGCGAGGAGCTTCGCTGTAACGGCCAGGGCAAGAACCGCCTTGGTACGCAAGCGCGGCCCGGGGCTCGGCGGCCGGCACGACCAGCCGCTAAAACGCCGCGATGGAGCGCCGGAAGGCGTTGCGCGCTCGGCACCCGCGGTTCGCATCCGCGGGCGGGGCGCGACCGAAAATGAAGGTGCGCCGTTCGGCGCTCCATCCCCTCGCATTCCTGGCGAGGGAAACTGGTCCCCGGGTCATGCCCGGGGATGCCTCGGGCGCACCCGATCTCGGGTGTTCCCGAGATCGGCACTATTGGTTGCGCAAGTCGGCTAGAGCCGACTCGCGTGCGCGTCGCGAGAACGAATTTCCTTTCCCTCCCCCCGCAAGCGGGGAGAGGTGAAGTGAGAGCGTCGCGAGAACGGTCGTGGCTGTTTGACAGGTGAATCGTGACGAGCGGAACGGTCAACGGCCGCGCTTGGAGCATGGTAATCTGCAGTCCCATGAACGAGCGGGAGGCGACCATGTCGACGGAAATGATCCGCCAAGCCTTGGAAAAATTCGGTAGGGTACTCGCCGAAGCGCCCGAGAAAGCGCGCGGAAAGAACGCATCGGCGACGGCTTCGCTGCGCGACGGGCTCGCATTTCAGGTGAGCGGGCCGCGCGGCGAGGTGGTTCAGACCGACATGCCGCCGGCCATGGGAGGCGCAGCCTCCGCACCCGGACCCGGGTGGCTGCTTCGGGCCGCGCTCGCGTCCTGTACGGGATCGGTCATCGCGATGCGGGCGGCGAGCCTCGGCGTAACACTCGACACCCTTGAAGTGACCGTCGAAAGCGAGTCGGACAATCGCGGAATACTTGGGCTCGACGACAAGATATCAGCCGGACTTGACGAGCTTCGGACCGAGGTGCGGATCGGCGCCGCGAACGTCAATCCGGATCAGCTCCGGGAGATCGTGCGCTGGGCCGACGAACATTCGCCGGTCGCCTGCACGCTGCGGGAGGCGCCGGAGAGCCGCGTCGATGTGGCTGTGGTTTGACGGGGCGCGTGGCGCGGGGGTTTGCCATGCTGGGCACCAAGCACGCGGAGCGGCCAAGGAAGAAGCACGATAATTTGCCGCTTTAGTTTCCTTCCCTCCCCCTGAAAGGGGGAGGGTGGCCGCCCAAAGCGGCCGGGTGGGGGTCACATTGCCGACCGTCCTGCGCTGGGGCCGTATCGCGCCTTCTTCTATTCCAACGAGGGCCAAGAGCACGCGCACGTGCATGTGCAGGCCGGCGACTGCGAGGTGAAAGTGTGGCTGCATGATCTGACGGTGGCGGTGAGCGCAGGCTTTCCGGCCCATGAGATTACCGCTATCTTGAATGAGTTAAGAGCCAACCGCGAAACCTTGATGCAGGCATGGCATGAGCACTTTGGAAATTGACGTCCGCGATCTGCGTGTGAAGGCCGTCGCCTTCACGGCGGCGGAGCTGGTTGTCACGCTCGCAGACGGCCGGAAGATTTCAAC
>JBBDYN010000018.1:0-12819 GCA_040901465.1 Xanthobacteraceae bacterium
CCCCCCCCCCCCCCCCCCCCCCCCGGGGGTCCAGAGTAAGAAACGCATGCGTTTCGGAAGCCGCACTGGACCCCGGCTCTCGCCTTGCTTCGCTCGGCTCGGCCGGGGAACGTCAAATTAGGTCCGACAAGTCATTCCAATCGGGATTTTCGCGTTCGATCAACTGGAGCTTCCAGGCACGATTCCATCGTTTCAACGACCGTTCGCGGGCACGTGCCTCCAGAATTGATTCATAGGTTTCCACGTGAACCAATTTGTCGACACCATAACGCTTCGTGAAGCCGGGTATGAGACGATGCTTGTGCGCCGTAATTCGATTCGGAAGGTCGGTCGTCACGCCCACATAGAGCGTTCCGTTTCTCTTGCTTGCCAGGACATAGACGTGTGCAGGCATCATGATCGCCAATGTTGATCAATCGGATCACATGAACGCATCGTTGCGCAAACTGATTGAGTCGACTCGCTCCGGCGACTGGGTGACGGCGAACCGCATCCAGGTCTATGCGGCGATCGTGTTCGTGCTCGGCCTCGTCATGCTCGGCTCGCTGGTCGCGACCGGAGACGGGATCGTCGATTACCAGCGCCGGCCCCTCGGCACCGATTTCTCCAATGTCTATGCCGCGGGCAAATGGGTGCTCGCGGGCCGTCCCGAGGCGCCGTTCGACCCCGCGCTCCAGCACGAAATGGAAAAGCGGGTGTTCGGCGCGGATACGCCGTTCTACGGCTGGCACTATCCGCCGGTGTTTCTCGGAATCGCGGCGCTGCTGGCGCTGATGCCTTACGTCCTGTCGCTCGTCGTGTGGCAGGCGGTGACGCTCGCACTCTATCTCGCGGTGACGCGGGGCATTGCACGAAAAATCCCTCCCCTTTCAGTGGGTGGCTCCGAGCGAAGCGAGGAGCCGGGTGGGGTGCGTGCACCGTACGCGGTGCCCCCACCCGGCCGGCTTCGCCGGCCACCCTCGCCCAATGGGGGAGGGATGGGGTCGCATTGGCTCCTGCCGGCGCTCGCGTTTCCGGCGGTGCTCATCAATGTCGCGCACGGTCAGAATGGCCTGTTGACCGCGGCGCTGCTTGGCGGCGGGTTGCTGCTGCTCGACCGCCGGCCGGTCGTCGCCGGAATCCTGATCGCGCTGCTCTGCTACAAGCCGCAGTTTGGTTTGCTGATTCCGATCGTGCTGATCGCGAGCGGGCGCTGGCGCGTATTCGCGATTGCCGCGGCGACGGTCGCGGTCGCGTGTGCGCTCACGTGGATTGCGTTCGGCACCAACACCTGGCTCGCCTTCCGCGACAGTCTCGAATTCACGCGCGTCGCCGTGCTCGAAGAAGGCGGCACCGGCTTTCACAAGATTCAAAGCGCGTTCGCCGCGTTGCGCCTGTGGGGCGCGCCGGTCGAAATCGCTTACGCTGCGCAAGCGGCGACGGCCGTTACCGTGGTGGTGCTATTGGCGATCCTGTGGCGCAGCCGGGCGGCGTTCGAATTGCAGGCTGTGGCGTTGCTCACGGGCGCGCTGCTCGCGACACCTTATGTGCTCGACTATGATCTCACGCTGATGGCGCCGGCGATCGGGTTTTTTGCGGCGCACGGGCTCGATCGCGGCTTTCACAGCTACGAAAGGTCGGCGCTCGTGTTCTGCTGGTTCGCGCCGCTCATTGCGCGCACGATCGGTGAGCAGATCGGGATTCCGGTCGGGTTGATCGCGCTTTTCGTTCTGTTCGCGCTCGCGCTCCGGCGCGCGGCCGCCGAGGGTGGGCGCCAGCGCGCGCTTTCCGCCGGCGATCGTCTGCGCTAGCCTCGGCGGCGGACGATCGGCCGCGACGAGGAGGGCCGCCATGCAGCTGACAGCGCAGCAAATCCGGGAATTCGACGATCTGGGCTACGTGTTCCTGCCGAACTGCTTCGGCGAGGACGAAATCGCCATTCTGCGTGCGGAAGCCGAGGAAATCTACAAGACCGACCGCGAGCAGGTCTGGCGCGAGAAGACCGGGGCGCCGCGCACCGCGTTCGCCGCCCACACCTACAACGAGGCGTTTCGCATCCTCTCTTGCCACCCGCGGCTCGTGGAGCCGCTGCGCCAGCTGTTCGGCGAGGAGGTCTACGTCCACCAGTTCAAGATCAACGCCAAGGCGGCGTTCGAAGGCGACGTGTGGCAGTGGCACCAGGATTACGGCACCTGGGCGCGCGACGACGGCATGCCCGAGGCGCGCGCGATGAACATCGCGGTCTTTCTCGACGAGGTCATGCCGATCAACGGGCCGCTGATGATCATCCCGAAGAGCCACAAGCACGGAACGCTGCCGGCCGGCCACGACAAGCAGACGACGTCGTACCCGTTGTGGACGCTCGACAAGGAGACGGTGACGCGGCTCGCCGAAGCGGCGGCTCCCTGGGGCGGGATCGTGGCGCCGACCGGCAAGCCGGGCTCGGTGCTGATGTTCCACGGTAATCTCGTTCACGCGTCGCCACCCAACATCACGCCGTATCCGCGCAAGATCGTGTATCTGACCCTGTGTGCCGTCTCGAACCACATCACCAAGTTCACCCGGCCGGAATGGATCGCGCATCGCGATTTTTCTCCGATCGTTCCGGTGGCGGACGATGCGCTGCTGCGATACGCACGCGCGCATCGCGTTGCGGCGGAGTAGCGCGTCACCCTTGGAGACGCTGCGCCCGGGCGCTCTGCAACACACGGACGCGCGCCGCGCTTCCGCCATCATCGCCGCGTGAGTAGATGCAGGATCGCATCATGCTGACGCTCTATTCGATGCAGCTATCGGGCAATTCCTACAAGGTGCGGCTCCTGCTCGCGCGCCTTGGGATTGCCTATCGCCTGGTCGAAGTCGACATCCTCAAGGGCGAAACGCGCACGCCCGCCTTTCTCGCGAAAAATCCGGACGGACACGTCCCGCTGCTCCAACTCGAGAACGGCGACCGGCTCGCCGAGTCGAACGCGATCCTCGTTTATCTCGCCGAGGACACTCCCTATTTACCAAGCGACCGCTTGCTGCGGGCAAAGGTGCTGCGCTGGATGTTCTTCGAGCAGCACAGCCATGAGCCCGGGCTCGCGGCGGCGCGGTGGTGGCTCTCGCTCGTCAAGGGCGGGCGCGATCTCAAGACCCACGATATCGATCACTGGATGGAGCAGGGCTATCTGGCGCTCGCGCTGATGCAACGGCACCTTACCGAGCACGACTATTTCGTCGGCTCGCGCAGCAGCGTCGCCGATCTCGCGCTGTACGCGCATACGCACGTGGCGCCGGAGGGCGACTTCGACCTCGCGGGCTTTCCGGCGGTGATGGACTGGCTCGCGCGCATCGCGAGCGAGCCGGGTCACATTGGGATGAGGCAGTTTCCAGAAGGTGCGATCCGCGTGGTTTCGCTCGCGCAGGCGTGAGGTCCGCCACTGTTCTGCCATCGACCCGACTCGGGACGGACTCGATTGCCCGGCAGCTTTCCGGCCGGCGGGCGAGACGATTCGTTTAGAGACGGAAATGCCAGGCTCGCCATTGGCGCCGAAGCGGCGCTCGCCCCAATCTGCAGTGCGTGAACTGAAACGCGACGCTGCCTATGTCGAGGCCGTGGTTGCGCTCGTGCTCGTGCTGTCAATCGTGACGCTCGTCTATGTGCTGAGCCTCGATGTGACGTGAGGCGGCATTCAAATCGCCGCGAGGCGCTGGCGTTCGCGGAACCGGGACTCTAAGCTTCGGGTTCTGTTTCCCGGAGCGCAGCTTTGACCCGCCGATTGCTCATTTTCCTGTTTGCCGCACTGCTCGCCGCGCCGGCTCAGGCGCAGGACAAGAGTGCGGCGATGACGAGCGCCAAGGCCAATTTCACCGTCGAGACCATGGCGACGGGATTGGAAAATCCATGGTCGATCGCGTTTCTTCCCGACGGACGCAAGCTTATCACCGAACGGCCTGGGCGGCTGCGCATCCTCGATCAGAACGGAAAGCTCTCGGAGCCGGTTGCCGGAGTGCCGGAAGTCGCCGCGGTCGGACAGGGCGGGCTCCTCGATGTCGTGCTCGCACCTGACTATGCCACGAGCAGGCGCATTTATTTCAGCTACGCGGAGCCCCGCGGAGCCGTGAACGGAACGGCGGTCGCCCACGGCCGACTCGTCGCAGACAAGGGTGCGGCGCGGCTGGAAGCCGTGACGGTGATTTTCCGGCAAGAGCCGGGCCGCGGCGGCGGATTCCATTTCGGTGCGCGGATCGCGTTCGCGCGCGACGGCAATCTGTTCGTGACGCTCGGCGAGCGCAACGCGATGCATCCGGCGCAAGACCTCTCGGGTCACCTCGGCAAAGTCGTGCGCATCCGTCCCGACGGCTCCGTGCCGCCGGACAATCCGTTCGTGAACAAGGAAGGCGTGCGGCCGGAGATCTGGTCCTACGGGCATCGCAATCCGCAGGCCGCCGCGATCCATCCTACGAGCGGCAAGCTGTGGGAGGTCGAGCACGGCGCGCGCGGCGGCGACGAGATCAATATTCCCGACGCCGGAAAAAATTACGGCTGGCCGGTGATCTCCTACGGGCGTCACTATTCCGGCGCCGCGATCGGCGAGGGATCCAAGAAAGAGGGAATGGAGCAGCCGATCCATTATTGGGATCCCTCGATCGCACCGTCGGGCATGGCGTTCTACGCGGGCGACGCGTTCCCGGCGTGGCGCGGAAATCTGTTCGTGGGGGCGCTCGTGCTGCGGCATCTGCAGCGGCTCGAACTCGACGGCGAGAAAGTGGTGAACGAGGAGCGGCTGCTGCTCGGACTCGGCGAGCGCATCCGCGACGTGCGGCAGGCGCCTGACGGCACGCTCTGGGTGCTCACCGACGCGCGCAGCGGGCGGGCGCTGCGGCTTTCCCCTGCAAAGTGACGGCGCCCGCGCGTTGCACACAGACTCACACTTGAATTGGGCCGTGCCCGGCGTTGTCCGCTTACGGGGCGCTTGGTACGTTGCGCACCGCCGGCGGGCCCGTAGCTCAATGGTTAGAGCCGACCGCTCATAACGGTCTGGTTGGAGGTTCGAGTCCTCCCGGGCCCACCACGCCGGCGACCGCAACGAGTGCCAGCCCATCATGCAATTGCCGAAAACAAATTATGAGCCGCCGTTCCGGGTGACGCGCGCGAGCCACGCGGTGCTCACGGTCAAGGACCTGAAGGCGAGCCGCGACTTCTACGCGGAGATTGCCGGCCTCGTGGTCAGCGACGAGGACGCGAATGCAGTGTGGCTGCGCGGGCTGGAAGAAGCGTGTCATCACAGCCTGGTGCTGAAGAGGGCGAAGGGCGCGCCTGCGTGCGAGCGGATCGGCCTGCGCGTGTTCGGCGACGCCGACCTCGAAAAAGCGGAGGCGCATTTCGAGAATCTCGGGCTCGCGGCGCGCTGGGTTGAGGTGCCGCATCAGGGCAGGACGCTGCACGTCGGCGACGTGGCCGGAACGCCGCTGGAATTTTGCGCAACGATGGAAGTAAAGCCGCGGCTGCTGACAAAGCTGCAGTTGCACAAGGGCGGGGCGGCGCACCGCCTCGATCATTTTCAGATTCTCGTGCCCGACGTCGCGGCGGTCACGAATTTCTACGCGTCGATCGGCTTTCGTCTGTCGGAATACATGACGGCGGGCGAGGAAATGACCGGCGCGTTCCTGCAGCGGAAGGGAAATCCGCACGACATCGTCTTCTTCGCCGGCGCGGGGCCGACTTTGCATCACGTGGCGTTCACGGTCCCGGAAGCGAGCTTCATTCTGCGGGCGTGTGATATTGCCGGCAATCTCGGCTTCGGTCGTTCCGTGGAGCGCGGGCCGTCGCGGCACGGGCCCGGGCACGCTCTCTTCGTGTACTTGCGCGACCCCGACGGGCACCGGGTCGAGCTGTTCACGACGCACTATCAGATGATGGACATTGAGCTCGAGCCCGTACGTTGGGACGTGACCGACGTAAGTCTTGCCGTGCCGTGGGGATTGCCTGCGCAGCGCAAGTGGTTCCTCGAGGCGACACCGTTCGCAGGCGTGACGCCGCGGAAGCCCGCAAGAGCGGGCGAGCCCTATTCGCTGGAAAAATATCTGGCGGCGCAGGCCGCCGCGTCCTCAGGCAATGAGTAGACCAAAGGCGTTCGTGCCTCGGTACCGGCGCGAGGACGAGCGGTTCGTTACCGGCAAGGGTACGTTCATCGACGATATTTCGGTCGAAGGCCAACTCCATGCGCATTTCGTCCGCTCGCCGCATGCGCACGGAATCCTCCGCAATATCGATACCACCGAGGCGCGAGCGATGCCGGGGGTGCTCGGCGTATTCACCGGCGCAGATTTGAAGGCAGCCGGTATTGAGGGATTGCCGTTCTTGCCGATCGCCGGGTTCGATCTCGGCACGCCGGTGGAAACGCCGCGGCCGGCGCTGGCAACCGAGCGCGTTCGCTATGTCGGCGAGCAGATTGCACTCGTCGTGGCGGAGACGCATACGCAGGCGGTCGATGCGGCGGAACGCGTGCGCGTCGAGATCGAGCCGTTGCCGCCGGTGACGAACGTGGAAGCGAGCGTCGCGCCCGGCGCACCGCAGCTTTGGCCGGCCGCGCCCGGCAATGTCGTGCTGCGCTGGGAGTTGGGGAACACGCCAGAACTCGAGCGCGCGTTCGCGCAGGCGGCGCATGTGACGAGGCTCAGGCTCGTCAATAATCGCGTGGCGGCCAATCCGATAGAGCCGCGCGCGATCGTGGCTGCATACGACAAGGCCGCGGATCGGTTTCGGCTCAACGTCTCCTCGCAAGGCGTCATCTACTACAGGCGGGCGCTGGTGGAGGGGACGTTTCGGCTCAAGCCCGAGCAGGTGCATATCCTGACTCACGACGTGGGCGGTGCGTTTGGCTCCAAGGAATTTCCGTATCCCGAAGACATCGCCGTGATGCATGCGGCGCGTGTACTCGGCCGTCCGGTCAAATGGAGCGGCACGCGGACCGAGCAGATGCTTTCCGACAATCAGGCGCGCGATGCCGTGATCGAGAGCGAGCTTGCGCTCGACGCCGACGGAAAGTTTCTGGCGCTACGCGCTGATGCGATCACGTCGCTCGGCGCCTATTGCTCGCTCGTGGCGCCGACGACGGCGATCCGCAATTTCACGTTCGGGCTGTCGCTCGTCTATCGCACGCCGCTGATCGCGACGACGCATCGGCTCGTGGTCACGAACGCCCCGCCGACCGGTCCTTACCGCGGTGCGGGCCGCGAACAGGCGGCATTCGTTGTCGAATGCACGATCGATCGGGCCGCGCGCGAGCTCGGCATCGATCCGGTGGAGTTGCGGCGCCGCAACCTCATCGATACGAGTGAAATCCCCTATCGCACGCCGCTCGCGCGTATTTATGAGAGCGGAGATTTTCACGGCGTGCTCGACAAGACGATCGAGCTTGCCGACTGGAAGGGCTTCGATGCGCGGCGACGCGCGAGCGAAGCAAAGGGTCGGGTGAGAGGACGCGGCCTCGCGCTGTTCATCGAGCTCGCGGGCGGCGTTCCGTTCGAAGGATGCCACTTGCGGTTCGAGGGCGACGGTTCGGTGGTCGCGGTCGTGGCGACGCAATCGCACGGCCAGGGACACGAGACGAGTTTCGCGCAGGTTGTCGCGGACAAGCTCGGCGTTCCCTACGAGTGCGTGCGCATTCAGCAGGGCGACAGCGCGGACGTTCCACGCGGCATGGGCAGCTTCGCTTCGCGCTCGATGATCATGGCGGGTTCGGCGATCGCGGTGACGTGCGATGTCGCGATCAACAAGGGGCGGGCGCTCGCGGCGAAACTGTTCCACGTTGAGGAAAAGGACGTGCTATTCGGCGGCGGCATGTTTCGCGCCGCGAACAGCAATCAGTCGATCGACGTTCGGGATTTGGCAAGCCGCGCCGCGGGCAGTCTCAACTCGACGGGCGAGTTCACCGTGACGGAGTTTCACTATCCCAACGGCGGTCACGTGTGCGAGGTCGAGATCGATCCCGATACCGGCCGGGTAAGCGTCGACCGCTATGCGGCGGTGGACGACGTGGGCTTTCTCATCAATCCGACAATCGTGCACGGCCAGATTCACGGGGGCGTTGCCCAAGGTCTCGGTCAGGCGCTGCTGGAACAATGTGCCTATTCCACGTCGGGCCAACTCCTGAGCGCGTCGTTCATGGACTACGCCGTGCCGCGGGCCGACGATTTTCCGGAACCTGTGCTCGCGTTCCACATCGTGCCTTCGACGGCCAATCCGCTCGGCGTGAAGGGTTGTGGGGAAAGCGGGGTGACCGGCTCGATTGCGGCGATTTGCAACGCCGTGGCGCATGCTCTGGCACGCGCCGGCGTGCAAGTCCGGATCGAAATGCCGTTCACGCCCGAGAAAGTCTGGCGCGCACTGCAAGCCGGGGCCGGCAAGCCCGCCGGAAAGCGCGGCAGTGGGCGATCGTGACCCTAGTCGTAGGCAGCGGGTCCGTGATCGGCCAAACCAGGAGCCGCTACGAGCCGCCGGACCGGGCTCGCGCGGGACCGCGCCCACCCCGCGCAATCGGGCAGTTCATTGTTTCTCGCCCGGCAGTTGCTACTGGATTCGCGCAACTATAACCTCGCCAGGTCATTCCCAATCGAATGACCAAGAATCGCATCCGCGCCAAAAACATTTGCGGGTGCACGGCCATGCATGGGTTGGGCCGACGCGGGGAGACGCAATGTTGCAAGTGAAGAGTCCGCAGGATCTGGCGGCGGGGATCGTCTTTATCGTGATCGGCGCCGCCGGAATCATATTCGGCATGGATCTTCGACTCGGCACAGCGGCCCGAATGGGGCCGGGCTACTTTCCGATGCTGCTCAGCGGCCTGATCATCGCCATCGGTCTGATCGTCGCGGCGCGGGGTTTCTCGCTGGAAGGACCGCCGATCGAGCGGATTCCTGTTCGCCCGGTCTTTTTTATTCTCGGGGCAATCCTGGCTTCCGGCTTCCTGTTGAACATGGTGGGCCTCGCACTGACAGCCGTCGCGGTTACGATCATTGCGGCGTACGCGCGCCGCGACGTGAATCTCAAGGAAACGATCCTGCTCGGCGTCGGCATGGCGATCTTTTCCGTCGTTGTGTTTGTATACGCGCTTAACCAGCCGCTGCCCGCCTGGTGGGGCCGCTGACATGGAATTCGACCTTTTTCACAATCTCGCCACCGGTTTCGGCGCGGCGTTCTCGCTGCAGAATCTTGGCTTCGCGCTGCTTGGCGTTTTTCTCGGAACATTGATCGGCGTGCTGCCCGGGATCGGGCCGATCCCGGCGATCGCGATGCTGTTGCCGATCACGTTCCAGCTCGAGCCGCTTTCCGCGCTGATCATGCTGGCCGGTCTCTATTACGGCGCGCAATACGGCGGATCGACCACGTCGATCCTGGTGAATATTCCCGGCGAAGCGGGATCGATCGTCACCTGCATCGACGGCCACCAGATGGCAAGGCAGGGACGCGCAGGCACAGCGCTGGCGGTGGCCGCACTCGGATCCTTCTTCGCCGGTTGCGTCGGAACGATTTTCATCGCCGCGTTCGGGCCGCCACTGTCGGCGCTGGCCCAGCAATTCAACTCGCCGGATTATTTTTCGCTGATGGTGCTCGGCCTGACGACTGCGGTCGTGCTTGCGCACGGATCGGTCGTCAAGGCTATCGCGATGGTGCTGATAGGCCTGCTGCTCGGATTGGTCGGCACTGACGTGAGCAGCGGCCTCACTCGTTACACGTTCAACATTACGGCGATCTGGGAAGGGATCGACTTTCTTCCGCTCGTGATCGGAATGTTCGGCGTCGTCGAAATTATCCGCAATCTCGAGCACAAAGAACTGCCGAGGCCCCTGATCGGCACCAAGTTCCGCGACGTGTGGCCGTCGATGAAGGATTTTCATGACTCGTGGCGGGCAGTTCTGCGCGGCACCGGCCTCGGCTCAATTCTCGGCATCCTGCCGGGCGGCGGCGCGGTGCTCGCCGCTTTCGCGGCCTACACCGTCGAAAAGAAAGTCGCCAAGGACCCTTCGCGGTTCGGCAAGGGCGCGATCGAGGGCGTGGCGGGGCCGGAGGCGGCGAACAACGCCGCGGCGCAGACTTCGTTCATTCCGCTGCTGACGCTCGGGTTGCCCTCCAACGCCATCATGGCGCTGATGATGGGCGCGATGATCATCCAGGGCATCGAGCCGGGCGCCGCGGTGATGACGAAACGGCCCGATCTCTTCTGGGGCATGGTCGCAAGCATGTGGATCGGGAATCTGATGCTGCTCGTGCTCAATCTTCCCCTGATCGGCATCTGGGTGCGGCTCCTGTCGGTGCCGTACCGGCTGCTTTACCCGGCCATTCTTCTGTTCTGCATCATCGGCGTATACAGCATCAACACAAACATCGCCCAGCTCGTCATCGTGGCGCTGTTCGCGGCGTTCGGTTATCTGCTCTACAAGTTCGGTTGCGAACCGGCGCCGCTCGTGCTCGGGTTCATTCTCGGGCCGGTGATGGAAGAAAATCTGCGGCGCTCGCTCGTGATCTCGCGCGGCGATCCGATGGTCTTCTTCGAGCGGCCGATCTCGGCGGTGCTGTTGGCGATGACACTCGCGGTGATCTTATTAATCGTGCTGCCGCAATTCCGAAAAACGCGCGAGGAGGCATTCCAGGAGTGAAGGCGGCCGCTACAGCCGCCTTCCGTCACAAACGGCGGGCAACAAGGTAAGCTGCGTGCCGGTCAGAGCATCTTCGATGGGAGGAACCAAATGAAGATCAATTCGAAATGGTTGCTGCGTTCCGCCGGGCTGGCGCTGGTGCTGGCAGCGGCATTGGGCACGACGCTCGGCAGCGCTCGCGCGCAAGGCTATCCGAGTGAAGACATCCGTCTGATATGCGCATTCCCCGCGGGAAGCGGCGCCGACGTGCTGGTCCGCTACTTCGCGGAGAAACTGCGGCCGATTGTCAATCGGACGGTGATCGTCGAGAACAAGGCCGGCGCCGGCGGCAACATCGCCGCGGAATTCATCTCGCGGGCGAAGCCCGACGGCCACACGATCTTCGTGCACGCCGCTACCGCGGTCGCGGCCAGCATGAGCCTGTTCAAGAACCCGCCGGTCGATGTCGGCAAGACCATTCAGATCGCCGGCACGATCAACCGGCAGCCGTTCATGCTGGTCGTGGACGCAAAGAGCCCATACAAGACCGTCGCCGAGCTAACGGCGGCGATGAAGAAGAAGGGCGACAAGGCTTCCTACGCGAGCGCCGCGCCCACCGGCATCATCATGGGCGAGCTCTACAAGAACGCGACCGGGATCCAGGCCGTCGAGGTGAACTACAAGACCGCCCCGGATTCGCTCAACGAGCTCACCAGCGGCAAGCTCGATTACGGCATGCACGATCCGGTGTTCTCGCTCGCGCAGCAGCGCGAGGGGCGGCTCCGCATCCTGGCGGTCAGCACCGGCAAGCGGCTCCAGGCGGTCCCCGACCTGCCGACCATGACGGAATCTGGCGTGCCGATGGATCTTACCGGCTGGTGGGCGGCGATGGTGCCGACCGGCACGCCGGCGCCCGTGATCGAGCAAATCCACAAGTGGTTCGTGCAGATGGTGTCGGCGGACGACACCAAGAAGTTCCTGAACAGCTTCGGCGGCGATCCGAACATCATGGCGCCGGCCGAGGCGCAGAAGGTCTACCTCCAGGACATCAAGAACTGGGGTGACTACGTGAAGATGGCGAAGATTCAGCCGCAAGGTTGAGTTCGACGGGCGCGGCGACGTTTCACGCCGCCGCGCCCGGTCATGCCGCGGCGCTCGATCGTGCGCGGCCAAGATATCGTGAGAGGGAGGAATTGATGAAGTACCAAACAAAGCGCGGGCTGCGCGCCGCCGGAATGGCGGTTGCGTTGACTGCGGCGCTGGGCGCTGCGCCAGGCAGCGTGCAGGCGCAGAACTACCCGAGCCAGGATATCCGGCTGATCTGCGCGTTCCCGGCCGGGAGCGGCGCGGACGTGCTGGTCCGCTACTTTGCGGAGAAGCTTCGTCCGATCGCCGGCCAGACCGTGATCGTCGAGAACAAGGTCGGCGCCGGCGGCCACATCGCGACCGAATTCGTCGCGCGGTCGAAGCCGGACGGCTACACGATCTATGTCTTCGCCGGCACGGGCGCCGCGGCCATGGCCGCCATGTTCAAGAATCCGCCGGTCGACGTCTCCAAGACCATCCAGGTCGCGGCCACCATCAACCGGCAGCCGTTCATGATCGTGGTCGATGCCAAGAGTCCCCACAAGACCCTGGCTGATCTCACGGCAGCGATGAAGAAGAAGGGCGACAAGGCGACCTATGCCAGCGCGGCGCCTCCGGGCACCATACTGGGCGAAATCTACAAGCAGAAGACCGGCATCCAGGCCGTCGAGGTCAACTACAAGACCGCGCCGGATTCGCTGAACGAACTGCAAAACGGAAAGCTCGACTACGGTGCGCACGATCCGGTGTTCTCGCTCGCGCAACAGCGCGAGGGCCGGCTGCGGATTCTCGCAGTCAGCACCGGCGAGCGGCTCGCGGCAAGCCCGGAGCTGCCGACCATGAAGGAAGCCGGCGTCGACATGGACATGACGATCTGGTGGGCCGCGATGGTGCCGCAGGGTACACCGAAGCCGATCGTGGACCAGATCAACAAGTGGTTCGTGCAGATGGTCTCATCGGACGAAACCAAGGGCTTCCTGAACAAATTCGGCGGCGATCCCTTCATCAATACGCCGGAGAAGGGCCAGGAAATGTTCCTGAAGGCGATCCCGCAATGGATCGAGTTCGTCAAGATCGCGAAGCTGCCGCTATTCTGACGTGAACAAGCGCGGCGGCGGCCTAAGGCCCCCC
>JBBDYN010000018.1:12829-14317 GCA_040901465.1 Xanthobacteraceae bacterium
GGGGGGGGGTTTCGGCGGGGCGGGGGGCGGCGGGCCCCCGGCAGGGCCGGCCGCGGCGCAGACCATCATCGAGGAGTGGGCGACTGTGACGGCGCCACCGGCACCGCAGTTGAAGCCCGTGACCGCGGACGTGAAAACCACCGCACTCCTGCTCCTCGACTTCGGCAAGCAGAACTGCGGGCAGCGGCCGCGCTGTCTCGCCAGCATACCCAAGGTGCAGAAACTTGCGGCCGACGCGCGCGCCAAGAAAGTCACCGTTGCGCACAGCCTGTTCGGGCAGGCGACCGAGGCCGATCTTCTGATCGCGCCGATGGCGGGCGAGACATTCGTCCGCTCGGGGGCGAATAAGTTCTACCGGACCGACCTCGAGAAGATTCTCAAGGACAAGGGCATCCAGACCGTCATCGTGACGGGCACCGCCGCGCATGGTGCCGTCCTCAACACCGCCGGCGCCGCGGCGCTGATGGGGTTCAAGGTCGTGTTGCCGGTGGACGGAATGTCATCCGATCCGTTCTCGGAGATGTATACAGCGTGGCATCTCGCGAACGCGCCCGGCGGGATCGGCCCCAATACGACGCTCACTCGCATCGACATGATCAGTTTCTGAATCGCATTCGAAGAGAAGTCGAGGAGGCATCATGGGACGTAAACTCACTCTCAGAGCAGCCGACGGCCATCAGCTCGGCGCGTATCGGGCCGATCCCGCCGGCACGCCGCGCGGCCGCGTCGTCGTCATTCAGGAAATCTTCGGCGTGAACCGGCACATCCGCTCGGTGTGCGACCGGCTGGCGGAAGCCGGCTATGTGGCGCTCGCGCCGCAGATATTCGACCGGATCGTACGGGATTTCGAGACCGGTTATTCGGACATGGAGGTCGCCAAGGCGCGCGAATACATCCCGAAGCTCGACTGGGGCAAGGTGATGGAAGACACGCGCGCGGCGGTCGACGCGCTCAAGCGCGAGGGGCCGGTGGCGGTCCTCGGCTTCTGCCTCGGCGGCAGCGTCGCTTATCTCGCTGCGGCGCGGTTCGACGGGCTCGCGGCCGCGGTTTGTTACTACGGCGGCCAGATCATCCGCCATATCGACGAAAAGCCGCGCGCGCCGGTGCAGATGCACTTCGGCGAGACGGACGGGCACATTCCGCAGAGCGACGTCGAGACCATGCGGCAGAAGCGGCCGGAGGCGGAGATTCACATCTATGCGGGCGCCGGCCACGGCTTTCATTGCGACGAGCGCGGAAGCTTCGAGCCGAAGAGTGCCAAGATCGCGTGGGAGCGCTCGCTAGCGTTCCTTGCCAAGTCGTTCGCCAAGATCGGCCCGGTGGGCTCGATCCTCGCCGGGGGAGCGCCACGGCCGTCACCGGCCCCGCTGCCGGCCAAGAGCCCAATTGCCAAGCAATCCGGCGCACCGGCGCCGGGCGTGAAGCCCAAGGCCAAGAAATCCAAGCCGAAGGCAAAGAAGCGAGCCAAGCCGAAGAAGAAATCGAAGC
>JBBDYN010000018.1:14417-17289 GCA_040901465.1 Xanthobacteraceae bacterium
AAGAAATCCAAGCCGAAGGCAAAGAAGCGAGCCAAGCCGAAGAAGAAATCGAAGCGCAAGGCGAAAAAGAAAAGCGCGAAGAAGACGAAGAAAAAGGCAAAGAAGAAATCGAAAGGGCGGCGGTAGTTGCTCCCTTTCAAAATGTGTCATGGCCGGGCCTGTCCCGGCCATCCACGCCTTTTGAGTTGCCACGATCGGAAGACGTGGATGCCCGGGACAAGCCCGGGCATGACGATTCATGGAAGTCGGAGCGGAGCGCTCAACGGTGCGGAATGACTGGCTTGGCGGCCTTCAACTCCGCAATGATGGGATAGCCGATCTGGCCCAGCGTATTCAGCATCTCGTCCGTGAGAAGGTCGATCGCCGCCTTGGGCCCTTCGCGGCCCAGCGCGGCAACTGCGTACATCATGGCACGGCCGATCAACACGAAGTCCGCGCCCGAGGCGAGCGCCTTCACGATGTGCTCGCCGGAGCGCACGCCGCTGTCGAGGATGAGCGGGAAGTCGGGGCCGACCGCCTTGCGGATTTCCGGCAGCATCTCGATCGATGACGGGAGCGAGCCCAATTGGCGGCCGCCGTGGTTCGAGACGACGACGCCGTCGCAGCCTATCTGCTTCGCCTTCACCGCGTCTTCGGCCGTCAACAATCCCTTGGCGATCAACTTGCGCGGCCAGCGGTCGCGCAACTTCTTCAGCTCGCTCCAATCGAAGCGGCCGGTGACTTGCGAGGACATGTAGCGGGCGAGCGGCTGCGCGCCGCCGGTCGGCGCGTAACGCTCCATATTGGCGAAGCGCGGCCGGCCGGCCATCAAGGTCTGCAACGACCATGCCGGATGGGTCACGAGTTCGTAAACGACGCGCGGCGTCCAGGCGAATGGCATCGTGAAATTATTGCGGATGTCGCGCAGCCGCCGCGGCGGCACCGGCACGTCGACCGTGACGAGCATCACATCGTAGCCGGCTTCGTCCGCACGCGCGACGAGCCCGGAGACCATCTCCTCGGCGCGGCCGACATAAAGCTGGAACCAGGCGTTGTCGCCGGCGATTTCGCGGATCGTCTCGAGCGAAGTGCAGGCCGGCGTCGAGATGGTGTAGGGGATATTCGCGGCAAGCGCGGCGTGCGCGATCGTTTCCTCGGCGCGCGGCCACAGAAGATTGCCGACGCCGATCGGCGCAATACCGAAGGGCGCCGCCCACTTTCGGCCGAGGAAATTCGTCGTCAGGTCGCGGTGCTCGATGTTCACGAGCATGCGCGGCTTCAATTTCAGTTCGTCGAAGGCTTCGATATTGCGGCGGACGCCGATTTCATCGCCGGCGCCGCCGTCGAGATAGTCGAAGGCGAATTTCGGCATGCGGCGCTTGGCGCCGGCGCGAAAGTCCGAGACGGACGCAATGATCATTGCATTCTGCCTTGAAGATCGTTTGCAGTTCAGCGGCGGAGCGTGCGCCGTTTGGCCTTCTTCTTTTTAGCGGATTTTCGCCTGGCGGGCCGCTTCTTGGCCGATTTTTTCTTCGCCTTCGCGGGCTTCCTCGCGGCGAAATAGGCCTTCATGGGCTCGAAATAGTAATCGACCCAGCCGCTGCGGTAGCCCTCCACCTGATCCGGCGGAATCTCGGTGTGAATGAGCAATAGCTCGGAGCCGCCGCCGCTCGGGTGAATGCAAAGCTCGAGGCGCGAGTCAGGATCGCTGTCGGAAAACTTCGTGGTTCGCCACGACTGGATGATGCACCAGTGCGGCGTGAGCTTCAGATTCCTGCCCTCGATGTAGCCATTCCAGGCGGTAAAGCTCGCGCCTTCCTTGTCACTCGCGGTGGCCACGCCGCCGGTCATGGCGCTGTGTTCGCGACCGGAGAGCCAAGCCTGGTAGACCGCCTTGGGCTCTGCCGGCAGCACCGTCTTGATGCGAAACCCGTTTTCCATCGGCGCCTCCGCGTTCAACCGGTCGTGATGGTAACAGGGGCGAACGGCCGGCCGAACAAGGATACAGGAACCGTACGATCCGTCATCCTTGCGGATCGATGGGCGCATCCGCGCCGCAACGTTTCGAAGTCGCGGGAACTGCGATGACCGAGCGCCGTTCGCATTTCGCATGGATCGCCGCGGCGCTGACCTTGGCGGCGCAGGTGACCGTGGCGCAGTCCGCCGTCGCCGACCCGGCGCGCTGGCGTGCGGAATGGCCGAAGACCGATTTCACCAGAACTGCGGTCGAGTTTGCCTCGATTCGCTCGGGCGGGCCGCCCAAGGACGGCATCCCGTCGATCGACAATCCGAAATTCGAGAGGCTTGCTGGCGGCAGGGCGGCCGGCTGGGCTGCGGACATCGGCGACACCGAGGCGGTGATCTCGATTTTGATCGCGGACGACGCGCGTGCCTATCCGCTGCGGGTTCTCACTTGGCACGAGATCGCGAACGACACGGTGGGCGGCAAGCCGGTGGTGGTCACCTATTGTCCGCTGTGCAACACCGCGCTCGTGTTCGAGCGTACGGTCGACGGGCGCGTGCTCGATTTCGGGACGACCGGCAAGCTGCGCAATTCCGACCTCGTCATGTACGACCGGCAGACCGAAACCTGGTGGCAGCAGTTCACCGGCGAGGCGATCGTGGGTGCGTTCACCGGCAGCACCTTGAAGCTCGTGCCGGCGCGGATCGAGTCGTTCGAACGCTACCGTAAGCGGTTTCCCGACGGGCAGGTGCTGGTGCCGAACAACCCCAACCTGCGGCGCTACGGCGTCAACCCATATGTCAACTACGACGCGATCGGCAACGTGCCGTTCCTGTACCAGGGCTCGTTTCCGAAGGGGATCGAGGCGATGGAACGGGTGGTCGTGGTCGAAGCGGCGCCGGGCAAGCACGAGGCGTGGCCGCTCGCGCT
>JBBDYN010000018.1:17299-36157 GCA_040901465.1 Xanthobacteraceae bacterium
CGCGAGCGCGGCGAGGTGCGGACGGGCGGCCTCGTGATCCAGTGGCAGGCGGGGCAGGCATCGGCCCTCGACGCGGTCTCGGTTGGTGGCGGCCGCGACGTTGGCAATGTGGTGGTCCAACGCAAGAAAGGCGAGGGCTTCGAGGACGTGCCGTACGACGTCACCTTCGCGTTCGTATTCCACGCGTTCCGGCCGGACGGGACGCTGCACTTGACGATGCCGTAGCGCGCCCTTGCCGCGGCTACGGCACATCGCTACATACGCGCCGACAAATCCCCGAGTTTCCGATTTGGAGCGCGCTGACGCATGGCGTCCTGGCAGTACGTCTATCACATGAACGGGCTCTCCAAGACCTACCCGGGCGGCCGGAAGGTGTTGGAGAACATCCATCTTTCATTTTTCCCCGACGCCAAGATCGGCGTGCTTGGCGTGAACGGGGCGGGCAAGTCGACGCTCATGCGCATCATGGCGGGGCTCGACCCGGAGTTCACCGGCGAGGCGCAGGCGGCGGACGGCGCGCGCGTGGGTTATCTGTCGCAGGAGCCGCAGCTCGATGCGACGAAGAACGTGCGCGAGAACGTCATGGAAGGGGTGGCCGCGAAGCGCGCGATCCTTGATCGCTACAACGAGCTCGCCGCGAACTATTCCGACGAGACCGCCGACGAGATGGCGAAGCTGCAGGACGAGATCGAGACCAAGGGATTGTGGGATCTCGATTCCAAGATCGACCAGGCCATGGAGGCGCTGCGCTGTCCGCCGGACGACACCAAGGTTGAAACGCTGTCGGGCGGCGAGCGGCGGCGGGTGGCGCTGTGCCGGCTCCTGCTGGAGCAACCCGATCTTCTGCTACTCGACGAGCCGACCAATCATCTCGACGCGGAGACCGTGGCCTGGCTCGAAGGGCACCTGAAGCAATATCCGGGCGCGGTACTGATTGTTACCCACGACCGCTACTTTCTCGACAATGTCACGGGATGGATTCTGGAGCTCGATCGCGGGCGCGGGATTCCGTATCAAGGCAATTATTCGTTGTGGCTCGTGCAGAAGCAGAAGCGGCTCGAGCAGGAAGGCCGCGAGGAAGAAGCGCGCCAGCGCGCGATCGAACGCGAGCGCGAGTGGATCGGCTCCTCGCCCAAGGCGCGGCAGGCGAAAAGCAAGGCGCGCTACCAGCGATACGAAGAGCTTGTCGCGAAGAGCAAGGAGAAGGCGCCGCTGACGGCGCAGATCGTCATTCCGTCTGGCCAGCGGCTCGGCCAAAACGTGATCGACGCGGAAGGTCTCGGCAAGGCGTTCGGCGATACGCTCCTGTTCGAAGACTGTTCGTTCAAGCTTCCGCCGGGCGGGATCGTCGGCGTGATCGGGCCGAACGGCGCGGGCAAGACCACGTTGTTCCGTCTGATCACGGGGCAGGAAAAGGCGGATCAGGGCACGATCAAGGTCGGCGACTCGGTCGTGCTCGGCTACGTGGACCAGAGTCGCGACTCGCTCGACGGCAAGAAGAACGTCTGGGAAGAGATTTCCGGCGGCGAGGACTTGTTGAAGCTCGGCGAGCGGCAGGTGCAGAGCCGCGCCTACGTGGCGGCGTTCAATTTCAAGGGCGGCGACCAGCAGAAGAAGGTCGGGGCGCTCTCGGGCGGCGAGCGCAACCGCGTGCATCTCGCGAAAATGCTGAAATCGGGTGCGAACGTGTTGCTGCTCGACGAGCCGACGAACGATCTCGACGTGGATACGTTGCGTGCGCTGGAAGAGGCGCTGGAAGACTTCGCCGGCTGCGCGGTGATCATCAGCCACGATCGGTTCTTCCTCGACCGCATCGCGACCCACATCCTTGCCTTCGAGGGCGACAGCCACGTGGAATGGTTCGAGGGCAATTTCCAGGACTACGAGGAAGACAAGAGGCGGCGGCTCGGGGTGGAAGCGGAAATCCCGCACCGGATCAAGTACAAGAAGTTCACGCGGTAGATGGCGGCGTGGCAGCCGGCGCTACGCGCGCTGTTGCTCGCCGGTCGCGACGGCGATCTCGTCAAGTATCTTGTCGCGCCAGCCCTTAACCGTCGGATCATCTCGCGCATCGACCTCCATGTAGCTTGCCAAAGTCTCCAGCAGCTGAAGCATGTAGGGCGCGTTCGCGGCGACCGTCGCGTTCAGCAGGGCCTCCTCGCGCGAGTAATTTTCCTCGGGAAACCGAAGCGGGATCGTAGGATATGCGAGGGCCATGCCCTTCGAGCCGAGTAGCACGAACGCGTTGTATTCGGGAAAGGACCGTTCCTCGACGCGCCAGTGAAAGTCGTAAAGAGGTTGCATAATGTTTCCTCGTATCGGTAGCCCACGCGCCCAAACGCGCTAGCATAAGGGATTATGCGATGAGATTGATGTATTCGAAGCCGAGCGAGCTCTCTATCTTCCAACTGGGCAATTCTAACGCCTACCTCGGCGAAAACTCGCCGCACCAGAAAAATTCATCCGTTACTGGCAAGCGTGACGTCGTTTCCTCGCCCGGCGAAACGTAGACGCTAGGATCGACGCGAGAGGGAATAAGCACAGTTGGAGGATAGCGGTGGCACACGCCTGCGCTACTCCCGAGTCCCATGCTCTCCCTTCGCATCCACCATCGACAAATCCCACACGATCCGCTTTCGCGCTTTTTGCGAAACAGGGCCATGACGGCCTCCAATCTTCCGCGAAGCCTTGTAGAGTAGCCGGATTACACTCTTGGAGGGGCTTTTCTACAGGACTGTTCTGTGTTATAAA
This sequence comes from Xanthobacteraceae bacterium, assembly GCA_040901465.1. Taxonomy (GTDB): domain Bacteria; phylum Pseudomonadota; class Alphaproteobacteria; order Rhizobiales; family Xanthobacteraceae; genus JAUSIF01. The sequence continues at coordinate 20,051 of JBBDYN010000018.1, forward strand.
GGGGTTCGTGCGAAAGGCGCAAACCCGTCTCGCCAACGCAGGCAGCTCGCCGACTGCCTCCACCCAGTGAGCCGCTCACGTTTTCGTAGCGGCGACCGTTTGGAGGCGCAATGCGCATTCAAATAGACATTAATCTGGCTGCGTTGACCTTTATCATCGTAGCCATCACCTCACTGCTTCAATGAGTAACGCGTCGCGCTTCGCTTGAGGCGAGGCGCGACGTGACTTCAGGCAGGCGACAAGCGAAGCTCGGCGTGGAAGCGGAAATCCCGCACCGGATCAAGTACAAGAAGTTCAGCCGGTAAGCGGTTTCTCGCCTCGTGCGTGCTACGGCAAATCATGATAGATTTGATCTAGTATGACTGAGACCGAAAGCATCATTCTTGAGCACCTGCGCCATATCCGCCGCGCTGTCGACGACTTGCGCGAGGACATGCGCGAAGTGAAGACCCGTTTGGGCATTCTCGAAAATCAGTATGCGAGTATCTCGAATCGATTGGATCGTTTGGAGATGCGGGTCGAGCGGATCGAGGGGCGCCTCGATCTGGCCGAGGCGTGAGTTCGGTCTCGGCACGGCAATTCGCGCACCGGATCAAGTACAAGAGATTCAGGCGTTGATTTGTCGTGGCCGGGCTTGTCCCGGCCATCCACGTCTTCAATAGTAGTGCCGCATTTAAGACGTGGATGCCCGGCACAAGGCCGGGCATGACGAGACTCTATCGGCCATGCTCCAACGTTTTGCCCTCATTCTAACCTTAGCGACGGCGATCGTCAGCGCGCATACGCCAGCGGCCGCCGATCCCGCCTTCGACAAATTCCTGCAATCGCTTTGGCCCGCGGCGCAGTCGATGGGTGTCGCGCGTAAGACCTTCGACGCAGCGACGCGCGGGCTGGAGCCCGATCTTTCGTTGCCGGACCTCGACATTCCGGGCCGCGTGGAAAAGCCGCCGGCGCAGCCGGAGTTCGTGCAGACGCCTGCCGCCTACGTGTCGGAGGCTTCGATCGCGCGTTTTGCCGCGCAGGGAAAGCGGCTCGCGGCCGAGCATCGCGAGACGCTGAAGGCGATCGAAGCGCGCTTCGGCGTGCCGGGAAATATCATTCTGGCGATCTGGGCGCGTGAGACTTCCTACGGTGGCTACAACCTTCCCCACAATGCGATCCGCGTGCTCGCGACGCAGGCCTATCTCGGCCAGCGCAAGGATCAGTTCCGGCAAGAATTCCTGCAGGCGCTGAAAATCCTGGAGGAGGGCCACGTCAAGCTCGGCGAGATGAAAAGCTCCTGGGCCGGCGCCATGGGGCACACGCAATTCCTGCCGACGGACTTCTTCAAGTACGCGGTTGACTTCGACGGCGACGGGCATCGCGACATCTGGGATTCGGTGCCGGACGCGCTCGCCTCGACGGCAAGCCAACTCGTGGGCAAGGGCTGGCAACCGGGCCGGCGCTGGGCGCACGAGGTACGCGTTCCTTTGAGCGTCGATTGCAGCAAAGGCGAACCGGGCTTCAAACTGCCGGTGCGCGAATGGCTGCAACGCGGATATGTGCCGGCCTATGGGCGGAAGCTAGGCGCCGCAGAACTCGCCGAGGAGGCGTCGCTCTTGATGCCCGAAGGAATATACGGGCCCGCGTTCCTCACGCCGAAAAACTATTTCGTGCTCAAGGATTATAATTTTTCCGATCTGTACGTGCTGTTCGTCGGCCACCTGAGCGACCGCATCGCCGACGCGCGGCCGTTCGCAACGCCGTGGAGTAAGGTCGATCAATTACGCACGGCGCAGGTCGAGGAGATGCAGCGCATCCTCACTGCGAAGGGCATCTACAAGGACAAGATCGACGGCAAAGCCGGCATGCTGACGCGCGCGGCGCTCGGCGAGTATCAAAAGGCGAACGGGCTCAAGCTCGATTGCTGGCCGACGGCGGCCGTGCTCCAGCACATGCGCGGCAAGGCGGCGAGAAACTGATCGGCGCGAGCGAGCCGAACGATTTCATGAGACGCGAATACAAAACGGCCGCCCCCGGGCGGCCGTTTCGTTCGAAGCAATCCGTGCTGCAGATCAGCGATAGATGTATTGCGTGGCAGCGTAGCCTTGCGGCGGGCAGACCCAGCGCGGCTGGCCGACCGGCTGGCCGAAGCTATTCATGCGGTAGGCCCAGAAGCCGCCCGGGCAGGGAGCCAAGGGTGCGGCAACGTATTGCGGGTAATAGTAATAGCCTTCGACCGGCGCATAGGTATGGTACCGGGGATCGATGTGTGCGCGCGCGGCGGCGCCGAACAGCAGCGCGCCACCGACGACGGCAGCGCCAATGCCGAGCGCCTGGAAGAATCGGCGTTCAGCACGGCCCTGCGCGTCGGCAGGGCTCGGTATGGCGGCCGCGGCGGCGAAGCTGGCCGCCGTAACAAGAGCAATCAGAGCTTTCTTCATCGACGTCTCCTCATGGGGTTCGGCTGCGGCCGAACGGCTGGAGTCTTGGACGAGCAAGTCAGGGCATGTTTCCGATTGAACGAATACGTGCACCCTTTATGTCGTAAATTTGTTTGTGACGCGAGTGCCTGCCCGGGCCGGAATTACCGCTAGTTCCCCTGAACCGGAGATTAACGTGAGCAAAGCAACGGAAACAGCCCCTGTTATCCCAGCCCGCGTCCGTACTGTGACCTGGCAGGACCCGTCTATCAGCGCGAAGCAGGTGGGGGCGGGGAGCGGCTTGGAATTCCTGCAAAAGGTGGTCCGCGGCGAGCTCCCGCCGCCGCCGATCGCCGAGTTGCTTGGCTTCCGGCTTGCCGAGGTCGAACCGGGACGGGCAGTATTCGAGTTCGAGCCCGCCGAGTTTCATTACAACCCGATCGGCGTGGTGCACGGGGCGATGGCGGGCATGCTGCTGGACTCGGCCATGGGTTGCAGTGTGCAGACGACGCTTCCCGCGGGCAGCGGTTACACGACCCTCGAATTCAAGGTGAACCTCCTGCGCGCAGTCACCATGAAGACCGGGCTCATGCGGGCCGAAGGGAAAGTCATTCATGTCGGCTCGCGCGTGGCCGCGGCCGAGGGATGGCTGGTCGATGCCGCGGACAAGATCTACGCACACGCCACGACGACGTGTCTCGTCTTTCCGATCAACGCCGAGCGAGGGTGAGGCGCGTAAATTGTACGCGGGCTAATTCGGGCGCGGCGGCGGCTCGGTCGCCTTGAAGCTCGACCGCTGCGCGTGCCGGTCGAAGAAGGTCGAAAGACTTTTTGCCTTGGCGACCAGCGGCCCGCCTTCGGGCGTCTGCTTCAGATAGGCGATGATCGGCAGCAAATAGATGTCCGCGATCGTGAGCTTGCCGCCGACGAGATGACCGGTTTCGGCGAGCGCCTGATCGAGTACGTCGATCTCGCGCGCGAGCTCGGGCTGCATGGCCTCGATTGCGGCGCGGTCGGGCTTCTTGTCAGGCGTCTTCGGGAACAGATAGCTGAATAGATAGCGGCGGATCATCAGCGGATCCGTCACCGTGTTGACGTACGAGATCCACATCTCCACTTCGCGGTCGCCCTTCTTGTCGCGCGGCGTGAGCGGCGGGCCGTCGAAATGAGTGTCGATATAGTGCGCGATCGCGCTCGATTCGAACATGGTCACGTCGCCGTGCCGCATGACCGGCACTTTGCCCGCGGGATGGATTGCCTTCACTTCCGGGCTATGAGGCGGCGCGACGATGAATTCATAGGGCGCGCCTTTCTCGTGCGCGACCATGCGGACGATGCGCGTGTAGGTGGATGGCGGGGCACCGAGAATCTGCAAAGTAGCCATGTCAATTCCTCCCGATTCATTTCGGCGTGTCGTTCAGTTCTTTTTGGCGAGATGGTTTGCGAGCGAGTTGAAACTCGATTCCCAGCCCTGGCCGTGGCGGTCGCGATGGACGGTCTCGGCGAAGACCGACTGCACGAGCGTGAGCTTCGTGTTCTTGCCGGCCGGCTCGAACGTGACCGTCACCTCGGTCTCGTGGCCGCGCGAGCCATCTTCCTGTTTCCAGGCCCAGGTGAAGACGAGCCGCTTGTTCTTTTCGATTGTGCGATAGACGCCGCTCACCTCGGGCTTGTTGCCGTCGGGAAGCTGCATCACCGTGCGCCACTTCCCGCCCGGCCGCACGTCCATGGAATATTCCGGGATCGTCACGCCTTCGGGTCCCCACCAGTCGGCGAGACGCTCGGGCGTAACGAAGGCGTCGAACACTTCTTCCACCGGCGCGTTGACGACGCGCTCGATCCGCAGCGTGCGGTCGGCATCCGAGCTCAATTGCGCCTCCGTTTTTCGACCATGCGCTCGAGCCGATCGAGCGAGGCGGTCCAGAACGAGCGATAGATCTTCATCCATTCATCGAGGTCGCGCATGGCCTGCGCGCGGACGCGATAGCGACGCCATTGGCGGTCGATGCGACGCTCGAGGATCCCCGCCTCCTCCAATACGCGGATGTGGCGCGAGATCGCAGGCAGCGTAAGCGGCAGTGGCTTGGCGATCTCGCCGACCGAGCGTTCGCCCTCGCGCAGGAGCCGCTCGACGATGGCGAGCCGCGTGGGATCAGCGAGCGCGCCGAAGAGGGATGGTAGTGCGGCCATAAAAGCCTCCGCTTGAGCCGTACGTTATTTAACCGAACTGTTAAATGAAAGCGGCCGCAGCGTCAAGCCTGCGGCGCGGCTATAGTGCCGCGATTCGGGAGGCATTCATGGCGGGCAAGGTGGCGGTGGTGCAGAAGCCGCCGGTGACGCTCGACCGCACGGCCACGATCGCGCAGGTCGTGGCGGATATCGGCGAGGCGGCGGCGAACGGCACGGCGCTCATTGTGTTTCCGGAAGCCTACGTGCCGGGCTATCCGGCCTGGGTGTGGCGCGTACAGCCGGGCCGCGACATGTCGTTGTCGAGCCAAATCCACAATCGTCTGCGCGAAAACGCAGTCGATCTTTCCTCCGATCATCTCGCGCCGGTCTACGAGGCCGCGTGGAAGCACAAGATGACGGTCGTGCTCGGCATCCACGAGCTAGATTTCGAATTCAGCGGCTCGACCTTGTTCAACACCGTGGTCGTGATCGGGCCGGACGGCGCGATCCTCAACCGCCACCGCAAGCTGATGCCGACCAATCCGGAGCGGATGGTGTGGGGCTTCGGCGATGCGCGCGGCTTGAAAGTCGTGGACACGCCGGTCGGGCGGCTCGGCGTGCTCATCTGCTGGGAAAATTACATGCCGCTCTCGCGCTACGCGCTCTACGCGCAGAACATGGAAATCCTGGTCGCGCCGACCTGGGATTGCGGCGACGAGTGGATCGCGACCATGAAGCACATCGCGCGCGAAGGGGGCTGCTGGGTGATCGGTGCGGGCACCGCGATGCAGGGCAAGGATCTACCCTCGGGTTTTCCCGAGCGCGAGAAAGTGGTCGACGAGGAGGATTGGCTTTGCGACGGCGACGCGGTGCTCGTGCGGCCGTTCGGAAAGATCACGGCCGGGCCGCTGCACCGGGAACGGGGCGTTCTCTACGGCGAGATCGAGCGCGAGGCCGCGGCGCGGTCACGCCGGACGCTCGACGTCACCGGACATTATTCGCGGCCGGATATTTTCCGGTTGCAAGTCAGCCGCGCGGCCATGCCGCCGGTGGAATTTCACGACGAGTAGAATTTTCCGCGCCTGCTAGCGCGGCGCTGAGACGTGCGTGACGGGATCGCTGCCGGCCGCCGGTCCCTTGGGGCGGCTGACAACTTCCTTCGCGGGCTCGCCGGCGGGCGGACTGATCGCGGCTTTCAACGCGGTCGCGAGGCTGGCCGCGAAGCAGCCGTAGCTCCAGTCGTTCATGTGGAAGAGGTCGGGCGAGAGAATGTCCGCGAACGCGATCTCGCGCACCTCGTGCCAATATTCCATCAGCGCGAAACGGCGGAAGACGGGTACGCCGGCGTCGTCGGCGAGCTTCGCGAGCAGCGCCACCATGGGCCTCGCGTCCGGGTCACGCAGCACCTTCGGGGCGAATTGAGGGTCGATCAGCACCGCGTCGGCGCCGCCCTCGCGGATGCGCCGCAGGCCCTCGCGGATGATCACGGCTTGCGGGCCAACACCCTGTTCGCGCAGGAGCGCGTTGGTGCCGACCTGCCAGAGGACGAGGTCGGGTTTTTCCGAAACCATTTCACGGCCGATGCGTACGAGCATCTCGATCGCATCCTCGCCGCCAATGCCGTGGTTCAGCACGCGGAGACGCGCATTCGGCAAAAGCCTATGCAGCTCGGCCTCAAGCCGGCTCGGATAATTGAATTCAATGCGGCTCGCGCCGGTGCCCGCGGTGGAAGACGAGCCGATCGCGAGGATGGTCACCGGATCGCCATGGGCGAGGCGCGTGGAGAAATGATTCAACGGCCGTGCCAGGTGCGTGAGTTTGACCGCGTCGCCGCAGGCGATCCGGGACGGCCCGGCTGTCCCCACTGTCGCGGTGAGCGAGAGAATTCCGGCCGCGGCAAAGGCCACGGTCGAAGTCCGGAAAAAATTCATCGGCCGGTGCCCTTGAATTCGTCCAGCGATGCGCCGCGTGCGACAAAGTCGGCCAGGAGATTTCCAATGCACATATGAACTTTTTCAAACAATCCGTCGTTCTTCAGCGAGGTGAGATCGAAGGCGCCGCTGTCGCTCCAATAGCGCATGATTTCGTAGCGGCTAAATAGCGGCACGTCCATGGTCTCGGCAAGCCAGCGCATTTGGGCAAGGTAATTGGGGGTATCGATCAGCCGGTCGGTGCGAGGGCTGTATTGCATGTCGACAATCACGGCGTCGGCGCCGCTCTTGAGCACGGTCGCAATGCCGCGGCGCAGGGTGTCGGCGAAATCGTCGGCCTCGACCCCGAGATAGGCGTCGGCGGTACCGGCCTGCCAGATCACCAATGCCGGTTGAAACTCGGCGAGCATCTCCGACAGCTTGGGCAGCGTATCGGCCACGGAACGGCGCGGCGCGGCGCGAACGACGAGGTGAATATCCAAACCAGGCAGCCGCTGGCGCAACGCATCTTCGAAAACGGACGGGTACGAGCGCAATCCTTTGGCGGCGCCGGTCTGCGACGGCGAACCGGAGATGAGGAGAATCTCGAGCTTGCGGTCGCGCTTTGCCGCGATCGTCGCGCGCGGCAATTGGGCGAGCGGTTCGACCAGGAAGGCGGGAACGATGCAATGCTCATCGGTGGCAGCGGTTGCCACCGGCGCAAGCGCGAGGAATGCCGCCAGCGCGGCACCAGCCCTCATGGTCGTGACCCCCCAGCTCATCGGGTCGCCGGCTGTTTTGGAACCCGCCGGTCGAGGCTTTTGTACCACGACATTAGTGCAGCGAGTCCTACCATGATCGCGAGGCCAAAGAGGCTTACCGCCACCTGCATGGCCAAAGTCCCGGAAACCTCGATGAGCAGGAAACCACCCATTAACGATAGGAAAACGCCGAGACAGAAGATTTCGAGCGAGTGCCGGCCGCACATGATCACCGGCTGCGCCCATGGAGTGCGCAGGAAGGCGGCGTCCCGGGGGACGAAGCGCACGACCAGGATGGTGAGCGCCAGAAAATGCGCAAGCCGCAGCGGGGACAGGCCGGACTTGTCGAGCGGAAAAATAAGCAGCCATTCCGGTAGCAAACGTACCGATTCCGGAAACACGCGGGTGATGGAAAGCGCAAAAGCGAGCAAGAGATAGACGACGCAGATCGCGAAGACCGTGTTCGATTGGTAGAGCGGCCGCACCCAAGTCGCGCCGCCGACGGCGCACCAGGCGCCGAGAAAAAACAGCAACTGCCAGGCGAACGGATTGAAGAACCAATCCTGTTCCACCGGATAAAGCTTGAGGTTCAATCCTCCGAAATAGGCGGCCGACCAGATCGCGAGCGAAAAGGCGAACGCAAGCGGCGGCGAGCGAAGGATCAACCACAACATGATCGGCAATACGAGCATCAACAGGATGTAAAGCGGCAGTATGTTCACGTTGGCGAGCAGAAATCTCAGTCGCAGCACTTCGACGAGAATAATTTCCGGGCGTTGAAGAAAATGCAGGACGACCATCTCGTCGGCGAAGAGCGGGTTGTCGAAGTGATGTGCGACGTATGCGGTCTGTGCGATGTAAATGACGGAAAGGAAGACAAACGCGACGTAGAGCTGCCAGACGCGTTTCAGAATACGTGCGCTCGCGACCACGAAGCCGCGGTCGAGCATCACGCGCCCATAGACGAACGCGGCCGTGAAACCGGAGATGAACACGAAAATTTCTGCGGCGTCGCTGAACCCGTAATTGCGGATCGTCAGCCAGGACAGGCGGTTCGAGGGAATGTGATCGAGGAAAATGAACCAAAGCGAGAGACCGCGGAAAAAATCGAGCCGCAGGTCACGGCCGGTGAGGGCGGCGGGAGGCATGGGCGACTTTGGTCCGGAATCGGTGCGCAGACTCTATGGCAAGGCGCGGAAATTGATAACGCCGCGGATCCGCGAAGTTATCCCTCCGGCGCGGCCGGGGAACCGGTTCCGGCCGCCTCCACGCCGGCGCCATCAACCGTGGCGTAATAGGGCTTGAGATCGAGGAGCGGCGTGCCGTCGAGGCAGTCGAGGCCGGAGACGGTCAGACGGGTTCCCTCGATCTTCAGGAGCGGGACGACGGAGAGCGCGACGGGATTGGGCCGCGCCGGCGAGCGCAGGGCAAACGTGCCGCGCGGCTCGCCAAGATGTCGCGGCACCTGCAACACGAGATCGCGGCGGGCGCGGTCCATGAAGTAGAGCACCACGAGGTGCGAAAGGCGTTCGAGCCCGGAGAGCGCCACGCGAAAGCGGGCGTCCACTTCGATGGTGCAGATGGCGCCCCTGGCCTCCCGGGGGTTCTTCGGGCACTCGGCGCGGTTCTTCCAGGGGGTGTGGATCGTGCCGATGAAATAGAGGCCGGCGTTGAAGTCCGCGGGCAGGTCGATTGCGACCTCGCCCGGGCGCTTTCCAAACGGATCATCGGGTTCGGGCTCATGGGACATGAGCCGAGGGTAGCAGACCGGCCGGTCCCGGAATCGGAAGCGCCGGAGGGGCTGTTCCCTCCGGCGCCTATTCCGCTCATCGCTGCCAGGCTTTGGGAGCCTGGCGGCCAATGAATTAGCTCAGAACATGCCGAGCAGGATTGCCCCCACGAATACGAAGGCGGCGCAGATCGCCAGCACGTTGATCCTTTGGGCGAGATCCAATGGTCTTGCTCCTGGGTCGTTGAGCCTGCGAGGAGGGAACGTAGGGGTTGGGGGCAACGCGGCAAGTGGCCTTTATTGTGCATCGCAGCGCGAATATCGGGCTTTTACGACGCCGTCGGCAAATTGTCGTTATGTCGTCATGCGGTGACGCAGCAGCGCTGCACAAAATAGATGCAGCAACGGTGCTGAATTACCGGAAAATCTTGTGGATCAAATCGGGCGAGATCGCGGCGCGGCAAGCGGCGGCGCGGCGCGCATGATTGAGCGCGCGTTAACGAACTTCATTGATCCCGCCTTAAGCGCGCCGCTCGCATTTTCCGGGTCATGGCGCGTGGTGTTGTCCGGTATCTCGTCATCCCGATCGTCGCTTTTGGGCTCGTCGGCTGCCGCGTCTTCGATTACGAGGAGCGCGAACCTTGGCGCGCGGAAGCCGAAGAGCAATGCGTCGCGCAGCGCCTCGTGCAGTCTTCGCAATTCATGGAGCCGGAATCGGCGCTGAACGGCAACGGCGTCTGCGGCATGACGCGGCCGTTCAAGGTGGCGGCCGTGAGCGGCGGCTTCGTCGCGCTCGAGCCGAAGGCGACGCTCGCCTGTCCGCTGGTGGCGAACGTGGAAGGCTGGTTTCACGAGGCGATTCAGCCGGCGGCGATGGCCTGGTTCGGCTCGCCGGTGAGCGAGGTCAAGCAGATCTCGGCCTATTCCTGCCGCACCATGAACGGCCAGCCGGGTGCCGCGATCTCCGAACATGCTTTCGGTAACGCGCTCGACATTGCGAGCTTCCGTTTTGCCGATGGCCGCGAGCTGAAGGTGAAGGACGGGTGGAAGGGCCGGCCGGAAGAGCAGGGGTTTCTCCGCACGGTACATGCGGCGGCGTGCGAGCGCTTTTCGACGGTGCTCGCGCCCGGCGCCGACATGTTCCACTACGACCACATCCACGTCGATCTCGCGCGCCGCGCTTCCGGGCGCAACGTCTGCAAGCCCGAGCCGATGACGATCCGGCAGCCGGCGCCGCGCCTGCCGGAAAACGTGCCGGTCGCGCGCGCGGCGCCGGCGCCTTGGGCGCAGAATGCGCCGCAAGTTGCGGACGCTCGCGCGGCGTCGCCGTGGTCGCAGAATGCACCGCAGCCCGTCCAAGGTGCGATGGCCGGTCCGATGGTGATCGAGCGCGAGCCGGCGATACGCGCGGCGGGCCCGCCGCTCGTGCTCGGCGGCCAGGCACCGCCGCCGCAATCGTTCAGCGCACAAGCGCCGCTCGCAGACCGGGTGCGGCAAGCGCTCGGCGCGCCGGCGCCGGCTCAGGCTCCCGTGCCGATGCAGGAGCCGCCCGGATATCCGACCGGCAAGCAGAATCCCTATGGCCTCGTGCCGCCGGGCCGGATTCCGAATGCGCGATTGGGCGCGGACCCGGTCGTCACGGGATCGATTGGAAGTGCCGCGAAAAAATCCAGCACGGTCGGCGCCGACCTGATGAGTCCGGAATCGATCGCGGAGCAGAAGGCGAGCTCGGAGCCGGCGTCGGTGTTCAATCTGCCGCGGGGCAATCAACTTGCGCAGTGAGACGCGATTGGGTCGTCCTGGCCGGGCTTGTCCCGGCCATCCACGTCTTTATATCGCGGTACCGTCGTAAGACGTGGATGCCCGCGACAAGCGCGGGCATGACGTCGGTAGGCTTCAAGCGCGCTCATTCGGATCGCCGAAGCCGCCCGCAGTGGGCGTCTCGATGATCACGGCTTCGCCCGCGTCGAGCACGGTCTGATCGCAGCCTTCGAGATTTTCGATACGGCCGTCCTTGCGGCGCACGGAATTCCTGCCGACCTGGCCGGCTTCGCCGCCTTCAAGGCCGAAGGGCCGCACGCGGCGATGACCGGATAGAATCGCGCAATCCATCTTTTCGAGGAAACGAATGCGGCGATGGACGCCGTCGCCGGCTTTCCATTTGCCGCGGCCGCCGGAGTCTTTCCGGATATGGAAATCTTCAAGGAGTACGGGGAAACGGAATTCCAGCACCTCGGGATCGGTGAGGCGCGTGTTGGTCATGTGGGTGTGCACGGCATCGGTGCCGTCGAAGCCGGGGCCGGCCGGGGAGCCGGAGCAGATCGTCTCGTAATACTGATACCTGTCGTTGCCGAACGTGAGGTTGTTCATGGTGCCTTGCGCCGCGGCGAGCGCATTAAGCGCGCCGAACAGGCAGTTCGTCACCGCCTGCGAGGTCTCGACGTTGCCGGCGACAACCGACGCTGGATATTCGGGCGAAAGCAAAGAGCGTGGCGGAATGACGATGCTGATCGGGCGCAGGCAACCGGCGTTCATCGGGATTTCATCATCGACCATGACGCGGAAGACATAGAGCACCGCGGCACGGGTTACCGGAGCGGGCGCGTTGAAATTCGTCTTCTGCTCGGGGCTGGTGCCGGCGAAGTCGACAACGGCCTCGCGCCGCGCCTTGTCGACGGTGATCTTGACCTTGACGATGGCGCCCTGGTCCATCTCGTAAGAGAATTCGCTGTCGTGCAGACGATCGAGCACACGGCGCACCGACTCGGCCGCGTTGTCCTGGACGTGCCCCATGTAGGCGGTGACGACGTCGAGCCCGAAATGGGCAATCATTCGCCTGACTTCCCGCACGCCTTTTTCGTTTGCGGCGATTTGCGCCTTCAGATCATTCACGTTCTGCAGAGGATTGCGCGCGGGATACTTGGCGCCGCGCAGGAGTTCGTAAAGCTCTTTCTCCCGGAAGCGGCCCTGATCCACGATCTTGAAATTGTCGATATAGACACCTTCCTCTTCGATGACGACGGCGCGCGGGCTCATTGAGCCTGGGGTGATTCCGCCGATGTCGGCGTGATGGCCGCGGGAAGCGACCCAGAACAGGATTTCCTGGTCCGCCTCATCGAAGACAGGAGTGCAAACCGTGATGTCGGGCAGATGCGTGCCGCCGTTGTAAGGCGTGTTCAGTGCGTAGGCGTCGCCGGGTCTGAGCTTGCCCTTATTCTCGCGCAGCACGGTCTCCACCGACTTGTCCATGGAGCCGAGATGCACCGGCATGTGCGGCGCGTTGGCGACGAGACTGCCGTCCGCGTCGAACACGGCGCAGGAAAAATCGAGCCGCTCCTTGATGTTCACCGAGTACGCCGTGTTCTGCAGCACGACGCCCATCTGCTCGGCGATCGACATGAAGAGATTGTTGAAAATCTCGAGCATCACCGGATCGGCCTCGGTGCCGATCGCGCGCGTACGGGCGCGCGCCTTCACGCGCGTCAGCACGAGGTGATTCCTCGGATTGATCTCGGCCTGCCAGCCGTCGTCGACCACGATCGTCTGGTGCGGCTCGATGACGATCGCGGGGCCGGCGATGCGATGGCCGGATTTCAGGCCGTCGCGCAGATGCACGGCGGCGTCGTGCCAAGCGTCGTTGATGAAGAAGCGCGTCTTGCGCGCGGGTGCAGGCAGGGGAGCCGCCGCCACCGCCGCTTCCGGCTCCTCGAACTTGGCGCCGCCGCCGACCGCTTCGACTGAAACCGCCTCGACGACCAGCTCCTTCGACTCGTCGATGAAGCCGAAGCGGGCGCGGTGGGCTGTTTCGAAGGTGGATTTCATCGCCTGCAATGCCATCCCGGGCGAGCCGCCCTCGGGACGCGCCTTCGGCGCGCCCAAGGATAAACTCCGCGGCGAGACCCGGGATCCAGGGCCACCGGTGTTTCTGGATCCCGGATCGCCGCCTTCGGCGGCGTCCGGGATGACAGAGAGCGAGTAGGCTGGAACTTCCAGCGCCGTATCCGTGCCCGCGTAGCGAATATGCGCGCGCACGAAGACTTTGATGTCGGCGCGCGGGACGCCCTGGCCTTCGACCTCGGCGGCCGCATCGGCGCCGAGCTTCGCACCCAGCTCCTCGACTGCTTTTTTCGCCTGCGGGCCAAATTGTTCCTCCACCGCCTGTTGTCGCGTCGCCCGGATGTCAGCGAGCCCCATGCCGTAGGCCGAAAGGAGTCCGGATAGCGGGTGGATGAGCACGGTCTCGATGCCGAGGCTGTCGGCGACGAGACAGGCATGCTGGCCGCCGGCGCCGCCGAAGCAGTTGAGCGCGTAGCGCGTCACGTCATAGCCGCGCTGCACGGAAATCTTCTTGATGGCGTTCGCCATGTTCTCCACGGCGATATGGATAAAACCGTCGGCGACCTGCTCCGGCGTGCTGCCGTCGCCGATTTCCTTCGCCATTGTCGCGAATGCTTCGCGCACGGATTTGGCGTCTATCGGCTCGCTCTGATTGGGCCCGAAAATCTTCGGGAAGAAATCCGGAATGAGCCGGCCGGTCATCACGTTCGCATCGGTGACGGCGAGCGGCCCGCCGCGGCGATAGCTTTTCGGTCCGGGGTCGGCGCCGGCGCTGTCGGGACCGACGCGAAAGCGCGAGCCATCGAATTGCAGGATCGAGCCGCCGCCGGCGGCGACCGTGTGGATCAGCATCATGGGCGCGCGCATGCGCACGCCCGCGACTTCGGTTTCGAAGGCGCGCTCGTACTCGCCGTCATAGTGCGAGACGTCGGTGGATGTGCCGCCCATGTCGAAGCCGATCAGCCGCGTGAAGCCCGCGGCGCGGCCGGTCTCGACCATGCCGACGACACCGCCGGCCGGGCCGGACAGGATCGCGTCCTTGCCCTGGAAAAGATTGGCGGCCGTGAGTCCGCCCGAGGACATCATGAACATCAAACGAATTGCTTCCTCTTCACCTCCCCCTGGAAGGGGGAGGTCGCCGGCCGAAGGCAGGCGGGAGGGGGTGAATTGCTTGCCCGTATCACCCCACCCCGGCGCCTTCGGCGCCGACCCTCCCCTTCCAAGGGAGGGTGAAGAAGTGTTCGCCTGCCCAATTCCCAGCTCCTCCGCCACCTGCGCCACATAGCGGCGCAGGATCGGCGACAGGTACGCGTCGACAACGGTGGTGTCGCCGCGGCCGACGAGCTTGATCAGCGGCGAAATTTCGTGACTGACGGAGACCTGCGTGAAGCCCATCGCGCGCGCGAGCTTCGCCGCCGCCTGCTCGTGCGCCGGAAAGCGATAGGCGTGCATGAATACGATCGCGATCGCGCGAATGCCTGCGGCCTTGATATCCGCAAGCTCCGCGCGGACGGCTTGCAGATCGGGCGCCTGCTCCACTGCGCCGTCCGCGCGCACGCGCTCGTCGATCTCGGCCACGCGCTCGAACAGCATTTCGGGCTTGATGATCTCCTTCGCGAAAATCTTCGGCCGCGCCTGGTAGCCGATCTTGAGCGCGTCGCGGAAGCCTTTGGTGATCAGGAGTGCGGTGCGCTCGCCCTTGCGCTCGAGGAGCGAGTTCGTGGCGACCGTGGTTCCCATCTTGACCGCGCCGATGGTGCCGGCCGGGATCGGCGCGCCCGCAGCAAGGCCGAGGCAATCGCGGATACCTTGCACGGCCGCGTCGCGATAGGCGCCGGGATTTTCCGAAAGCAGCTTCCTCGCGATCAGCCCGCCGTCGGGGCGGCGCGCGACGACGTCGGTGAAGGTCCCGCCGCGGTCGATCCAGAAGTCCCAGCGGCGGATGGCTCGTCCCATATGCGCTCCGCGCGTGCTCTCGCCCCGGATCGCGGCTTCATGCTTCCGACCCGTGTGCGTCGCTGGATATATTGCAAGAGCCGACTAACGCGAAGGAGATATTCGCGGTGCGAATTTGATCGCAATGGGCGCTAACGATTGAAAACTTAACTCAACGCGCGCAATTGAGCGCAACGAGACTTCGCTTCGTTGCACCTAACGGCTTACGGGGGGCGGCTTCTCGCCAGCCTTGGGAACGACGGTCGTGCCGCGATCAGGCGAAGGATTCGATGCCCCAGTACTGCTTTGCTGGTCTTCTTCGCTTTCTGACGCAGATGCGGCTCTTCTCCGAGCAAGACCTCGTTGCAGGCGTTTGACCATGCCGGCGGCCGTCTTGGCGTCGTCGCTGTCGACCAATTCGCGCTTGATTACTTCCTGCGCCAATATTGACGCTAGATAGTCGGTATCGACCTTGAGTCCGGGAGACAATCTGCGCAACTCAAGGCGCAATTCGTCGAGCATTGATTCGCCGAGTAATACTGACGCAATAGCGAACTTGCTTGTGATCTGCTTTTGCTCAAGCAGATCCGCCATCGTGCTCTTTGAAAAGCCTTCTCGACTAAGGCATCCGAAGCACTCAATCAGATCGGCCTTCTTCGAATTATCGGATAGCAAATCGATTTCGAATACGAGTAACTTGTCGATGGGTTGTCCAAAATGAATCTTGTAAGCCCGCCATATTGCGCCGTTTGAAAGGACAATCCATTCGATACCTTGGTTTGCCCCGTAGTCGATTGCTTGCTTTACGTGTACGTCCTTCAACTCACTTCCAATTGCCTTTGCTTCAATCAGGAACCTGATCTCCTTGTCCACGGCGACGGCCAAGTCGACGTACGTGTTGCGGATCGAATATTCGGTAGTGATGTGTTGATACTTGTCGTAACCGAGAATGTCCGAAAGCATGTCAGCAATGATGACGACTGTGTCGTTCTCGCTGACGTCCCGCTGCTGCGCACTCGACAAAATCGACTGGTATTTTTTCAATTGGCTTGAAATACGAGATTCTACGCGAGCTGAGACTGGCATCGATTGTCCCTCCAGCGGGGTGCCCAAGTCATTGTCGCTTAGGCAAAAGGCCGGCGCAACTGAAGATTGCTCGCCGAAAACTGCGCAATATGAGGACGCAGCTCTCGTGAATTCAGAAATAATCAGCGGCGCCGTTATCGCGGACGGCGAAATCCAATGCGCGTGTCGGGTTGTCCGAGAACGTTAGTGAGCAGCGCTTTTCGACGAGTGTCCCGTCAATCGACGAATGCATGCTTGCGCATGGGGACCGAAAGCCGCAAGCTTGGGCAAACGGCTAC
>JBBDYN010000019.1:0-27219 GCA_040901465.1 Xanthobacteraceae bacterium
ACGCCGTCCGGATTGGCCCAAGCGGTGATGTAGACCCAATAGACCGGGACGGGCTTGGCGAGCTTCGCGTCGTAGCGCTCGCCGCTTTTGACCAGGCTATCGACCTGCCCACGCGGCATACTCGGCGTGTTCTTGAGTAGCCACACGACGAAGTCGCGGATGTTCTGCACCCGCACGCAGCCCGACGAATGGAATCGCTGGTCTTCGCCGAACAGGTTCTTCGAGGGCGTATCGTGCATATACACCGAGTGCGAGTTCGGCATGTTGACGCGGATCGTACCCATGGAGTTGAGCTCGCCCGGGTCCTGCTTGAACATGTAATCGACCGCTTCGTCGCTCTGCCAATTCACCTGCTCCGGCTGCAATTCGCGCCCGCGTTTGTCGTAGATGCGGATCTTGTTCTTGGCGAGATAGTCGGGCTCGGCCTGCATTTTCGGAATGAGATCCTTTTGGATGATGCTGACGGGCACCGTCCAGAACGGATGGAAATTCACCTCGATGATCTTCGCCTGAATTACCGGCGAGGCCCGGTCGGGTTTGCCGACGATCGTCGTGTGGCGCGAAACCGAACTGCCGTTCTCGACCGCCTCCAGATGCGCCGCGGGAATGTTCACCACCGCGTAGCGGTCGCCCAGGTACCCGGACATCGAGCGAACGCGCACGACGTTCGTCTCGAGCTGGCGCAGCCGCACCTCGGCGGGCACGTTGAATGCCGACACGGTCGAGTCGCGCAGCACGCCGTCGGCGGAAATGCCGTTGCGCGCCTGGAAGCGCCGCACCGCGGCTTCGACGTAGGAGTCGAAAATATCCGACACGCCCGCTGCCTGGTCGAGATCGCCGCTCACGATCAAACGCTGCCGGAGCGGCACCACGCTCCGGTGCTGCATGCCGACGCGCAGCCGCTCGTCCGCCGGCACTTCGCGCCAGCCGCCGCGCTTGACGATCTGCGAATATTCCTGGATCGCTTTTTCCAGCGACTGCACCGTGCTCGCAGTCAGCGTCGCAAAGCGCGCGCTCGGCATGGCGATCGTGCGCGAGGCGGAATCAAATCCCTCGCTCCACTCGGCCGCTCGCCCAAGCATGGATTGCGCGGACTGATCTTGCGCGAACGCAAAGCCGGGGACGAGCGAAGCCGCGCCCGCAGCCGCAAGGTGCTTCACCACCACGCGCCGCGATGGCCCGGCATCATCAGGATTTCGCGCCACTGCCGCTCCCGTCCGATCCGTCCCCGCTCGCGCCGCGCCGGGGGCCCCATTCGAGTCCGCCTATCACGGGCTTGGTCGCCGAACAACGCGGCGAGACTGTGACAGGCGGCCGGTTTCCACACGGACGTCAGCGCATTTACGCTCGAAATAGACGAAGCCCCGGCTTGCGGCCGGGGCTTCGATCAATTCCGGGTCGTCTCAGAGCCGGTAGAGGATCTGGTCGGTCCAGAACCGCTCGAGCCGCTGCAGCGCCTTGTTGAGCACTTGCAGGTCGTTGCTGTTGATGCCGCCGACCTGTTCGAGCGTGCGAACGTGCTTCTCATAGAGCTGCTTGACGATCTCGTGCACTTCCGAGCCCTTCTCGGTCAGGCTGATGCGCACCGAGCGGCGGTCGAGCCGCGACCGCTGGTGATGCAGATAGCCCATCTCGACGAGCTTCTTCAGATTGTAGGAAACGTTCGAACCGAGATAGTAGCCGCGCGTACGCAGCTCTCCGGCTGTCAATTCCGAGTCCCCGATGTTGAACAGGAGCAGCGCCTGGACGCTGTTGATGTCCGACCGCCCTCGCCGATCAAACTCATCCTTGATGACGTCGAGGAGTCGACGATGCAGGCGCTCGACGAGCGTCAAGGCCTCGAGATAGGGCGCCGCAAGTTCTTGCGGAAGCTCCTTAGGTGCGGCGGCCTCGACCGCGCGCGCAACGTTTTTCATTTCACGCCTCTCCGAGTGACTTCGATCGGCGGTTATTTTTCCCCGCTCTTGAAGTGCACTTCTACAGAAGACGCGCAAAGGAAGGCTTAAATTGCAGGATAAATGTTTCCTGACCGAATAGGATTGACGGAGTCTTGACGCGGAAGATCGAGTTCGATCGACCTCAAGCCCCGCGCAGGAATTGAATGATCCCGGAAAAGTCGCGGCCGCCCTCCCCCTGTCCCACATAGAGACCATAAAGAGCTGCCGCCTCCGCCCCCAATGGCGTGGTCGCACCGCCGGCGCGCGCCGCGTCCTGCGCGAGCCGCAAATCCTTAAGCATCATCGCGGCGGTAAATCCCGCCTGGTAGTCGCGGTTCGCAGGCGACGCCGGCACCGGACCCGGCACCGGGCAATAGGCAGTCAGCGACCAGCACTGGCCGGACGACTTGGAGGAAATGTCGAAGAGCTTCTGCTTGTCGAGCCCGAGTTTTTCCGCGAGCACGAACGCTTCGCTGACGCCGATCATGGAAATCCCGAGGATCATGTTGTTGCAGATTTTGGCTGCCTGCCCCGCACCGGCGGCACCCGCATGCACCACGGTCTTTCCCATGGCCGCAAGCACGGGTTCGGCCTTGGCGAACGCACCGTCGGCCCCGCCGACCATGAACGTGAGCGTTGCCGCTTGCGCGCCGCCGACGCCGCCAGAGACCGGCGCGTCGAGCATCATCAGTCCCTTTGCCCTTGCCGCGGCTTCGACCGCGCGTGCGCTGTCAACATCGATCGTGGACGAGTCGATCAGGAGCGTCCCAGGCTTCGCCGTCGCGATGATGCCTTCGCCGTCGAGATAGACTTCGCGCACGTGCTTGCCCGCGGGCAGCATCGTGATGACGATTTCCGATCCGGCCGCGAGATCGGCAATGCTCGCGCCCGCCTTGCCGCCCGACGCCTTCAACTTTTCGACGCCCTGCGGAAACAGATCGAAGCCGGCGACCTCGTGTCCGGCTTTGACGAGATTGACGGCCATGGGCAGCCCCATGTTGCCGAGTCCGATGAAGCCGATGCGCGCCATGACGCCCTTCCTCCCGTACGCTTTTTATCTTCTGTTTCCCGACTCCACGTGAACCATGAAGCGGATGATCACGTACCCCGCGACCAACAGAACTTCGATCATCGTGAGCAGCACGTTGAAGCCCGAAAGTTCGAGCACGACGACGTCGGCCAGGACCTGCGCCGCCGCCGTGAGCAGCCAAAGCATCGCGCCCCAGGTCGAGCCGAGCCAGAGCGCGACACCGGCGACCAGATCGATCACGGCGAAGAACACCGTCGCCGCCTGCCCGTCGAGCGGCTGTTGCTGAAACCGCGAGGCCGGACCGTCGCCGAATCCGAGCAGGCTCGTCCAGTGGGTGAGCCCCTTGAAAATCATGAACCCGCCGGCGACGCGTTGAAAGCGGATCAGCCGCCGGCGCCAAGGCCCGAGCTCGACCGTATGCGGGCCGATCGCGTCGATGGGTGCTGCCGGATCCGTGGGATCGATCGATGTCATGCGAGCGGCAATTCCTCGGCTTGCGGCGCAAGCGGCGCGAAGTACGCCGCCACTTGTTCTTCGCTCACTTCCGCGAGCGAGGCCGGCTTCCAGCGCGGCTGGTTGTCCTTGTCGATGAGCGTGGCGCGCACGCCCTCGTAGAAATCATGCCCGCGCGCGACCCGGTTCACAATGCGGAACTCAGTGCGCATGGCTGCGGCAAAATCGAGCTTCGGCCCGCGCAGCATCTGCTCAAGCGCGATTTTGAGGCTCGTCGGCGACTCGGTGCGGATCGCTGCAGCCTGTTCGCCGGCAAAGCGGGCGTCTTCGCCGCTCCCCTTCGCCTCACGATCGAGATTTTCCAGGATTGCTTCCACCGTCGCGCCGCTGAAGGCCCGCCCGATCAGATCCATTCGCGACGCGAGCGTATTGGGCTCGGGACTGGTGCCGAAAGCGGCGAGCGTGCCGTCCACGTCATCGTCCGCAGCCAACGCATCGAGCAGCTCCGGAAACCGCGCCGTCGCCACGCGATGGGTGGCGAGACCGAGCCCTATCCCCTCGCCCGGTCCGAGCCGCGCGCCGGTGAGCGCGAGATACGTGCCCGCGCGCCCCGGCATCCGCGAAAGGGCGTAGGTCGCACCGACATCGGGGAAAAATCCGATTGAAACTTCGGGCATCGCGAACAGATAGCGGTCGCCCGCAATGCGATGCGACCCGTGCACCGAGAGCCCAACCCCGCCACCCATGCAGATGCCTTCGATCAGCGCGATGTAAGGTTTGGGAAAGCGCTTGATCTCGGCGTTGAGCTGATACTCCTCGCGCCAGAAATCGATGGCCTCAATTGTGCGGCCGCTTTTGTGCAGGTCATACACGGCGCGGACATCGCCGCCCGCCGCGAACGCGCGCCCGCCGGCGGCTTTGATCGCGACGCGGGTAATCGCTCGGTCGCTCGCCCAATTCGCAAGCTGCGGCCGCATCGCGCGCACGGTCTCGGTGCCGAACGCGTTCAACGCCTGCGGCCGGTTGAGCGTGACGATGCCCGCCGCGCCGCGCCGCTCGAACAGAACTTCGAGTTCGCTCACGCACCCCGCCTTAGTTCGCCGCCCAGATGAAGGCAACAGTCGCAGTGGTCCCGAGCATGCTGCGCACTGCGTGCAGGCGTCCCCATTGCTCGATCAGGCCTCGCGTCTCGGCGTCCGCCTGCTCGGGGGCGATCGCTCCAAGCTGCTTGTTGGTGAGAGCAATGATGAGCAACGTGTAGGGCCAGTTCGCGAGGATGAGCGTCGCACCGAGCAGCCAGCGCCAATCGAAAGTGAAGATGAAAGCAAGCACGCCGGCTGCGCCGGAAACGATGGCAAGGCTCGCCTGCATCAGAAGACCGCGTGCGTAGCTCGGTTTCCATTGCGTCAATAGCGCGGACGTATCCAGCTTGAGCCGCGCCGGTTGCTCCGCGACGTTGATATAGATGGCAGCGCCTGCAAATACGGCGGAAGCCGCGAGCGCAAGATCGCCGGTCACCATGGCCGTTCTCCTCAGTTCCCCAGCATATCGCGGCTGACGATCACACGCATGATCTCGTTCGTGCCCTCGAGAATCTGATGCACGCGCACGTCGCGCAGCACGCGTTCGATCGGATGATCGCGCAGGTACCCGTAGCCGCCGTGCAATTGCAGCGCGCCGTTGACCACTTCGAACCCGACGTCGGTCGCGAGCCGCTTCGCCATGGCCGCGAGCCGCGTCGCGTTCGGCGCGCCCTTGCCGACTGCGAGCGCTGCGCGCCACAACAACAGCCGCGCTGCCTCGAGCTCGGTCGCGTAGTCGGCAACCTTGAACCTGAGCGCCTGGAAATCCGCGAGCCGCGAGCCGAACTGCTTGCGCTCGCGCATGTAGTCGACCGCACGGTCGAGACAGAACTGCGCGCCGCCGATCGAGCACGCGCCGATATTGAGCCGCCCGCCATCGAGCCCGGCCATGGCGATCTTGAAGCCGTCGCCCTCTTGCCCGATCAGGTTTGCCGCCGGCACCCGGCAATTCGCGAAATTGACCATGGTCGTCGGCTGCGATTTCCACCCGAGCTTTTGCTCCTGCGCGCCGTAGGAAAGCCCCTTCGTCCCCTTTTCGACGACGATGCAGGAAATCCCCTTCGGCCCCGTCCCGTCTGTGCGCACCATGCAGACATAGATGTCCGAGACGCCGCCGCCGGAAATGAACGCCTTTGATCCGTCGAGCACATAATGATCGCCCTCGCGCACGGCCTTGGTCTTGAGGCTCGCCGCGTCCGAGCCCGAATCCGGCTCGGTCAGGCAATAGCTCGCGAAATGTTCCATGCTGCAGAGCTTCGGCAGGAAGCGCCTACGCTGCGCCTCGCCGCCGAACGCGTCGATCATCCACGCCGCCATGTTGTGAATCGAGAGATAGGCGGCGGTGGACGTACAGCCCTGCGCGAGCTCCTCGAAAATGATGGCTGCGTCGAGGCGCGTGAGGTTCGAGCCGCCCACGTCCTCCCGAACATAAATGCCGCCGAACCCGAGCGCGGCGGCCTTGCGTAGCGCGTCCACCGGAAAGATCGAATGCTCGTCCCAATGGCGCGCCTGCGGCGCCATTTCCTCGCGCGCGAAATTCCGCGCCACCTCGCCAAACGCGCGCTGCTCCTCGGAGAGTTCGAAGTCCATCCGGCGGCTCCCGATAGGGGCATATCCGGCAGACCGGGGAAGCGCAAACCGACGGGGAACCGCCCCAACCGTGTGCCCTCGTTGACAGCCGCTCGCCGCGGTCAAACAATCGCTGCAAGCCCCCGGTACGAATTTGATGGGGGCGCGACGGGAGGAAACCCATGACAAAAGAGATCGAACAGAAGAATTCGGAGCAATGCATTGGGCGGCGCGAGTTCGTCGGCGGAGCCGTGGCAGCAGCCGCAGGCCTCGGTGCCGTTGCCGCCGGCGCCGACACGGTCAACGCCGCGATCGCGCGTCAGACCATGACCGACGAGCAGCGCAAGTCCGTTGCCCTGGAATATTTGAAGGCGTTCGACAACGGCGGCAAGACATCGGACGGCGGCAGCATCTTCGATCTGTTCGCCGACGACGTGCAGGTCTTCTTCCCCAAATGGGGCATCGCGCACGGCAAGGACGAGCTCAAGCAGATGTTCACCGATGTCGGCGGTACGTTGAAAGGGATCCGCCATCACTATTCGAACTTCAACTACATCATGACCGGCACCGACACATTCGTGGTCGAAGGCACGAGCCACGGCGAACATCGTGACGGTCCCTGGCGCGCGGACCAGCCGCAATGGGGCGCGGGCCGCTGGTGCGACGTGTTCGAAGTGCGCGACTTCAAGATCCAGCGCGTCTTCATCTATCTCGATCCCGACTACGCCGGGAAGGACACGGAGCGCTACGCGTGGATCAAGCGGATGCAGCAGGCTTCGAAGTAAATTGGGCTCATGAATGAACGTGCCGCCGCGGGCCGCCGAGCCTGCGGCGGCTCGACGGCAACAATCATTCAGTTCGATTGGTCGAGCGCGCCGCGCACGGCGTCCGCAAGCCGCTGGCGCCGATAGGGTTTGCCCACGAGCGGCACCTTCTCGTCCGTGCCGCCGCGCCCTTTCAGAAACTGCTCGGAATACCCCGAGGTGAATAGCGCTTTGAGGCCGGGTCGCAGCTCGCGCGCCTTCTGCAACAATTCCAGTCCGTTCATGCCGTTCGGCATGATGAGGTCCGTGAACAGGAGGTCGACCGTGTCCGGATTGCGCAGGACATCGAGGCCGACTTTGCCGTCGTCGGCCTGCACGACGCGGTAGCCGAGGCTCTCGAGCAAGGTAACAGTCACGCGGCGTACCGCCGGATCGTCTTCTACGACCAGGATCGTCTCGCTGCCGCCTTCATTGGCGTTGGTCGTGACGCCCTGCACATCACCCGTCGCCGCCGTTGCGTCCGCCGAGCGCGGCAAATATACGCGAATGCTCGTGCCGTGGCCGACCTCGCTATAGATCTTCACGTGACCACGTGACTGCTTCACGAAGCCGTACACCATCGACAAGCCCAGCCCGGTGCCGCGGCCGACGTCCTTCGTCGTGAAGAACGGCTCAAACGCGCGTTCAATCACGTCCGCCGGCATGCCCCCGCCGGAATCGCTGACAATCACCGTCGCGTAGTCGCCGGCCGTCACTTCGTCGTTCACGGCCGCGTACTGTTCATCGAGATGGACATTTGCCGTCTCGAGAACGAGCTCGCCGCCGTTCGGCATGGCGTCGCGCGCATTGACCGCGAGATTGAGGATCGCGTCCTCAAGCTGGGATTGGTCCGCGGTCGCCGGCCACAGACCGTCGGCGAGCACGATCCGAACCGAAATGTCTTCGCCAAGGGTCCGCTGCAAAATCGCCGATATGCGCTTGAGCACTTCGTTTAGGTCGAGCGTGCGCGATTGCAGCGTCTGGCGCCGCGCGAACGCAAGCATTCGTTGGGTGAGCTGCGCTCCACGATCCGCTGCGTTGTCGATCGCCTTTACGATTGCCGCAAGCTTGGAATCGCCGGCAACGGCCTCAGCGAGCACCTCGGCCGAACCGGAAATCACCGTCAAAAGGTTGTTGAAGTCATGCGCGACGCCGCCGGTCAATTGCCCGATCGCCTCCATCTTCTGCGCCTGCCGCAACTGGCTTTCGAGCTTGATCCGCTCGGTCATATCGCGGCCGATGAAGAAATGTTGCTGCTCCGCCTCGGACCACACGCCGGTCCATGCGATCGGCACGACCTTGCCGCTCTTGTGCACGTAGCGGCAATCGAAATTGCGCGTCTCGCGGCCGCGCCGCGCAAGGCGCATTTCCTGCCGGGTGGGGTCGAGATCTTCGGGAAAGAGAAACTGCCGCGCGCTTTGACCCACCATCTCCTCGGGCGCATAACCAAGGATGGTCATCGAGCTTGGGCTGACGCGAATGAATTCGCCCTTGCGGTCGACGACGAGGATCAAGTCGAGCGAACTCTCGAAAATTCGCTGGTTGATCGCGCTGGCGGTATCGATCTCGTTCCCCGGAGCTAATCCGGGGGCAGCGATCCGGTCAAAGGTCGCAACGCTCATCGGCAATTCTCCGGCACGAAAATATGCCGCCTGGGCCGCCCGCCTGCCCTGTTTACGCCAGCCATGGTCAAGCCTTTCCTAACGCCCGGCGAGACGGGCGCGGGTTGAACGAGTTGTGTTAGTTTGTACCCTTGCGGGCCGAAAATGCCTTCGAAGGGAGTTCCGCTTGCGTTTGCTGTCCAATTTGCTCAAAAAATTCATCCGCAACGGCACCTTGCGCCTCTACGACGCCTCCGGGCAGCTTTACGTGTTCGGAGGCCGCAACCCGGGACCCTCTGTCACCGCGCGCATCCACGACCGCGCGCTCGAGCGAAAGCTCTTCTTCAACCCCGAGCTCTATGCCGCCGAGGCCTACATGGACGGCACCCTTACCTTCGAGGAGGGTTCGACCGTCCGCGATTTCATTCTTCTTTTTTCCGTCAACCGGTCGGGCCTCGCCGGGCACGGCTCGCAGAAAATTCTTCGCAAGCTTTGGCACGCACTGCGCCGCTGGCACCAGGCGAATCCGGTCGGCACCGCCGCGAAGAACGCGCGCGCGCACTACGACGTCTCGACCGACGTGTATCGGCTCTTCCTCGATAAGGACATGCAGTATTCCTGCGCCTACTTCCGTGACCCAGAGCACGACACGCTGGAAGAAGCGCAGCGGAGCAAGCTCGTTCACGCGACCTCGAAGCTGCGGCTGCAGCCCGGGATGACGGTCGCCGAGATCGGCTGCGGCTGGGGCGGCTTTGCGATTCATATCGCCAAGGAAACCGGCGCGAAGGTCGTGGCAATCAATGTCTCGCCCGAGCAGCTTCGCGTCTGCCGCGAGCGCGCGAAAGAAGCGGGCGTCGAGCATCTCGTGGACTTCCGCGAGATCGACTACCGCAATCTGGAAGGCAAGTTCGACCGCGTGGTTTCGGTCGGCATGATGGAGCATGTCGGCATCGGCCACTTCGACGAATATTTCGGCAAGGTCCGCGATCTGCTGAAGGACGATGGCTACGCCTTCATCCACTGCATCGGCCGCAACACGCCGCCCGGCACCACCGGCCCCTTCATCCGCAAATATATTTTCCCAGGCGCCTACGTGCCCGCCCTGTCCGAAGTCTATGCCGCGATCGAGCGTTGCGGCCTGTGGACCGCCGACATGGAAGTGCTGCGGCTCCACTACACCCATACGATCAAACATTGGCGCGAACGCTTCGCCAGGAACCGGGCCAAGGCCGCCGAAATCTACGACGAGCGTTTTTGCCGCATGTGGGAATTCTATCTCGCCGCCGTCGAGCTCGAATTCCTGCACGGCTCGCACATGGTGTTCCAGGTCGTGATCGCGAAGACCCGCGACGCGGTCCCGATCATCCGCGACTTCATGCTGGACCACGAACGCGCCGCCCTCGCCGGCAACAGCCCGGCAGCCAAGCGCGGCGCCGCTTAACTGAACCGGAGAACATCAAAGACCGCCGCTCGCCATATTGCCGCTTCGGCGCTAGATTGCCGCCCTCATGAACCTCCACGGATCAAGAGCCATGCCGCCCATTGTCGGCAAAGCCAAAATCGAACGCCTGAAGCCGGTCGCCGATCGCGCCGGAAGCCCGCGTCTCGACCTCGCCGTCCGCCCGCGCCGCAACCGCAAGTCCGGTTGGACGCGTCGCCTCGTTGCCGAGAACGTGCTGACCGTCGACGACCTCGTCTGGCCCGTTTTCCTTTGCGAGGGGTCGAACAAGCGTGAGCCGATCGCTTCCATGCCGGGCGTCGAGCGCTATTCCGTGGATGAAGCGCTGCGCGCGGCCGAACGGGCGATGCAGTTGAAAATTCCCGCGCTCGCCCTGTTTCCCAACACCGATCCCAAATTGCGCGACGACGCGGGCAGCGAGGCGCTGAACCCGGATAATCTCGTTTGCCGCGCACTCGCTGCGATCAAGCGCGAGTTTCCCGGCCTCGGTCTTGCCGCCGACGTGGCGCTCGATCCCTACACGAGCCACGGCCATGACGGATTGCTCGCCAATGGCAAAATCCTCAACGACGAAACGGTCGCCATGCTTGTCGAGCAAGCGAATGTCCTCGCCGCCGCCGGTGCCGACGTGGTGGCCCCCTCCGACATGATGGACGGCCGCGTCGGCGCGATCCGGAAGGGCCTCGACGCGGCCGGTCACACCGATACGCAAATTCTGTCCTACGCGGCGAAATACGCGTCCTGTTTCTACGGCCCGTTCCGCGACGCGGTGGGCTCGAGCGTGACCCTCACCGGCGACAAGCGCACCTATCAGATGGATCCGGCCAACACCGACGAGGCGCTGCGCGAAGCCGCGCTCGACGTCGAGGAAGGCGCCGACATGCTGATGGTGAAGCCCGGCCTGCCTTATCTCGACGTTCTCTGGCGCGTGAAGGAAGCGTTCGGCTTGCCGACCCTCGTCTACCAAGTGTCGGGCGAATATTCGATGATCGAGGCCGCCGCGCGGAACGGCTGGATCGACGGCGACAAGGCCATGATCGAGAGCTTGATCGCCTTCAAGCGCGCCGGTGCCGACGCGGTTCTCACTTACTTCGCGCCGCGAGTGGCCGAGCGTCTCGCCCGCGAAAATTAGTCCGCCATCACCGGACCAGCGCGTCCCGCGCCAAGCGCGGATCGACGCGCCGACTCCCGGTGGTCCACGTCTTGCTTTCTCAGCGCCGCAAGGCGTGGGTGGGCGCCGCGCTGGCGAGCGATGCGAGCGGCCAGCGCGGCTATTTGGACAGAGCGCGCGCCGGACACTCGCCCTGAACCGGGCTCGTCGGCGCGCGGGACAAGCCCGGCCATGACGAATACAATTGCGTCATGGCCAAGACTTCCCCCGCCGATATCGAGGCCGCGCGGCGCGTCATCGCCGGCCAAGTCTTGCGCACACCCACACTTTTTTCTCCGCGCCTTTCGGAACTGACCGGCGCGAAAATCTGCGTCAAGTACGAGAACTTGCAGGCCACCGGCAGCTTCAAGGAACGCGGCGCGCTGAACAAGCTCGCGAGCCTGACCGACGCCGAAAAGAAGCGCGGCGTGGTCGCCATGTCCGCCGGCAATCACGCCCAGGCCGTCGCCTACCTCGCGGCGAAGCTCGACATTGCATCGACGATCGTGATGCCCGAGCCGACCCCCTTCGTGAAGGTCGCCGCGACGGAGGCTCACCGGGCCCGCGTTGTGCTTTATGGCGAGACGATCGCCGACGCCGAAACCCGCGCCATGCAGTTCACCGTCGACGACGGCCTCGTGCTCGTTCACCCCTACGACGATCCCCTGATCATCGCCGGTCAGGGCACGGTCGCCCACGAATTGCTCGAGGACGATCCCGACGTCGACGTTCTGGTGATCCCGATCGGCGGCGGCGGCTTGATCTCCGGCATTGCGATCGCGGCGAAGGCATTAAGACCAAAAGTCGAGATTATTGGTGTCGAGGCAGCACTCTTCCCGTCCATGTGGAACGCCTTGCACGGCGAAAGCCGCCTGTGCGCAGGGACCACGATCGCCGAAGGGATCGCCGTGAAGAACGTCGGCAAGCTAACGCTTCCGATTGTCAAAGAACACGTGAACGACGTACTGCTCGCCGAGGAAGTCCATCTTGAGCGCGCGGTGAACGTGTTTCTCACCTTGCAGAAGACCATGGCCGAAGGCGCCGGCGCTGCCGGGCTCGCCGCGGTCCTTTCGGAACCAGACCGCTTTCGCGGCCGGCGCGTTGGCCTCGTCGTCTGCGGCGGCAACATCGACCCGCGTGTCGCCGCCTCCATTATGGTGCGCGAGCTCGAGCGCGACGACCGTATCGTGAGCTACCGGATTTCAATTCAGGATCGGCCCGGCACGCTCGGAGCGATTGCGACGCTCCTCGGCAAGCTCGGTGCCAACATCCTCGAGGTGCACCACCGCCGCCTTTTTCTCGATATGCCAGCCCGCGGCGCTCGCCTGGACGTCACAATGGAAACCCGCGATCGCGCTCACGCCAAGCAAATCGAAAGCGCGCTGAACTCCGAGGGATATGCCGTGCAGCGCATCGACACCGGTGCGGGCGGCTTCGAAACCGTGTGAACCGCTTGCATGAGGCCGGCTTCAATCCCATCTTGAGGCGCGGAAGAGAGGCCAGAATGTCCGAGATACCCCGTTCCGAGAATGCCCCTCGCGATCTTTCGGCGCACGCTTTTGATCCCGGCCGCAACCCCGAATACTTCGAGGGCGTGCTGTCGCGCCGCGTCGTCGCCTTTTTCATCGACGCGATCATCGTCGTTGGACCGATCGTGCTGCTCGCCTTCTTTATTTTCGTGCTGGGGCTGGTGACGCTCGGCCTCGGCTGGCTCCTGTTCTGGCTGCTCTCGCCGATCTTCGTGATCTGGGCCATCGTCTATACCGGCTCGACGCTCGGCTCGCCCCAGTCGGCGACGATCGGCATGCGCGCGATGGACCTCGAATTGCGCATCTGGAATGGGTCCAGAATGTATTTTCTCCTCGGCGCCGTACACGCGATTTTCTTCTGGGTGATCACGGCGACCTTTACGCCGTTCATCCATCTGATCGCGCTGTTCAACCGGGGCCGCCGGCTCCTGCACGACTTCCTTACCGGCACGGTCATGGTCAATAACGAGCGCCGGGCCGCCAGCCTGAGGCGGAACTAGCCCGCCCGCGGCCACCCTTTGACGCCGCCGCGCGGCCGCGCAATCCTATCGGGCGAATCTCTACGGGCCGAAGCAGTGACCCAGCAGCCGCGCGACACGCCGCAATTTTTCCTCACAAGCCCCTCGCCTTGCCCTTATCTGCCGGGCAAGCAGGAGCGAAAGGTATTCACGCATCTCGTTGGTGAGCGGGCGTCATCCGTCAACGATCTCCTGACCCACGGCGGGTTCCGCCGCTCGCAGTCGATTGCCTACCGGCCCGCCTGCGAAGCGTGCCGCGCCTGCGTGTCGGTGCGCGTGCTGGCCCAGGAATTCCGCCAGACCCGCACGTTCCGCCGCGTGCTCGGCACCAACAACGATCTCGTCGGACACGACCGCACGCCGGCGCCGACCGCCGAACAGTATTCGCTGTTTCGCGCCTATCTCGACGCGCGCCACGCGGACGGCGGCATGATCGACATGAGCGTGCTCGACTATTCCATGATGGTCGAGGACAGCCATGTCCGTACCAAGCTCATCGAATATCGTCGCCGCGGTCCCGACAGCCGCATCAATGGCCGCGGCGAAGGGCCGCTGATTGCCGTGGCGCTCACCGACGTCCTCTCCGACGGCCTGTCGATGGTCTATTCGTTCTACGACCCGGCGCAACGCGGCCGCTCGCTCGGGACCTACATCATCCTTGATCACATCACGCGCGCGCGGGCGCTCGGACTTCCCTACATCTATCTCGGCTATTGGGTCGAGGGATCCCCGAAGATGGATTACAAGCGCCGCTTCCTGCCACAGGAGCGCCTCGCGCACGAAGGCTGGAAGCGAATCGAAGCCTGAGCGGCCGCGGGGCTGATCCGGTTCCACGTCTCGCATTATTGCCCTTCACGCTCCGGAACCTCGCCGCTCCCCAAGCGTTCTCCTGACATGCGGCGCATTCTCCTTACGTTTGCTTTGTCGACGGCGATTTTGGCTGCTGGCGCGCTTGTGCCCGACCGCGCGGTCATCAACCCGTTCGGTGCAGCGAGCCCGCAGCAGGCAATCGAATTCGTCCGGCTCGCCTGACTTCAGCGGAACCTGTTCGACTTCGGAAATCCCTTGGGCGCCAGCCGGCCGGCGTCCGCGCGCTTGCCGCGCCAATCGGCGAGCTCCTTCTTGTCGAGCGTGAAGGTGCGCCCGGCCGGATCGCTCCACGTCATGCCGGCGTCGAGATTGAACACATTCACGTCCGAGAGCCCGCCGTCCTTGTAGCGCTGCAGGCGCACGCCGCGCCCGCGGCCCATCTCCGGAAGCTCGGAGAGCGGGAACAGCACCATCTTGCGGTTTTCGCCGATCGTGGCGAATGTGTCGCCTTCAGCAACCGCAATTGCCGCCGCCCGATCGGGCGGCTTAACGTTCAGCACTTGCTTGCCTTTGCGGGTAGTGCCGAGAACTTCGTCCTCGTTGACGACAAAACCGTTGCCGCCGCGCGAGGCTACCAGGAACTTGCGCTTGCCGACGTAGGCAAAGACATCGACGACTTCCGCCATCTGATCCATGTCGACGAACAGCCGGATCGGTTCGCCGTGCCCTCGCCCACCGGGCAGTTTCGCCGCATCGATCGTGTAGAAGCGCCCGTTGCTGGCGAACACCAGGATTTTCGCGGTCGTCTCAGTGAAGAACGAATGATCGAGCGCATCGTCGCCCTTGAACACGAGCGCCGATAGATCCTGCTGGTGTCCGCGCAGCGCCCGAATCCAGCCCTTCTGCGAGACCACCACCGTGATCGGCTCCCGCTCGACCATGGCCTGTTCGACCGCTTCGGCGATTTGCTCGTCCGGCGCCTTGTCGAAGCTCGTGCGCCTGCGCCCGATCGCCGTCGTCGGCCCATAGGTCTCGCGTACCGCCTTGATCTCGGTCCCGATCTGCTTCCATTGCCGCGCCGGCGAATTGAGGAGTTTCTGCAATTCGCCCTGTTCGGCCGTGAGCGCCTTATGCTCATGCTTGATCTCCATCTCCTCGAGCTTGCGGAGATTGCGGAGCCGCATGTTCAGGATCGCGTCGGCCTGCACCTCGCTGAGCTTGAAGCGCTTCATCAGGACCGGCTTCGGCTCGTCCTCGTTGCGGATGATCTTGATCACCACGTCCAGATTGAGATATGCGACGAGAAAGCCGCCCAGCACTTCCAGGCGATGCTTGATCTCCGCGAGCCGGTGCCGCGTCCGCCGCTGCAGCACCATGCGCCGGTGATCGAGCCACTCTTTCAGCACTTCCGCGAGGCTCACGACTTTCGGCACCTGGCCGTTCGTGAGCACGTTGAGATTGAGTGGGAAGCGGCTCTCAAGCTCCGTGAACTTGAACAGCTGCTCCAACATCACCTTGGGGTCCACGCTACGCGAGCGCGGATCGAGCACGATCCGCACCAGTTCGGTCGACTCGTCGCGCACGTCAGCAAGCAGCGCCAGCTTCTTCTCCGTGATGAGATCGGCAATCCTCTCGATCAGCCGCGATTTCGGAACGAGATAGGGAATTTCCGTGACGACGGCGACCCAGGTGCCGTGGCCCGTTTTTTCCACGTGCCAGCGAGCGCGCACGCGGAAGCCGCCGCGCCCCGTGTTGTAAGCCTCGCGGATCGTGGCCTTGTCGTCGACAACGACGCCGCCCGTCGGGAAATCCGGGCCCTTCACGAACTTCAGGAGCTCCGTAGTCTTCGCGCTTGGCTTGTCGATCAGATGCAAGGCGGCGTCGAGCAACTCCGCCGCATTGTGCGGCGGGATCGAGGTCGCCATGCCGACCGCGATCCCGGTCGAGCCGTTGGCGAGGAGATTGGGAAACGCCGCCGGCAGCACTGCCGGCTCGGTCGACTGACCGTCGTAATTGTCGCGGAAATCGACCGCGTCTTCGTCGATCCCATCGAGCAGGAGCCGTGCGGTTTCGGTGAGCCGCGCCTCGGTGTAGCGATAGGCGGCGGCGCTGTCCCCGTCGACATTGCCGAAATTGCCCTGCCCGTCCACGAGCGGATAGCGCGAGGAGAAATCCTGCGCGAGGCGTACGAGCGCGTCGTAGATCGCCTGGTCGCCGTGCGGATGGAAATTGCCCATCACGTCGCCGACGATCTTCGCCGACTTCTTGAAGATGCCACCGGGGTCGAGGCGCAAAAGCCGCATCCCGTAGAGGATGCGGCGATGCACGGGCTTCAGCCCGTCGCGCGCATCCGGCAGCGCGCGGTGCATGATCGTGGAGAGCGCGTAGGAGAGATAGCGCTCTTCCAGCGCGTTCTTCAGCTCGACGACTTCGACGCCCTTATCGGGCGAAGACGGGGGAATCACTCGTTTGCCCATGGATCAGCGGTAACCTTGGCTAGTCGTTGGAACAAGGTGCAAAAACGCCCTCTTCGTGAAGTCGGGCGTCCGTAACGGTATACTCTGCGTTGCCCGCCTGAGGGTTCAAACTCGCCCCGAGGAGCTTATGCGCAAGCTCGTCATCATCGCCAGCACGATTGGCCTCGCGGCGATCTGCGCCCACAAATGGAACGCGGTCGCACAAGAGGGTGTGCCTCGACCAACAGAGACACTTCCCGCAAAACCTCCAAGTGTCGCTCCCAGGTATCAGATGTTCTTTGAAGGCGGCACGCCGACCCGCCCGTCTACCAGTATCAAGACAAAGGAAGCCGGCGGTTTGAAAGGGAAGGAGGAACCGAAAAAAGGGAAAGTTGATGCAGCCAGGATCCGACCACCTGGCTTGCTCGCGACGCCGAACGTCACGCTGGATTCCATACCTCCGACAGCCGAGAACAATGACTACTACAGAGTCAAAGTACGGTTCCCCTGGCTCCCGCCCGGAAACGACGGATGGGCAAGCGTGGGCACGACCTACGGAAAAGGAAGTACGCAGCAGACCAAGCAAAGCGACGACGATGCGGCACTGAACGCTGCGGCGTGCAAGGCCGCGGCGGCAAAGCGCCTGCCGTTGCCCTCCTTTTGCCGGCAGAAAGCGATTCAGGTTGATCGCTTATCCTACGATCGCTTAGAAACGGACCGCTTTGATCAACTGGGGGCGGGCGGGCCCGGCGGCTTTAGCCCGAACAAGCCGTGATTCCGAATTGAATCGCGTCTAACCGCGCAACGACCGAAACGAACGAAGCGCGCGCCTCCGGCATCGACATGCCGCGCGGCTCGAACACGCGGCGGCGAAGAAAGAACTCGGTGAGCGCGAATCCGGCGGCGACATCGGTCGCGCTCGCGCCCGCACCGTTTCCGTTGAGAAACCGCGGCAGTGGAAACAATTGCTCCTTCCAGGGCTCGCCGGCCGCCCGCGACACGGCCCGGCCCGATTTCGGCGATACGTAGATGAGCTCGTCCGCCTCCCCGGTCGCGGCGCATACGCCGAGATCGAGGCCGAAGCCGAGTTCGGCGAGCAGTTGCAACTCGAAGCGCGCGAGAAGCGGCGCCGAGATGGAAGGCTCGTCCAGATGATCGACGATCAAGCATAGTGCGTCATAGAGCGCGAGGTGCGGATCACGCTCGGGCAGGAGCCGAAGGAGTGCCGCAAGCGTCTGCATGCAATAGCTTGCCGCCGCCGACGCCATCAGCCGGTCGGCGCGCAGCGCCGTGCCTTCGATCACATAGTTGCCGAGATGCTCGTCGAGCCGCGCCCGCCACGTCGCGCGCACGCTGTTGCCGGGCTGCAGGTACGGCTTCATGCGCCGCGATACACCGCCGCGCACGAGCCCGAGATGCCGGCCGCGCGCGGGCGTCATCAGTTCGACGATCGTGCTCGTCTCCCCGTGGCGGCGGACGCCGAGGATGATCCCTTCGTCGGTCCATTCCATCTTCTTGCTCTTGTTTGCCATTGCCGCCCCGAGGTTTAACCCGGGGACGGGGGTGACGGAGTGAGTTAGTTCTTGGGAAACTCCAGCCCGGCCGCCCGATAGCGCTCCGGATCATTCTCCCAATCTTCACGCACCTTCACGTGCAGGAACAGATGCACCTTCCGATCGAGCGCGGCCGCGAGTTCCTTCCGCGCTTGCATGGATATCGCCTTGATCATCTGCCCGCCCTCGCCCAGCACGATCTTCCGCTGGCTCTCGCGCTCCACAAAAATCGTCTGTTCGATCCGCACCGAATGGTCCTTCAATTCTTTCCACGAATCGGTCTCGACCGTGGATTGGTACGGCAATTCCTCGTGCAGACGTAGATAGAGTTTCTCGCGCGTGATCTCGGCGGCCATGAGGCGCTCGGAAAGATCGGAAATCTCGTCGGCCGGATAGTGGTAGGGTCCAGGCGGCACCGCTTCCGCGAAGTAGCGAAGCACGTCGTCGACGCCGTCGCCCTTCGTCGCCGAGATCATAAAGATGCGCTCGAAGCGCGCGAGCTTGTTCGCTGCGGCGGCGAGCGCCAACAAGGACTCGCGCGGCGCCAAGTCTATCTTATTGATAATAAGCGATTTTTTATGTCCCTGATGGGCGAGCCGATCGATGATCGCACGCGCTTCTTCGTCGAGACCCTTCTTGGCGTCGATCAGCACGGCAACGAGATCGGCGTCGCCCGCCCCGCTCCAGGCCGCCGCCACCATCGCCCGATCGAGACGCCGGCGCGGCGCGAAGATCCCCGGCGTATCGACGAAGACGATCTGCGAGTTGTCACGCATCGCGATCCCGCGCACCTGGCTGCGCGTCGTTTGCACCTTGGGCGTGACGATCGACACCTTGGCGCCGACCAACTGGTTGAGGAGCGTCGACTTGCCGACATTGGGAGCGCCGACGAGCGCGACGAAGCCGCACCGCGTCTCGGCCACCGGCGCCGCCTCAGACATCTTCGGCCGCGTCGGCGACGCCCTCGCGCGCAAGCATGGCCGCGGCGGCGCCCTGTTCGGCGTCGCGCTTCGAGGCGCCCTTCCCTTCGGTCGCCGCAATCCCCGGCAATTCCACCGCCACGTGGAATTCCGGCTTGTGATCCGGCCCGCGTCGTTGCTTCTCACGATAGACCGGGGCCGGGAGGCCGCGTCCCTGTGCCCATTCCTGCAGCATCGTCTTCGCGTCGCGTAACGGGCGATGCGGCTCGAACATGCGGTCGCGCCAATAGCGTTCGATCAACTGCGCAGCAGCCGGATAGCCGCCGTCGAGAAAGGTCGCCCCGATCACGGCCTCGCATACATCGGCAAGGATCGCGCTCTTGCGCCGACCGCCGGAACTGAGTTCGCCGCCGCCGAGCCGGATATGCGGACCGAGATCCATGGCAATAGCGGCCTCTGCGCAGGCTTCCTTGCGCACGAGATCGGCGAGCCGGCGCGAAAGCTCGCCTTCTTCCGCCTTGGGAAATCCACGGAACAAAAGATCGGAAATGACGAGTCCGAGCACATGATCGCCGAGGAACTCGAGGCGCTGATAGCTCTCGGTCCGCTTGCGTGCGCCGCTCACGGCGCTCACATGGGTCAGCGCGTGATCCAGCAATTTCGGGTCGGAGAAGCGATGTCCGATCCGCTCCTCGAGCGCGGATATGGACTTCTTGCGCTTCATCGCACCAGCATGAAGAGCCGGCTCCAGCGCACCGCGGTCGGCCAGGTCCAAATTTCCCAGGCGTGCCGCCCCTCCTCGATCGAGAAGAAGACGATCTCGGCCCGCCCCACGAGATTCTCGAACGGCACGTAGCCGACCTGCGCGAGCACGCGGCTGTCGGTGGAGTTGTCCCGGTTGTCGCCCATCATGAAATAGTTGCCCGGCGGCACCTCATAGACCGGCGTGTTGTCGTAGAAGCCGCTGTCGACGAGATCGAGCGTCTCGTAGGAGACGCCGTTCGGCAGCGTCTCGCGCCAGCGCCGGATGCGCTGCCGGCGTCCGTCGGGCTCGTCCGAAACGTAGTCGGATACGCGCTCGCGCTTCACCGGCTCGCCGTTGATGTGCAGCACACCCGAGAGCATCTGGATGCGGTCGCCGGGCAGGCCGATCACCCGCTTGATGTAGTCCGTCGAATCGTCTTTCGGCAGCTTGAACACGACCACGTCGCCGCGCTTCGGTTCGCCCGCCCAGACGCGCCCGGAGAACAGATTGGGCGAGAACGGAAACGAGAACCGGCTGTAGCCGTACGCAAATTTCGAGACGAACAAATAGTCGCCGACGAGCAACGTCGCGATCATCGAGCCGGACGGAATATTAAACGGCTGAAACAGGAAGGTGCGGATGACGAGCGCGATCAGGAGCGCGTGAAAAATCACGCGCACGGTCTCGACGAAACCGCTCTCCTTCTTCTGCTTTGTGGCCATGCTCATGGATGATTTGGTCCGTCGCGTATAGACGCACAAGGCGGGCGAAGCAATGCGGATCAGCCTCCCGCTTTTTGCACCACCGAGATCACTACGATTGCCTGCGCCAGCGGCCATTCGTCGCTAATCGTGAGGTCGATCCGCGCCTGGCAGCCCTCGGGCGTGATCGCTTCGAGCCGCCGCAGCGCGCCGCCGGTAAGCTGCATTGTGGGGCGGCCGGAGGACAGATTGATCACGCCCATGTCGCGCCACCAGACGCCGCGGCGCATGCCGGTGCCGAGCGCCTTCGCGCATGCTTCCTTCGCCGCGAAGCGCTTGGCATAGGTCGCCATCGGATGCGCCCGGCGCTCGGCGCGCGCGCGCTCGGCTTCGGTGAAAATGCGATCGAGAAACCGGTCGCCGTGCCGCCCGATCACTTTTTCGATGCGCCGGATGTCGGTGATGTCGGAACCCATACCGATGATCATGCGGCTCTTCCCCGCGCCCGCGCGCGACCGCGCTCCATCGCGGCGCGGAAGCTGCGAACGACATGATCGAAGCCGGAAAAAAGTGCCTCACCCACGAGGTAGTGACCGATGTTCAGCTCGACGATTTCCGGGACCGTCGAGATGCGCTCCGAAGTCGCGAGATCGAGACCGTGGCCGGCATGCACCTCGAGCCCGAGTTGCGCCGCCTGCCGCGCGCCAGCACGAATTTTCTCGAACAGCGATTCGCCGGCGGCGGCGGCGCCGTGCGCTACAGCATCGCACCAGGCGCCGGTGTGAATCTCGATCACCGCGGCTCCAATGACCGCCGCCGCCTCGATTTGTACGGGTTCGGGCTCGATGAAAAGCGAAACCCGGATTGCGGCATTGCGAAGTTTAGCGACCTTCGGCTTGAGCGCCGCGCGTGCATTCGCGACTTCGAGCCCGCCCTCGGTTGTGCGCTCCGTGCGCTTCTCCGGGACGATGCAGGCAGCGTGCGGGCGAACTGCCAACGCGATTTCGATCATTTCGTCGGTCGCGGCGAGCTCGAAATTCAGCGGCGCCGCAACTTCCGCCTTGATCCGGCGCACGTCATCGTCGCGGATGTGGCGCCGGTCTTCACGCAGATGCACAGTGATTCCGTCCGCCCCGGCCGCGATCGCGGCCTTCGCCGCCCGCAGAGGATCGGGATGCACGCCGCCGCGCGCGTTACGAAGCGTCGCCACGTGATCGACATTGACGCCGAGCCGGATCGGCCCCGCTTCAGCCATTGACGCGTTCGGCCGAAGATACGACCGCCTTGGTGCGCAATTGCGCGATGATCGCATTCAGATGCTTCTGGTCGTACACCTCGACGTCGATCGTGAGCTCCGTGAAGTCCGGCGCGCGCCGGGTCATGCGAATATTGTCGATATTGCCGCCGTTCTCACCAATGGCCTGGGCCACCTGCGCGAGCGAACCGGGTTCGTTCGAAGCGTTGACCATGATCTGCGCCGGAAAACGCTGCGGTGCGGTGTCGTCGATGTCCCAGCGCACATCGAGCCAGCGCTCCGGATTTTCTTCGAAATCCTTCAGGGCAGGCGACTGGATCGGATAGATCGTGATGCCCTCGCCTGGCGTCAAAATGCCGACGATGCGGTCGCCGGGCACGGCACCGCCTTTGGGCGCAAAACTTACCGGCAAATCGCCGTTGATGCCGCGGATCGGAATTGGCGACGAAGGCGCGTCCGCCACGTCGCCGCCGCGGAAGCCGGGAATTCGAAACTTGAGGCTCGCCCCGCGTGCGAGGCCGAACCAGCCCTCGCCGCGCGGCGCCTTTTCCGGCGATTTGCGCTCGCCGCGCCACTCCGCGTGCACGGCCTTCACGACGTCGTCGGCGCGCATTTCCCCGCGCCCGACAGAGGCATAGACATCTTCCAGCGATGCCCGCGCGAGCCGCGACAACGCCGCCTGCAGACGTTCCTCGGAAAGCAGCTTGCCGGCGCGCACGAACGCGCGCTCGATCACACGCCGGCCAAGGCCGGTATATTGCTTGCGCACCGCCGAACGCGTAGCGCGGCGGATCGCGGCGCGCG
This sequence comes from Xanthobacteraceae bacterium, assembly GCA_040901465.1. Classification (GTDB taxonomy): domain Bacteria; phylum Pseudomonadota; class Alphaproteobacteria; order Rhizobiales; family Xanthobacteraceae; genus JAUSIF01. The sequence goes on from JBBDYN010000019.1 coordinate 22,376, forward strand.
CCTTGCCGGTGACCACAATCGATTCCCAGGCGGCCGGCGGCGTATGGCCCTTGCCGCGGATGATCTCCACCTCGTCGCCGGTCACGAGTTCAGAGACGAGCGGCGCCACCTTGCCGTTGATTTTGCAGCCGATCGCGTTGTTGCCGACGTCCGTATGGACCGCATAGGCGAAATCGATGGGCGTCGCCTTGCGCGGCAACGCAATCAATCGGCCTTTGGGCGTGAAGCAGAAGACCTGGTCGTGGAATAGCTCGAGCTTGGTGTGCTCGAGGAATTCTTCGGGGTTCGAGCCTTCGGCCAGCAATTCGATCGTGCGCCTGAGCCATGCGTAAGCGCCGGAATCGCGCGAGAGCATCTCCGTCGGCGTACCCTCGCCGTCCTTATAGAGAGCGTGTGCGGCGATGCCGTATTCCGCCACGTCTTCCATGCTCCGCGTGCGGATCTGCAGTTCGACGCGCTGCCGCCCCGGGCCCACCACCGTCGTGTGGATCGAGCGATAATCGTTCTGCTTGGGCGTCGAGATGTAATCCTTGAAGCGCCCCGGCACGACCGGCCAACGCGTATGCACGACGCCGATCGCGCGGTAGCTCTCTTCGATCGAACCCACGACCACGCGGAATCCGTAAATGTCGGAAAGCTGCTCGAAGCCGATCGCCTTCCGCTCCATCTTCTTCCAAATCGAATACGGCTTCTTCTCGCGGCCTTTCACCCGGGCGCGAATACGCTTGGCGGCGAGCGCGCCGGTCAACTCGCCTTCAATCTCCTCGATCAGATGTTTGTTCTTCTCATGCAGCGCGGCCAGCCGCGTCTCGATCGAATGATAGGCATCGGGAGAAAGCTGGCGGAATGCCAAATCCTCAAGCTCTTCGCGCATGTCATGCATGCCCATGCGGGCGGCGAGCGGTGCATAAATGTCGAGCGTCTCCTCGGCGATCCGATTGCGCTTGTCCTCGGGCACATATTCGAGCGTGCGCATGTTGTGTAGCCGGTCCGCGAGCTTGACGAGCAGGACACGCACGTCGTCGGCGATCGCGAGCAGGAGCTTGCGCAGGTGCTCCGCCTGCTCCGCGCGCTTGGAGACGAGATCGAGCTTCTTGATCTTGGTGAGGCCGTCGACGAGGTCGCCGATGTCCTTGCCGAACTTGCGGCTGATCTCGGCGCGCGTCGCGCGCGTGTCTTCGATCGTGTCGTGCAGGAGCGCGGCGACGATCGTTGAATCGTCGAGCTTGAGGTCGGTCAGGATCGCCGCGACCTCGAGCGGGTGGGAAATATAGGGCGCACCCGACGCACGCTTCTGCGCGCCATGCGCCTTCATGGCGTAGACATAGGCCCGGTTCAGCAGGGCCTCGTCGGTATTGGGGTTGTAACGACGGACCCGCTCGACCAGTTCATACTGGCGCATGATCGGGCGGTTGCCCGCGGCGCCGCTTTTGGAAGCCTGCTCAATTACTTCCATCTGTTCCTTCACGGGCAGTCCGACTCGCACCGGTCGGCCCTGCCGTGCCGGACAAATATCATCGGGCCGGGGTTCCGGCGCAAGGCTCATTCGGGAGAGTGCCTAACAGCAACAGGTGTCGAAAAGCAAAACGGCCCGGCAATGCCGGGCCGCAAGATCGGCTCGAAAGCCGCCGGAAAGCTTATTCGCCTTCCTCTTCCGGCACTTGTTCCGGCGGAACCAAGCCCTGCAATCCGGCGAGCAATTGCTCCTCGGTCATGCGGTCCATGTGCACGACGTCCGCGTCGTCACTGTCGGCCGCCGTGGCCGTTCCCGCGATGAGCGGCACCGCCTCAGATTCCGGCTCGTCCACCTCAGTGTATTTCTGTAGCGAATGGATCAGTTCTTCTTTGAGATCCTGCGGCGAAATCGTCTCGTCCGCCACCTCGCGCAACGCCACCACGGGATTCTTGTCGTTGTCGCGTTCTACCGTGATCTGCGAGCCGGACGAAATCATGCGTGCCCGGTGGCTGGCGAGAAGCACAAGTTCGAACCGGTTTTCGACCTTGTCGATGCAATCTTCGACGGTGACGCGGGCCATCGTCTCGACCTCCGCTAGCGGGCATTCGGGATGCGCGCAGCATATAGCCTCCGCTGCACCGCAGTGCAAGGCCGGCCGCCCCGCTTCCGGCATCGCTCTCAAGGGCTTCAATCGGCAACGAATTTTGCCGCCGGCGTTCGCCCCAGGGCTCCCTTCGTCCCGGTCTCGCGCCAACCCCCGGATGCATCTCGAAGTGTCGCGATTGTTTCCAGGCCGGCAGGCGACCTTGGCAAAGTCAGAAACGATTCAGTTACCGCGTTCGTAACGCGACCCACTTCGATCTCCGGGCATGCCGGCCGCGGAACACACAAACTCGAACTGCGCTCCATGTTCCGTCACCAAGCCTTACGCAATCCGCAGTTGCGATTTGTTGCCTTGGTTCGGCAACAAAGCTCTGCTAGTCACCCTGCCCATTCGCCGGTTATCGGCGACATAGTGCAACGTTCATTGCGAGACTGCCACCATGTCGAATTCCGAGAAGATTGCCGTATTCATTGACGGCGCCAACCTCTATGCAACGTCGCGCGGTCTTGGCGTCGACATTGACTACAAGCGGCTGCTGAAAGAATTTCAAAGCCGGGGAAATCTCGTGCGCGCCTTCTATTACACCGCGCTGATCGAGGATCAGGAATATTCCTCGATCCGTCCGCTGCTCGATTGGCTCGACTACAATGGCTACACGGTCGTGACCAAGCCGGTGAAGGAATTCACCGATTCCACCGGCCGGCGCAAAGTGAAAGGCAACATGGACATCGAGCTCGCGGTCGATGCCATGGAGCTCGCGAACCACGTCGATCAAATCGTGCTGTTCTCCGGCGACGGTGATTTTCGTCCGCTCGTCGAAGCAATCCAGCGCCGCGGCGTGCGCGTGACTGTCGTGTCCACGATTTCCACACAGCCGCCGATGGTCGCCGACGAATTGCGCCGCCAGGCCGATGTGTTCCTCGACCTCGCCGAGCTCATGCCGAAAATCGGCCGCGATCCGTCCGAGCGCTCGGCGCGCATGCAGAACGCGCCGAACTTCCTGCAGCGCCCGCCGCAGCAGCACGCCCCGGCGCCTGTCGGTGCCGGCGCCGACATGGACGACGGAGACGACGATCTCGGCAATCGGTGAGCGCCCGCGTCGCGTCCCCCGACGCAAGCGAGCCCGGCCGCGATTGTCCGCTTTGCTCTCGCCTCGTCGCCTTCCGCCAATCGAACCGAAAGCGTGAGCCCCACTGGTTCAACGCGCCGGTGCCGAACTTCGGGCCGCGCGATGCACGGCTTCTGATCGTAGGCCTGGCGCCGGGATTGAAGGGCGCGAATAGAACCGGCCGTCCGTTCACCGGCGACTTCGCCGGCGAACTTCTCTATGGAACCTTGCTCGATTTTGGTTTCGCGCGCGGCAAGTTTGACGCCCGCCCCGACGACGGCCTGACGCTCGTCGACGCCCGCATCGCGAACGCGGTGCATTGCGTGCCGCCAGAAAACAAGCCGACGCCGCTCGAAATCAAGACCTGCAACAGGTTCTTGGCGGCGCGCCTCACAGAAATGCCAAAACTGGCCGCGATCGTCCCACTCGGCCGCATCGCCCACGATGCGGTCGCGGTCGCGCTTGACGTGAAGCGCGCCGCAATTCCGTTCGCCCACGGCGCTGTGCACCTTGTGGACGAGCGATTGACGCTATTCGATTCCTATCATTGCTCCCGCTACAACACCAACACCGGCGTGCTGACGCCAAAGATGTTCCGCGCCGTGTTCAAAAAGGTGCGCGCTCACCTCGATCGGTTGGCCTGAAGCCAGTCGAGCGTCACTTCCGCGCTCGTGTCGGGCGGAAACACCGGATAGAACACGTGGGAAATCCGGCCGTCGTCGATCACGAGCGTCAACCGCTTCGTCAGCGTCATGCCGCCAGCCACGAATATCGGCAACCTGAGCGCACGTGTGAAGTTCAGGCCCGCGTCGGCCAGGATCGCGAACGGCAGATGCAATCGGTCCACAGCCTCTCGCTGGTAGTCCGAATGCTGCGTTGAAAGCCCGAAAAGATGGTCGACGCCCGCCTTTTTCAGATCGGCGAAATGATCGCGAAATCCGCAGGATTGCGGCGTACAGCCCCGCGCGCCGGGGATTGCGTCCCAGCCGTCCGGCGGCGGCGATCCCGGCACGCCCGTCCGCGGATACGCATAGACCACCGTCCGGCCTTGGAGCCGCGCCAGATTGATCTTCGATCCGTCGGTCGCAGTGAGCGCGAGATCGGGCAGCGCCATGCCCCACAAGTGCCGCGCCGCGCCGTCGTCCTGCGGCACCGGCAAATTGTCCGGCAGCTTGAGCGGATTATGCATAGGAGATGAACTCCAGAAGCGAGCCGTCTGGGTCGCGGAAGTAGACGCTCGTTCCGGCGCCTTTCGCGCCGAAGCGCTCGATCGGCCCGGTCTCGATCGCGACTTCGCAGTGTCCAAGGTGCGCGATCGCGTCGGCGATCGGCCCTTTCCATTCGAAGCAGAGATCGCTGTTTCCCGGCTGCACCGGGAGCCGCGCGACCTCCACGGGCTTGAAGCCCGGCCCGTGCAGATTGAGCTGCTCCGTGCCGAAGCGATAGGCCCAGCCGTTCGGTCGCCTAACAAGCTCCGCACCCATCACATCGCGATAGAACGCGTTCGAGCGCTCCCACTCGGACACGTGGATCACGCAGTGATCGAGCTTGACGGGCAGCGGCATCGAACACCTCGAACACCTCTAGGGTTCACTCAATCCCTCCCCTTTAGGGGAGGGTGGCGAGCCGCGTAAGCGGCGAGCCGGGTGGGGTGGCAAGCGCTGGGGGGCCCCCCC
>JBBDYN010000019.1:27229-36142 GCA_040901465.1 Xanthobacteraceae bacterium
CCCCCGCCCCCCCCCCCCCCCCCCCCCCGGGGGGGGGGTGGCAAGCGCTCGACCCCCACCCGGCCGCTCGCCTTCGGCTCGCGCCCACCCTCCCCCGCAAGCGGGGGAGGGACAAAGACTATCCCTTCTGTCGCATGAGCCGCCCGCGCTGGCGTTCCCAATCGCGTTTCTTCTTCGCCTCGCGCTTGTCGTGCAGCTTCTTGCCGCGCCCAAGCGCAATCTCGATCTTGGCGCGACCACGGTCGTTGAAATAGAGCTTGAGCGGAACGAGCGTCATGCCTTCGCGCTCGACCGCGCCGATCAACTTGTTGATCTGACGCTTGTGCAGCAGCAGCTTGCGCGGCCGCTTCGGCTCGTGATTGAAGCGGCCGGCCTGCATATAGATCGGGATATTGGCGTTGATGAGAAAAATCTCGCCGGCGCGCGCGTCGGCGTAGGACTCTGCGATGGTTGCTTTGCCTGTGCGCAGCGATTTCACTTCGCTGCCGGTGAGCGCGATCCCGGCCTCGAACGTCTCCCCGATCTCGTAATGGAAGCGCGCCTTGCGGTTGGCGGAAACGACGCGCCGGTTATCGGGCTTTTTCTCTGCCATGGCCGAGGCCGCGACGCATCCGCGCCTCAGGCGTTGATCAGCCCGGCATGCACCATCGCCTCACGCACGGCGCGCTTGGAATTCTCCCCGAGCGGCGCCAGCGGCAGGCGACAGTGTTCGGCGCACTTGCCGAGGAGCGAAAGCGCATATTTCGTGGGCGCCGGATTGCTTTCGACGAATAGATTGGCATGCAGCGGCATCAGCCGGTCCTGCAGCTTGAGCGCCTTCTTGTAGTCGCCGGCGAGACAGGCATCCTGAAACTCGGCGCAAAGCCGCGGCGCCACGTTCGAAGTCACGGAAATGCAGCCCTGCCCGCCGTGCGCATTGAAACCGAGCGCGGTTCCGTCCTCGCCGGAAAGCTGGATGAAATCCTCGCCGCACGCCTGCCGCTGCAGGCTTACACGGTCGAGCTTTGCGGTCGCATCCTTCACGCCCGCGATGTTTTTCAATTCGGAGAGGCGCGCCATCGTCTCGACCGACATGTCGACCACCGAGCGCGGCGGGATGTTGTAGATAATGATCGGGACGCTGATCGCGTCGTTGATCGCCTTGTAATGGCGATAGAGCCCGTCCTGCGTCGGCTTGTTGTAATAAGGTGTGACGATCAGGACCGCGTTTGCGCCGGCCATTTCGGCGTGCCTGGCGAGGTCGATGGCCTCCGCCGTGGAATTGGAACCTGCGCCGGCGATCACCGGAACCCGGCCCTTCGCCTGGTCAATGCACCAATCCACGACCTTGTGATGTTCATCGTGGGACAAGGTCGGACTCTCGCCGGTCGTGCCCACCGGCACGAGCCCGTCGGTTCCCTCGGCGATCTGCCACTCGACGAGATCGCGGAAGGCGCGTTCGTCCAACCCGCCGTTCTTGAAGGGGGTGACGAGCGCGGTGAAGGATCCCCGGAACATCGGCGCGCTCCTTAAACTCGGCTCGCCTGTGGATAGCCCGGAACGGGGGTGCGGCGAAAGCCCCCTTGTCATTCCGGGGCACCGGAGGCCCTTCTTCCCTCTCCCCGCTTGCCGCGCCGACGAGCCCGGTTCAGGGCGAGTACCCGGCGCGGCGATCATCAAGTGGCCGCGCTGGCCGCTCGCTTCGCTCGCCAGCGCGGCCGGGGAGAGGGTGGCGCGAGCGCCAGCGAGCGCCGGATGAGGGGCCGCGGCCGAACAAGAGAACTTCGCGCGGAGCAGAGCGCACACCCGCCCCTCACCCGGCTCGCCCGCCTTCGCCGTTGGCTACGGCGCGCTCGCCACCCTCTCCCCGTAAAACGGGGAGAGGGATTAAGGGAGTGCGCCCGTTCCACGACGGAACCGCAGCCGAATTCACGCTATCTTCACCGCCGGACCATCAATTGCCCGAATTGGATGATCCTAGGGGACGCTTGATGGGAATCTTGACGAGGCTCGCCTTCATTGTCGCCGCCGCGGTGGTTGCCGCTGCGCCGATGGCGCGCGCCCAGGCCCCCAATCAGGCCGAAGTCGGCTCCCTCAAGCTCGCGATCGACCTCGTCCAGCGCGGCAAGAGCACCGAGGCGCTCGCGACCTCCGCCGAATTCCGCGATCCCGCGGCGCGCAAGCTGATCACCTGGCTCGCGCTGCGCATGGACTGGAAGCCCGTGGGCTTCGAGCGTGCGGCCGCCTTCCTGCGCGAGAATCCGGATTGGCCCGGCGCGACGGGCGTCCTCCGCCGCCGCGCCGAATCGCTTCTCTACGACGAGCAGCGCGATCCCAAGACCGTGCGCGCCTTCTTCGGAAATACCCGTCCGCTTTCCGGCGACGGCAAGCTCGCGCTCGCCCGCGCCCTGCTCGCGGCCGGCGACCGGATCGGCGCGCTGCCGCTCGTGAAGAGCGCCTGGCGTGAGGACGACCTGAACACGTCGATCGAAAGCGAAACGCTTTCGGCTTTCTCCGGCATGCTCAACCGCGACGATCACAAGGCGCGCGCCGACTATCTTTATTACCAGGGCAACGGCTCCGGCGCGTTGCGCGCGGCCGGGCGCGGCGGCGAGGACCTTGTCGCGCTCGAGACGGCCCGTGCCGCCGCGAACAAGCGCGCGAAGAATGCCGACGCGCTCATCAGCGCGGTGCCGGCGGCACTACGCGACGACCCGGCGCTCACTCTCGCGCGCGTCGAATACCGCCGCCGCGCCGACGACTTCGCAGGCGCCGCGAAGATTTTCTTCGCGGCCCCGCGCGATCCGAGCAAGCTTGTCGATCCCGATTCCTGGTGGCGCGAGGCACGCATCCTCGCCCGCGGCCTCCTCGACAAAGGCGACGCCAGGACCGCGTATCGTCTCGCGCTTCATTCCGGCGCGCCGGACTCGGAAAATTACAAAGCGGATCAACACTTTACGGCAGGCTGGATCGCGCTGCGATTTCTCAAGGACACGGCCGCGGCCGCAAAGCATTTCACCGCGATAGAAAATGTCTCGGAGCATCCGACCACGCTCGCCAAGGCCTACTACTGGCAGGGCCGCACGGCCGAGGCCGGCGGAAATCAAGCGGCCTCGCGGGCTGCATACGAAAAGGGCGCGCGGTTCTCCGCGACCTATTACGGCCAGCTGGCGCGCGCACAGCTTGGCCTGAAGGAACTCGCGCTCGCCCGTCCGGCCGAGCCGTCCGCCGCCGACCGCGCGCGATTCGCCAAGCTCGAAACCGTGCGCGCATTGCGTCTGCTCTATGCGGCCGGCGCGCAGGACCACACGGTGCCGTTTTACACCGACCTGACGCAGCGTCTCAAGGATCAGGCTTCGGTGTTGCTTCTCGCCGCCGTCGCCTACGAGCATCGCGACCCGCGCGGCATGGTGCTGATTGGCAAGGCTGCCTACGAGCGCGGCTTCCTGATCGACACGATCGCCTACCCGATGTTCGGAATTCCCGACCATCCCAAGGACGATCCGCCGGTGGATCGATCGGTCGTCTATGCGATCGCGCGCCAGGAGAGCCAGTTCCTCCAGCAGGCCGTGTCGACCGCGAGCGCCTATGGCCTGATGCAGGTGATCCCGCCGACCGCGCGCTCGATCGCCAAGCGCATCGGCATCCCCTTTGACGAGAAGAAATTGCGCGGCGACCCCGCCTACAATGCCCGCCTCGGCGCCGCCGAGCTCGGCAACCTGCTGCGGACCTTCAACGGCTCCTACATCCTGGCGTTCGTCGGCTACAACGCCGGCCCCGGCCGCGCACGCGAATGGATGCAGCGTTACGGCGATCCGCGCGATCCCAAGGTGGATCCGGTCGATTGGGTCGAGCGCGTGCCGTTCGCGGAGACGCGCTTTTATATCCAGCGCGTGATGGAAAACATGCAGGTCTATCGCGTGTTGTTCGGCGAGAGCGCCGGCTTCCGCATCGAGGCCGACCTCGCGCGCGGGCGGCAGTGATGGTCATTCCGGGGCGCGGGCCGCAAGCCCGCGAGCCCGGAATCCATAAGGGCATTCCGCGACGCAATACGTGCGCAGAAAATCCAGGCCGGAGAACGACATTTACGACGGGATTGCACTTGGCTAGGCCGTGCGGAATTCGCGCGCGGCCGGCTTGCGCGGGCGGTCCCAGAATGACGACACTCAGTCATTCCGGGGCGCGGGCCACCGATCTCGGGTTTACCCGAAATCGGTGTTTAACCTGCCCAAGTCGGCTAGAGCCGACTTGGGTGGCCCGCGAGCCCGGAATCCATGAAGCCGCTCCGCGATGTATTACGTGTATTTGTTGGCGAGCCGAAAGAACGGAACGCTCTACCTGGGCGTCACCAACGATCTCATACGCCGTGTCTACGAGCACAAGACCAAGTCGCTTCCGGGATTCACAGCCCGCTATGATGTAAGCCGTCTCGTCTGGTTCGAACCCTACGACGACCCCGCAAACGCAATCGCCCGCGAGAAGGACATCAAGAAATGGCGGCGCGAGTGGAAAATTCGACTGATCAATCAGGACAACCCCGACTGGAACGACCTCTATGACAGCATTGCAGTTGGCTAGGCCGCATGGATTCCGGGCCCGGCGCTTCGCGCCGTCCCGGAATGACTCGGTGAAGCGTGCTCGCTGACAAGCCCGGGCATGACGTAAATAATTGATGCCTTTCATCTCCTCCTTCTTCTTCTCCGCTCCCGACGGCCTCAGGTTGCACGCGCTCGCCGCCGGGCCGCGCGACGGCGAGCGCCTGCCCGTGATCTGCCTGCCGGGGCTCGCGCGCACCGCCGAGGATTTCCGCGAGCTGATCCAGGCGCTTGCGACCCCCGGGTCAATCCCCGGATCAAGTCCGGGGACGGGGGCCACGGCCGCGCCGCGGCGCGTGATCGCGCTCGACTCGCGCGGGCGCGGCCTCTCCGAGCACGATCCGAACCCGGCGAATTATTCCGTTCCGGTCGAGCTCGGCGACGTCCTCGCGATGCTCGATGCCACCGGCACCGGCCGCGCCGTCTTCGTCGGCACCTCGCGCGGCGGCATTCTCACGATGGCCATGGGCGCCGCGCGCCCGCGCGCGGTCGCCGGAGCCGTGCTGAACGACATCGGCCCGGTGATCGAGATGGCGGGCCTCCTGCGCATCAAGAATTATGTGGGCCGCCTGCCCACGCCCGGCTCCTATGAAGAGGCGGCAGGACTCTTGCGCGCGGTCATGGGCGCGCAATTCCCCGCCTTCGACGCCGCGGCCTGGGATCTCATGGCGCGCCGCACGTGGTTCGCAAGCGATCGGCGCGACGGCAATGGCGCGGGTCTCGAGCCGCGCTACGATCGCGCCGTCGCAATACCGCTCGCCGCGATCGACCCGGCCGAGCCGCTGCCTCCGCTCTGGGCGCAGTTCGATGCGCTCGCATCCGCGCCGTTATTGGTCATTCGCGGCGAGCATTCGGATATTCTCTCGCGCGCCACCTTGGCCGCGATGCGCAAGCGCCGGCGCGATCTCGACGTGGTCGAGGTGGCGGGCCAGGGCCACGCGCCGCTGCTCGTCGATGCGGCGACGCTCGGGCCGATCAAGGCGTTCGTGGAAAGGTGCGACGGGTAATTACCCTCTCCCCGTTTACGGGGAGAGGGTGGCCCGACGCCCGCGAAAGCGGGCGGCGGGCCGGGTGAGGGGCATCAGGCGCTAATGCGCGGACCGAGTCGCAAGAAAGTACGTCTTGAGCGCCGTCTTCGTCGCGACGCGACCAACGCCGAAGTCAAAATGTGGCTTGCCTTGCGCGACCGGAGGCTTGCTGGTTTCAAATTCGTCCGTCAGGAAGCGATTGGTCCGTACGTCGTCGATTTCGTATGCCGAGCCAAGCGACTCGTTGTCGAAGTGGACGGCGGCCAGCATGCGGAGAGCGAGCGAGACAGCAAACGGGACGCTGCGCTCGCCGCCAGAGGATTCCGCGTCATCCGATTTTGGAATAACGAGGTTCTACAAAACCGACGCGGCGTGTTGGAGAGCATCGTCATGGCACTCACGTCGGACGAGAGCTGAACGGCCGCAGCCCCTCACCCGCCTCGCTCGCTCCGCTCGCTCGGCACCCTCTCCCCGCTACGCGGGGAGAGGGGTAACAAAGCAAAACCCCGGCGGAATGACCCGCCGGGGTTTCTTGATTCAGTCCCCGGGTTAAACCCGGGGATCGATCCGAACTGGATCAGAAGTTCCGGATCACGCGCAGCTGCGAGGCCCACACGTCGCGGCTGCCCATCAAGCCAGCAGTGACGCCGTTCATGCTTTCGAAGGTGTGGTACAGGAGGTCCAGACCGAAATCGAGGCCCGGAACCGGCGTCCACAACAGGCGCGTGCCGAGCGACCAGAAGCTGAAGTCGCAGTCCCCGCCGCAGTTGGCGACAGCCGCGTTGACCGTCGCGTTATAGTCGACCGCGTTGTAGGCGCCGTGGAGGGTCGCGGCCCAGTTCGGGCTGAACCGGTGCTGGTAGCCGGCGTTGACGCCCCAAGCCTTGGTCTTCTCGAGCGAGGTGCCGACGATCACGCCGTCCAACAAGGTACCGATAGAGCCGGTGGTGGTAGAGGCCTGATCGAACATGAAGTGAGCCACGTACGAGCTGGTGGTGTAGTGCCCGGCACCCACCGCCCACGACGCCTGGATCCCGAACTGGGAGCCCGGCGCGGAGGGGTTGTTCCAGGTGAAGCCGCCGCCCACGGCGTAGCCGTAGGTGCTGATGCTCATCCCGGACGTCCCTTCGATCGTGCGCAGCTCCTGGACCGCGCCCATGATCTGGGCCGAACCCCAAGCCTGATCGACGCGGAGATTGCCGACAACCCCCGGCACGTTCTGACCGGCACGAACGTTGAACAGCGGAACAGTCGTGGGCATGCCAAGGCCCGTTTGCAAATTGCCACTGGGCGTGATCCCCTTATGGCGCGGGTCTTCGAGCGAGATCGTGCCCGACACGCCGTTGCCGAACTGGGCGGTGTAGGCGAGCACGTTGTGCCCGCCGGCGCCCGTGGTCTGGCCGCCCCAGTTCACGAGGTTGGCGTGCGGTCCGGTCGAGCCGTAGAAGTCGAAGAACGACGCGGCGCGGCCGAAGGTGAAGCCAGCCCACTGGATGAAGCCCTGGTTCGCGTGCGCGGCAGTGGCCGTAGTGACGTTGCTGGCCGAGCCGGCGGTGGAGAAGTTCCACCCGGTATTGAAGTACGCGCGCAGCGTGCCGTAGGCCGTGTTCTGACGCGCGTCGAAGATCGCGTTCACGCGCGTATGGAACTCGTGGGTGTGCTGCCGCCGATCCATCCAGTGGCTTTGGCTGCCGACGTCCTGAGCGGTAATGTACGGGAACGACTCGTTGTTGTTGTGGTTGTAGTCGACGCGCACGAAGCCGCCGACGCGCAGGCAGATATCGGTGCCGGGGATGTAGTAGAAGCCCGCCCCGTACGCCGAACAGATCTTCACGTATTCGACCGCCTTGGCCTTTACGGGAAGGTCCGCCGCCTGTGCCCCCGACATCACGACGAAACCTGCCGCGGCGCCGAGGAGAAGGCTCTTGGTGACTTTCATCGTGACCTCCAAGTTCTTCTCTCGAACCGTACGGTTGCCACTGAAGGTCTCCCCTCTCGGGGTCCCCCTGTCGTCGCTATCAGCACCTTAACCATCCCCCTGGACGAACCCCGGCGGAATGACCCGCCGGGGTTTCTTGATTCAGTCCCCGGGTTAAACCCGGGGATCGATCCGAACTGGATCAGAAGTTCCGGATCACGCGGAGCTGCGAGGCCCACACGTGGCGGTCGCCCATACCGACATCCGCTTGGTTCTGGCTTTCGAAGTTGTGGTACAGGACATCCAGGCCGAAATCGAGGCCCGGTACCGGCGTCCACAACAGGCGAGTGCCCAGCGACCAGAAGCTGAAGTCGCAGTTCCCGGCGCAGTTGGCGACGGCCGCGTTGACCGTCGCGTTATAGTCGATCGAGTTGTAGGCGCCGTGGAGGGTCGCGGCCCAGTTCGGGCTGAACCGGTGCTGGTAGCCGGCGTTGACGCCCCAAGCCTTGGTCTTCTCGAGCGAGGTGCCGACGATCACGCCGTCCAACAAGGTACCGATAGAGCCGGTGGTGGTAGAGGCCTGATCGAACATGAAGTGAGCCACGTACGAGCTGGTGGTGTAGTGCCCGGCACCCACCGCCCACGACGCCTGGATCCCGAACTGGGAGCCCGGCGCGGAGGGGTTGTTCCAGGTGAAGCCGCCGCCCACGGCGTATCCGTAGGTGCTGATGTTCAGCGGTTCGACCGTACGCAGTTCCTGGATCGCGGCCATGATCTGGGCCGAACCCCAGGATTGATCGACGCGGAGATTGGCGGCGACGCCCGGCATGTTCTGGCCGGCACGCATGTTGACCAACGCAGGTGGCGTGCCGTCACCAGTACTGATGAACTCGCTCAAGTCAGGAGCGTCGACGATCGCCTTATAGCGCGGGTCTTCGAGCGAGATCGTGCCCGACACGCCATTGCCGAACTGGGCGGTGTAGGCGAGCACGTTGTGCCCGGCGGCGCCCGTGGTCTGGCCGCCCCAGTTCACGAGGTTGGCGTGCGGTCCGGTCGAGCCGTAGAAGTCGAAGAACGACGCGGCGCGGCCGAAGGTGAAGCCAGCCCACTGGATGAAGCCCTGGTTCGCGTGCGCGGCAGTGGCCGTAGTGACGTTGCTGGCCGAGCCGGCGGTGGAGAAGTTCCACCCGGTATTGAAGTACGCGCGCAGCGTGCCGTAGGCCGTGTTCTGACGCGCGTCGAAGATGGCGTTCACGCGGGTATGGAACTCGTGGGTGTGCTGCCCGCGAGCCATCCAGCTCGAGCCGCTGTCCGCAGCGGCAATGTACGGGAACGACTCGTTGTTGTTGTGATTGTAGTCGACGCGCACGAAGCCGCCGACGCGCAGGCAGAT
>JBBDYN010000020.1:0-107843 GCA_040901465.1 Xanthobacteraceae bacterium
GAATGCGGGCGACCAGCTCGTCCTTGTGGAACGGCTTGGTCATGTAGTCGTCGGCCCCGAAGCCGAGGCCTTTGACTTTGTCCTCGATGCCGGCGAGGCCGGAGAGAATCAGGATCGGCGTCTTGATCTTGGCGACCCGGAGCGATCGGAGCACCTCGTACCCGGACATATCCGGCAGATTCAGATCGAGCAGGATGATGTCGTAATCATAGAGTTTTCCGAGATCGACCCCCTCTTCGCCGAGGTCGGTCGTATAGACGTTGAAACTCTCGGATTTCAGCATCAACTCGACGCTTTTAGCGGTAGCGCCGTCGTCTTCGATCAGCAGAACGCGCATGCCAATCCCCTTCTGGGCCTCGGTTTTGGGGGACGAATTGGACTCAGGCCGCCCCCAGCGCGCCCGGCACGGTTCGCGATTCGCAACGCTACCCGGGAATGGTTAACAGAATCTGATTCTGCTCTACAAGCTTTCACCAGGCGAAACTGCACGAATCACCGTAAGATACTGGCGCGCGGACAGATTCGCTTGGCGTCCGGGTTAACGTCCGACTTCAAGAAGCCGGGCCAAGCGTTCCCCGGAATCAAGCTTCCGCCATGACGGTGGTAGCCGAGCCCCGAGGGTCCACTGATCATTAACGTTTCGGGTAAACAAAGCGTTTCCAAAGGAACCGGAATCGATTTGTGAAGGCGCTCGCTGAGCAGATCCAGGAGCTGGACGGCCCGGAGATCTATGGCCGGGTCGCGGCGGTGCGCGGGCTGCTCGTCGAGGTCGCGGGGCCGGTGCACGCAATGCCCGTGGGCGCCCGGGTCGTGATCGAAACCGACCAGCAGCGCAGTGTGCCCTGCGAGGTCGTGGGTTTCGCCGGCGACAATGCGCTCCTGATGCCGTTTGGCGCGCTTGAGGGCGTGCGGCGCGGCTGCCGGGCGATCGTGTCGGCAGCGCTGGCCGCGGTGCGGCCGTCATTCGGCTGGCTCGGCCGGGTGGTGAACGCGCTCGGCGAGCCCGTGGATGGCAAAGGGCCGCTTCCTGCGGGTCCGTCGCCCTATCCGTTCCGCGAGACGCCCCCGCCGGCGCACGCGCGCAAGCGCGTCGGCGCGCCGCTCGATCTGGGCGTACGCGCGCTCAATGCGTTTGCCACCTGCTGCCGCGGCCAGCGCATGGGCATTTTCTCGGGCTCAGGTGTTGGCAAATCGGTGCTTCTCTCGATGCTCGCGCGCAACACCGAATCCGACGTCACCGTGATCGGCCTCGTCGGCGAGCGCGGCCGCGAGGTGCAGGAATTCCTGCAGGACGATCTCGGCGAGGACGGCCTGCGGCGTGCCGTGGTCGTAGTCTCGACCTCGGACGAGCCCGCGCTCATGCGGCGCCAGGCCGCCTATCTGACGATGGCGGTGGCCGAGTTCTTCCGCGACGAAGACAAGGACGTGCTCGTGTTGATGGATTCCGTGACGCGCTTCGCCATGTCCCAGCGCGAGATCGGCCTGTCGGCGGGCGAGCCGCCGACCACCAAGGGCTATACGCCGACGGTGTTCACCGAGCTGCCGCGGCTCCTGGAGCGCGCGGGTCCCGGCACCGGCAAGGGCACGGTCACCGGCCTGTTCACAGTGCTGGTCGACGGCGATGACCATAACGAGCCGGTGGCCGACGCCGTGCGCGGCATCCTCGACGGGCATATCGTGATGGAACGGGCGATCGCCGAGCGCGGGCGTTACCCCGCCATTAACATCCTGAAATCGGTGTCGCGGACCATGCCGCAATCCTGCGACCCCGCCTACCTCCAGGTTGTACTGCGGGCCCGGCAGGTGCTCGCGACCTTCGCCGACATGGAGGAACTGATCCGCCTCGGGGCCTACCGGCCGGGTTCCAATCCGGAGGTCGACGAGGCGATCCGGCTACAGCCCGCCCTCGACGCTTTTCTTGCCCAAGGTAAGAAAGAGGCAACCAATTTGACCGATGGTTATCGCCGTCTCGCGCAAATCCTAATGGCCGGGTCAACTGAATCCTAACCGGTGGCGTTGGAGTATTGCCGGTATGAAGTCCCGTGACACCCTGATCCGCCTGAAGCGCTTCCATGTCGATGAGAAGCGGCGCCAGGTCGCCCAGATCGAGGCCATGATCGCCGATTTCGAGCGCATGGCGGCGGACCTCGACCGCGAGATCGCGGTCGAGCAGCAGCGCGCGGGCATCGACGATCCCGGCCATTTCGCCTATCCGACCTATGCCAAGGCGGCGATGCAGCGGCGCGACAACCTGCAGCAATCGGCGAACGACCTGAAGGGCCAGCTCGAGGACGCCCGCGGCGCGCTCGCGGAGGCGTTCGAGGAGCTCAAAAAGGTCGAGATCCTCGAGGAGCGCGACCAGCACCGGGAGCGCGCGGCCGAGGCCAAGGCCGAACAGGCCGAACTCGACCATATCGGCGCCCACTCCCGCGCCTGAACCGAGATTCCCACAACTAGAACGGCATTGACGGGCGGCCGGGACAGGCGTCCCCGGCTCCGTTAAGGTTCGCCCGTGACGATCAAGAGGCGGATCGTGACCGAGGCACCCGTACGTCTGCGCGATTTCATCGAGGCCGTCGCCGAGGGCGACCGCTCGGCATTGGAGCACCTCTACAAGGCCACGAGCGACAAGCTCTATGGCGTCGTGCTGCGCGTCCTGCGCAAGCCGGAGCTGGCCGAAGAGGCGCTCGCTGAAGCGTACCTGCGCGTCTGGCGCGAGGCCGGGCATTACGCGCCGGTCCTGCTCGATCCCACCTCCTGGCTCGTCATGCACGCGCGGCGGGCCGCGCTCGATATCGCACGCAAACGGGCGGAGCTCGGCCATGAGGAGATGGCCGACGTTTCCGAGCAAACTGCCGAAACAGAGGGGGAGGACTCCGAACGGGTCGTCAGCGACGAACTGAAACAACTTCTCGGGTGCATGGCGCGATTGTCCGCCGACCCGAGGCTCATGCTGCTCCTCGCCTATTACGACGGCTGGAGCCACACCGAACTCGCCATCGAATTTGACGCGCCGCCCGGGACGATCCGTACCTGGATGCTTCGCGGCCTGGAGCAGATCCGAGAATGCACGGGACCATGAAGCTGACGGACGACACCGACCTTCTCGTCGGCGAGTACGTGCTGGGCATACTCGAACGGGAAGAGCGGAGGATGCTCGAGGAGATCGCCGAGCGCGAGCCCTCGGTGCAGGCCGCCGTCATGATCTGGGAGCGGCGGTTGGCGCCGCTGCACGAGCTTATCGTGCCCGTCGCGCCGCCGGAATCGATCTGGCCGAAGATCGCGGGCGGCCTCGACGGCGTCGTGCAAGAGGCGCGCGTGCGGGGCCCGGGATTTTTCGAGGTCGTCTCCGAGCTTGCACGCAGCCAGGGCGCGGCTACCGCCATGGAGCTTGTGGAAAAGCTCCGGCGCTGGCGCATGCTGGCGTTCGTTTCAGCGGCGGTCGCGCTTGCGCTCGCCGCGTTCGTCGTGGCCGAACTCATTCGCCCGACCCCGTTGCCGACCGCGCCGCTCATCGCGGTCCTGCGCTCCGATACATTCGCGCCGCCGTTCATCGTTGCTCTCAATCAAGAGGCGCGGTCGCTCGAAGTGCGGTCGGTGCCGTCGGGGAACGCGGAGGACCGGAGCTACGCGTTCTGGCTGTTGCGCGGCGACCGGCCGCCGGTGCCGCTCGGTCGGCTGCGCGACAAGGGCGTGCTGCGGCCCGATGCGCTCAAGCGCATCGACCGCGCCGCGCTGAGAGACGCGGAGATCGCCGTGTCGGTGGAGCCGAACGAGGCAACCGCGGAGCAGCCAAGCGGGCCGTTCATTTATCGCGGCAAATTCGAATAGCTATTTGCTTTCCGTGATCGGGACGTGCGGTGCCGCGGAGCGCGGCAGGAGGCCGAGGAGGCGCGGGTCGTCGGCGACCTCGACCGAGCGCGCGTAGGGCACGAAGCCGCTGCGGAGATAGAAGGCCAGTGCTTTCGGGTGATCGAGCGTGCAGGTGTGCACCGTGACGCGGCGCGGGTTGCGCGACCAGGCGATTTGCAGGGCGCGGTTCATGAGGAAGCGGCCGGCGCCGGTGCCGAGGAATTCCGACACAACGCCGAGGAAGGAGATTTCCACGTCGGGATGGCGGCGGAGGTCGAGCTCGAGCATGCCGGCGTCGCGACCGCGGTGGCCAAGCGCGTGCACCTCGACCTTGGGATCATGGATGAGTCGGGCGAGCGCCTCGTCGTTGAGCGTGAGGCGGGAAAACCAGAGCCATTGCTGGCCGACGCGGCGGTAGAGATTGCGGTACCAGCCGAGATCGGGCCGCTGCGCCCGCGCCAACGTGAAGCGGTCGCCGGCCGGTTCCGGCCGCAGCTGCGGGCGCGCGTACATATGCAGGTGCGTGATGACCGCGGCCACCTTGCCGGGCGCGAGCCGCGTGAACTCGTCACGAACGAGCGGCGGCGGGTCGACAATGGTTTCGGCGATCTTCGACGTTCGGCTCATAGGCGATCCTTGGGCGATCCTTGGGCGATCCTTGGGCGTTCCTTGCCCTCAGGGCCGGATCATATCGCAATTCTTGACGTCATTCCGGGGCGACGTTTGCTCACCTCTCCCCGCAAGCGGGGAGAGGTCGCCGCTGCCACGCCGCCGAGCGAAGCGAGGGTCCGGCGCGGCAACTTGCCAATTGTTCGCGCTGGCTGCTCGCCGCCTTTGCTTGCGCTACGGCGGCTCGCCAGCGAAGGGGGCGCCGCCACGAGTCCGGACCGACGAAGCCCCTCACCCGGCGCGCGGCTTCGCCGCTCGCCACCCTCTCCCCGCAAGCGGGGAGAGGGGAAAGAGGAGTGCCATCAAATACTGCCGACCGTCTTCAAACGCACACGCGGATGAATCTCGCTCTGGGACAGGACCGGCGTCTGCGGGCGGAAGCGTTCGACGATCGAACGCACGAAGGGCCGGGCGGCGGGGCTCGTGAGCAGGACCGGCGCCTCGCCGTCGCGGGCGGCGTCTTCGAAGCGGTCGCGCACGGTGATCACGAAATCCGAAAGGCGCGAGGGCTGCATGGCAAGGGAGCGCTCCTCGCCCTGCACGACGATGGATTCCGCGAACGCCTGTTCCCATTTCGGCGAGAGCGAGATGAGCGGCAGGTGGCCGGCGGGGGCGAGATACTGGGCGCACAGCTGGCGGGCGAGGCGGGCGCGCACGTGCTCGACAAGCGGGGCGGGGTTGCGGGTGACCGGCAGCGCTTCGGCGATGCCCTCCAGGATCGTGCCGAGATCGCGGATCGAGACCCGCTCGGCCAGGAGCAGCTGCAACACACGCTGGATGCCGGAAACGGAAATCTGCGAGGGCACCATGTCCTTGATGAGCTCGGCCTGCTCCTTCGGGATCTCCTTGAGAAGCTTCTGCACCTCGCCGTAGGACAGGAGGTCGGCGATGTTCGCTTTCAGCACCTCGGATAGATGCGTCGAGAGCACGGTCGCCGCGTCCACCACCGTGTAGCCGCGGAGCGAGGCCTCCTCGCGCAGTCCTTGGTCGACCCAGGTCGCCGGCAGGCCGAAGGTCGGCTCGACCGTGTGCAGGCCGGGCAGCTCGACCTGCCGGCCGGTTGGATCCATCACCATGTGGCTGCCGGGATGCACCTTGCCGGTGCCGGCCTCGACCTCCTTGACCTTGATCATGTAGCTCGACGCATCGAGCTGCACGTTGTCGAGGATGCGCACCGCGGGCATGACGAAGCCCATCTCGGCGGCGAGGTTGCGGCGCAGGGCCTTGATCTGCTCGGTGAGGCGGTCGGAACCCTGCGGGCCGTTCACGAGCGGCAGGAGCCCGTAGCCGATCTCGATCTTGAGGTCGTCGATCTTGAGCGAAGACGAAATCGGCTCCTCGGCCCTTTCCTTGACGGCGGCATGGGTCGCCTTCGCGTCGGCGACCGCGACGACCGCACGCCCGCGGCGATCGGCGATCCAGGCGATGGCGCCGGCGCCGGCGCCGAGAAACACGAACGGCAGCATGGGAATACCCGGCAGCACCGCGAGCACGAACATGACCGCGGCCGACATGCCGAGCGCCTTGGGGTAGCCGGAGAGCTGGCGCACCAGCGCCACGTCGGCGGCGCCGGAGACGCCGGCCTTGGAGACGAGCAAGCCCGCTGAGGTCGAGACGATGAGCGCGGGAATTTGCGTGACCAGCCCGTCGCCGACGGTGAGCAGCGTATAGGTGTGGCTCGCGTCGGCGAAGGAGAGCCCCTGTTGCATGGTGCCGATGACGATGCCGCCGATGATGTTGATGAAAACGATGAGCAGGCCCGCGATGGCGTCGCCGCGCACGAACTTCGAGGCGCCGTCCATGGCGCCGTAAAAGGAGCTTTCGTCCTCGAGCGTCTTGCGGCGCTTGCGCGCCTCGTCCTCGTTGATGAGGCCGGCCGAGAGATCCGCGTCGATCGCCATCTGTTTGCCGGGCATGGCGTCGAGGTTGAAGCGGGCGGCGACCTCGGCGATGCGGCCGGAGCCCTTGGTGATCACCACGAAGTTCACGATCACCAGGATGGAAAAGACGATGATGCCGATGACGAAATTGCCGCTCATCACGAAATTGCCGAACGCCTCGATGACGCGGCCGGCGGCGTCGGTGCCGTCGTGGCCGTGGGCGAGGATCAGCCGCGTGGATGCGAGGTTGAGCGCGAGACGGAACATGGTCGCGATCAGGAGGATGGTGGGGAAGGCGGAAAATTCCAGCGGCGCGTGGATGAACAGCGCCGTCATCAGGATCAGCACGGAGAAGATGATCGAGAGCGCGAGCAGGAGATCGAGCAGCACCGGCGGCAGCGGCAGGATCAGCACCACGAGGATGCCGAGCACGCCGATCGCAAGCGCGAGGTCGCCGCGCTTCAAAAGCGCGCCGAATTCGCCGAAGGTCATGGAGGATGGCTTGGCGGCCGGTGCGGCTGCGGTGGTGTCGGTCATGCGCGGAAATTCATTGCAGTATGGTCTTGCGTGAAAGGTCTCGAGCTCCCCGCAGCCGGCGAACGCCGGCCGCTGCTCCCCCGGCAAAATTTGCCCGGTTTATGGTTAGCGCCGGGTTAACGGGTGTGGCGCTCACGCGCGGATTCCGGGGCGCGCCGGCCGTCATCGCGGCGAGGTTCGCAAGGCGCGCCGAGGGCGCGGCGCGCGCAGGCGTCATTCCGAGCGAGCGAGCGTAGCGAGCGAGGCCCGGAATCCAATTGCATTTCCACGGCCGCATTCCTGCATGGATGCCCATGGATTCCGGGCTCGCCCGCCTTCGTGCGGCGAAGGCGGACGCCCCGGAATGACAGGATTTTCGCAAGTCTCGCCCGCGCGGTTGAGCTACGAATTCTAGAATTCATCTTCTAATTTCCCTTGCTCCGCCTGCGCCGCCGCCACCTTCAAAAGCGGGAAGATGTGCTGGCAGAACCACGGGTGCAGCACGTCGCGGTAGCGGTCGTAGCAGGGGATGAGCCCGTCGGCGGGTTCGGTAAGCGCCGACGCAGCGACGCGCGCGGCGGCAGCCGGGGTGGTCGCACAGCTCCCAGACGCCGATCCGGGTGAGCAACATGCGCAGCCAGGGGCGCGAGTTCGCGTCGCACGGATCGAGCAGCCGCTGCTCGCGGTCGAGCGGTTGCGGCGGATCGCCGGCGGGCCGGGCTCGCGCAGGTCTTTTCGTGCCGGCTGATTCTCCGGGTCGAGCCCGGGGACCGGGACGGCGGCGCCCGGCAGCGCCGCGGCGCCTTGCCGGCGTTCGCGGCGCGGGCGCGCGCATGCTGCGTTGGTTCGTGTTCCTGCTTTCGTTCACACCCATGCTCGTTCGTTTCCGCGCGGGGAATTTCCCGGCGGGGATTGCGTCTCCATTTCGGTTTCCCCTCGAACAGGCCGAGGGGTGCGGGCGCCAAACGGCGCGTGTCTCCGGAATTGCACCGGAGACCATGGGTCTTCCTGGGGGCGCCGTTCGGCGACCCGCACGCGGCGACTTTGGGCGTCCTGGGCCGCGCTTCCCCGACTCGGGCGGGCGCTCGTCGCGCCCCGATCCGGCGGCTCGCGCCGCCTTCGCCCTGCCGGGTCCAGCGAGCTCCTCGCAGGCCGGTCGTAGTGCCGGCCGGGTGGGGTCCTGGAGCCTCCCGGGTCGACGGCCCGGTGAGCCATCGGCGCGGGCGCCGTTCCTCTCCCCCACGGCCGGACCGGATCCCGGGTCCATGGCCCTCGGACGGGAGAGGATGGGCGGAATATAATCCTATACCGGCGGAAATGTCAAGGGAAATTTTTGCGCCCCTCGGGACGCCGTTGACTCGGATGCTGAGGATATGTACATGTATGTCACTGAATATGTACAGATGGAGCAGGGAAAGTGTCGAAATACGAGCCGCTCGGAGCCTTTCTGCAATCGCGGCACACCGACGAAGTGCCGATGACGTTCGCCCAGATCGAGCGTCTGACCGGGAGCAAGTTGCCGCCGTCGGCGCGCTATCGCGCATGGTGGAGCAACAATCCCAGCAATAGCGTAATGACCAAGGTCTGGCTGCAAGCGGGCTTCCGTAGCGAGAAGGTCAACCTCAAGGCGGGCAAGCTGGTGTTTCGCCGCGTGCGCGGGGGCGCTGGCGCGATCAAGACCGGCGCGGGTGCGACGCGCTCCGAAGCCGGCGGCGAGGGGAAGCGGCACCCGTTGTTCGGGGCGCTGAAGGGTTTGATGCGCATCGCGCCGAATACCGATCTCACCAAGCCGGCCGACCCGACATGGGGAGATCGTAGCTGATGCAGCCGCTCCTGCTCGATACCTGCGCGGTGATCTGGCTCGCCGAGGACGAGCCCATCGCGCAGGAAGCGGCCGACGCATTGAACGCCGCGCACGCGGCCGGCGTCGCGACCTACATCTCGCCGATCACCGCCTGGGAAGTGGGGTTGCTGGCTGCGCGCGAGCGATTGAAGCTCCTGATCACGCCCGAACGGTGGTTCGATCGCTTGCTCGCGTTGCCGAACGTGCGGCTCGCAGAAATGCGGCCCGATGTTCTGATCGCTTCGTCATTCCTGCCGGGCAAGGCACCGCGCGATCGCGCCGACCGGATCATCGCAGCGACCGCGCGCGACCTCGGCTGTACGCTGATGACGCGCGACCGTGCGTTGCTGGAATACGGCGAGCAGGGGCACGTGAAGATATTGGCGTGCTGACGCCCCGGAATTCGAAAAGCCCGGCATTCGCCCGCAACAACCGAGGCTTGCCGCCTCGCCGCGCTGCCCGTAGGTTCCGAATCCGGAGAAAGCCATGCGCAAGACGCCGGCCATCAACACGCTCTATTACGGCGATAACCTGCGCATCCTGCGCGATTACATCGAGGACGAATCCGTCGATCTCGTCTATCTCGATCCGCCGTTCAATTCGAGCGCGACCTATAACGTCCTGTTCAAGTCGCCCAGGGGCGAGGGCAGCCAGGCGCAAATCGAGGCGTTCGAGGACACCTGGCACTGGAACGCCTCGGCCGAGGAGGCGTTCGACGAGGTGATGAAGTCGGGCAATTCCGACGCCGCGGAAATGCTGCGCGCCATGCGGTCGTTCCTGAAGGAGAACGACATGATGGCGTATCTCACGATGATGGCGGTGCGGCTCCTGGAATTGCATCGCGTGCTGAAGCCGACCGGATCGCTGTATCTGCACTGCGATCCGACGGCGAGTCATTATCTAAAGATTTTGCTTGATGCGGTTTTTGGTCCGACTCGTTTTCTGAATGAAATTGTTTGGAAGAGAACAAGTGCGCATAGCAGCGCAAAGCGGTACGGCGGTTGCAGCGAAATCCATTGTCGCTTGGCTCGCGCAACACAAGGAAACTCACGGCATGCCGACAAAAGCTGGAATACGCGCCGCGATAAAAGCGCTTTGGCCCTGTTAGCGCCCGGGCGCTTGTCCGGAATTTCCCCAAGCGATTGCCGCGCAACGATTTTCCGGTTCAAGGCAAGCGGCCGGCGGAAAATTTCGCTGTCCACGCAATCGTTTGCCGCGCGACGCGGGCGAATTTCGCGCGCGCAGGAACCCGCGACCGCGCGAGCGCGAACAAAACGAGATAAAAATCCCGGCTACCGCGGCTGGTAGCAACGCAATCGCCGTGGCGCGATATCTGGAATGCGCGGCGCACAGGCTGCGAACAATTTTGGCAATGTGACAATGGTGCGACGTTGTTTGTGACAAACACGGCCGCTAATTTTTAAGCATGGATGCGGCGGGTGAGAGGCGCGCTCGGGAAACCGAGATCAAACTGCTGTTGCGGCGGCAGGATGTGACGCGGCTGCGCAGCCACCCGGTGCTCTGGGCCGGCTTCGAACAGGCCGGCGAGCCAAGCCAGCAGGCGTCCGTGTATTTCGACGACCGCCGGCGCACGTTGCGCCGGGAGGGCCTGTCGCTGCGCGTGCGCCAGATCGGCGAGCGGCGCATTCAGACGATCAAGGCGCTGAACGGCAGCGCCGGTCCGATCGAGCGCGGCGAATGGCAAGCGGACGTCGCCGGCACGCGCCCGGATCTGTCGGCCGCGGCCGGGACGGCGCTGCAGCCGGTGCTGCCCAAGCTGCGCAATCCGCTGGAGCCGGTGTTCGAGACCCGCGTCGCGCGCACCGCGTTTCCGGTGCAGTACGGAAATTCGGAAATCCTCGTCGCGCTCGACCAGGGCGAGATCGACACCGGCAAGGCCAGCGCGCCGATCTGCGAGGTCGAGCTGGAATTGAAGCGCGGCAACCGCGGCGACCTGTTTCGCCTGGCCGAGCAGCTCGACGGCACGATCCCGCTGGAACTTTCCTATGCCACCAAGTCCGCGCGCGGCTACGCGCTGCTCGACGCGGCCGACACGAACTTCGACAGGGCCGGGGACGTGCGGTTGCTGCCGGGCACGTCGCTCGCCGATGCCTTCCGCGCGATCGCGCACGACTGCCTGCGGCACGTGGTCGAGAACCGCGCGGGCGTGGCCCGGCGCGAGCCCGAGGCGCTGCACCAGATGCGGATCGCGATCCGCCGGTTCCGCACCACGTTGTCGCTGTTCCGCGACGTGGTGGCCGGGCCGGGAGCGGAAGCCGTCAAGGCCGAGCTGCGCTGGCTGCGCGATCAAACCGGCCCCGCGCGCGACCTAGACGTATTCATCAGCGAAGTCATGGTGCCGATCCGCGGCCAGCATCCGAAGGAGAAGGCCGTCGTCAGCCTGCACCAGCATTTGCGCCGGCGCCGGCTCAAGGCCTACAGCGCGGCGCGCGAGGCGGTCGCGTCGCCGCGGTTCCGCAAGCTCGCGGTGCAGACGGCGGCGTGGGTGGAGGACGGGGATTGGCGCACGAACGCCGATGCGCTGATGCAGGCGCGGCAGGATGCGCCGGTCGAGATTTACGCCGCCGAGCGGCTCTCCGCGCTGCACCGCAAGGTGCGCAAGCACGGCAAGCGCCTGCGCGAGTTCGATCACGAGGGCCGGCACCGGCTGCGGGTGCAAGCGAAGAAGCTGCGCTACGCCGCCGAGTTCCTCGCCCGCCTCGCCCCGGCCAGGAAGGCGCGCAAGCGCGCGAAGGCGCTGATCGCCGCGCTCAAGCAGATGCAGGACAAGCTGGGCGGGCTGAACGACATCGCCGTGCGCAAGTCGCTGTCCGCGGAAATCGCCGGCAAGGTCGGGCCTGGCGCCGCGCGCAAGCAGAGCGGCCGCGAGCGAATTTTCGTGGCCGGCCTGATTGCGGGGCACCAGGAGGCGCACATGGGCCGGCTGCTCGACGAGGCCGCAGACGCTTTCGCGGAATTCCGCAAGGTGAAGCCGTTCTGGAAGGCGCTGGCGCGGGAGTCCGTGCCGGTCCCGGCTTCGCCCGGCAAGCCGCCGGAGGCCGAGGCCGCGGCGCCGGTCGCGCCCGCCAGCGGCGCGGAACATGCGCGGGCCGAAGACGGCGCGCGCGTGCAGGAAGCGGAAAGCAAGGCTGCGTAGGCCGCGGCAGCTACGATCGCGAAATCCCTTGTGCGAAGCCCGCCTTTGCTACTTTGGGAGTCTTAAGACGTGGATGCCCGCAACAAGTGCGGGCATGATGCGGCACTCGACGTTAGAACGCCTTGGGCAGGCCCGCTTGGCGCAGGATGGCGTTGGCGGTGTGGCGACTCGGGATGCCGACGGGCACCGCGAAGTTTCGCTTCGTAATCGGGCTGTGCCAGATTTCGTGACTGCCCTTGCCTTGGCGGACGAGCGTGCAGCCGGCCGCGCGCAGCAACTCCCGCAACGCGCAGTCGAACGGCGGCGCCATTCAGGCCGCGGCCGGTTCGGCTTCGCGCAGGGCGGTGATCTGAAGGAACAGCTCGGCCGGATCGACGCCGGGATGATTGTCCGGCAGGAGGTCGAGCGCCATCGCGGACATCTTCGCCAGGAGCTCGTCGAGCGTCGGCGCATCGGCCGCAGCCGGGATATCGTCGCAGTGCCCGCTCCAGACCGACGCCTCTTCGTCCCACGCGGCAGAAATCGTGAAGATCACCGGTTTCGACATGTCCGCTCCATTGGATGCCGTGCCGCGAATTCTTCGCCGAGATCAATAGCGATGCGGTGCGTCATGCCGGACAGAATATCACAATGACGGGCGCGGCCAAAGATGGCGAACATCGCGCGTATGCCTGGAATGACGATCGTTGGGCCGCGCTGGCTCCTCGCGCTTGTTTGTTTGCCGCGCCCGGATGCTCGCCGGTCGCTTCGCGACGCGGCTTCGCCGGCGCGAGCTAGGCCGCGCCGCGCAACTCCCCGCCGCCGGGCGGCGGGATGGGCACGCCTGCGCCCGCGTATTCGTTGAGCTTGTTCCTGAGCGTGCGGATGGAAACGCCGAGGATTTTCGCGGCGTGGGTGCGGTTGCCGAGGCAGTGCCGGAGCGTATCGAGAATGAGATCGCGCTCGACGTCGGCGACGGTGCGGCCGACGAGATTGAGCGCGGTGTGTCCGTCAATTTGACCGGCCTGACCGGCGATCTGGCCCGCGACGTGCGCAGCCTGTTCGGCAGGGCTGCGCGCGCCCTGATCGAGCCTGGAGCCGTCGGGCAGCCGGATCGCGTCAATGCCGATCTCGTCGCCCACGGCGAGCAGCACCGCACGGTGGATCGTGTTCTCGAGCTCGCGCACGTTGCCGGGCCAGCGTGCGCGCATCAATTCGTGACGCGCCTCGGTCGAAATCCGCCGCGCCGGCAGGTTGTTCGCCTCGGCGTAGCGGCGCGCGAAATGCTCGGCCAATTCCAGAATGTCGGCCGGGCGCGCGCGCAAGGGCGGCAGCTTCAGGTTCACGACGTTCAAGCGATAGAGCAAATCCTCGCGGAAGCGGCCGTTGCGCACATCGGCGAGCAGGTCGCGGTTCGAGGTCGCGATCACGCGAATGTCGACGGGCACTGGACGCGTGCCGCCGACGCGGTCGATCACGCGCTCTTGCAGGGCGCGCAGGAGTTTCGCCTGCAGGCGCACGTCCATTTCGGAGATTTCGTCGAGCAGGAGCGTGCCGCCGGTGGCTTCTTCGAACTTGCCGATGCGGCGGGCGATGGCGCCGGTGAAGGCGCCCTTCTCGTGGCCGAACAGCTCGGATTCCAGGAGGTTCTCGGGGATCGCGGCGCAATTCACGCAGATGAACGGCTTATTCGCGCGCGGGCTTTTCTCGTGCACGTAGCGGGCGACCATTTCCTTGCCGGTGCCGCTCTCGCCCGTGATCAGGATCGAAGCCTCGGAGGCGGCGACCTGGGCCGCGAGCTTGACGAGGCCGCTCATCGCCTCGTCGCGATAGACGAGGTCGCGCGCGTCGTCGGCGACGGCGGCGAGCACGGCCGCGATCAGCTCCGGGTCCGGGGGGAGCGGGATGTATTCCTTGGCGCCCGCCTGGATCGCGCCGGCGGCGGCGCGCGCGTCGTTGTCGACGCCGCAGGCCACGATCGGCGCGTGGATGCGCTCGGCCGCGAGCTTCTCGACGAGATCGCGGATGTCGATGCCGACGTCGGCCATGATGAGATCGGCGCCGCGCGTGCGCAGCACCTTCAGGCCCTGCTCGACGTCGACCGCATGCGTCACGGCGGCGCCGCGCTCGACCGCGATCTTGGTGGCGGTGCTGAGCTGGCCCTTCAGGGTCCCGATGATCAGCAGGCGCATGGCTGGCTCCTCTCGCTTCCGTCATGCCCGCGCTCGTCGCGGGCATCCACGCCTTCCGGGCGATGCAACGCGAAAGGCGTGGATGGCAGCCGAACTCGGCTGTTGCCGAGTTCGGCCAGTTTAGTTTGGCAAGCCGGGTCCAACCGGCTTGCTGACAAGCCCGGCCATGACGTTGAATGATGTCGACGGCGCATCACGTGCGATCCGCCTTGATGATTTCCGTCATGGTCACGCCGAGGCGCTCCTTCACGAGCACGACCTCGCCGCGGGCGACGAGCCGGTTGTTCACGAAAATATCGATCGCCTCGCCGACCTTGCGATCGAGCTCCAGTACGACGCCGGGCCCGAGCTTCAAGAGCTCGCCCACGTCCATGCGGGTGCGGCCGAGCACGGCCGAGACGTGCACCGGCACGTCGAACACGGCCTCGAGGTCGGAGGCGCTCTTGATCATGGCGCCGTCGTCGGGCGCCGTGGGCCGCGCCTGTTCCTTCGGCGTCACGAGCTCGACGTCGGATTCGAGATCGGGCAGCGGCGGGTTTTTGTCGTCGCTCATTGGTTGCGCTCCAAGTTCTTGTGCTGCAAGTCGGCGGCGGGCGTCTCTTCGCCGCCGCGCGCGAGATAACGGGAAACGGCCTCTTCAATGCGGCGCTCGATCGCGGCGCGGTCGCGCTCGACGCCGCCATCGGCCCACTCGATGCGGACCTCGTCCTGCTTGAGTTCGGGCGCGGGCAGCAGCACGAGGCGGGTGGCGAAGCCGCGTTGCTCGGCGATCTGCTTCAAGCGGGCGCCGGCGGGTTCCAGAAGGTCTTCGGAGAGGCGCACGGCAAGGTGCGGGGCCGAGCGCACGTGCGCGAGCACGTCGACCACTAGCGCCTCGATTTCCGCCACCGGCTCGCGCTCGATCAGCGCCGGCGCGAGCTTTTTCGCGATCGCGACGGCGACTTCCACGGCTTCGGTTTCGAGGCGGGATTCGAGGGCGGCGAATTTTTTGCTGAGATCGCCGATGCGTTCGGCGGTCTGATTGAAGGCAACGGCGAGGCGGCGCTCGATCCTGGCATTGGCCTCGGTCTCGCCCGCGGCATGGCCGCGCTTGAAGGCTTCGGATTCGACGGCAGCGAGGGCTATGCCCGAGACGGCGCTGCCGCGATCGAATTCGACGTCGAACAGGAACTTCACCGGCTCGCCCGCCGGGCCGTCGTTCGCGTCTTGCACCATCGGTTTCGTCAGCGTTGCCATCGGCGCCTCAATAGACCAGTTCGTCGTCGGCGCTGTGGCCCTTGGCGATCACGATCTCGCCCTTGGCCGCGAGTTCCTTCGCGAGGTTCACCATCGCCGCCTGCGCCTCGTCGACCTCGCGCAGGCGCACGGGGCCCATGGTCTCCATCTCTTCCTGCAGGAGCTTGGCGGCGCGAGTCGACATGTTGGCCTTGAAGTAATCGCGTGCGGCCTCCGAGGCGCCCTTGAGTGCGATCGCGATCTTGCCGCGATCGACGTTGCGCATCAGCGTTTGCGCCGCGGCCGCATCGAGCTTCACGAGGTCGTCGAAGGTGAACATCAACGCCTTGATGCGCTCGGCGGATTCGCGGTTGTTCTCTTCCAGCGCGGAGATGAAGCGCGACTCGGTCTGACGGTCGAAGTTGTTGAAGATTTCCGCGATCAACTCGTGGGCGTCGCGGCGGCTCGTTTGCGACAGGTTTGACATGAATTCGGTGCGCAGCGTCTGCTCGACGCGCTCGAGCACGTCCTTCTGAATCGCTTCCATGCGCAGCATGCGGTTGATGACGTCGAGGGCGAGTTCGTCCGGCAGGATGCCGATCACGCGCGCGGCGTGCTCGGAGCGGATTTTCGACAAGACGACCGCGATCGTCTGCGGGTACTCGTTCTTGAGGTAGTTGGCGAGCACCTCTTCCTGAACGTTGGAGAGCTTCTCCCACATGTTGCGGCCGGCGGGGCCGCGGATTTCTTCCATGATGATCGAGACGCGCTCGCCCGGCAGAAATTGCGACAGCAGCCGCTCGGTCGCGGCAGAGTCGCCCATGAGTGCGCCGGTCGCCGACATCTGGCCGACAAAATCGATCATCAGCCGCTCGACCGCGTCGGAATCGATGGTGCCGAGGCTGGACATGGCGACGGAGAGGGTGCGGATTTCCTCGTCGTCGAGGAGCTTCCAGACCTCGGCGCCGTATTTCTCGCCGAGCGCGAGCAACAGGATCGCCGAACGCTCGGGTCCCTGCAGCGGACGGCCGCGCACGGCCTGCTTGCCGGGAGCAGGCTTTGCGGTGTCCGCGCCCTTTTCCCCCTTGCGGGTGAAGAGCGCATCGACGAGGGCGGCGGCGGTCGACATCCTTCACCTCACGCCGTCTTCTCGTGCATCCACTGACGGAGAATCGACACCGTCTCGTAGGGATTGCGCGAGGCGAGCTCGCCGACTTTCTGAATCGACGCCTGGTGCGCCTCGCCTTGAATCTGCGCGAACTCGATCTGGCGGGCGGCCTGATAGTCCGGGGTGAGCCTGGGGGGCGGCGGCGCGACGGCCGTGCGCTCAACCTCGTGACTGACCACGACGGGCACTACGTTGGGCACCGGGAGCGCGGGGACCGCGCTCTCATCCGGCGTCACCACGCGGCGCACGAGCGGGCGTACGACGAACAGCAGTACGAGGAGCGAAAGAATCGCGACCACCGCGAGATTGACGGCATGCATGATGTCGTCGGTGGTGAAGCGCAGCATGCTCATGAAGCCGCCTTCCGCGGCGATCTGCGGCGTGCCCGCGACTTCGGCGAAGCGCAGGTTCACCACCTCGATCTGATCCCCGCGCTTCTCGTCGAAGCCGATCGACGAGCGCACGAGCGCGGTGATGCGGTCGATCTCCTCCTGCGGGCGCGGCTCGTACGTGGTTTCGTTGGCGTTCGCACCTTTCTTGTAATTGCCGTCGACGAGAACCGCGACCGACAAGCGCCGGACGCGGCCGGGTTCGGTGACCTCGGTGCGGGTGGTGCGGGAAATTTCGTAGTTCACCACCTCTTCGGTCTTGCGATTGGAGTCGTTGGAGCTCGGCTGTTGCTGCGCGGCGTTCTGCGGGTTGTTGCCGGGAAGCTGGTTGCCGACGGAGACGCCTTCCTCCTGTTGGCCCTGCTTCGATTGCGCGGCTTCCTCCCGGCTTTGCGTGGAGCGGACGACGCGGCTTTCCGGGTCGTAGCGGTCGGAGGTCTGCTGGATGCGAGTGTAGTCGAAATCGGCGGCGACGGTGACGCGGGCGCGCCCGGGGCCGACCACGCTCGAGACAATCGATTCAACCTGGTTCTTCAGGCCCAGTTCGAATGCGGTCCTGCGCTCGTCGAGGGCGGGCGCGAGGCCGGCTTCGGCGGAGCCGACGCCGTCGGCAAGCAGGCGGCCCTGCTCGTCCACGATCGAGACGCGCTCGGGCTTCAAGCCGCGCACCGCAGTGGCGACCAAGTGGCGGATCGCGCGCACCTGCGCTTGCTCGAGTTGGCTTCTTACCCGCAGCACGATCGATGCCGAGGGATCCTGGCGGTCGCGCTGGAACAGTTGGCGCTCGGGGATGACGAGGTGAACGCGCGCCGCGGAGACGCGGTCGAGCGAACGAATGGTGCGGGCAAGCTCGCCCTCGAGCGCGCGCAGGTGGTTCACGTTCTGCACAAAGGAGGTGGTGCCGAGCGTGTCGGACTTGTCGAAAATCTCGTAGCCGACCGAGCCGCCGCGCGGCAGCCCCGCTTCAGCAAGGCGCATGCGGGCGCGCGTCACCTGATCCTTCGGGATCAGGATGGTCGCGCCGTCGGCGCGTAACTCGAAGGGAATCCCCTGGGACTCCAATTCCTTCAGGACGCGGTTGGAATCCTCGATCGTGAGCTCGGTGAATAGCGGCGACATGGTCGGCGCCGAGACCCGCATGCCGACGACCACGAAGAATCCGACAAGGGCCACGGTCACCGCCGCCATGGCGGCGATGCGGGCCGCGCCCAGTGCTTTGATGAACTCGACCAATCCGTTCACGCGCAGTCTCCCCCAAACCGGCCCGCCACAGGCGCCGCTCACCCAACTGGGCAAGTTTTGCCCGGTTTATGGTTGAGAAAGCCTTAACGGGTCAGGGTTTGGGCGCGATCCGGCGAGAAAAATCCCGTGACTGCGTTTGCGCGGCCTTGCCGGATGCGGCGCAAATTGCGGCTGGTCTACCTTGGCTGAGACGCCGAACCCATCTGCTGGTGCGAACGGCCTAACTGCCCGTGCGCGAGTTCGCGGCGGCCAAGGTTGCCGCGAAAGTTGATTGGCTGGCGGGGGACGCCGATGCGCTTCCCTTGTGCGTTGCAGATATTCCCAAAGCCTGCGGGTCGTTTCTTCTGTAGATTGCGCCCGAAGCGAAAGGGGCTGGGATGCGTGATCCTTGCGTGGGCCGGTGTCTGCTTTTCGCCGTTCTGGTCTCGGGTGTTCTCGTCTCTTCCTCCGTCGCCGTTTGCACGGACGACGTCACCCTCGTGATACGCGCAGGGATCCTGTTTGACGGCAGAGCCTATATCCGAGAGGACGTCGACGTCGAAGTCCGAAACGGCAAGATCACGGCAGTGCGCCCGGCAAGCGGCAAGGCCGATATTGACCTCGGCAAACGCCTGCTCGCGCCGGGACTGATCGACACGCACGTCCACCTGAGCTGGTACATCACCTCGCAGGAACGCCTGCATCGAAGAGACGATGGCGACGACGAACGCACGGCAATACTCAATGCTGCCGGCAATGCATGGCGCATGCTACAGGCGGGTTTCACAACCGTGCAGAGCGTCGGCGCTGCGGAGGACAAGCTCGTACGCGACGCCATCGATCGTGGCGCAATCCCCGGTCCGCGCGTGCTCACCTCGCTCGGGCAGGTAAGGACGGACGACGATGGCGGACGCCTTGCCGCCATCTGGTCCTCGCTCAAACGGTTCTTTCGAATCGAAGACGAGAGCGCTGAGGGCATTCGGTCCAGGGTGAGGACGCTGCATGCGAGCGGAGCGGACCTGATCAAGATCTTCGCCACCGAGAACAGCCGGCGCGGTGGCGCGTCGAACATGACTCAAACGCAGCTCGACTCGGCTTGCGGCGAGGCAAGATCGCTTGGCCTGCGGGCGATCGTGCATGCTCAAAGCGCCGAAAGCATGAAACGTGCCGTGCGCGCCGGCTGCACGCAGATCGATCACGGACGGGTAGCTGATGACGAGTCGATCGCCATGATGGCTTCGGCCGGCGTCTATTTCGAGCCGCAATGCAGCCTTGTCTTCCGAAACTATCTCGGCAACTGGCACTGGTTTGCCGATGTCCGCAAATGGGATGCGAAACAGCAGGCGGCAATGGAGCGAATACTCGAGGGCCTCCGCGAGCGCGCGGCGACGTGGCTCTCAGCGAAATCTCTGAAGGTGGTCTATGGATCCGACGCGGTGGCCGGAGCGCATGGGCAAAACGCTGCCGATCTTGTTTGTCGAGTGCGTGATCTGGGGCAACCGGCGCTCGATGCGCTTCGGTCGGCGACTTCCTTGTCGGCCGAGTCGTTGGGACTCGGTGACAAGATCGGGACGGTGGCGCCAGGCTATGAGGCCGATCTGGTGGCTTTCGAGGGGGACCCGCGTCAGGATCCAGGCGTGTTCATGCAAGTGGCTTTCGTGATGAGAGGCGGGGTCACTTACCGCCTGCCGCCGGATCGCGCGGGACCGAATCGGGTATTTCCAAGCCGGTAGCGGACCATGCCTTCTGCGCGTCGGCGTGAAGCCGGGTGATGCCGGCGGTATGCCGGCCGCGCCTTGGTCTTGCAGTCGGCACGTTCCTGCTGGCTTGGGTCGTGGGCGTAACCGCCGCGCACAACGCCCTGCTCACTTTTCATCCTGATCGTACTGACAATGGCCGTGCTGGTTCTTGCCGGTGGGCTCTTCTCGAAGAAGAGCATGTACGCGATCTACACTGAGACGGGCTTCATCATTGCGATGGCGGTCGTCATGTTCGCGGCGCAAGCGATCCTCTAGCGGCACCGTTGCGTAGCCATGATCTAGCGCTTTGCGGTGAACAAGGACGCAGCGGCGGTGGCGGCCGCCAATCCTCCAATCACTTGCGCAACCACGAACGCAGGCACGTCGCCGGGCGCGATGCCGGAAAATGTGTTGGTGAAAGCGCGCGCGAAGGTGACCGCCGGATTGGCGAAGCTCGTGGAAGCGGTGAACCAGTAGGCCGAGGCGATCGCGAGCCCGACAAGCCAGGGAATGGCGTCGGGCCGGTAGCGCAGCCCGCCCAGGATTGCGAGCACGAGCGAGAAGGTGGCGACCGCCTCCGCGAGCCATTGCGAGGCGCCGGTGCGGGCCTGGATGCCGGGCAGGAACGGGGCGAGGTCGAACATAAGATGGGCGAGGGCGGTGCCGGCAAGGCCGCCGGCAAGTTGCGCCGGTACGTAGAGGGCGAGCTCGCGCGCTGCGAGTTCGCGCCGGATCGCGAACACGAGGCTCACCGCCGGATTCAAATGAGCACCGGAAACCGGGCCGAGAATCGTCACGAGCACCACGAGGATCGCCGCGGTCGCGAGCGTGTTGGCGAGAAGGGCGAGTGCGGAGTCGTTTGTGAGGCGCTCGGCCATGATGCCGGACCCGACGACGGCGGCGACGAGCAGCAGCGTTCCAAGCGCTTCGGCTGCGAGGCGGATGGGAAGGGAGCGAGGCTGCATCGAGCCGCTCATAATTCCCCTCTCCGCGCGTGAGCGGGGAGAGGGTGCCGAGCGAGCGTAAGCGAGCGACGCGGGAGAGGGGCTCTTTGCGGACCGCCCCTTCTCCCGGCTCGCATGTCGCTTCGCTCCATGTTCGCCACCCTCTCCCGGCAAGCGGGGAGAGGGGAAAAAAGAATCGCCGGAAGATTGCGACGACATTATTCCGCGGCTTCGGGCGGACTGGCCGCACCCTTTACGCCGCCGCTTGCGCCGTCCATCGCGCCAATCTCGTGCAACTTTGCTTGCAAGCGGATGTTATCGAGCGAGGCGATCGGAAGATTGACGAAAATCGAAATGCGGTTGTGGAGGAAGCGATAGGCCTCGGCAAAGGTGGCGCCGATTTCCGCATGCGAGCCACGCACGGCCGCCGGATCGGCAATTCCCCAATGTGCCGTCATCGGATGGCCGGGCCAAACCGGGCAAGTCTCGCCGGCGGCGTCGTCGCAGACGGTGAAGACGAAATCCATCTGCGGGCTACCGGGCCGGGCGAACTCGTCCCAGCTCGTGGGTCGCGTCCGCGACACGTCGTAGCCGAGATGCGTGAGCAGCGCGCGCGCTTCGGGGTGAATCTCCCCTTTGGGCTGGCTGCCGGCGGAAAAGGCGCGAAACTTTCCGGCGCCGAGCTTGTTCAGGATCGCCTCGCCCATGATCGAGCGGGCGGAATTCCCGGTGCACAGGATCAGCACATTATAGGTGCGGGGTTCGGTCACGGTTCGTACTCCGCGGTTCGGCGCAACTGGCGGCGGGTTGCATCCGACGGGGCCGGAGTTGCGCTGCGGTCGATAATTGCCGATTTTATGTGACAATTCGACGAAAATGACCGCGGGAGGGGCCGTTTGCCCCCCATTTTCCGGGCGGCGTCGGGGGTGCGCGGGCCCTGAAAACGCAGGAAAAAACCCGCGCGACCTTCCGCCGCGCGCAAAGAAGCCCATTGCGAATGGCCGCGCGGGCAGGCAAGGTTTTTAGAAGGATTCCGAAAAGAGACGCGAGCGAAGCGATGGATTACGAAAAGGCGTTCGCGCTGGCGCTTGAGGGGCTCCGCCAGGAGCGGCGCTACCGGGTGTTCAACCAGATCGAGCGCGACGCCGCGAACTTCCCACGCGCCACGTGGCATTCGCCGGCGGGGCCGCGCGAGATCGTGATCTGGTGCTCGAACGATTATCTCGGGATGGGCCGGCATCCCGACGTGATCGGCGCCATGGCCGAGACCGCGCGCCGGACCGGCGTGGGCGCCGGCGGTACGCGCAACATTTCCGGCACGAGCCGCGCGATCGTCGAGCTGGAATCCGAGCTCGCCGACCTGCACGGCAAGGAAGCGGCGCTCGTCTTCACCTCCGGCTATGTTTCGAACGAGACCGGGATCGCGACGCTCGCGAAATTGCTGACCGACTGCTTGATCCTGTCGGATGCCGGCAACCACAATTCCATGATCGAGGGCGTGCGCCGCTCGGGCCGCGAGAAGGCGATCTTCCGCCACAACGATCTCGCGCATCTCGAAGAATTGCTGCAGGCGGCGGGCTCGCGGCCGAAGCTAATCGTATTCGAGAGCATCTATTCCATGGGCGGGGACGTGGCGCCGATCGGCGCGATCTGCGATCTCGCCGTGCGCTACGGCGCCATGACCTATCTCGACGAGGTGCACGCGGTCGGCATGTACGGCGCGCGCGGCGGCGGCATCGCCGAACGCGACGGCGTGATGGAGCGCGTCGATGTCATCGAAGGCACGCTCGGCAAGGCGTTCGGCGTGGTCGGCGGTTATGTCGCCGGCAAGGGCACGGTGATCGACGCAGTGCGCTCGTTCGCGCCCGGGTTCATTTTCACGACGGCGCTGCCGCCGGCCGTGGCCGCCGCGGCCACGACCTCGATCCGGCACCTCAAGCGCTCGAACGTCGAACGCGCACAACAGCAGGCGCAAGTGCAGAAGACCAAGACCGCGCTTGTGCGCGCAGGCCTGCCGATCATGCCGACCGACACGCACATCATTCCCGTGATGGTGAACGAGGCGGGCGCCTGCAAGGCGGCGAGCGACCTGCTGCTCACCGAGCACGGCGTCTATATCCAGCCGATCAATTTCCCGACCGTGACGCGCGGGACCGAGCGGCTGCGCATCACGCCGACACCGTTCCACGACGAGCGGTTGATCGGCGAGCTCGTCGACGCGCTTGTTTCGGTCTGGCGCAAGCTCGACCTGCCGTTCGCGGCCAAGACCGCGCAGGCGGCGGAGTAAAATTCTCAAATAATTCGAGGCGTTACAGCGGCGCGGCGCGCGGCGGATCACTTCCGCTTGACCGCCGCGGCGCACCGTCGCCGCAAAGATTTTGCGATAAAATGGAACCCGCAGGCGTCGGCGGCACTTTTTGAAGTCAGCCATCGCCGTTGTGGGAGGAAATCATGAACCGGAAATTTGCGTGCGCGGCGTTGGGCGCAGCACTGATCGCGGGCGTCGCCCATGCGCAGGAGAAGAGTGCCGACGTGGTCGGCGCCAAGGGCGACAAGATCGGAGCGGTCGCGATCAAGCAGGGCCCGCACGGCTCGATCATCACGATCGCGCTCGGCAAAGGCGCGCTCACGCCCGGCGTGCACGGGGTGCACATTCACGAGCACGGCGACTGTTCGGATGCCGGCCAGTTCACCAAGTCCAAGGGTCACGTCAATCCAGGAGGCAAAGAGCACGGCTTCCTCAATCCCAAGGGGCCGCACCCGGGCGACGTGCCGAACATCTACGCGCACGCGGACGGCTCGTCGCAGACGGAAATGCTGGTCTATGGCGTGACCCTGAGCGGCGGGAAGCTCGACCTGATCGACGAGGACGGCTCGGCGATCATCATCCATGCCAATGCCGACGACCACTTGTCGCAGCCGATCGGCGGAGCGGGCGCGCGCGTCGCCTGCGCGCTGATCGAGTAGCTTCAGCCGATCGGGCCCGGGCGCCAATGCCGGGGCCTGCGTGCCTCAAATCAACCCAAAAATCCGGTCAGGTGGAAACCATGCGGTCTTCGGTGTTGGCGATCGCGGCGGCGCTGATGGTGAGTGCGGCGCCGCCGGCAGCGGCGCAGAAGTGCGGCGGCGGGTTCGAGCGCTGGCTCGCGAGCTTCAAGCAGGAGGCGGCGAGCAAGGGGATTTCGCGCGCGACACTCGCGGCGGCCGAACCGCTGATGCAATTCGATCAGTCGATCGTCAACCGCGACCGCGGACAGAAAGTCTTTTCGCAGACCTTCCTGGAATTTTCCAAACGCATGGCCGAGAGCCACCGGCTCACCCAGGGCGCGCAGAAGATCAAGCAAATGGCGTCGACGTTCCAGCGCATCGAGCAGCAGTTCGGCGTGCCGGCGCCGGTGCTCGTGGCGTTCTGGGGACTGGAGACCGACTTCGGCGGCTTCATGGGAAATATCCCAACGCTGCGCTCGGTCACGACGCTCGCCTATGACTGCCGGCGGCCGGAGCTCTTTCGCGACCAGTTGCTTGCGGTATTGCGGATCATCGAGCGCGGTGATCTCACGCCGGAGAACATGATCGGTCCGTTCGCGGGCGAGCTCGGGCAATTGCAGTTCCTGCCGATGCACTATTTCGAATATGGCGTGGACTTCGACGGCGACGGCCGGCGCGATTTGATCCGCAGCTCGCAAGACGCGCTCGCCTCGGCGGCCAATTACATGGCGAAGCTCGGCTGGAGGCGCGGGGAGCCCTGGCTGCAGGAAGTCCGGGTGCCGGCGCAATTGCCGTGGGAGCAGGCGGACGTGGACATCCAGCATCCTCGCTCGCAATGGGCGCGCTGGGGCGTCACGCTCGCGAGCGGCGGGCAGCTGCCGTCCGACAATCTTCCTGCGTCGCTGATCCTGCTCATGGGACGGAACGGACCCGCGTTCCTGGCCTATCCGAATTTCACCAAGGTCTATCTCGAGTGGAATCAATCGCTCATCTACGCGACCACGGCCGCTTATCTCGCAACGCGGCTTGCGGGCGCGCCGCGCGTGAGCCCGGGCCGCGCGGACGTCGAGACGGTGAGTTTCAACGAGACGCGCGAATTGCAGCAGCTGCTCGCGCGGCGCGGCTATGATGTCGGCAAGACGGACGGCATCCTCGGTTCGCAGACGCGGGCGGCGGTGCGCGACATGCAGAAGAAGCTCGGGCTGCCGGCGGATTCCTATCCGTCGGCCGAACTCCTGGAGCGGCTGCGGGGCGGGCGCTAGCCGACGCCGAGCTGATCCTCGCCGCGATCGAGGATGAGGGGCACGATGAGATCCTCCTCGTCGTCGAGATGGCGCAGCATCTTCTTCAGAAGCGCTTCGTTCACGCCCGTATAGCTGTCGCCCGCGGAGCGCAATTTGTCGTCGCCGGCATGCAGGCTCTTGAGAAACTCGTTCGCCGACTCGACCGACCGTAAAATTCCTTCGTGCAGGATCTCGTGATCCTTTTCCAGCACCTCGAAGCCGTTGACGAGCCGCGTCTCGGCCGCGCGGAAGATCGGGAAATAATGGTGGTCCTCGATCTGATGGTGCGCGTGGAGCTGTTGCAGGAAGAATTGCAGGCGCGGGCCGAACCAGGCCTGAAACTCCTGCGGCGTCACGGTGCCTGCGCGGAATTCTTCCGTAGCGTCCTTGAGCGCGCCGCCGAGCTCGCGGAACATCTGGTGCCGGTCGAGCCAGAAGCGCGCCATCTGGCCGAGATTGGCGTGCGCCATCCATTGCTCGCGCGGATAGCGGTCGAGCAGAAAGCGCAACTCCGCCGGCCAGCCGAGCCGGGTGTCGAGATCGGAATCCAAGCTGAAATCCTTTTGCGGCGCGCCCTACATGGGCTCCGGGCGGCGCTGCCGCAAGGGCCGGTGTGGGCCGACGCCACACCGGGCGGCCAGCGGCAAGGTGGACGGACGTTCGCAATTGAAGGAAAATCAGCCGACAACGAAAACCGCGGCCCACACAGCTGATGACGAACGGGAGTTGCAGCATGTCGGCGCAATCGCCGGAATCGACCGGCAAGGTCCGGTTCGCGCGGCCGATGAACGGGAACGAGTTTCTGGAATCGCTGCGCGACGGCCGCGAGATCTACATTTACGGCGAGCGCGTAAAGGACGTCACCACGTATCCCGCGTTCAGGAACACGGCGCGCATGCTCGCGCGCCTCTACGACGCGCTGCACGATCCCAGGACGCAAGACAAACTCCTGGTGCCGACCGACACCGGCAGCGGCGGCATGACGCACGCTTATTTCAAATGCCCAAAGACGATCGAGGAGTCGGTCGTCGGCCGCGACGCGATCGCGGCCTGGTCGCGCATCGGCTACGGGTGGATGGGTCGCGCGCCCGACTACAAGGCGGCATTCCTCGGCACGCTTGGTGCCAACGCGGAGTTCTACGATCCGTGGCAGGAGAACGCGCGTCGTTGGTACCGCTTCAGCCAAGAGCGGATGCCGTTCGTCAATCACGCCATCATTCATCCGCCGGTCGACCGCAATCTGCCGCCGCAGGAAGTTGGCGACGTTTATTGCCATGTGGAGAAGGAAACCGATGCGGGCATCGTCGTCTCCGGCGCGAAGGTGGTGGCGACAGGGTCGGCGTTGACGAATTATACGTTCGTCGCGCACCACGGGCTAATTCCGGTCGGGGACAAGAATTTCGCGGCGATCTTTATGATCCCGACCGGAGCGCGCGGCGTGAAACTGATCTGCCGTCCTTCTTACGAGATGACGTCAACGGCAATGGGGAGCCCGTTCGACTACCCGCTGTCGTCGCGGTTCGACGAGAACGACGCGGTGTTCATCCTGGACAAGGTGCTGGTGCCCTGGGAAAACGTATTCTGCTATGGCGACGCGGCCAAGGCGAACAATTTCTTTCCGCAAACCGGCTTTCTGCCGCGCGCGATGCTGCACGGCTGCACGCGGCTTTCGGTCAAGCTCGACTTCATCGCGGGGCTGCTTCTCAAGGCCGTGGAGGCGGCCGGCACGAAGGACTATCGCGGGGTGCAGGCAAACGTGGGCGAGGTCCTGGTGTGGCGCAACATGTTCTGGGGGCTGACCGAGGCGATGGTGCGCAACCCGGTGCCGTGGGTCGGCGGCTATCTCTTGCCGAATCCGGAGGCGGCTGCCGCCTATCAGGTTCTGGCGACTACTGCGTACACGCAGGTGAAGTATCTCATCGAGCAGACCGTGGCGTCGGGCCTGATCTTCCTCACGTCATCCGCGCGGGACTTCAAAAGCCCGGAGCTACGGCCCTATATCGACCGGTACATGCGGGGCTCGAACGGTTACAGCGCGGTCGATCGCGCGAAGCTCTTGAAGCTTCTATGGGACGCGATCGGCACCGAGTTCGGCGGCCGGCACGAACTCT
The DNA here is from genome assembly GCA_040901465.1 of Xanthobacteraceae bacterium. Taxonomy (GTDB): domain Bacteria; phylum Pseudomonadota; class Alphaproteobacteria; order Rhizobiales; family Xanthobacteraceae; genus JAUSIF01. The sequence continues at coordinate 27,147 of JBBDYN010000020.1, forward strand.
ACGAAATCAATTACAGCGGATCCGCCGAGGAAATCCGCCGCTACGTCCTGTTCGGGGCGCAGGCGGGCGGGACGGCCGCCAAGCTCATGGGCTTCGCCGAGCAGTGCATGGCCGAATACGACATCGACGGATGGAAGGTCCCTGACCTCAACGATCCCGGCGAGATGAGCTACCACGTGTTGCGTAACGGCGGCGGGCGGCCGGCCATGTCGCGGCCGCACAATTCGAGCCCGCCAACAACGCCGCGGCCGGCGAAGCCCGCGGCCGACGGGGGCGTGATGAAAAGCTCGCTCGGCGGTTTCGCCAATCCGTTCGCGAACAACAAGAAATAGCTTCTGCAAAAGAGAAGGCGCCGCCCTTGGGCGGCGCCTCTTTCAAGCACTCGAAGACACGCTCGGGGCGGTCCTTACATGCCGCTGCCCGGCTTCTTCGTCATGCCCGGCGCGCCTCCGCTAGGACGGGACGCGGCGGGGCGCGGCGGCTCGTAGGGCTTGAAGTCGGGCGCGCTTTCGAGCTCGGCCTTGGTCAGCCGCAAGACAGCCTGCTCTGTGCCCTCGGCCGTGCGTGTGAGGTTCAGCGATTCGAACGAAACCGCGACGTTCTTCTGCCCGATTCCGAGGAAGCCGCCGACGCCAATCACCGCGGCGACGATCTTTCCATCCTTTTCGACCAGCAAGTCGCTGATGGAGCCGATGTTCTCGTCGCCGGAGCCCTTTACCTTAAGCCCGATCAACGTCGAGCCGAGCCATTGGTCGCTCGTTTGGGCGTCGACAAACGCCTTGGACATCTGGCCAGGTGCGTTCTTCTGCACCTGCTGGTTCGGCACGGGTTGGGTCTGACTCGGCTGAGCGCTCGGGCTCGGCTGAGACGGAGTGGTCGTTTGCTGCGCCAGCGCGGGCATTACCGCCAACGCCGCCGCCGTTGCCAATAGTGCAATACGCTTTGGCATGATTTTCTCCCTTCTGAAGAAACAGCAAAGCCGTGCTGGGCTTCGCCGCCTTTAAGGGGAACGCACAACGGCGTGCATCGTTCCGAAATTTGCGCCGATCAGATTTGCGACGCGAGTTTTTCCTGCGCGATTTGCACCTCACGCAAGAGTGCGGGTTCGCCGCCGGTCATGCCTTCGTCGCCGGCGCGCGCGAGCGCTTTCGCGTCGGTCTCCCATTGATCTAGAATCTTCCTCTTATCGGCCGTGCTGATGGGTGCGAGTAAAACTTCATTCGGATGATTGAACTCGTCGGCGGGCGAGATCTTGGCGCGCTCGACGTCAATCCCCTTGTCACTTTGCATGTCACGCCCCGTTCTTTGCACTCAGCGAAGCGCGGCCACGTTCGTTCCAGATTCAGTTTGCGTGAGGCAGCGACTCGGAATGCGGGTGAGGGCGGTCGGGCTCGGGCGCGCGAACGAAGATTCGCATCCGTGCGGCGGAGTGGACGGGCGGTTGCCTTCGACCGGCAGACGATCGACCTCTGTCTCTGCGCTTTCGCGGATGGTCACTTCGGGAAGATCGACGTTCTTCGCGACGACGGTGACGTTGGCGAGGGGATCGGTCCGGAACAGCACGTTGCCGTCGCGGTCGCGATAGATAATCGAGGCGTCGCGAATGCCGATGACTTCCACCGACTTGATTTCGACGCGAGCCTGTTTTGCCGGCGGCATGGCCAGCGGAGCGGACTTGCGGTCGCGATTGACGGCATCACTCTGCCGGGCGGGTTCGGCTGCCTTCGCCTCGCCAACGTGCAGCGTAACCACATGATTTGCCAGAACCGCGACCGACAGCACCATGATGGTGCCCGTCACGGCCGCTGCGGCGACGGCTGCCATCCAGCCGGCGGCGCCTCTGCCTTGGCGCACCATCGGAACCTCCTGCAATCGAAAGATCAATTGTTTCATCGACTTGCCGAACAGCAACAGAAGCGGCGGCAGGCCGTCAGCATGAAAACGTTCCAAGCCCGACGCGGTTCCGCGCTATTTCGCGCTTGTATAGGGTCGTGCAGGCGAGGGAACCGGCGGCGCATTTCCGCGTTGTGTAAGGACCGGCCTCCTGTCTCGACCCTCCCCCCAAAGATGGGCCGGTACTTCGGGCGTAACCGAGCCAACTCGGTTGCGCCCGATTTTCTTTTCTTTGCGTGAGTGCACGCTTCGGAACCGATCCGGCGTATCGCACGTTCCAGCCACGGAAACAGGCCACACAAAAATTCGAAATGGAGAGGAGCACGCAATGAATTGGGATCGCATCGAAGGCAACTGGAAACAGTTCAAAGGCAAGGCGCAGCAGCAATGGGGCAATCTCACCAACGACGACCTCGACGTGGTCGAAGGCAAGCGCAACGAATTGTCCGGCAAGCTGCAGGAGCGCTACGGCGTCGCCAAGGACGAGGCCGAGAGGCAAATCGACGCCTGGCTGAAGCGGATCAACTGAGGACGCCGGTCTAATGAATACGCCCCGCACGCGCACCGGTAGGGGGACGTGCGGGGCGTTCTATTTTATCAGGACGTTGGCGCGCCTCTAGGCGCTCGCGCGCTCCTGCGGACGATGCGCCTTGCGATCGAAGAACAACGCCTGGCTGATCACGGCGGAAACGGTTGCCGGTTGATACGGTTTCGGAATCAAAAACGCAGGCTCCGGCCGCTCGCCGGTGAGGAAGCGTTCCGGATAGGCGGTGATGAAGATCACCGGCGCTTCGAACGACTGCAGCAGCTCATTCACCGCCTCGAGACCGGAACTGCCGTCGGCGAGCTGGATGTCGGCGAGGATGAGCCCGGGCCGCTTGCCGCGCGCGAGCTTGACCGCTTCCTTGTGCGTGCGCGCGATGCCGAGGACCTCGTGGCCGAGACGTTCGACCAGGCCCTCGATGTCCATCGCGATCAGGGGCTCGTCCTCGATGATGAGCACGTTCGTCGCGATCTCCTCGGCAAGCTCGTGGCCGGCTTCATCGAGCATGCGGCGAAGCGTAGGCACGTCGATCGCGAGCACGCTTGCAGCCTCGTCTTCGGAAAAGCCTTCGAGCGCGATCAGGAGAAATGCCTGACGCGGGACCGGGGTGATGCGCGAAAGGCGCGTTTCGGCCGGCAACTGGTCTTGGCCGGCTTCGGGCTTGGCGTTCACCGGCACCGAATTCCAGATTTTTGTGAAGGTGCGGTAGAGGCCGACCCGCGGATCGTCCTCGGGCTGTAAATGGGCTGGATCCTCGAGCAAAGCTTCAAGGACCGCGGTTACGTACGCATCGCCAGAACTCTGGCTGCCAGTCAGTGCCCGCGCATAGCGGCGCAAAAACGGCAAGTGCCGTGCAACGATCTGCGATCTGGACACAGGACCCTCCCAATGGGTTTTCAGTCCGTCAGCATGCATAACGCGGGTGGCGGAAAAAAGGTTCCATCAAATGGAACCAAGGCGATGGTAGAGCGTTATGTACCTAATAATGCGCGTAAATCGGCGCCATGCGGCGAAATCGGGGTTCGAGGGTTGAGACGATGAAAGGCAAATCCAGGCGGGATCAGTCAATGCTGCAAGGAGGAAGTTCCAAGTCCACCGACGATGGCTCGGGCAAGCTCGACAAGGAAACCCAAACCAAGATCGGACAGCAACTGCGTGCCATGTACGACGAAGTCGTCAGGCAGGGAGTGCCGGATCGCTTTGCTGAGTTGCTGAGGCAACTCGAGAAGCGAGAGGACAAGGAACCCAAGTCATGAAAATCGACGCGGCGCTTCGGGACGCCGTGCTGGCGGCTGTGCCGAAATTGCGCGCATTCGCGATTTCATTGAGCGGGAATGTCGACCGTGCCGACGATCTGGTGCAGGAGACGCTATTGCGGGCGCTGGCAAACATCGACTCGTTCCAGCCCGGCACGAACCTGCAGGCCTGGCTCTTCACAATCCTGCGCAATCTATTTCGGTCGGAATATCGCAAGCGCAGGCGCGAGGTCGAGGACGTCGATGGCCGCTACGCGGACAGCATGGTCTCGCATCCGGAGCAGGAGAGCCAGCTCGAGTTCAAGGAATTGCGCGAAGCGCTCGCAAAATTGCCGCAAGATCAACGCGAGGCGCTGATTCTCGTCGGCGCGTCCGGCTTCTCCTATGAAGAGGCGGCCCATATCTGCGGGTGCGCGGTCGGCACGATCAAGAGCCGCGTGAACCGCGCGCGCACACGGCTCGCCGCGGAGCTCTCGATCTCCGGCGCCGAGGACCTCGGGCCGGACGCGACGGTCCAGGCCGTGATCGCGGACAAGTCGCGCTAGCAAGCGCCGCTTTTCCGCCGCGAAGCGCGCGGCCGTCCCGCAGGGCGGCCGCCTCGCGTTTCTGCAACGGCCCGTTTGCAACAGTGAACGGCGCATATGCCGGTTCCAGGAACGATTGGTGCCGCCCCGCGTTCGGCTCCCGTGCTTGGCAATCAGGAGGGCCACATGAATTCGTTACTTCGCGTTTCCACGGCGGCTATCGCGCTACTCGCTGCGGTTTCGGCGGCTTCGGCGCAGACCACCACGATCATCGAACGGCCGGCGGCGACGATTGAGCTCTCGCCCGCGCAACGGACGATCATCCATCGGCATGTAGTGAGGGAGCGCGCCGTCACATTGCCGCCACGGGTGGAACTGCGCGTGGGCGCGCCGATCCCGCAGACCGTTGAACTTTATCCGTTCCCTGACGAAGTTTACGTCGAGGTGCCGACACTCAAGCGCTACCGCTACCTCTACGTCAACAACCAGGTCGTCCTGGTGGATCCGGAAACGAGTGAGATCGTCGAAATCATTCGTGAGTGACGGCCACAGGAGCGCCGAAGATTCGCCGCCTGGGAGGCCCTTTGCGGTCCCAAAGGGCGGCTAATCGGCGGGGCAAGAAAACGGGGGAGCGGAGCCGCTTTCCGGAAATTTAAATTGCGTACGGAGGCTGTGCCATGAAACGCGTGCTTCTTTCGATTTCGATGACGGCCATTGTTTCGCTCGCTGTGGCGGCCGGGGCGGCGTTTGCCGCCGATATGCCGGTGCGGCGCCCGTTGCCGCCGCAGGCGACGGTCAAAGCGCCGCCGCCGCTTCTGTTCGACTGGAGCGGGTTCTATGCGGGCGTGCACGGTGGGTACGGCTGGGGCCGGTCGAGCTTCGACTATCCGGGTGCGCCGTCCGGCAGCTTCGATGCGGACGGCTGGCTGCTCGGCGGCGTCGTGGGCGTCAATTATCAGGCTGGGCAAACCGTGCTCGGCCTGGAAGCCGATCTCAACTGGACCGATCTTTCCGGCAGCACCGCGTGCGTGACGGGCATTTGTCAAACCACGAATTCCTGGCTCGGCACCGTGCGCGGCCGCCTCGGGTACGCGGCCGACCGATTCATGCCGTACGTGACCGGCGGCGTCGCCTTCGGCGACGTGGAAGCGAACGTGCCCGGCGTCGGCAAGGCGAGCGACACGCGCGTCGGCTGGACCGCGGGTGTGGGCGCCGAATACGCGCTCTCGGAAAGGATGAGCTGGAAGACCGAGTATCTCTACGTGGATCTCGGCAAATTCAATTGCGGGGCGGCGTGCGCCGGCCCTGCGAACGTGGACTTCAAGGCCCATATCGTGCGGACCGGATTGAACCTTCGGTTCTGATCGGATTCCGACAAGAAAACGCCGGCGCGGGATTTTCGCGCCGGCGTTTTTTGTGCGGAGACCGATTTGGACGGGCGTCAGCAACCGACCTTCTTCAGACTGACATGGCCCTGCCGCTCCTGCATCTCGGTGATCCTGATCCCGATCGACTGATTGCAGCCCTTTACGGTCGCATGCAGGCTCGCGGTGACGTTGTCGCTGCGCATGAAGAGGTTGAGTCTGTCGCCGTTCCATGCGCCGCTCACACCGCCGCGCAGATTGTGGCTCGCCTCGCGCCACGAGCCGGAAATGCGTCCGTTCCTTTGGCGCAGGTTGCTCGTGAGATCGATCTGAAAGCGCTCGTTGCCGCAGCGGAGAACATGCAACGCGCGTTCGCCTTCGGCTCGCTCGATATGCGTGGCGCGGCAGTTCAATTGTTCGCGGACGCCGTTCGAGCCGGTAAGCCAGCCGACGCCGCGCCACTCGCCGACGAAGGGATTTTTCCTTGCGTCGCCGGCATCGTCATCGACGTCGGGTGCAATTGACGTCCGGGTGATTTCCAGAGGAGACGAGGAGGCGACCTTGGCGACGGAAGTCGCCCCGATCGCGGCCACCGTCATCAGATCGGGCGGGGTGCGGATCGTGCCGCTCGTCAATTGCGGAGGCAGCAGCGCGGGCATGGCGCCGAGCAGCACCACGGAAAATGCGCCGACCGGGAGCGTAAGACGCCGGCCGATGCTTCGCAGATCGATGAAACGTGCTACACGCGCTTTGATTTTCGACGCCATTGCGATCGGCCCATTCTTCCGGCGTGCTTCAGTCTTAGCCGATTCCACGTCGATTTCTGCGCGGAGGAAATGGGTTAATGCCAATACTGTTAATTGCGCGGGGGGCTTCCGTGGATTTGGCGCCACGCGAAGCTCTTGCCTCGGGTTGCGATCGTCCGGTACGGGTCGTGCGGGTGCGATGAGGGTCTGAGCGCTGATGCGGCGTCTGAAAGTGATTTTTCTTAGAGGGCCCGAGACGACCGCGGCATGACGACAGGGATGATCGCGTTCGGCGCCGAGAAGGTCTAGTCCCGGCCAGAGGCAGGCCGATGAATCCCGTCGGCCCGGATCAGTTCATCAAAAAATTGGATGGTCCGGTTGAGCCCGTCTTTCAGCGGCGTCGCGGGTTCCCAGTCGAGGGTCGCTCGCGCCAAGCTGATATCAGGCATTCGCTGCCGCGGGTCGTCCTCGGGTAGCGCCCGATGCACGATGCGCGATCTAGAGTTCGTCAGCTCAAGAATCAGTTGGGCAAGATCGAGGATCGAGATCTCCGATGGTTTTCCCAAATTCATGGGCCCGGTGATATCGGCGGGCGTGCTCATCAGGCGCACGAGTCCGTCGACAAGATCATCGACGTAGCAAAACGAACGTGTCTGCAATCCATCTCCGTACACGGTCAGCTCCCGTTCGAGCAATGCCTGTACAATGAAGTTCGAAACCACTCTGCCGTCGTTGGGGTGCATCCGCGGTCCGTAAGTGTTGAAGATACGCGCGACCTTTATCCGCAGGCGAAAACTGCGCCAATAATCGAAGAAGAGAGTTTCGGCGCAGCGTTTTCCTTCATCGTAGCAGGACCGCGCACCGATGGGATTTACATTGCCGCAATACGATTCCGGTTGAGGATGCACGGTCGGATCGCCGTAAACCTCTGAAGTTGACGCCTGCAGGATGCGCGCACTCAAACGTTTTGCGAGACCGAGCATATTGATTGCGCCGTGCACGCTTGTTTTCGTCGTCTGCACGGGATCATGTTGGTAATGTACGGGTGATGCCGGGCAGGCCAGGTTAAAAATCTCGTCCACCTCGACATAGAGAGGAAACGTTATGTCGTGTCGCAGCATTTCGAATTGGGGGTGATCCAACAGCGACGCGACGTTTTGGCGAGTGCCCGTGAAAAAATTGTCGACGCAGAGGACCTGTGCGCCGTCGCGGATCAGGCGCTCGCAAAGATGCGAGCCCAGGAACCCGGCGCCGCCGGTTACCAGCACGCGACTGTCAACGTGCATCGTTCGCCGCCCGTAGCGTTTGGCCGCACGTGCCTGGTGAAGCATTAGGCCGCTTCAAGGAGGTTATTGCCACTCGTTCCACGCCCGCGGTTCACTTGCGAACTGGCCGATCAACGTGTTTGATAGATTTTAGATGGTTCATATGTTTGCGGCGGGGGAAGTACATTTCCTTCACGACGCCGGGCATTGCCAAGCTATGTCAACATTACTTACCCTGGGCCGTCAATGCACGCATATGATGACGCCGAACGGGTTGGTGTCGGTGAGACGGCCGCAGAAGTCTCGGCCTTGTCGCTCCGGCCAAGCAGAAGGATCTGTGAGCTAATGTCGGCGAGCCACTCAGTTGCCGCTCGTGAAGCGGTAGAGCGCTGTCTTCGGTGGGGTCAATTGATCGACGGCGCGATACTCCGACCTCTTGAAACCCATGCCGACGCTCGAGGGTCATTTACGGAATTTTACTCCAACGCGTGGGACAATGGTGCGGTCCCCGCGCAATGGAGTGTGGTGAAGTCAGCGGCCGGCGTGCTACGCGGGATGCACTTGCATCGGCGTCACGATGAGGGCTTTCTCGTTCTGTACGGACGGGCGAGCGTGGGCCTTCGCGACGTCCGCCCGGGCTCACCGACAGAAGGCGTATCCAACCTGTTCGAATTCTCGGGCGACAAGCTGACGTATTTGACTTTTCCGCGAGGCATCGTGCACGGCTGGCATTTTCACGAGCCTTCGATTCACGTTCAATCGGTTTCGGAAGTCTATTCCACGTATGGCGAAGACGACAATCTAGGTTGTCACTGGTCCGATCCCGATCTGGATATACCGTGGCCGGAGAAGCCGTCGCTGGTCGCCACGCGGGCGAACGGGTTTTCAAGCCTTGCGGCATTGATGAAAGAAACGCTGCGGCTAGACCCTGACTTCAGATACTGATGTTGGGCTGACACGCCTGGTAAAATCCATGCCGCAAATAGACGCGGTTCTCTGTACCCTTCAATACCAGAAGGAGCACATCGAGCGATTGCGCCGGGCGTTCTATCCGGCGGAGTTCATCCACCTGCAACGCCGGGACGATGCCGCGCTGCTTGCTGCGCTGGAGCGGATCGACGTGGCGGTGCTAAAGGGCGATCTTGATTCCCGATTTCTGCGGGCGCGGCAACTTCGCTGGGTACATTGCGATCACGCCGGATTGGAGCGATCGGCTAAACCCGAAGTGCTGGAGAAGGGCTTGCTGGTCACCAGTTCAGCGGGCCGTTCTGCGCCCGCGCTCGCGGAACACGCAATGTTCTTCATGCTGGCGCTCGCTTACAATTTTCCGGCCTTTTATGCTGCGCAACAGGCACGCCGATGGGGCGCGGAAAACCAGACGCAACTTCGAGCCCTTCGTGGGCAAACGGTCGGCATTGTCGGCATGGGCCACATCGGCAAGGCGCTCGCGCTCCGTTGCAAGGCATTCGAAATGCGAATCTTGGGCTATCGTCGCCGCGCTACGCCTTGCCCGGAAGGCGTCGATCAACTCTATTCCGTCGAACGCGGCGATACGCTGCAGCCGATACTCGAGCAGAGCGATTTCCTGGTCTTGTCGGTTCCCCTCACAAATTCGACGCAAGGGTTGATCGGCGCGCGCGAATTGCGCTGCATGAAGAGCTCGGCGTTTCTAATCAATATTGCCCGTGGTGCGCTGGTGGACGAAAGCGCATTGTTTGACGCGCTCCGCGCCGGGCGGCTGGCGGGCGCCGGATTGGATACGTTTGAACTTGAGCCACTTCCGCGCAGCAGCCCGCTATGGAATGCGCCCAGAACAATCATCACACCGCACGTTACGCCGCGGTTGGCGGACCGTGTCGAGCGGTCCCTGGAAATCATCTGTGAAAACATCCGGCGATACTTGAGCGGAGAGCCGTTGTTGAATCTTTTGACCGAGCGGGAAGTCTACAGTCGCTCGGCACTCTCCTCGCGCGCGATACGACGAAGCGGCTGGCTCGCGCGGATCGGCGGCCTATTTCGCGGTTCGGCGAGCACCTAGTCTTGCGTCCGAATCAGTCGGATCGCGGTGCTCAATTTGAGCCTGCGTGCTGCGCCGCGAGTTTTTTCAGGCGGTCGCGCATCCAATCGGCCGCTTCAGATACTCGAACGGATTTTAATTTAGTTTTGTGAATGTTCGGCTTCCGATTCAGCCGCAGACAATATTCCAAGTTGTAATTTAGCTCGAAACAGGCCCGATCAATGTTGTCGGATATGCTGCCCGGCATCATGATCCTCGCGCTTCCGCCCTTGGAAGTCAGACGCGATTGTTTCAAGTTGAGGTGCATGTGGCCGGCCCCTCCTCCGTAGCAATCAAAGCGCATGACTTCATCGTCGAACACATAGACCGAAGCGGCGGGACCGGGCCCGAACTTCGGCCCGACCCAATAGACCTCGACGCGGATATCGCGCTGAACGTACAAAATCTCAAGTTCGCTGATGTGGGAGCTGGCGGATCGGGGAGGTTCCTTGCCGTGGTAACGAATGCGACGCTTCAGCCAGGCGGGGAGCCTGGAGAATGTCTTCTCGGGCCTTTTGGCGGCGGCCCAAATGCGCTGAACAATCGCGGATGAGTTGCCGCTCGGAGAGCCGGCAGGTTCGCGGGCAAGACGCGCACGGTCGCGAATGATGGCATCGCGCACGCGTTCTTCAAATTCCGATACCCAGGTCGGATCGCCGATCTTCGCGTGCCAATGCCTCAGTTCCACGAGCCGCGCTTCGGTCGACAACCCGGGGTGATTGCCCCGTTTGAAATAGAGGATCGTAGGCCACGTGCTGGTTGCGGTTCGACATGCGGAGTGGGTGAGGAACTGCTCCCACATATATCGATCCGTGGGCTTGCCTGCGGGTGTCCGGCGCCATCCGTACGGCAGCCGACGGTACACACTCAACGTATGACCGACGACCGAGAGTGGCATAAGCCGATGCACATCCAATACGCGGCTCCGATCCCCCGGATCATTAATGTCGAGCGCGTGTTCAAATGACAAGCTTCCGTCGGGCTTTATCTCAAAGCGGAGCGTATGAGCAAAATCGGCGTCGACCAGTAATCGCGACAGGCTCGCAACATGATCTGCGAGCATGAGATCGCGATCCGTGAGATAGCAGACGATTTCGCCGCGCGCTTCCGCCAGCGCAACGTGACGGTAGGGCTCACCGCGGCGCGTATCCTTGGGATGATCGAAGAAGCGCACCCGGCCATCCCGACGCATGAGGTCCGAAATGATTTCGCGGGTCTCTTCGGATACGCCGTCGCCGATGATGAAGACTTCCAAGTCCTGGACGGTCTGAGTTAGGATGCTGCCAACCGAAAAGGGAAGCAGCGGACCCCGGTCGCCGGTGGTTGGCACGATGACGGTGGCGCGCAGGGACGCGGACTCGCTCGACATCGGCTAGATTTCCGCCAAGCGTCGCAATGCGGCGACGGCGTTCACCACGGCGAGACCTTCGTGCGCATCGGTCGGCGGCGGCGGGCCGCCACGCAGATACTGGACGAAGACCGTCAGTTCGCGGATAAGCGCCGATTCGCCGCTAATAGGCCGGCGCTCGATCAACGGCGTCCGATCAGGCGTCGCGGTCGAGCGCAAGATTTCTATGTAGCGGCTTTCCGCTGAGGGCAGCACCGCCACGCCATCTTCACAGTGCAACCGGACCTCCCGGTGCTTTTCTCGATAGCGTGTCGACGAGTTCAATGAGAACCAGGGCGTGTCACCGAGCATGGCGGTGATGGAGACGGGCTTGTCGGCAATGATTTCGACCGCCGCGCTTCTGGGCGCAGGGATCTTACCGAGTATGGCGAGCGCAATCGTAAGATCGTGCGGCACCAGGGTCCAAATGCTGTCGGTGTCCTGTCGCGGGCTCGTCCAGTTCGTGCGTTCCGTCCGCAAAGCCAGCACCGGGCCCAGCTGCTGCGAGCGTGCGATTTCTGCCAACTCCTGTATGCCGCAATGATAGCGCCAAATGTGCATGACGAACAGGCGATCCGAGGCGCGGTTCACAAGGCGTGCAGCGCTCGCGGGGTCCGTCGTCAGCGGCTTCTCGCAAAAGATCGGAACGCCGCGATCGAGCAGCGCCTCAACCACCGCGGCATGTGTGGTGGCCGGCGTGGCGGCGATGATACCCTCGACGGGTGGCAGACGGGAAATGTCGTTGACGATCTCCGCCGGCCCGAGCGTTGCCGCTAGCTGGCGATTTTCGGGGTTGGGTTCAACGACGACTACTCGGCATCGGAGCGACAGCAGATCGCGGAGAATGTTGCGGCCCCAGCGACCGCATCCGACCAAACCCACAGCGACCGGATCGTGGCCTGACTTCTCTTGCGCCGTCATGCCGTCCAACGAGCGAGTCTTCTGCGAGTTGCCAAGGACCAGCAAAACAATCGCACATCGGCAGGATGGGCACCACACTAAAGTTGCCGCAAGCGCCCTCGGCCGGCTTGATGATTTCGCGGTGCGCCGGTGCGAGGACTGCGCGACCGCCGGCGCCAAATCGCAAGCCGGCATTGATCGGATGGCCTCCAGTTCGCGCCGTATACAATCGCACGATTACGAGGTAAGAGGCTCGCCGTTCAACATCGTTGAAGTCGAGGCTTGCGGATTGCTCGGGCAAAGCCGGACTCGACGTCGATAACTTCCAGCCACGTATGAGCCGTGGCGGTCCCGAGAATGAAGATCGGCAAATATCTCGATGCGCTTCCTCGTCACCGGGACCGCGGGCTTCATCGGGTTTCATCTGGCAAAGCGGCTTCTCGCCGACGGCCACGTCGTATTCGGCGTCGACGGACTGACGCCCTATTACGACGTCACGCTGAAAAAGCGGCGCCACGAATTGTTGTCGCAGTCGAACCGGTTCACGGCGCATGTCGCGATGCTGGAGGACGAGCGGCGGCTCGCGTCGATCGCGGAGAGCGCAATGCCCGACGTCGTCGTGCATCTCGCGGCGCAGGCGGGCGTGCGCTACAGCCTCGAAAATCCGCGCGCATATATCGACTCCAATATCATAGGCACGCTGAACGTCCTCGAAATCGTGCGGGGAACTCCGCCGAAGCATCTGATCGTGGGGTCCACGAGCTCGGTCTATGGCGGCAATCGCAAGATGCCGTTCCGCGAAACGGACTTCGCCGAGCATCCGCTGACACTCTATGCCGCGAGCAAGCGGGCGACCGAGTTGATGGCGCACAACTACGCGCATCTGTGGGAAATCCCGACAACGGTGCTGCGCTTCTTCACGGTCTACGGCCCTTGGGGCCGGCCCGACATGGCGCTGTTCAAATTCGTCGATGCGATCCTGAACGGCCGGCCGATCGACGTCTATGGCGAAGGGCGCATGTCGCGCGACTTCACCTATGTAGACGACCTCGTCGAAGCGATCGTGCGGCTCGTGCCGTGCGTCCCGGCGCGCGACAACGCGGAGGAAAGCGACGCATTGGATTCCTTGAGTCCGGCCGCGCCCTACCGCGTGGTCAATATCGGCCGGGGCGCGCCGGTCGAATTGCTCGATTTCATCGAGGCGATCGAAAACGAGCTCGGCAATAAGGCCGTGCGCAATCTCCTGCCGATGCAGCCGGGCGACGTCGCGGACACGTTTGCGAACAGCGATCTGCTGGAGCGATTGACCGGCTATCGGCCGGCCACGCCGATCGCCGAGGGCGTCGCGGCGTTCGTGGAGTGGTACAAATCGTACTTCAAGGCATAGGCGTCGCCCGTTCGACGCGCCTTCGCGCTAGCGAGTGAATTGCCGCATCTTGTCGTCCAGGAAGTACATTTCGAACGCCCCCCGCTCGGCGGGAATTTCACGCACGCCGAGATCGGGATAGAGGGTGCGCCATTGCACCCTTAGCTGGCGGTGGTCGGGGTGATCGGCATCGACGACGAAAATGTGCGCGCCTGGCGCGAGTTTCGGCATCAGTTCGGGCCCGGCTGGATAGAAGGTAAATTTGCCAACACGCGTGCGCGGGCCGGCAACCAGCAGCATATCCGCCTGCGGCGGCAACGCGGCGCCCTGCAAATCGTACCAGTGGAAAGTCGCGTCATACTCGGGGTAGTTACGCTCGGTGAGCGGTGCGTTGATAATTGTAGCAAGCCGGTCGAGCCCGCGTCGCTTCAGCTCATAGGACGTTTCCTCGGCCAGCTGAGGATGCTCCTCGATGCTGTAAATATGCCCGCCGCCGCCAATTTTTTCGAGCGCTGAGGCAATGACAACGGTGGACGTGCCGCAGCCGCATTCGATGATGGTGCGTGGCGCTTCGCGCTGGATATGTAGGACGATGTGCAGCAGCAGGTCGGGCGATATTTCCGCCCCTCGTATGATCGGCAGCCAATCCTTGCCGTCCATGATTCGGTATAGCGCCATCAGCGAGGACGTGTGCGGCCGGCGCAACTGCGCGGGGTCCCGCATGATCCGAGCCTCGAAATCGCGCAGCTTTTTTTGGATTCGGTCTTGAATCGAGTACAGCACCCCCACGATCAGCACGAGCATAAGCAGGCATGCCGCGAGCAGGAATTCGATCATGTCGAAGGATCAGCCGGATCGAACAGCGCGAGTCCGGCGCGGTGCGGGCGCATTGCGTCTACATAGCGGCCGTAGAGTCCGGCGCGGGGATGCACGGAGTTCCGGTGCCAAGGCTTGTCGCCGCTGTTCTTGTAGTGAATGACGATGGGGCTCCGGTGCGCGGCATCGATCTCGTCCTGGGAATAGGCGGAGGCCCGATCGCGGAGGCGATAGTAGTCCTCCATGTAGTTCCATTTCGGGTGGAGCCGCAACCACTCGTCGCCGAAAATCAAATTCAACACTTGCTGATCATGCGTATGAAGCGCATCGGAATGAGCCAGCAAGAAGTTGTACGCGACCTCGGAGATCCGCCGCTTGCGCCATTCGCGCAGATCGACGAGCATGAAGCCGCTGTTGAATTGATGATAGTGATCGCGCGTAATATTTGCGACCGCCGCGACCGGCCTTGAAAGGTTCATCGTCAGCAGTTCATCCATCCGGCCGGAAACGATGATGTCCGCGTCGATTGTGACGATGCGGTCAAGATTCGCAGGGAGTAGCCGGTCCACGAACGCCTTTACATACGCAATCGGCGACATCGAGCTGCGGGTGCTGAGATAGTTGCGGCGCCTGCGCGTATGAAACAAAGCGAACGGATAAGGGGAGATCTGGACGATATTGACCCGGACTCCGGTGGCCACCGCAACGCGTTCGATATAGGCAATGTCGTCGGGCGTCAGATCGTATTGCAGGATGAAGACATCGGCAGGAACATCCTGATTGTGATCGCGAAGCGAAGCGATCATCGCCGACCAGGGCACCACGTAGTTGCGGTCGATGGCAGAGACGAGTCGCAACGTCCCTGGGTTGGCTTGATCGAGCGAACTCATTACACTCCCCTCGCGATAGTCATCATATTATCGATTTATCGCCGGGCAACTCGCTCGTGCGCGCGAACGGCGCTCCGGATCCGGCTTTCGAGGAGCGCCGTTCTCCTGAAACGGCGGGGAACAAGTCCGGCCGCGTTCCAGCAAAATCTTGTCGTTGCGCGAGGGCCTGCCACACCGGCCATTGGCTGTGGTAGCCTGCCGCGACAGCCCGCAATAGCGCGAATTCGGGGAGCGGATATGGGGGCCTTACAGCATCCCGTGAATCGAAATGACGATTTTTCGTTGGCTCGCGACGGATTCGGCGGTCCCATCAGGTTGTTTACCCCCGACCAATGCGCATTGATCGTACGCCACTGGAATCACGTCAAACGCGAGCCCCCCACGGATTGGCGCAAGGCGTGGGCCGCCGTTGACAGGCTGTTCTTCGACCTGGCGACGCGCCCTTTGTTGCTATCGCTGTTGCGGGAGGCGCTCGGGAACGACATCATCCTTTGGGGTACCGGCGTGGTGGAGCGGCCCCCAGGCAGGGTGCATGAGTGGCACACGGACATCGAAAGCTCGGTGGGCGATAAGTTCGTGTCGGTCTGGGTCGGGCTTCAGAATACCAGCCGAGTATCGGCGCTGAAGCTCATTGCCGGATCGCACAAGTTCAGCAAACCGATCCAGCAGGCGGCATTTGATCGCGGGGCGAAGCGCGGCACTTTCGCGGACGAAGATGTGCTTGCGTGGGCGCGCGAATACGATCCATCGGCGAGGTTTGTGCAGCCGGAGACCGCGGACGGCGAGGCAATCCTGTTCGATGGGCGGCTGTGGCACGCGTCGAAGAACACCCGAGCGAACGGAACCCGGCTCGCACTACTTCTGCAATACGCTGCCGCCGATCAGAGAGTCCCGCGACCGGATACCAGACAGATCGAGTGGCCGTTTCGATTTCTTGCCGAACCGCTGCCGGTGGTCGTCGTCAGCGGCAAGGCAGAGGGGAAGCAGGAACACATCGTCCCCGTGCCGGCGCCGGGTCGGAACAGCCGAAATCCGATCGCTTCCGTGAGCGAGCCGCTGGTGCTTCCGCTTGCAGACGACCCGGCGAAAGGCATGCGCCGACACGACATCATGCGCGGTTGGACGCCGAATGCGTCATTCATGAGTGCGCACGTGAGCGTGTTGAGCCCGGGGCGCTCGCCGCATCCACCGCACGTGCACGTGGAGGAAGAAGTCCTGATCGTGCTGGACGGCGACGCCGAAATCCTACTCGGCGACAGCCCGGATCCGGCGCAGGCGAGGGTGGAGCGGGTGCGGGCGGGCACGTTCGCCTACTATCCAAGCTATCAATACCACACAATTCGAAACGCCAGCGCCACGCCCATCACATATCTGATGTTCAAGTGGTACGGGCCGCCCGCGGAAATCGAGGGGCAGTCGCAGACGGGGTTGTTCCGGTTCAGCGAACTGCTGACTTCGCCGCCCGCCAAGGCCAAACAGTCGGAACGTTTCTTCGAACGTCCGACCGGCTATCTTGGGAAGCTGCAGGCGCATGTCACCGTCCTGCAGCCGGGAGCGGGCTACGCGCCGCATGCGGACAAACACGACGTCGCAATCATCGTGTTGTCGGGACAGGTGAAGGCCGCGGATGGCACCCTCAAGCCGCATGGCGTCTTTTACTTCCCTGCCGGCGTCATGCACGGCATGGAAAATGTCGGTAAGGACACTGCGCGGTACTTGGTGTTTGAGTTTCACTCGCCGGCGCCGGAGTTCGCCCGAACATTCGATGTACAATTGGCGCGTGGCGCTCAACCGGTCGCACGGAAGCCGAAACAGCAGAAGCAAGGAAAGCGGACGCCGGGGCGCTTCCTGGAGTCCGGCTTGCGCTGGCTGGTTTCGCCGCTGACGCGCAAGATCGAGCGTGCGGTCGACCGACGCCTGCGGCACCATTTCGGGGACGACCTCGACGAGCTTCGCCGGCTACGGGGGCAGTTCAAAGGCAAGCCGGGGAGCCGGTAAAGCGACCGCTGGTGCTGCATTCCTGGACCTCTGACCGTTCAATGAAGACAAAAGTCATCTACATCGTCGGCTCCGCGCATAGCGGCAGCACGCTGCTCGATCTCATTCTCGGATCACATTCTCGCATTGAAAGCGTGGGAGAAGTGAACGAGAGAGTCGGGCAAATCCTCTCGGGCGCGCTCGCGACATTGGACCCCATCGACCAAGCATGTACTTGTGGCGCCAAGTTTCTGGACTGTCCGCATTGGACGCCGATATTTGATCGCATTCGCAGTCGCGGGATGCGCGAGCGGGACTTCTTGCAGAATCCGCTATTGGCGAAGAGAGACAACGAGATTTTCGTTGAAGAAGTGCTGCGGCAGTCGTGCAAGCAGGTCTATTTAGAGAGCACGAAGTCGATCGAACGCCTGACGCAATTCAGGCAAAGCCCGTCCTTTGATCTGTATGTACTGCATATCGTGCGGGATGGCCGCGCCGTTGCCTATAGCAACGTGCGGAAAGGGCGAGAACTCTACACTTATGCTGCAAGATGGATAAACAAGAATCTCGCATTGCTCGAACATCGCAACGCTTTCCTCGGACGCTGGATGACAATCAAGTACGAGCGTCTGGTAACGCGTCCGGCTGAAGAAATCCGACAGATCATGAATTTCGTCGAAGAGGAGTTTGAGGAAGGGCAATTGGATTATGCGCGTGCAATTCATCATAACATCGATGGAAACTTTATGAGACTTGGGGCCGTCTCGGAAATCGTTGCTGATACCAGGTACCTTTCTGGCTTGCGGCCGATGCAGTGGGCGATGGTGACGACCTATGCCTTCAATGCCTTGACAAGGTTCGGCTATCCTTTGTCAAAGCGGCAAACGCGGTCGCTATTCGATTCCTAGTCGGCGGGGCGCGCAACGTAGCCGCGCGGCCGGATGCGATGCGTATTGTTGGTCATGAATTACGGTCTCCGATCAGCCCCATATTCAAGCCGCGCCCATGAACAAGGCGTCGAGATCGCGCTTTGTCTGCTCGATTACGAGCTCGCAGTCTGCGCGATCGAGCCGTCTGAGATCGGTGAGTTCGCAAAAGACGGTGCTGCGGACCTGCTGTTTGACGCGCAGCACGCCAGCCTCGACGAGGTGGTTGACCAGGCGAAAAACCTGAACAAGCTTGGGGCCGCCACGCACGCGCGCGCCCGACAGTGGATCGAACTGCCCAGGGTCGTCGCGGTAGTCGTCGATCACGACGGCGGCGCCCGGCGCGAGCATCGGGCCGAACAGTGTTAGGTCCCGGTGGATATTGCCATCGGCATCGATCACCAGCGCGCCGATCTGCGGCGTGCGGAGCAGAGCCTTCACTTCGCCCGCGTTGGCCCAGGTCAGGTTGCGGGGAAACAGCCGGACCCGCGACACGACGCCGAACGCACGGAAATTCCGCTCAATGATCGAGAGGTTCGCCTGATAGTCGCCGAAGCGGGCGCGTGATCCGCCCGCCAGCTTCTCGACCACGACCACGCCAGAGCGTTTGTTCGCCTCGATTAGCCCGAGAGCGAGCGCGATTGCGCCGGCACCGGCGGCACCGCCGATTTCGAGAACGTCGAGGTCGGGTCCTTCGCGGGCGAGGCGGTAGAGCTCGCCATACACCTCGGCCGGCATCATGCCCGGCGCGCGCTTTTTGAAATCGCGCCAGCGCGTGAGCGGGTTGTTTTCAGGCGCCGCAGATCGGCGCGCAGGTGTTCGCTTCCGCTTTAGTCCGAGCATCGTTCGCAAGCCCATGCGCAATCCTACCGCCGGTTGAACCCGGCGCAACCCTCCCGACCACATCCGGATTTTCGCCAACCTTTTCAACGCCGCGCGCGCCAGCGCCCGGGCGGCGCGGAGCATTGAATGCCTTCCATTCGCATCGCCGAGTTCGACACCTGGAGGCCCGGCTACGGGCTCGGCACCGTGCGCGTGCTGCAGGCCGGCACGAACGACGACGCGGACATTTTCGCCGACGAGGGCCTCACGGAAGCGGCCGAGAACCCGCAGACCCTCGTGGAGAAGACCGTCGACGACATCTCCTACGGAAAGTTCTCGGTCCCGCTCTATGTCGGCGTCCCCTACGAGCTCCTCATCAACACCGTCGACCGCACCGGCGTCACGCGCCCGCCGCTCACGACGCTCGACGCGCAGGACGCCTCCAACGCGCTCGTGCGTGCGAACGGCGGCACCAAGGACATCGCGCTGAAGCTGCATCTCGCGCGCCGCATCGACGTGCGCGACTATGGCGCTTTCCTCGCGGTGGGCGACCCGCCGCCGACCGAGGCTTATTCCTGAGCGTAACCGGAGCGGCGCATCAGCGGCGCGCTGACGGATGCGGCAACGAGCCCGAGTGATTGACCGGAAGAGAATCACCACGAGGCGGTGGCGAGCGATTGGACCGGCTAATTCTGATCGTATCGTTGCAATAGGCGATGTCGGCCGACGAAAGCTCATCTAGATAGCTTCCAATCTCTCCCCGCCGGCACTTCAGGCTGTTCGGCTCGCCCGGCTCCGTAAGGCCGAGACGGCCGCGATATTTCTTATCGAAGTCGCCTGCCATTTCCCGCTCGCGCACCTTCGCGAATTCGTTGTGCGCGATGGCAGATTGCATTTCGGCTTGCGAGCGAACTTCCCCGAAATGGGAGATGACGCGCGACAGCACCGCGAGCGTGCCGGCGTGCAATTCCTCATAGGTGGTGGAAAGAATATCAGTGCGTTGCGCAGCCAGCTCCGACCATAGGCGATTGAAGTGGACGATTTTCTGAATACCGAAGATCGGATCGCGGACGAATTCGCTGATGCCGTCTCGATAGCGATTGCGGTCCCGCCATCTTGCCTGATGGAAGGCGGAGACAACCGTATCGCGCGGATCACGGGAGAGGAAAACGATCCGGCCGTACTTGTCGGCCTCGGCGGTCGTCAGTGCTGAAAAGTGAATCGGCACTTTGTGCTCGGCTCCTGCATGCGTGTATTCGGCTTCGATGCCGAGATCGTCGAGCATCACGCGAAGCCAGGTGCGGCCTGACTTCGGGAAGGAAATGACGCCGTTCCTCACGTGGTCGCGCGCTTTTTGAGATCGCGCCAGCGCGTGAGCTCTGGGTTTTTCTCAGGCGGCAATCGCATGCGCAGCAACGAGCGTAGGCTCATGCCGCCGATCCTACCGCCGGTTGAACCCGGCGCAACCCTGAAATTCCGCCCGTAATACGGGCGTTCCGATGGCCTCAGCCGGGGAGCGCGGTGGTTCCCATCAACAGCAAGAGAAAGGCCCAACGATGCGAGATACCTTCGCAGCGATGGCGTTTCTATGCCTGCTGGCCCCCTCATCTGAGAGCGGAGCCCTATAACCCCAACTGCGTCTATGTCGGCGTGGACGGCACGACCCAGTTCATTGCCGCGGACTACGACATCACCAACACAGCCATTGGCTTCGACTTCGGCATCCATTCCGGGGATCAACTCAGAGCCTCCGTGGGCAACGGCACCGGTTCGGCGGCTCTTTCGCAATTCTCTCGCACACGGTCACTGAGGGGGCATGGAATTTCTGCGGACTGTCGCTCGACGAGGCAGTCGGTGCTGGCGGCTTGCTTTGGAACGTCAACGGGTCGGAGAGTACGGACACTTCGACCTATTCGTCACCGTCATCGAGCAACGCAAGCGATGGCTTCGTCATTGGCACCCGCGGCGGCGCTGGCGATTTCTTCCTCACCAACGGGAGCCGGCTCGCCATGCTGGCCGTGTGGGAAGGCGCCGCCCTGAGTGCCGCCGACTTGGAAAGCATACGCAACGCGACACGCGGCAGGCTCGGCCTCTAGCAGTCGTGTCGAGATAGACTGTCGATTGTGATGGCGAGGGCGTTCTTGTCGAACAGAAATTCACAGAGGCCTCTGTTTGCGTGCCACATCGCGTCGCGTAGACGCTCGTTGTAGTAATCCCGAGCGGCCGGCAGGTCGCCTTCTTTGTTGATGCGCAGATAGACGCGGCCGGTTGGCGGCATCCGCGTGTCCAGGTCTTCGAAGAAGAATCGCCACTCGGCGCAACCCCAGAACTCCGCGCCTTCGCTGTCCCAGAACTCCGCGCCTTCGCTGTGCTTGCGGCGGTCAAACTGGGTCGCGACACAGGTAATCACGTCAAACAGCCCGTCGACCTCAAGCGGGGTGAATTTGCGAACAGGGGCGACACGGCGATCAACGCCGTAGATTGCGGCAATCTCTGCCAGCAGTGGATTCTCAACGTCGATTCCAAAGCCGTCGTGCCCGAAATGTCGTGCGCAGCGGAGAAACAGGCCGCCGCCGCAACCAACGTCTAGGATGCGCTGCTTGGGCGCGTCGATGAGATTCAGCACTCGGCAAATGTTCGCGTTGTAGCGAATCCAGTCGTCCTGTTTGGCGTACTTTGCCAAGCGCCGCGAGCCCGGGTGCTTCGCAAGGAGGGCGGCAGCATCAAGGTTCGGCAGGGTCGCGCGAATCTCGGCGCAATAGTCGTTGAGACCCTTCTTGGTGGGGCGAGCGGCGGAGACGAGCTTAAGTCGCCGCAGCATGGCGACAAGCCGCGCCTCGCGCGTGCCGTCAGGAATTGGCGGAAACATCGAACGAAGTGCAGCGGTCAATCGGCTCATGCCGCTGATCCTACCGCCGGTTGAACCCGGCGCAACCCTGAAATTCCGCCCGTAATACGGGCGTTCCGATGGCCCGTGCCGGGGAGTGCGGCGGGTTTTAGTGACCGCGCCGGCCCCTCGGGCGGAGCCTGTCCTTGGGGCTTGCCGAAGGCAAGACCCGAGGGCCCTCGGCAGCGCGCGCGACTACGACTGGATGCACGTACAGGCGGAGAGGTTGTGATGTTGCTCGATTTTATTGCCGTGCTTGCCGCCGCCGCGATCGCAGGCTTGTGCACCGTCTGCACGCTCGGCGAAGGCACGACACACGCCAAGGCGATCACGATGGCGGCCGGCATCGGGCTGGTGCTGATTGTCGCGATCATTGCCGCAAGGTTTTAACCGCGCGCGCGAGCGCGGAGTTTCTTGCGTGCGCTCGTGCGCTTGTCCAAGGGTGACGCATGATTTTCTTGCAACAGCAAAACGGGGCGAAGGTCGCGATGCGTATCGGCCGAGCTGGCGGCTGAACCGGCGCGTCGAGCGCGGAGGCTGCGGAATGCGTCGATTGTTGCAAGACGTTTGCCCTAGTCGTTTCGGAGATGCAAACACATCGCCGTCGATTCAAGCGCGTTCGGCGGTTTACACCCTCCAGCGGACAATATCTCTCGCGAGGCCGAATCAGCCAGTGTCGTCCGATCGAAAGCCTCAGCGCGGGGGCGGGTGCGGGGCTCGTCCGAACTCCGCACGACGGCGTTATCGAGGGGTTGACTGCGACGAGCTTTTGATGCCGATGCGGCCAGCCGCGTCGAGGCGGCTTAGCAGTATCGATATATCGTGCTCGTCGAAATACTCGACGACCGCGCGGTGTGATCCGGCCCACGTGCCGAAGTCGTCGACGATCAATACGCCGCCCGGAACCAGCCGAGGATATAGGTGCGTGAGTTCCTGTTTTGTGGAGGCGTAAAAATCCGTATCGAGCCGCAATAGTGCGATCTGATCGAGGCCATGGATTGGCAACGTGTCCTCCACGCGACCCTTCACCAGCACGATCTTGTCCTCGGGGTAATTAGTGGACGCCATCGCGTCGCGTACGATCTCGATGGGGACATTGTTCCATTCGCTGCCTTCGCCTCGTTGCAGCGATTGCCACTTCTCGTCCGCTTGCATACCATCGAACTTATAGTCGGCGCCGGTCGGGGCCGGCATTCCCTCAAACGTATCGAACAAGAACAGTCGCCGGCCGGCCTTGTCGCCGAAATGAAGCAAACTGAGCGCGGCCATCATCATGCTTCCGCCGCGCCAGACGCCGCATTCGACAATGTCGCCGGGCAATTGATTGCGAACGATATACTCGATCGAGGTATAAAGGCCGTACAGCCGCTCCATCGAAGTCATCGAGTTCAGCGCGCATTTCTCAAAAAAGCCGAGGAAGACCTCGTCGCGGCGCATGTCGCGCTCGCGCGTCGACGGCTTCTTTCTTGCGCGGTCCTCGCCATCGGAAGCCGGTGGACTGGCGTCGGTTCGCGATTCAGGTTTACTCACCACGGCGTTCGCGCGGGAAACGTGTGCGGCTCGTCTTGAGCGCCAGCCGAGCATACGGCTGATTGTATTGGTCACACCCATGAGCACCAACACTTACGCCGCTCGCGGAATGCGGTGTGGACACGCGCGAAATATTGTTGCCCGCACATTAGGCAACGCCCGAGTTTAACAGGTCGAACATAAGGGTTCATGCTGAGCGTAGCAGATTTCCGTTAAATCGAATCTTGACGGCGCGTGACATCGGCGTTCGCGAGCAGGTCATCCAAATCCGGATGCCCAACATGTTCCGGCGGGGAATAAATCTCACCGGATTTCGACAAGCGATCGAAGATTTCCTCGCGCAGCTCCTGCCAGAGTGTGTGGCGGGCGTGCACAACGCAAGGCATGCGCGTCAGGTTCAGAAACCTTGCAATTGAGAGCCGATGGTTGCCGCCGTTTCCAAACAGAATTTCGCCATCCCTTCCTATATGGACATGGGGAAGGTCGTTCTCTCGTTGGTTTCTGTCCATGGACAATATAAACCCCTCGCTTTTGATCCTATTGTATAATTTATCCACGGTTGCCGTGTAGGCGGCCTTCAGTTCCAAAATGCTTTTACCCCGCCGGACAGGCGTGCCCTCCCTCAATTGCTTGGCGTAGTGCTGAAACAGGTCGGTATCTTCCCAATTGAGGCCCTCTCCAAAACGTTGCACGACGGACTTGAACTTAAGCATCTCCTCAATCGTAATTCGAGATAGATCCCAATCTCCGGACAGAATGTCATTTTGATTCAGCTTGTCGCTGCTTCTTACCTTGTACCTTATATGCGTTGGATGAATCCAGATTACCTTGTCGGGATCGGCGACGGCTCTAAAAATTACTTTATTCTTACGGAGTGAATCTTCGGCAATCTGCGCGCGCTGCGCTTTTCGCAGCCACAGGCTAGTACCACGGGGCACATTATCGCCGTAGGCATCCAGCGCGGACTGGAAAAACTTGATGGCCGCCGGCCAGTCGTTGCGCTCGTAGGCAGCTCTTGCGTTGCGCAAGAATTGCCGACCAGCCGCCGCGTCCGGAATCATGCCCCGATCTTGAGGTCGAAGCCATGCTCGAAGATTACGAACGAATGAAGATTGCCAAAAACTCATGGCTGGCAACAGTTACGTTAGCAGGACGCAATCATTTGGCAGGGACATCGGTACAAAGGGTATCGTAATTCAAGCTGCCAAAATCCACTTGCTTTCGATAGACAAAAGCATCGCTGGACCGGGTCCTGAACCCCTCGATCGGGATAAAGTGCTCGCGATGGCTTTCGATGAACCGCTTCTGGCATTTATGCTTTTCCGAGCCGGTTCTTTCCCAGTAGTGATAGTCCATGAATACGACGACGGCGACGCCTGGAATCCAGTAGGGGCCGAACGTCTTCAGTACGTGAAGGAATTTCGAGGGCGTCTTGGCTGCATCATCGACGTAAATCGAAATGGGCCCTCCCGTCCACGTGGCGTTTCGAAAATCCCCCTTCTCGAATGTGATCGCGACTCCAAACGGCTGCAACGATCGCATGACCCACGGAAGCGTGTCGTCGCAGACCCGAAACGTTACATTTTGCATGGCCGCCTTCGCGACTTCCGCTTCATTCGCCTCCCAGCGGTCAAAGCAATGTAGCGATACAGGTCCGTCCAGTTGACGCTCGCGAAGGCCCAAGGCGAGCTGCGCTGTACCAGCGCCCAGCCAAGAGCCTACCTCGACGATGGAAGAATTGGAGGGCGCGGCGCGGGCGGCCTTTCGCAAATGTTGCCCGATCTCACTGCCGCCCATCGAGGGGATTTGTTGGGCAAGGCTTTCCAATTCTCCGATGTCCTGCCGCGAGAGATCCGGCGCCAGGGAGAGGGTCTGTGTTTGCATGACGGTGGGCGGAACATGTTTCGACAAGACCCGTCGCGCGTCGCCGGATCGTGTCCGCCCGGCGCGCGACGAGCCTCCGGTCATCCAATTGAGGCGGGTCGGCGCAAGCCGCCGATAGAGAGAGCGCAGTTCCCACATTGGCCTGCTCGAACGTCCCCCAGTCTAGACGAACGGAGAGTACAAAGTCGATTCGCTGGCTCAAACTATTGAAACAAACCGAATCCGTTGATCTTTACGTCCTGCACATCGTGAGGGACGGGCGGGCCGTTGCCTTCAGCAATGTCCGAAAGCGACGAAATATATACGCCTACGCCCGCAGATGGGCGTCCAGGATTATTAAATTGCTCCATCATTGAGATGCCTCACCGGGGCGCTGGATGATCGTCAATTACGAACGCTTCGTAACGCATCCAGTCGAAGAAACAAAACGGATCATGGATTTTGTTGGCGAAGAATTCGAGGAAACGCAGCTAAACTTTTTGCAACCAGTGCATCACAATCTCGGGGGCAATCGCATGCGGCGGGCGGGTGCTTCGAACATCGTGGCCGATACGAAGTACCTTTCTGGCATTGGGCCTCTGCAGTGGTTCCTCACCACAGCCTATGCCTATAAAGGGCTGGCAGAGTTCGGCTACCCGTTATTCAGGCGTCGAACGCGATCACTATTCTTTTCTTAGTCGGCGGAAAGTCTAGGAATGTTCGGCTCGAAACCGTGCGGCCGGGTCTCTACAAATCGGAATTTGGCGTGATTTCCTTGCGAGCGTGCTCGCTGATTTGGTTGACGCGAGAAATTAACGTGTCGTGCTGCAATGCCCTTGCTAGCAGCGTTTCGAATATCGCCGAGAGAACCGGGTCGGGAGCCAGGCACCGACGGATTCGCGCAAGCATGTTCCAAACCATGTCTCCATGGCGCAGATTGTACGCACAGACACCGTCCCAAAGCTCGACTCTATCTATTCGATCCATCTCAGCAAGCTTCGCGCGGCCGCCGGCAGCGTCAGACAGCGCGCGCTCAGTTTCGGCCAGACGTACCGAATTAAAGAATGCGATTTGGATGAGGGCGCGCGCCGTCCGCAGGTGCGACCCGTGATCCGCATATGTATCCAGCGCCGACACCAGCCAGCGTGAGTTGAGGTTCGCACATAGATATTGCGATTCCTGTTCCCACAGCGACGAGAACGTTGTCCAGTTCTCCGGAACATCGATGCCGCGCCTTATGCTGACGATTACCTCAGCATGGTAAAAGCAGAGCTCGCTGGCGCCCTCGAATGTCCGGCGGAGTTCTTCAAGCTTTGCCGCGAATGGATCTTCGACTTGACGAAGTTCGGCGGTGTCGCGGGGGCCGACGATGCTCTGTTTCAAAACTTTGAACCGGTGTCGCCTGGCTGGGCCACCGATCATGCGGCCGAACGTTTGCCGCGTGGCTGCAAGCCAGCGCCGGCTGCGTTTGCCAATAACCGGTCTCGCCAAGAGCGCTCCGTGTCGTCAAAACCTAATCTAGATCTGCGGCTGATGCTGGCAATGGCGACTCGAAGCCAGACAGACGGGAAGCCAGCGCGTAAGAAACGCAATATAGTGCAAATATGATCATAGCACCCTCGGACGGCAGTTCTACCAACATCGAGTTCGTGAACAACGAGCCGGATGTTCCCAATATTGGCGACGCTCTGTGTAGTCCACGACACTATTTCAAATTTGAGGTGCGAACGTCTGTTGGCAAGATTGCGATCGTTGGGGGCGGGGCTTTCAGCGATTTTGCTTTGGCGCGCTCGAAAAAAATCGACGCTGACGTCCGAATTCTTTGGGGTGTTGGTCGCTCGCTGAAAGATGGCAAGCCCGTCGCAAGCCTAGACCAAGAAGAGCTTCACAAGGTCTATTCTCTTTGTTCGACGCGTGATCCGGAATGGGCCGTCGCCGCGATACGGTTGGTTCCTTGTCCAAGCGCATTTCATCCCGTTTGCGACATTTCCAGCGGAAACCAAGTCGGCCTTTTCTTAAACGCGAATCCGAAGACCAGCGGGAGGTACGTCGCAGAGATTCTTCGGCGCTATTCCGCGCGCGATTCTGATCTAGTTATCGCGACAAATTCAATGCCACTGAATGACTTCATCGGCGCGTTTTCGAAGACGAGGCGGCTGATCACTAATTCCTATCATGTCGCGTATTGGGGGCTCCTTTCGGGCCGCTCCGTCACCGTGATTGGATACTCCTCGAAGTTCTTGAGCCTGATGACTCTATTTCAGCAGAGTCAGGAGGCGGTCATTCCTTATCGGAAGGGTGCGGATGAGCAACTCGCAGAAGCGATCGAGCAAGCGCTTCGTGCATCTCCACGCTTGTTGCTCAGCGACGCGGACGCCCAAAAGCGGAAATTTCGTGAGCTTAATCGGCATTTTGCCGAGGAGCTTGTGCGGGGTGGGTTCTTCAAGTCAGTTCGGCTGAGGGAAGTGAGCCTCTGACGACTTCGTCCTTTGATCGAAACAGCGTTGCTGCATTGAGTGGGCAAGACCGCGTAATCTTCCGGCCTACCTCGAATGCGCCTCACAGGATTCTTTACGTGATGCACGAACGCGACAAGGCGCTCGGCGGGCAAAGTGCGCGCTGATCGTGATCAAGCCGTTCGAGCGCCCTCACTTGGCGATGCGGCGAAGGCGGTCAAGGATCGGCCGCTTCTTCGCCTTGCCGGTCGTGTCCTGCCGGTAATCGAACCGCGTCATCAGTTCGCTACACGCCCGTTCAACCTGAGCGATCTCTTCGGCGTACAAGATTTCCTGAAAACTCCCGATGCTTTCCCCGGTCGGCGGCCGCCCCTCGAGCTCCGTGATCCAGGCGTCCTGATGTCGGAATTCGGGCTCGAGCCAACGAAGATTTTCTGTTCGCGCCAGGTCAAGGGGCAGCCCGGTTTTCGTTGCCAGTTTGACCAGGGCATCGCGCGGGTTCGTTACCATCTCTTCGTATTTTGCGAACACGACTTCACGGGTCGACGGGCCGTCAATAGCGGGCTCATAGGCGGAATTGATCTTGCTGCAAATAAAGCGAATGTTTCGTTTGATGTAGCGGGTCGCCTGCTGCTGTTTCGCCTGGCGCTGACCGATTTTCAGAAATGACGCCGTAATGTCGCGCGGGTCGCGAATGCAAAGAATGAATGCCGCCCGCCGGATGAGTTCAAGGACCTCCGTTGCCACGTGCGCGAAGTTCGGATCCTTCAGCACCAGACCCTTTGGATTTTCGTAACGTCTTGCAATATCGCTTAGATGCGCCTCGGAAGCGGCACGGAAAAATCCAGTCAAGTCCTCCTTGCTGTGATAAAATTTCGAGGTCTTCTGCCACTCGGTCTTTGCCCGCTTGTACGCATGCACGATGTCGCAAAGCAGATGCGATTCCGGAAGCACTGGTGAGCCGTCGAGCGCGTTCGCGACGAGGGTCTGAACAATCGTCGTGCCGGAACGTTGCGCACCGCCGATGAGAATTATCCGCATTGCGCTCCTGAGAAATCGCCCCCGCGAGCGCTTGTTATTTCAACGCGGGCCTGCGTGACGCGTCGAACTTGCGCTCGCAACAGAAATTGAGAATGCCCAATCGACCGAGCCATGTCGAGCCGCACGGGCAGGGCGCGCACCCGGCAGCCGCGAGGAAGGCCTGCTCCTGCGGGCCGATTGCGGGGGCAACCGTCCGAGTCTATAGCTGCAATGCAATCCGGACGTCGATCAAATGACGGTACATCGTCAAGCTGCTGGGCAAGACGTGCGCACGCTTCCGAGGCGGCTGGCCCGGCTCGAAGCGGAGGCGATCCACGTTCTGCGCGAGACTGCGGCAGAGTTCAATAGGCCGGTTCTGCTCTATTCGATCGGCAAGGATTCAAGCGCGCTGCTGCACCTCGCGGCAAAGGCGTTTCGTCCCGCGAAAATTCCCTTGCCGCTGTTGCACGTGGATACGACCTGGAAATTCCGGGAGATGATCGCGTTTCGCGACGCGACCGCCGAAAGACTTGGCCTTGATTTGACTGTTTATGTGAACGAGGAGGGGTTGCGACAGGGCATTAATCCCATCGATTCAGGATCCGCGTTGCATACACACGTAATGAAAACAGAAGCGTTGCGGCAGGCGCTCGATCGATACGGATTCGATGCGGCGATCGGCGGAGCGCGGCGCGACGAGGAAAAAAGCCGCGCAAAGGAGCGCATTTTCTCGCACCGTGCCGCGGGCCACATATGGGATCCGCGCAATCAACGGCCGGAACTCTGGCGCCTGTTCAACACCAATCTGAAGCGGGGCGACAGCATGCGCGTCTTTCCGCTCTCGAACTGGACCGAACTGGACGTGTGGGATTACATCCGGCTGCAAGCTATTCCCGTGGTTCCGCTTTATTTCGCGAAGCCGCGCCCGATCGTGCGACGGTCGGGAAACCTTATTCTCGTGGACGATGATCGGCTTCGGCTTGGGCCGGGTGAGGCGCCGGAAATGCTGCGCGTGCGATTTCGCACGCTTGGCTGCTACCCGCTCACCGGCGCGATCGAGTCCGCGGCGGAAACGGTCGAGCAGATCGTCGAGGAGCTGCGCGCAAGCCGGTTCTCGGAGCGCCAGGGCCGCATCATCGATCACGATGACAGCGCGTCGATGGAGAAGAAAAAGCGCGAGGGCTATTTCTGATGCGCGCGCCGCAATCAGTCGCCGGCGACGATCGGGCGCAGCTCCGCTTCTTCACGTGCGGATCGGTCGACGACGGCAAGTCGACGCTGATCGGCCGACTTTTGCAGGACACGGGCTCGATCTCCGAGGATCAGCTCGAAGCGCTCAGGCGCGATTCGGCACGGTTCGGGACCACCGGGGGCGAGCTCGATTTCGCGCTCCTGGTCGACGGGCTCGAAGACGAGCGGGAGCAGGGGATCACGATCGACGTCGCGTATCGCTATTTCTCAACGCCGCGGCGCGCCTTCGTCGTGGCAGACACACCGGGCCACGTGCAATACACGCGCAATATGGCTACGGGTGCTTCCGGAGCCGAGCTTGCGGTGCTTCTCGTGGACGCCCGCAAGGGATTGCTGCCGCAAACGCGCCGGCACGCGGCCATTGCGTCGCTCATGGGCATTCGGCATGCGGTCTTGGCCGTCAACAAGTTCGATCTTGTTAGATGGGATCGCGCCGTCTTCGAAGAAATCGTCAAGGCATTTGCGACATTCGCCAGACAGCTCGGATTTGAGGAGGTTGTCCCGATTCCAGTGTGCGCACTGCAAGGCGACAACCTCACGAAACATAGCGAAAACACGCCCTGGTATCAGGGGCCGACGCTCATCGAGCATCTCGAAACGGTCGAAATCGAGTCGAACGCTGCCGACAAGCCGGCACGGTTGCCTGTGCAAACGATCCTGCGCCCGGACGCAGACACCCGCCTCTACGCGGGAACGCTCGTAAGCGGGTCGCTTGCGATCGGCGATCCCATCGTCGCCAGTTCTTCGGGCCGGATGAGTGCTGTCGCCGCGATCTTCGTGGCCGGAGAAGCGCGCGCGCACGCCGTCGCCGACGAAGCGGTCGCCATTGCGCTCGCCGACGAGATCGATGTCGCGCGTGGGGAGGTGATCGCTCCGGCGCGCGCGCGCCCGCGTTGCGCCGATCAATTCGCCGCGCATCTCGTCTGGATGAGCGAGAATCCGCTTCTGCCCGGCCGCTCGTTGCTGCTGAGGATCGGCGCGCGTACGGTTCCGGCGAGCGTCACCGGAATCAAGTATCGCCTGGCGGTGGAGACGCTCGAGCATCAGCCGGCGCGCACGCTGGAGCTCAACGACATCGGCGTCTGCAATATCGCGACCGCGGCGCCGATCGCGTTCGACCTGTTCTCGGAGAATCGCAACACCGGCGGCTTCCTGCTGATCGATCGCTACTCGAGCGCGACGATCGCCGCGGGAACGATCGACTTCGCGCTCCGGCGCGGCGAGAACGTTCATCTCCAGGAACTCGACGTGAGCAAGCGCACACGCGCGACGCTCATGGGGCAAAGGCCATGCATCGTGTGGTTGACGGGCCTGTCGGGGGCAGGCAAGTCGACGATCGCCAACCGTCTGGAGCTGAAGCTGTCCGCGGGCGGCCGCCACACCTACCTTCTTGACGGCGACAACGTGCGATCTGGCCTCAACAAGGATCTCGGCTTTACGGCGGCGGACCGGGTCGAGAATATTCGCCGCGTGGGAGAAGTAGCGAAGCTTTTCCTCGATGCCGGGATCATCGTGCTCTGCGCTTTCATCTCGCCGTTCCGCGAGGAACGAGCGGCGGTGCGCGGGCTCGTCGGCGAGGGGGAGTTTCTGGAAATCTTCGTCGACACGCCGCTTCACCTGTGCGAGGCGCGCGATCCCAAGGGGCTCTACGCGAAGAGCCGGCGCGGCCAGCTTCCGAACTTCACCGGCATCGACTCTCCCTATGAGCGCCCGGAACGCCCGGACCTCGTGCTCGAAACCGCCAACGCCGATCCGGACACGCTGGCCGACCGCGTGATCGATTTCCTGGCGTCACGCGGCTATTTCACGCCTCCGTCAGCATCTTCGTGAGTACCGCGGCCGCCCGTTTGTCGCCTTGCGGGCGGGTGCTTCAGTGCCTTGTAGAATCGTTGAGCTCTCGGGCATTCTATTCAAGTGCCGCGATTTAGGGGGCCACTTGTTGCGTCGGCGCTTGTTCTCCGGGAAATTGCGCGAGCACGTCTCGAACGGCGTTCGGGAATTCGCATTGCGCATTTCCGGCAGTTCGCCTGCGTCGATGGGGCGAGATCTGAGATCAGTAAGAGCATTGCTGGCGGATCATTCTTGGCCGCGGGCTTCGGCTCGCGACAGCCCGCGGCAAAGCGATCAAGATTTCCAGAAGGTTGTCGCGCGTATCGATCGAATTGCGTGGCGCGACCCGATTCTGGCGGGCGATCTTCGGCGGACGCTCGGGGCCAGGTTGTTTGCGCCGCTCGCCGGTCCCACAAGCTCGGGTGCATGGCTCAACCGACGGGGGACGGTTGAACGCATCAAAAACTCTTCGATCCTTGACGAAGTCCAAGAGGTAATGGCGGCAGTCGGAAACGGCTGCAGCGAGATAATTACTTCGTCGGTGTCTGCGGCCTATGTTTCGGCACTTGCGGATATTCCCGTCGTATTGGAGCTCGACCGACAAATTCGCGATGACGAGATCGCCGTGTTGCGGGATCTCGCTCGGCTTCCGGCACTGACGGCAGTGTCGGCCGATACCGATGTAATCGGAAATCGCACCGGGAAGTTAGTTCCCGCAATGGCGGAGAAGGTGCGAGTATCGTCGGAACCTGATCGAGAGGCCCCAGATTTGATTGCAATTGTTTCCTCATCGACGTCGGGCGCAGCCGCAAATCGCGATCGAGTAGAAGATCGCGAGTTCGTCAGCCGCCACAGAGAGGCGCCGCCCCGAACCGATGCAGCGTTGCCGCTAAAAATCCTGTGGCTATACGGCTCGGAGGAGCAGAGCGCGTGGGCCTATGGTATCAACGCGCGTCGATTGGCGGAGCGGCTCACGCAGTATCGGCATTTCATGGGATCAAAATCCAAGACTGGAGCGGAAAAATTCGATGTCAAATTTTCGTTCGACATCTTGATTGCCAGACAAGGCAGCACTCGGCGCATTCGCGCGGCGAAAAGCGTCCTCCGGGTCGGGGGAGCAAACCCCTTGAAAGAGGCGGCCGGCGGGAGCAGACGCAAGTTGGCAAGCTATCTTGCCGGAATGGACGGTGTGATCGCGCTGTCGCCGGAGCTCCAGGACGCAATCTCGGCATTCCATCCGAATGTGTTTTTCATTCCGAATGGAATCGACCTCGACGAGTGGAATCCCGGCCGGCTGATACCGCGCATAGCGGATCGTCCGTTTTGCGTCGGCATGGCCGCTTCGCTGCGCCAGAAAGCTGAACAAGACATGAAGGGTTACCAGCTTGCCGTGGAAGCGTGCGATCTGGCGGGAGTGCAACTGCATGCGGTCGGAAGAGGCATGAACCGCGTGCCGTACGACCGCATGATCCAGGATTTTTACTCGCAAATCGACGTGCTAATTCACCCGACCGGTCCGGGGAAAGAGGCTTGCTCGAATGTCATCATGGAATCGCTCGCGCTCGGCGTCCCTGTTATCACGACAAGATACGCGGGGATGCATGGCCATCTGCTCGCGAATGGGGTCGAGGCCTTGATCGTACCGCGCTTCTCCTTGAGCCTTGCTGCCGCCATCAGGGAATTGCGTGACAACGAGGCGTTACGACGAGTGTTGGCGGCAGGAGGCCGGCATTTTGCCGAGCGCACGCATGATCTCGATGCCGTCGCCGGTCAGTATGAGCGTGTGTTCGACGCTGTCCTGGGCAGGGCCCCCCGGGAGGACGGTCAATCGTAAGGTTTGCTGCCGGATCGCGCGTCCATTCTCCTATTGCCACGTTACACGTCCGGTTCAGGCGTACAACGCATGTTGAGCGCGCTGGAATGGTGCTGTAAATTTGATCGGTCGCGACCGCCAGGCCATTTAATGAAAATCTGGATTGTCATCACCAATCTACAGGGTGGCGGTGCCGAGAGAGCGATCATCAACATTGCGGGTGGGCTAAGCGGTCGCGGCCATCAGGTCACGTTGGTTCTACTTGAAGATCACATCGAGTACGCCATTCCGCCGGCGGTCGCGGTGCGGGCGATCGGCAGGCCGAAGCGCGGAATATCGAAGGGATGGATCGGCAAGCGGTTCTCGACCTGGCGGCTGAAGCGATGGGTCCGCCGGCAGCCAGCAAGCGCGCAACCCGATCTCGTGATCTCCACGTTGCCGTTTGCCGACGAGGTGGTGCGCGCGACCGGATTGAAGAACGTTTGGTATCGAATCACAAACACGCTCTCCGCCGAGATCGCCGCTTTTCAAGCATCCAATCCGACGAAGGCCAACCGGCGCCTTGCGAGATACCGGCGTCTCTATGGCGGGCAAAACATCATCGCGGTGTCGAGCGGTGTAGCGACGGACTTGCGCGAACGCTTGAGCATTCAGAGCGTGGAAACGGTCGTCATCTACAACCCGCTTGAACTCGACGAGATCAGGAAAAAAGCGGTCCTTCCCGAGGCAGGCCTGCCGACCGAACCATACATCATCCATGCCGGACGCTTCGTGAGGCAGAAGCGGCATGACGTTTTGTTCGATGCGTTCGCCGCCTCGAAGTTGCCGCACCGATTGGTCCTGCTGACCAAGGGCTCGCGCGCGTTGCGCCAGATGATTGCCAATCACGGTCTGACCGAGCGGGTAACCATCACCGGCTTTCTATCAAATCCCTTTCCTTGGTACGCAAAGGCTTCCGCGCTGGTGTTGAGCTCGGATTTCGAAGGGTTCCCCAACGTGCTGGTGGAAGCGCTGGCATGTGGAACCCCAGTCGTGAGCACGAATTGTCCGTCGGGACCGAACGAGATTCTGATCGGGGCGCTAAGCCGCTATCTCACGCCGTGCGGGGACCCGGTGGCGCTGGCGCGGAATCTGACGTCGGTGGTGGAGGCGCCGCCGGCGATTGATCCGGCAATTGTCGATCGATTTTCCCAAAACGTGGCACTCGACGCAATCGAAGCGCTGGCAAGGCGCGTCTAGGGCGGGGTCGCCGCAAAGCTGTACCCGGCTGGCAAGTCAATTCGGCGTTGTACGATTGCGCGGTCGCCGGTACCATCGCGGGCGTTCCGGGTCGAACCGAATCGCTTTATGTCGCAGCGAACCGAGGAACTCGGTACTCTTGAAGCGCCTCGATCCAGAGGGACAAGTCGATTGCGCCGCGCGGTGGAAATCGCGTCGGCCGTGACGAGCAACGCGATGCCTCTGCTGGGCAGGAGACCACCGACTTCCGGCAAATTCGATGTGGTGTTCGTTCTGCCGCATATGTCGCGCGGTGGGGCGCAGCGGGTGGCCAGTCTCGTTGCCAATGCGTGGTCGCGAAAAGGCTGGCGGATCTGCATTCTTACCTGGATCGACGGCCGCGACGAGGCGCATTCGTTGGACCCCGGCGTAGCGCGTATCCATCTCAGCCAGTTTGTGGCCGGCGTCGTGGGCAGGCGATGGACCTGGCGCTGGCCATGGCGGCGGATTCGCTTTGGCGTCCGCGGATTGGAGCGGCTGCTTCGCCCGTCCTGGCAGTGGCTCGGGATGAAGGGGACATTCGCGAACACGTTCGGCGGTGGATCGACCCCACACCCGACATCAACCATGGTGAAACCGACTCGACGAATCCGGCGGTTGCGCTTCCATGCCGCCAGAATCTTGCTGGCGCTGGACCAAAGATTTCCAATTCTACCGGCGTCAAGGAACCTGGCACGCGTCGCCGGGCCGCCGCGGAGACCGTCGAAATTTGCCGTGCGGCGGATAATCGGCCGACGGCCTCTCGTGCAAAGGGTGCTCGCCAAGTCCATTCTTGAACCGCGCGTCGACTCATTCCGGGACGCTCTCGCCGAGTTCGACGCGCCGGTGGTGGTCAGCATGCTTACGCGTTCCAACATCTATGTGGTCGAAGCAACCCGCAATCTGCCGTGCCGCGTCGTCGTCTCGGAGCGCAACGATCCGGATCTGCAGGAAATCGACCCGCTTTGGAACGTGCTCAGGAAGATCAGTTATCGCGAAGCGGACACGGTGACGTCGAACGCGGCCGGCGTGCTGGCCAAAATGTCGAAATATGTTCCGGCAAGTAAACTCAAACTACTGCCCAATCCCGTCGTTTTGCCGATGCCTAAGCAGGTCGGGTCGCGGGCCCGGCGTTTTGTGACAGTGACGCGGCTTGTTCACCAGAAGGGCATCGATCTTCTGCTTGCCGCTTTCGCCGACATCGCCGGAGAGCTGGAGGATTGGTCGCTGGATATCGTCGGCGATGGACCGTTGCGCGCCGAGTTGATCGCGTACGCGGAACGCTCCGGCATCTCGAATCGAGTCACTTTTCACGGCTATGTCCAGGATCCGTTCGAACTTCTGCGTGCCGGTCGAATATTTGTGCTGCCCTCCCGATTCGAGGGAATGCCGAATTCATTGCTGGAAGCCATGGCCTGCGGGCTGGCGCCGATCGTCTCCGATGCATCGCCGGGACCGCTTGAATGCGTCACGAACTACGAGACCGGGCTCGTCGTCGTAACCGAGAACACGCAACAATTGGCCGCGGCGATGCGGGTGCTCGCGAAGGATGACGAATTGACGGATCGATTGGCGCAATGCGCCACGGTGCGTGCGCGCGAGTACGATTGGCCAATGGTGGAGCCGCTGTGGCTCGAAGTCGTTGGGCTGCCTGCAATTCAAGCGCGCGGATAACATCGTGCGGCACGCGCGAGCGACCGCAAATCGTTGACGCAATAGGGTGATCTCACTAGGCTTGCATTCAAATCCCGGGATGATTTGAGTGAAGTCATGGGCGTGCTGCACACTGCCTACGAACGCTTCCTGCCGAGGCGGATCAAGCGGATGATCCACGGCCCCGTACGCATTGAGTTGTCGCGAGCACCCCCTGGCAAGGCTTCCGTGTCGTCGAATGATTCGCGTCACTCGGCGGTTCCCGGAACGAACCATACTGGCGCGCGAGAATTCGAAGAATTGGAGCGTTTGGCGGCTCAATTTCCCTCGATGGGCGGCAAGGAAATCGGGCCTTTCCTGAGGAAAGTCGCCCGCCACGCGCGGCCCGGCACGTCGATCGTGGAAGTCGGATCCTGGCTCGGCGCGGGCACGGCGCAACTCGCCCTCGGCGTGCGCGAACGTCAATCGGATCAGCCGGTGTCGATCCATTGCTATGACCGCTGGGAGGCATCGGACTCGGAGGTGGAGAAGGCAGTGCGCAAAGGAAATCTAACTCTCGAGCCGGGTCAAGACACGCTCCCATGGGTCATGCAAGCCTTGCAGCCGTTCGACGTCGCGATCTCGTTCATCAAAGGCGATATCATGGACGCAAAGTGGGACGGTGCTCCCATTTCGGTCTACGTCGACGACGCAGCCAAGACCGCCAAGAAATTCTACCGCATGATGAAGACATTCGGGCCGGCCATGATTCCGGGCGTGACGGCGCTTGTCTTGATGGACTACCACTATTGGGAAAAGACCGGCATGGAAGAGCATAAATGCCAGAAAATCTTCATTGAGAATCATCCGGAACATTTTGTGCCCGTGGAGGGATTCCGGCGGGCGTCCAGCACGGCCTTCAACTACGTGAAACCGTTGGACTTTGATAACCTGAAATACAAATCCATGGTGGTTCCGGGCGGCGCGTGACAATCGCGTTTGCCGGGCGAGCCGGAGACGGATTTCGACCGGTCGCAGCGGCGGTTCGCCCGTGCAGTTGCGGTGGCTTCCGATTCCCAATAATGGAGCGGGTGTTGGCGCTGGCAAATGTACCAGCGAATCCGACGCCGGAGGAGCGATGTTGAAGGGGTCCCTTGCGTATCGAACTAACCGAGACGCGATCTGGCATGCCGACGTGCCCAAAAAATACCTGCGCCTGCTTGAGCATGTTCCCGGAGACCGCATCTTGGAACTTGGATCGGCGGAGGGCGTTCTCGCGCTGGTTCTGGCTCAGCGGAAGGAAAAAATTTTTGCGCTGGAGATGAAGAAAGATCGTCACGAGGAGGCGTTGCAGTTGCAGGCACATTGGCGCGAACGGGGACTCGACGTCGATCGCTGTGAAATGATCCTCGGCAATATCAAGGAGCGGTTCGATCTGTTGCCGCAGGTCGACACGCTCCTGGGAGTGCGATCTATCTACTACCTGCGGGAGGATGTTCAGCGTGTGTTTGACGCGGTGGGACAACACGTGAAGCACGTCGTCCTGTGCGGAAACAAAAATCGTGCGCGCCGGTATTTCGATGCGAATGGCATGCCCGGCGACAAGCTGGGAACGTACAATTATTATGCGTCGAAGGAGGGAATGATTTCCATTCTTGAGACCAGCGGTTATTCGATTGTCAAAACGGTGGATGATGGAGATCCGATCGTCGTCGGCGTGAAGAATGTAAAGGGTTCGCATGTCCGCTGAGGGGGCACGGCGAGATGCTCGGAACCGGCCGCGGCAAGCGCCTGCCGCGATGGGGTGCACGCGCGGCCCGCGGACAAGTATAATACTTGACTATTCCCGGTCATCTGCGCTCGAGCTCGGGCATGGCTAG
Source organism: Xanthobacteraceae bacterium (assembly GCA_040901465.1). GTDB lineage: Bacteria > Pseudomonadota > Alphaproteobacteria > Rhizobiales > Xanthobacteraceae > JAUSIF01. Next base: position 65,298 of record JBBDYN010000020.1, read on the forward strand.
CAAAGTTTCGGTCGTCAAAGGTGCCGTCAGCAGGGTAAAAGTCGCGGCCCAGCAAAAGTTTTGGCGAGGGACGATCCGGTACTGGCAGTTTGTGCTGGGTGCTTACGGCGACAAGTTGCCCGCGGGCGTCCGTTCGCAACTGCGCAAGGCAGAACGCACCTATAACCGGGCGGAAATTCTGCACCGGAACAACCTCGTCTTCAGGGCGGTGGCGGATCCGGAAAAAATCATTTGGATCAGGCCCGGTGACGTAAAATTCAAGCTGATGGGTACACAAACTCTCAAGTTGGGACGCAACGATATTTTGGCGGGGGATTGGGATCTCGACCGGCGGGAGATTGAAACGACGGCGAAGTACAAATCCATCATTCAACATTTCAGGGACGGCATCGATTGGGAGGAGACCGAACTGTTTCAGCGCTATGCACGCCGGCTTGACAACGGCATGAAGGCGCGAGGACGGAACAATATCGCCGACGTGAAGGAGGATTACGAAGAAACAATCAATCAGTTGTACCAGGAAATTCGAGAGAAGGGCTTCCTGCTGCCCAAGGACAGAAACAAGAAGTCGAACGATCTGCCCGCCTTGCACATTGGGCGAGACGGCGAATTGCTGTTCGGAAGAGATGGCAATCACCGGCTTGCCATGGCACGATTGCTCGACCTGAAGATCATCCCTTGCGTGGTGCACACGCGTCACACTCACTGGCAGGAAGTGCGCGAGAAGATCTTTCAGTTCGGTGCGAGTGCATTTCAAGAATTGCTGGATCCAAAACTTGCCGAGCACCCGGACTTGGCGGATCTCATCGATTCGGCGTCGGGGTTGACGTCAAGCGCGTAACCCACGAGCGCTTACGAAGAGCTCGTCGGTGCAACGGCGGATGAGCTCCCGTCGCAGTCGTCGGTGTACTTCGCTCGGGAAAGTGGGTAAGAACGGCCGGCTGCCGAAACGGCCGCGTTCGAGTTCAAGGCGCGCCAATCACCAATGGTTCTGTCGCGATTGAAATCCTGGTTTACGGACTCCGCCAAGGACGGTTGGCTGATCCGGCGCCTTTTGACGCAATACGGATCCGGCGAGGTCAAGTCGTATATTTCGGCGGTGGGGCTGGGCGCTGTGGCCGCCGCCGCCACGGCGGGCACCGCCTATGTCGTCGGCACCGTCGTGAACCAAGCTTACGTGAACCGCAATCTGCAAGCCATTTTTGGTCTCGCAGTATTCATCATTGTCGTCTTCGCGGTCAAAGGGATGGCGATGTACGGTTCGAACGTGATTCTTTCCCGCATCGGCTATCGAATTGTCGCGGAAATTCAGCGGCAGATGTTCGACAAGTTGCTGATCGAAGGCCTCGGCTATTTTGCCAACCGCCATTCGACGCAGTTTCTCGCCAAGATGACGCGCGGCGCCAGGGCCGCTTCCGCCGTTTTGAGGCAATTGGTCCACGCCTTGAGCCGCGATCTGCTCACGCTGATCGGCCTGGCGGCCGTCATGGTGATTCAGGATCCGATCATGTCTGTGCTCGGATTCATTGTGATGCCGCCGGCGGTCTATTTCATCCGGGGCCTGATGCGCCGCACACGAGACTTGGCCAGGAGAGAGTTGAAAAGCGGGATGATCATCTTTGAGACGATTCAGGAAACCATTCGCGGGTTCGCGATCGTGAAGGCGTTCACTCTAGAACAGGAAATGCGGAAGCGCGTTCGAGACAACATAACGAGCATCGAGCGGAAGCAAGATACCCTCGCGCGGCTTGAAAACCAGGCCAGCCCGATCATGGAATCGCTTGGCGGCTTCGCGATTGCACTTGTCCTCATTTACGGGGGTTATCGCGTCATCGAGCTTGGCGCGACGCCGGGAGAGTTCGTCTCGTTCATCACTGCGTTTCTGCTCGCGTACGAGCCAGCAAAGCGCATCGCGCGACTGAATATCAATCTCGTGCGAAGCCTGATGGCGGTACGCAAAATGTTCGACATGCTGGATTCGACGCCGCTGGAGCCCGACGAACCGGAAACGGGACAAGCTCGGATCGAGAAGGGGCAGGTGCGATTTGCCAACGTGAATTTCGGCTACCAATCGCGCGAACCCGTCCTCCGCGACCTGTCGTTCGTCGCCGAGGCCGGCCGGATGACGGCGTTGGTGGGCCATTCGGGCGGCGGAAAGTCGACGGTGATTGCGCTGATCCTGCGGTTCTACGAGCCGCAAAGCGGTTTGATCGAGATCGACGGCGTAGACATCCGACAGATTCCGCGTGGCGTGCTCCGGCGGCATTGCGCATATGTCGGACAGGACGTGTTTCTGTTTCGCGGCACGGTGCGGGAAAACATCGCCTTCGGGCAACTCGGCGCCAGCGCGGACGAGATAGTAGCTGCGGCGAAGGCTGCCTTCGCGCACGATTTCATCATGGGGTTCCCGGACGGCTACGACACGCAAGTGGGCGAGGGCGGCGCCAGGCTTTCAAGCGGGCAGCGGCAACGCGTTGCCGTTGCCAGAGCGCTGATACGGAACGCGCCTATCATTTTGCTGGACGAGGCAACGTCATCGCTGGACAGCAAGGCGGAGCGCGAGGTGCAGATGGCGATCGACCGGCTGCGCGAAGGCCGGACGTGCATCGCCGTGGCGCACCGGCTGCACACGATTGTGCAGGCGAACAGCATTTATGTCCTGGAACACGGACGCATCATCGAGTCGGGCAGGCATGCGGAGTTGATGCGGAAAAATGAGCACTACGCGGGCATGTTCCGATTGCAGTCGATCGACGAAACGTTCGAGGCTGAAAGGCCCGCCGCCGCGTTGGCAATGTCGAAGTAAGATCTGGGTCAGTGATGCGGATCGGCGCTTCGCGCTGCTTGCAGGCGCGCCGGCCCAATAATGTCGATTGATCGCGCGGCCAACAAGGCGTCACAAAGCGCCTCCAGACTCGCCAGATTGTGCACGGGGCGGAATTCGTCGACGTGCGGCAGCATCGCGCGGATGCCTTGGGCCTTGGCCTCGAAGCCCTCAAAACGCAATAGTGGATTGAGCCAGATCAGTCGGCGCGAGGAGCGGTGCAGCCGGTCCATTTCGCGCGCGAGTCCCGAGGCCGGCATTCTTTTTTTCTGTTACAATTACAGTCTGCGGCCAGGTTCCGACGCGGTCAAGGTGATCGCGGAAAGCGCGGCACGACGCGCGCCATTCCAGCGCTCGCCTGTAATACCAATCATCTGATCGAGTGTGCGCGCGCCCCGGGAAATATGCGCGGGCCAAATCCTGGGCGCGCCACGGGCGGGCTGCGGGCGAATGAGCGAGGAAATTCAAGCGGTTCGGTCTAAAGCTTTGCCGGCAGGAAGGTGGCGAGCGCGGGAAACATGACGATCAGGCCCATTACGAGGATGAAGAGCGCAACGAACGGCCAGACCGACGCAAAGATGTCGGACAAGGGCACTTCGGGCGCGCCGCCCTTGAACGCGAACATGGTGTAACCGAACGGCGGCGTGATGCCGCCAACGGTGAGATTGATCAGGATCAGCGTCCAGAACCAGATCGGATCGAAGCCAAGCGTCGTCACGATCGGTTTCACGATGGGCACGATGATCAACATGATCGCGATCTGATCGATGAACATGCACAGCACGAAGACGATCAGCATCATCAGAAAGAGCAGAATGTAGGGATCGGCGGTGAGGCTGTTGACGAAGCCCACCAATTGTCCTGTGGAGCCGGTGATCGCGAGCAGCTGCCCGAACATGTTGGAGCTCGCGACGATCACGATGATCATGCTGGTAATAAAGGCGGCGGAGCCGAGCGCCTCGTAGGCTATCTTGAGACTGAAGCGCCGGTTGATTGCGCTCACGATCAATGCGCCGACCACGCCGGTCGCGGCAGATTCCGTCGGTGTGGCGATGCCGAGAAGAATGAGACCGATCACAAGAAAGATGATGATCGAGAACGGCACCATCTGACCGACGGCGACTAATTTTTCGAGCAGCGTGACCTTTAGGCGCGGGCCGGGCTCCTCGGGGGCGAGCTTCGGGTCGAGGCTCACGAGCACGATGATGTAGATAAGGAAGACGGCGGCAAGGATGAGGCCGGGAACGATGCCCGCAATCAACAGCTTGGCAACGGAAATGTCGGCCAGCGTCGCGATGATGATGACGAGTACGCTCGGCGGAATGATGGGCGCGAGCGACGCGCCGGCCAGGATCGCGCCCATGGAAAGTCTGGGATTGTAGCCCCGCGCGATCATGGTCGGGTAAAGCGAGCGCGACATCATGGCGGCGACGGCCATCGCCGCACCCGAAAGCGCGCCGAAGATCACCGAGAGGAAGATCGTCAGCACATATTGCCGGCCGCGCACACGGCCGATGAGCTTGTCCATCGAGGTAAAGAGAAGATCGACCGACCCGGAGCGGTTGAGCAGCTCACCCATCAAGATGAAGAGGGGGATCGCGGAAAGGGCGACAAGGGTGCCGGAATCGAAGATCGAGTTGGCGATGAGGCCAAACCCACGCTCTCCAAACACGATCAAGATACCGGCCGTGTTTATGGCGAGAAACGCGACGAAAATCGGCAAGCCGGTGAGGAATGCGGCCAACAGCAGGGTGAGGCCGCCAGCGAGAATTACGTACCAGGTCATCAGAGCCGAATGTCCCGTTCGCCGTCGGACGGGGCCGGTACGCGCCAGTCGAGATTGCGGAGAAAATAGAGCGCCGAGCTCAAGAAGCCGAATGTGATCCAGGCCGAGATATAGACCTTCGGAATCGGCCGCACCGCGGCAATGATCAATGCTTCCCGGACGTACTGGCTGATATTTTGATTGAGGCTCATCCAGGCGACTGCGGCGCAGGCAAGGAAGCCAACGAATTGAATGCAAGAAAGCAGAATATTCCGGTATCGCGGCGGCAGCAGCTCGGGGATGACGGTGACAGCCACATGGCCGTGACGCCGGGTGACCTCAGGCATGGCCAGAAAGACGCCGACGCAAAGCGCATATGAGACGACCTCGTTCGCCCACCACACGGGCGCCGCGAAAAAATAGCGGGCGACGACTTCGTAGCTGAAGGAAAAGACGATGACGACGAGGCAAAGCTTGCTGAGTTCGAACGCAAACGTGGTGACTGCGTCGTGAGCCCTCAGCAAGGGCGCAAGGATTGCTCGCGCGTTCAGCCCCGTCGTCATCTTATGCTTCGGCAGCCGGCACTTTTTACTTCGACAGGCCCGCTTTCGTCGCCAATGCGCGCAGCTTCTGGCCGGTGTCGCCGCAGCACTTCTCGGCGAAGCCCCAGTTGCTGGTGGTGAAGGTCGATTGGATGAGCTCACCCTTATCCTTCGCCAGTGCCTGGACTTGCACGCCCTTCTCCGCGAGCCGCTTGTTTTGCGCAACGAGGGCATCGTCGCCAATCCGCGCTGTATCGCGCTCGGTCTGGGCGCCGACCTCGCTCAGCATTGCCTGCTGCTCCTTCGTGAGTTTCTTCCATTGATCGAAGTTCACCCCGATCATCGAGACAAGCAGCCCGAACAGCGGCTCCACCCGATACTTCGCGACCTCGAAGTGCTTGGTGGCCTCGAACACGAAGCCCGGCGCGCAGGCGCCGTCGACGACGCCCTTTTCGATCGAGGAGTAGACTTCGCCCATATCCATCACGACCGGAACGCCGCCGAGCGCCTGGATTACCGCGTGCTGGTTGGCGACGCCGCGCAGCTTGCGCCCGCTCCAATCGCCTTTGTCGGTGAGCGGCTTGCTCAGGTAGCAATGATAGCCCTTGGATCCGATCGAGACCAAGGCGAGCAATTTCACATTGTGAGTCTTCTGATAGTGCTCGTCGATCCCGGCCCAGACTCCGGATGATCGGAGCTTGTCGGGCCCGAACGGAAGAATCTCGGCGACGCCGGACAAGCCTTTGTCGTGATAGGTGCCGTGCGTGTAGATGAATTCGAAGGCGCCGGCGGTCACGGGCTGCATCTGCTCGAACGGCTTTACGGCCTCCGGCCCGCTGATCGTGATCGTTACTTTGCCGCCGCTCTTCGCCTCGGCGTTCTTCTTGAATTGCAGCCCCGGCATGTAGGCCATGACGTTCGATTCGCTCCAACCGCCGAGCATCTTGAAGCTCTGCGCCTGGAGCGGACCCGTGGACGCGAGTGCGATCGCCGCACCCGCGCAAGCCAGCATCAAACGGCGAACCATTTTTCCCTCCCTGATCGTGTTCGGCTTGTCCCGATCGCTTGAGCGCGTTCGTGGCGACGCCCGTTCTTGCATGCGCGATTAAGCCAAAGAACTATGCTAATGGCTTTACGTTCGCGGTCAAGCGAGCGGCACGCCAATCGACCGCCGATTGGTAGCGCAGCCAGCGCGTGCAAGCCCGAGCATGCGGAGCAATTCTCTTGTGCAGCGGGAGTGGGGAGAAGCCGAATGAGTCGCACGTTTCTGCCGCCGGTCGCGGCGCCGGTCTATGACGAGGATTTCTACGGCGACGAATTCATCCGCGATCCGTATCCGCGCTACGCGGCGATGCGCGCGCTTGGGCCGGTGGTCTGGCTCGTGCGGCACGGCAACTTCGCCGTCACGCAATACAAGGAGGTACGCGAAGCCCTGCGCAACCATAAGGTCTTTTCCTCGGCGCAGGGAGTTGCCGCTGACCAGTTCGGCTGCGACTTCATGAAGGGCAACACGATCGCGTCGGACCCGCCTTTTCACGACGTGATGCGGAACACCATGGTGGCGCCGCTCCGGCCGGGCACGCTCGAACTCGTGCAAGATCGCATCGAGCACGAGGCCGAGACGCTGATCGAGACGCTGATTTCGCGCGGAACGTTCGACGGCATGGCGGATCTCGCCACGCACCTGCCGCTTGCGATCGTGACCGAACTCGTTGGTCTTCCGGAGGACGGGCGCGAGAACATGCTGCGCTGGGCGGCTGGCGGATTTGACATTTTCGGCGTGCAGAACGCGCGCGGGAGGCAGGGCGTCGAGACCGTCAAGGAGATGCGGAACTATATTGCCACCAAGGCTACGCCGGAACGGTTGAAACCGGGAAGTTGGACCGCGCGGATTTACGAACTCGCCGACCGCGGGGAGATTCCGCGCGAGACGTGCCCGCTGCTCGTGCGCGATTATATCGGCCCGAGTCTCGACACGACGATCGCGGCGACCGGGCAATTGATCTACCAGCTCGCCAGAAATCCCGAGCAGTACCAGCTTTTGTGCGAGGACCCGTCGCTGATACCAAACGCCTCCAACGAAGCCGTGCGGCTTGGCTCGCCGATCCGGTCGCTCACGCGCACCGTCACCGACGACATCGAGCTCGGCGGTGTGCGGCTGCCCGACGGGGCGCGGGTGATGTTGGTCTATGCGTCGGCCAATCGCGACGATCGGAAATTCGAGACCCCGGACCGGTTCGATGTGCGGCGTGTCGGCGCCGAGCACCTCGGCTTCGGCAACGGCATCCACATGTGTGCAGGCATGCGGCTCGCGCGGCTGGAAATGGATTCGCTCCTCAAGGCGCTGATCAGGCGCGTCGACCGGATCGAGGTGGCTGAGCCGACGGTCGCCATGAACAACACGATCTGCTCGTTCGCGTCGCTGCCGATGCGGCTACATGCAGCGGGTTCCGCCACGGTACGCCGAAATTCGGAACGGGCCGACCGCGAGCGGCGCGCTGGCTGAGCCTAGCCCCGCGCCTCACTTCAACTTCATATCGATGCGCACCTGATCGCCGCGATAAATGCCTTCGCCGACGAACACGAGGCAGCCGGCGCGGTCCACGACCGAGCGGTAGACGCAGGCGATGGGCGCGTTGAGCGGAATCTTGAGTTGCTCGGCGGTTTCGATGTCGGCCGTGCCGATAGTGAGCGTCTGACGCGCGTCCTTGATCTTCAGGCCAGGAATGTCGGCGACGAGGCGCAGCGCGGTCTTGCTTTCGAGGTCTTTCTTCGGAATGCGGCTGCTCAGCCGTTCGTCGATGTAGAGCTCGGCGAGGAGGAACGGTGCGCCGCGACGGGCGTGGCGGCGGCGCAGACGGCGGTAGGAGGGCGCGAGCTCGCCGATCGCATGCGGGATCTGCGGTGGCTGTTTGCCGCGCTCGTCGGCGAGCACTTCGATGACGGCGCCTTCGCGCGACATGAGCAGCCCGGACCAGTCGGTCGCGACCTCGCACCAGAGCTGCTCCTGTATGCGCTGCTTTACGAACGTGCCCTTCGCGCGATAGCGCTCGATCAGATCTTCGCTTTCGAGGATATCGAGCGCCTGGCGGATCGTGGCGCGGGCGACGCCGCACTCGACGGCGAGTTCTTCCACCGTCGGGATCTGCGCGCCGACTTTCCACTCGCCGGACTGGATATGACGGCGGAACAGGCTCGCGAGCTGGATGTAGCGCGAAACCGCGCTGCGGCTGAAATCGACTCCCGGCCGGGCACCCGCGCTTAGCGAAGTCATGGTTGCGTTGTCTCCCTTGGAAATTTTCTGGCGCTACCAAAATGGACAGCAAAGATACAATAAATCTGTAGGATTAGCTTATTAGCTTTTTCTATTGGCGGGTCAAGCACCGTGCCGCGAATGGCCGGATCACGTTTTCTTTTGTGCGCGGGATCTGGCGTGTTGCGCGGCCGCGTCAAAATAGGGGCGGCCGCTCAGAAAGGCGTCGAGATCATGCAGGAGGCGATCGACGATCGCTTTGCGGGTCTCGTGCGTGATCGAGGATGAATGCGGTTCGAGCACCACGTTTTCGAGCGCGGCGAAGCGCGAGTCGATGTTCGGCTCGGACGCAAAGACGTCGAGGCCCGCGCCGGCGATCGTTCCGTTCTCCAGCGCGTCGAGGAGCGCCGGCTCGTCGACGACGGAGCCGCGCGAAATATTGATCAAATAGCCTTTGGGCCCGAGCCGCGCGAGCACGGCCTCGTTCACGAGATTGCGCGTCGCGTCGCCGCCGGGACACGAGAGCATGAGCACGTCCGCTTCCCCGGCGAGATCGAGGAGTTTCGGGACGAAGCGATAATCGACGCCTGGCTGCACGCGGCGGCCGAAATAGAGGACGTCCATGCCGATCGCTTCGGCGCGGTGCGCGATCTCGCGCCCGATGCGACCGAGGCCGACGATGCCCATGATCTTGCCGGCGACACGCGTGGACGGCGGGACGCGCTCCTTGGGCCAACGGCCGGCGCGCACGAAGCGGTCGGCCTCGGCGATGCGGCGCATGATGGCGAAGGCGAGGGCGATCGCGGCTTCCGCCACGTCCTCGGTCAATTCATCCGGCGTGTGGCAGACGGCGATGCCGCGGCGATGTGCTTCCTCGAGATCGAGCTTGTCGATGCCGGCGCCCTGGCAAAGCACAAGTTTCAAGTCGGGCAGCGCATCGAGCATTGCCGCATCCATGCCGCGCATGCTGGTGGTGAGGACGATCGGAAAGCCGGTTGCTGACATGCGCGGCCAGTCGGGCGCGGCGTCTTCGATCGCGCAGCGCCCGGCGAATGCCGCGCGCAGGTCGGGCGGGATCGCGGTGACGACGAGGACCTTCGGCTTGGTATTCGCGTTCATCGCTGATTGTCCCGGCACGAAAGGCGCGCAGCGTTGCAGCAACGCGGGGACTTGTTTAAAACACGAAAGGACACATAGCTAGTATATTAGGCCAAGCGCGGCGCGGAGATTTGCCGGTGGCGATCACCTACGAGCTCGTGAAGTCGGTCGCCGCGGACCTTTATGGCGGCTGCCTGAAAAAGATTCCCGAGGATACGAAGGACGCACTGCGCGGCGCGCTTGAGGCGGAGACGAACGACGGTGCCAAGAAAATTCTCGCGATGATGCTGAACAGCGCGCAACGAGCGGAGGACACGAACCGCTTCGTGTGCTCGGACGCGGGCGTGCCGGTCTATTTCGTGAAGATCGGGACGGCAGCGAAGCTCGAAGGCAATATCAAGCAGGCGATCTCCGACGGCTTCGACCAGCTCGTCGCCATGATCGACCCGCCGATCCTCAGGCACGTGACCAATCCGCTCACGCGCGAGCGCGGCTACAAGGGCAAGGACATGCCGCTCGTGAGCTACGATCTCATCGACGGCGCGGACTATGTCGAAATCACCTGCTCGCCAAAGGCGCTCGGCTCCGGCCGATGGGCAGCGCTGGAAATCTTCAGCTTTCCCACACTCGACGTGATCGAAAAATACGTGATGGATTGCGTGCTCAAGGCGGGCTCGCAGCATTGCCCGCCGGTCGTGATCGGCGTGGGCATCGGCGGCAGCTTCGATCATTGCGCGAAGATCGCGAAGCTCGCGACGCTGCGGCCGTTCGGAGAGAAAAATCCTGAGCCGATCCTCGCCGACATGGAGGAGCGATTGCTCAAGGCCGTGAATAAGACCGGCTTCGGGCCCATGGGTACGGGCGGCGACACGACGGCGCTCGCCGTGCAAATCGAATACGCCTCGGGGCATGGCTTCACGCCGGTCGCAGTCTGCTTCAATTGCTGGATCAACCGGCGGGCGAGCGCGCGCATCCATAGCGATGGCCGGGTCGAGCAGTTCGAGTGAACCGATGAGCAAGACGCACCGGCTGAAATTGCCGCTCACCGAGGAAGCCGTGCGTACGCTCTCGGTCGGCGATTTCGTGGTGCTCGACGGCGACATCGTGCTGACCGCCGGCCTGCCGACGCACGAGCGCATCCAGGAGCACATCGCCGCGAACAAGCCGCTGCCGATCGACGTCCGGGGCGGCGCGCTCTTCCACCTCGGCAGTTACAGCCGCGAGACGAACGGCAAATTCGAAGTGCTTTATATGAATCCGACGACGAGTACACGCTTCAACCCGTTTATGCCGGGCTTCATCCGGCATTTCGGGTTGCGCATGGTGGGCGGCAAGGGCGGGCTCGATACCGCGTGCGCGCAGGCAATGAAAGAGGTCGGCTGCGTCTATCTCACGTTCCTCGGCGGCGGTGCGGCGCTCCATACCGACGCAATCCGCGAAGTGATCGACGTCGCCTGGAACGATCTCGTCTCGCACTATCGACTCGTGAAGCTGCGCGTCGAAGGATTGGGGCCGCTCCTCGTCGGCATCGATGCGCACGGGCGCAGCTCGTTCGACATGCTGAGCCAGCGCGCGGAAGAGCGGCTGCCGGAAATCCTGCGCGAGCTGGATGTCGAGCGCGCGGCGACGCTCGCGAAACCGCGAACCGGCGTCTGAACTCAGGTCGACGCTTGCGCGAACGGCGAACGCGTCTCGTCGTCGGGCAGCGGAATCTGGTGGGCGTTCAGCGTCATCGCGACCATCGTGTAATAGCCGACAAGCGCCGTGAGCTCGACGACGCCGACGACGTCCCAGCGCTCCAGCACACGGCGATAATTGTCGTCGCCGACATTCTTGCAGCGGTTCAGTTCATCGACGAAATCGTGGATGGCAAGCGCGTCCGCATCGGTCGCAGGGCGCTTGCCCACGCGGATATCCTCGATCACGGCGCGCGTGAGGCCGGCCTTGATCGCCATCTCCTCATGGATGATCCACTCGGCCGCGCAATTGCAGTGGCGCGCGGTCACGAGGATCGCAAGCTCGCTCAGGCGCGGCGGCAGCGACGTGCGGTAGCGCAGAAGCTCGCCCAGCTGCTGCCATTTGTCGGCAAGCTCCGGCCGATGCAGCGCCGCGCGCAGCGGACCCTTCAGCTCGCCGCGCGGGCCCGACACGACCGCGTCATAGACACGGCGCTGCTCGGGCGTCATCGTTTCGGCGGAAGGCAGGGGAATGCGCGGCAAGCGTCTGCTCCTGTCAGGAATCGTCGACGGGCTCGGTGGCGCGCACCGCCGGGCGGGCCGCGAACTTCGCGTGCCAGGCGGCAAGCTTTGGATGGCCCTTGCGCCAGTCGAAATCGGCGTAGCGGAAATCGAGATAGGAGAGGGCGCAGCCGACGGTGATGTGCCCGATCGAATAGGCGCTTGCTTCGAGGTCGGCGGCTTCCTTTTCAAGCGAGGCGAGGACCGCATCGCGGCGGATCGCGTAGCTCGCAATATGCGGCTGCGAGCGATGCGCGGCAGGACGCATCGCCTCGCTACGCCAAAGGACCAAGAAATCCAGCATGCCGTCGCCGAGCGCCTGGCGGCGCAACGCGGTCATGCGCGCCTTTGCTTCAACGGGAAAGAGCTTCGGTCCATTGTGGAGCGTATCGAAATATTCGCAGATGACGGCAGAGTCATAGAGCGTGGCGCCGTCATCGAGCACGAGCGTCGGCAGCTTGGACAAGGGATTGTCCGCCATCAATTCGAGGCTCGGCTTCGTCGTCGCGGCGACGGTGCGCACACAATCGAGGCGATCGGCGACCCCCACTTCATGCGCCACGATCATCACCTTCCGCACGAATGGAGAGCGCGGGGACCAATGCAACTTCATCTGGAAAGCCGTCCGGCGCTCCAAAAATTCGAAAAGTCAGTTTATTGACTTTATCGGACAAGGCAAGGCGCGGACCGCGCGCGCGTACGGGCGCTACTTGCCTAATTCGCGGCGCAGGAGCGCGGCACCGTCCGCCATCGCCTTCATCTTGCCGTAGGCGACGTCGCGCGGAAGATATTTCATCCCGCAGTCGGGCGCGACGATAATACGCTCGGCCGGCGCATAGGGGAGCGCGCGGCGGATGCGCGCGGCAATCTCCTGCGGCGTCTCCACGTTCATGTCGGCGAGATCGATCACGCCGAGCATGATCTGCTTACTTGGAAGTTTAGCGAGCACGGAGCAATCGAGATGCGCCTGCGCAGTCTCGATGGAAATCTGGTCTGCCTTCGATTGCTCGAGTTCGGCGAGGAAGGAATAGCCGGTAGGCTTGTTCTTCACCCGGGCGGCGTAACCGAAGCAGATGTGGACGGCGGTCGTGCCGTTCGAGCCCTCGAGCGCGCGGTTGATGGCCTGGACGCCGAAGCGCTGCGCTTCTTCGGGGCGTGCCTGTAGAAACGGCTCGTCAAGCTGCACGATATCGACGCCGGCGGCGAAGAAATCCTTGATCTCCTCGTTGAGCGCCACGGCGCAGTCCATGGCGAGCGCCACTTCGTCCTTGTAGTACTCGTCGAAGAGTTGCTGCGTCATGGTGAACGGGCCGGGGATCGTCATCTTGATCGGCCGGTCGGTATTGGCGCGAAGAAATTCCGCGTCGCGCACCTGCACGGGATGCTTGCGGCGGATCTTTCCGATGACGCGTGGCACGATCTGGAAGCGGCCGGGCGTGCGCGCCGGCACCTGCGCCGGGTTGTCGCTGTCCATGCCGTCGAGCTCAGTGGCGAAGCGATTGGAGTAGCTCTCGCGCCGCATCTCGCCGTCAGTGATGATATCGATGCCGGCGCGCTCCTGATCGCGGATTGCCAGGATCGTTGCGTCGTCCTGCGCCTGTTCGAGCCACGGCTCCTGCACGCGCCACAATTCGCGCGCGCGGGCGCGCGGCGGCACGATGTCGGTGAGATGCTTGCGGTCGATCAGCCAATCGGGTTGCGAATAGCTTCCCACGAGCGTGGTCGGCAGAAACTTGTTCACGGAAACTCCGAGGCTGAAACGAATTTCGTGGCGGCGAGAGCTTCTAGTCGGCCGCAACGGAAGTCAACGCCGCCGCACTGACGATGGATGCAATGCTGTTGCGCCGACGCTTCATCAGCGGGACGCATTCCAATTCAATGGAGCGCCGCGATCGATCGCGCCCGATGCAGTTCGCGACAATGCGATTGCATCGTCTCGCTCGGCGCATCGCGTGCGGCACGCAAAGACTGTGGTAGCGATCCCGCGCGGCCAAGCCGGACGCCTTGCAAAAGGCCACTAAACTAGCTTATCGTACATTCGAACAAGAAATGCCCGATTTCGCGGGGGCGGGTCGGGATCACGGTGGGTCGCGCTGGCGCGCCGAGGCAGGGAGGAAACAATGGAAACACGCTGGATTCTTACCGTCGCGGCGCTCGCCGCCCTCGCGTCTACGGGGTCGGCACTGGCACAGAATTTCCCGGAACGTCCGATCATGCTGGTGAATCCGTATGCCGCCGGCGGGCCTGCCGACCTTCTCGCGCGGACCGTTGCGGCCAGCATGACCGAGACGCTTGGTCAGCCGGTCGTGGTCGAGAACAAAGCGGGCGCCGGCACTGCGATCGGCGCACGCTTCGTCGCCAAGGCGAAGCCGGACGGCTACACGCTGTTCATCGGCGGCTCGCCTTCGCATGTGATTGCTCCTGCGCTCGTCAAGGACGCTGGCTTCGACGGGATCAAGGATTTCGCGACGGTCGCGATGGTGGCGAGCGTGCCGAACGTGCTCGTCGTTCCCGCGAGCAAGCCGTCGAAGAGCGTGAAGGATCTGGTGGCCGCCGCGAAGGCTGCCAATGGATCGATGACGTTCGCTTCGGTCGGCGTCGGCAGCCTGCCGCAATTCCTCGGGCTCTTGCTGCAGCAGCGCGCGGACGTGAAGCTGACGCACGTGCCCTATGGCGGAGCGGCGCCGGCGGTCGTGGATCTCCTCGCCGGCAACGTCGACATGGCGTTCCTGAACATCGCACCGGTGCTCGCGCACGTGAAGGACGGCAAGCTGCGGGCGCTGGCGGTGGCCAATGACAGACGCGCGGAACGCCTCCCCGACGTGCCAACGATGGAGGAGGTCGGCTTCAAGGGGATCGAAATGAGCACCTGGTACGGGATTTCCGCGCCGGCGGGCACGCCGAGGCCGGTGATCGACAAGCTGCACACGGCGATCGCGAGCGCGCTGAAATCGGAGAGCGTGAAGGAGAAGCTGACGTCGCAGGGAGCGGAAATCTTGCTAAAATCGCCCGACGAATTCGAAGCGTTCCTCAAGGCCGACGCCGAGCGTATGCTCGGGCTCATCAAAGTGGCCGGCATGAAGGCGAACTGACTAGCGGCGAGAGGGCTCCTGTCGCGGCATGAGCAGGCGCTCTCTCGTGTTTTGCATATGTTCGCCGGACGAAAACCGGCGAGTCGATTTTCTCTATTTGCGGCAACGACCAAGTTCCCAACCGGATAGGCTTGTGAGATCGTCGCCCGGGCCACAATGTGGATACGAGGCCGGACGCGGATGATACCGAGCCGATCGCTGAATTCGGGAGAGATCGCGGCGGCGCTCGTGGTTTGCGCGCTCGGCGGCTTCCTGATCTGGCAAGGCAGCGGTTATCCGCTGGGAAGCCTCAACCGGATGGGACCGGGATTCTTTCCAGTCGGGCTCGGCATTATTCTGATGGGCTTCGGCGCCGCGCTCGTCCTGGAGGTCAAGCGCCTCGATACGCCGCCGCCGGAATGGCATGTGCGCTCGTTCGTGGCGATCATGGCTGGACTGCTCGCATTTGCGTTGATGCTCGAACCGTTCGGTTTGGTGCCGGCGACCGTCGCGCTCGCGGTGCTCAGTTCGCTTGGCGACCCGCCGCTGCGGCCGCGCGCGATCGCCGCTACCGCGCTCGCGCTGGCGGGGATCGGTTATTTCGTCTTCCTGCGCGGATTCGGTGTGCAACTCGACGCGTTCCGGTGGTGAGGCGTGGAGCTTCTTGCCAACCTTGCCAAGGGATTTGAAGCGGCGCTTGCCCCGGAGCCGCTCCTGTTCTGCTTCATCGGCGTGACGATCGGCACGTTCGTCGGCGCGTTGCCGGGCGTCGGTGCGATGGCGGCGGTCGCGATCTGCCTGCCGATCACGTTCTATCTCGATCCGATGGTCGCGCTGATCATGCTGGCCGGCATTTTCTATGGCGCGCAGTATGGCAGCTCGATCGCATCGATTCTGCTCAACATCCCCGGCACGGTTACCGCGGCGGTCACGTGTCTCGACGGGTATCCGCTGACAAAGCAGGGGCGCGCGGGACCGGCGCTGTTCATTACCACGATCACGTCGTTTGTCGGCGGCTCGATTGCGATCCTACTGCTGATGTGCTTCGCGCCGCTGATCGCGGCTTTCGCGCTGCGGTTTTCGTCGGCCGAGTATTTCTCGATCATGCTCCTGGGGCTCGTCGCCGGCTCGACGCTCGCGCTCGGATCGCCGCTCAAAGGACTCGCCATGGTGGTGCTCGGCGTTGCGCTCGGCATCGTCGGCACTGATATCAACACCGGGATGAGCCGCTTCACATTCGGCGTGCTGGACCTGCGCGATGGGCTCAATCTCGTCGCAGTGGCAATGGGGCTGTTCGGCGTCGCGGAAATCCTCGCCAGTGTCGGGCGGGGCCGCACCGTCGTAGTCGACCCGAAATCGATCAACATGCGCTCGCTGATCCCGACCCGGCAGGATATCCGGGAATCGATCATGCCGACCTTGCGCGGAACCGCGGTGGGATCGGCGATCGGCGCGCTGCCGGGCTCAGGCGCGGTCATCGCCACTTTCATGTCCTACGCGCTGGAAAAGCGGGTCTCCAGAAACCCTGCGAAGTTCGGGCGCGGTGCGATCGAGGGCATCGCCGCGCCGGAAGCGGCCAACAACGCGGCCGTCCAGGCGGCCTTCATTCCGACGCTCAGCCTCGGCATTCCCGGCGATGCGCTGACGGCGGTCCTGCTCGGCGCGATGATGATCCACGGCATCGTGCCGGGACCGCAATTCATCACCGAGCACGCGGTGACGTTCTGGGGGCTGGTGGCGAGCTTCTGGATCGGCAACGTGCTGCTCTTGGTGCTGAACATTCCATTGATCGGAATCTGGGTGCGGCTCCTCGCCATTCCCTATCATCTGCTCTATCCGGCGACGCTGTTCTTCATCTGCATCGGCGTCTATGCGATCAACAACAACGTATTCGACATCTACACGGCGATCGCGTTCGGCGCGATCGGCTATCTCATGTCGTCGTACCAGTATCCGGCGGCGCCGCTCCTGCTCGGGTTCATCCTCGGGCCGATGATGGAGGAGCACCTGAAGCGCGCGCTGCTGATCTCGCAGGGCGACTTCATGGTGTTCCTGCAGCGGCCGATCAGTCTGACGTTCCTGCTGGTGACGACGCTCCTGCTGCTCTTGGCGGCGCGGCCGTTTTTCAAGTCCGCACTTGCGCGGACGCGGGCGGCGCAGCTCTAGCCGTTCACGCCGCCGGGGCGAGGCCCTCGTGGACGGCGAGCACGCGGTGGACGAACTCGGCGATCAGGTCGAGCGTCGGCTCGGGTTGGTCGAGGTAGGGCGAGTGCCCACAGCGATCGAGGATGACCTTTTCCACGGGGCTGTAGGCATCACGCTCGGCGAGCTCGACCTGGGCCGGCGTACCGTACTGGTCTTCCTTGCCCTGCACGATCAGGATCGGCACACGGATGTGCGCGACATAGTCGTCGATGCGCCAGGCGCGGAAGCCGGGATCGAGCCAGGCGTCGTTCCAGCCGCGGAAGGCCACGTCGACGTTGTCGCCGTGATAGCGCTTCAGGCGCTCGCGCAGGTCGCCCTTGTCGTAGGCTTCCTTCGCCGCGGCGATGCTCGCGATCGAGATGTCCTCGACGAAGAAATGCGGCGCCATGAGCACGAGACCGCGAATGCGAAAATCTTGTCGTCCGCCGGCGTAAATTGTCGCGATGGAGGCGCCGTCGCTGTGGCCGACCAGGATTGCCTTCCTCACGCCGGCCTGATCGAGCACGTGCGGGAGCACCTGAAACGCGTCGTCGTGCATGTAGCTGAGCGGGCGCGGAAGCGGCACGGGATCGGACTTGCCATAGCCCGGCCGCGAATAGATGAGCACGCCGTAGCCGGTGCGCGCGGCGAGCTTCGCAGGAAAGTCGCGCCACATGGCGACGCAGCCGAGGCCTTCGTGCAGGAGCACCAGCGTCGGCGCGCGTTCCGGGCCGGGACCATGCAAGACCGCTTCGATGCGGCGGCCGTCCACCTTGATGTCGAGTTCCTTTCCCGCGCTCGTCATGCGCAGCATTCTCCTTGATTACGCGGCCTTACCCTTCGACTTTGCTTCCGCGCTCTCCTCGCGCAGCTTGAAGCGCTGAATCTTGCCGGTGGCGGTCTTGGGCAGCTCGGCGCGGAATTCGATCCAGCGCGGATACTTCCACATGCCGGCCCTGTCCTTGACGTGCGCCTTGAGCAATTCGATCAGCTTGTCGTCGGCGGCAACGCCGGGCTTCAGCACGACATAGGCCTTGGGCTTCACGAGCTTGTCGTCGTCCTCCTCGCCGATCACGGCGGCTTCAAGCACCGACTCGTGCGAGGCGAGGGCGGCTTCCACCTCGAAGGGCGAGACCCAGTTGCCGCTCACCTTGAACATGTCGTCGGTGCGGCCGCAGTACTGGTAATAACCTTCGGCGTCGCGGATGTATTTGTCGCCGGTAAAGGTCCATTCACCCGCGAAGGTATGGCGGGTTTTGAGACGCTGGTTCCAGTAGCCGTCGGCGGCGGACGGCCCGCGCACGACGAGCTCGCCGATTTCGCCGGAGCCCACGGGCTTGCCGTCCTCGCCGACGATCTTCGCGTCGTAGCCGGGCACGGGCTTGCCGGAGGTGCCGTAGCGTACGTCGCCGGGGCGGTTGCTGACGAAGATGTGCAGCATTTCGGTGGAGCCGATGCCATCGAGGATGTCGACGCCGACGACTTCCTTCCAGCGCTTGCCGAGGTCAGCGGGGAGCGCCTCGCCCGCGGAAACGCAATGGCGCAGCCGGTCGGAACCCGCGCCCTTGCCGATATCCTTGTGCGCGAGCATCGCGGCGTAGAGCGTGGGCACGCCGTAGAAAATCGTTGGTCGTTCGCGCTTCATCAGCGCGAAGATGGCGTCGGGCGCGGGGCGATCCGGCAAGACGATCGTGGTCGCTCCGACCGACATCGGGAACGACATGGCGTTGCCGAGGCCGTAGGCGAAAAATATCTTCGCCGCGGAATAGACGATGTCGTCCGCGCGGATGCCGAGCACCTTCTGGCCGTAGAGCTTTGCCGTTGCCATCAGACTCGAATGTACGTGCTTCGCGCCCTTGGGCTGGCCGGTGGAGCCGGAGGAATAAAGCCAGAAGGCGACTTCGTCGGAGATCGTCGGCGCGGTGAAGAGTTCGGTCTTGCCGCTCTTCAGCACGTCCTCGAACAAATGCACTTCGCGTTTGCCGAACGCTTTCCTGTCTTCGGCGGTCGCGCCGCAAAGCGCAACGACGCGAAGCTTCGGCAGCCGGTCGAGGATCGGCGCGATTGCTTTGGCGAGCGGCGCGGAAACGAAAATCGCCTCCGCACGGCTGTCCTCCAGCATGTAATTGTATTGCTCGGGCGTGAGCAGCGTATTCAGTGGAATGCCGACGACGCCGGCGCGGATCGCGCCCCAGAAGGCGACCGGATAGTCGACGGTATCGAGCAGAAGAAGCGCGATGCGGCTTTCCGGGCGGAGGCCGAGGGCCGCGAGGCCGTGGGCGAAGCGCACGGAGCCCGCTTGAAGTTCCTGGTAGGTGAGCGTCCGCTTGCCGTCGGCGAAGGCGATTTTCGATCCGAGCCCGCGCGCGATATTGGCGTCCACGAATTCGGCCGCGGCGTTGTAGGGCCGACGCTGGGTGAATTCTTCCACTGAGACCATTGCTTTCCTCCGCTCGCGCGGGCGCTTCCGCGTTTCATTTTTATTTCGCCGGTCCGGGGGCGAATGGATTCCTGCGCGGCAATGCATTATGACTATGCACTATAATGCAAGGCAAGTAGCGGCCCAATGAAAGATAATCCGAGCCACCCGGCTGCAGACCCCTTTCTCGCTCGCCTCGGCGAGCGAGTGCGCACCATGCGCAGCCGCCGCGGCATGTCGCGCAAGGTGCTCGCGCGGCACTCGGAAGTGTCCGAACGCTACCTTGCGCAGCTCGAGGCGGGTCAGGGCAATTGCTCGATCGTGCTCTTGCGGCGCATCGCCGACGCCATGAGCGTGCCGGTGGCCGAGCTCGTCGACGACCGGCCGGAGCGGCCGCTGGAGGCGGTGCTGCTCGAGCAATTTCTAGCGCGGCTGTCGGCGACAGAAATCGCCGAGGCGCGCGATCTCATGCTCGAGCGCTTCGGCGGGCCGTCGAGCGCGATGCGGCGCGACCGCGTCGCGCTGATCGGATTGCGCGGCGGGGGCAAGTCGACACTCGGCGCGCTGCTCGCGGAACGGCTCGACGTGCCGTTCATCGAGCTCGACCGCGTGATCGAGCAGCGTAGCGGCATGGCGCTGGGCGAAATGATCGAAATGTTCGGGCAGGAGACGTTCCGGCGCAGCGAGCGCGCGGCACTCGACGGCATCCTGCAGGAAAATCCGCGCTTCGTGCTGGCGACCGGCGGCGGGCTCGTCACCGAGCCGGCGACCTTCGAACTGCTGCTGACCTCGTGCCTGACGATTTGGGTGCGCGCCGATCCCGACCAGCACATGCAGCGCGTGATCGCGCAGGGCGACCGGCGGCCGATGGCGGACAATGTACGCGCCATGGACGATCTCGTTTCGATCTTGCGGAGCCGCGAGCCGCTCTATGCCAAGGCCGACATCGTGCTCGACACGGCGGGCAAGGGTCCGCGCAAGAGTCTCGACGAATTGGCCGCGCTGCTCGGCGTGTCGGCGAAGAACGCGGGTCAACGCTCGGCTTGACTAGATTCCGAGATAGCGATGCTGCACCTCGGGCGCGCGCACAAGCTCGCTCGAAGTTCCCGTCCACACCACCCTTCCGCGCTCGATCAGATAGTGCCGGTCGGCGATGCGGGTGAGCGCCTGCACGTTCTTGTCGATGACGAGGATAGCCTGACCCGCGGCCTTGAGCCGGGCGAGGCAGCGCCAAATTTCGCGGCGGACGAGCGGCGCCAAACCTTCGGTCGCTTCATCGAGAATGAGCAAGCGCGGATTGGTCATCAGCGCGCGGCCGATTGCGAGCATCTGTTGTTCGCCGCCGGACAATCGGATGCCCATGCTGTCCCGCCGCTCAGCGAGGCTTGGAAACAGTTGGTAGATCTTCTCGATCGTCCAAGATCCGGCGCCGCGCGACGCATTGGCCGCGGTTGCGATCAAATTCTCGCGCGTGGTCAGGTTCGGGAAAATCTGCCGGCCCTCGGGCACGAGGCCGATGCCAAGCTTGGCGACGCGGTACGGCGGATATGCGCGGATTTCCTGTCCGGCAAAGTAGATGGAGCCGGCGATTGCTGGTGTCAGTCCCATGATCGAGCGCACGGTCGTGGTCTTGCCCATGCCGTTGCGACCCATGAGCGTCACCATCTCGCCCGGTGCGATCGCAAGCGAAATACCGTACAGCACCTGGCTGCGGCCGTAGCGGGTTTCGATCTTGTCGAGGGCGAGGAGGGGCTGGTCAGTCATCGACGGCCTCCACGACTTCTTGCTCGCCGAGATACGCCTGCCGCACGTCCGCATTCGCGCGAACCGCGTCCGGTGCTCCCGAGGCGATGACGCGACCATAGACGAGCACGGTGACGCGGTCCGCGAGCGCGAACACCGCTTCCATGTCGTGCTCGACGAGCAGGATCGGCAGTTCGCGCTTCAGCTCACGCAACAGCGCGACCATGCGCGCGGATTCTTCGGGGCCGAGGCCGGCCATGGGCTCGTCGAGCAGAAGAAGCCGAGGCTTGTTTGCAAGCGCCATGGCGATCTCGAGCTGCCGGTGCTCACCGTGGCTGAGACTGGCGGCGACCACGTTCGCGCGCTCGGCGAGTCCAACGCGTGCAAGCGCGGCCAGCGCTGGCCCGCGCAATTCCGGTTCGTCTCGGGCCTCGCGCCAGAAGCGAAACGAGTGCCCGGAATGCGCCTGTACGGCCAGGGCGACGTTGTCGAGCGCGGTAAAATCGAGAAACAGCGAGGTGATCTGGAACGAGCGCGCGAGCCCGAGCGCGCTGCGCCGGTAGGTGGGAAGCGTGACGATGTCGGAGCCGTCGAAGCGGATGCGCCCGGCGTCGGGCGAAATTTCCCCGGTGAGTTCGCCGATCAGCGTCGTCTTTCCCGCGCCATTCGGACCGATCACGGCGTGCAGCTCGCCCGGCATGACGTCGAGCACGATGTCGTCGGAGGCGACAACGCCGCCGAACCGCTTGGTTAGGCCGTCGATCGCGAGGAGCGGTTTAGCCACAGGTTCATACTTTCAAGCAATCCGGCGATGCCGCCGCGCGCGAACAGCACGACCAGAAGCAACATCGGACCGAGGATAAGCTGCCAGTATTCGCGCGCCGCCGTTACTTCCTTGCCGGTGACAAGATGGCCGACCGCGCCGATGATTTGTGGCAGCGTCTCCTCCAGCACCAAGAGTGCGACCGCTCCGATCAGCGGGCCGAACAGCGAGCCCATGCCGCCGAGCACGACCATGACGATCAGGTCGCCCGAACGGGTCCAGTGCATCATGGCGGGGCTGATGAAGCTCGCGTGGTTGGCAAGCAGCGCGCCCGCGAGACCACAGATCATTCCGGCGATGACAAAGCAGGTGAGACGGTAGCGGAAGGTCGGAAAGCCGATCGCGCGCATGCGCCGGTCGTTGGAACGGGAGCCCTGGATCACGAGACCGAAACGCGAATTCACGATCCGCCAAGTGATGTAGATGGTCGCGAACAGCAGGACGACGCACAGGTAATAGAACAGCGTGCGATTGTTGAGATCGATGAGTCCGGCGAACTGGCTGCGGCTGTAAATGGTCAGCCCATCGTCGCCGCCGTAGCGATCGAGCCCGACGGCGACGTAGTAGATCATCTGCGCGAAGGCGAGTGTGATCATGATGAAATAGACGCCGCGCGTGCGCAGGCTGAGTGCGCCGACGAACAGCGCAAACAGTGCGGAGGCGGCGAGCGCGGTAGGCCATTGGACGAAACCGGACGTAATCCCCTCACGCGCCAGCATGCCGACGGCGTAGCCGCCGACGCCGATATAGGCGGCATGGCCGAAGCTCACCATGCCGCCATAGCCCATGATCAAGTTCAGACTGGTCGCCGCGATTGCCAGGATGACGATGCGGGTGAACAGGGTGAGGGCGAAGGCATTGCCGATAGCGGCGGTGTAGATCGGCAACACGACGAGAATCGCCAGCAGCGCGGCGATGACGACGTTGCGGATTGTGAGAAACGGCGTCATTTGCCGTGCACCGGGAACAGGCCCTCCGGGCGCAGCACCAGGACCACCGCCATCACGATATAGATCAGCATGGAAGACAGGGCGGGTCCGGCGGTCGACGCCGCCTGTTGGCTGACGACCAGCAGCAGCAGATCAACAAGGAAGGCGCGGCCCACGACGTCGATCAGGCCGACGAAGATCGCGGCGATGAACGCGCCGCGGATCGAGCCGATGCCGCCGATGATGATCACCACGAAGGCGAGAATCAGAATGTTCTCGCCCATGCCGATCTGCACGGTCAGGATCGGCGCCTGCATCAGCCCGGCCAGCCCGGCGAGTGCCGCGCCCAAGCCGAACACGAGCGTGAACAGCAGCTTGATGTTGATGCCGAGCGCGCCAACCATCTCCCGGTTGGAGGCGCCAGCGCGGATCAGCATGCCGACGCGCGTGCGCATGACGAGGACGTAGAGGAACGCCGCAACCGCGAAGGTGACCAGGATGATGGCAAAGCGGTAGGTGGGATAATAGAGGCCGGGTAGAAGCTGCAGCGGCGTGTTGAGCCAGGGGGGCAGCGATAGCGTCAGTCCCGCAGGACCCCAGATCAGCCGCACCAACTCGTTGAAGAACAGGATCAACCCGAACGTGCCGAGCACGTGGTCGAGGTGGTCGCGGCCGTACAGCCGGCGCAACGCGATGACCTCCACCGCCATGCCGACGAGAAGCGTGGCGCCGAGCGCGAGCAGCGCGCCCAGCACGAAGCTGCCGGTGAGCGCCGCAAACGTCGCGGCGAAATAGGCGCCGACCATATAGAGGGAGCCATGCGCCAGATTGACCAAGTCCATGATGCCGAAAACGAGCGTCAATCCGGCCGCGAGCAGAAACAGCAGCAGCCCGAGTTGCAGACCATTCAGGCACTGTTCGACGAACAGCAGCATGGCAATCGATTTCGGCGCCCCCGCCGGGCGCGTGAACGACTCAAGAAGAGAACGGCAAGAGCGCGCGCTCCTGCCGTCCTCGATTCATCCAGCCAGTTACCACTTCATCGGGCACTTCTTGGCGTGCTCGTCCTGGCTGTCCTTGACGATGGTGGCGACGGTCTTGAGCGTCAGCATGCCGTCGGCGTCCTTGACCACATCCTGGAGATAGAAGTTCTGAATCGGGAAGTGGTTGTTGCCGTACTTGTAGGGTCCGCGCACCGACGCATAGTTGGCCCTGCGCAATTCGGCGCGGATCGCGTCCTTCTTGGTTAGATCGCCCTTCACCGCAACGACCGCGCTATTGATGAAGGCGGCCGCATCATAGGTCTGCGCGCCGTAGAAGGTCGGGTAGTTCTTGTGCCGAGCCTTGAAGTCGGCGACATATTTCTTATTGGCCGCGTTCGGCAGGTCGTTGACCCAGTACTGGGCACCGGGGACGCCGAGGGCAAGGTCCTTCTGCAATTGCAGGGTGATCGCGTCGATCGTGAACGCCGTGTAGAGCGGAACTTGACCCTTGAGCCCTGACTGCGCGTACTGCGTGAGGAACTGCACGCCGGACGCACCGGGATAGAATACGAAGAGCGCGTCGGGCTTGGCGGCACGCACTTTCGACAACTCCGCGGAGAAATCGAGCTGGTCGGGCCACTTGGTCAGGTCCTGACCGATGACCTTGCCCTTGAAGGTCGATTGCACGCCGACCAGCATGTCGCGGCCGGCGGCGTAGTTGGGTCCGATCAGATACAGCGTCTTCACGCCCTTCTGATTCAGGTAGTGGCCCATGGCCTGGGGCGTCTGGTCGTTCTGCCACGAGGTCGAGAAGAACCACGGCGAGCAAAGCTCGCCGGCGATCTGCGACGGACCCGCGTTGGTGCTGATCAGAAAAGTCTGCGAGTCGATCACCGGCTTGTAGGAGGCGAGCAGCACGTTCGACCAGATGTAGCCAATGACGAAGTCGACCTTGTCCGATTCAATGAGCTTCTGGGTTTTCTGCAAGCCCTGTTCCGGTTTTTGCCCGTCGTCTTCGTAGATCACTTCCACGGGCAGGCCGCCCATCTTGCGCCCGATGTGGTCGAGGCCCAGCTCGAACGAATTCCGCATGTCGTTGCCGATCACCGCGGTCGGGCCGCTGAAAGTGCTGACGAAGCCGATCTTCACGGACTTGCTTTGCGTCACAGCCGGGCCCGCCGACAACGCGAGGATCGCGCCAGCGATTGTCGCGGTCCCCGCAAGCGTGAGCCCTGACAGAATTTTTCTCATGGATATCCTCCCAGTTCTTGGCCGCTATTCTTCGACAGCGGCTCCGATTGTCGTAGATGAACTATATTACATGCCCCCCGGCAAGCAAGCATTGCGCGGCACCGCGGCAGCCGGCGCCGCAGGCACATTTGCTTCAATCGACAACGATCACGTCGGCGTGCGGCGGGTCGGCATACAGGCGTTCGACCAGCGCCCGGCGACGTTCGAGCACGGCGCGCTGGTTGATGTAGCCCTTGTCGGTGATTTCGTTCGCGTCGATCGAGGGCGGCTCGGGCATCAGCAGGACGCGAGCGATCCGTCCAGACAATCCGGGTTGCGTCGCGTTATGCGCAGCGATCCCCTTGCGCACGTGCTCGCGGACGTCGGCGGCGGCGATCATTTTCGCCGGGTCGTCGTGCGCCGCCCTGTCGGTGCAGATTTCTTTCAGCGCGTTGACGTTCGGCCAAGCGAGGAGGCCGACGAAATCGCGGTCCTGTCCGGTGATAACGGCGTCCTGCAGCGCAGGAGCCGCCGCTGCGAGCGCGGCGACGCGCAGGCCGCCGGCGTGGACCCAGGTTCCGGTCGCGAGCTTGAAGTCCTCGGCGACGCGGCCGTCGAACACGATGCCTTTGGTAGGATCGTCCGGATCGGCCAGGCGCACGGCGTCGCCGATGCGATAGTAGCCTTCCTCGTCGAACGCATCGCGCGTGAGATCCGGGCGGCGCCAATAGCCGGGAAACACGTTAGCGCCCTTGACGCGGATTTCCAGCTTCGATCCGGATGGCACGAACTTCAGCGTGACGCCGGGCGCGGGCAGGCCGATCACGCCGGCTTGCTCGATCAGACGATGACCCGAGGTCGCGACGGGCGAAGTCTCGGTCGAGCCCCAGCTCGAGATCATCGGCACGCGCTTGCCGGTGGTCTTGACGGAGAGCGCCTCCAGGCGATCCCAGAGATCCTGCGAGAGTGCCGCGCCGGCGTAAAAAATCAGCTTCAAACGCGCAAAGAAGCTTTTCGCGAGAGCGTCATCCTTTTCCAGAAACGGCAACAACATCGTGTAGCCGACGGGCACGTTGAAATAGATCGTCGGCGAAACGTCGCGCAGATTGCGGACGGTTTGCTCGATGAGTCCGGGGGCGGGTCGTCCGGCGTCGATATAAAGCGTGCCGCCCTGCGCGAGCACCAGATTGAAATCGTGGTTGCCGCCGAAGGTGTGGTTCCAGGGAAGCCAATCGAGCAGCACGATGCGGTCGCGCTTCACGAAGGTCCAGGTCTGCTCGACCATGATCTGGTTCGAGCAGAGCATGCGATGGGTGTTGATCACGCCTTTCGGCATGCCGGTCGAGCCGGAGGTGTAAAGCACCTTGGCGATGGTGTCGGGGCCGACCGCGGCGAATGCTTTTTCGACCGCCGCGGTTGGCTTGGTCGCGAGCAGGTCGGAAAGATTCGTCGTCTTGACGCCGTCGGGCGGGTCGGCGGTCACCACGATTTCGACGCCCGAGAGATCGAGCGCCGCGAGCGCCTTGGCGAACATCTTGCCGTTCGCAGCGAAGATCAGGCGCGGGCGGATTTCAGCCGAAATGTGCTTCAGCTTCGCGTGATCGCCGCTCATCAGCGAATAGGCGACCGAGACCGGCACGGCGGGCACGCCCGCGACATAGGCGCCGAGGGTGAGCAGGGCGTGATCGATGCCGTTCGCGGACAGGATCATCAACGGTCGCTCTACGGTGCAGCCGCGGTCGATCAGCGCCTGGGCGATGGCGTCGGCGGATTTCGACGCCTGCGCGTAGGTGAGGCGGCGCCAGTTTCCGCTCGCGTCGCGTTCGGCGAGAAAATCCCGGTCCCCCGCTTCGCGTGCCCATCGGCGCAGAACGTGCGCCATGCTGCGCGGGTATTCGCTTAGCGGGACCGGCGAGCGGAGCAGGAATCCGCCATCGCCCAGCGGCGTGCGCTCGACGAGCGGCGGCGCGAACTCGATTTCCTGGAACGGCGGCTTGCTCATGGCGTCACAGCACGGCGGCGGCACCGGTTTGGTCGACTCCGAGATAGGCCTGACGCACGCGGTCGTCATGCAGGAGTGCATCGCCGGTACCGCTCATGACGATGCGGCCGTTCTCGAGCACGTAGGCGCGGTTTGCGAGCTTGAGCGACACGGCAACGTTCTGCTCGACGAGTATCACGGTCATGCCGCGCTGGTTCAATGCCCGGATAGTCTTGAAGAGTTCCTGGACAAGCGACGGCGCAAGGCCGAGCGAGGGCTCGTCGAACATGATGAGCTCGGGCTGGCCCATGAGACACCGGCCGATCGCGAGCATCTGCTGCTCGCCGCCGGACATGGTGCCGGCGAGCTGGTCGCGACGCTCGGCGAGGTGCGGGAACATGTCATAGACCTTGGGAAACGTTGCGCCCATTTTCCCGCGCGCGCGCAACAGGAGCGCGCCCATTTCCAGATTTTCATGCACCGTGAGCGACGGGAAAATCTGCCGGCCCTCTGCGACCTGGCCGATGCCGAGATCGCAGATGGCGTAGCTCGGCAGGCCCGTGATGTCTTTCCCGCGGAACCGGATGCGGCCCGCGCGCGCCGCTTCGATGCCGGCGATCGTACGGATCAGGCTCGACTTGCCGGCGCCGTTCGCGCCAACGATCGCAACAAGCTCGCCCTCATCGACGGAAAGCGAGACGCCGTCGAGCGCCTGGGCGTCGCCGTAGTAGAGATCGAGTTTCTCAATCTCAAGGATCACAGCGCTTCCTCGCCCAAATAACATTCGAGCACGGCCGGATCGCGGGTGACTTCGTCGGGCGTGCCGGACGAAATCACCTGACCATGGTGCAGCACGACGACCTTGCGCGAGAGGGTCATCACGGCGCGCATCACGTGCTCGATGAGAAGAATAGTGAGGCCGGTGGAGGCGTTGAGCTCCTGGAAAAGCGCGACCATCGTGTTCATCTCGGTCGGCCTGAGGCCCGCCATCACCTCGTCCAGCAGGAGAATCCGCGGTCCGGTGGCGAGCGCGCGCGCCACTTCGAGCAACTTGCGCTCGGGCAAGGTGAGGGCGGCAGCCGCCTGATCGCGCTTGCTCCAAAGGCCGATCTTCTCGATCACAATCTTGGATTTTTCGCGCGCCTCGGCGACGGTCGAGCAGGCATTGAGCGCGCCGACAACGACGTTTTCCATCACCGACAGGCCGGCGAACGGCTTCACGAGTTGGAACGTCCGCGCCAGACCGGCTTGGCAAATTTCGTCCGGGCGCCAGCCGTCGATGCGTTGTCCCGCAAGGCGAACTTGTCCCGCGTCCGGCCGATAGACCCCGGTGATCAGGTTGAAGCAGGTGGTCTTGCCGGCGCCGTTCGGTCCGATCAGGCCGACAATCTCGCCCTCGGGCACGGTGAAGCTCACCTCCTGCACCGCGCGCAGGCCGCTGAAGCTCTTGGAAATCCCGTCCACTTCGAGGAGCGCCGCCATGTCAGCCCTCGCCGCGGTCCGGAGTCTTGTGGTCGAGGCCGAGCAATTTGGAGAGCGGCGGCCACACGCCGTCGGGCAGGTACATGACGACGAGTAGAAGGCAGATTCCGTAGAAGACCTGCTTGATGCCGGGCACATCGACGCCGAGTCGCAGCAGCATCTCACCCATGCCTTCGGCGAGCGCGGTCAGCAGAAATGCCCCTACGAGCGGACCGACGAGCGTGCCGACGCCGCCGATGATCGGGCCGAGGATCAACTCGATCGAGCGCGAGATGCTGAAGACCTGCTCAGGAAACAGATTGTTGTAGAAGAACGCGAACACGACGCCGGCGAGCGAAGTCATCGCGGCGGACAGAACGACGGCGTACATCTTGTAGCGAAAGATATTAATGCCGAGCGCCTGCGCGGCTTCCGGGCTTTCGCGGATCGCGAGCCAATAGTAGCCCATGCGGCTGCGCAGCAAGAGATGGCTCAGGATGAACGCGCACGCGGTCATGCCGAGCACGAGGTAATAGAACATCGTCGGGCTGCCGCGCAGATTCCAGAGATCGTTCTGCGTGTAGTTCGCGACCGGAAGAAACAGCCCGGACGATCCCTGCACCCAGGCGAAATGATCAAAACCGATGCGCGCAAATTCGGCGAAGGCGATGGTAAGGATTGCGAAATAAACGCCGGCGACGCCAAAACGAAACGCAAGGAATCCGATCGCCGCGCCGGCGGCGGCGGAGATTACGATCGAGGCGCCGAGTCCGATCCACGGGCTAATTCCGAAATGCACGTAGAGCGCGGCGGCCGCGTAGGCGCCGAGGCCGACATAGAGCGCGTGGCCAAGCGAAAGCTGGCCGGCAAAGCCCATCATGATGTTCCAGGCCTGGCCGACATAGGCGAAGTAAAGAATGAGGATCAGCACCGTGATCAGGTAGCCGCTCACGAAATACGGAAGCGCTAGCAACACGGCGAAAAGCACTGCGAGCATCAGGAGCCCGCGGCGGGGGACGCCATCGAACAGGTGCTTGATCATGTGGCTTTCCTGCCGAGGATGCCTTGCGGCCGGAACAGCAACACGAGCACAAGCAGGCCGAAGGCGAACATGCTCTTGGCCGAGGGCGTGAACAGGAGCCCGCCGAGCGCCTCGGTCATGCCGATGAGGACACCGCCGAGCAGCGCGCCCGGCATGGAACCAAGCCCGCCGGTGATCACGATCACGAAGGCAAGCAGCGTGTAGGCCGGCCCGATCGCGGGCGTGACATCGATTACGATCATCAGCATCGCGCCCGCGGCGCCGACGCACGCCGCGCCGATGCCGAAGGTCAGCGCATAGAGGCGCTTGACGTTGAGGCCGACCACGAGCGCGCCGTCATAATTGTCGGCGCAGGCGCGGATTGCCTTGCCGATCAAGGTGAACCGGAAAAAGGCGAAGAGAGTCGCCGCCACCGCGAGCGCGGCACCCGCGGCATAGATTTTGGACGCGTCCATGATCAGCGGGCCGAGCTGATAACTGTCGAAGGAATAGGGGGTGTGCAGGCCCTGCGCGTCGGGGCCGAACACGATGAGCTGGATGTTCACGAGGATCAGCGCAACCGCGACCAAAAGCATGAACTGGCTGTGCTCGGGCCGATTGATGAATGGATTGATCAGGCCGATCTGCAGCAGATATCCGAACGCGAACAGGACGGCTGCGATGGGCACCAGCATGATCAGCGGATCAAGCCCGAAGGCCTGAAAAAGAATTAGAGCGAGATACATCGCGACGGTCATCATCTCGCCGTGGGCGAAATTGACCACGCGCACGACGCCGAAAATGACCGACAAGCCGAGCGCCATCAGGCCGTAGACGAGACCGGTCAGCAGGCCGCTCACGGCGACGTTCAGATAGATTTCGACCGGCACCGGCAGCCCCATCTAGCAATGCTCCGGCCGCGCGAGCGGCCGGAGCAAATCGCACTGATTAAAATCAGCGCTTGTCGTAGGGCTTCATCGGCAACTCGGGTTTGGCGTTCGACGCCGCCTTGGGCGCGACCGCGACGAGCTTGCCGCCGCGATTCTGAATCGCGGAGTTCTTCAGCTTGTCGTTCTGGCCCTTGGCGTCGAACTGGACGCCGGGGCCCGTGCTGACGTTGTCCTTGATGTTGGTCGTGCGGATCGCGTCGGCGAGCGCCTTCGGATCGGTCGACCCGGCCCGCTTGTAGGCATCGGCCGCAATCTGCAGCGCTTCGAACGTATAGATGTGGTTGGTGTTCAGGTTGATGTCCGGATAGGCCTTGGCGAGCGCGGCCTCCAGCAGCTTCGAGTTCTTCTTGTTCGGGTCGTACCAGGGCACGAAGCTCAAAGGTCCGTCGGACAGCTTGGCGAGCGTCTTCAAGTACTGATCCTCGTACCAGCCCGGGCCCATGCTGAGCACCGCCATCGGCGTCCAGCGCTGCTTGATCAATTCGCGAGTGATCAAGATCGCGTCGTTCAGGCGGCTGACCATGAGCAGCGCTTCCGCGCCGGTCGCCTTGGCCTTGGCGACTTCGACCGAGAGATCGCGCGCCGCCGGGTCGTAGGCAATCGTTTCGAGAATCTTGTACGGCATGTCGAACTTCGGCATCACGGCGCCGATGCCTTTTTGCATCGCCTGGCCGAAGGTGTCGTTTACGTGCATGAACACGACCGACTTGGGAGCGGCGCCGGCGAGGGCGAACACTTCCTTCTGGTTGCCAAAGGCGTCGCCGAGGATCATCGGCGCGGTCGGGAAGTTGCGGAACACGAACTTGTAGCCCTGCTCGGTGATGGGCGGGGCGGCGGCGATGTTGATGACGAACGGAATGCCGCGCTGCTCGGCGACCTGGGCGATCGAGGTGGTCTGGCCGGAATCGAATGCGCCGACCAGCAGCTGCGCGCCTTCGGCGATCAGCCGCTCGGCGCGGGCGCGGGCGACGTCGACGTTGGACTCGGTGTCGCCATTCATGATCTGCAAGTTGGGCAGACCGAGACCCTTGAGGATGCCGGCCGCGACTTCGACGCCGCGTTGGCAGTCCTGGCCGATACCGGCTTGCACGCCCGAGCGCGGCAGAAGCACGCCAACTTTGAGCGGGCCGCTCTGCGCGCGGACGATATTGAACGGCGCGGTGCCGGCAACGAAGCCGGCCGCGGCGGCGCCCGTGGCGAAGGTTCGCCGAGTGATGCCGGTCCCCCGGCGCGCTGAATCTCTCTTGGAATTCCGGCTCATCGCTTTCCTCCCTGGCCCGTTACGGGCAACTGTTCCTTGCTTTACGAATTAGTACCTGATTGGCGGCGGTCCCGTCACTATGGGCGTCGGCGGTGAAATGCGCCGACCTCATTGCTGCCGCGCGGCCCCGGCGTGGCAGGCCGATATTGTTGCTGTAGACAATCGATGTCAATGACAACAATATAGCGGGCGTCGGGATGTGGCCGCACGGCCGCCACGCGAACGAGGACCGATCGTGTCGGAAGGAAAACCCGCGCAAAGAGAGGCGCATCAAGACCCGGCCCCGACGGCTGCTCGCCGCGCCGAGCGGCCGGCAAGATTACGGCGGAAAGCGCTCGAACTCGGGGTCCTGAACAGCCATCTCGGCTATTTCGTCCGGCGCCTCCAGGTCTGGGTATTCCAGGATTTCATGCGGGCGCTTGCGAGCGTCGACGTGCGGCCGGCGCAGTACTCGGTGCTTGTGGTGATCGAAGCCAATCCGGGATTGCCGCAGTCCGACATCGCCGAATTCCTCGGCATCGAGCGCGCGCGGCTCGCGCGCATGCTCGACCGGCTCGAGAAGCGCGGTTTCACCGAACGCAGATCGTCGCCGAAGGACCGGCGCTCGCATGCGCTTTACCTCACGCGCGAGGGGCAGAAGACGCTGAAGCGCATCAAGGCGCTCGCGGCCGCGCATGAAGCGCAACTTGCCGCGAAGCTCGGGCCCGAGAAACGCAAGCTCCTGATCGATCTTCTGCGGGATTTCGACGGCTAGCGTTGCGGGCACGCAAAGCGGAAAGCCGGCCGCCGTTGCTGCGCCGGAGACTTCAATCGGATATGGTCGCGTCATCTCCGGCAGGCGCGTCGAATGCCTTCCGTCGATCAGAAGGAAATCCAGCATGGACAAGAAGACTTATGACACCGGCCTCCAAATCCGCACGGCGGTCCTCGGCAAGGACTATGTCGAGAAGGCGACGCGCTCGGCCGACGAATTCAACCAGCCGCATCAGGAACTCGTGACCGAGTATTGCTGGGGCGCGGTGTGGGGACGCGAGGGCCTTTCGCGCAAGACGCGCAGCATGCTGAACCTCGCCATGATCGGCATTCTCAATCGGCCGCACGAATTGCGGGCGCATATTCGCGGCGCGCTGACGAACGGCGTTACGAAGGACGAAATCCGCGAAGTATTCATGCAGCTCACGATCTATGCTGGCGTGCCTGCGGGCGTCGACGCGTTCCGCATTGCGCGCGAAGTGTTCGCGGAAATGGGGAAGTCCTGATTGCGCGGCACAGGCGCGGGCGTCGAACGTAGCCGGGGGAAGAACATGGAGATCGGATTCATCGGCCTCGGCACGATGGGCTTTCACTTGGCGCGGCGGCTGATCGAGGCCGGGCATCAGCTTGTCGTCTATGACGTGCGGCCGGAGGCTATCGCGCGGCTCGCGAAGCTTGGCGCGAGGGCCGCTTCCTCGCC
Source organism: Xanthobacteraceae bacterium (assembly GCA_040901465.1). GTDB lineage: Bacteria > Pseudomonadota > Alphaproteobacteria > Rhizobiales > Xanthobacteraceae > JAUSIF01. The sequence goes on from JBBDYN010000020.1 coordinate 98,526, forward strand.
GCGCGACGTGGCTGACCGGGCGGAGACGGTGATGGTGAGCTTGCCGTCGCTCGATGCGGTGTTCTCGGTCGCGACCGGGAGGAACGGCGTGATTGAAGGGAAGAAAGTGCGTCGCTTTGTCGACCTGTCGACCACGGGCGCGCGCATGGCGGTGCGGATCGCGGAGGCGCTCGCGGCTCGCAATATCGTGCAGATCGACAGTCCGGTGAGCGGCGGCCCCGGCGGTGCAGAAAAGGGGACGCTTGCGGTGATGGTCTCGGGTCCGCCGGCGGAGATCGAATTGCTGCGGCCGGCGCTCAGCGTGTTCGGCAAGGTGTTCGTGATCGGCGACTGGCCCGGCATGGGCCAGACCATGAAGCTCGCGAACAATCTATTGTCCGCGACGGCGATGGCGGCGACGTCGGAAGCGGTGGTGATGGGCGTCAAAGCCGGGCTCGATCCAAGCGTGATGATCGAAGTGATCAACGCGGGCAGCGGGCGCAACAGCGCGAGCCAGGACAAGTTCCCGCGCTCGATCCTTCCGCGCACCTTCGACTATGGCTTCACGAACGGGCTCATGTACAAGGACCTGCGGCTTTGCCTCGACGAAGCGGAAAATCTCGGCGTGCCGATGCGGGTCGGGAGCATGGTACGGGACATGTTCCAGATCGCCACGACCGAGCATGGAGCGGACGCGGATTTCACCACGATCGTGAAGAGCGTCGAGAAACCCGCCGGGGTGGAAGTGCGCGGGCGGAACAAGTGATGCTATGGGCGACGTCCACGAGATTTTTGCGATCCGCTACGCGCACCACGACCGCCGCTCGTCCGAGAACTTCCTCGGCGGCGACCCGCACGACTCGCTGCAGCCGCTCGACTATTTCGTCTGGGTGATCAGAGGGTCGCATGGCACCATCGTTGTCGACACCGGCTTCGATGCGGCGATGGCGAAACAGCGCGGCCGCGAGATCACGAAGCCCGTGGAAGAGGGGCTGAAAGCGTTGAGCATCGATGCCGGCGTGGTCGAAAACGTGATCGTGACGCATTTGCATTACGATCATGTCGGCAACCACGATCTGTTTCCGCGCGCGCGATATCATCTGCAAGACATGGAGATGGGCTTCGCGACGGGCCGGCACATGTGCCACCCGCACATGCGCGTTCCGTTCGAGGCGGACGACGTGGTGGCGATGGTGCGCAAGGTGTTCGCCGGCCGTGTCGCATTCCACGACGGCGACGAAGAGATTGCGTCGGGCATCGGCCTGCATCGGATCGGCGGCCATTCCATGGGTTTGCAATGCGTGCGCGTGAAGACGCGGCGCGGTTACGTGGTGCTTGCATCGGATACGACGCATCTCTACGCCCACGTCGAAGAGGGGCGCGTGTATCCCATCACCTATAACGTCGGCGATGTGCTCGCCGGTTATCAAACATTGAAGCGGCTCGCCGATTCCATGGAGCACATCGTCCCCGGCCACGATCCGAAGGTGTTGGAACGCTATCCGGCGGCCGTACCCGGCCTGGAAAACTGGATCGTGCGGCTCGACGCCGACCCGAAGGGGAGTGCACGGTAAGCGGTCGAATGCAAAGCGCCTTCAGAGCGCGGCCGAGCGCACAGCATTCCGTTCGCGAGCGAGACTGGGGCGTGGGCGTGTCCGTTCAGGCCGGCCGTCAGTACATGTAGTGGCCGCCATTGACGTGAATGACCTGTCCGGAGACGAAGCCGCCGGCGTCGCTGGCGAGAAAGAGGCACGCGGCGGCGATCTCGTCGACGTCGCCGAAGCGCTTGAGCGGAATTTCCGCCTGGATTTTTTCCTTGGCCTGGTGGGCGTATTGCGACCAGTCGCGCACGGTGTCGATCGCGCCGGGCGCCACCGTGTTCGCCGTGATGCCGCTTTCGCCGAATTCGCGGCCGATCGCCTTGGCGAGGCCGTGCAGGCCGGCCTTGGCCGTTACGTTGTGCGCGCGGTGGGTGACCTGGCCCCAGAAGCCGTCGAAGCCGGAGATGACGATGATGCGGCCCTTCTTCTGCTCGAGCATGTGCGGGAGGGCGTGGCGGGCGAGATAGAAGGCGGCCGAGAGATTGGTCTCGATCACCTCGCGCCATTCGTCGGGTGAGATTTCGAGGAAGGGCCGCATGCGGCGGATGCCGACGTTAGAGACGACCACGTCGACCATGCCGAATGTCTTGGCCGTTGTCTCGACCAGTCGGCTGACCTCTGCGTCTTTCGACACATCGGCGATGACGCCCGCGGCTTCGCCGCCGCGTTCGCGGATGCCGCGCACAACGGCGTCGACCGCGTCCTGGTCGCTGTGGCCGTTGACCACGACTTTGGCGCCGGCCGCGGCAAAACATTCGGCGACGGCGCGGCCGATGTTGCGCCCCGAGCCGGTGACGATCGCCACCCTTCCGTCCAATCGAAATCCGTCGGTCGTGAGCATGGATGAACTCTTGGCTGGAATCCCGACTAGTAGGAGCGCGGCATGCCGAGCACGTGCTGGCCGAGATAGGCGAGGATGAGGTTCGTCGAAATTGGCGCGATCTGCGCGATGCGGCATTCGCGCCATTTGCGCTCGATGTCGTATTCGCGCGCGGCGGCGAAGCCGCCGAAGGTCTGCATGCAGGCTTCGCCCGCGTGCCATGCCGCCTCCGAAGCGAGGAGCTTCGCGGTGTTCGCTTCCTCGCCGCAGGGGAGGCCCGCGTCGAACAGCACCGCCGCGGCGCGGGCGACGAGATCGGCCGCCTTCCACTCCGCGTAGGCGCGCGCGATCGGAAACTGCACCCCCTGGTTCTGACCGATGGGCTTTCCGAATACGACGCGCTCGCTCGCGTATGCGGAGGCGCGCCGGATGAAATAGCGCGCGTCGCCGAGGGACTCGGTGGCGACGAGGATGCGCTCGGCATTCATGCCGTCGAGGATATAGCGGAAGCCCTGACCCTCCGCGCCGATCAGGTTATCCGCCGGCACCTTGAGATCGTCGAAGAACAGCTCATTGGTCTGATGATTGATCATGGTGTCGACGGGTCGGATCGTGAGACCCTTGCCGAGCGAGGCCGGGACATCGACGAGGAGGACGGAAAGGCCTTCGGTGCGCCGCTTCACTTCTTCTACCGGCGAGGTTCGCACGAGCAACATCATGAGGTCGGACTTATGGGCGCGGGAAGTCCAGAGCTTCTGGCCGTTGACGACGTAATGATCGCCCTTGCGGACGGCACGGGTCTTGAGCTGCGTCGTGTCGGAGCCGGTTGTAGGCTCCGTTACGCCGAAGGCTTGGAAGCGGATTTCGCCGGTGGCGATCTTGGGTAAATAGCGGCGCTTCTGCTCGTCGCTGCCGTGGCGCAGCAGGGTGCCCATCATGTACATCTGCGCGTGACAGGCGGCGGCGGAGCAGCCGCTGGCGTGAATTTCTTCCAGGATCACGCAGCCGGCGCGGATCGGCAGGCCGGAGCCGCCGTATTCTTCCGGAATCAGCGCGCCGAGATAGCCGGCCGCGCTGAGCTCATTGACGAATTCCTCGGCATATTCGCGCCGATCCTCGAGCTTGCGCCAGTATTCGCCGGGATATTTCGCGCAGATCACGCGCACGCCGCCGCGGATGTCGGAATAGTCCTCGCCGAGCGGGACCGTGGGCGAGGCGCGCCCGTCAGCGCTCGATTTCATGTGTGTGTTCATTGCGCTCTGCACTCATTTTCCTTTGAAGACGGGCGGGCGCTTCTCGTTGAATGCCCGGACGCCCTCGTGGCGGTCTTCGGTGGAGATCATGCGCTCGTAGGCTTGTACCTCGATCATGAGCGCCGAACCGAGGTCGGTTTGCAGGCCCTGGTGGATGGCCTTTTTTGCTTGCCGAACGGCGACCGGCGCGTTCCCGCAGATCGTGCGCGCGGCTTCGAGCGCGCGTGACATGAGTTCGGCGGGCTCGTACACCGCGTTGACCATGCCCCAGTCGTAGGCTTCCTGCGCGGTGAACGGCTTTCCGCTCAGGATCAATTCCTTGGCGCGGCGCTCGCCGATGGCGCGCGGCAGGTTCTGCGTGCCGCCGGCGCCCGGCATGATGCCGCGCGTCACCTCCGGCAGCGCGAAGCGCGCGGTGGAGGCCGCGTAGATAAAGTCGCAGCAAAGCGCGAGTTCGCAGCCGCCGCCGTGCGCGACGCCATTCACCGCCGCGATTACGGGCACGGAAGAATCGAGGATCGCGTAAGCGCTCTCTTCGATGATCGCGTGCTGAAGCCGCCAGGCCTCGTCGCTCATGCCCTGGCGCTCCTTGAGATCGCCGCCCGCGCTGAACGCCTGATCGCCGGCGCCGGTGAGGATGACGCAGCGGAGGTCGCCGGGTGTGAAGGCGAGGGGGGCGAATACGGCGCGCAGGTCCTCGCAGGTGGCGGTGTTGATGGCGTTGCGCACCTCGGGACGATTGAACGTGACGATCCAGAGGCCTGCCTCGGGCTCCTCGACGCGCAGGGTATTCAACTTGGCGGGAATTTTCATTCGGCAGCGCTCCGCGAGGTCTTGCCAAGCACGAATTCGGTTGCGTCGCCGAGCTTCGGAGCAATGCGTTGGAACGGCGGACGCTTGCCGTCAAACTGAAGCGGAACGCCCATCGCGGGTGCGCCGCCATTGGGTCCGGCCTGCATCATCTGAACGGCCTTGCTCTGCGGGTGCACGAGCACCTCATCAATCGAGAGCATCGGCGCGCAGGGTACGCCCGCCTCGTCGAGTTTCGTGAGCCACGCTTCGCGCGTCGCGGTTTTGATCTCGGCGGCGATCAACTCGTTCAGCCGCTCGCGATTGCGTACGCGTTCGGGGTTGGTGTGAAATGCAGGCTCGTCAATCCAGTCGGACTTGCCGATCGCCTTACAGAAGCGTGCAAAGAGATTGTCGTTGCCGGCGGCGATCACGATCCAGCCGTCCAGCGCTTCGTAGGCCTTTGCGGGCGCCAGACTCGGATTTTCAGTCCCGAGTCGCTTCGGCACGCGGCCAGACGCGACGTAATTCGCCGCGTGCATGCCGATCCATCCAAGTGCGGCTTCATAGAGCGAGGTACCGACGACGCAGCCATGGCCCGTGCGCGTGCGCCGATTGAGCGCCGCGAGAATTCCGATCACCGCCCAAAGCGCTGCGCCCTGATCGACGATCGAAGGCCCGACGCGCACGGGCGGGCGTCCTTCGTCGCCGGTGACACTCATGATTCCGCCGAACGCCTGGATCAGCGGATCGTAGCCGGGCTTTACTTTCAACGGACCGGTCGCGCCGAAGGCGGCGATGTTGCAATAGATCAGCGAGGGCTTGCGCGCGACGAGGTTCGCGCCGTCGAGGGAAAATTTTTCCACGACACCGGGGCGGAGATTCTGCAGCACGATGTCGGCGCGTTCGACGATGAAGCGCGCGAGCGCCTCGCACTGGTTCGTGTCCTTGAAGTCGATGACGGCAGAGCGTTTGTCACGGTTGACCGCGTGGAAGAGGGCGGCGACTCCGCCGACGAAGGGCGGTCCCCACGAGCGGGCGTCGTCGCCGCTAGGGCTCTCGATCTTGATCACTTCGGCGCCGAGGGTCGCGAGAATCTGTCCGCCGGTCGGGCCGGCCACGCTGGTGCCGAGCTCGACCGCGAGTAGTCCCGAAAGCGGCAATTCCGAGATCATGCGGCAAAAGCCCTTGGTTCTTCGGCGCGCTTCGACTAGAAGAGCGCTCCTGTTTGTTATGTCAACGTGATGTTTGATATATCAACCATCGGCGCCGCGCTCGTTCAAGTCAGTTCCGGCGTTCAGGAGAAACACTGTGCCCGGGCTTCCCAAGCAAGTCACGATCAGCGAGGTCGGACCGCGCGATGGACTCCAGATCGAGGCGAAGCAGCTTGCGGCCGAGGTGAAGATCGCGCTCGTGGAGCGGCTCGCGGCGACCGGGCTGACGCGCGTGGAAGTAACGGGGTTCGCGCATCCGAAGATCGTGCCGCAGCTCGCCGACGCGGAGAAGGTATTCGCGGGACTCAAGCGCCGTCCGGGCGTGCGCTACGCAGCGTTCGTGCCGAATGCGAAGGGTGCGGAGCGGGCGATTGCGGCAGGGGCCGATGACCTGAAGACCGGGATCGGGGCGAGCGATACTTTCAACGAGCTCAACGTGCGGATGACCACCGAGCAGGGCATGCGCGCGCTCGACGAAATCGCGGCGCTCGCGCGTGGCTCGAAAAGCACGATCGTTGGCGTCGTCGCGACGGCGTTTGGATGCCCTTACGAAGGTCCGGTTTCTCCCGATCGCGTGCGGCGTTTGTTCGAGCAGCTCGTCGGACATGGTGCGCCGATCATCTATCTCGCGGATACGACCGGCGTGGCCAACCCATCGTCGATCCGGCGCACGCTCGAGAATCTCGCGTCGCGTTGGCCGAACCAGCGGATCGGCCTGCATCTTCACAACACGCGGGGGCTCGGCCTTGCGAACGCGCTTGCGGGACTTGAGGCGGGGGTCGCGGATTTCGAGAGCTCGATTGGCGGTCTCGGCGGCTGTCCGTTCGCGCCGCGCGCGGTCGGCAATATCTCCACCGAGGACTTCGTGCACATGCTGCACGAGATGGGAATCGAGACCGGCGTCGATCTCAACGCGTTGATCGAAGTTGCGCGCTTCGCGCAGGAGGCACTCGGACGCAACCTGCCGGGAATGGTGATGAAGGCAGGGCTGGCAAGCGAGCTGCACGATCGCAAAGCGCAACGCGTGAAGGTCGATTGAACGTTAGCGGCCGCCGTAGCCGAGCTTCTGCGAAATTCCTAGGGCGGCTTCGGCCACGAGCGGTTTCAGGGCTTTTTCGCCACCGAACGCGACAACAAGCTGTTCCGGCCCGATCACGGTGATCGCCGCGACCACGGTGCCGGCCTTATTGCGCACGGGATAGGCGAGGCTGACGACGCCGGGATTCAGGACTGAGCGGTGATAGACGTAACCGCGGGCGCGGTCGTGGGCGCTCTGCTCCTGCAATTGCGCGAAGGATGCGGGCGGCGCGACCGAGTGGCAATGCTCCTTCAGAAGATTGTAGGTCTCGCGCAGCCGCTCCTCGCTCTGATGCGAAAGGAAGACGCGCCCGCTCGCGGTGACGTGAACGGGAAGGCGCGCGCCGACCTGCAGGTTGGTGATGAGGGCGACGGACGGCATGACGCGTGCAAGATAAACGGCGTGCCATCCGTCGAGTGAAACGACGTAGGCGGCGGCCGGCGTTGTATCGCTCAATTTTCGCAGCGCCGGTTCGGCAAGTTCCGGCAATCCGCGCGCATTGAGATAGTCGAAACCGAGCGTGAGCACTTCGGAGGTCAGCCGGTAATTTCGCCCGCTCGGCTCGCGCGCGATGAAGCCCTCCTTTTCGAGCGTATAGACGAGGCGATAGGCGGCCGAGCGGGAAAGACCGAGGCCCGCCGCCAAGTCGGCGAGCGTTTGCGAAGGTTTCTGGCGCGTGAAGAGCTGCAGGAGTGAGAGTCCGCGCGACAGGCCAGGCACGATATAGCGCGGATCGATCGCGGCGGAGCCGCGTTCCTTCGCGCTTCTGGCGGTTTTTGATTCTGCCTTGATCGCCAAGTTCAAGCTCCGGCCAAGAAGCCAAGTTTGGTATATCAAATGCAATATTGAAATATCAAACAGACTTGGTATGGACGCGTTGCTGCAGGCGGCGAAATGGAAGCGCCCATGGGGCTGACGCGCGAGATCGGCGGGTTTCTGGCGGACATGCGCTTCGAGCGGGTGCCCGAGGACGCGGTGGTGACGGTCTGCACCGGCTTCACCGACTGCGTCGGCGTGATGCTCGCGGGATTGACGGAGCCGGTGTCGCCGGCAGCTGCCCGCGCGGCCGGCATTTCGTTCGACGTCGATGCGCTGGCGATTCTCGGGGCCAAGGGCCCGGCGCCGGATTTGGGCCTCATCTACGGCACGGCCGCACATGCGCTCGATTTCGACGACACGGGTCTTTCCGGCCATCCAAGCGCCGTGCTGGTGCCGGCGATCCTCGCTGAAGCGGCCGACACCGGAGCCGACGGGCGGAAAATGATCGCGGCCTATGTGGCCGGCTACGAGATTTGGGCCGAGCTCATCCGGCGCGACCTGGATCAGCATCACAAGAAGGGCTGGCACCCGACGGCGATGTTCGGAACGCTGGCGGCGGCGGGTGCGTCCGCTGTGCTGCGGGGACTCGATTCCGCGCAAGCGAGCCGCGCGGTCGCGATTGCCGGTTCGCTCGCCGGCGGGATCGTGTCGAACTTCGGCACAATGACGAAGCCATTCCAAGTCGGCCGCGCGGTGCAATCGGGTCTACTCGCGGCGAGGCTTGCAGAAGCCGGCATAAGTGCTGCGGACGACGCAATCGAGCACGAACTTGGTTTCTTGCAAGCGATCTCACCGCGGGGGCGGGTCGACAGCAAGAGCAAATCGAGACTCGGCACAGAGTGGCGCATTCTCGCACTCGGCATCAATGTGAAGCTCTATCCGATGTGCTACGCGGCGCATCGCAGCCTCGACGCAATGATCGATCTGCGGCAGGCCTATCAGTTGGCGCCATCGGACATCGAGGAAGTCGAAGTCGAATTGAGTGCGACGCAGGCGACGATCCTGCGCAACCACCGTCCGCAGAACGCGCTTGATGCAAAATTCAGCATCGAGTTCGCTATGGCGGCGGCGGCGATAAGCGGGCGTTGCTCCGGCTCGGAGTTCAACAAGGCGTTCGTGCGACGGCCCGACGTGCAGGACTTCTTCGCCAAAGTGAAAACGCGGGCGGACGCGGCGCCCGATCCCGAGGAGCCGAGCCTTTCGCTGCACGATCGCGTGCATCTTTCATTGCGCGACGGGCGGCGGATTTCTTCGGAGCCGGTGCGTTATGCGCGGGGCCATTTCAAGCGACCGATCGAAAGCGAACTCCTGTGGCAGAAATTCCAGAATTGCGCCGCGGGCGTGATCGGCATCGATCAGGCGCGCCAATTGTTCGATGCGTTTCAATACCTGCCGCGGCTCCGCTCGATCCGCGATCTCGCCGCGCAGGGGGCGCGAGCAGCGCTCGCTCGATGATGGCCGTGGGCGGCGTGGGGCAGGTGCGGTTCGCCGGTCAAACGCGCATTTGACCCGACATTGCGCGCTGATACGCTTGTTCTGCGGCGCTTGGGGCGACCTGGATCGCGGTGGGACGCGACCGATTGCCGGGAAAACCGGCACCGCGAACGCTTGGTGGCGGTGAAATTTGCAGATAGCATGCCGGCTTAAGAAAGCGGGCAACGAACGTAGCGGATCCTGTCCGCGCAAAGAAAACATCAGGGAGGAATCAAGATGCTGAGAAAGACGACCTTGTTGCTGGCCGTGGGCGCCGTGGGGGCGGTTGGGG
>JBBDYN010000020.1:107853-158961 GCA_040901465.1 Xanthobacteraceae bacterium
TCGGCGCGAGCCCGGCTCTGGCGCAGAAGCAGACGCTTCGCATGGCGTATTGGACCGGGCCGGCCCACCACATGAACAAGACCCTCCAGAACTGGATCAAGATGATCGAGGAGGCCTCGGGTGGCAACCTCACGGTCGAGCTCGACAAGGCGCCGCTCGCGAAACCCGACGGTCAGTACGATCTGATCAAGAACGGCGTGCGCGACATGGTTTGGCACGTGCCCGCCTATACACGGGGCCGCTTCGAGATGCTCAGCGTGGGCGAGATTCCGTTCCTGTGCCCGAATGCGACCGCTTGCAGTCCGGCACTGTGGAAATGGTATCAAAAGCACGGTTTGGCCGATAAGGAGTTCACCGACACCAAGCTCCTGAACGTTTTCGTGCACGGACCCGGCACCATTCATACGGTGAAGCCGGTCAAGACGCTGGAGGAGATCAAGGGCATCAAGATCCGCGCCGGCGGCGCGGGCGTGCCGATCTCGCAGGCGCTCGGCATGTCAGCGATCTCCCTGCCGGCGACCGAAGCTCATGAGGCGCTGAGCCGCGGCACCGTCGACGGCGTCCTGTTCCCGTGGGAAGCGGTCGACAGCTTCCGGCTATCGGAACTGGTAAAGGCGCACCTCGAAGTTCCCGGCGGAATGTATACGGCGACCTTCGTGATCGTCGCCAACAAGGAGGCGTTCGCAAAACTGACCCCGAGCAATCAGGCGGCGCTCATGAAGGTGAGCGGCGAAGCCGGCTCGGCCTTCTTTGGAAAGGCATGGGACGCGGCGGATACGGCGGGCCGCGAAGGCGCCAAGAAGCGCGGCAATACGATCCAGACTCTCGCTCCGGCGGAACTAGAGCGCTGGAAGCCCATGTTGAAGTTCGTGCGCGATGAATGGCTGAAGAAGGCCAAGGACGCCGGACTCGACGGGCAGAAACTGCTTCAGGACTTCGAGGCGACGGTCAAGGCGTCCTCGAGCTGACGCGGACAGGAACGACGCGATGACTGGTCTCCTGGGCCGGTTGAACGGGCGAGTCACCACGTGGCTCGCCCGCATCGCGTCGTTCGTTCTCGCCCTGCTGGCGGTGATGACGTTTTGCGACGTGGTAGGGCGTTACTTCTTCAATTCACCATTCACATTTTCCGTGGAGGTGACCGAGCTCGCGATGGGCTTGATCGTCTATCTCGGCGTCGGGCTGGTGACGCACGAGAACGGCCATATCAGCGTCGACGTGCTCACGCTGCGACTGTCGGAATGGACGCGGGCCTTGTTAGGGCTGGTGACGAATTTTATTGCCCTCGCATTCCTGGCGTTCATGGTCTGGCAAGTGTGGGGGCGTGCCGAAACCCTGCTCGCCAAAGGAGACATCACGCCGATTTGGCACGTCCCGATCTGGCCGGTCGCGTTCATCATGGCGGCGGGAAGCGCGTTCTTTCTCACAGGCGTCTTCCTGCATTTGCTCGGCGCGGCGAAGCGCGTGATCGCCAAGCAGGAGCGCCCGTGACCCGGGCCCGATCCACCGTCTAACCGTACATCCGACACCTCACGGCATCGCCGCACATGGATCCCACACTCCTTTCGGTTCTGGTGTTTTGCCTGCTGTTCGTGCTGCTCGCAGGCGGCTTGCCGATCGGGTTTGCCATGGGGCTTTCGGCTTTCCTCGGCACGCTACTGTTGATCGATGCGCGGGCGGCGCTCGCGCTCCTGGGTCAAACGGCAAACGAGACCGCGCTCACCTATAACCTCTCCGTCGTGCCTATGTTCGTGCTCATGGGCTACATCGCGAGCGGCGCAGGCCTCAGCGAATCGCTCTATCGCGCATGCAACGCCTGGCTCGGCCACCGGCGCGGCGGGTTGGCGCTCGCGACCATCGGCGGCTGCGGCGCGTTCGCGGCGATCTGCGGTTCCAGCTTGGCCACCGCGGCAACCATGAGCCAGATCGCGCTGCCGGAGATGCGCCGCTACAAGTACGACGACCGGCTCGCGACGGGCGCAGTCGCCGCCGGCGGCACGATCGGCATCCTGATTCCGCCGAGCGTGCTGATGGTGATCTACGGCCTCCTGACCGAGACCAGCATTTCCAAGCTGTTCCTCGCCGGGGTCGTGCCGGGGGTTCTGACCGTGATCGTGTTCATGATCACGATCTCGATCGTGACCCGGATCGACCCGACGCTTGGCCCGCCCGGTCCGCGGTCGTCGGCGCGCGACAAGCTCATGGCGTTTCGCGACGTCTGGGGCACGGCGTTGCTGTTCTTCGTCGTGATCGGCGGCATCTACGCCGGCGTGTTCTCGCCGACAGAGGCAGCGAGCATCGGCGCCATCGGCGCGCTCGCGCTTGGGATTCTCAACGGTCGCTTCAGTCGGACGCTCCTGGGCAACTCGCTGATGGAGACGGTGAAGACGACCGCGATGATCTTCACGATCCTGATCGGCGCGATCCTGTTCAATAATTTTCTGATCCTTGCGTCAGTACCCAATCTGATCAGTGGATGGCTCGAGTCGCTCGCGCTTAGCGGGATCGCAGTCCTGCTGCTCATCCTGCTCATTTACCTCGTGCTTGGCTGCGTCTTCGACTCGCTTGCGATGGTGCTGCTGACGATCCCGATCTTCTTCCCGATCATTCAGGCGCTCGAGTTTGATCCGATCTGGTTCGGCATCATTGTGGTGATGGTGGTCGAGCTCGGCCTGATCACGCCGCCGATCGGCATGAACGTGTTTGTCATCAAGGGAATTGCCAAGGACGTGCCGCTCGAGACCATATTCCGCGGCGTGTTTCCGTTCGTCATCGCGCAGATTATTTTGATCGCAATCCTGATTCTGTTCCCGCAGATCGCGCTGTGGCTGCCGTCGACGATGCACTGATCTTGCGTGAACGGAACTCGCCGGAGCCTTCAGATCTGTTTGCAGGCCTTGCGAGCAAGCTTCCGCGCGAAGGATTGGTAGCGGAGGAGGGACTCGAACCCCCGACACACGGATTATGATTCCGTTGCTCTAACCAGCTGAGCTACTCCGCCGCCGTCCGGGCTCGGCCCGAAGGCCGGATATAGGGACCCGCTGAAAATCCTGTCAAGGCAAAGCCGTGCTCAAGCCCGCGCCGCGGCGCAGACCGGGTTCGTGGCCGCCGTGCGCTCGAAGCGAACGAGCGAAAAGTGTCCGAGCGGGGGCATGGGCAGGCGCTCGACGAAGCGGACGCCGCCGTGGTGCTCGGCCCAGCGCGCAAGGCGCTCCCAGGGAAATTCCGGGCGCCAACCGAGCTTGCGCGCGATCGGCGCGAAACCCTGCTCAAATGCCCGGCGCAGGCCTGTCTCGGCGCCGATGTGATTGACCAAGATGATCTCGCCGCCCGGCCGCACGACACGCACGAACTCGTCGAGCGTCGCCTCGGGGTTCGGCACCGCGGTGATCACGTATTGCGCCACCACGACGTCGAACGACGCGTCGGCGAAGCCGAGCGATTGTGCATCCATGACCGCCACGCATTCGATATTGTCGAGCTTGTGTTCGGCGACGCGCTCGAGTGCCTTGCGCAGCATGGGCTCGGAGTAGTCCACCGCGGCGATCCGATTGGCGCGCTTGTACTCGGGCAGCGAAATGCCGGTGCCGACGCCAACGTCGAGGATGCGGCCGCCGATGCGCTCGGCGGCCTCGATGGAAGCCGCGCGTCCGCGCGCGAACACGGAGCCGAAAACGAAATCATAGACCGGCGCCCAGCGGGCATAAGCCTTGGCGATCGTCCTAATGTCGAGATCGGGTTCGCTCACGCCGAGCCTCAGCGTGCGATGGCTGCCGCGAGGCGAGCGGCACCGTCAGCCGGCACTCGCTCGCCGCCGCGCAAGGCGCCCTTGATTACGCCGCCGCCCAAGACGCGGGCGCGTTCGCCCGCGGAGTCATAGATCACGCAAGCCTGGCCGGGCGCGACGCCCTCTTCACCGTCCTCGAGTTCGACTTCGACACCTGCTTCCGCGCAATAGAGCGTTGCCGGGCGCGGAGCGCGAGTGGAGCGAACGCGCACGAACACGGGCAGCCCGTCGCGCGCCGCCGCGTCGATCGGCCGGTCGCCAAGCCAGTTGACGTTTTCGATGCGGATGCGATGGACCTCAAGTGCCGAGCGCGGGCCGACCACGACCTGCCGTCGCGCGGAATCGAGACGCACGACATAGAGCGGCTCGCCGGTGGCAACGCCGAGGCCGCGCCGCTGGCCGACCGTGTAGTGCACAATGCCAGGATGATTTCCGAGCACGCGCCCGTCGAGATGCACGATCTCGCCCGGCTCGGCGGCGTCGGGCCGCAGGCGGGCGATCAGATCGGTGTAGCGGCCGGTCGGCACGAAGCAGATGTCCTGGCTATCGTGCTTGTCGGCGACGGGCAAACCGAATTCATGTGCGAGCCCGCGCACCTCGGCCTTGGTGCGGCCGCCAAGCGGAAAGCGCAGAAAGTTGAGCTCCTCGGGCGTGGTCGCATAGAGAAAATAGCTCTGGTCGCGCTCGGGCTCGCGGGCGCGAAAGAGCGCGCGCCTGCCGCCCGCGAGGCGCCGGCTCTCGACGTAATGGCCGGTCGCAAGCGCGCGCGCGCCGAGATCGCGCGCGGTGTCGAGGAGATCGGCGAACTTGATGCACTGGTTGCAGGCGACGCACGGCACGGGGGTTTCGCCCGCGGCATAGCTCTCCATGAACGGCTCGATCACCGCGGCGCGGAAACGCGCCTCGTAATCGAGCACGTAATGGGCGATGCCGAGCTTCGCCGCGACGGCGCGGGCATCGTGGATGTCGCGGCCGGCGCAACAGGCGCCCCTGCGCCGCGTCGCCTCGCCGTGATCGTAGAGCTGGAGGGTGATGCCGACGACGTCGTAGCGCGCGCGCTTCAGGAGTGCGGCGACCACGGACGAATCAACGCCGCCCGACATCGCGACGACGATGCGCGTCGCGTCGGGGCGTCCCTCGAGTTCCAGATCAAGGCTCATGGCGTGTCCTTTTTGCCGAAGCGTCGCGGACTTCGCTCGACGACGCTTCGGAAGCGGGCGGTCCCGCCGGCGCGGTCGTTATATGGGGACCGGCGATGCGGCGCAAAGGCGGGTCACCCGGCAAACCTTGCCGATCGGAACAATCATGCCGATGCAGAGTCGTGATGTGGCGCCAACTAAGTAATTGCTTTCGCGCATATTTTAAAGGCCAACATTTGGCCCGCCGCTTGCTCCCTTCTCGCCGGATCGTCTTGTCCGTGAAGGGAATCCCGTGCCGAGCGTTGCCATCGTCCAATCGACCGAGCCCCGCCCGCAACCTGCGCCGGCCGCGCCGAGCCGCGGTACCGAGCCGTTTTCCGATTTGCTCGACAGCGCCGCCAATGCGCGTAGCGGGCAGGACGAGGCGCCGCCGAAGCAGACCAAGCGCTCGGAACCGTCGGCGCCGCCCGCGCGTGGAAAATCGCGCGCGGAGTCGGTGGCGCGCGGCGACACGCCCGGGAAGGCGTGCGCGGACGAGACGCGCGGCCAGGACGCGCCGGAGTGCGTTTCCGGCGAGCAAACCGTTTTCTCGATTGAAGACGGCGATGCGCCCGAGGCCGGCAATGCCGATGCGGACGCGCCGAAGGCAACAACGATTGCAACGTCGGTGACCGGAGAGACGGAAATTGCCGAGAACGTAGCCGCGACCGGCATCACGGAAGTCGACACGGACACGCCGGTCGGCGACCAAGAGACTGCGGACAATCCGGACGGCGAAGCCGAGGTTGCCGGTACTATGCCTTTAGAGGCCATCGCCGTCGTGAAAAACGTCGCACCCGACGCGCCGGTTGAAATTGCCACGACTGCCGTCGCGCCGGAGGGCGAGGCACAGATCGCACCGTCGAACACGCCGAAAGCGACCGCCACACCAGCAGATGCGGAAGCCGCGCCGCCTACTGCCGTCGCGGCGCCGCAGGTTGCGACGACAAAATCCGCACCGACGATTGTGACCGATCAATCAGCCGAGGCGGAGCCTGTGAGCCTTGAGCCGGTACAGGCAAACAACAGCCGCACTGCCAACACGAACTCGACGCAAACCCAAACGCCGCAGCCGGCGCCGACGCAGCCAACAGCGACAATTCCGGCCGACGCCAAGTCAGCCGCCACGAGCGATCCCGATTCGCAATTCCCGCAGCAACCCACTGCTCCACAAGCCGATCAATTGAAGCCGCAGCAGGCGAATGCTTCACGTCCGCCTGAAGCGCCCAGTCTCCCGGCACCTACCGCTGACGCTTCCGCGCCCAAGATTCAGATCAACACGGCGGCGCCAGCCGTTACGCCCGAGCCCGTACGGGCGCTCGCGGCGAGCCTCAATCCTGCGAGCCTGCACGCGGCGAACGTCAATGAGCCGAATCCGGTGCCGCTCACCGGAACCGCGCTTGCCGTCGAGATCGTCAGCCGCATGCGCGACGGCCTGAAGCGGTTCGATATCCGCCTCGATCCGCCGGAACTTGGGCGCGTCGATGTGCGGCTTGAAGTCGACCGCAACGGCCATGCCACGACGCGGCTCACGGTCGACCGGCCGGAAACGCTCGATCTCCTGCAGCGCGATGCGCGCGGGCTGGAACGGGCGCTGCAACAGGCCGGCCTGAAGACCGATCAGGGCGGCCTTGAATTCACGCTGCGGCAGCAGACGAATGACGCGGCGACTGACGGCCGTCCCGGCTCGTCTGAGCCGCGGCCCGATCTTCTTGCCGGCGATGAGGTCGAGCGGATCGAAGCAGTGATCGAAGGCTACAGGTCCGCCGCGCACGCGCGCGGCGGCGTGGATATCCGGATCTAGGAGCGCGCCATGGCGATCGAAGCCGTCAGTGGGGTCGGTTCCAGCACGAGCGGCACGGCGACAAGCCGTGCAATGCTCACCGACAATTTCGAGACGTTCCTCACGCTGCTGACGACGCAGCTGCAGAACCAGAATCCGCTCGAGCCGCTCGACACCAACCAGTTCACCCAGCAGCTCGTTTCGTTCGCCGGCGTGGAACAACAGCTCCGCACCAACGACAATCTCGAGGCGCTAGTGAAGCTGTCCAAGGTCGGCCAGCAGGCGACGGCGCTGAGCTTCGTCGGACTGCACGTCACCGCCGAGGGCTCGACCAGCGAACTGCGCGATGGCCTCGCGGTCTGGTACCTGTCGTCGCCGGGCCCGGCGCAGGCGACGATCTCGGTCCAAGATGCAAATGGCAGCACGGTATTCACGGAGACGAAGACGCTCGATACGGGAACGCAGCCCTATCAATGGAACGGACGCACCTCGACCGGCTCCATTGCGCCGGCCGGCAGTTACAAGATCACGGTCACGGCGAAGGACGCGTCGGGCCAGCCGGTGACGGTGGGAACAAGCTTCTCCGGCGTCGTGGATCAGGTCGACGTGTCCGGCGACGAGCCGCTGCTGCTCATCGGCGCAACTCTGATCACAATGGATCAAATTCGTTCAGTGCAACGCCTGGTGCCTGCACCCGGCACGGAGACGCCGGACAACCCCGACAACCCAGACAATCCGCCAGATTCGGAAACCCCGAGCACCTGACACGAACTCATTCGGCCGACCGTTTCTCTCCGGCCGTTAACCAATGCTTTCGTTTCTGCGCAAGGTTTTGGAAAGGGATACTTAGGGAAATGTTCATGCCTCGCCACTACGGTCGCACCATTATTGGTGTGTCGAGTGAGCGTACGCATGACCGAGCCTCAACGCCCGAAGGTCAAATACGTCATCGGGCCGGACGGTAGTCCGCTGACCATTGCCGATCTGCCGCCGCCGAATACGAGGCGGTGGGTGATCCGGCGCAAGGCCGAGGTCGTCGCGGCCGTGCGCGGTGGGCTGTTGTCGCTCGAGGAAGCCTGTCAGCGCTACACGCTGACAGTGGAAGAGTTTCTCGCCTGGCAGCAGTCGATCGACAAGCACGGTCTTGCCGGTTTGCGCACGACGCGCATTCAGCAGTACCGGCAGTAACGCCGCGCGCAGCGGGTGCGTTCAGCTTCCCGCCAATCGCAAAATCAGAATTCCTCCGACAATGAGCACGAGCGCGACCCAGCGCTTGGGTCCGAACGGCTCGCCGAACAAGACTGCGCCGAGGATCGCCGCGAACAACACCGAGGTTTCGCGTAGCGCGGCGACGAGGCCGATGGGTGCCAGCGTCATCGCCCATAGCGCGATCGCGTAGGAAGCGAGCGCAAGGGCGCCGCCGCCGAGCGCGAACAGCCATGCCTTGCGGAGTTCCTCGACGAAGCGCGCGCCGCGAAACGCGAGCATCAACGGAAACAGCAGGATCGCGGTCGCGGCGAGCATCCAGGCGACATAGACGACGCCGCTGCCCGTGACACGTGCGCCAAGACCATCAATCAGCGTGTAAATGACGATGATGCCGGTGTTTGTGAGCGCGCCCGCTGCGGTCGCGCCGGTGAGGCCGCCGCGCGCGAGCGCATCGGCGGAAAGTGCTACGATCCCGACCGCGATCGCGATCACCGCAAGCCAGCCATTGAAGCCGAGCGTCTCGCCGATCAGGAGAAAGGCGAGAAGCGCGGTCGCTGGAGGCGCTGTACCGCGCGTCAACGGGTAGGCGACGCCGAGATCGGCGGAGCGATAGGCGAAGGCAACCAAGGCGAAATAGGCCACATGGATCACGGCAGAGGCGGCGATATAGGGCCACGCCGCGGCTGGTGGAGCGGGCAGTGCCGCGATCAGGGGCAGCGCGACGAGCCCGGCGCCGATCGCAACCAGGGCCGCAGCCGAGAACTTGTCCTGCTGTGCCTTGATCAGCGCGTTCCAACTCGCATGGATCAGGGCGCCGAGGAGCACGGCGGCGAGGACAAAGCTGGTCAAGAGATGCGGTCCATCGAGTCGGCGGGCAGGGCACTTCTATAGGCGTCCAGGGCGGCTTTGTCGCGCGGGTGCGGCCTTTCCGGCATTGCGGCGCGGGCTTATGCTGCATTTTGGACGGGAACCATGGACGATTCCGGTAGCGCGAAGACGCCGAAGAAGCCGCTGCGCGAGGCGGTGCGGTCGGCGCGGATCGAGGCCGCGGAGCGGTCCGCGGTCATCGTGGAATTGCGCGACGCGGAAGCCGCGCGGCTGGAAATGCTGAACGACGCGCTCGAGCCCGTGTTCGCGGAAATCCCGGCCGAGCATCTCGAGCAATTCGATCGCGGACTCACCGGCGGCTCGCAGCCGCGGCTCTGGATCGACATGGTCGCGCACGTGGCTATGGGGCGCGACAAGCGCACCTACCGGCTCCTTCAGGACACGGTGCATGGGCGGCGCGTACTGGCGGAATCGCTCGACATGCAGCCGATCGTCGCGGCGGTCACGCGCTACGTGGCGCGGCGGCTCGTGGCGCGCGAGCAGATGATCGCGGGCATGGCGTCTGAGCGGCCCGAGGGAGGAACGCGCATCTGGTCGAAGATCGCGACGCTCGCGGCCAGCAGGCGCCTCCTCACTTGGCTATTGTTTCTTCTCGGCATTGGAATCGGCGTCCTCGCGACGCTGATCGCAATGCGGGCCGGCTAAACACGCTCGATCAATTGGGTGCGCGCCAGCGTGGCAACTTTGCCACCGGCGCCCAGCCCGCGGGCTTCCATCTCGCAAGTCCAGCCGCCGGGTTTTCCGCCAATCCGATAGAGATTGTACGCGGCGGCGCCATGCTTGTCGCCGAATGGCGCCGACGCCGATGGAACCTGCAAGACCGGAATCGAGCGGCTTGGCCCGGGTATTTCGTTGCGTGCGGCCTTGTGGTCGTGACCGGAGAGTATCAATTCTGCGCCGCGCCGAGCGATGACCGCGCGGAAAGATTCCGCATCCTCGAGGCGCCGCAGCCAAGACCTGACGCCCGCGGGCGGATGATGAATGAGGACGATGCGGAAACACTGCTGCGCCGGGAGTTCGGCGAGCAGCGCATCGAACCGCGCGAGTTGTTCGCTGCCAAGCCGTCCGGTAGCGAAGAACGGCAGCGTCGGCACCGCTGTCGACAATCCGACGATCGCGATGGGCCCGCGCCGGCGCAGGAACGGAAACGGAAAATTGGTCGGCCGGTCACCGGCCAGATATTCGCGCCACGCGGAGAAAAACATTTTCTCACTGCCGCGGACGTAGGCGTCGTGATTGCCGGGGATGACGCTGACGCGGTCCGGCGTGCCCAGGCGCGCTAAAAATTCACGCCCCTGCCGATACTCGCCCGGCAGCGAGAGATTGGCCAGATCTCCCGTCATCGCGACGTGGTCCGGCTCGGCGGCCGCGATATCGCGCAGGATAGTGTCGAGCACGTCGCGCCGGTGGTGCGCGCCGCGGCGAAGCTGCCAGTTGAGATAGCCGGTGATGCGCTTGCCGATCAGTTCGGCGGGGCGGGGCTTCGGCAGCGGCGCCAAATGTGGATCGGAAAGATGAGCGAGGACGAACATGGAGCGCTAGGCGCTTCCTATAAGGATGCCGGCGAGAAATACGATTGTCCCGCCGACGATGATCTGGAACGTGGCGTTGAGAAACGGCGTATCCATATAGCGCCAGCGGATCCAGGAGATCGCGAGCAACTCGACGACTACGACCGCAACGGCGACGGCGGTTGCAATCCAGAAATCCGGAATGAGATAGGGCAGCGTGTGGCCGACCCCGCCGATGGTGGTCATCACGCCGGTCACGGTGCCGCGAATCCAGGGCGCGCCGCGGCCGGTGAGTGAACCATCGTCGGAAGCCGCCTCGGCGAACCCCATGGAGATGCCGGCGCCGACCGAAGCGGCCATGCCGACGAGAAATGTCTCCCAGGTCGAATGGGTAGCAAAGGCGGCGGCGAAAAGCGGCGCAAGCGTCGAGACCGAGCCGTCCATGAGGCCGATCAGTCCGGGCTGCACGTACTGAAGCAGGAACATACGGCGGGCGGTTTCATCTTCTCTTGCGCGCGCGTCCTTGGTGAGAATTTTCTCACCCAGTTTTTCGGCCAAGTCCTCGTGGCGGTCTTCGGCCTCGGCGAGGCGGATCAGGAGTTCGCGGATGGAAGCGTCGCGCGTGGTTTCCGCCGCCTTGCGGTAGAAGCGTGCTGTTTCGTATTCCATGTTCGCGGCGTACTTGCGCACTTCCTTCAGCCCCAGCGGGCGGACCAGCCAGAGCGGCCTGTGGCGGACAAAACCCTGCACATCCTGGCGCCGGAGCAGCGGCAGGTATTCGCCGAATTTCTCGCGGTATAGATCGAACAACATGGTGCGGTGGCGTATCTCCTCCGCCGCCATCTCTTCGAAGACTTTGGCGGAGTCGGGAAACTGCTCGCGCAGTCCCTCGGCAAAGCCGAGATAGATGCGGCTGTCTTCCTCCTCGTTGGAAATCGACAAGGCGAGGATTTCCTGTTCGGTCAGATCGGAGAATCGCTTCATGGCTGGCTCATTTGGCTGGCGAAGCTTGATCCTTCATAGCGCGGATCGTGCAAAGTTTCTCAATACATTGGTGCCACGCTCAAGTGCGAATCGAACCGCGATTTTCGGGCTTGCCGATGCTGAATCGCCTATTGCATTTCTACTGGGGCTTCGCGCGCGGGCTCACGGTCGGCGTGCGCGGCGCGGTGCTGGACGGGAACGGCAAGGTGCTCCTCGTGCGGCACGGCTACGCGCCGGGCTGGCATTTGCCGGGCGGCGGGGTGGAGCCGGGGGAGTCGTTCGCCGACGCGCTCGCGCGCGAGTTGGAAGAGGAAGGGAACGTCGTGTTGAAGGGCGTTCCGCAATTGCACGGCGTGTTCCAGAACATCGGCGTCTCGCGGCGCGATCATGTAGCGGTGTTCATCGTGCGCGAATTCGAGTGGAAGGGACCGAAGCCGCCGGGAATAGAAATTCGCGAAGCGGCATTCTTCCCCGTTGGCCAACTAGCCGACGGGGCGACAACGGGTACAAGGCGGCGGCTGGAGGAAATTCTGCACGGCGCGGCGACGAGCGCGCTCTGGTGAGCGGGCGGCAGGCTCTTCAAGCTGGTTGAGAGAAGCTATTCGCAGGGCGATTCAATCGGACGTCGTGACTTGCGCGAACCCGTCTTGGCGCCGGGGACGAATTCTTGAGTCTTTTCATTGGCGTGGAGCCGTCCGCGCGAGCTCGGACGCCGCGTCTGCGGACTTCCGAGATCGGATCGGCGCAGTTGAGAACTTGATTCAACCGGCGCGCACCCGCGCCGGTGCGGCCTCGGCCCTGTCGAAGCGGGCGCGGTCGTGCGGCGCATCGAAGTCGAGCTCGGGGCCGAGCGGGATGATGCCGGCGGGATTGAGCCGGCCGAGGCGATAATAGCCGCGCTTGATATGATCGATGCGCACGGTCTCGGCCACGCCCGGCACTTGATAGAGGTCGCGCAGGTAGTTGGAGAGGTTGGGATAGTCCTTGATGCGGCGCCGATTGCATTTGAAGTGGCTGTAATAGACCGCGTCGAAGCGGATCAACGTCGTGAAAGCGCGCCAGTCGGCTTCGGTCTGCCGGTCGCCGGCGAGATAGCGCTGCCGCGACAGGCGCTCCTCCATCGCGTCGAGTGCCTCGAACACGTCGCGGAAGGCTTCGTCATAGGCCGACTGCGACGTGGCGAAGCCAGCGCCGTACACGCCGTTGTTGAACTGCGGATAGACCCAGCCATTGACCACGTCGATCTCGGCGCGAAGCGCGGCCGGATAGTAATCCTGTTTCGCGTCGGTGAAGGCGTCAAACGCAGAATTGAGCATGCGGATGATTTCGGACGACTCGTTGTTCACGATCGCCTTCTTCTGCTTGTCCCAGAGCACTGGCACCGTGACGCGGCCCGTGTAGTGAGGCTTGGCGAGGAGATAAATTTCGCCGAGCACCTTCTTGCCGTTCACAGAGTCAGTCGCGGTGTCGGGATCGTCGCCGAATTCCCAGCCGCGCGGACCCATGGTCGGCAACAGGATCGAAAGCGAGATCGCGTCCTCGAGCTGCTTCAGCTTGCGGAAGATGAGGGTGCGATGCGCCCAGGGGCAATTGTAATTGACATAGAGGTGGTAGCGGCCGGGCTCGGCCATAAAACCACCTTTGCCGGTGGGGCCGGGCGAGCCGTCCGGCGTCACCCAATTGCGGAACAACGAGTCCTCGCGGACGAAGCGGCCGCCGGATTTCTCCGTGTCGTACCAGGTGTCGTGCCAGGCGCCGTCGACGAACAGACCCATTTCCGTCTCCTTCAAGATCGTAAATCGACTAACGCGCCTCGATCATTACTTGCGTGCGGAGATAGGGGTAGTCATTTCTACGGGTAAGCGTGAAGCGATAGCGTGCCGCCCATTCCGCGATAAACTTGAACGGATAGCCAAAGTCTTTCTCGGTTTTACGCGTGAACGTCTCGGTTTCTTTGAATGTAAAGAAGAAGCGCGATCGATCGTGCATGATCGTTCGGATATTCGCCAAACACTCTTCGATTTGCTCCGCCGGGAGGTGCGAAAATACGGAAAAAGCAAGAATATAGTCGAACACTTGTCCGGCGAGACGTTCAAATCGAAGATTCTTTTCAGCGTTCACGAACAGACGAGGGGACTTGGCGTTCAAGCCCTCCTTGGAAACTAGACCGCGAGCGTACGCAACGGCGGCGGGCGAAAGATCAAAGCCAGTGTAGCGAGCGGGCTCAAGATATCGAATGAAATGGCGACCGGCGCGAAGAGTGCCGCAGCCGATGTCCAGCAAAGTGTGGTGCGGAAGGAGTCCGTTCTGACGCAGATAATCAAGTTGTTTCTCGCCCTGTTGTTGCCAGTCACTGCTGCCCACGGCTCGATGAGGATCCGCAGCGACGCGTAGATCCGTGTGCGCGGCGTAGGCGTCCAAGTACGGCATGGTCTGGTACAGCTCTCGCACGGAGGCGGGGTCGAGCGAGGATCGCGACGGCTGCGCCTTCGCGCGATTGAGTATGGCTAGACGCGCGAGCAATCTTGCGAGCTTGGAAGTCGGACGGTTTAACAAGAGTGGAACCTCATGACGACGTGTGCCCGACCCTACAGCGGCCGGCGCGTCGCTACGAGACCCCGAATGTGGCGTCGTTCGTAAGCGCGCGGGCCCGTTCGGTTTCGTGCCGCTGGCGCGACGGATCGGCGCGATCTAGGCCAAGCTGGCGCGGGCCTTCGTACGCAATACTGCATCGAACCTGGCGCGGTCGTGCGGCGCGTCGAAGTGCAATTCCGGCCCGAGCGGGACGATGCCGCTCGGATTGAGCTTGCGGTGGCTGCCGTAATAGTGACGCTTGATGTGATCCATGTTCACGGTCCCGGGCACGCCCGGCACCTGATAGAGATCGCGCAGATAGTTCGACAGATTGGGGTAGTCGTCGATCCGGCGCAAGTTGCACTTGAAGTGGCCGTGATAGACCGCGTCGAAGCGAACGAGCGTCGTGAAGAGCCGCCAGTCCGCCTCGGTGATCGTCGAGCCGACCAGATAGCGCTGGCGGGAGAGGGTATCCTCGAGCTTGTCGAGGGTCTCGAACAGGTTGCGGAAGGCTTCTTCGTAAGCCTCCTGCGTGGCGGCAAAGCCCGCGCGATAGACGCCGTTATTGACGTTCTCGTAGACAACCTTGTTGATCTCGTCGATTTGGCCGCGCAGTTCCTTCGGATAATAGTCGGTGCGCACCGGCGTGAAGGCGTCGAACGCCGAATTGAACATGCGGATGATCTCGGACGACTCGTTGTTGACGATCGTCTTCTTCCGCTTGTCCCACAGCACCGGTACGGTCACGCGGCCGGTATAGGTCGGGTTGGCGCGGAGATAGATTTCCGCGAGGCGCGACGTTCCCTCGGCGATGTCGCGCGTCGCGCCGGGCGCGTCGGAGAACACCCAGCCGTCCGCGCCCATGATGGCATCGACCACGGACAAGGAGATGACGTCCTCAAGCTGCTTCAGCGCGCGAAAGATGAGCGTGCGGTGCGCCCAGGGGCAGGCGAGGGAAATGTAAAGATGATAGCGGCCGGCCTCGGATTTGAATCCGCCGTCTCCCGTAAGGCCGGGCGAGCCGTTCGGCGTCACCCAATTGTGAAATCGCGTGGCCTGGCGGACGAAGCGGCCGCGCGCGTCGTTCGCGGGAGCGTCCTCGTGCCAGACGCCATCAAGCAAGTAACCCATTGCGAGCTCGATTCATGCTGAGCGATGCGGATGCGCCGCTGCATTCGATACACCCTATCTGGGGGCTGATCCGGTTCGCTGCCAGTGCCAGTGGTTATTCGCGGCGCGCATGGATTCCGGCGCGGCGGCGTGATATGCGGCGCGCGCTCGATTCTCTGCGTTTGACGCGTTTTCGACGGCGAACCGGAGTCAACCCCCGGATCAAATCCGGGGCAGGCTCTCGCCGGAAAACGCTTTGCCGGAGCCCGCCGCTTGAACGATCTCTCCCTTCTGATCCTGCCCGAGCAGCCCGACGACGAGTCGGCGATCGAGCGGCTTTACGAGCGCACGTTCGGTCCGGGCCGGTTCGCCCGCACGGCCTATCGGTTGCGCGAGGGCGTCGCGCATCGGCTCGATCTTTCCTTCACGGCGCGCATCGGCACGCTGCTTGTCGGCTCCGTGCGGCTTACGCCGATCAAGATCGGCGATGCTCCGGCGCTCCTGCTCGGGCCGCTCACGATCGAGCCGCCGTTCCGCGGCCGCGGCATCGGCAAGGGAATGATCAAGGCGTCGCTCGATGCGGCGCGCGCCGCGGGCGCGCGGCTCGTACTGCTCGTCGGCGACCTTCCCTATTACGGGCCGCTCGGCTTCGCGCGCGTGCCGCATAAGCAGGTGGAATTGCCCGGTCCCGTGGACCCGGATCGCGTGCTGGTCGCCGAGCTCGCCCCGAGCGCGTTCCAGGGCGTAAAGGGCGTTGTGCGGCCGGATTGGCTCTTGGCGGACTAGGCGTTCAGCGTCCTTCGCGCGCCCAGGCGGCGGCGATACCGGCGAGCAGGATCAAGAGACCGGAAAGCCCCGCGAACAGCGGAAACAGACCAATGCCGCGCACCACGCTCGCCTCGCGCATGCGCAGGCCGAGCCAGTCGGGGCCGGCGAAGCGCTCGCCGGAACGCACGCCGATGATGCGGGGCGCGGCCTGATCGAGGTCGGCGAGGCGCAAGACGCCGCCGCCGGTCGCGGCGGCAAGGGGGCTGAGCACTTCCTTCGTGCTCGTGACCTCGGCGAATTCGCGCGGATTGATCGGACCAACATTGACGAGCGCCGTCAGCTTGCCGTCGGTCGCGCGCCACAGTCCGAATTCGTTTGCCTCGGTGCCGGCGCGGAAGATGCCGGGCTCGGCTGCGCTTAGCGTGACCGTGCGGGTCGCGCCCGAGGGCGTGGTGACCGTAACCGGCGTCGCCGTCTCCTGCATGGTGCGGCGCTCGACCTGTAATTCGCGGCCGCGCGCTTGCAGGACGAGACGCTCCTCTTCTAAGTCCGGCTCTTTCATCAGCCAATGCGAAAGCTTGCGCAGGAGATCGAGGTGCGGGCCGCCGCCTTCGAATCCGCGCGCCCAGAGCCAAATGTGATCCGAGAGCAGCAGCGCGACCCGGCCTTCGTCCTCGCGGCCGAGTACCAAAAGCGGCGTGTCGTTCGGCCCGGTCATGACGGCCGTGCCGTCGCTGCCGACGCGCGCATTCACCGCGCGGAACCAATTGCTCCAGCGCGGCGGATCGGACTCCGCGCCCGGCAAGGCGCGCGTCACCGGATGGCGCTTGCCAAGATCCGTCAATTTGGCGCGGAAGCCGCCTTCGACGATGTTGCCGGTTGGCTGCGCCGGTAGCACGGCCTCGAGCGGGGAGCGATGGATCGAATTGGAGCCGGCATATTCGGCGCCGGCCGCGATTAGCACCGCGCCGCCTTCGCGCACGTAGCGGACGATGTTGTCGAAGTAGATGAGCGGCAGCACGCCCTGCTGCGCGTAGCGGTCGAAGATGATCAGGTTGAAATCCTTGATCTTCTGCTGGAACAGCTCGCGCGTGGGAAACGCAATCAGCGACAGTTCGTTGATTGGCGTGCCGTCCTGCTTTTCCGGCGGACGTAAAATGGTGAAATGCACGAGATCGACGTTCGCGTCGGACTTGAGCAGGTTGCGCCAAGTGCGCTCGCCCGAATGCGGCTCGCCGGACACGAGCAGCACGCGCAGCTTCTCGCGCACGCCTTCAATCGTGAGCGCGGCGCGATTGTTGAGCGGCGTGAGCTCGTCTTGGAGCGGGCCGGCCTCGATCTCGACGATGTTCGGGCCGGCGTGGGTGATCTCGATCTGCACTTCGGACGGGCTGCCCGCGTTGATCGTGGCGCGGGCGACGACTTCCCCGTCGCGGCGGACGGTCACGTCCACGGGCGCGCCGCGCGGGGTGCCTTCGTCGTCGATGCGGTAGCCGACGGTCTGGCGCTGGCCGACGATGCCGAAGCGCGGCGTCGCGGTCAGCGCGACGCGGCGGTCGCGCTCGCCCTCACGGCCGGTAACGAGCGCGTGCACGGGCGCGGCAAAGCCGAGGAGGGACGGCGCTGGCACGTCGTGCACGCGGCCGTCGGTGACGAGGATCGCGCCCGCAACGCGATCGGGCGGAACGTCGGCGAGCGCAGCGCCGAGGGCGGCGAAGAGGTGCGTGCCGTCGCCTTCGTTGTCGCCGGCGCTCTCGACGACGCGCAATTCGAGCCCGGGAATCCGCCCCATGCGTTCGAGGAGTGCGGCGCGCGCGGCTTCGGTCGCCTGCAGACGGTCGCCGAAGCGCTGGCTGGCGCTCCGGTCGAGCACGACCGCGGCGACGACCGGCAGCGGCTCGCGGTCTTCGCGCGTAAGGGACGGATTTGCCAGCGCAAGCACGCCGAGGGCAAGCGCAATTGCGCGCACGATGGCGCCGCGCGTGCGCGAAATGAACGGCAGGAGTGCCACCACGATTGCGGCGACGATCGCGCCGATCAGCACCGGCATGGAGACGAGCGGTTCGAGGGCGATGCCGAAGTTCATTGCCCGAGCCTCTCAAGTAACGCCGGGATGTGAACCTGGTCGGCCTTGTAGTTGCCGGTGAGGACGTACATGACGATGTTCACGCCGACGCGGAAGGCGAATTCGCGCTGGCGCGGCTCGCCGGGCGTGAGCGGCAGAAGCGGCTGGCCGTCGGCGCCAACGGCCCAGGCGCCGGCAAGATCGTTGGAAGTGATCAGGATCGGCGAAACGCCGTCGCCGGCGCGGGCGGGACGGGATTCCTGCTCTTCCTCGGCGTCCGGCAGCGTCTCGACCCAAAACGTGCCTCCGGTATAGCGGCCCGGGAAGTCGCGCAGGAGATAGAAAGACTTGGTCAGTACGTGGTCGCGCGGCACGGGCTCAAGCTCGGGAATATCGAGCGCCGAGAGGATTTCGCGCAACTTCGCGAGCGCGGGTGAAATCTCGTCGGGCCGGCCGGAGATGCTGGTAAAGGCGTCGCGGGTATCGAACAGGATCGTGCCGCCCTGCTTCATGTAGGCGTCGACGCGGGCGAGCGTCGCGGCGTCGGGCCGTGTCGATGTCGGCAGGATCGGCCAATAGAGCATGGGGAAGAACGACAACTCGTCGCGCGAGATATCGACGGCGAGCGGCTCGGCCGGCTCGAGCGCGGTGCGCTGGGAGAGAAACACCGAAAGCCCTTCGAGTCCGGCCTGGCTGATCGAATCCACTTCTGTGTCACCCGACCGCACGTAGGCGAGGCGCGTTTGCAGCGTCGCCTGCAAGGCGAAATTGATCTGCGATTGCGTCAGTTCCTGCGCGCGCAGATTTTCATGGTGGCCGATCGCGGGCAGCGCGAGCGCAAGCGCAAGTGCCGCAGTCGCGCGGCGTCGGTAAAGGTGAGCGAGGCCGCCCGCGAGCAGGAAGACGATCACAGCGTCGAGAACGAGAAGCGTGAAGACGCCCATGAGCACGCCCGCGCGCAGATCGATCGGCGCGCCACGGCTATAGGGTTCGACGCTCGCCTGCAGCGGGCCGAGATCGAGCGGGGCGAGACGGTCCACCGCAGCAAGCGCGTTGACCGCGACCAGTCCTTCCGGCGGGCCATAGAAGCCGGGCGGATGATCGGCGATGGCGCGGCCGGTGAAGTCCGCGGGGATCGGACGCGCGGTCGGGCCGGGCGCCGTGAAGGAGCCGAAGCCGTCCAGAAGCCGCGAGGGCGCGATGGTCGGCGCGGGTCCGCGCTCGGCGGCAAGCGTGGTGTCGGTCGCGGTCGCGCCCGAGCCCGCGAGCGCGATGACCCGACGCAGCATGTCGACGAATGCGCCGGAGAGCGGCAGGTTCGACCATCCGGTGTCGGCGGTGACGTGGAACAGCACGACGAGGCCGCGGCCGCGCTTTGCCGCGGTGACGAGCGGCGTGCCGTCGCCGAGCGAGGCCCAGGTGCGCTCGACCAGCTGACCGTCGGGCTCGGCCAGAACTTGGCGCTGCACGATCACGTCGTCGGGGACGGTGAGGTCCGAGAAAGGCCCTTCGCGCGCAAAACTGCCGAGCTTTTGCGGCTGTTCCCATGAGAGTGAGCCGCCGAGCACGCGGCCGCCGCGGCGCAGCCGAACCGGCACGAGGCTGTCATCGGCCGCGGCGAGGCGCGGGCCGGCGAAGCGCACGAGCACACCGCCCTCCTCGATCCAGCGGATCATGCGATTGCGTGCGGCATCGACGATATTGCCGACGTCGGAGAGGACGATTACCGGCAGGCGCTGATCGATGAAGCGCTCAACCGCGCTGCTGGGGGAGGCGCCTTCGGCGAGGCGCACGTCGGCGAAGGGTCCAAGCGCGCGCGACAGATAATAGGTGGCGGCGAGCAGCGGCTGGCTCGTGTCGGCGGTGGCGCCGGACACGACGCCGACGGTGCGGCGGCGCCAGCGCTTGTCGAGCAGCTCGACCGCGCCCGCGGAACGCTCGCCGGCGATTTCCAGGCGGGCGATGTCGTTCCTGATTTCGACGGGCAGATCGAAGCGCGCTTCGGTTTCGGTCGCGCCCGCGGGGAAATTAAACTCCGCATCGCCGAGTGCGAGCCCGCGCAGATCGCGCGCGCGGACGATGCCTTGGGCCGGAGCGGAGTTGTCGGCGCGCAGCACCGTCACGGAGAGACCGCCCGCCGCGTTGTCGGCGGCGGCAAGTGCCCGGGCGCCGGCGATGCCGCCAGTGACGACCGTCACGCGACCGGCGGCGAGACCATTCAGCGTCGCGACGAATTTGCCGCCGTCGCCAAGATCGACGCCGTCAGACAGCCAGATTACCGAGGCGTCGGGCACGGTGCGCAAGAGGCGCGTGAGAGGAAGCAGGAGCTCGGTGCGATCGGGCGTATGCGGCGCAGGCTTGAGCAACCGCAGGGCTTCGCGCGCCTCACCGGGCCGCAGGAGCGTGGTTTCCTTCGGCGGCGAGCCGGTGGCGAGCACGGCGACGCCGCGGCCGTCGGCCTCGGCGCGGCCGACGATCGCTTCGGCGGTCGCAATGCGCTCGTCCCAGTTCGCAGCGGCGGACCAGCCGGAGTCCACGATCAGCACCACGGGACCGGTCGGGCGCGTGCCGGCCGGCGGCGGATTCCAGAGCGGGCCGGCGGCCGCGACGATAATGAGCGCCGCGAGCAGGAGGCGCAGCAGCGTCAGCCACCAGGGCGTGCGCGCCGGCGTCTCTTCCTTCGGCTCGATCTCGAACAGGATGCGCGTCGGCGGGAATGCGATGCGGCGCGGGCGTGGCGGCACGAGCCGCAGGAGCCACCACAAGACCGGCAGCGCGAGCAGCGCGAACAAGATGAAAGGCGAGGTGAAAGCGAGCGGCAGGCCGGCGATCATGCGGCGGCCTCTTCAACCGGCCCGGCGGCGGCCTGCATGTGCGGTAACGCATCGGGTGAGGCGCTCATGCGGGCGTGTAACGCAAGCAGTAATTCGCTTGCGGGCCGGTTGGTGCGGTGAATGGCAAAGCTCCAGCCGCGGCGCGCGGCCGCGGTGCGGATCTCGCCGCGATGGCGTGCGACGCGCTCGATGTAGTCGGCCGCCCAGGCTTCGGCGCGGCCGACGGTGATGGAGCCCGCGCCTTCCGGCTCCTCGAACTCGATGCGGCCGGAATAGGGGAACGTTTCCTCGGCCTGATCGACGATCTGCACGACGTGGCCGCCCGCGCCGTTCGCGCCGAGGGTGGCGATCGCGTCCTTCACCTGCTGGGTCGGACTCCAGAGATCGCCAAGCAGCACCACCTCGTCGCGTGAGCCGGGGTGGAACGGGGGCGGCAGGCTTTGCGCTTCGCCGGCAAAATGCACGATCGTGTCGGCCATGCGGTTGATCACGGCGCGGCTCGCGGTCGGGCGCATAATGCCGGGAATGCCGACGCGCTCGCCGCCGCGCACGAGCAATTCGCCGAGGGCGAATGCGAGCACGAGCGCACGGTCGCGCTTCGGCGTCACCTTGTCGGACGACGTGAACACCATCGAGGGCGAACAGTCGGGCCAGATCCAGATCGTATGCGCAGCTTCCCATTCGCGCTCGCGCACGAACAGAAGATCGTCGCGGGCGGAGCGGC
This sequence comes from Xanthobacteraceae bacterium, assembly GCA_040901465.1. Classification (GTDB taxonomy): domain Bacteria; phylum Pseudomonadota; class Alphaproteobacteria; order Rhizobiales; family Xanthobacteraceae; genus JAUSIF01. The sequence goes on from JBBDYN010000020.1 coordinate 129,269, forward strand.
GCCAGTCGACGCGGCTCGCGGGTTCGCCGTCGACGAAGCGGCGGTATTGCCAGAAGTTCTCACCCGGGCCGGCGCGGCGGCGGCCATGGAGGCCGTGATAGACCGAAATCGCGACGCGCCGCGCCTCCAGCACGAGACGCGGCATCGCGGCGACGAGTCGCGCCGCGTCATACGCGGTCGTGCGGACCTCGCCTTCGGCCTGTCGCATGTTGGCGGGCGTATCGCTCACTTCTTTATCCAAGCTTAGCCTTCAGCCGGGCGATGATGCCGGAGATCGTCTCGCCGTCGGCGCGCGCCGCGAAGGTGAGCGCCATGCGGTGCTTGAGCACGGGCTCGGCAAGCGCGATCACGTCGTCGATGGAGGGCGAGAGACGTCCGTCGAGGAGGGCGCGGGCGCGCACGGCGAGCATTAGCGCCTGACTCGCGCGCGGGCTCGGGCCCCAGGCAATGTGCTTGGTGATGTCGTCATTCTCGGTGCCCGGTCGCGCGGAGCGGACGAGATTGAGAATCGCCTCGACCACGGACTGGCCGACCGGAATGCGGCGTACAAGGCGCTGCGCCGCGAGGAGGTCGTCGGCGCTCATGGCCTGGCGCGCCTTTGCCTCTTCCGTGCCGGTGGTGTCGAACAAGATGCGCCGCTCGGCGTCGCGGTCCGGATAATAGACGTCGATCTCCATCAGGAAGCGGTCGAGCTGCGCTTCGGGCAGTGGATAGGTGCCTTCCTGCTCGATCGGGTTCTGCGTCGAGAGCACGTGGAACGGCCGCGGCAGGTCGTGACGCTGGCCCGCAATCGTCACGTGATACTCTTGCATCGCTTGCAGCAGCGCGGACTGCGTGCGCGGGCTCGCCCGGTTGATCTCGTCAGCGAGCAGGAGTTGGGCGAAGACCGGGCCCTTGATGAAGCGGAAGGCGCGCTTGCCGCTCGCGCTTTCCTCCAGCACCTCGGAGCCGAGAATGTCGGACGGCATCAGGTCGGGCGTGAACTGGATGCGCCGCGCCTCGAGTCCAAGCACGGTGCCCATGGTGTCAACCAGCTTGGTCTTGGCGAGGCCGGGGACGCCGATCAGGAGCGCGTGACCGCCGGCGAGCACGGTGATCAGCGCCTGCTCGACCACGGCCTCCTGACCGAAAATCACGGCGCCGATGGCGGCACGAGCGGTGCGGACGCTCGCCGCGGTCGATTCGGCGGCGCGGACGATCGCCTGGTCGAGGCTCTCGAAATTTTCGGTCTTTGACATCGGTCCTCCGGTCGGGGCGCGCATTCGGCCCGATTCAGCTGCACAATTCGTTCACACGAAACTCCGCTACTCGGTCGCAATCAAGGCAAATCCTGTGCCGGTCCTGCGCCGGGCGTTCAGCTAGGCTATCCTTGAAATTCATGGACTTTCGGGCCCAACCATCACGAAACCGCGAGGCTGGCGGGCGGAGTGTCGCATGAGCAAGGCTAGCACCAGCGGGATCGATTCGCTCGCCGCGGCGCTGGGCGAGCGGCGCGCGCCGCCGCCCGTCCACCTCTGGGACCCGCCGTTCTGCGGCGATCTCGACATGCGAATCGCGTCGGACGGAAGGTGGCACTATCAGGGGAGCCCGATCGCGCGGCCGGCACTCGTGCGCCTGTTCGCGTCGGTATTGAAACGCGAAGGCGACCGCTACTTCCTGGTGACGCCGGTGGAAAAAGTGGGGATCAACGTGGACGATGCGCCGTTTCTCGCCGTCGCGGTCGAGGCGAAGGGCGAGGCGCCGAATCGCACGCTCGTGTTCCGTACCAACGTGGACGACGTTGTTTCCTGCGACGCCGAGCACCAATTGCGCTTCAACGTGGAAGCGGGAACCGGCGGCATCAAACCTTACTTGCATGTGCGGCGCGACCTGTGGGCGCTCGTGACGCGGTCGCTATTCCTCGACCTCGTTGCGCTCGGCGAGGTGCGCGGACTGGACGGACGGAACTTGTTCGGGATTGCGTCGGCCGGCGAGTTCTTCCCGATGGCGCCGGCCGAGGCGGTGGCAGAATGAAAGTGCGCAATGGGGCATCCATCGACGCGGAGCATGCCGAGCCGGTGCTCGATTTCGTGCGGCGCGCGCGCGAGCGCTTGGCGCCCGTCGCGCCGGAGCTCCCGGCCGATCCCGCTGTGATCCCGTCGAGCGGCGATCATGCACTCGCGCCGGAGATCGCCGACATCGCCAAGACTTATCCGCCGCAGTCCGCGGCAGTGCTGGTGCCGGTCATTGCCCGGCAAGAGCCGACGATCCTTCTGACCCAGCGGTCCGCGGCGCTTTCCAACCACGCAGGCCAGATCTCGTTTCCGGGCGGCAAGCTCGATTCGGCCGATCCCGATCCGCTTGCGACGGCGCTACGGGAGGCGCAAGAGGAGATCGGCCTCGACTCGGGCTACGCCGATCCGCTCGGCTACCTCGATCCCTACCTTTCGGGCACGGGCTTCCGCATTGTGCCGGTGGTGGCGTTGATTTCACCGGCCTTCCAAATGACGATCAATCCGGCCGAGGTGGATGAGGCTTTCGAGGTGCCGCTCTCCTTCCTGATGACGCCGGAGAATCACGCCCGCCATAGCCGGGAATGGAAGGGTGTGCAGCGGAGCTTCTATGCAATGCCGTATGGGGAGCGGTACATCTGGGGCATCACCGCGGGGATTCTTCGCAGGCTGTACGAACGGCTGTATCGCTGATGGGCCGCACGATCATCACTCAGATTCTCCTGTTCCTCGCGCCGTTCGCGATTTACGCGCTCGTGCTCTCCGTGAGCCGGCGCGACGCGCGCGAACGGGAGCATTGGCCGGTCCGAATCGTCGTCCTGCTCGCAACCGCGGGATGCGTGCTTGTGATCGCCGGGCTGATTCTCTTCGCGCATTTCGGCGGGGCTCCGACCAGCGGCGTCTATGAGCCGGCGCGCTTCCAGGACGGGAAGCTCGTTCCCGGCCGGATCAAGTGAGCGGCGCGGACGAGGCGCCGGTCCTCACGCGCGAGCGCGCGCCATGGCTCGCGGGGGGGCCGCTTGCGAAGCTTCTCGGCGCACTCGATAGCGACGGCGAGGAAGCGCGCGTGGTGGGCGGCGCCGTGCGCAATACGCTGTTTGGTCTGCCGCCCGGCGATGTCGACGTCGCCACGACGGCGCTACCCGACGTCGTCATGCAGCGCGCAAAGGCCGCGGGCTTTCATGCGGTGCCCACCGGAATCGAGCACGGCACCATTACCGTGGTCGTGCACGAAGTGCCGTTCGAGGTGACGACGCTGCGGCGGGATATCGAGACCGACGGCCGCCATGCGGTGGTGAAGTTCGGCCGCGACTGGAAAGCCGACGCCGAGCGGCGCGATTTCACGATGAATGCCCTATTCCTGCGACGCGACGGCAAGGTGATCGATTTCGTGGGCGGGCTCGAAGACATCAAAGTCCGGCGTGTGCGCTTCATCGGCGATCCGGAGAAAAGGATCAGAGAGGATTTTCTCCGCGTGCTGCGCTTCTTCCGGTTTCACGCGGGTTACGGGCATGGACTGCCGGACGGAGCCGGGCTTGCCGCCTGTATTCGCGCGCGCGGTCGCCTCGATCAGCTCTCGCGCGAGCGGGTGCGCGCGGAATTGACCAAGCTGCTCCTGACGCAGCACGCGGTTCCGACGCTCGCGGTGATGGCCGAGACCGGCATTCTCGTCGATGTGCTCGGCGGCGTGCCCTGGCTCGCGAGCATCAGCAACTTGATAAAGTTGGAAGCGCATTTCGGGCACAATCCGGATGCGATGCGGCGTCTGGCGGCGCTTGCAGTGCGGATCAGGGAGGACGCCGACCGGCTGCGCGAGCGGCTGCGGCTCACCAACGACGAGCATCGCCGCCTGCGGGCGATGGCTGAAAACTGGTGGTCGGTCGATCCCGCAGCGGGCGAAGCGGGCGGCCGCGCTCTCCTCTACCGCATCGGGCCGGAGAACTATCGCGACCGGGCGCTCATCGCATTCTCGCGCTCCGATCAAAAGATGGTCAATCCCGCGTGGGGCGATCTCGTTCGGTTGCCGGAGCGCTGGACGCCGCCGAAATTTCCGCTCGCGGCAAAGAATTTCATCGAACGCGGGGTCGAGAGGGGACCGGCGCTTGGTGCGGCACTCGCGGCTGCCGAGGAGGCCTGGATCGAGGCGGGGTTTCCCACAGAGGCGAGGGCGTTGGCCGCGATCGCAGACGCGGCCGCGGAAAAGAATCGAAGCGAACCCGGCAGGAACGCGTCCTAGGTCGCAGACGGCGTCAGCGTGCTCGCCGTACGGCGGTCCAAGTGCCAGCACCGCCTTTGCCGCCGATTATCTTGTCGCCGTTCACGCGACCGGAATACCGGATGCCGGCGAGGTCGAATTCAATCCGGTCCGCATGCATCCGGCCATTCTCGACCGGCATGCTTCTGCCGCTCAGCGTCAACTCCCCGCGGACTATCTGGAAAATCTGGATGAGCGAGAGCGCTCCTTCTTGCTCAGCCACTTTCATGCGCCAGTTGCCTTCCACCTTGGCCGGCACGATGTATGGATGAGCGCTACACCAGGCGCCGCAATCCTGCGCCACCTGCTCGCTCCGATCGGGGGTCCAGCCGGAAACCAGGTATTTGTTGAGCACGATACGGGTGCCCGGATTCAGATCGAGAAATTTCGGCGCCAGCCGGTCCAGATTCTCGGGGAGCAGGAACAGGGCCAACACGGTGGCCGCGGAGATATCCGCCTCGTACATGTCGCCGTGCACAAAGCGTGCGGTGCTGCCGACACCCGCGTCGTGTGCGCGCTGCGTCGACAATTCGACCATTTGCGGGTTGTACTCGACGCCCAGACTCCGCACGCCACGCTTGGCGGCGGCGATCACCATCCGGCCGTCGCCCGAGCCGAGATCGATCACATAGTCCTGCGGAGTCACCACAGCCATATCCAGCATCTTCTCGACCAGAACGTCGGGCGTCGGAACCCAGATCACGTCCTTGCCGGGCTGCCCCGAGTAGGGTTCGAACGGCGCGGGTTGAACTTGGCTCAAGGCCGCGGTGGCGGAGAGACAAGCAATGGACAAGAACAAGAAGTTGCGAACGAGCGGTCGGCAAGTTTGCATGGGGTTTCCGGGGGAACGCATGCGGCCAAGACTTGAGAAGCGGGCTCGGACAAGAGTACGGACACCCGGCCTTCATGCACAGGGGGTGCGGCGTTTGCAGTACCCGATGCAACCCTTCCGCTGCCAGTCTATTCCTTAGCCGGGCAGTTTTTCATGCGGAAGACGCGCGGATCAACGCCGGGTTGCCCAACAAGGGCGGCGGCGTGCGGCGATGCGGTAACAATGTAGCCCACCCGGCTGTATCCTCGGTCAGGCGGTTGCATCGGACGATTAAACAAGGGAGCACGGCATGCGACGCTTCTGGCGCGGACTCGTTATCTTTCTGCTCGGCGGAATTCTCGGCACGGGCCTCGGGTTCGCGCTGGGAATTTTCTTGTTTCCGTACATTTTCCCGCCGCCGCCCGCGGTCGAGCGGCTGACCGAGGCCGACCGCTCGGCGCCGGTCGCGACCGGCACCTTCATCCACGCCAATCCCTCCGACCCGGTGCATTACGGAAGCGGCAAGGTCAGCGTGTACGAGAAGACCGTGTTCCTTGAGCCGGACTTCGAAGTCGGGCCGGGCCCGAAGTATCACGTGTATCTCGTGCCGAAGGCGAGCATCCGCCAGAACGGGGACGTGCCCGGCACGATGTTCGTCGATCTAGGGCGGCTGCGTTCGTTCAAGGGGAGCCAGCGCTACGAGATCCCGGCGGACGTCGATTTGAAGAAGTATCCAAGCGTGGTGATTTGGTGCGAAGCGTTCTCGGTGCTGATCTCGCCGGCGGATCTGAAATTCGCCGCACGATGAGGTGGCGACATTTAGCAACTGCGCGGTGAGGATGCATTCAGGCGCCAACGCGCACGCGAAGTCATGAGCGTGGTCGCGCAATCCCGCCCCGGCGTGATTGTGCCGGACTACGCTTGGCCGGCGGCGCTGATGGTGCCGCATTACGATGCGGAGATCATCGACTTTCTCGAGGCGATCGCTGCGGCGGCCGCAGAGACGATCGGTGTCATCCTGCTTGCTAACGATCCGATCCGATCGCGTCGGTTTGCCGACACACAACGCGATCCGGCACGGTTTTCCGTCATTGCCGCGCCCTACGACACACCCTGGATTCGCGACAGGGCGCCGATTGCCGTAATGACTGACGCTGGTATCGACTGGGTGCTGCCGCGCGTGCCCGACATGGCGCGAGAAACAGACGATAGACTGTTCGGGGCAATTTCTGCTCGCCCGTCCCGTCCCGCGCCAATCCTGATCGCACAGGGCAATCTGAGTGTCGGCGCCGACGGTCTGGCTCTTTCGACTTCGCGGGTGCTCACCGAAAACGGACTTCGCCTTGCTGCCGATCTGGGGCCAGCCGCCAAGGTACTCGGCATACGGGACTGGCTCATCTTCGACCCATTCCCGCAGGAGCCTACGGGCCATGCCGACGTGCACGTCCGTTTTCTCAGGTCGGATCTCATGGCGGTCGCGTGGCACCACGACGAGCCGGAACTCATGCAACGGGCGCGCTCAATCGAGATGCAGGTGCGTGCAGTCCGGCCTTCGATGCGCAGCGTGCGCATTCCGTGCGCGCGAGATCGAGGGGACTACGCGAGCCTCGTGAACTGGGTGCAGCTCGGCGATATCGTCTTGATTCCCTTTTATCAACTAACGCCCGCGAAGGACCTGCGCCGGGCGGAGCACCGGCTAAAGGCAGAAGGTTTTCGTGTTCGAACACTGTTTGCCCCAACTTTAAGCGCGGGCGGCTCGATTCACTGCTTGACCGCCTCCGTGTTTGTCTGATCTGCTTCCTCTGGTTGCCGAGGGCGCGCTCAACGCCTCCGCAAGAAACGTGCGGGCGGCGACCGGGGGGCGAACCGATGAGAGAGCACACCAATGTGAGCGTGGGGCTTGCCCTCGCGACGGCGGCCTTTGTCTCGATTCCCGTGGGGCTCCATTGCGGCCCTGTGAGGGCTCAGACCGTCCGACGGGTGCCGGCGCGAACGCCGCTTCCTCGGCGAACCGAACCCCGTGTGCCCACTCCCGCACCGGGGTTTGTTGTGCCCGGCACCAATACGCCGATCATTATCAGCGGTTACGTGCATCACTTGGATAGTTCGATCGGCGAAGACGCTGGACTCGGTGTCAGGGTGATCCCGGGTGATCCTTACCTTCTCAAGTTTCCGAAGCGTGTCCCGATTATCGGCGTGCGAGGCGAAGTCATGCTCAATTCCGGCGCGTGGTGGCACACGCTCGGGGTCAACTTCGCCCGCGGGAGCGAGCGGAGCAGCGCCAGCGAGCCCAACGGCGGTGACCCCATCGGCTATGTTCCCGGCGATCCCAATCTCGGGGCGGGCGTGAACTTCGGAAATACCGGCTCATCCGCATCCGGCGACGTTTCATTGACGGAGGTTGGGCTCAGCTACAAGGCGATGCGGCCATTCAATCTCCAGAATGGCTTCGCGTGGGGCTGGGGACCAACCCCTGAGGAAGAGGAGTCCCGCAAGGCCCTCGGTCTGGAGGCCCGTTACAGCTACCGCGGTCTGGATTATGCGGGGCACCTCCAGCGCGATGCGGATCCGAACAACGTCTTTGCCGATGTGGATCACGATTTGAGGACGCACCGCTTTACGTTCGGCCCCGCCATCTATGGCGAACGCATGCTGGGCAGCGGTTGGTTCCTCCACGGCAAGGCGGACGCGCAAGCGGGCTTCATGCGTTCTACGCTCGACAGCAGGGAGATCACCTGCTTCGGCTGCGGCGGCGTGTCGAACGCGAGCGCATACGGCGACAGCAAGACAAGCCTCGCCTGGAGCGCGCGGGCGCAGGCGGGCATCGGCTATCAATGGACGCCGAAGCTCAAGCTGGTAATCGGCGCCGAAGCCTGGATCGGCAATCGGCACATCCTCGACACGCGCCGCAATCCGACGGACGAGGGCACCGGGATCGCGACGTCGACGGAAACGGACTATGGCGTGTTTGGCAGGATCGTCTACACGTCGGACGCGCGCCTGAAGCGGGATGTCATGGAAGTCGGTCGGCGCGCCGACGGCATCGCACTCTATCGCTACCGTTATCTTTGGAGCGACGCGGAGTACGTGGGCGTGATGGCCCACGAAGCCGCGGCGGTCGTGCCCGAGGCGGTGGTGCGCGGCTCCGACAGCTATCTGCGCGTCGACTACGGCAAGCTCGGCATGCGGCTCATGACGTGGGATGAGTGGCGTGGTCCGTCCTACGCGGAGGTGGCGAGCGCAGTGCGGTAAGGTCTACGGCCACTTCACCACAGGCGGTAGCGAGGAGAGGATCGAATCCACGTTGCCGCCCGTCCTGAGGCCGAAGGTCGTGCCGCGGTCGTACAGGAGATTGAACTCCACATAGCGCCCGCGGCGGACGAGCTGTTCGTCGCGCTCGGCCTCGGCCCAGGGCTTGGCGAAATTCCGGCGCACGATTTCCGGATAGACTTCTAGAAACGCGAAGCCGACCTCGCGCACGAAGGCGAAGTCCGCCTCCCAATCGCCGCTGTTGTGCCAGTCGAAGAAGATGCCGCCGACGCCACGCGGCTCGTTGCGGTGCCTCAGATAAAAATACTCGTCGCACCATTTTTTGTATTTGTCGTAGGGGGCGACCGCCACATGCCGGTCGCAGGCGAATTTCATCGCCGCGTGAAAGACCTGCGTGTCGGGGTCGTCCTGGCGGCGGCGCGCGTCGAGCATGGGCGTGAGATCGGCCCCGCCGCCGAACCAGGCCTTGGTGGTCACCACGTGGCGCGTGTTCAAGTGAACGGCGGGCACGTGCGGGTTCAGCGGATGCACGATCAGCGAAATGCCCGAGGCCCAGAAGCGCGGGTCCTTCTCGGCGCCCGGAATCTCCTTGCGGAACTCGGGGGCAAATTCGCCGCTGACCGTGGAGACGTGCACACCCGCCTTCTCGAACAAGCGGCCGTGCAGCAACGCCATTTCGCCGCCGCCGCCCGGGTCGGCTTTAGCCGACCCGGGATTTGAATTGCCGATCTCGGGTAAACCCGAGATCGGTTGCACTCCCGTATGGTCAACGCGATTCCATGGCGTGCGCACGAAGCGGCCGGGCGGGTCTTGGTACAGTTCGGACGGCGCGTCGTCCTCGAGCCTCTCGAGGGTGGCGCAAATACTGTCGCGCAATTCCTCGAACCAGGCGCGCGTGCGCGCCTTGTGAGTCTCGAGGTCGGGCGACGGCCCGATGCGGCGAACTGCACGTTCAGCCATCCGGGAAACCTCCAGTCTGGCGCAGCGCCTCACCGAGCACCATGGCGAGACTGACCGCGACATTCAGGGAGCGCAGGTGCGGTCGCATCGGCACCTTAACACGGGCATCCGCGGCGCCGTGAATCGCTTCAGGCACCCCGGACGATTCGCGTCCGCATAAGAGTACGTCATTTGGCGCGAATCCGAAGCCTGCGTAGGACGCGGCGGCCTTGGTCGTGAGCAGCACGAGGCGCCGGCGCTCGGCGCGGCGCCATTCCTCGAACGCAGCGAAAGTCACATGATTCACGAGCGTTACGTGATCGAGATAGTCGAGCCCGGCGCGGCGAAAGCCGCGCTCGGTGGCGGCGAAGGACGCGGGCCCGACGATATGCACGGGGACGCCGAGGCAGGCACCGAGGCGCAATATCGTCCCCGCGTTCTGCGGAATGTCCGGCTCGTAGAGCGCGATTGCCAACGACATTTTTTACCGTCGTTCTCGTACGTGCCGGGACAGCGACGCGGCGCAGCAACCTACCTCCTCGGCGAACGTGCATGACGGAGTGCCGCAGCCCCTACGCTGGACAATAGGGGGTAACGATGCAATTAGAAGCGCTCGAAAAGCGGCGCAAAATCCGCGCTGCGAGCGGCTAAGTCGATGCTCGGCCCGCCTCGCGGCGACGCGTTTCAGGGATCCGCTGAGGGGCAAGGGACCGAACCGTGGCAACGACCGCCGAAACCACTCGCCGGGACTTCCTCTATATCGCCACCGCCGCCGTAGGCGCCGTAGGCGCCGCGGCGACCCTCTGGCCGCTGATCCACCAGATGAATCCCGATGCGTCGGTGCTCGCGCTCGCCTCAGCCGACGTCGATCTCACGCCGATCGCGGAAGGCCAGATCGTCACCATCAAGTGGCGGGGCAAGCCGGTGTTCATTTCCCACCGCAGCCAGAAGGAGATCGAAGAGGCGCGCGCGACGCCGCTCGCGGAATTGCCCGACCCGCAGCCCGATCAGGCGCGGGTGAAAGAGGGCCACGACCAGTGGCTCGTGCAGATCGGCGTGTGCACGCATCTCGGCTGCGTGCCGCTCGGGCATCAGGGCGATTACGACGGCTGGTTCTGCCCGTGCCACGGCTCGCACTACGACACGTCCGGCCGCATTCGCAAGGGACCGGCGCCGCTCAATCTCGAAATTCCGCCTTACGTCTTCTTATCCGACACTTCTGTGCGAATCGGTTGAACGGAAAGCGCGGAGCCCAGGCGCGATGAGCGGACACGGGGACTTTCAACCGCAGAACAAATATCTGCAATGGTTCGAGCGCCGCCTGCCGGTGCTCGGGCTGATGCATTCTTCGTTCGTAGCGTACCCGACGCCGCGCAACCTGAATTACTGGTGGACGTTCGGCGGCATTCTCACCGTCATGCTGATGGTGCAGATCGTGTCGGGCGTCGTGCTGGTGATGCACTTCACGCCGACCGCGGCCGGCGCGTTCGATTCCGTCGAGCACATCATGCGCGACGTGAACTATGGTTGGCTCTTGCGCTACATCCACGCGAACGGCGGGTCGATGTTCTTCCTCGCCGTCTACATCCACATCTTCCGCGGACTTTATTACGGGTCGTACAAGGAGCCGCGCGAGGTGCTCTGGATCCTCGGCGTGATCCTGTTCCTGTTGATGATGGCGACGGCCTTCATGGGCTACGTGCTGCCCTGGGGCCAGATGAGTTTCTGGGCCGCGACGGTCATCACCAACCTGTTCTCGGCGATTCCGCTTGTCGGACAATCGATCGTCACGTGGCTGTGGGGCGGCTACGCGGTCGACGAGCCGACACTCATGCGCTTTTTCTCGCTGCACTATCTCCTGCCGTTCGTGATTTTCGGCGTTGTGCTCCTGCACGTTTGGGCGCTGCATGTCGTCGGCCAGAACAATCCGACCGGCATCGACGTAAAGTCGGACAAGGACACGGTCCCGTTCACGCCCTACGCGACGGCGAAGGACAATTTCGCGCTGATCTGCTTCTTCATCCTGTTCGCGTGGTTCGTCTTTTACATCCCGAACTATCTCGGGCATCCGGACAACTACATCCCGGCCAATCCGCTGCAGACGCCGCCGCACATCGTGCCGGAATGGTACTTCCTGCCGTTCTACGCGATCCTGCGGGCGATCCCGTCGAAGCTCGGCGGCGTGGTGGCGATGTTCGCGTCGATCGCGGTGCTCGTGTTCGTGCCGTGGCTCGACACGTCGAAAGTGCGCTCGGCGCGCTACCGGCCGCTCTACAAGCAGTTCTTCTGGATCCTGCTGCTCACCTGTATCGGCCTCGGCTACCTCGGCTCCAAGCCGCCCGAAGGCATCTATGTGATCTCCGCGCGGATCCTGACGGCTTATTATTTCCTGCACTTCCTGGTGATCCTGCCGCTTCTCGGCTTCATCGAAAATCCGAAGCCGCTGCCGGCGTCAATCTCGGAATCGGTGCTGAAGAAGACCAAGGGCGGCGCGCCGGCCGCAGCGGGCGCCGTGCGATCGCCGGATCGGAACGGATAGGGACGGCGATGCGCAAGCTCACGATCGCGCTGGCATTGCTCGCCGTCATCGCTGCGGCTCCGGCCATCGCGGCCGAGGCGGGGCCGAGGCCCGAGCGCCAATCCTGGTCGTTCGCGGGGCCGTTCGGTCTCTATGACCGGGCGCAACTGCAGCGCGGCTTCCAAGTCTATCGCGAAGTGTGCGCGCAGTGCCACGCGCTGAAGTACATCGCGTTCCGCCATCTCGCACAGCCGGGGGGACCGGGCTTCAGCGAGGCGCAGGCGCGCGTTATCGCGGCCGAATACCAGATCAGCGACGGACCGGACGACACCGGCGATATGTTCCAGCGCGCGGGCCGGCTCTCGGATCGTTTCCCGCCGCCGGCGCCGAACGAGCAGGCGCTGCGTGCGCGCTTCGGCGGTGCGCTGCCGCCGGAGTTGTCGATCATCACCAAGGCGCGCGGCTACGAAGTGGGACTGCCGGGCGGCTTGCTCGACTTCTTCCGGCAATACCAGGAGCACGGCGTCGACTATCTCTACGCGCTGCTCACGGGCTACGAGAATCCGCCCGCCGACGTGAAGTTGCCGGCGACGCTGTTCTGGAATAAATACTTTCCCGGGCACCAAACCGCGATGCGCAAGCCGCTCACCGACGGCCTGGTCGAATATTCCGACGGCTCGCCGCAGACCGTCGCTCAGTATTCGCGGGACGTCGCGGCGTTCCTTGCCTGGACCGCGGAGCCGCATCTCGAGGCGCGCAAGCGCATCGGCTTCCAGGTGATGATCTTCCTGGTCGTGTTCGCAGGGCTCTTGTACTTCACCAAGAAGAAAGTCTGGTCGGACGCGCACGCCTGAGCGGCGCGACTTGCTTGGCTAGCCGTCCTTCTTCATCGGCGGCGAGATGATCGACGTCGAGCCGGGCTTGCCCTTGTACTGTTGTTGATAGGCGGAGGGGGCCTTTTCCTTCTTCTCCGCCTTCGGTTTTTTCTTTTCGCGCGAGCTGCGCATCTGACCCTTGGCCATTTCACTCTCCATCGGTACGGCGGGCCGGTGCCCGGCCGCGACACGTGATTCAGCGTAATCCCGGCGGGCGCCGCGCGCAAAGGGGCCGCGCTGCCTAGACCCGCACGTTCCCCATCATTAGCCCGAAGCCGATCACGCGCAGGATCGCAATCGTGCCCCAGACGATGATGACGAACAGAATCGAGGCCGGAATGGCGGCGAGCGCGACCTTCAAGAGGACGACAACCAGACGCCAGAATGGGATGCGGAAATCGACGACGGTGACCTGATTGGCGGGCTCGGACATGGCTTGGCTCCCTCATTGCGTTCCGCGGGATGGTCCGACACATTGCGGTCCCCCGCAACAACCGTGCCCGTGACCCCCATGACGCCGTCCGAAGCGCTCGACCTCCGCGCCTGCATCCGCACGATCCCGGATTATCCCAAGCCGGGCATCAAATTCCGCGACATCACCACGCTGCTCGGCCACGCGCGCGCGTTCCGCCGCGCGGTGGATGAGCTGGTGCAGCCGTGGGCCGGCTCCAAAATCGACAAGGTGGCGGGGATCGAGGCGCGCGGCTTCATCATCGGGGGCGCGATCGCGCATCAGGTGTCGGCCGGCTTCGTGCCGATCCGCAAGAAGGGAAAGCTGCCGCACGATACGGTGCGGGTGGCGTATTCGCTGGAATACGGGATCGACGAGATGGAAATGCACAAGGACGGCGTGGCGCCGGGGGAGCGCGTGATTCTGGTCGACGACCTGATCGCGACGGGTGGCACGGCGGAAGGCGCGGTGAAGCTGCTGCGCAATATCGGCGCCGAGGTGCTCGCCGCTTGTTTCATCGTCGACCTGCCGGATCTTGGCGGGGCTGACAAAATCCGCAAGCTCGGCGTGCCGGTGCGTACGCTCGTCGCATTCGAGGGGCATTAGCCGCCTCAGGTGCCGCGCCGTCCGATGAAGACACAGCCCTCGAATTCGAGCACGAGTTCGCCACGCTGATTGACGGCGGTGATGTGGGAAAACACGATTCCCCATTCCGGACGGGAAGCGAGCTCGCGCTTGCGGATGACCTCGGTTGTGTAGGTAAGCGTGTCGCCGGCGAAAACCGGCTTCGGCCAGCGCAGTTCTCGGAATCCCGGCGAGATGCCGGTTCGTTCCGGCTCGGCGCCGCGCGCGGCGATTTCGCGCGCCTGCAACTTCATAAAGATCGACGCCGTGTGCCAGCCGGAAGCCACGAGCCCGCCGAAATGCGAGCGCGCGGCAACCGCCTCGTCGGTGTGGAACGGCTGCGGGTCGTAGCGCGCGGCGAATTGCTTGATGTCTTCGGCGCCGAAGGTGTAGTGGCCTAGCTCGCGGCGATCACCGATCGCGATGTCTTCGAAGAATTTCATGGCATGGCGTCGTGGTGGCGGCGCGCAATCAGGAGGGTGCTGGTCAGCGTGACCACGGGCGCGCCGCCCTCATCGAGCAACTCGCTCAAGATGTGCGCGAGTCCCATCCCGGGCCGGCTCTTGGAGACGCGCTTGTCGAGGACGGTGCAGCGGAGCGTGAGTGGCATTCCCGCGCGCACCGGCTTCAGCCATTTCACTTCCTCGACGCCGGGCGAGCCGAGGGAAGCGCTCTCGGCGATGAAGCCGTCATACATCATGCGGAACATGAAACAGCAGACGTGCCAGCCGGAAGCCGCGAGGCCGCCGAGCATGGTCTGTTGCGCGGCCTCCTCGTCGAGGTGCATGGGCTGCGGGTCATATTCGGAAGCGTAGGCGATCATTTCCTCGCGCGTAATCGCGCGCGGGCCGAAGGTCCCGACCCAGCCTTCCGGATAGTCCTCGTAATAGCGCTTGGGCATGGCGGCTCAGTTCGCGAACCGGAAATGCAACACGTCGCCGTCCTGGACGACGTATTCCTTGCCCTCAAGTCGGAGCTTACCGGCCTCGCGCGCCCCGGCTTCGCCGTTCAGCGCCACGTAGTCGTCATAGGCGATGGTTTCAGCGCGAATGAAGCCCTTCTCGAAATCGGTGTGAACGGCGCCGGCCGCCTGCGGCGCGTGGGTGCCGCGGGTGACGGTCCAGGCGCGCGCTTCCTTGGGGCCGCCGGTGAAGAAGGTGATCAGGTCGAGCAGCGCGTAGCCGGCGCGGATCAGCCGGTCCAGCCCGGGCTCAGTCAAACCAAGCGCGGCCAGATACTCGCGCTGCTCGGCCTGCGGCAATCGCGCGATTTCCGCCTCGATTGCCGCCGAAATAGTGACAACGCCCGGCGGTTTCGGCTGTGCCCCGGCTTTCGCGGTCGCGTGTCCCGGAGGTGGTGCGTGGCTCGCCGCCTGTTCCGCCACCTTTTCATCGACACGGCGCGACCATGCGTTGCCGGTGGCAGCCGAAGCCTCGTCCACGTTGCAGACGTAGAGCACCCGCTTGCTGGTGAGGAGACCCAGCGCCCGGAAGGCTGCCTTGTCCTCGTCGGCGATCCAGGCGAGGCGCGCCGGCTTGCCCTCGCGCAGGAAGTCGAGCGCCGTTTGCACCAGCTCGAACGTCTTGTGGCTCTCCTTGTCGCCGCCGCGCAGGCGTTTCTCCAGGAGTTCGCTGCGGCGCTCGAGGCTTTCGAGGTCGGCGAGCATGAGCTCGGTCTCGACCGTCTCGATGTCGCGGATCGAATCGACGCCACCCTCGACGTGGGTCACGTCGCTGTCCTCGAAGCAACGGACGACGTGCGCGATCGCGTCGACCTCGCGGATGTTAGCGAGGAACTGGTTGCCGAGACCTTCGCCCTTGGACGCGCCGCGCACGAGTCCGGCGATGTCGACGAACGTGAGCTTGGTCGGGGTGATCGCGGCGGACGCGGCGATCCGCGCGACCTCCTCGAGCCGGGGATCGGGCACGGCGACCTCGCCCACGTTCGGCTCGATCGTGCAAAACGGGTAGTTCGCCGCCTGCGCGAGCGCGGTCTGAGTCAGCGCATTGAAGAGGGTCGATTTGCCGACGTTCGGCAGGCCGACGATGCCGCACTTGAATCCCATCTTCGATCCGTTGAAGTCTGTTCAGGTCGCCGGCTCGGGCGGGGAAACGTTGATGCCCTTGGCGCGCAGCGCGAGGTGGACCCGGTTCTGAAATTCCTCGGGGCGGCCGCCGACCAGCAATTCCGCATATTCGGCGATCGCGTCGCGGACCGCGTCGACCCAGGGAAATTCATCCTTGGCGAAATCGTCCAGCACGTGACCGTGGACCTGCTCCTTGGTCTCGGGCCGGCCGACGCCGATGCGAACGCGCACGTACTCGTTGCCGCAATGGGCGGTGATCGACCGCAAGCCGTTGTGCCCGGCATTGCCGCCGCCGGTCTTCACGCGCACCTTGGCGGCGGCGAGATCGATCTCGTCGTGAAACACCACGACGTCGCCGAGCGCAATCTTGAAGAAATTCTGCGCTTCCGCGACCGCGCGGCCCGACTCGTTCATGAAGGTCATGGGCTTCAACAGGAGGATGCGCTCGCCGCCGATCTGGCCTTCGGCGGTTTCGCCGTGAAAGCGCCGCCGCCACGGGCCGAAGCGATGGCGGCGGTGAATCTCGTCGACGGCGAGAAAGCCGATATTGTGCCGGTTGCCGGCGTAGCGCGGCCCCGGATTGCCAAGCCCCGCGAGCAGGAGCATGGGCAGCCTCCGCGGCCACGCGAACGGGCGCCGTTATTCCTTCTTGCCTTTCTCGGGCTTGGCTGCGCCCTTGGCTGGAGCAGCGCCCTTGGCCGGCGCGGCGCTTTCCGCCGGCGCGGCGCCTTCCACCGGAGCGGCACCTTCGACCGGAGCCGGGGCGCCCTCGACGCCCTCGGCAGCGGGAACGATGCCGGCCTCGGCGGCGGCAGCAGCCGCGGCGGCCTCCTCCTCGGCCTTCTGCTTCGCCAGCAACTGCTCTTCGATGTAGCCCGAGGACGACACGACGGTTGCGACGGTGAAGTCGCGATCGCGGATCACCGGCCGGATGCCTTCCGGCAATTGGATCTTGGAAATGTGCAGCGAGTTGCCGATCTCGAGGCCGGTGAGGTCCGCCGTGATGTTCTCCGGGATCGACTCTGCCGGGCAATAGAACTCGATCGTGTGGCGCACGATGTTGAGCGTGCCGCCGCGCTTGATGCCCGGTGCAGCCTCATGATTGATGAAGCGAACGGGCACGTGCACGCGCACGACGGAGCCGACGCCGAGGCGCTGGAAGTCTACGTGGATCGGCCGATCCTTCACCGGGTCGAGCTGGTAGGCGCGCGGAATCACGCGATGCTTCGCGCCATCGACCTCGATCTCGTAGACGGTGGTCAGGAAGTGGCCGGCATAAATGCGACGGGTGACCTCGGCGACGTCGAGCGAAATCGGGAGCGGCGGCTTTTTCTCGCCGTAGATCACGCCCGGCACGCGGCCGGTACGGCGAGTTGCGCGGGCGGCCCCCTTGCCGACCTGCGGACGCGCAGTCGCCTTGATCTCTTGGGTCGCGGTCATGACGAATTCCTCTTGGATGGCCGCGGCGTGCCTCCAGGGGTGCGGAAGGCCGCGGGCGCGTCTCTATAACCGCAGACCGGGGCCGAGGCAAATAGGTGGAACCAGCGGAAACGCGGCTATTTTCCGCGCTTGCGCCTGGCCGGGCGTTGGGCCCCGGTCCGGGTGCGCGGGCCGGGCTTGCGCTGTTTCGAGCGCAGGGCCGCAAGCTCGGCGCGGAGTTTCGTGATCTTCGCCTCATACGGCCGGACCGACGCCGCATGGGTGAGGCGGTCGGCGATGCCGGGCGGAAAATAAAAGTGTCGGGCGAGGTCCTTGTGTTCCTCGGCGACGAAAAAAGCGTTCAGACCATCGCGGTAGGCGAGCAGATAGGCGAGGGGCTCGAGAAACTTCGCGTAGTCCGCGGTGCGGTCCGGCACCTCGAAAAAGCGGTCGACCATGTTGATGGTCACGGGCAGCCGGGACTCGGCGAGGATCAGCTTTGGTCGGTGGCGATCGAGTCCGGCGCCGGCGAGCACCGACAACTCGGTGCCCTCCACGTCGATGCTGAGAAAATCGATCGCCTTGCCGTGTGCGTGCTCATCGAGAACGGAGGCGAGGCGGCGCAGCGGTGTCTTGTGCTCGATGACCTTGAGACCATGCTTCGCGTGCTGGGCGGCGATGTCGGGATCAGTCGTCGAGTAACCGTGCCATTGTCCGACCTCAAAGAAGGTGA
This sequence comes from Xanthobacteraceae bacterium, assembly GCA_040901465.1. Lineage (GTDB taxonomy): Bacteria > Pseudomonadota > Alphaproteobacteria > Rhizobiales > Xanthobacteraceae > JAUSIF01. The sequence continues at coordinate 147,240 of JBBDYN010000020.1, forward strand.
TCGTGCCGTCGCTGTCGCCGGCGGCGAGATGCAGATTGAGATCGCGCGGACGGCGCTTCTTCAGGCGCGTGAAATTGGAAACGAGCGGTTCGATATTGATGCCGCTCCAGCCGCGATCGTAGAAGACGCGCGTCACATTATCGATGTCGGGATCGTTTGCGCCCACGTCGACGTAGAACCCGCGCGGACCCGGAAAGCAGCGGGCCAGCATCACGTCCTCGAAGTTCTGGGCGTAGCTCGTGATCGCCATGATCCATTCCCACCGTCGCGCCGGGCGAGAATAGATGGCGAAGGCCTTCGTGCGAAAGATCAAAACTTGCGGATGACGCCGCCGCGAACCGCCGCCGGCGCCTGCTTCACGTCCGTCCGGTCCGGCACAAAGGTCTGTTCGGCGGCGATGAAGCCTTCGGCGGGCCCGAACTTGTGCCGGTATTCGACGCGGGTCTTGCGCTCGTCGGATGGGGCCAACTCAAGGCTCGCACCGATCTTGCCACCGGCCAGCCAGTCGGGGAGCTGATAGGCGCTGCCGAACGTGGTGCTCTCCTGCGCGGCGGGCCGCGAACCGTCGGCTTGGGTCACGCCGAACTTTTGCGTCCCGAAAAGCTCCCATTGTCCCTCGGCGTACAGGACCTGGCCTTTGACCTCGCCTGCGCCGCCGGCAGCGCCGCCGAGGGCATTCGGATCGGGCACCGGGGGGATGATCGAAGTCGTTGCCTTATTTGTGGTGACGTTGGTTCCGACCTCATACTTGAGCGAGCCGTCGGAATATTTCACGCCCGTCGGCACCTTCTGCTTCGCATCGGGCGGCGGCACGCTGGAAGGCAGCCGATAGCTCGTGGCCATGGATTCCGGTGCGAGCAGGTTCGGCGCGCCGTTCGGGAACAGGGCGGCAAGGGCCGCGGGATCTGGCTCGACGGCGAGGTCCGGTTCCACGGCTTGAGGTGCCTCCGATTGCGCGAAAGCGGGCGCGGAGAGGGCGAGCAGAAGAACTGCGAGCGAGGTTTGGCGCATTTCGTATCGCGGAACCGGAATTGTGGCGTCGATTGGGGGCGACGGCGGCCGTGTGCCACCCAATCGTGGAATGATGATGGCGAAAGATTAATTTCCGGCTGCGGCCGCCAGAAATTTTTCAATGTCGGCGTCGGTGGTGGCGAAAGACGTCACGAGTCTGACGATGCGGTGGCCCTGCGCGATCATGGTTCCCGGCGGCAGGAACTCGCTCTGCCATGGTGCATGGGTCGCGCCCGCAGCCTTGAGGCGACGATCGTGTTCCGGGGACAGCACGATGAACGCCTCATTCGCCTCGACGGGCCAGACCGGCTTCAGGCCGATCTCAGTGAGCCCTTTGGCGAGCCGGGCCGCAGCCGCATTAGCGTGGCGGGCGAGTTCGAGCCAGAGATCGTCGCGCAGGAAGGCATCGAACTGCGCCGCAATATAGCGCTGCTTGGAGATGAGCTGTCCGCCGCGCTTGCGGCGGGACGGCATGCCTTGGGCGCGCTTCGGATCGAAGAAGATAACGGCCTCCGCCGCGAGCGCGCCGCACTTGGTGGCGCCGAAGGAAAGCACGTCCACGCCCGCCTTCCAGGTCGCTTCCGCGGGCGTGTCGCCCAGGCTGACCAGCGCATTTGCGAGGCGCGCGCCGTCCATATGCACCGCAAGCCCGCGCTTGTGGGCGATATCCGCGAGCGCGCGCACTTCGGCGTTGCGATAAACGGTGCCGAATTCCGTCGACTGGCTCAGCGAAAGCACGCCCGGGATCACGCTGTGCGGCACGCCTCGACCACGCGCGAGCGCGGCACGGATCGTGTCGGGCGCCAACTTGCCGTTCGCACCCGGTAGATTGTTCAGCTTCAGCCCGCCTCCGAAGAACTCCGGCGCGCCTGCCTCATCGGTCGCGAGGTGCGATTCCGCGTGGCAGAGCACCGAATTCCACGGCTGGCAGCAATGGGCGACGGCCAGTGCATTCGCGGCGGTCCCGGTGGCGACGAGGAACGTCGCAACCTCGCGCTCAAACAATTCCGACATGCGCCGCTCGACCGCACGGGTCCAATCGTCGTTGCCGTATGCCGGGGAGAAGCCGGTGTTGGCTCGCGCGAGCGCCTGAAGAATTTCCGGCGCGACGGGGGCCGCGTTGTCGCTGGCGAAGTACATGAAGGAACCAAGTCCACCCGCGCCGGACCCTCGCTTCGCTCGGCGGCCCGGGCGGCGCGCCTCGCCCGGGACGACAAGCCAAATCTAGTCGAACAGGCTCGACACGCTTTCCTCGGAGGCGGTGCGGCCGATCGCTTCGCCCATCAGACTCGCAATCGAGAGCACGCGCATGTTGCGCGCGACGCGCACGGCTTCGGTCGGCTGGATCGAGTCGGTGATCACGAGTTCCTTGAGCTTGCTTGCGGTGATACGCGCGACCGCGCCGCCGGAGAGCACCCCGTGGGTGATATAGGCATAGACGTCCTTGGCGCCCTTTTCGAGCAGCGCATCGGCGGCGTTCACGAGCGTGCCGCCGGAATCGACGATGTCGTCCACAAGCAAGCAGGTTTGGCCCGCGACCTCGCCGATCACGTTCATCACTTCGGATTCGTTCGGGCGCTCGCGCCGCTTGTCGATGATGGCGAGCGGCGCGTCGATGCGCTTGGCTAAACCGCGCGCGCGCGTAACGCCGCCGACGTCGGGCGAGACCACCGTAATCGTCTTGAGGTCGAAGCGTTCCTTGATGTCGCGCACCATGAGGGGCGAGGCATAAAGATTGTCGGTCGGAATATCGAAGAAACCCTGGATCTGGCCGGCGTGCAGGTCGATCGTGAGCACTCGGTTCGCCCCGGCGTGCGAGATGAGGTTCGCGACCAACTTTGCGGATATGGGCGTGCGCGGCCCTACTTTGCGGTCCTGGCGCGCGTAGCCGAAGTAGGGGATCACCGCCGTAACCCGGCGCGCCGACGCGCGGCGCAGGGCGTCGGTGATGATCAGCAATTCCATCAAGTGGTCGTTGGCGGGGAACGAGGTCGACTGGATCACGAACACGTCGCGGCCGCGCACGTTCTCCTCGATCTCGACGAACACTTCCATGTCGGCGAAGCGCCGTACGACGGCCTTGGTGAGGGGAGTCTCAAGATAGGCCCCGATCGCCTCGGCGAGCGCCCGGTTGGAATTGCCCGCGACCAGCTTGATGTTTCCGTTATTGCGGGCCCGCATGGACGCATTCCCCTGGGCGGCAAGCCGCCCGCCATTGAGGGGATGTCAGTAGCGGTGCGGGTCCGACCTGTAAATATGAAGAAATGCCCGTCCCACGCCTTTTTCCGCGGCTGTGGTGAAGCATCAAACGATTGAGCCCAGGCCCCCCAGGCCGGGGCTCGCTTACACCCCCGCGGGTAAGCCGGATCAGGCGCGCGGCTGCGGCACGATGCGGATATACGGTCGCGGCGACTTCCATCCCTGCGGATAGATTTTCTTTGCGTCGTCGTCGGACACCGACCCGGCGATGATCACGTCCTCCCCGCGCTTCCAGTTCACCGGCGTCGCGACCTTGTGCTTGGCGGTGAGTTGGAGGCTGTCGATGACGCGCAGCACCTCGTCGAAGTTGCGGCCCGTGGTCATCGGATAGACGAGGATCAGTTTGATCTTCTTGTCCGGTCCGATGACGAACACGTTGCGGACGGTCTGATTGTCCGCCGGCGTGCGCTTGGAAGCGTCGCCGTTCGCGCTCGCGGGCAGCATGCCCCAGAGCTTCGCGATCGTGAGCTCGGGATCGCCGATCATCGGATAGTTCGGCGCATGTCCCTGCGTCTCCTCGATGTCGTCCGCCCATTTCTCGTGCTTGTCCACCGGATCGACGGAGAGGCCGATGATCTTGACGTTGCGCTTGTCGAACTCGGGCTTGATGCGGGCCATGTAGCCGAGCTCGGTGGTGCAGACCGGCGTGAAATCCTTGGGGTGCGAAAACAGCACGGCCCACTTGTCGCCGATCCAGTCGTGGAACTTGACCTTTCCTTCGGTGGCCTGCGCCTCGAAGTCGGGCGCCATGTCTCCCAGGCTCAAAGCCATTTTCGTCTTCCCTCTCGGTTGAATTGGCGGGCTGTCTTATCGAGCAAGCAGCCCGCATGATTGTCCGTTCAAGCGCTTCGCTCTACTTGCCCTGCCAGACGGTGCCGGCGAGATTCACGACCGGTACGCCGACCGCGTTGCCGTACTCGGTCCAGGAGCCGTCATAGTTCTTCACGCTGTAGCCGAGGATTTTCGCCAGCGCGAACCAGGTGTGACTGGAACGCTCGCCGATGCGGCAATACGTGATGATCGGCGCTTTGCCGTCGACGCCGACGTCGGCGTAAAGCTTCTGAAGCTGGTCCTTGGTAAGAAATTTTCCCGTCGCCGGATCGACCGCGCGGCTCCACGGCACGTTCTTGGCGCCCGGCACGTGGCCGGCACGCACCGACAGTTCCTTCGAGCCTTCCGGTGCGAACAGCTTGCCGGAGAATTCATCGGGACCGCGGATGTCGAGGATCGCGGCCTTGGTCTTGCCTTCCACCACGGCGAGCACGTCGGCGAGACGCGCGCGCAACGCCGTCTTGGGCGCCGGGAGTTCAATCTTCGACTTCGTATAGCTTGGCGCCTTGTTGTCCAGCGGCAGGCCCTTTGCTTCCCAATACTTGCGGCCGCCGTCGAGGAGCTTCGCGTCAACGCCGTACATGGCAAAGACCCAGGCGCCCCAGGCCGCGAACCAGTTGTTGTTGTCGCCGTAGAGCACGACGGTCGTATCCCTGGTCACGCCCGCGTTTTCCAGCATGGCCTTGAAGTTCTCGCGGCTCACGAGGTCGCGCTTGACCGTGTCGACAAGCTCGGAATGCCACCGAATGTTAACGGCGCCCGGCACGTGGCCGCGTTCGTAGACGCCGGGATCGACGCTCACTTCGAAGACGCGCAGGTTGGGATTATTGAGATTTACGGACAACCACTCGGCGTCGACCACCGGGCCCTGCTGGGCCGCGGCCGCCGCGGTGAGCGCAAGCGCCAGGCCGAAGCCCGCGAGCGTGCGCGTGACGTGCGAAATCGCCATCGTTTTCTCCTGTGATGGGCGGAATTTTTATGCGGTGAACATCTGCCGTTTCGGGATACCGTCCGTCCAATGCATAATTTTTCTGGACTTTGATGCCGTCCAGGCATAATTGGCCCATGGACCTACGCCGCCTAAAGACCTTCGTTACCGTTGCCGAACACGGCACGGTCTCGAAAGCTGCGAGTCTGCTGCACATCACGCAGCCGGCGCTGTCGCGGCAGATCAGCGGCCTTGAGCAGGAGCTCGGCTTCAAGCTGTTCGGCCGGGTGGGCCGCCGGCTGGTGCTGACCACGCAGGGTCAGCAGATGGTGGGCGATTGCCGCGATCTTCTCGCCCGCGCGGGCGCGCTGGCCGAGCGCGCTCAGGCGTTGCGTCAGGGCGAGATCAAGGTGATGCGGATCGTGGCTTCGGCGCTCACCATCGAAGGCCTGTTTTCCTCGTTTCTGAACGGCAAATCGGAGTGCGGCCACGGCATCAAAGTGAGCCTGATTGAGGCCGACGCCGGCGAACATCTTGGCATGCTGGAACGCGGCGAGGCGGATTTGTCCGTCAATGTCATCAACAACCTGCGAGTGGACAACGACCTGTTCGGAACCTACCTGCTGCCGCAATTCCACGTGCTTGCGGCCTGCGCACCATCGTACGAGATCGATGAGACCGATACGATCGACGTCTGCAAGGTCGTGCGGCATCCGTTGTTGCTGCTGAGTCCGACCTTTGCGACACGCGCGATTTTCGACGCGGCGTGCCGACTCTCGGGTGCACAGCCGAATGTGCTGGTTGAGAGTATTGGAGTGCATGGGTTGCTTGCGCTGGCCGAGGCCGGGCAGGGAATCGCGATCATTCCCTCTATTTTGCGAACAGATCGGCGGTCCCTGCGCACCATGCGCGTGACGCAGCGGCGGCAACCGTTGCAGATTTCGCTTGCCGTGATCTGGGACCGGCGGCGAATGCTGGCCGAACACGCGGGGGCCTGCGGCGAAATACTGACGAAGCACGTGCGCGAGACGTTCCCGCCGGCGGCGTCCGGTAACGGACAGGCCGAGCCACGTCGAGAAGTCGGCGTGCGCCGGGTAACCGCGCGCGTGGCCGCGCGATAAACTAAAGCTGTGGGTCGGCGAAGGCGACGGCGGGGCCGGCGGGTTGCGGCTCGACGGATGGTGCCGGGGCGGAGGGCAGCGGCCCGAGGCGCGCGACCAGTTCGTCGAAGCCCTTGGCGGCGACGCGCAGCAGCAGGGCGTCGTCACATTGCGCCCAAACGTCATTGCGGGGAATGCCGAGCGCCTCCTCGCCGGAAAGGCGGAAGGCGCGGTTCTGGCTTGCGTCGAATACTTCCCAGACCCATGACAGCCTCGCCTGCTTCTTTTTCTTCTCCACGAGCGTCGCGAGATAGGCGCGCACGCGATAGGTGGCCGGGCCGTTGTGGGTGACGACGGGCAGCTCGCGGCGCTCGGCCTCTGCGGACAGCGCAGCCACGAGGCGGTCGAACACCGGCTTGGGCGGGCCGTCGACGGATTCGAACGCGATTGTTTTCATGCCGGCGGGCGGAATCGAGCCGGTCACCGTCTGGTCGCTGTTGGCGCAACCCGCGAGTAGCAGCGCGGCAATGATGACAAGAGACGAGCGGCGGCGCGGCCATGAATGGCCGAACGCCCGGCGTACTCGGTGCCGAAGCCGCATTTAACGCTCCCCGCCAGACGCGCCGCGTGTCACCCGCTTGGGGGCCGCAACGTCGCCGATGGGATTGTCGTAGTCGGAATTCGGCGCGGGGTCCAGCCGATCAATCGGCGAGCGCGATCGCGGCGATCAGCCGGCCATAATCCGCCTCGCCGCGGTGCGTGGTGCGGCGGAAGCTGAAGAAGCGGACCTCGTCCGTGTAGGTATCGAAGCCGAGGTCGTCGATCACGCTGACGCCGGCGGACTTCAGCCGGAGTGCGATGAAGCCGGGCAGGTCGAACAGCGCGTGGTGGTCGCGCGAGGCCGGCGCAAAAAAGCGCAAGAACGCGGGGTCGGCGTCGCGGAAGCGCGCGACGAATTCCGGCCCGACCTCGTAGCTCGGCTGGCGGATGAGCGGACCGATGGCAGCGGCAATGCGGTCGCGAACTGCGCCGAGCTCGACCATTTTTGCAACCGCGGCCTCGATCACGCCGTCCAGCGCACCGCGCCAGCCGGCGTGTGCGGCGCCGATCACGCCGGCATCGCTGTCGGCGAGCAGGATCGGCCCGCAATCGGCGACGGTCACGCCGATCGCAAGTCCAGGTGTCTTGGAGACAATCGCGTCGGCACGCGGTGCCTCGGCGCGCGTCCAAGGCTTGGTCGCGACCACTGCGTTCGAGGAATGAACTTGATAAGCGGTCACGAGCGTGCCGTCGGCGACTTGCAGTACGGCTGTCATGCGGCGACGGTTTTCGGCGACACGGGCGGGATCGTCCTTGGAGCCTTGGCCGCCGTTGAGGCTCGCGTAGCGTCCGTCCGACACGCCGCCTTCGCGCGTGAAGAAGGCGTGGCGCAAATAGCGTAAGCCCGAGAGTTTCGGCGACTGAATCATCATCGCGGTCAAGCTCGCCGTGCCCGCGTCACGTGTCAAATCCAGGTGGCGCCGGGAGTGCGGGATGCGTCAAGGCGAGCGCCTTGAACAATTCGCCCATCCCGGGCGAGGGGCCGGTCAGCCGCCTGACCGCTTCGTCGACGAGCGCGGCAGTGTTCGCATCCTTCCCGCGTTTCAGATTTTCCGCGCGCAGTTCGATGCCGAGGACGCGAAGAAAGTCTCCCTGGGTGACCGGACCGAGCGCGTTAACGCCGGTCTGCATGGCGGTTGCCGTAAGCTGTTCGAAGTCGACGTGCGCGGTGAGGTCGGCCTCGCCGGGATTTTCCAGCGGGTCGGCGACGCGATGCGCGCGTACCGCTTGCAACGTGTCGCCGAAGGCGCTTTGCACGTGGCCGTAGTCGACGATAAGCGCGGCGCCGCCAAACGCGGCGATTTTGCGCGCAATCTCACGGATCGGAGCAAGATCGCGGCGCTCGAGCATTGCGCCCGGCTTTGCCTGAAGCTTTGGCAGGTTCGCACCGACGCCCGGCAACGGGACGGGATCGAGGGCGAAGGCGAGCCGTCCATCCTTAATCCCGACCCTACGCTCATGCCAGCCGTCTTCTGTCCTTATCAATTGATCGACCGGCAGCGCGTCGACGAATTCATTGGCAATTGCGATGAGCGGGCCCTCGGGCAGCGTGTCGACGCTGCGATGCCATTGCGCGCCGGCGCCGACCGACGCGAGCGCCGCACGCTGACGCTCGGCAAGCACGGGACTCGTCTCCACAAGATGCAGGTCGATGGCGGCGCGGAATACAGGCGCGACTTTTGCCGTGCGCAGCATATCGGCCATCAGCGTGCCGCGGCCGGGACCGAGCTCGACAAGATGGGCGGGGCGGGGCGCGCCCATCATGCGCCAGACTTCCGCGCTCCAGATCCCCAGCAACTCGCCGAACATCTGGCTCACTTCCGGTGCGGTGACAAAATCGCCCGCCGCGCCGAAGGGATCGCGCGTCATGTAGTAGCCGTATCGCGGGTCACCGAGGCAAAGTGCCATGTAACGCGAAACGGGAATCGGGCCTTCGCTTTCGATCAGCGCGCGGATTTCCTGTTCGAGCGCGCTCATGCCGCGGTCGGGCGGCGCATCGCGAAGATGATCGCAATGACGCCGATGATGATCATGGGCAGAGACAGGAGCATGCCCATGGTGAGTCCGCCGGCGAGAAACCCGATGTGCGCATCGGGCTCGCGGAAAAATTCACCGAACACGCGCGTGAGTCCGTAGCCGGCGACGAACAATCCGCCGATCAGGCCGGGACGCGTGAGCGCGCCGCGGCGCATGGCGAAGTACAGGGTCAGAAACAGCACGACGCCTTCGAGGCCTGCCTCGTAAAGCTGACTCGGGTGGCGCGGCTGCGGCCCGGCGTGGGGAAATACGACCGCCCAGGGGACTTCGGTGGCGCGGCCCCATAACTCGCCGTTCACGAAATTGGCGAGGCGGCCTAGTAAGAGTCCGATCGGCGTCACGATCGCGGCGATGTCGAGCATGGACAGGACCGGAATCTTGCGCCGCCACGCGAACAGGATCAGCGCAAGCACGGTGCCGATGAAGCCGCCGTGGAACGACATGCCGCCGCGCCACAGGACGAAAATCTCAAGCGGATGGGAAAGAAAATAGGTGGGCTGATAGAACAGCACGTAGCCGATGCGGCCGCCCAGCACGATGCCGAGCGCGCACCAGACGATCACGTCGTCGACATCGACCGGACGGATCGGCGAGTATCCGCTCCACGCTTGCCCGTCCGCGGCGACGCGGCGCGCGAGCCACCAGCCCGCCAAGATGCCGGCGACATAGGCAAGCGCATACCAGCGGATCGCGAAGGGACCGATCGAGATCAGGACCGGATCGAAATCCGGGAAAGGGAGCGCGAGGGTCGGCATCGCGGCGTGATCGGCTCGGAGGATGGGGAAGTCAAGCCGACAAAGGCGCTGAAATCGGGGCGGCAAAGCGCGCTTGCGTCATTCCTTGTGAGGCCCCATGTCATTGTCTTCGAGCCCATCGTTCGCGCGGAGGCGCGCATGACCCAGACCAACAACCGGTTCTTCGACGAGATGGCCCGCCTGATGAACGACGCCGCCGGCGTGGCCGACGGCGTGCGGCGTGAAGTTCAGACGCTCGTACAGTCCCAGGCGGAACGCATCCTGCGCGACATGGACGTGGTGACGCGGGAGGAGATCGAGGCGGTCAAGGAAATGGCGGTGAAGGCGCGCGAGGAAAACGAGCGTCTGGGCGCACGACTCGCCGAAGTTGAAAAGAAGCTCGGAATCGAGCCCGCGAAGGGCAGCAAGGGCGGCTCCGGAGTCGCCTGATACGGGCGTTTCGTCGCGCGCTGCCGGAAGCTTGTGGATGCTTCCAATCAGACCATTGAAGCACAGACCGAATCCGATTCTGCTGCGCTCGCGAGCGTTCGTGGATTGTGGAACGTTGTCGCAGTTCCGTGATGATTCGGTCACGCTGCCGCCATACGGGGCCGGGACGAATCATCTTCATCGGTGGGGCGTGCGCCGTGCGGGGGCACATTCGGCCCACGCATAACAATAACGATCACGGGGTCGAGCATGGCTTTCACCGAAATGGATGTCGAACATCCGGCAAATCCGGTCGATTTGGTCGAGCGGCTGGCGTCGCTCAATGACTGGAGCTTCGAACGCTCCGGCGATTGCGAGATTTCGCTTTCGATCACGGGTCGCTGGGCCGATTACCACGTCTCCTTTCAATGGATGAGCGAGATCGAGGCGCTGCACCTCGCGTGCGCGTTCGATCTGAAGGTACCGGAGGGCCGCCGGCCAGAGGTGCTGAAGCTGCTCGCCATCGTCAATGAGCAGCTCTGGGTCGGCCACTTCGATCTGTGGTCCGACGAAGGCATGGTGATGTACCGCAACGCGCTCCTGCTCGCGGGCGGCGCCACGGCGAGCGGCCGGCAGTGCGAGGCGCTCTTGAAGAGCGCGCTCGACGCGGCCGAGCGCTGCTTCCCGGCGTTCCAATTCGTGATCTGGGCCGGCAAGACGGCGAAGGAAGCGATGGAAGCCACGCTGTTCGAGACCGCCGGCGAGGCATGAAATGAATCCGCTCGCGTCGGTACCGGGAGCAGTTCTGCTCGTCGGCGCCGGCAAGATGGGCGGCGCGATGCTCGAGGCATGGCTCGCGCGCGGCATGCCGCCGGCTCTGCTTTCCGTCATGGATCCAGCACCGCCACCCGACGTTGCGAAGCTCATCGCCGCGCGGCGCATCATGCGAGATCTTCAGCCGCAGTTGATCGCGACGCATGCGGCGATTGTGCTTGCGGTGAAGCCGCAAGCTGCGTCGGCGGCGATGCCGGTCGTCGCGCGTTTCGTTGGCCGCGATACGGTCGTGATCTCGATCATGGCCGGACGCACGATCGGATTTCTCGCGAAGCATCTGCCGAAGGGAACGGCGATCGTGCGCGCGATGCCGAACACGCCGGCTTCGATCGGCCACGGCGTCACGGTGGCGGTGCCGAACGCGCGCGTGAAGAGCGGCGCGCGTGACCTCGCGGATGCGTTGCTTTCGGCGACCGGGCCGGTCGAGTGGATCAAGAACGAGAAATGGATGGACGCGGTGACGGCCGTGTCCGGCTCGGGCCCGGCCTATGTGTTTCTGCTCGCGGAAAGTCTCGCGCGTGCTGCTGCCGCCGTGGGATTGCCGAAGCCGCTCGCGGCGCGCCTCGCGCGTGCGACCGTTGCGGGCGCAGGCGAACTACTGCACCGCTCGGAACTCGACGCGGCGAAGCTTCGCGAAAACGTGACCTCGCCCGGCGGCACGACGGCGGCCGCGCTCAAGGTGCTGATGGGCAAGAGCGGCCTCGATCCGTTGATGAAAAAGGCTGTGGCGGCGGCCACGCGCCGCTCGCGCGAGCTTGCGGGCTAGGGCCTTTTCTCGGCCACACGGCTATCCTAGATTCAGACCGGGTGCTGAATTGTGGAGGTCGCCATGGCCAAGGCCAACCGCGACAAGATCATTGAATCATTTTTGGCGCTGCTCGTGGAGACGCCGATCGAGCGCATTGGTTTCGCGGCGATCGCCGCGCGCGCCGATGTGCCGCTCGCCGACCTGCGCGGCG